>NZ_CP040792.1:0-1200000 GCF_021952865.1 Clavibacter californiensis | reverse complement strand
ACAGGCTCGCCTCGGTGCCGATGTAGCTCGGCACCGCGAGCGTGGCCAGCACGATGACCGTGCCGCGCAGGTTGGGCAGCACCTCCCGGAAGATCACGCCCATGGAGGAGGCGCCGGATGCCCGGGCGGCCTCCACGAAGTCGCGCGTGCGGATCGTCATGGTCTGGCCGCGCACGATGCGCGCCGTGTACGGCCAGCCGAAGACGCTGAGCACCAGGACGAGCAGCGCCGGGCGGTTGCCCGCGGGCAGGGCCGACAGGATCGCGATCATGAAGATCAGCGCCGGGAAGGCCATGAGGAAGTCCATGACCCGGGACACGACCTGGTCGACGATTCCGCCGAAGTAGCCGGCGACCATGCCCGCGACCACGCCGATCGCCGTGGTGACGACCGTGGCGGAGACCGCGATGAGCAGGGACACCCGGGCGCCGTACGCGATGCGGGCGAACAGGTCACGGCCGTTCTGCGGCTCGACGCCGAACCAGTGCGAGGCGCTGACACCGCCGAACGGGCCGATGGGCAGGCCGCCGAGGACGGGATCCACGGCGTCGGCGTCGAAGGTCGTGGGGCCCCAGCCGGTGATCCCGGACAGGAGCGGCGCGAAGATCGCGAGCACCAGGACGATCACCACGAACGCGGTGCTGAGGATCACGGACGGCTTCGACCGGAGGGCCGCGACCACGCGCTTCGTCGGCGTGACGGCCGGCGGCCGTCCCGTCGGGTAGGCGGGGGCCGAGTCGGGCGCCGAGGCGCCCTGCAGGGTGGCGGTCACCGCCTACTTCCCCGTGTGGAGGCCGATGGTGGCGTAGTCGATCCCGCCCGCGTAGAGGGGGCTCGAGTACGCGTTCCGCACGTTCTCCCCCACGACGAGCACCGACTGCGCGAACAGCAGCGGCACGGTCGGCGCCAGCTGCTGGATCTGCTCGTCCAGGTCGCCCCACGCGGTCTTCGCGGCGTCGAGGTCGGTCATCGCGGAGACCTCGTCGATCTTCGCGTTGACGGCCGGGTCGTTGAGCTGCGCGATGTTGTTGTTGCCCTTCTCGCTGATCTGGCGTCCGTCGAACAGGGTCGGCAGGACGGTGCTGGCCGACAGCCAGTCCGGGCACCAGCCCGTGACGGCGGCGTCGTGCTGCTGCGACGTCGTGCCGATGGTCTCGTAGTAGGTCGAGGTGTCGATGATGTTCAGCTCGAGCGTGATGCCGACCTTCGCGAGCGACTGCTGCAGCGCCTCGGCCTGCTTCTGGGACGCCGGCAGGTTGCGCACGTCCAGCGTCATCGTGAAGCCGTCGGCGAGGCCCGCCTCGGCGAGGAGGGACTTCGCCTTGTCGACGTCGCCCGCGCTGTCGGTGCTCGGGTAGAGGTCGAAGTCCTTGTGGCCCGGGATCGACGGGGTGAGCATCGTGGAGGCCGGCTCGGCGACGGACGGCCCGCCGGCGACGTCGGCGAGCGACTTCTTGTCGATCGCGTAGGAGATCGCCTGCCGGACCCGGACGTCGTCGAGGTGCGGCTTGGTCGTGTTCAGTCCGAGGTACGTGGTGCACGCCTGGTCGCCGCTCACCGTCCGCGCCTTGATCTGCGGGGTCTGGATGCGGGAGACGCTCGCGGCCGTGATCGTGTACGCGATCGCGTTCTTGTCATCGCCCTGGCCGGCGAGCATGCGCTCGTCGATGGTCGCCGGGTCGAGGCCGACCGTGAACTGCCACTTGTCGGGCTTGGCGGTGCGCACGTCGTCGGTCGTCTGGTCCCACTCGGGGTTGCGCTCGAGGGTGAGGGAGGACCCTGCCGTGCGCGCGGTGACCCGGTACGGACCGGAGGCGATGGGCTGCTGGTCCATGCTCGTGACCGTCACCCTGTCCTTGTCGACCGGGAACGGGGTGAAGGTGCTCTGGGCCGCGACGCTCGCGAACTCCGGCACGGAGCGGTTGAGGTGGAAGACGATGGTCTTCTCGTCCGGCGTCTCGATGGAGGACAGGTCGCCCGACTCGTACGGGCCCTTGTAGGTGTCGCCGCCGGCGAGGTACAGGCGCGTGTACGGCGTGCCGATCGCGAGCGCGGGGTCGAAGGAGCGCTCGACGCCGAACTTGACGGACTCGCTCGTGATGGGAGAGCCGTCCTCGAACTTGAGTCCGTCCTTGAGCGTGAAGGTCCAGACCGTCGCGTCCGCGTTCGGCGTGCCGGTGTCGGTCGCGAGGTCGGGCGCGATGGTCGCGCCGTCCTTGCCGGACGCGGTCGTGAGCGTGCGGTAGATGAGCCGGTAGAGGTCCGCGACGCCGGTGTCGTAGCCCATCGTCGGATCCAGATGCGAGAAGTCGGTGCTGGCGAGGACCTGCATGGTGCCGCCGGTGTCGGCGGGGCCGGTGACGCCGCCTGCCGCGGCGCCGCCTCCGGCGCCGGCGCAGGACGTGAGGGCGAGGCTGGCGGCGAGGGCCAGCCCGACTGCGGTGATTCGTCTGTTCATCGGACTCTCGTTTCGTGGATGGCGGCCGGGGCGCACCGGGTGGGGAATGACGGACGGGGTCGTGCGATGGAAGGGAAGAGGAGGAAGAGGAGGTGCGCGCGACCGCCCCGGATCGGGTGGATCCCGGGAGCAGCGCGCGGGCGGGAGCGTCAGCCGGTGTCGGCGGCGCGGATCCAGACCCGCATGGCGGCGGGCGACCGGTTGCCCCAGAGGGCGTACGGCACGAGCACGGCGTCGACGGGGTCGGCCGACGCGGCGGGTGCGGTGGTGCCGGGGACGACCTCGGGGTAGAGCTCGTCCGGAGCGGGCAGCGCGCGGCGGAGCCGCACGGCGAGCGCGACGCCCGACGCGGGATCGGCGGCGACCGACGTCGGGCCCCACGGCGCGGCGAGCGGGAGCGGCACGGTCCGTGCCTGCGCCAGTTCGCGCGGGTCGAGGAGCAGGTCGTCGACGGGTGCGCCGGCGTCCTCCTGCTCGATGGCGAACACGATCGGTCCGCGCGCCACCGCGAGGGTCCCGCGGGTGGCGTCGAGGTGCGGGTGGGATCCGAGGGCGCGCACCGGCATGTCCAGGTCGACCACGAGCGCGTCGCCGGCGACCCAGGCGCGGGTGGCGCGGATCCAGCGGTCGCCGGCCGCCGCGTCCACCTCGGCGGTGGATCCGTCGACCCCGTGGATGACCGCGGTCGCGGAGCGGCACCAGCCGGGGCGGCGGATGACGATGCCGCTCTCCGCGCCGGATGCGCGCAGCACCTCCACGCGCACGGCGCCGTCCCACGGGTAGTCGGTCGTCACGCGCACGTCGATCGCGTCGGTGCGGATCACGCAGGCAGCCGGGTGGGCAATCACGAGGTCGTCGCCGTCCTGGACGGCGACGTGGTCCTGCAGCTCGCTCATCCAGCGGACGATGTTCGGCGGGCAGCACGGGCAGGTGAACCACGGGCGGCGCATCAGCTCGCCCTCGGTCTCGGCGCCGGACTGCGCGTGGTGGTCGGGCCGGCGCTGGAGCGGGTTGTCGTAGAAGAAGCCCGTGCCGTCGGCGGAGAGCCCCACGGCGTAGGCGTTGAAGAGCACGGTCTCGTGCGTGTCGAGGAAGCGGGGCTCGCCGGTCGCGAGGAAGAGGCGCCAGGCCCACTGCATCACGGCGATGGCCGCGCAGGTCTCGCTGTAGGAGCGCTCGCTCGGCAGCTCGTACGCGTCGCCGATGGCCTCGTCCGAGTGGCGGCTGCCGAGCCCGCCCGTCACGTAGAGGCGGGTGCGCACGGCGTCGTCGAACAGGCGGACGGATGCGGCGAGCAGATCCGCGTCGCCCGTCTCCGTCGCCACGTCCGTGGCGCCCGCGGCGAGGTACGCCATGCGGACGGCGTGGCCCGTGACGGCGGGCATCTCGCGGAAGAGGTGCGCGTCCTGGAAGTACTCGGCCGGGAAGATCCGCGTCGCCACCGTGCCGTGCCCGCGCCGGTCGACGAACGCGGAGGCGAGGTCGAGGTAGGAGCGCTCCCCCGTCTCGCGGTGCAGCTCGACGAGCGCCATCTCGACCTCGGGATGGCCACAGACCTCGGCGCGAGCGCCCGGGCCGAACTCGCGGACAGCGGCGTCGGCGAAGCGGCGGGCCACGGCGAGGAGGCGCCCGTCGCCGCCCTGGCGGGAGTCGGCGACCGCGGCCTGGATCAGGTGGCCGAGGTTGTAGAGCTCGTGGCCCCACGCGAGGTCGGACCAGGGCTCGCGGTCGGATCCGGGCCGCTGCACGAAGGAGCCGATGTAGCCGTCCGCCGCCTGCACCCGCTCGAGCACGTCCGTCGCCTCGTCCACGAAGGCCCGCATCTCCGCTGTCGCGGTGCCCCGGCCGACCTCGTAGGCGACGCCCTCGAGGGTCTTGTAGACGTCGGTGTCGAGGAACGGGTACCGCGGGACGGGCCGCTCGCCCGGCCCGTCGACCGCCGCGCGGAGGTCGTCGAGGTTGCCGGCCGCGGCCATGGAGGCGATGGCGTGGGGGATGGTGCGGGCCCGGTTGCGCTCCTGCCATGCGGCGAGCAGGCCGCCCTCGAGGGTGACGGCGTCAGTGCCCAGCGGGCGCCGGGATCCGGTGCTGGGGAGGACGGCGGCGCGGCGTGCGCCCGCGCGGATAGCATCCGCATCTGCTCCGGTCACTGCCATGGCGCTCCCTCGTCCGGCCTCGGGCAGCCGGTGGTAGGTGACATATTACAAATACGCCATGCGGTGTTGGCAATCCCGATGAAGCGTTTGCGGCCTCCCGTTACACGCTGTTTACATGCGGCCCCGATGGCGCGGCCGTCGTCGGGCGCATCCGCTACCACGCCCCGGCCGCTCCCCACAGCCCGCGGAGGGCGCGCGGCCGGACCAGTACGATCGTGGGCAACGGCGACAGCTCTTCGGGTGAGCTGTCCCGCCAGCGCCGGGCCGGTCTTCGGGTAAAAGTCGGCCGTGTGCGCGGCTCGGTCCCGCAGCCCTCGAGGCTCGGGACCGGGTCCCTCTCCCCCGCCGCCGCTCCGGCCGGACGGCGTCCCGGGTCGCGGACGCCCTGCTCGGAGGGCGCTCTATCCGGCCGCTGCGGATCCGGCGACGACCGCGAGCAGCCCCTCGCCGTACGTGTCGAGCTTCTTCTGCCCGACGCCCGTGATGCCGGCGAGCTGCCCCAGATCCTGCGGCCGCACGGTCGCGACCTCGCGCAGGGTGACGTCGGCGAACACGACGTAGGCGGGCACACCCTGCTCCTTCGCCTGCTCCGAGCGCCAGGCCCGGAGCGCCTCGAACAGGCCCTGCGCCTCCTCGGGGAGGTCGACCACCTGGCCGCCCTTCGCCCGGGTGGTGCGGGTGCCGCGTCCGCGCACGATGCGCTCGGGCTCCTGGCGCATGGGCACCTGCCGGGAACCGCTGAGCACGTCGCCGCTGCCCGCGGTGATGACGAGGGTGCCGTAGCCGTCGTCGCTCACGCCGAGGAGGCCCTGGGCGAGGAGCTGGCGGACGACGCCGCGCCACTGCACGTCGGTGAGCTCGCCGCCGATGCCGAACGTGGCCAGCTGGTCGTGGCCCTGCTGGCGGACGCGGTCGGTCTCGTTGCCGAGCAGGATGTCGATGAGGTGCGCCGCGCCGAAGCGCTGGTTCCGTTCGCGCTGCAGCCGGACGATCGTGGACAGCAGCTTCTGCGACGGCACCGTGGCATCCCACGTCTCGACGGGCTCGAGGCACGTGTCGCAGTTGCCGCAGGGACCGGTCTCCTCGCCGAAGTAGCGGAGGAGCTGCACGCGGCGGCAGCCGACGGTCTCGCACAGCGCGAGCATCGCGTCGAGGTGCTGCGAGAGCCGACGTCGGTGCTGCGCGTCGCCCTCGGACTGGTCGATCATGCGGCGCTGCTGCACGACGTCCTGCAGGCCGTACGCGAGCCATGCGGTGGAGGGCAGGCCGTCGCGGCCCGCGCGGCCCGTCTCCTGGTAGTAGCCCTCGATGGACTTCGGCAGGTCGATGTGGGCGACGAAGCGCACGTCGGGCTTGTCGATGCCCATGCCGAACGCGATGGTGGCGCACATCACGATGCCGTCCTCGCGGAGGAAGCGCGCCTGGTTGCGCTGGCGGACGGCGGCGTCGAGGCCCGCGTGGTACGGCAGCGCGGTGATGCCCTGCTTGTTCAGCGCCTCGGCCGTCTGCTCGACGGTCTTGCGGCTCAGGCAGTAGACGATGCCGGCGTCGCCCGCGTGCTCGTTCTTGATGAGGTCGACAAGCTGCTTGCGCGGCTCGGCCTTGGGCACGATGCGGTAGCGGATGTTCGGCCGGTCGAATGAGGAGACGAAGTGGCGCGCGTCCTGCAGGCCGAGGCGCGCCGTGATGTCGGCGTGCGTGGCCTCGTTGGCCGTCGCGGTGAGGGCGATGCGCGGCACCTCCGGCCAGCGCTCCTGCAGCATCGACAGCGCGAGGTAGTCCTTGCGGAAGTCGTGGCCCCACTGGGAGACGCAGTGCGCCTCGTCGATGGCGAACAGCGCGATGCGCGCCTCGTCGAGGAGCCGGCCCATCCGGTCGAGGATGAGGCGCTCGGGCGCGAGGTAGAGCAGGTCGAGGTCGCCGTCGAGCAGGGCGCGCTCCACCTCGCGGCTGGTCTCGAGGTCCTGCGTGGAGTTGAGGAACGCGGCCCGGACGCCGACGGCGCGCAGGGCGTCGACCTGGTCCTGCATGAGCGCGATGAGCGGCGAGATGACGACGCCCGTGCCCTCGCGCACGAGGCTCGGGATCTGGTAGCAGAGCGACTTGCCGCCACCCGTGGGCATGAGCACCAGCGCGTCGCCGCCGCCGATGACGTGCTCCACGATCTCCTGCTGGTCGCCGCGGAAGGCGTCGTACCCGAAGACCGTGCCGAGGCGCTCGAGGGCGGGGGCCAGGGCGGTGCCGGACGCGGCGGATCCGGCGGGTGCGGGAGGGGTGGAGGTCATCGGGGCAATCGTATCCGGGGCGTGCTCGGCGGACGGCGGCGGTGCGGGTCGTGGGGACGCGGACGGCCCCTCCCGGATGGGGAGGGGCCGCCGGCGCGGATCAGGCGCCGGTCAGATCGCGGTCGGGTCGGCGCTCGCGCCCGGCGTGGCCTGCGCGGCCTCGGCGGCGGCCTGCTCCTTGAGGGCGGCGACGTCGACGGCGCGCACCTCCTCGATGAGCGACTCGAGCGCCGGGGCGGGCAGCGCGCCCGCCTGGCTGAATATGAGCGTCTGGTCCTTGAAGATCATCAGCGTCGGGATGGCGGAGATGTTCGCCTGCTGCGCGAGGAACTGCTGCGCCTCGGTGTCGACCTTGCCGTGGACGATGTCGGCGTGCTTCTCGCTCGACTTGTCGAACACGGGTGCGAACTGCTTGCAGGGGCCGCACCAGTCGGCCCAGAAGTCGACGACGACGATGCCGTTGGAGTCGACGATGCTCTCGAAGTTCTCGGCGGTCAGCTCGGTGGTGGCCATGGTGCGTCCTCTTCTCGTGCTCGGTTCGTGCGGTCTCGGGGTGCAACCGGGCGCACGGCCCGCGCATTCCGCGTGCGGTGGGCGGCTACCAGACGAGGACGATCGACGGCCAGACGGTGCTAGACCCCGTGGCCTGGTCGTCGCCCGCGTAGCTCGCGGTGATCAGGTGGATCCCGCGGGAGAGCTTCGGCAGCGCGACGGTCGCGCGGCCCGCGTCGGCCGCCGTGACGTCGACGGTGGCGATCGCGCGGCCCCGGTCGAGGATCTGCACGCGGCCGGTCGGTGCCGTCGCGCCGGCCGCGAGCTTCACGGAGTACTTCACGGCCTGACCGCTGCGGACGAGCAGGCGGTCGGCGTACCCGGTGAGGGTCGACGCGTCGCGCATCGTGTCGAGGCCGACCTCCACGGGGTCGTGGTCGCTCGAGCGGAAGGCGCTGGATCCGTCCGTCGCGGCCCCGCCGTACTCGCGCGCCGCCCACTCCGGCGCGTTGACGTCCCAGACCCCGACGCCCGTGACCGCAGCTGCGCCCGCTCGGGTGGCGAGCACGTGGTCGAGGGATCCGACCTCGCCGTCGAACGAGTACGTGCGCTCGCCGGGCGCCTTCGCGGCCACGAGGTCGACGAAGCCGGCGTCGCGGAGGACCTGGATCGGGTCCTCCTCCGAGTAGGCGTTGAAGTCGCCGAGGAGGTAGACGAGGTCGGATCCGCTCGACGCCTCCAGCTCGCCCGCGAAGCGCGCCACGGCCTTCGCCTGCGCGACCCTGTCGGCGTTGAAGAAGCCCTGGCCGTCGGCGGGCTGCGTGCCGGATCCGGACTTCGACTTGAGGTGGTTCGCGACGACCGTGAAGGTCCGGTCGCCGCCGCGGAAGGACTGCGCGATCGGCTCGCGCGCGTTGCCCCAGACCGTCTCGTCGATCTGCGTGGCCGCCTGGCCCACGGGCGTCACCGCGTCCGTGCGGTAGATGATCGCGTTCTGGATCTCGTCGGTGGGCGTCGACTGCAGCGCGGCGGGCGTGCGCACGTAGTCCCACACGGGCTTCCCCGCGGCGTCGTTCAGCCCGCGCACGAGGTCGGCGGTCGCGGTGTCCGCCGGCTCGCCGAAGCGCGTCGAGTTCTCGATCTCCATCAGCGTCACGACCTGCGCGTCGAGGCCGGTGATGGCCGTGACGATCTTGGCGCGCTGCTTCTGGAACTCCTCCGCGGTGGCGGCGCCGCGCTCGCCGAGCGTCGTGAAGTAGTTGAGGACGTTGAACCCGGCGATGCGGACGTCGCCCCCCACCTCGGGCGACGACGCGGGACGCGGGTTGCCGCTCGTGAAGGTCGGCACGCGGCCGGCCGAGTCGAGCGACGTGAGCGGCGTCGTGGGCTGGAGGCGCCAGTCGTCGAAGCCGAAGGCGAGCACGTACGGCGTGGCCGGGAAGACCGGGACGTCGCCGTTGCGGACCACGCGGTCGGCCGAGTAGTAGGGCTGCGTCGCGCCCGCGGGATAGGCCGCGTTCGTGAGCTGGATGTTGTAGCCGTCGTCGAGCAGGAGCCGGCGCGCGCGGTTGTCGGCGGCGATCCGGTCGGCCTCGGCACCCGGCCGCACGACGTCGGTGGCCTTGACGGGCAGGTCGGCGCCGGCGCTCAGCCAGAGCGTGCCGAAGGTGTCGAGCTGGTGCGCGGATCCGACGCGGTAGTCGCCCGTCGGCGTCACGAGCATGCTCTCGAGCGATTCGCGGTCGGCGCCGCGGAGCGTGTCGGGAAGCGGCGTGGCGGCGGGCACGCCGACGCCGGCCTGCACGAGGTCGGTCGCCGTCGCGGCGAGCTGGGTCTGGCCCTGGCGCTCGGATGCGGTGCCCGTCACGCGGACGAGGTCGCCGATCGCGACGGCCGGGTCGGCGCTCGCGAGGTAGACGAAGATCCCGTCGGAGGCGCTCGGCGTCCGGTCGGTCGTGCCGCCCGAGCCCGCGGTCTGGATCACGATGCCCGCATACCCGCTCGCCCCGCGGTAGTCGGCGGTGACGACGCCCTCGACCGTGACGACGCGGCCGGCGAACGGGGTCGCGCTGCCGGTGCCCTGCACGTCGGCGATGGCGACGGTCGCGGCCTCGGCGGGCGACGCGACGAGCGCGGAGAGGCCGAGCGCCAGGGCGGTCGCGACGGCGAGCGGGCGGGCGGCGCGGCGGGCCGGGCCGGATCGGCGCTCCCGGGATGCGGGTGCGGTGTCGGTCTCGGTCTCGGTCATGGCGTCGTCCCCCTCGGCGTCGCGGTTCCCCCACGTGGGGGATCACCCGTCGAGCGTAGGCCGGGCGTGGCCGCGGGCGGAGGGCCGCCACCGGATGGTCACCGGCTCGTCACGCGATCGTCGCGGCGCGCCGGGAGGAGGGGTCGACCACGATGGCGCGGGACCGCCGCCACGTACTATCGTCAGGACAAACATCCGCTCGACGGCCCGAGGAGCAGTGCGACGCCGCATGATCCAGACCCGCACCACCCCCGCATCCCGCGCCGCCGCGACGGCCCGTCCGCGCCGGCCGGCGGGGTCCGTCGCGTGAGGGCCACCGTCGCCGGCGCGCCCGTGAGCTTCGGCGTGTTCGAGCTGACGCCCGAGGGCGCCGAGGTCGTGACCCCCGATGACATGGTCGAGGCGCTGGCCGAGACGGGATACGCGGGGATCGACCTCGGGCCCGTCGGCTACCTCGGCCGCGGCCGCGAGCTGCGCGACCGGCTCGCGGGCGCGGGCCTCGAGCTCGCGGGCGGCTGGATCCAGCTCCCCCTCTCCGACGACGACGCGTTCGCGGCCTCCCTGCCGGAGCTCCAGGCGTCGCTGCGCGTCTTCCAGGAGGCGACCGAGGCCGGGCCCGCGCGCCTGCCGCTGCCGACGCTCGCCGACGCCGGATCCGCGACCCGCGCCGCCGCCCCCGGCCGCGGCGCCGAGGCCGACCCGCTCGACGACGCCGCGTGGTCGCGCCTCGTCCGCAACACCGAGCGCGCCGCGGAGATCACGCGCGCCGCGGGCTTCGAGCCGACCTTCCACCACCACGCAGGCACGTTCGTGGAATCGCCCGCGGAGATCGACCGCTTCCTCGACCAGGTCGACGTGGGGCTCACGCTCGACACCGGCCACCTCGTGATCGCGGGCGGCGACCCGCTCGCGGCGATCTCCCGCTGGGGCGCCCGGATCACCCACCTGCACCTCAAGGACGTCGACGGCGCCGAGCTCCGCCGGGTGCTCGCGGCCGGCGGCGGCATGCGCGAGGTCTGGTCCTCCGGGGCGTTCGCGGCGTTCGGCCGCGGCGACGTCGACCTCGCGAGCGTGATGACCGCGATCGAGGCGCAGGGCTACGACGGCTGGGTGGTCGTGGAGCAGGACGTGCTCAACGCGCCCGACGCCGACATCCGCCGCTTCCGCGCCGAGCGCACGGATGACCAACGCGTCAACCGCGAGGCCCTCCGCACCTGGGCCTGACCCGGCATGCGACCCGCCGCGCACCGGCACCACCACCACGACACACGAGGACCCACGACATGACCACGACCCCCCTGCGCTTCGGCCTGATCGGCACCGGCCGCATCGGCCAGGTCCACGCCGCGAACATCGCCGCGGATCCCGACGCCGAGCTGGCCTGGATCTGCGACCCCTTCGTCGACGGCGCCCGCACCCTCTCCGCCCGCCTCGGCGGCCGCGTCACCGAGGACGCGGCCGAGATGATGGCGTCGGGCGGGATCGACGCGGTCCTCATCGCCTCGCCCACGCCCACGCACGTCGACCTCATCGCCGCCGCGATCGACGCCGGCCTGCCCGTGCTCTGCGAGAAGCCCATCGACCTCGACATCGCGCGGGTGGATGCGCTCCTCCCCCGCGTGCTGTCGTCCGGCGTGCCCGTGGCGCTCGGCTTCAACCGCCGCTTCGACCCGGCGTTCGCGGAGGCGCGGGCCCGCGTGGCCTCGGGCGAGATCGGCGCGCTCGAGCAGCTGTCGATCATCAGCCGCGACCCGGCCGCGCCGCCCGCCGCGTACGTGGCGGTCTCGGGCGGGATCTTCCGCGACATGACCATCCACGACCTCGACATGGCGCGCGCGTTCCTGCCCGACATCGTCGAGGTGCAGGCGACCGGGTCCACCACGTTCGACCCCGGCGCCCGCGAGCACGGCGACTTCGACACCGCGGTCGTGACGCTCCGGGCCTCCACGGGCGCGCTCGTGGTCATCACCAACTCCCGGCACAGCGCCGTCGGCTACGACCAGCGGATCGAGGCGTTCGGCTCGCGCGGATCCCTGCAGGTCTCGAACGCCCTCACGAGCCTCGTCAGCGTCTCGACCGCCACGAGCGTCGAGGGCAAGCCGCCGTACCAGGACTTCTTCCTGGAGCGCTACGCCGCCGCGTACGTCGCGGAGCTGCGCGCCTTCATCCGCCTGGCCCGCGGCGAGGCCTCCGACAGCCCGACCTTCCAGGACGGCCGCGCGGCGCTCGTGCTCGCGGACGCGGCGCAGCGCTCGGCCGTGGAGCGCGTGGCGGTGCCCGTCTCGCTCTGAGCCCTGCGCACGCACGCGCCCCCGCGCCCACCCGCCAGACCGCGCCCGCCGCGGTCGGGCGTCTTCTCGCGCGCGGGAGACCGGAGCAGGCGGCACACTTGAGGGTCGGATCGTTCGGCTCCGCCGGCAGGACGACGGCGGGTCACGACATGGATCCGTCTTGTCAGCATGTGTTGACAAACCACGTCGGGCGGGACGAAGATCGCCCCGACGACGACGTCCAGGACCCCCGCGCGGGCGTCCGCCCGACAAGGAGCATTCGATGAAGAGCAGATCCCTCGCCCCCCTCGGCCTCGCGGTCGCCGCCGCGTTCCTCCTCACCTCGTGCGCGGGCACCGGCCAGGAAGCCGCTCCCACCGCGGGTGCGAACGGCGGCGGCGGCGACCTCACGTTCGCGGTGGTCACGCACTCCGGCCCGGGCGACGCGTTCTGGGACCGCGTGAAGTCGGGCGCCGAGAAGGCCGGCGGCCAGTACGGTGCCACCGTCACCTACAACGCGGACCCGGATCCCGCCAAGCAGTCCCAGCTCATCGACAACGCGGTCGCGCAGAAGGTGGACGGCATCGTCGTCTCGATGGCGAATCCCGACGGCGTGAAGGACAGCGTCGAGAAGGCCGTGGCCGCGGGCATCCCCGTCGTCACCATCAACTCCGGGATCGAGCGCTCGGCCGAGTTCGGCGCTCTGACCCACATCGGTCAGAGCGAGACGGTCGCGGGCGAGGCCGTCGGCAAGCGCCTCGGCGAGGCGGGCCTCACGAACGCGCTCTGCGTGATCCAGGAGGCCGGCAACGTCGGCCTCGAGGAGCGCTGCTCCTCCGCGGCGGGCGCCTTCTCCGGCCAGATGGCGAACCTGCAGGTGGACGGCACGAACGACGCCGACGTGAAGGCGACCATCAAGTCGAAGCTGCAGGCGGATCCGTCCATCGACGGCGTGCTCACGCTCGGCGGCCAGTACGCGCTCGACGCGGTCGGCGCGGTCGAGGAGTCGGGGAGCTCGGCGAGGATCGGCACGTTCGACCTCTCGGAGGACGTCGTCAGCGCGGTCGAGTCCGACAAGATCCTGTTCGCGGTCGACCAGCAGCCCTACGTGCAGGGCTTCCTCGGGATCACCGCGCTCGACCTCTACGCCACCAACGGGAACGTCATCGGCGGCGGCCAGCCCGTCTACTCCGGACCCGCGTTCGTGACGAAGGACAACGCGGCGCAGGTCGCCGAGTTCGCGAAGAACGGCACCCGCTAGGCGGTCGGGCCGGGCGCGCCCGAAGCGCCCGGCCCGGCGCCTCCCCGCTTCCCCATCCGCACCGCACCGCACCCCATCGCACCGCCCGACGCCCACCGAAGGAGCACGCGTTGACCACGACGGACATCGTGACGATCGCCACGAGGCCGCGCCTCGAGAACAGGCCGATCCGCAAGATCCTCGCCCGGCCGGAGATCGGCGCCCTCGTGGCCGCCCTCGCCGTGCTGGTGTTCTTCTCCCTCTACACGCCGCAGTTCCTCACCCTCGCCGGCGCGGGCGTGTGGCTCGAGTCGGCCTCGACCTTCGGGATCATGGCGGTCGCCGTCGCGATGCTCATGATCGGCGGCGAGTTCGACCTCTCCGCCGGCGTGATGACGGGCTTCTCGGCCCTCGTGGTCGGCATCCTCACGTCGCACTACGGGCTCAGCATCTGGGTCGCGGTGCTCGTCTCCCTCGCCGCCGCCCTCGCGGTCGGCGCGCTCAACGGCTTCCTCGTGATGAAGACGGGCCTGCCGAGCTTCATCGTCACGCTCGGCACGTTCTTCGCGCTCGCGGGCGTCGACCTCGCGGTCACGAAGCTGATCACCGGCCAGGTCGCCATCCAGGGCATGACGAAGGTGCCCTCTTACGACGCCATCCAGCCGATCTTCGGCTCGTCGCTCGCGATCGGCGGCGGCAACTTCTACGTCTCGGTGCTGTGGTGGTTCCTGGTCGCGGCGGTCGCCACCTGGATCCTGCTGCGCACCCGCGCCGGCAACTGGATCTTCGCGGTCGGCGGCGCCAAGGACTCCGCCCGCCAGGTGGGCGTCCCGGTCTTCAGGACCAAGGTCGGGCTCTTCATGGGCACGGCGGGCGCGGCCTGGCTGGTCGGCATGATCTCCCTGTTCCGCACCTCCACGGTGCAGGCGAACACAGGCGTCGGCCAGGAGTTCATCTACATCATCTGCGCGGTCGTCGGCGGGTGCCTGCTCACGGGCGGCTTCGGCTCCGCCATCGGCGCGGCGCTCGGCGCGCTGATCTACGGCATGGTCTTCCAGGGCATCACGTTCGCCCAGTGGGACACGAACTGGCTGCGCACGATCCTCGGCGGGATGCTCCTCGCGGCGGTGCTCCTCAACAACCTGGTGCGGACTCGGGCGGGAGGCGGACGATGACGACCGAGACGAGCCCGAGCGCCGCCTCCGAGCCCCTCGCGCGCGCCGTCCCCGGCGCCGCCGAGGAGGCCGGCGGACGCCCCACTCCCCCGCTGCCGCCCGCCGGCACGACCATCCTCGAGGTCCGCGACATCGGCAAGAGCTACGGCGCCGTCAACGCGCTCACGGGCGTCTCGACCGTGGTCGCCGCCGGCGAGGTCACGTGCGTGCTCGGCGACAACGGCGCAGGCAAGTCGACCTTCATCAAGATGCTCGCGGGCGTGCACGCGCCGAGCGAGGGCACGATGCTGCTCGACGGCGAGCCCGTGACGCTCGGCTCCCCGCGCGCCGCGCTCCAGGCCGGCATCGCGACCGTCTACCAGGACCTCGCGGTCGTGCCGCTCATGCCGGTGTGGCGGAACTTCTTCCTCGGCTCCGAGATCACGAAGGGCACGGGGCCGTTCCGCCGCCTCGACGTGGCCGCCATGAAGGCCGTCACGCACGAGCAGCTCGCGCAGATGGGCATCGACCTGCGCGACGTCGACCAGCCCATCGGCACGCTCTCCGGCGGCGAGCGCCAGTGCGTCGCCATCGCCCGGGCCGTGCACTTCGGCGCGCGCGTGCTGATCCTCGACGAGCCGACCGCAGCGCTCGGCGTCAAGCAGTCCGGCGTCGTGCTGCGGTACATCGCGCGCTCGCGCGACCGCGGGCTCGGCGTGGTCTTCATCACGCACAACCCGCACCACGCGTTCCCGGTGGGCGACCGGTTCCTCCTGCTGAACCGCGGATCCAGCCTCGGCACGTTCGAGAAGGACGAGATCACGCTGGGCGAGCTGACGAGCCTCATGGCCGGCGGCGCGGAGCTGGACTCGCTGGCGCACGAGCTCGCGCGCGATCCGGGCCAGGACCCGGGCGCGGAGGGAGCCGAGCCGGCGTCCGGCCGCTGAACCACCGCATGCCAGGATGAGGCGTTGACCTGACCTACGAGGGAGCGATCGACGTGAGCCAACCGGAGCAGATCCTGCCGCCCGACCTGTTCCTCGCGCTCGACCGCTCGGGCCCGGTGCCCCTCTACTACCAGGTCGCGAACCTGCTGGAGACGGCGATCCACGACGGGACGCTGCCCGCGGGCGCCCGGCTCGAGAACGAGATCGCGCTCGGCAACAGGCTCGGGCTCTCGCGCCCGACCATCCGCCGGGCGATCCAGGACCTCGTCGACAAGGGCCTGCTCGTGCGCCGCCGCGGCATCGGCACGCAGGTCGTGCACGGACGGGTCACCCGCAACGTCGAGCTCACGAGCCTCTACGAGGACCTCGAGCGGCAGGGCCAGGCGCCGGCCACCCGGATGCTCTCGTCGTCACGCGGCGAGGCCGACGACAAGACCGCCGAGGCGCTCGGCGTCGAGGTCGGCAGCCCCGTGCTGCACCTCACCCGGCTGCGGTCGGCCGACGGCGTGCCGCTCGCGATCCTCGACAACGTGTTGCCGGAGCCGTTCGTGGACCTGGACCCGGAGGAGCTCGCCACCCACGGGCTCTACCAGCTGCTGCGCGGCCGCGGCGTGATCATGCGGGTCGCCAAGCAGCGCATCGGCGCCCGCGCCGGCACCGCCTCCGAGGCCCGCCTCCTCGACCTGCCGCGCGGCGGCGCCGTGCTCACGATGTCCCGCACGGCGTTCGACAGCTCGGGTCGCGCCGTGGAGCACGGGCAGCACTGCTACCGGCCCGACCTGTACTCGTTCGAGATCACGCTCGTCGACCGGTAGGCGCGGGGCCGACCGCGCGGCCGTCGTCGCGTGCGGGCGCTGGCACGATGGGCAGATGACCCCCGACGACGAGGCGACCGCCGCCGCCCCGCTCGACCGCATCGCGTGGCCGGTGCGCACCGAGCGGCTCCTCCTCCGCCGCATGGCCCCGGCCGACGCGGCTGCCATGTGGGCGTACCGGCGGCGCGACGAGGTCACCCGCTGGGTCACGTCCAGGCCCGTCGACGAGGCCGCGTGGATCGCGGGGAGCGGGGCCATGCTCCGCGACCAGCTCGTGCTCGAGCTCGAAGGCCGGGTCGTCGGCGACGTGATGGTGCGGGTCGAGGACGCGTGGGCGCAGCGCGAGGTCGCGCACCTCGCCGCCGGCACGCAGGCGGAGCTCGGCTGGACCCTGGATCCGGCCGTCGGCGGACGCGGCCTCGCGACCGAGGCGGTGCGGGAGGCGCTGCGGATCGCGTTCGAGGGGCTCGGCGTCCGCCGAGTCGTCGCGAACGCCTTCGCCGACAACGCGCCGTCGCTCCGGCTGGCCGAGCGCGTGGGCATGCGGCGGGAGTCGTACGCGGTCGCCGACTCGCTGCACCGGGACCTCGGCTGGATCGACGGGGTCGGCTACGCGCTGCTCGCCGAGGAGTGGGCGGCGCGCGGCTGAGCTGCGGGTCCCCGCGACCCGCCCCACGGGATCCAATATCCTATAGGATCTCCTCACGTGCTCGATGAGGAGGACACACGGATGACCCGGCTCTGGAACGACCCCGCTGACTTCGCGGACGACATGACCGACGGCTTCGTCCGCGCCAACGGCCGGTGGGTCCGGCGCGTGCACGGCGGGGTCTCCCGCTCCACCCGCGCGGCCGAGCCCGAGGTGGCGGTCGTCATCGGCGGAGGCTCCGGCCACTACCCCGCGTTCGGCGGGCTCGTCGGCCCGGGCCTCGCGCACGGCGCCGCGATGGGCAATCTCTTCGCGTCTCCCTCCGCGCACCAGGTCGAGTCGGTGATCCGCTCGAGCGAGCAGGGCCGAGGCGCGCTCCTCCTCTACGGCAACTACGCCGGCGACGTGCTGCACTTCGACGACGCGCAGGAGCGCGTGCGGGGCGACGGCATCGATTGCCGCACCGTCGTCGTGACCGACGACATCTTCAGCGCATCGCCCGACGAGCAGGCCAAGCGCCGCGGGATCGCGGGCGACCTCACCGTGTTCAAGGCGGCGGGCGCCGCATCCGCCGCGGGCTACGACCTCGACGACACCGAGCGCGTCGCCCGGCTCGCCAACGCGCGCACCCGCTCCATGGGCGTCGCCTTCACCGGCTGCACGCTGCCGGGCGCGGACGAGCCGCTGTTCTCGGTGCCGGAGGGCCGCATGGCGATCGGGCTCGGGATCCACGGCGAGCCCGGCATCGACGAGACCGACGTCCCGTCCGCCGACGGGCTGGCCGAGCTGTTCGTGACGCACCTGCTCGCCGAGGCGGAGGTCCCGGAGGGGGTGGAGGTGCGCGGCGCCCGCGTCGTGCCCGTGCTCAACGGCCTCGGGTCGGTGAAGACCGAGGAGCTGTTCGTCGTGTTCACGCGCGTCGCGGACCTGCTCGAGGAGGCGGGCGTCACGCTCGTGGATCCGCAGGTCGGCGAGTTCTGCACCAGCTTCGACATGGCGGGCGCCTCCCTCACGCTGTTCTGGCTCGACGACGAGCTCGAGCGGCTGTGGACCGCGCCCGCGGACACGCCGGCGTTCCGCAGCGGCGCGTTCGACGGATCCGCGCTGCAGCAGGTCGACGCGCGCGAGGACGACGAGGTCGACGCCGCGATCCCGGACGCCACCGAGGCGTCGCAGGCGGCGGCCGGGCGCATCGCCGCCGCGCTCGACGCCGCGCGCGCGGTCGTCGCCGAGCACGCCGACGAGCTGGGCCGCCTCGACGCGGTCGCGGGCGACGGCGACCACGGCATCGGCATGCTGCGCGGATCCCGCGCCGCCTCCGAGCGCGCGACCGCGGCGGTCGCGCAGGGCGCCGGCGCGCGCACCGCGCTCCGGCTCGCGGGCGACGCGTGGTCGGACAAGGGCGGCGGCACCTCGGGCGCGCTGTGGGGGCTCGTCCTCCAGGCCGTCGGCGACGCGCTCGCCGACGAGGACGCGGATCCCGTCACCGCCGCGTCCGTCGCCGCGGGCGTGGGCGCCGCCCGCGACGCCGTCATGGGCCACGGCAAGGCGTCGCTCGGCGACAAGACGATGGTCGACGCGCTCGTGCCGTTCGCCGACGTGCTCGCCGAGCGGGTCGGATCGGGCGCATCGCTCGCCGACGCGTGGGCCGCCGCGAGCGACGCCGCGCAGGAGGCCGCTGACGCGACCGCCGCGATGAAGCCCGGCATCGGACGCGCCCGCTCCCATGGCGACCGCTCCGTCGGCACCGCCGACCCGGGCGCGATCTCGCTCGCGCTCATCACCGCGGCCGTCGGGCGCACGCTCGCCGACCGATGAGATCCATCGACAGCAGCAGCAGCACCATGAGGAGGACCGGATGACCAGGACCTGGCGCATCGTCGTCGGCGCGGACGACGCGGGATACGACCACAAGGAGGCGATCAAGGCCGACCTCGAGGCGAGCGGCCTCGTCGCCTCGGTGGTGGACGTGGGCGTCGACGCCGACGGCCACACCAACTACCCGACCGTCGCGACGACGGCGGCCGAGATGGTCGCGCGCGGCGAGGCCGACCGCGCCGTGCTGATCTGCGGCACGGGCCTCGGCATGGCCATCGCGGCGAACAAGGTGGCCGGCGTCCGCGCCGTCACCGCGCACGACGGCTTCTCGGTGGAGCGGAGCGTGCTCTCCAACGACGCGCAGGTGCTGTGCATGGGCCAGCGGGTCGTCGGCGTCGAGCTCGCGCGGCGCAACGTGCGCGAGTGGCTGGCGTACGAGTTCGACACGTCGAGCCCCTCGAACGACAAGGTGGATGAGATCCGCGCGTACGAGGCGAAGTAGGGCCGTGCCCGCGCAGCCGGCCGTGTCGCCGGTCGTGATCGGCGTGAGCCTGAAGATGTACCTCGGGCACGCGGAGACGGTCGCGTGGTGCGCGGCCGTGGCAGCGATCGCGCGCGCCCATCCGGCGACGACGGGCGGCGAGGCGGAGGTCGTCGTGCTGCCGTCCTACCTCTCGGTGCCGGCCGCGGTCGGGATCCTCGACGGGCTCGCGGCCGTGGGCGCGCAGGACCTCGCGACCGAGGACGCGGGCGCGTTCACGGGCGAGGTGTCCGGCGGGCAGCTCCGGGAGCTCGGTGGCGCCTTCGTCGAGGTCGGCCACGCGGAACGGCGGCGGCTCTTCGGCGAGACGGACGAGGTCGTGCGGCGGAAGGCCGACGCCGCGCTGCGGGCGGGGCTCGTGCCGATCCTCTGCCTCGGCGAGGAGGTGCGGCAGGATCCGGCCGACGCCGCCCGGGAGTGCACCCGGCAGCTCGACGATGCGCTCGCCCTGGCGGCGGCTGGCGGGAACGGCGGCCGGGTCGTCGTCGCCTACGAGCCGCAGTGGGCGATCGGCGCGGCGGAGCCCGCCTCCGACGCGCACATCGGCGGGGTCTGCCGCGAGCTGCGGGCGCACGTGCGGGCGCTCGACGCGCATCCCGGATCCGCGGTCATCTACGGCGGCAGCGCCGGGCCCGGCCTCCTCACCCGCATCGGCGACGACGTCGACGGCCTGTTCCTCGGCCGGTTCGCGCACGACCCGCGGGCGGTCGCGTCCATCCTCGACGAGGTGCACGCGCGCGCGGCCCGGCCGGCGCCCGACGCCTCCCGGTGACGGCAGACTGTCCTGGTGACCTCCGGCCTCCCACTCGACGCGACCTCCATGCCCGCGCGGCAGGGGCTCCGCGACCGCGTCTACGACCTCGTGCTCGACATGCTCATGGGATCCGCGATGGAGCCCGGCTCCCGCCTCGCCATCGACCAGATCGCCCGCGACCTCCACGTCTCCCCCACGCCCGTGCGCGAGGCGCTCGTGCAGCTGGAGCGCACCGGGCTCGTCGCGCGCGAGGCGCACAAGGGCTACCGGGTCGCGCCGCCCATCGCCGGCGAGCAGCTGGAGGCGCTGTTCGACGCGCGCCTCGTGCTCGAGGGCGGGGCGACGGCTCTCGCGGCCGCGGATCCGGCGCGCCTCGTGCCCGCGCTCGAGGAGGCCCTCGCCGCGCACGAGGAGACGACCCGGCGGATCCGCGCGGCGGCGCACGGCGCCGAGATGCCGGTCGGTCTCATCCGCGAGTACTTCGTCGTGGACTGGGACTTCCACCACCGCATCTTCGAGGCGACGGGCAACGCGTTCCTCCTCGACATGTCCGAGGCGATCTCCACGCGCGTCCACCGCATGCGGCAGAACCTCCGCACGGGCGTGCACGACGCGGACGACGCCGTGCACGAGCACCGCGCGATCATCGACGCGGTCGCCGAGGGTCCGGAGGCCGCGGCTGCCGCGATGCGCGCGCACATCGAGCGCGTGCGCGAGCGGTCCCGGCGCGACGCGGACCCGGACGCGACGGAAGGATAGGCGGCGCGCCTCCGACGACCGCTCGACGCGGGGGTAGCGTCCTCACCACCGTCGCGCTCGTCGTGGTCGGCGGATCCGCCTGCGCCGTGGTCTTGGTCCACCTCGCGGCGCTCGACGTGGCGGGCATCAGCGGGGCGACCACGTCGTCCGTCTCCGCCCTCGCGGCCCCCGTGGGCGTCATCGCCTCGAGCGCGGTCGCGGCGATCGCGTTCGGCGTCCCCGGGCAGGCGGTGCGCCGCGGCTCGCCCCGTCCGCGTCGGCGCGGCGCGATGGCAGCCGCCGGTGCCGCGGGCGTCGCCGCCGTCCTCGGGACCGCGCTGCAGGTGGTCGGCTGGCGGATCCTGCCCGCGATCGCCGGCTTCGGCGCGCTCGCCGCCGCATCCGCGCTGCTCGTGCTGCCGTCGAGCGCGGCGGATCCGCGCGCGCCGGCCGAGGAGGAGACCCGCGGCTGGTAGTCCCCCGGGTGGCACGCCGTCCACTGGCTGGCGGCCGCGCTCGGCGTGCCGGCCCTGACGGTCGCGTGGGGCTCCATCGAGTTCGCGCGCAAGGATGACGACGCCTACGCGGGCGTCTCGGGCGGCCCCACGTTCCTCGTCGTCGCTCACGTCGTGATCGGCTTCGCGCACCTGGTGGGCTGGGCGCTGCTCCGGGGCATCGCGCACGCCGCCCCGGGCAGCTCACGGCGTCGCGGGACGCTGGCCCTGGGGATCGTGGCGCTCGCCTCGGCAGTCGGACTCGTCGTCGCCTTGGTGCTGACGGGCGGCCACCTCTTCCTGCCGGACGCGCGCCCGTACATCCCCCGAAACCGGATCCGCGTGGCGCCCGCACGAGGGGCGCGCCGGCCGCGCGGCCTGCCGTAGCCTGCGATCGTGACCCACCCGCACCACATCGCACCTGCACCCGCATCCGCCGCCCCCGCCCATCGGCACCCGCGGTGACGCGCCGGCAGATCTTCGTCGAGACCACCATCGCCGCCGACGTCGAGCGCGTCTGGGCGGCCACGCAGGATCCGGCCGAGCACGTGCGCTGGGACGTGCGCTTCTCCTCCATCACCCCCGCCGCCCCCGACGCGACCGGCGCGGTGCGCTTCGCCTACGTGCGTCGGACGCCCGTGCACGACGTCCACGGCACGGGGATCAGCATCGGCGACCGCCGGGGACGCGACGGCACCCGCACGTCCGCCCTGCGCTTCGCGACCGACGACCGCCTCTCCCCCATCCGGGCCGGCCGCGGCTACTGGCGCTACGTGCCGCTGCCGGACGGGCGCACGCGCTTCATCACCGGCTACGACTACGACCCCGGCTGGGGACCGCTCGACCTCGTCGTCCGGCCGATGCTCGGCTGGGCGACCGCGTGGAGCTTCGACCGGCTCCGCATCTGGCTCGAGACGGGCGTGGCCCCGGAGCGCTGGACGCTCCTCCACGTGGTCGCCCTCTGGCACGTCCACCGCCCGCGCGCGGGCCGGTGCCGACGCGCGCCGGCAGGCGGTCGCCGCGACGCCGACCACCTGCGCGCCGCCCCGCACACGCTGGCCGACCTGCCCGAGCCGGAGGCGCGGATCCGATGACGTCGATCTTCGAGGAGGCCCTCGGCGCCGACTTCGCGCGCCTGCACCCGATGATGCAGCGCCGCTTCGGCGTGGGCCTCGACGCGGGCGAGGCCTGCATCGGCACGGGCGTCATGTCGGAGATCCGCCGCGGGCCCTGGTGGACGGTCCCGTTCCTGCAGTTCGGCCGGCTGCGCAACATCCTCGTGCCCGACGTCGGCCGCGACGTGCCCTTCGTGATCGAGAACTACCCCTACCGGGACGCCCTCGGCCGCGAGACCGTGACCTTCGTCCGGTCCTATGAGGTCCCCCGGCGTCGGGCCGGCGGGCGCCCGGTGCGCTTCGACGCGACCATGGTGCTCGACCAGGGACGCGTGCTCGACTACCTCGGCACGCACCAGCACCTGGCGGTGGACCTCGACCTGGAGGTGGACGACCGAGGCGGCCTCGTGCTCCGCTCCGACGCGCAGCGCTTCCACGAGGGACCCGTCTCGTTCCGCTTCCCGATGCTCCTCAGCGGCCGGGCCGAGCTGCACGAGCGCTGGTCCGAGGAGGACCAGGCGTTCCGGGTCGACCTCGAGGTGCGCAACGACCGCTTCGGCTTCCTGTTCGGCTACTCCGGCACGTTCACCTGCACCTGGATCCCGGCGGCCGACGCCCCCGCGCGGCTCAAGCCCGTCCGCACCGAGCGCCGCATCTGACGCCGGGGACCGCGGGCGCGCCGCCTGGCCGGGCCTAGATGGGCGCCGGCCCCAGCTCGTCCATCAGCTCCTTGATCGCCACGTACGCCTTGTTGCGGTATGCGACGAGCGCCGCGGTGCGCTCGGCGGGCACGTCGAGGTAGCCGGATCCGGTCTTGGTGCCGTACTCGCCCGCGTCGACGTGCGCCTGGAGCGACGCCGGGGTCGCGAAGCGCTCGGGCCAGCGGGTCTGCAGCGACGCGTAGCAGAAGGCGTAGACGTCGAGGCCGGCCATGTCGGCGATCGCGAACGGGCCGAAGACCGGCAGGCGGAAGCCGAAGGTCGTGCGGACGATCGTGTCGATGTCCTCGGGGGTCGCGATGCCCTCCTCCACGATCTGCGTCGCCTCGTGGAAGAGCGCGTACTGCAGGCGGTTGAGCACGAAGCCCGTGGAGTCCGTGACGCGCGCGGTCTCCTTGCCCGTGGCCGCAACGATCTCCTCGGCCATGGCGACCGCCCGCTCGTCGGTGCCCGAGTGCGGGATCAGCTCGACGCCCGGGATGAACGGCGCCGGGTTCGAGAAGTGCACGCCGAGGAACCGCTCGGGATTCGTGACGGCCTCGGCGAGCGAGCCGATGAGGATGGTGGAGGTGTTGGATCCGATGACCGCATCGGGACGGGCCGCCGCCGAGATCCGCCGCAGCGTCGCGTGCTTGATCTCGAGCTTCTCGGGCACGGCCTCCTCGATGAAGTCGGCGTCGGCGACGGCCTCCTCGATGGACGCGGCGGGGGTCACGGCCGCGTGGATCCGCTCCACGGCGTCTGAAGGGAACAGCCCGTCGGCGACGAACCTCGCCGCCTCCTCCAGCAGGCGCGCGTGGTTCGCGACGGCGATCTCCTCCGAGATGTCGGCGATGCGCACCGTCGCGCCCGCGAGCGCGAGCACCTGCGCGATGCCGCCGCCCATGTACCCGGATCCGACGATGGCGATGCTGCGTGCGGTGCTGTTCTGGTCGGTCATGGTGCCCTCTTCCTATTCGTCGCGCGTCTGCGGCAGCAGCGTGCGGATGTAGTCGCGGTTCTCCGCGCAGACGCCGAGGCTGTCGCCGCCGTACTGCTCGGTGAGGATGATCCCGTCGAAGCCGAGCTCGACCGCGTCGCGGATCACCTGCCGGTAGTCGATGAGGCCGGCCTTCATGGTCGTGGGCACGCTGGACGCCCAGCTGCCGTCGGCCGCCTCGTCGCGCATGTAGTTCTTCACGTGCCAGTAGTTGGCGTACGGCAGCGTCTTCGCGTACAGCTCGCGCCAGCTCTCGACCGGGCGGTGCAGGCGGATGAGGTTCGCGACGTCGGGGTTGAGGCCCACGTTGTCGAGGCCGATCTCCTCCACGAGCCGCACGGCGCTGTCGGCCGTGCCGAGGTAGGTGTCCTCGTACATCTCGAGCGCCATGCGCAGGCCGAGCTGGGCGGCGTGCCGGCCGAGCTCGCGGAGGCGCGTGACGGCGGCGTCCCACACCTCGGGATCGTCGGGGTCCTTCGGGCCCTCGGCGGTCCAGAACCACAGCGCCTTCCGCTGCGCCTCGCTGAACGGCTGGTGCAGGCCGGTCGAGAAGACCTCCATGCCCATCTCGGCGATCGCGTCGATGGTGCGGTGCGCGTAGGCGAGGTTGCGCTCCTCGTGCCCGGGCATGATCACGCTCTGCCGCTGCAGGTGCACCGAGGGGATGCCGACGCCGTGGTCCCGCGCGATGGAGACGAGCTCGTCGCGGCGGGAAGGCTCGAGGTCGGCGGGGCGGACATGGCTGTCGGCGAGCTCGGCGAGGCTGAAGCCCTCGCGGGCGATGTCGGCGAACATGCGATCCCAGACGGCGGCGTCCGCGTCGTGGAGGGCGGTGCCGTCGCGGCCGACCGTCGCGAACGAGTGGAGGCAGGTGGCGATGGGCCAGTCCGCGGCGGTGAACGCGGGGGCGGGGTGGGTCGCGGGGTTCTCCGGCATGCTGCTCCATCGCGGTCGTCGGGTCCCGGATGCCCGGGATCCAGATCCTATAGGAAATAGCATCTGGACGCCCGGGTCGATCCGGCACCCGTCCCTCGTCAGCCGAGCAGCGGCCGCTGCGCCCTCTTCCGCTCCACGTACTCGGCGTGCGCGGCCTGCGTGGACGGCATCTCGGAGACGCCGGGGACCGGCACGTCCCACCAGCCCTCGCCGTCGGGACCGTAGACGAGCGGGTCGCTCTCGACGTGGATCACCGTGGTGCGGTCGGACGCCTTCGCACGCCGCACGGCGTCGCCGAGCGCCGTCGTCGCGTCGGGGCCGGGCGCGATCTCGATCACGTCGACACCGTAGCTGCGGGCATTCGCCGCGAGGTCGACGGGCAGCGGCTCCCGGCCCTCGAAGTTGCGGGTCACCGCATCCAGCGCCTGGTAGCGCGTGCCGAAGCGCTCGGTGCCGACCGTCTCGGAGAGGTGGCCGATCGAGGCGTAGCCGTGGTTCTGGATCACGACGACGATGATCTTGATCCCCTCGGCCACGGCGGTCACGAGCTCCGTGTGCAGCATGAGGTACGAGCCGTCGCCGACCATGACGATCACGTCGCGGTCGTCGCCGAGCGCTTCCGCGCCGCGCTTGACGCCGAGGCCGCCGGGGATCTCGTAGCCCATGCACGAGAACGCGTACTCCACGTGGTACCCGAGCGCGTCGCGGACGCGCCACAGCTTGTGGAGGTCGCCGGGCAGAGATCCGGCCGCCTGCACGACGACGTCGCGCGGGTCGCTCGCGGCCTGGACCGCGCCGATGATCTCGGGCTGGCCGGGCAGCGCGCCGCCCGTGGGGGCGAGCGCGCGGTCGACGGCGGCGTCCCACTCGCGCTTCTCGCGGGCGATGCGGTCGGCGTACGCGGCGTCGACGCGCGTGCCGGCGAGCGCCTCGATCAGCGCCTCGAGGGTCTCGCGCGCGTCGGCGACCACGGGCAGCTGCGTGCCGTGCTTGTACGCGTCGAAGGCGGCGACGTTGACGTTGACGAAGGTCACGTCGGGGCGCTGGAACGCCGTGCGGCTCGCGGTGGTGAAGTCGGAGTAGCGCGTGCCGATGCCGATCACCACGTCGGCCTCGGCGGCGAGGCGGTTCGCGGCGGTGGATCCGGTGGCGCCGATGCCGCCGACGTACTGGGGGTGGTCCCAGGCGAGGGATCCGCCGCCGGCCTGCGTGGTGCCGACCGGGATGCCCGTGGCCTCGGCGAAGCGCAGCAGCGCCAGCTCGGCCGCGGAGTAGATGACGCCGCCGCCCGCGATGATGAACGGCGTGCGGGCGTCGCGGATCGCTTGGACGGCGCGCGCCAGCGGCCCGCGCTCCGGCAGCGGCCGGCGCAGATGCCACTCGCGCGGCGCGAGGAACGCGAGCGGCACGTCGAGCGCCTCCGCCTGCACGTCCTCGGGCAGCGCGATGGTCACGGCACCCGTCTCGGCCGGGTCGGTGAGCACGCGCATGGCCGCGAGCGCGATCGAGTACAGCTGCTCCGGCCGCTGCACGCGGTCGAAGAAGCGCGAGAGCGGGCGGAACGCGTCGTTGACGCTGATCCCTGAGTCGTGCGGGTGCTCGAGCTGCTGCAGCACCGGATCCGACACCCGCGTCGCGAAGGTGTCGCTCGGCAGGAGCAGCGCCGGCAGCCGGTTGGCCGTCGCGAGGGCCGCGCCCGTGAGCATGTTCGCGGCACCCGGCCCGACCGAGGCGGCGCTCGCGTAGGTGGCGAGGCGGCGGTGCATGCGGGCGAAGCCGACGGACTGGTGCACCATCGCCTGCTCGTTGCGGGCCTGGTGGTACGGCATGAGGTCCGGATCCTGCGCGTTGGCCTGCATGAGCGCCTGGCCGATCCCGGCGACGTTGCCGTGGCCGAAGATCCCGAAGACGCCCGGGATGGTGCGCTCGCGGTGGTCGCCGTCGACCGTCCACTGGTTCGCGAGGAACGCGACGAGCGCCTGGCTGACGGTCATGCGGGTGGTGGGCTCGGTCATCGGGACGCGGCTTCCTGGTCGGGGTCGGGGACGTGCGCCGCGGCGGCGTCGGGGGCGAACGGCAGGCGCGGGTCGATCTCCTGCCCGGCCCACGTGCCGCGGATCCAGCCGTGCGCGGGGTGGTCGCTGATGAGCCAGGCGCGGTCGGCGCCCGGGCCCGCCATGACGTTGAGGTAGTAGAGGTCGTAGCCGGGCGCCGCGACCGCGGGCCCGTGGTAGCCGAACGGCACGAGCGCGACGTCGCCCGTGCGCACCACGGCGTCGATGGCGATCTCGCCCGCGGGCGACGACGACGTGTGGAAGAGGCCGAACGGATCCGCGTCGGCGGGCGCGTCCAGCCCGCGACCGACGGCGGTCTCGAAGTAGTAGATCTCCTCCAGCTCCGACTCCTCCCCCGGCTTCTCCTCGTCGTGCTTGTGCGCCGGGTAGCTCGACCAGTTCTCGGCCGGCGTCAGCACCTCGCAGACGATGAGGCGCTCCGCGTCGAGGGATCCGGGGGTGCCTGGCGTGCCGAAGTTGTGCACCTGGCGGCTCGACCGGCCGGCGCCGCGCAGCTCGACGGGCACGTCGTCGCGGGCGATCCGGCGGCTCGGCACGGGCCGGGTCGCGGGCGACTCGGCGACGGCCACGCGGCCGGATCCGGTGAGCACCGCGCTCGCATCGCACGACAGGTAGAGCACGTCCGTGGGTCCCGCGAAGACCGACGCGCGGCCCGCGAGGTCGGTCACGCGCTCCTCGCCGTCGGCCTCCCGGTGCCGCACGGCGAAGGATCCCGCGAGCGGCACCACCATGCGCTCGACGCCCGAGGCGGGCAGCGCGAGCTCCTCGCCGTCGGCGAGCACGGCGACGCGGAGGCCCGTGTGCTGCCAGCCGGGGATGGATCCGTCGACCACGGTCTCCCAGCCGTCCCGCCCGAGGCTCCCGCGGGGGTGCAGCCACTCGTTCGTCGTCATGCGCGTCTCCGTCGTCGTCGTCGGGTGCCCGGTCGGCCGGGCGGGGTGGGTGGGTGCGGATCAGTTCTGCGGGAAGCCCAGGTCGACGCCACCGTGCGACGGGTCGAGCCAGCGGCTGGTGATCGCCTTCTGCTGGGTGAAGAACCGCACGCCCTCCGCGCCGTGGGCCTTGGTGTCGCCGAACAGGCTGGAGCGCCAGCCGCCGAACGAGAACGTGGCGACGGGCACGGGGATGGGGACGTTGATCCCGATCATGCCGACCTGCACCTCGTTCTGGAAGCGGCGCGCGGCCCCGCCGTCGTTCGTGAAGATCGCGGTGCCGTTGCCGAACGCGCCCTGGTTGATGAGCGCGACACCCTCCTCGTACGAGCGGACGCGGACGACGCCGAGCACGGGTCCGAAGATCTCCTCCGTGTAGGCGCGCGAGCTGGTGGGCAGCTCGTCGATGAGGGTCGGGCCGAGCCAGAAGCCGTCCCGCTCGCCGTCGACCTCGATGCCGCGGCCGTCGACGACGACGCGCGCGCCGTCCTCCTCGGCGATGGCGATGTAGGAGGCCACCTTGTCGCGGTGCGCCTCGGTCACGAGCGGCCCCATGTCGCAGCCGCGGCGGCCGTCGCCGACCCGGAGGGACGACATGCGCGACGTGATCCGCTCGATGAGCGCGTCCGCGACGGGCTCGACCGCGACGACGACGGAGATCGCCATGCAGCGCTCGCCCGCCGAGCCGAAGCCCGCGTTGACGGCCGAGTCGGCGACGAGGTCGAGGTCGGCGTCCGGCAGCACGAGCATGTGGTTCTTGGCCCCGCCGAGGGCCTGCACGCGCTTGCCGTGCTTCGTGCCCGTCTCGTAGACGTACCGCGCGATGGGCGTCGATCCGACGAACGAGATCGCGCGCACGTCCGGGTGCGTGAGCAGCCCGTCCACCGCCTCCTTGTCGCCGTTCAGCACGGTGAAGACACCGTCGGGCAGGCCCGCGCGCTTCCACAGCGCGGCGATCCAGATGGCGGCGCTCGGGTCCTTCTCGCTCGGCTTCAGGATCACCGTGTTGCCGGCCGCGATCGCGATCGGGAAGAACCACATCGGCACCATCGCCGGGAAGTTGAACGGCGAGATGATCCCGACGACGCCGAGCGGCTGCTTCGTCGAGTACACGTCGACGCCCGTGGACACCTGCTCCGAGTACTCGCCCTTGAGGTGGTGCGCGAGGCCGGTCGCGAACTCCACGACCTCCTGCCCGCGGGTGATCTCGCCGAGCGCGTCGCTCACGACCTTGCCGTGCTCCGACGTGATGATCTCCGCGAGCTCGCCCTTCTCGGCCTCGAGCAGCTCGCGGAAGCGGAACAGGATCGCCTGCCGCTTGGCGAGCGAGAGGTCGCGCCACGCCGGGAACGCGGCGTGGGCCGAGGCGATCGCGCGCTCGATCTCCGTGGCGTCCGCCAGGGCGACCTCCTTCGTGACGACGCCGCGGGCCGGGTCGTAGACGGGGGCGGTGCGGCCGGAGGTCGAGGGCGAGCGGGCGCCGTCGATCCAGTGCGGGACGACGGGGAGCGGGGCGGTGTCGGTCATGGTGTCCTCAGGCGGTGGCGGGTGGCGGGTCGGATCTGGGTCGGGTCTGGTCGGTCTTCGGGGGTCAGGGGCGGGCGCGGCCGTGGACGAGGCCGACGGCCTGGTCGACCGCGCGCGCGACGTCGCCGTCGGCCGGGTGGATCAGCGTGCGGCCGACGACCAGGCCGCGGACGCCGGGGAGGTCGAGCGCGTGCTCCCAGCCGGCCCAGGTGTCCTCGCTCGCGCCCTGCGGGTCCCCGCCGAGCAGCAGCGTGGGCAGCGTGGTCGCGGCCATGACGCGGGCCATGTCGTCGACGACGGGCAGCTTCATCCAGGTGCGCGCGGACGACGAGCCGAGGCCCGACGCGACGGCGATGGAGGTGATGACGGCGTCGGGCGTGAGGTCGTTGACGATCCGGCCCTCCTGCCACGCGCTCATGAACGGCTCGAGCATGATCGGCAGGCCGGCGCGCACGGCGGCGTCGACCGCGCGCGCGTTCGCCTCGAGCGTCGCGGCCGTGCCGGCGTCGCCGAGGTTCACGCGCACGAGTGTCTTCGCGAAGTCGAGGCCGTCGCGCACGATGCCCGCGACGTCGTAGGCCGTGAAGCGGTCGTCCATCTCGAAGACGGCGCCGCGCAGGCCGCCGCGGTTCATGGATCCGACGACCACCTTGTCGTCGAGGAGGCCGAGGAGCGCGAGGTCGTCGACGATGTCCGGGGTGCCGAGCACGCCGTCGACGCCGTCGCGCGTGAGGGCGGTGGCGAGGCCGGCGAGCAGCTCGTCCCGGTCGGCGAGCGCCATGGGGTCGTCGCCGACGCCGAGCGCGCCGCGGGCGGGGTGGTCGGCGGCGACGATGAGCAGGCGGCCGTCGTCGCGGATGAGCGGGCGGCGGACGCGGCCGGCGAGCGCGCGGGCGACGGCGTCGGGATCCATGGCGCGCAGGTCGCGGAGGGCCTGGAGCGCACCCGGCAGATCGCCCGCACGCAGCGCCTCGGCGGGCGCCCGGGTCGCGTCGACCGCGGTCACCGGTTCCCCTCCAGCACGGCGTCGACCTCCGCCGTGGTGGGCATGGCGGTGGAGCACTCGCGGCGGGAGGCGACGATGGCGCCCGCGACGTTGGCGAAGCGCAGGATCCGCTCGAGGTCCCACCCGGCGAGCAGCCCGTGCACGAGCGCGCCGCCGAAGCCGTCGCCCGCGCCGAGCCCGTTGACGACCTCGACCGCGTACGGCGGCACCTCCACGGTCTCGTCGCGCGTCTTGGCGAGCACGCCCTTCGGGCCCTGCTTGACGATCGTGAGCTCGACGCCGCGGTCGAGCAGAGCGTCGGCGGCCCGGAGCGGATCCGTCTCCCCCACCGCGATCTCGCACTCCTCGCGGTTGCCGACGGCGACGGTCACGTGCTCCAGCGCGCGGCCGACCTCACGGGTCGCGTCCGCGGGGGACGACCAGAACATCGGCCGGTAGTCGAGGTCGAGCACCGTGAGCGGCCGGCGCGCGCGGGCGGCCCACGCGGCGTGATGCGCGGATCGGCTCGGCTCCTCGCTGAGGCCCGTGACGGTGGACCAGTAGACGCGCGCGCCCTGGATCGCCGCCCGGTCGAGCGCGTCGGCCTCGATGCAGAGGTCGGGCGCCTTCGGCCGGCGGTAGAAGTAGAGCGGGAAGTCGTCGGGCGGGAAGATCTCGCAGAAGGTGACGGGCGTGGGCAGGTCGTCGACGGGCGTCACGAACTCCGCGGAGACGCCGAGGCGCTCGAGCTCGCGCGTGACGTAGCGGCCGAACGGGTCGTCGCCCGTGCGCGAGATCAGGGCGGCGGATCTGCCGTGCCGGGCCGCCGCGACGGCGACGTTCGCCGCGCTCCCGCCGAGGTACTTGCCGAAGGTCTCGACGTCCTCGAGGCCCACGCCGTCCTGGAGCGGGTAGAGGTCGACGCCGACGCGGCCGATCGTGATCACATCGTGGATCGGCGTCGGGGCAGGGGCTGCGTTCTCGGCAGAGCTCATGTCGGCGCTGCTTTCTCTTCGGCGGGGGCGGTTCTGGTGCCCCTCCAACGTAGCCTATGTTCTGACATGTGCACATGGTCCGCACGCCGGATCCGGTCCGCTCAGTCGAGCGGCAGGTGCATCACGTGCAGGCCGACGAGCCCGTGGTCCGCGTGGTCGAAGGCAGCGGGGACGGTGCCGATGATCCGGAAGCCGAGCGACCGCCACAGGTGCACGGCCGCGTGGTTCGTCTCCACGACGGCGTTGAACTGGATCGCCCGGTAGCCCTCCGCGCGCGCCCACGCGATCACGTGCTCGCCGAGCGCGCGACCCACGCCGCGGCCGCCGTGCGCCGGATCCACGAGGAACGACCCGGTGGCGACGTGCGCGCCGCGCCCCGGGCGGTTGGGTCCGGCCTTGGCGGATCCGAGCACGGTGCCGTCCTCGTCCACCGCCACGAAGGTGCGGGCCGGCGCCTGGGCCATCCAGTACGGCCGCGCCTCCTCGAGCGACTGCCCGGCCGGGAGCGCGTAGGCGCGGCCGGCGTCGACGATCGCCCGGTAGAAGGGGTGGATCAGGGGCCAGTCGGCGTCCGTGGCGGGGCGGATCTGCATGCGGTCGAGGCTATCCGGCGGCTCTGCCGAGGCGCGGTCAGACGGGCGCGTCGTCCGCCAGCCGCTGGAAGAGCACGTGGTCCTGCCACTCCCCCGCGATGCGGAGGTAGCGCGGGGCGAGCCCGTAGCGCGTGAACCCGCAGCGCGCGAGCACGGCCTGCGATGCGGCGTTGTGCAGGAGCGTGCCGGCCTCCACCCGGTGCAGCCCCAGCTCGCCGAACGCGAGGGTGACCGCGGCCTCAACTGCGGAGGTCGCGAGCCCACGGCCGGTGCGATCCGCCGCGAGCCAGTACCCCATCGCGCACGACTCGAACGCGCCGCGGACGATGCCGTTCAGGTTGATCCGCCCGGCCACGGATCCGTCGTCGTCGAGGATCGCGAGCGGCACGCCCTGCCCGCGCGCGTGCTGCGCGAGCGCCGCCTCGACGTCGGCGCGCTGACCCGCGGGGGTGTCGTGGTCGGGCTGCCGGATCGGCTCCCACGGCGCGAGGAACGCGCGGCTGCGCAGGCGCAGCCCGGACAGCGCGGGGGCGTCGTCGGGCGTCAGCAGGCGGATCCGGTCGGGCACGGCATCGAGGATGCCAGACCGCGGGAGCACCCATGCACGACGACGGCCGCCCCACCCCGCTGGGGGATGGGACGGCCGTCGTGGTCGTGCGTGAGAGCTAGACGCGCGCGAGGTCCGCGATGACGCGGTCCCCTGCGGCGGCCATGACCGTAGTCGCCTTGATCTCGGCGCGACCCAGGAGGTCGTCCATGCGACGGCGGCGGGCCTTCGTGATCAGCGTCACGACGGTGCCCTGCTTGCCCGCGCGGCCCGTGCGGCCGGCGCGGTGGAGGTAGCTCTTGTACTCGTCGGGCGCGTCGGCCTGGATGACCAGCCCGATGTCGTCCACGTGGATGCCGCGGGCGGCCACGTCGGTCGCCACGAGCACGCGGACCTTGCCGCTCGTGAGGAGCTGCAGGTTGCGCGTGCGGCGCGCCTGGTTGAGGTCGCCGTGCAGCGACGTGGCCGGGATGCCGGCGTCCTCGAGCTGGTCGGCGAGCTGCTCGGCGAACGCGCGGGTGCGGGCGAAGATCAGCGTCTTGCCCTCGCCCGAGCTGAGCTGCTCGATGATCGCGGCCTTGTCGCGCTGCTCGATGAGGAGCACGCGGTGGTCGATGGTCGACGACGCCTGGTCCTCGCCCGCGACCTCGTGGACGCTGGGCGACGGCAGGAACTCGTTGACGAGCGTCGCGACGCCCTTGTCGAGCGTGGCGGAGAAGAGCAGGCGCTGGCCGTCCTTCTTCACCTGGCGGAGGATCCGCTGCACGGGCTCGAGGAAGCCCAGGTCGCACATGTGGTCGGCCTCGTCGAGGACGGTGACGACGATCTCCGACAGGTCGAGGCGGCCCTGGTCGATGAGGTCCTCGAGGCGGCCGGGGGTCGCGATGAGGATGTCGACGCCGCGCTGCAGCGCACCCACCTGCTTGAACTGCGGCACGCCGCCGAAGATCGTGGTGGTGAACAGGCCCACCGAGCGGGCGATGGGCTGCACCGTGCGGTCGATCTGCATGGCGAGCTCGCGCGTCGGGGCGAGGATCAGCGCGCGGGGCTTGCGGCCCATCTTGCGGTTCTTCGCGCCGTCGTTCTCCAGCAGGCGCTCCACGAGGGGCGCGCCGAACGCGATGGTCTTGCCGGATCCGGTGCGGCCGCGGCCGAGCACGTCGCGACCCGCGAGCACGTCCGGGATCGTGGCGGCCTGGATCGGGAACGGGCTCGCCGCGCCCAGCTCCTCGAGCACGCGGACGATGTTCTGGCCGAGGCCGAGGGCCGCGAAGGTCACGCCGTCGACGTCCTTGGCCGTGGTGGCCTGGGCCTCGAGGCGCTCGAGCACGACGTCCTCGGACGGCGCGTGGCGCGGGGCGCCCTCCTTGCTCGGGTAGAAGTCGCTGTCGCGCTTGGGACGGGCGTCGTCGTAGGACGGGCGCTCGCTCCGCTGGGGGCGGTCGCCGTAGGAGGGACGCTCGCTGCGGGCCGGACGATCGTTGTACGAGGGACGCTCGGTACGGGCCGGACGGTCGTTGTACGAGGGACGCTCGGTACGGGCCGGACGGTCGTTGTACGAGGGACGCTCGGTACGGGCCGGGCGGTCGTTGTACGCGGGACGCTCAGAGCGCTCGGCGCGGTCGCCGTAGGAGGGGCGCTCGGTGCGCGCCGGGCGGGAGTCGCTGTACGACGGACGCTCGGTGCGAGCCGGGCGGTCGTTGTACGCGGGACGCTCGGAACGCTGCGCGCGGTCACCGTAGGACGGGCGCTCGGAACGCTGGGCACGATCGCCGTACGAGGGGCGCTCGTTCCGGTCGTTGTAGGCCGGACGCTCCGACCGCTGCGGCCGGTCGTTCCCGTAGGACGGACGGTCGTTGCGCGGCGCGCGATCGTTGTAGGACGGACGCTCGGAGCGCTCGCCGCCGCGGTCGGGACGCGAGTTGCCGTAGGACGGACGCTCGGAGCGCTGGCCGCGCTCGGCACCGTACGAGGGGCGCTCGCTGCGCTGGCCGCGGTCATTGCCGGCGCCGTAGGAGGGGCGCTCGCCGCGCTGCGGACGGGCGTCGCCGCCGCGCTCGGGGCGCGCGTTGGCGCGGTTGGGGCGGTCGCCGTACGCGGGACGCTCGCCGCGGCCGGCGGGGCGCTCGGCGCGGGGCTCCCAGTTGGGGCGGTCGCCGCCGCGCGCGGGACGGGCTGCGCCGCCGCGCTGGGGGCGGTCGTCCTGGCCGGAGCGCTGGGCACGCTCGTCGGCGTTCCAGCGCTGCTTCTTGGGCGCCGGATCGGAGTTGTAGCCGCGGTGGTTCGGGCTGCGGGATCCCGCGGGGGCGCGCTTGGCGCCGCGCGGGGAGTCGTTGTTGTAGGGCATGAGGGAGTCCTCGTTCTGCTCGGATGCATGACAATGCGCATGTGCGAAGCAGCGCGCTACAGGATCAGGGTGCGCAGAGCTGCTCTCAACCCGGGCAGTCGTCGACCGGGGGCCGTGTCATCGCGTGACGTACCCCTCTGCGGAACGAGAGGGGGAAACCGGCCCACCTGACTGACAAATCCATCCGCCCGGATGGATGGTCCGGTAGCGGTGTCAAGAGCCGACTGGAGAACACTACCGGACGCACGCCCCGGGCACCAGGGCAGCGCTCCGCCCGGGCGCGCCGCGTGGCGCCCCCGGGCGGGGTCGTGAGGGGAGGATCAGCTCGCGGTTCCGGACTCGGTCGTGGCCGCGGATCCGCCGGCCGGCAGCCCGCGCTCGGCCCGCTTCCGGTCTCCCCGCGCCCGGATCCGGAGACCCGCCCGCTCGACGAGCGAGTACAGCGACGGCAGCACCAGCAGGGTCAACACGGTCGACGAGAGCAGGCCGCCGATCACCACGATCGCGAGCGGCTGCGAGATGAACCCGCCGTGCCCGGTGAGCCCGATCGCGAGCGGCAGCAGCGCGAAGATCGTCGCGAGCGCCGTCATGAGGATGGGGCGGAGCCGTCGCCCTGCACCCTGCAGGATCGCCTCCCGGAGCGCCATGCCGCGCGTCCGGTACTGGTTCACGAGGTCGATGAGCACGATCGCGTTGGTCACGACGATGCCCACGAGCATCAGCAGGCCGATGATCGACGCGACGCCCAGCGGGATCCCCGTGACCACCTGCAGCAGCACCGCGCCGGTCGCCGCGAACGGCACCGAGACGAGGAGCACGAGCGGCTGGATGAGGCTGCGGAACGTCGCCACCATGATGATGTAGACGATCAGGATCGCCGCGAGCACCGCGAGCCCGAGCTGCCCGAACGCGTCGGACTGCTGCGACGCGACGCCGCCGAGCGACGCCTGCGCGCCGGCCGGCAGCTGCACGCCCGCGACGGCCTGCGACACCTCCGACGAGGCGAAGCCCACGTCGTCGCTGCCGGGCGTCGCGCTCACGGTCGCGCTGCGGAAGCCGCCCGTGGTCGTGACGGTCGCGGGTCCGTCCGCGATCTCGACGGTCGCGAGGTCGCTGAGCGGCACGAACCCGCGCGCGGTGGGGATCCGGAAGTCGCGCAGCGCCTGCAGGCTCTGCGCGGCGTCCGGGTCCTGGATGTAGATGGACAGCGTCTTCTCGTCGATCACGACCTGCCCGACCGCGGCAGGCAGTCGGCTCGCCGTGACGATGCCGCCCACGGCCTGCTCGCTGAGCCCGGCCGCGGCGGCCTTGGCCCGGTCCACGGTCACGGCGATGTACGGCTGCGTCTCGGAGAGGTTGCTCGTGGCCTGCTCGATGGACGGGATGTCCTTGACGGCCGCGAGGACAGCGTCCGCCGAGGTCTTGAGGTCGTCGGAGTCGTTGGCGGTGATCTCCACGGTGATGTCGCTCGAGGAGAAGCCGCCCGACGCCGCCGCGAGCGACACGTCGCCCACGTCGGTGAGGCCGTCGACCGCGGTGCGCACGCGCTCCCGGATGGCGTCCTGGTCGGCGTCCGCGTCGGTGGTGAGCGCGAACGTGATCCCGCCTCCGCCCCCGAAGGCCGAGGTGAGCGAGGTGCTGTCCGAGCCGATCGAGGTCTGCACGGTGTCGACGCCCTGCACGCCGATGAGCGCCTGCTCCACCTTCGTGGCCGCGGTGTCCTGCGCCTCGAGGCTGGTGTCGCTCGGCAGCTCCTGCGACACGGTCAGCGTGTTCTGGCCGCTGTCGCCGAGGAAGTTGGTCTTCATGCTCGGGATGAGCGCGACCGTGCCGCCGAGCACGAGGATCGCGAGGATCAGCGTGACGGCCGAGTGCTTCAGCGTCCACGCGAGGATCGGCCGGTAGCCGCGCTGGAGGCGCGTGGGCGCGCCGATGCCCTCGCCGCCGCTCTGGACCTCGCTCTGGCCGTCGGCGGCGTGCGATCCGCGGGCCCGCCGGCCCGATCGCCCGCGGTCGTCGACGGATCCACGGACGGCGGCATGCGCTCCCGTGCGCGTGGTCGCCGCGGCCTCCGCGGCGGCCGCCTTCCTCCGCGCCCGACGTGACTCGCACTCGGGCCGCAGGAACCAGTACGCGAGCACCGGCACGATCGTCAGCGCGACGAACAGCGACGCGGCGAGCGCGATGGTCACGGTCAGCGCGAACGGCCGGAACAGCTCGCCCGTGATGTCGCCCACGAGCGCGATCGGCAGGAACACCGCGACGGTCGTGGCGGTCGACGCCGTGACCGCGCCCGCGACCTCGCGCACGGCCGCGCGGATCGCGTCGAGCCGGTCGGGCGTGAAGGAGAGGTGCCGCTTGATGTTCTCGATCACCACGATCGAGTCGTCCACCACGCGCCCGACCGCGATCGTCAGCGCGCCGAGCGTGATGATGTTGAGCGTGTAGCCCGAGGCGAGCATCCCGATGAAGGTGATGAGCACCGATGCGGGGATGGAGATCGCGGTCACGATGGTCGACCGGATCGACATCAGGAACACGAGGATCACGAGCACGGCGAACACGAGGCCGAGCAGGCCCTCGGTGGTGAGGCTCGAGATCGACTGCTCGATGAACGGCGCCTGGTCGAACACGACCGTGAACTTCGTGTTGCTGCCCAGATCCTCCGACAGCTGCGGCAGGAGCTGGGTGACGAGGTGCGAGACGTCGACGGTGTTGCCCGCGGGCGTCTTCGTCACCGCGATGGTGAGGGACGGCTGTCCGTCGACGCGCGAGATGCCGGTGGTCGGATCCTGGCCGAGCTCCACGGTGGCGACGTCGCCGATCGTGAGCGCGCGACCGCCCGCCGCACCCAGCAGCGGCAGCGAGGCGAGATCCTGGGTGGATCCGAGGCGCGTCCCCGACTGCACCGACAGCGTGGTGCCGTCCTCCGTCACGGATCCCGCGGGCAGGAGCGAGCCGTTCGCGTCGAGCGCGTCGCGGATCGCCTGGTTCGTGAGGCCGGCGGCCTGCACCTCGGCGGGATCCGGCGTGATGACCACGCGCTGCCCGACCGTCCCCAGGAGGCTCGCGTCGCGCACGCCCGCGAGCTTGCGGATGTCGCCCAGGGTCGAGCGCTCGAGCGCGGCCGTGAGGTCCTGCGGGCTGAGGTCGCTCGTGACCGCGATCTGGATCACCGGCAGGTCGTCGATGCTGCCCGCGATCACGACGGGGTCGATCCCGTCGGGCAACGTGGTGCGGATCCGGTTGATGGCCTGGTCGATCTTCTGCTCGGCCGTCGCGAGGTCGGTGCCGTAGGTGAACGATGCGGAGATGACGGAGGAGTCGGTGCGCGAGGTCGCGGTGGAGGACTCCAGGCCAGGGACCGCCTGGATCGCGCGCTCGATGGGCGTCGACACGTCCGTGTCCACGACCGCGGGCGACGCGCCCGGGTAGGCCGTGACGACCGCGAGCTGCGGGAACGACACCGAGGGGATGAGCTCCTGCTTGAGCGTCGTGAGCGCGATGCCGCCGAACACCCCGATGACGATCGTGATGAGCGCGATCAGTGCCCGGTTGCGGAGGCTGAAGACGGAGAGGAGATGCAGGGGGTGCTCCTTGTGGGACGCGGGCCGCGGGTGCGGCGGTCGCTCGGACCGCTGATCGCCCGCACCGGGAACCCGCCCCGTGGGGGAAGTATCGCACCCGGCGTCGGGAAATCCCCGCTCGCGCCGGGTTTTCAGCACCGGATCACCGCATCCAGCCGACGCCCCTCTCCGCGGAGCATGCTGGAGGGATGGCGCACCGGGCATCGAGCACGAAGGAGCGCGTCCCCGAGCCCAAGACCTGCGCCTCGTGCGGCCGCACCATCGAGTGGCGGAGGAAGTGGGAGCGCGACTGGTACGAGGTGCGCTACTGCAGCGACGCGTGCCGGCGGCGCGGCGTCAGCGACGTCGACGAGCGGCTCGAGCGGCGGATCCTCGACCTCCTCGCGCACCGCGCCGGCGGCGCCACCATCTGCCCGTCGGAGGCCGCGCGCGCGGAGTCGCCCGACGACTGGCGCGAGCTCATGGAGCCCGCCCGCCGCGCGGCCCGGAGGCTCGTCGATGCGGGCGAGGTGGAGATCACCCAGAAGGGCTCGGTCGTCGACCCCTCCACGGCCAAGGGGCCCATCCGGATCCGCCGCCGCCGCTGACGAGGCACACTAGGGGGATGCATCGACCGACCCTCACCGTCCTGGCCGCCGTCGCGAGCGCGGCGCTCCTGTCCGGATGCGGGGCCAGCGCGCAGTTCACGTCGCCCACCACGGAGATCTACGCGACCACGGCGGACGCCCAGACCGCCCTCGGCACGGCGATGCCGACGTGGATCCCGGCGGACGGCACGCTCATCCGCACCAAGTCCGAGGCGAAGGCCGGCAGCATCGTCGCCGTCCAGACCGCGACGCCCGCGCCCGCGCCCGGCGGCTGCACCGACCTGCAGATGACCACCATCCAGGACACCTGGTGGCCGCCGGAGATCGACCCCGCGACGGTCACCTGCGCCGACGGCTGGAACGTCTTCGGCGCGAACGGCCGCATCTACGGCTGGAGCACCACGGTCCTGCCCTAGGCCCGTCCGGCCGCTGCCGCCGGCCGCTGACGCCGCGCCGCCAGAGCGCGCAGCACGAGGATCACGACCACGCCCACCGCGGCGCCGACGACCGTGTCGACCACCCGGTCCGCCACGAGCGGCAGCACGGGCAGCGTGCGACCGAGGCCGCCCATCACGAGCGCGAGCGGCGTGATGAAGACGAGCGCCACTCCGTAGTGCTTCCCGACCGCGAGCTCGGCCGCGAACTGGCACGCGACGGCGACGGCGATCACAGCCGGCGCCGGCAGGTGCAGCGCGAGGATCCCCGCGGCCACCGCCGACCCGGCCAGCGTCCCGAGCACCCGGTGCGCCACGCGCGTGAACGACAGCGGGCCGCGCACCACGGGCAGCACCGCGACGAGCGTCACGACCGCCCAGTAGTGGTGCCCGAGCCCGAGCGCCACGGCGATCGCGCCCGCCACGAGCGCGCCGACGACGTTCGCGACCACGGCGGTCCACGCGGCGGGGTCGCGGTGCACGGCGGCGTCGCGCACGGGGATCCGCGGCAGCGCGCGGAACCGGTGCGCGTGCGCGTCGGGCGTCCAGCGTCGGAGCAGCCACCCGGACATGCAGACGCCGGCGGAGAAGAGGATCGCCGCGACCGCCGTCACGAGCGCGTCGCGCGCCTGCGCGGCATCGACCGGCACGGCCGCGCACACCACGAGCCCGAACACCGGGAACAGCGGATGCGGCGGCACCAGGCTCATCGCCGTCGACACGAGCGACGCCCCGCCCAGCACGATCGCGAGCCCCACCGCCTCGAGCCCGAGCGGCGCGTCGTCGAGCGAGAGCAGCACGCCCGTCGAGATCGCGACGAGCATCATGGCGGCCCCGGCGCCGACGCTCGCGAGTCGCAGCCGGTACCGCTCGTTCCGCCCGTAGAGCCCGGTGAAGGCGCCGAACGACGCGTAGAGCGCGAGGTCGAGGCGGTCGATCGCGAGCAGCACCACCAGCGGCACGAGGAGGCCGACGCTCGCCCGCATCGCGGCCTCGAGGTCGAGCGTCCGGGTCGACGGCGGCCGCGGGGCGGGCGATGAGGTCACACGGGGTCCGATCTCCCCGGGTGCGGAGACGGGGCGTCCCCACGGTACGCCCGCCCGGCGCCGACCCCGGACGCGGCGACGCGCCCCCGGTCTCCCGGGGGCGCGTCGGCCGGTCGTGCGGGTGCGGCTAGGAGCGCGCGGCCCGCAGCACCGTGAAGGAGCGATCGCGCGTGAGGATGCTCGTCGCGTCCTCCGTCACGTTCTGCTCGGAGTCCGACGAGATCGCCAGGTGCCATGAGACGCCGAGACCCTCGGGCAGCTGGAACTCGACCGGACCCTCGGCCGCGTTGAACGCGACGAAGAACGCGTCGCTGTCCTTTCCCTTCATGATGACGCCGATGCTGAAGGCGTTCGGGTCCGTCCAGTCCTCCGGGTTCAGCGTGGCGCCGTCGGCCCGGATGAAGCGCACGGCCTCCTCCTGGCCCTCGACGTCGTCGCCGCGGAACCAGATGGGACGCAGCGCCCGGTTGCCGCGGCGCAGGCGGATCAGCTTGCGCGTGAACTCCTGCAGCTCGCGGTCCGCGTTCGCCCAGTCGAACCACGAGATCTCGTCGTCCTGGCAGTACGCGTTGTTGTTGCCGCCCTGCGTGCGCGCGATCTCGTCGCCGCCGAGCACCATGGGGACGCCCGACGACAGCAGCAGCGTGCCGAGCATGTTGCGGCGCTGGCGGTCGCGGATCGCGTTGATCTCGGGGTCGTCCGTCGGCCCCTCGACGCCGGCGTTCGAGGAGCGGTTGTCGCTCTCGCCGTCGTTGTTGTCCTCGCCGTTGGCCTCGTTGTGCTTCTCGTCGTACGAGGTGAGGTCCGCGAGCGTGAAGCCGTCGTGCGCCGTGATGAAGTTCACGCTGCACAGCGGGGAGCGGCGGCCGGACTCGTACACGTCCGGGCTGCCGGTGATCCGCTGGGCCAGCGCGCCGAGCACGTTCTGCCCGCTGTGCCAGAAGTCGCGCACGTCGTCGCGGAACTTGCCGTTCCACTCGGACCAGTCGGCGGGGAAGCCGCCGACCTGGTAGCCGGCGGTGTCCCACGGCTCGGCGATCATCTTCACGGGCGCGAGCACCGGGTCCTGGTGGACGAGGGTGAGGAACGCGCTGTGCAGCTCCGCGTCGCCGTCCTGGCGCGTGAGCGTCGTGGCGAGGTCGAAGCGGAAGCCGTCGACGTGCATCTCCTCGACCCAGTAGCGGAGCGAGTCCATGATCAGCGCGAGCGCGGCCGGGTGGCCGACGTTGAGGCTGTTGCCGGTGCCGGTGGTGTCGAAGTACGACGCCTCGTCGCCCTCCACGAGCCGGTAGTAGGACGCGTTGTCGATGCCCTTGAGCGACAGCGACGGACCCATGTGGTTGCCCTCGGCCGTGTGGTTGTAGACCACGTCGAGGATGACCTCGAGGCCGGCGGCGTGCAGCGCCTTCACCATCTCCTTGAACTCGGCGACCTGCTGGCCGCCGTCGCCCGCGGAGCTGTAGTCGGAGTTCGGCGCGAGGAAGCCGATGGAGTTGTAGCCCCAGTAGTTGCGGAGGCCCTTCTCCTCGAGGTGCGAGTCCTGCATGAAGTGGTGCACGGGCAGCAGCTCGACGCTCGTGACGCCGAGGTCGGTGAGGTACTCGATGGCGCTGGGGTGCGCGAGGCCGGCGTAGGTGCCGCGGATCTCCTCGGGCACCGACTCGAGCTGCTGCGTGAAGCCCTTCACGTGGACCTCGTAGACGACAGTCTCGTCGAGCGGGGTGCGCGGGGCCTCGTCGTCCTCCCAGTCGAAGCGGCGGTCGGCCACGACGGAGCGGGGCATCGAGGCGGCGGAGTCGATGTCGTTGATGGCGGAGGGATCCGCGAAGGTGTGCGCGAAGACCTCCTCGCCCCAGGTGGGGTGGCCCTCGATCGCGATGGCGTAGGGGTCGAGCAGGAGCTTGGCGGGGTTGTGGCGGAGGCCGCGGGCGGGGTCCCACTCGCCGTGGACGCGGAGGCCGTAGCGGGTGCCGATGCCCGCGCCCTCGACGAGGCCGTGGAACACGTGGCCGGTGCGCTCGGAGAGGCGGGTGCGGGACTCGGTGCCGTCATGGTCGAAGACGCACACCTCCACCGCCTCGGCGGTCTCGGAGTACACGGCGACGTTGAGGCCGCTGGGCAGCCCTCCATCGCGGGCGACGACGGTCGCGCCGAGCGGGTAGGGGCGGCTGATGTAGGAACGGCTGACGGGAGGCAGGTCGATGGTCACCGGTTCAGTATGCTCGCGCCCGCCCAACTCCTTCGTGCACTAAGGGCAATCCCCAGGCGGCCGTCCGGTGTCCGGCGCCCCGCGGACACCGGGCGCCCCCAGCGCGCGCCCGCCCTAGACCAGGACCGACCGGTCCACGACGTCGTGCTCCCGGCCGGCGTCGATCCGGCCGGCGTCGGGCGCGATGCCGCGCCAGGCGTCCTCGAGGATGTCGAGCGCCCGGTCGGTGGCGGCCGGCGTCGCCGTGATGGGGATCCGCAGGAACCGCTCGAACGCGCCGTCGTGCCCGAACCGGCTCCCGCCCGTGATCGCGAGCCCCCGCGACCGGGCGGCCAGCGCGAGCTCCGTGCTCACGGGAGCGCCGATCCCGACCCACACCGCGAGCCCGCCGTCGACGTGCGGGACCTCCCAGCCGGGGAAGCGCCGCGCGAGCTCGGCCTCGACGTGGTCGCGCGTCTCGCGCAGGCGCGCGCCGCGCTCGGCGAGGATCCCGTCCATGCCGCCCAGCACCTCGGCCACCACCAGCTGCTCGAGAACGGGCGTGCCGAGGTCGCGAGCCGAGCGCGCCCGGGCGAGGTCGCGCAGGAGCGGCCGGCCGGCGCGGATCCACCCGACCCGCAGCCCACCCCACACCGTCTTGCCCACCGACCCGACGAGCACGACCGCGCCCGGCGACCCGTGCACGGCGAGCGGCGGATGCACGGTCGCCCGGTCGATGTCGAGCTCGGCCGTGGTCTCGTCGGCGATCACGGTGACTCCGTGCGCCTCGGCGAGCGCCACGATCCGCGCGCGCTGGTCCTCGGGCATCGTGCGTCCCGTCGGGTTGTGGAAGTCGGGCATGAGGTAGGCCAGCGCGGGCCGGGTGCGGCGGATCGTCTGCTCGAGCACGTCCTCGTCCCAGCCGTCGGCGCCGACGCCCGCCCCGACGAGCCGCGCGCCGGAGTCGCGCAGCGCCTGGATCGCGTGGGGGTAGCTCGGCTGCTCGACGAGCGCGCGGTCGCCGCGGTGCACGAGCACGGCGGCGAGGAGGCCGATCGCGTGCTGCGCGCCGACGGTCACCATGACGTCGTCGGCCTCGGTCGGGAGGCCGCGCGCGCGGTAGCGGGCGGCGATGGCCTCGCGGAGCTCCGGCAGCCCGTCGACGTCGTAGCCGTGCCCCTCGAGGTGCGCGGGCAGCCGGGCGGCGGCGCGCATCGCGGCGTCGGAGAGCGCGGGCGCCGCGGGGACCGCCGCGCGGCTCATGTCCGCGACCTCGCGGCCGCCGCCCTCCGCGCGGAGGGGGCTCCTGGGGATCCGCGTCACGCTGCCCGAGCCGCGGCGGCTCGCCAGGTGGCCGGTCCCGCGCAGCGCCGCGTACGCCGCCGCGACGGTGGTGCGGCTGAGCCCGAGAGCGGCGGCGAGCTCGCGTTCCGCCGGCAGCCGGGCCCCCACGGGCACGCGCCCATCGAGCACGAGGTGCCGGATCCCGTCCGCGAGCGCCTGGTACGCCGGGCTCCCGGGTCGCGCCCACTCCCCCAGCAGCGCCGTGAGGGCGGTCGGGCCGAGCACGGCGGAGGGAGCGGATGCAGCGAGGGTCATGAGGCCACAGCCTGTCGATTGGCATCTTGTCCCGCAACCCCCGGGCGCGATTGGATCTCCCCCATGCTCCGTCGCTCAGTCCAGTTCGCCATCGGCATCTTCCTCTACGGCTTCGCCATCGGCATGATGCTCCAGGCCACCATCGGCGTCTCCCCCTGGGACGTGCTCAGCCAGGGCCTCGGGCTGAGGACCGGCATCCCGTTCGGCGTCGCCACCAACATCATCGGCGCGCTCGTGCTGCTGCTCTGGATCCCCATCCGCCAGCGTCCCGGCTGGGGCACCGTCCTCAACGTCGTCTTCGTCGGCTACAGCGCGCAGGTCGCGCTCGCCGTGGTGCCGGCCGTCGACAGCCTCTGGATCCGCATCCCGCTCTTCGCCACCGGCCTGGTGCTCCTCGGCGTCGCGACGGGCCTCTACATCGGCGCGCACTTCGGCCCCGGCCCGCGCGACGGCCTCATGACCGGGATCCACCGCCGCACGGGCTGGCCGGTGTGGCGCGTGCGCGTCGGCATCGAGCTGGTCGTGCTCGCGATCGGCTGGGCGCTCGGCGGGAACGTGGGGGTCGGGACGCTCGCGTTCGCGCTGCTGATCGGCCCCGTCGTCCAGCGCACCCTTCCCCTCTTCGACCTCCCCGTGCCCGCCCGCGCACCCCGCCGCCGCGCGCGCGGCGCCACCCCGGACGACCCCGCCGGCGCCGTCCCCACCGGCCCGGTCGCGACGGTCGGGTAGTCCGCGGGGCGACGGGGATCCAGCGGGGTCACGGGCCACACCCAGCGCCGTCGCGTCCCGGGCGCGTCGCCATGTATCGTGGCCGCTCGTGACACCGGACCCCCAGGCTCCCGAGAGCAGTCCCGCCAAACGGCTGCTCATCGGCGAGAAGCTCGCCAGCGACAAGCTCGAGGGCCAGCTGCTCCCCAAGCACCTCGCGCTCCCCATCTTCGCGAGCGACCCGCTCAGCTCGGTCGCCTACGCGCCGCAGGAGCTGCTGCTCATCCTCACCCTCGGTGGCCTCGCGTTCCTGAGCTTCGCGCCCTGGGTCGCGGCCTGCGTCGTGATCCTCCTGGTCGTCGTGGTGCTCAGCTACCGCCAGCTCATCAAGGCGTACCCGTCGGGCGGCGGCGACTACGAGGTGGCGCACAAGAACCTCGGCGAGAAGGCCGGCCTCGTCGTCGCGTCCGCGCTCCTCGTCGACTACATCCTCACGGTGGCGGTGTCGGTGGCCTCGGGCGTCGACAACATCATCAGCGCGATCCCGGAGATCGCCCCGTTCCGCGTCGAGATCGCGGTCTTCTTCGTGGCGCTCCTCGCGGCCGTGAACCTCCGCGGCGTGCGCGAGTCGAGCAAGGCCTTCGCGGTGCCCACGTACCTCTTCATCGCGAGCGTCGGCCTCATGATCGTCGTCGGCCTCGTCCGCACGGCCCTCGGCGACCCGCCCGTCGCCGAGTCCGCCGCCTACACGGTCGAGACGCCGAGCCTGTCGCAGGTCGCCTTCATCCTCCTGCTGCTGCGCGCGTTCTCGAGCGGCTGCTCCGCGCTCACCGGCGTCGAGGCCATCTCGAACGGCGTGCCGGCGTTCCGCACGCCCAAGGTCAAGAACGCGCAGGCCACCCTGGTGATCATGGGCGGCACCGCCATCGTGCTGTTCGTGGGCCTCACGACCCTCGCCCTCATCGCCCAGGTCCACTACGGCGAGAAGCCGTGCGACCTCATCGGCTGGGCCGGCTGCGCCACGGAGCCGCAGAAGAGCCTCATGGCCCAGGTCGCGGGCGCCACCTTCGGCAACGGCAGCGTGATGTTCTACCTGCTGCAGGCGACCACCGCGGCTGTGCTCCTCCTCGCGGCCAACACCGCGTTCAACGGCTTCCCGCTCCTCGGCTCCGTGCTCGCGAAGGACGCGTACGCGCCCAAGTCGCTGCTGACGCGCGGCGACCGCCTCGTCTACAGCAACGGCATGCTGCTCCTGGCGCTCGGCGCGACGCTCATCCTCGTCGTGTACCAGGCCAACCTCACGCAGCTCATCCAGCTCTACATCATCGGCGTCTTCGTCTCGTTCACGCTCGGGCAGACGGGCATGGTCGTGCACTGGACCCGCATGCTCCGCGAGGGCTGCGCGAACCGCGGCGAGGTGATCCGCGGGCTCGCCATCAACGCGTTCGGCGCGCTGCTCACCGCGCTCGTCCTCATCGTCGTCACCATCACCAAGTTCACGCACGGCGCCTGGCTCGTCTTCGCGATCATGCCGGTGCTGTTCCTCCTCATGCTCGGCGTCAACCGCTACTACCGCGACGTCGAGAGGGAGATCGAGGTCGACCCCGTCACCGTCTTCGGCTCCACGGGCGACCACGCCGTCGTGCTCGTCGGCCGGATGCAGAAGCCGGTCCTCAAGGCCCTCGACTACGCCATCGCCGCGAACCACGACAGCATCGAGGCCGTGCACGTCTCCGTCGACGACGAGGCGACCAAGCTCCTCGAGCGGCAGTGGGTCGAGATGGAGATCGAGATGCCGCTGCGCATCGTCGCCTCGCCCTACCGCGACATCAGCTTCCCGCTCATCAAGTACCTGAAGTCCCGTCGCGCGGAGCACGGCAGCGAGATCATCACGGTCTACACGCCCGTCTACATCGTCGGCCACTGGTGGGAGACGCTGCTGCACAACCACAAGGCCAGGCGGATCCGCCAGAAGCTGCTCCTCGTGCACGGCGTCACGCTGGCGCTCGTGCCGTGGCTGCTCGACTCGTCGGAGCTCATCTACGGCCGTCGGTCCCGGCCGGTGCCCGGGCAGGATCGCCGCGGCGAGCCCGTGCGCCCCGCCGTCCGCCGGTCCGGCCCGCCGCCGACCACGCCCGTCAAGCACACCAGCGGACGCCGGACGCCGTAGGTCCGGCCGCACGTCCGCGTGACCCCGGACCCGCGCCACGCGACGTCCGATGCGCGCGGCCTCGTCCCGCGTCCCGTGTCCTCGAAAAGGAGGACACGACTGTAGGCTCGTCGATGCACGAGGTCTTCCCCCGAGAGCTCGTGCAGGTCGACCGGATGGCGGGGTGCCCCAGCGTCGGCGCACCCGGTGCCGGTCGGAACACGTCCGGACCGACCCGTGAGATCCGGACCGACGTGGGGGCCCCGCCGCGAGTTCCCGCGGACGGCGCCGGCCCCCACGACCCCTCCTCGGCGGATGCCCTCCGCGCGGCGACGCCGCGGCTCAGCCGAGGGCCGCGAGGACCTGCCTGGCCACGCGACGACCCGCGCGGTTCGCGCCGATGGTGGACGCCTGCGGTCCGTAGCCGACGAGGAACACCCGCGGATCCCGTGCGGACACCCCGGACTCGACGCGCACGCCGCCCTCCTTCTCCCGGAGGCCGAGCGGCGCCAGGTGCCGGATCTCGGGCCGGAAGCCGGTCGCCCAGATCACGGCGTCGACCTGGTCCCGCTCGCCGTCCGCCCAGACGACGGCGTACTCCTCGAAGCGCGCGATGGGCCCACGGCTGTCGAGCAGCCCGCGACGGATCCCCGCGGCGATGCGCCGCGTGCGCGGCACCCCCGTGCCGCTGACGATGCTCGGCAGGGCCTCCCCGGCGCGCGCGGCCCGGTCCTGGAGGTCCACCGCGCGCACCGCGGCCTCGACGTCGAGCTCGCCCGCCTCGAGGAAGTCGACGGGACGCCGGGTCGACCACATGGTGCGCGCGGCCACCCCCTCCAGCTCGAGGAGGAAGCCGATGGCGGACGTGCCGCCGCCCACGACGAGCACGCGGAGCCCCCGCAGGTCGGCGGCCGCCCGGTAGCCGGACGTGTGCAGCTGCCGCCCGCGGAACGTCGCGAGCCCCGGATACGAGGGGATGAACGGCGCGCCCCACGTGCCCGTGGCGTTGACGACGAACCGCGCGACTCGGTCGCCGTCCGTGGCGCGCACGAGGAGCGGGCGGGCGGAGTCGGAGGGGTGGGCGGCGCGGCGGCGCGACGCGACGGGAGGCGGCACGTCCGCGTCGAGCACAGCCCGCACCTCCACCGGGCGTTCGACCCGAAGGTCGAAGTGCCGCTCGTAGCGTGCGTAGTGGTCGCGCACGACGTCGCGCGCGGGCAGGCGCCGATCGGCCGTCGCGAACGAGATGCCGAGCTCGGACATGCCGGGGAGGTCGGCCACGCGGTGCGCGGATCCCAGGCGGAGGGCCGCCCACCGGTGCTGCCAGGCGCCGCCGGTCGTGGGCCCGCGGTCGAGCACGACGGCGTCCTCGCCCATGCGGAGGCCGAGCCGCTGCAGGTGGTACGCGACGGAGAGTCCGGCCTGTCCGGCACCGATGACCACGACCTGGGTCTCTGCCGGCTGGGAGGTCATGGGACGACCAGGCTAGCGGCCGCTCCCCGGCGCATGGCCAGCACGGATCGAGGTCGTACGATGCCCGTGCACGCTCCTCGGACGGGGAGGACACGCCCGGGACGACAAGGGCCACATGTTAGGGTAGCCCCTAGGTTTTCTCCAATCCCTGTCCGCTGATTCCAGCGTTGTCACCGCCCGTCGGGGCCTGAGTCGTGAGGGGGTCTCGCATGGGGCGCGGCCGTCAAAAAGCTAAGCACACCAAGATCGCGCGAGAGCTGAAGTCGTTCAGTCCCAATGTGGACTACACGCAGCTGGAGCGCGAGCTGACCACCCACGGGGCGGTCGACGAGCAGTACGCGGCCGAGGCCGCCAAGTGGGACGAGTACGCGGACGAGCCGGACGCCTACGTCCCGGGCGACGAGCAGAAGCGCGCCTGATCCGTCGCCGGCCCCGGTCGGATGAGCATGGACCCGCCTCCTCGTGAGGCGGGTCTCCTCATGTGCGCCCGCGTGTCATGCGCGCACCGGCGCCCGGCGCCGAGCGCCGGGTCGCGGGCTGATGCGCCGGACGTGACGCGGATCAGTCGCGGTAGCGGCCGGTGAGGCGCACGGCCCCGCCGTCGACGCCCTTGGCGCCCTGCTCGAATCCGGCGCCCGCGGGGGCGTCGCCGATCGTCACGCGGCCGGCCTCCCACGTCGGGATGCCCGCGGCGGTGAGCGCGCGCGCGATGCCGTCCGCAGCCGCGGCGTCGACCACCGCGATCATCCCGATGCCGAGGTTCCAGGTGCCCTCCGCGCTCTCGAGCGTCGAGCCCGCGATGCCGGCGAGCGCACGGAAGACCGCGGGCGGCGACCAGGTGGAGCGCTCGAGCTCGCTGAAGGACCCTCGGGGCAGGACGCGCGCGAGGTTCGCCGCGATGCCGCCGCCGGTGACGTGGCTGATGGAGTGCACGGCAGGGCCGAGCTCCGGCTGCGCGAGGACGTCGAGCAGCGGCGTCGTGTAGAGGCGCGTCGGCTCGAGGAGGACCTCGCCGACCAGGCCGCCGAGCTCGGCCGACGTGTCGCCGAACCCGATGCCTGCGACGCTGAGGATGTGGCGGACGAGCGAGAAGCCGTTGCTGTGCAGGCCGCTGGACGCGAGCGCCAGCACCACGTCGCCGTCGCGCACCCGCTCGGATCCGAGCACGGAGTCGGCCTCGACCGCGCCGACCGCGGCGCCCGCGACGTCGTAGTCGTCCGGCCCGAGGAGCCCCGGGTGCTCGGCCGTCTCGCCGCCGACGAGGGCGGTGCCGGTGTCGGAGCAGGCGCGGGCGATGCCAGCGACGATGTCGGCGATGCGCGCGGGCACGACCTTGCCGCACGCGATGTAGTCGGTCATGAAGAGGGGGCGCGCGCCGACCACGACGATGTCGTCGACGACCATGCCCACGAGGTCCTGGCCGATGGTGTCGTGCTTGTCGATGGCCTGCGCGATGGCGACCTTGGTGCCGACGCCGTCCGTGGAGGTCGCGAGGAGCGGGTGGCGGAAGCGGGTGAGGGCGCTCACGTCGAACAGCCCCGCGAATCCGCCGAACCCGCCGATGACCTCGGGGCCGTGCGTGCGGGACACGGCCTCCTTCATCAGCTGGACCGCGAGATCGCCGGCCTCCGTGTCGACGCCGGCCTCTGCATACGAGCTCTTGGTGGTCACGCGTACAGGGTAGCGGCCGGGCGCGTCGCTCCCGTGTGGGAGACTGGCCGCTCCCCCACCTCTTCTACTCTTCAGGAGTCAGCCGAAGCATGTGCGGCATCGTCGGCGTCGTATCGTCCGAACCCGTCAACCAACTCGTCTACGACAGCCTCCTGCTCCTGCAGCACCGCGGTCAGGACTCCACCGGCATCGCCACGGCGGAGGGCAACACCTTCCACGTGAAGAAGCTCAGCGGACAGGTCCGCGAGGCCTTCCGCACGCGCGACATGCGGTCGCTCCTCGGCACGATGGGCCTCGGCCACGTGCGCTACGCGACCCGCGGCAGCGCAGCCGACGAGGACGAGGCGCAGCCGTTCTACGTGAACGCGCCCTACGGCATCGTGCTGGTGCACAACGGCAACCTCACCAACACGCGGGAGCTGGCGCAGGAGCTCTTCCACGTGGATCGCCGCCACACCAACACGAGCTCCGACACCGAGCTGCTCGTCAACGTCCTCGCGCACGAGCTGCAGTCGCAGGTGTCCGGCCTGGCGCTGGATCCCGACCAGGTCTTCACGGCCGTCGAGCGCGTGCACGAGCGCGTCCAGGGCTCGTACGCGTCCATCGCGATGATCGCCGGGCACGGCATGCTCGCGTTCCGCGACCCGTTCGGGATCCGCCCGCTCACGCTCGGCCGCCGCGAGCTCGAGGGCGGCCGCATGGAGTGGGTCGTGGCGAGCGAGTCGCTCGTGATGGAGTCGCTCGGCTACGAGATCGTGCGCGACGTCCGGCCCGGCGAGGCCGTGTTCATCACCATGGACGGCGAGATGCACGCGCGCCAGTGCCACCCGGCGCCGCGCCTCATCCCTTGCGCCTTCGAGTTCGTGTACCTCGCGCGGCCCGACTCGGTCATGTCCGGCATCGGCGTCTACGACTCGCGCCTGCGCATGGGCAACCGGCTGGCGGCGACCATCGCGGAGCACAGCCCGGCGGGCGACATCGACGTGGTCATGCCCATCCCCGACTCGGCCCGGCCGTCGGCCATGCAGGTCGCGCAGACGCTCGGCATCGAGTACCGCGAGGGCTTCTACAAGAACCGCTACGTCGGCCGGACCTTCATCATGCCGGGGCAGGCGCAGCGCAAGAAGTCGGTGCGGCAGAAGCTCAACGCGATGAGCTCGGAGTTCAAGGGCAAGAACATCCTCATCGTCGACGACTCCATCGTCCGCGGCACGACGAGCCGCGAGATCGTGACCATGGCGCGCCAGGCCGGCGCCAACAAGGTGACGTTCACGTCGGCCGCGCCGCCGGTGCGCTACCCGCACGTGTACGGGATCAACATGCCGTCGCGGCAGGAGCTCATCGCCCACGGGCGGAAGATCCCGGAGATCGCGCAGGAACTCGGCGCCGACCACCTCATCTACCAGGAGGTCGCGGACATGCGCGACGCGATCCTCGAGGGATCCACCGGCGTGGAGGACCTCGAGATGAGCTGCTTCACGGGCGAGTACATCACCGGCAACGTGACGCCGGAGTACCTGTCCTGGCTGGAGCGCACGCAGCTCAGCTGATCCGCGCGATCGCCGGGTGCCGGATCAGGCGCCCGGCTCGCCCCGCTCGCGCTCGGCCGTGAGGACGTGGGATCGGCGCGAGGCCGCGCGGTCGAGCGCCAGCGCGAGGAGCGCGGCCAACCCGCCGAAGAGGACGACCGCGAACAGCGCCAGGAACGCGAGCACCTGGGCCTCGGAGAACTCCGGGTTCGGCGGGAACGTGAGCGTGAGGACCATCGCCACGATGATCCCGAGCACCGCGCCGACGCCCATGAAGCGGAAGTAGCGGGGGGACCGCCGCACGAGGACCTCGGTGCGGCGCTCGTCGTCGGGCTGGGGTCGGGCGTCGGTCATGCGTCCATCATCCCCCGCGCCGCCGACGCCCGACGAACCGCGGACGCGCCGGCGGGCGCTCAGCGATCGGCCGGGAGCTCCCACGGCACGGGGAGGAGGCCCCGGAGGTCGGCGCGGAGCCCGGACGCGCGCACGGCGCCCGCCTCGACGCCCGCGTCCCAGGTCGAGCCGCCCGTGGCGAGCGCGATCCACGTGGCGGGATCGGTCTCGATGACGTTCGGGGGCGTGCCGCGCGTGTGGCCCGGGCCCTCGATGCACTGGACGGCGCCGAACGGCGGGACGCGCACCTCGACGGTGCCGCCGGGTGCGAGATCCGCAAGCGACTGCAGCAGGAAGCGGACCGCGGTGGCCCGCGTCTCCCGATCGGCGTCGGCGCCCTGGGCGAGCGCGGCCCGCACGGCGGGCTGTCCGACGGTGGGATGGATGCGCGCCTTGGCCATCTTCCCAGGATGCCAGAGCGGTGAGGTCGGGCAGCCCGGCCGGCATCGCCGTGCCCCTCGTAATGGGGCGTCGCCGCGTGTCCGCACTTTGGGGGACATCCATTACCGTGTATGGAAGTGCCCGGCGGTGACACGACCCGCTCGGCACGGCAGGACGTCCTCCCTCCCCTGGCCTCCCCGGCCACGGGAGGACAGGGACGATGCGCCCGCCGGCGGACCCGAAGAACGCCGGAGAGGGCAGGGAGCCGACCCGTGCCGTACCCGCGGCGGGTCGGCCTCCCGCCCTCCGCCCCTCTCCCGTCGCGCGGCTGCGGCGCGCCCGCCGGCGCCCCCAGGGGCCCGGGGCGGCGGGGTCGGCGTCGATAGGGTGGGGGCGTGAAGATCCTGGTACTCGGTTCCGGTGCGCGCGAGCACGCCATCGTCACGGCCCTGCTCCGGGAGGATGCGGGCCACGAGATCGTCGCGGCGCCCGGCAACGCGGGGATAGCGCGCGCCGTGCCCGTGGTGAAGATGGACATCGACGACCCGGTCGTCGTGGCCGAGCACGCGCTCGCGGAGGGCTTCGAGCTGGTCGTCGTGGGGCCGGAGGCGCCTCTCGTCGCCGGGGTCGCGGACGCGCTCCGCACGCGAGGCATCCCGGTCTTCGGGCCGGGCCGCGCCGCCGCCGCGCTCGAGGGCTCGAAGACCTTCGCCAAGCGCATCATGGAGGAGGCGGGCGTGCCCACGGGCCGCGCCGCCCAGGCCGGCACCGTCGACGAGGTCGAGGCCGCGCTCGACGAGTACGGCGCCCCCTACGTCATCAAGGCCGACGGCCTCGCCGCCGGCAAGGGCGTGCTGGTCACCGCCGACCGCACGCTCGCCCTCGAGCACGCCCGCCACTACCTCGGCCAGGGCACGGTGCTCGTGGAGGAGTTCCTCGCCGGGCAGGAGGTGTCGCTCTTCCTCCTCTCCGACGGGCACGACGTGGTCCCCCTCTCCCCCGCGCAGGACTACAAGCGCCTGGGCGACGGCGACGCCGGACCGAACACGGGCGGCATGGGCGCGTACTCGCCGCTGCCGTGGCTGCCTGCGGGCTTCGTCGACGAGGTCATCGACACCATCGCGCTGCCCACCGTGCGGAAGCTCGCGGAGGAGCAGACGCCGTTCATCGGGCTGCTCTACTGCGGGCTCATCCTCACCGCGGACGGGATCCGGGTCATCGAGTTCAACGCGCGCTTCGGGGACCCGGAGACGCAGGTCGTGCTGCCCCGCCTCGTCACGCCGCTCTCGCAGCTGCTGCTCGCGGCCGCGTCGGGCGAGCTCGGCGGGGTCGCGCGGCCGGAGTTCTCCGACGACGTCGCGGTCACCGTGGTGATCGCGAGCGAGGGCTACCCGGAGGCGCCCCGGACGGGGCGCGTCATCGAGGGCGTGGAGGAGGCGGAGCGCGTCGAGGGCGTGAGCATCGCGCACGCCGCCACCGCGGAGTCGGAGGCGGGGCTCGTCGCCACGGGCGGGCGCGTGCTCAGCGTGGTCGCGACCGGCGCGTCGTTCGTGGAGGCGCGATCGCGCGTCTACGAGGCCGTCGGCAGGTTGTCGCTCGACGGGTCGCAGCACCGCACGGACATCGCCGCGCAGGTCATCCGATGAGCGCCGGGACGCCCGCCGGCCACGCCGCCGACTGGGACCTCCCGGGCTGGGAGCACGCGTACTCGGGCAAGGTCCGCGAGCTGTTCAGCCCCGCGATCGACGACACGGAGGACCGCTCGCTCGAAGGCGAGCCCCACGTGCTGGTCGTCGCGACCGACCGCGTGAGCGCCTACGACTTCGCTCTCGAGCCCGGGATCCCCGGCAAGGGCGAGCTGCTCACCCAGCTCAGCCTGTGGTGGTTCGACCGGCTCGACGTCCCGAACCACCTCGTCGATGGCGCCACCCTCGACCGCATCGGCATCCCGGAGCAGGTGCACGGGCGCGCCATGCTCTGCCGCGTGCTCGAGATGCTGCCCATCGAGTGCGTCGTGCGCGGCTACCTCGCGGGATCCGGCTGGGAGGAGTACCGGCAGCACGGCACGGTGTGCGGGATCCCGCTGCCGGCCGGCCTCGCGCAGGGCGATCGCCTCCCCGAACCGATCTACACGCCCGCGTGGAAGGCGCCGCAGGGCGAGCACGACGAGAACATCACGTTCGCGCGCACCGAGGAGCTCGTGGGGCACGAGGAGGCGGCGCGTCTCCGCGACCTGTCGCTCGACGTGTACCGCCGCGCGTCGGCCATCGCGGAGGAGCGCGGCGTGATCCTCGCGGACACCAAGTTCGAGTTCGGCATCGACCCGCGCACGGGCGTCACCACGCTCGCGGACGAGGTGCTCACGAGCGACTCGTCGAGGTACTGGGACGCGGAGGCGTACGCGACGGGCAACCGCACGGACAGCTTCGACAAGCAGATCGTGCGCGACTGGCTGGCGGCGAACTGGGATCGCACCGGGACGCCGCCCGTGCTGCCGCAGGAGATCGTGGAGCGGACGGCGGAGCGGTACCGGGAGCTCATCGCGCGGCTGACCGGGCGCTAGGGGCGCCCGCTCCACCGGCTCCGCCTGCTCCCGGGGCGGGCCGTGCCGTGTCCCGGCGCGCTGCGTCAGCGGTGCCAGGACCACAGCGGATCCGGCTACAGGTGCTCGTATCCGCGGACGACGCGATCGATGGCGACCTCCGCCACCTCGCGGGCGTCCTCGTCGGGCAGCTCGTCGATGGCCCCCTCGATGTCCTGGCCGCCCATCCTCAGGACGGCGAGGCGCTCGAACTCCTCGACCGCCTCGGGCGTGGGCTGGTCGGCCTGCCCCGCGCTCGAGGTCTCGTCGGCGCGCGGGTCGGTGTGCTGGTCCATGGTGGATCCCCTCTGTCGTGCGTGGGCGGTGCGGATCGCGCCCCGGCCCTGCCGTCAGGGTCCCACACCCACGTGGCCGGGGGATCCGAGGCGGCCAGGATGCCACACGATCGCGGTGTCGCGCCGCCCGCCGGCAGCCGGACTCGGACGCTTGTAGGTTCGAAGGACGACCGGGCCCCGCCCGGCTCATCCCTCGACGATTCGGCGCCCCACCCCGTGACATCCGGCCCCCAGCCCGCCCACCCCCTCGACGCGGAGGTCCCCGCGCGCGTCCGCCTCGCATCCGGCGCGGTGCCGCCGGGCGATGACCGGCCGGGACCCGCCGTCGCGCTCGTGCGCGCGGCGCTCGCGGAGACGCCCCCGGGGCCGGCGTGGACGACTGAGCGGGCTCTGGCGCTCGCGGTCGCGCTCGGCGACGCCGGCGCGCGGCCGGGTGCGGGCCGCACGGCGGATCTCTGGGAGGCGCTCGCGACGCTCGCCGCGGCCGACCTCGGCATCGCGCGGACGGTCGAGCCGCACCTGGACGCGCTCGCGATCCTCGATCAGGAGCGGGACGCCGCGGGCGAGGACGGCGCCACGGGCGACGCTACGCACGCGGGCGACGCCGCGGCGCGCACCTGGGGCGTGTTCGCGGCCGAGGGCGGCGGGGATCCGCTGACGGCCGTGGCGGACGCCGACGGGCCGGACGCGGTGCGCCTGTCCGGCACGAAGCCGTGGTGCTCGCTCGCCGGCTCGCTGACGCACGCCCTCATCACCGCCGCGGACGATGACGGCTCGCGCGGCCTCTTCGCGGTGGACCTCCGACAGCCCGGGGTCGAGGTCGTGCCCGGCGCGTGGGTCGCCCGCGGGCTCGTGGAGGTGCCGAGCGGGCCGCTGCGCATGCGCGACGTGCCGGCGCGACGCGTGGGCGCGCCCGGCTGGTACCTCGAGCGGCCCGGGTTCCACTGGGGCGGGATCCAGGTCGCGGCCTGCTGGTACGGCGGCGCGGTCGGGCTGGCGCGCACGCTGCTCCGGGCCGCGTCCCGCGAGGGCGCCGACCGACTGCTGCTCATGCACCTGGGGGCCGTGGACGCGGCGCTCGACGGCGCGCGCGCGTCCCTCGCCGAGGCCGCCGGGCTGGTCGACCGCGGGCTCGCTTCGGGCGAGGAGGGGCGGCTGCTCGCGAAGCGGGTGCGCGCCGTCGTCGCCCGCGCGGTGGACGAGACCCTGACCCATGCGGCGCACGCGCTCGGGCCGGCGCCGCTCGCGCAGGACGCGGATCACGCCAAGCGCGTGGCCGACCTCGGGCTGTACGTGCGGCAGCACCACGCGGAGCGCGACGACGCGTCCCTCGGCGGGGCGCTCGCGGAGGTGGCGCGGCGGCGGGCCTCGGATGCGGACGCGGAGGCGACGACGACGGCGACGACGACGGACACCGCCACGGCCACGGCAGCCGGTCCGGCGACCGGGACCGACGCGACGCCCGCGATGAGCGTCGCGTTCGACGCGCGCGAGCCCGGCACCGACGCGGGCGCCTGGGACGCGGATCCGCGCTGGGACGCGCTCGACGCGCCCGACCTCACGGGGATGGCCGGGCTTCTCGTGGTCTCCGCGCACGCCGACGACGAGTCGATCGGCGCCGCGGGGCTGATGGCGACCGCGGCCGCGCGCGGCGTGCCGGTGACCCTCGCGATCGTGACGGACGGCGCCGCCTCGCACCCCGGATCCCCCACGCGCACACCCGACGAGCTCGTCGCCCTCCGCCGCGACGAGGCCCGCGCCGCCCTCGACGAGGTCGCGCCCGCCGCCCGGCTCGTGCTCCTCGGGCACCCCGACGGCGGGATCCGCGAGCGCCGCGACGCCGTGCGCGACGACCTCGCCGCGCTCCTCGCCGACGCCGCGCCGGGCACCTGGGTCGCGGCACCGTGGCGCGGCGACGGGCACCGGGACCACCGCGTCACGGGCGAGGTCGTCGCCGAGCTGGTGGGCGCGCTGCCCGCCGGGCGCGGGATCCGGCTCGTGGAGTACCCGGTGTGGATGTGGCACTGGGCGACGCCCGACGACCCGCGCGTCCCGTGGGCCCAGATGCGCGCGCTGCCGCTCGACGCGCGCGTGCGGGAGGCCAAGCGGGCCGCGATCCGTGCGCACGCCAGCCAGGTGGATCCGCTGTCCGACGCCCCCGAGGACGCGGCCGTGCTGCAGCCCGGGTTCCTCCGGCACGCCGACCGCGACCGCGAGGTGCTGATCGTGTCCGACGACGCGACCGCGACGCCCTCCGCCGCCGAGCGCTTCGACGCCGCGTACGCCCGGGCCGAGGATCCGTGGCGCGTCACGACCCGCTGGTACGAGCGCCGCAAGCGCCTCGCCACCCTGGCGGCGCTGCCCGACGAGCGGTACCGCCGGGCGCTCGAGATCGGCTGCTCCATCGGCGTGACGACGGCCGGTCTCGCCGAGCGCGTGGACGAGCTGCTGGCCGTGGACGTCGCGCCGACCGCGGTCGAGCGGGCGCGCGTGCGCCTCGCCGACGCCCCGCACGTGCGCCTCGAGGTGCGCGACATGGGCGCCGACTGGCCGGCCGGCCAGTTCGACCTCGTCGTGATGAGCGAGGTCGGCTACTACCTCGACGACGCCGCGTTCGACCGCGTGCTCGCGGCCCTGCCCGGCGCCCTCGGCGCCACCGGCACGCTGGTCGCCTGCCACTGGCGGCACCCGGAGGGCGACTTCCGGCGCACGGGCGACGAGGTGCACGCGCGGCTCGCCGCCGTCCCCGGGCTGCACGTGCTGGCGCGGCACGAGGAGGACGACTTCCTGCTCGAGGTGCTGTCGGCGGATCCGCGCTCGGTCGCCGTGCGCACGGGGCTGCGGTGACGAGCGGATCGGCCGCGGCGGCCGGGGTCGAGCCGGCCCCGCGGATCCGCGCGGTCACGGTCGTCATCCCGGCGCGCGACGAGGAGGCGCTGGTCGGCCGCTGCCTCGCGTCGGTCGAGGTCGCCGCGGCCCGCGCACGGGCGGACGGGGTGCGAGTGCGCGTGATCCTCGTGGCCGACGACTGCAGGGACCGCACCGCCGAGGTGGCGCGCGCCGCGGGCGTCGAGGTCATCGAGAGCGCCGCCGGGCGCGTGGGCGCCGCGCGCGCCCAGGGCGTCGACGCGGCCCGCGCGGGCTGGGACGGCGACGACGCCGAGCACTGGATCGCGTGCACCGACGCCGACTCCGCGGTGCCGCCCGCGTGGATCACGAGCCAGCTCGAGCTCGCGGACGCGGGGGCCGACGTGGTCGTCGGCACCGTCCGCCCCGAGCTGGAGGACCTCAGCCCGGATCAGGTCGCCGCCTGGCGCGCGACCCGAGTCGCCGGCCACGCCAACGGGCACGTGCACGGCGCGAACCTCGGCGTGCGCGCGGACGCCTACGCCGCGGCCGGCGGCTTCCCGGCCGTCGCGGAGCACGAGGACGTCGACCTGGTGGGCAGGCTCCGGGCGCTCGACGCGCGGATCACGGCGTCGGCGGCCGGTGAGGTGCTCACGTCGAGCCGCCGCGAGGGGCGCACCCCCGGCGGGTACGCGGGCTACCTGCACGTATCGCTGCTGGAGCGGGCGCGCGAGCGGGAGATGGAGCGCCAGCGTGCCGCGGGCTGCGACAGCCCCTGCGTGCCGGCGGGCTGACCGGACGACCGTCCCCGCTCAGCTCCGCGTCGCGCCATCGCCCGTCATGGTGCGGGTGCCCGCCGCGGTCCCGTCCGCGACCGCCCGCACGACGGCGGCCGCCGTGCGGAGCTGCTCGGCGGTGAACCCGTCGAGGGCCCGGTCGACGTCGGCCTGCGCGCCCTGCAGCACGTCCATCACGCGCGCCCGGGACGCGGCGGTCGGCCGCAGCGTGACCACCCGCCGGTCGGCGCTCTCCCGGCTCCGCTCGAGGTGGCCGCCGCCCTCGAGCCGGTTGATGAGCGCGGTCGTCGCCCCCGAGGTCAGGTGGAGCTTCTCCGACAGGCGGGCCGGGGACAGCGCGCGACCGGCGGTCTCCGCCCAGATCACCTCGGCGAGCGCCGTCGTGTCCGTCATCGGCAGCCCGACCGCCGCGGCCAGCTGCCGCACCGACTCGTAGAACGCGGTCGTGTAGTCCCGGAGCCGCTCGAGCACGTCGGAGCGGTCCCCCGGGACCGCGCAGCTCGGCCAGGTGACCGGCGACGCGACGTCCGGCTACCGCGTCGCGCTGACGGCGCGCGTCGACACCGCGACGACGCCGACGGCGGGATCCGCGCCCGGCGCCGGCTCGGGCGGCCCCGGCGGCACACCGCCGGTTGGCGACCGCTAGCGGCGAGCCGGCATCGCGCCCCCGCGCCGAGAGGCTCCTCGTCGACCCAATCGGCTTCGTCCGCCCCGTCACCCGGCCCGCGATCTACGTCGCTGTCCGGCACCGGCCCGATGCGACTCGACCGCGGTCCCGCAGCATGCACCGCGTAGGCTCGACGGCGATGGAGCGCGGGACCGAGGTGATGGGCACGCGCGGCGTGCGCGTCGCGCGGGGCGTCGTCACGTCCGGCGTCGCGATCCTCGTCGCCGCGGTCTCCCACATGGCCGGTGGCGGCGAGGCTCCGGGCGTCGTCGGCGTCGTCGTCGCCGCGGCCTTCGCCCTCCCGGTCAGCACGTTCCTCGCCGGACGCACCATCTCCGTCCTGCGGCTCGCGATCGCCGTCGCGTTCAGCCAGGGGGCGTTCCACCTCCTCTTCTCCGTCGGCGCCGCGACGAGCGCGAGCACCCGGATGATCGGCGGGCACCACGGCATGGGCGGCCACGTCGTCACGACGGTCGCGGGAGGCGGCACCGAGACCGCCGCGATGGGCGGGATGCACCACGGCCCCGGCATGTGGGCGGCCCACGTCCTCGCCGCCGCCGTCACCTGCGTCGCCCTCCGCTTCGGCGAGCGCGCCTTCTGGGACCTCGTCGCGCTCGCCCGCACCGCCCTCGTCGTGGTGCTGCACGCGGTGGCGCTCCTCGCCTCCCCCTCCGTCGAGCTCCGCCACCGGGTGCCGGCGGCCTGGCACCCGGGCCTGCCGGACACGGGCGTCGCGCTGTCGTCGATGCCGCGCCGCGGTCCGCCCGCCTCCGCCTGATCCGAGCCCGTCCGGGCGCGAGCCCCTCGCGCCCGGCTCTCGCGCGTCCGCCCGAGGCGGTCGCGCGGCTTCCCGCGTCGCCCGACGCGCCTCCGCCGTGCCGCGATCACGCGACCGGCCCCGCCCGCGCCCACCGGCGCGCCTCACGGACGGATCCCCGTGCCCCCGAACTCCCCCCTGCCCACCGCCGCCGCCACTCCGCGGGCCGCCGCGCCCGACGGCCTCGACGACATCGCGTTCGAGACGCGCACCGCCCAGCTGCGGTTGCCGCGCGTCTCGGGACGATCGGCGCTCCTCTGGCTGTGCCTGCCGCTCGCCGTCGCGGTGATGCTCCTCAGCGCCCTGTTCACGGGTGCCACCACGACGACCCTGCTGGTCGACCCCGGCGACGTCGTCCGGTACGGCCTGCCCATCGCGCGAGTGATCCACGACGCCGCCGCCGCGATCACCATCGGCCTGCTCGTGGTCGCGGCCTTCGCCCTCCCGGGGCAGGCGAAGCGGCCGGGCATGGCGAGCCTCGCGCAGTGGAAGGCCACGCGCTGGGCGTCGCGCGCCGCCGCCGTGTGGCTGGCCGCCGGCATCGCCGTGCTCGCCCTCTCGGGCGCGAACGTGATCGGCGTGCCCCTCACGTCGCCCACCTTCCGCGGTCAGTTCGCCTACTTCGCGACCCGGCTGGAGCTCGGGCAGACGCTCGTCGCGTCGCTGGCGTGCATCGCCGTGGTGCTGGGCGTCACGATGTGGACCCAGCGCGTCACGGGGATCGGGATCGCCGCGGGAGCGGCCCTGCTGGCGCTCCTCCCGCTCTCGCTCTCCGGCCACGCGGCGGGCACCTACGAGCATGCGAACGCGGTGAACAGCCTCGGGATCCACCTCATCGGCGTCACGGTCTGGGCCGGCGGGCTCGTGGCCGTGATCCTCCTCCAGCGGCACGTGCGCGGCGCGCTGCCCGCGGTCGTCCGTCGCTACTCGACGCTCGCCGGGTGGGCGTTCGTCGCGGTCGCGCTCTCCGGGATCATCAACGCGTCGCTCCGCCTGGGCGGGCCGCTCGACCTGGTGACCACCCCGTACGGCGTGCTGCTGCTCCTCAAGACGGCGCTGCTCCTGGGGCTCGGCCTCGCGGGCTGGGCCCACCGCCGCATCCTGATCCCGGGCCTCGTCCGCGACGCGACCCGCCGCACCGCGTTCCTCCGGCTCGCGGTCGGCGAGGTCGTGGCCATGTCCGTCGCGATGGGCGTGTCCGTGGCGCTCAGCCGGAGCGCGCCGCCGGTCCCGCAGACCTCCGTCGCCGACGTGGATCCGCGCGCCTCGCTCATCGGGTTCACGTTCCCCGACCCGGTGACGACCGGGCGGATGCTGACCGCGTTCCATCCCGACCACCTCTTCCTCGCCGGGGCCGTCGTGCTCGCCGGCCTGTACCTCGTGGCCGTGCGTCGGCTGCGGGTCCGCGGCGACGCGTGGTCGCCCGCCCGCACGGTGCCGTGGCTCGCCGGCTGCGCCCTCCTCGTGTACGCGACCAGCGGCGGGCCCGGCGTCTACGGCGCCGTGCACTTCAGCACGCACATGATCCAGCACATGCTGCTGATGATGTACGTGCCGCCGCTGCTCGTGCTCGGCGCCCCCGTGCTGCTCCTGCTCCGCACCGTCCCGGCGCGGCGCGACGGCAGCCGCGGCGTCCGCGAGTGGGTGCTCGCCGCCACGCACTCCCGCTACTCGGCGCTCGTGACGCACCCGGTCGTCGCCGCCGGCGTCTTCGCCGGCAGCCTGGTCGCGTTCTACTGGACCGGCTGGTTCGAGTGGTCGCTGCAGACCCACCAGGGGCACCTGCTGATGTGCGTGCACTTCCTCATCAGCGGCTACCTGTTCTTCTTCGTGCTGATCGGGGTGGATCCCGGGCCGCGCCGTCCGCCGTACCCGATCCGCCTCATCATCCTGCTCGCGACGATGGCGTTCCACGCGTTCTTCGGGCTGTCGATCATGTCGGGCACGTCGATCCTCGCGATCGACTTCTGGCACCAGCTCGGCATACAGACGGACGCGCAGCTGCTCGCGGACCAGGCCGCGGGCGGTGGGATCGCGTGGGGCGCGGGCGAGCTACCCGTCGTCCTCGTGGCGCTCATGGTGGTGCGGCAGTGGTCGACGTCCGAGACGCGCGCCGCCCGGCGCTACGACCGCGCCGCCCTCCGCGACGACGACGCGGAGCTGCGCGCCTACAACGCGAACCTGCAGGCCATCGACCGGCACGATCGCGGCGCGGAGCCGACCGCATGACGCGCGCCCCGCATCCCGCGCCCTCCCCGGCCGACCATCCCCCGCATCCGCACCGCACGGCCGGACCCCGCACGACCGGACCCCGCACCGCCTCACCCCGCACACGAGAGAAGGACCGATGAGCAAGAAGACCGCAGCCGACCGCGACCGCACCCGGGAGATCCGAGAGAAGGCCAACGCGCAGAGGCGCATCGAGGAGGCGAAGCGGAAGCGCCGGCGCCTGCTGACCCAGCTCGGCGTCGCCGGGGTCGTCGTGATCCTCATCGCGGCGATCGCCGGCGGCGCGATCCTTCTCCGCGACCAGGCGAGCGCCGGAGCCCAGCCGCCCACGGCCGACGCGACCGTCGCCCTCGGCTCGGGCGACCAGGCGCAGGTGACGACGGGACCCGACAGCGTGCGCGTGGGCGCCGCGGACGCTCCCGTCACCCTCGATGTCTACGAGGACTACTCGTGCCCGCACTGCCAGGAGTACGAGGCCGAGAACGGCGCGCTGCTCGACCGGCTCGCGGGCAGCGGGCAGGTGGCCGTGGTGTACCACCCCATCCAGATCGTGACGAACTACGGCCGCGTCGCCGGCAGCGCGGCCGCCTGCGTGCTCGCGCACGATCCGTCGGCCTGGCCCGGCGTGCACTCGGCGCTCTTCGCCAACCACTCCGCCGCGACCGACTCGTGGACGGGGAAGGACTTCTCCACGTGGCTCCAGGGCCGGGGCGTCACGGATCCGGATGCCCTCTCCTGCACGCAGAAGGGGGCGTACGTCGACTGGATCACGGCGAACACCGACGCGGCGCAGCAGTCGGGCGTGACCGGCACGCCCACCCTCCGCATCGGCGGGGAGACGATCACGACGGTCGGCGGCCAGGACCTCGTCGACGCCGTGACGAAGGCAGGCGCGCAGCTGCCGAGCGGCTTCACGGCCGGCTGATCCGACGCGGGACCGCGGGCGGCGGTCAGTCCTCGGGGACAGCCGCCGCCCGCGACCCGGCCTGCGCCGCTGCCCAGCGCCGGTGCGCGAGCACGTGCAGGACCAGGGAGACCGCTGCGACGACCGCGAGCGCGGCCGCGAGGATCCACATCCCGGTGTCCCCGCCGATCGTCGCGACCACGCCGCTGACCACAGCCAGCGCAGCCAGCCCGATCCCCACGGCGAGGAGTCCGTTCGTCGGGCCCTCTCCCGGTGTCGCGACGGGCCGCGCGGGCACCCGCTCCCACGTCACGATGAAGAACGTCGCGATCGGGCCGAGGACGATCGAGACGAGGAACCAGTTCCACCGGGAGCGGCCCTTCTGCTCCGCGAGCCCGGCGTTCACGAGGGCGAGCGTGACCCACCCGGAGCTGCCCAGCCACGACCCGTCGAGCATTGTCTGATCCATGCCCCGACCGTAGGGCACGGCTGTCGCCGGACGACGGCCCGGGCTATTTCCCCACCTGCTCCACTACCCTCGATCCATGCACAGAACCGCGCGGGAGCCCGCTCCCGACAGCCACAGTCCCGGCGCCCGGACGACCCCGGGCACGCTCCGCACACTCCGCGCCACCCGCCTCACGGCCGCCCGCCCGACCGGCGCCCGCTCGACCGGCACCCGCCCGACCGGCCCCCGCTCGTGAACGGCGACCTCGTCCTCAACATCGTCCTGGTCGTGGTGTTCGTCCTCGTCGGCGGCGTGTTCGCCGCCACCGAGATGGCGCTCGTCACCCTCCGCGAGGGCCAGCTCAACGCCCTCGCCGCCCGCGGCCGCCGCGGCGAGAAGGTCGCCGCGCTCGCCCGGAACCCCAACACCTTCCTGGCCGCGGTGCAGATCGGCGTGACCGTCGCCGGCTTCGCATCGGCCGCGTACGGCGCCTCGTCGATCGCGCCGTCGGTCGTCCCGCTGCTCGAGTCGTGGGGCCTGGAGTCCGGCCTCGCGTCCACGATCGCGACGCTCCTGCTCACGCTGATGATCGCCTACCTGTCGCTCGTGCTCGGCGAGCTCGCGCCCAAGCGCCTGGCGATCCAGCGCAACGCGGGCTTCGCGTACGGCGTCGCGCCCGTGCTCAACGGCTTCGCGAACCTCATGCGCCCGGTGATCTGGCTGCTCTCCGTCTCGACGAACGTGGTCGTGCGCCTCCTCGGCGGCGACCCGCACAAGACCGGCGAGGAGATGAGCGAGGAGGAGCTCCGCGACATCGTCTCCAGCCACGAGGGCCTCCCCGACGACGAGCGCCGGATCCTCGACGACGTGCTCTCCCTCCGCCACCGCCAGCTCAGCGAGGTGATGAAGCCGCGGCCCGAGATCGCCGCGCTCGACGGCACCGGCACGGTCCGCGAGGCGGGGATCGACGTGCAGGACCGGCCGTACTCGCGCTACCCGGTGGTCGACAAGACCATCGACGACGTCATCGGCTTCGTGCACGTGCGCGACCTGTACCAGGCGATCGCGGCGGACCCCGAACGGCCCGTCTCCGAGATCCTGCGGCCGATCCCCTACCTGCCGGCGACCGCGCGCGTGCTGCCGACGCTCACGATGATGCGCGCCGAGGGCCACCAGATCGCCGTGATCGTGGACGAGTACGGCGGCACCGACGGCATCGTCACGCTCGAGGACCTCGTGGAGGAGGTCGTCGGCGAGATCTTCGACGAGTACGACACGGATTCCGCCGCGCGCGACCTCGCGGAGGACGGCGGCACGATCGACGGCCGCCTCAACTTCCAGGACTTCGAGGAGGCGACGGGCGTCAAGCTCCCCGACTCCGCGTCGGACACGGTCGCGGGCTTCGTCATCGAGAACCTCGGCCGGCTCGCGCAGGTCGGCGACTCGGTCGAGGTCGACGGCGTGACCCTCCAGGTCACGGCGCTCGACCGGCGGCGGATCTCCGAGATCCTCGTCGTGCCGCGCGAGGACCCGGCGACGGAGGACGCGGACGCCGCGACCGCGTAGCGAAGGCGGGCGGCGGGCGGCGCGGGTCAGGGCAGCGGGATCACGCGGTCCGGCACCGTGCGGCCCCCGACCTCGGCGCGGCCGTCGTCGCGGAGGCGCGTCACGAGCACGCTGCCACGGCCCTGCGTGATGCGGAGGTCGCGGCCGAGGCGCGCCGTGAGCCGGAGGGCCGCGGATCCGGTCGCCTCGTCCTCGACGACGCCGAGCGCGGGCGCGAACATGCGCGCCCGCACCTCCCCCGCGGCCTCGTCCGTCCAGGTCCAGGCGTAGAGGTGGTCGACCGCAGGGGCCACGGCGTCGGCGTCGAGGCCGCGGAGCGCATCGGCCGTCGGGTGCTGCTGCCACGTGAACTCCGGGCCCCATTCGGGATCGGCGGTCACGCGCACCTCGTCGCCGACGCGGGTGACGCGCACTATCCCGGCGGGCACGCGCAGGTGGTCGACCGGCACGCCGCGCGACGCCAGCCACCAGGCGGTGCCGACGGTCGGGTGCCCGGCGAAGGGCAGCTCGCGCGCGGGGGTGAGGATGCGGATCGACGCCCCTCGCGGATCCGCGCCCGGCGCGTCCACCGCGTCGACGAACACCGTCTCGCTGAAGCCGAGCGCCCGCGCGATCGCCGGCTCCCGGCCGTCGGTGCGCGCCGACGCGAGCACGATCCCGAGCTCGTTGCCGTGCGCGCCGTCCGCGTCGGCGAACACCCGCACCACGTGCACCTCGTCGGGCCGCACGCCGTCGAGCGCGACGACCCGACGCTCCGTCACAGCTTCGCGTAGCGCGCGCGGGCGCCGCAGTACAGGCCGTAGGCGATGAGGCCGAGCCCCGTGATCGCGAGCACGGCGACGCCCGCGGGCAGCCCCGCGAGCGACTGGAGCGCGCCGTCGAGGCCCGTCGCGCGGCTCGGATCGGCCGTCACCGCGCCGACGACGAAGAGCACGCCGACCGCGACGAGCGCGACGCCCTTGGCGACGTACCCGGCGACGCCGAGCGCGGTGATCCCGCGCCCCAGCGACCCGGACGGCACGGCCAGGTCGTCGCGGAAGCGCTTCGTCGCGCCCTTGAACCCGAAGTAGACGCCGACCGCCACGACGGCGAGGCCCACGATCACGAGCAGCACGACGCCGCCCGGCGCCGCGAGGAGCCGCGCGCTCAGCGACTGGGTCTGCTCGGAGGAGTCGCTGGATCCACCGGTCGCGAAGCGCAGCGCCGTGGCCGCGATCGCGAGGTAGGCGACGGCCTTGCCGAGCTCCTTGGCGCGCGCCGCCCAGGTGCGCTTCGCGTCCTCGCCGCGCGCGAGGACGGTCTCGACGAGCTGCCAGAGGCCGAGCCCGACGAGCCCGACCACGACGACCCACAGCAGCACGCGGCCGCCGGGCGATCCCGCGATGGAGCCGAGCGCGCCGGACTGGTCGGCCTCGCCGCCCCCGCCGCCGGTCGCCAGGCGGAACGCGACCACGCCGATCAGCAGGTGCAGCAGGCCGTTGACCGCGTGCCCGAGGCGCGCCGCGACCGCGAAGCCCGGCGAGCGCTGGAGGCCCGCCGCGGCGCCGGTCGCGCTCATCGCTCGGCGCGGGTGGCGGTGGCGGGGCGGCCCGTGAGCCTCGCGGTGAGGCCGCGCGCCGCCTTCTTCACGGGTTCGAGCGGCGCGGGTGCCGGGGGCTCCGGCTCCTCCTCGTCCGGCTCCATGATGATCTTCCACGCGGTCCAGGCGACGGCCGTGAGCGGCACCGAGAGGATCGCGCCGATGATGCCGCCGAGGATCGTGCCGGCGGTCAGGGCAAGCAGCACGACCAGGCCGTGCAGCTTGAGCGCGTTGCCGAGCACGACGGGCTGCAGCAGGTTCCCCTCGAGCTGGTTCACGAGGATCACGATGGCGACGACCCAGATGGCCGTGCCCAGGTCGTTCGTCACGAGCGCGACGAGCGCCGCGAGGATCCCCGCGACCGTCGCGCCGACGATCGGCACGAACGCGCCGATGAACACCACGAGCGACAGCGGCAGCGCGAGCGGCACGCCGAGGATGAGCAGGCCCGCCCCGATGAACACGGTGTCGACGAGCGCGACGGTCGCCGTGCCGCGGATGTATCCGCCGAGCACCTTGGCGCCCTCGTGGCCGACGCGCACGGCGCGCTTCCGGCCGCGACCGCGGAACGGGCGGATGAGGAAGGCCCAGATGCGCGGCCCGTCCTTGACGAAGTAGAAGAACACGACGAGCCCGAGCACCGCGCCCGTGACGACCTCGGCCGCGGCCGAGACGCCCGCGATGGCGCCGGATCCGAACTGGCTGCTGGTGAGGAAGTCGACCGCCTGCCCCCGGAGCGAGTCGATCTGCGCGGTGTCGATGGGCAGCCCGCCCTCCTCGATGAAGGACTGCAGCTGGTCGACGCCCTCGCTCGTCGCCTTCACGAGCGTCGGCCACTGGCTCTGCACGCCGAAGACGACGGCCGTGATGGCGCCGCCGAAGAGCACGAGGCCGGTGAGGAGCGCGATGACCGCGGCGAGCGCGTCGGGCATGCCGCGGCGCTCCATCCAGAGCACCATCGGGCGCACCGCGCAGGCGAGGATCAGCGCGATGATCACCGGGATCACGACGAGCTTGAGCGAGATGGCGGCGTACACGATCGCGGTGGCGACCACGAGGACCGCCAGGATCTGCACGCAGCGGATGGAGAGGCGGCCGAGCTTGTCCTGCCAGACGGACTGCGGGGTGGTCATGCGCTCCACCCTACGGGCGGGCGGGCCGCGCGACCGGGCCGCGGTCCGGCCCCGGACACGCGCGTGACCGGCCGATACCCTCGACCCATGGGACCCCGCCTCACCGTCGTCCGCGAGGGCGCGCTCGACGTCGCCGACCACGAGCGCATCGCGGCGCTCCTGGCCCTGGCCTTCCCCGACTTCGCCGCGGGCTACACGGGCGCACGCAGCTGGGCCGGCGCGCAGCCCGAGCTGCGGATCCTCGTGCACGACGGCGACGAGCTCGTGGCGCACGCGGGGATCCGCCGCATGTTCGTGGAGGTGGGCGACGGCCAGGGCGACCCGGCGGACGATGTGCTCGTCGGATCCACCGGCATGGTCGCCGTGCACCCCGGCCGGCAGGGGCAGGGCCTCGGCACGCTGCTCGCCGACGGGATCCGCGACGCGCTGGCTCGTCTCGCCGTCCCGTTCGGCGTCCTCGAGACGGGCGAGTCGACGTCCGGCTACTACGCGCGCCACGGCTGGCTCCCGCTCGACGACCGCACCGGCCACTACAACGGCTTCACCCTCCTCGGCGCCGCCGGCGTCGTGCACCAGGACCACGGCTGGATGATGCTGCCGGTCACCGCGCCCGCCGACGCCCTCCCCGCGGGCGACCTCCACGTCAACGGGCAGCTGGTCTGACCGCGATGGACGCCGTGATCCACCGCCTCCGCGCCGAGGACTGGCGCGAGTACCGGGCCCTCCGCCTCGAGATGCTCGAGGACACCCCGCTCGCCTACCTCGAGACGCTCGAGAGCGCGCTCGGCCGGCCCGACTCCGACTGGCAGGCGCGCACGCGGCGCGCGAACCAGCCCGGGAGCACCGCGTACGTCGCCGTGGAACGCGCGACCGGCCGCTGGCTCGGCGCCATGAACGCGTTCGTCGCCGCGGATCCCACGCGCGTGATGCTCGTGAGCGTCTACATCACGCCGTCGGCCCGCGGTCGCGCCGCGGGCGTCACCGACCTGCTCCTCGACGCCATCATCGCCTGGGCCCGCGACCGCCCCAACGCGCAGGCCGTCCGCCTCGAGGTCCACGAGGACAACCCGCGCGCCCGCGCCTACTACGAGCGCCGCGGCTTCGTCCTCACGGGTCGCAGCGTGCCGTACGCGCTGGACCGCACGCAGAAGGACCTGGAGATGGAGCTGCCGCTGGCGTGACGGGCCGGCGCAGGCCAAGCTGGCCAGGAGCTGCGGGCGCCGACGCCGACGGCGCCGAGGAGCCAGGATGTCGACCCGACGAACTACCATCGCCGCTGCGACCGTCGTCGTGCTCCTGCTCGCCGGCTGCTCCTCGGCCGCGACGCCCTCGGACCGATCGTCCGCGGCAGCGCCGACCGGATACCTCTGCGGCGGGGTCGCGATCCCGGCCGAGGCGCTTGCGGCGCGCGTGCCCCTCGCGGAGACGCGCGCGGAGACGCGCCGCGCCTTCGAGGTCGCCACGTGGGACGACGGCCGCGGTCTCGGGCTGCTGCCCGACGAGGGGTGGGCGCTCGCACATGAGTCCGCCGAGCTGATAGCCCTGTTCCGCGACGCGCCCGGCCTCGAGGACCCCGGCAGCCCGGAGACCGCGGCCGGCAGCGAGGTGGCGGTGGTCATGCGGGCGGCCTCCATGGCGGGCGGCGGGCCGGAGTGGTTCGTGTCCCAGCGGAGCGCGTGCGCCCTCCAGGTGGACCTCGGCGACCTGGAGGTCCCCGATGTCGCGCTCGCGTCGACACCGGATCCGGCCTCACGGGACATCGAGCTCCTCGTGACGGAACGGGGATGCGCTTCCGGGCGGACAGCGGAGGGCCGCATCGAGGTCGTCGATCTCCGGCAGGACGTGGACCAGGTGGTGGTCACCCTGGGCGTACGTCCGTTCCCGGGCGCTCAGGACTGCCAGGGCAACGACTCGACGCCGTTCACTCTGGCGCTCGATGAGCCGCTCGGCTCGCGCCCCCTGCTCGACGCGGGCTTCGCGGAACCGCGCGCCGTCCCTACGCGCGGATGACGCGACGACGCCCGCCCCCTGCGTCAGGGGACGGGCGTCGTGTCGTTCGATCAGCGGATCACCGCGCCTCAGCGAGCCCCGACACCGACCTCCTCGGCGTCGCGCGTCGGGCCGGGGGTGGCCTCGGCGACGGGCGCGTCGCCGGCGAGCGGCGGCAGGCCCGCGGCGACGGCCGCGCCGAGCCAGCCGTCCACGTTCGTCCAGTACTGGATGACGCGGGCGCGGAGCTCGGCCGTGGTGACCTTGCTCACGTGGCCGACGATGTTGCCGACGAGGCGCTCGCGCTGGGCGTCGTCCATCGACTCGTTGACGAGCATCCGGGCCTGGACGAAGTCGTCGTCCTCCGCGTGCAGCGTGGCGGCCGCGCGGACGAGCTCGCCGTCCTGCTCCCAGCCGGCGCTCTCCGCGGCGCGAGCCGGGTCGGCGTGCGCGCCGCCGTGCGAGTTGGGCGCGTAGACGGGCGTGCCGGCGTCCTGGAACGTGTAGCGCCCCTGGCCGTCCTTGGAGTAGCTGTGCACGGGCGACTTCGGCGCGTTCACCGGCAGCTGCGCGTGGTTCGTGCCCACGCGGTAGCGGTGCGCGTCGGCGTAGCTGAAGATGCGCGCGAGGAGCATCTTGTCGGGGCTGGTCTGGATCCCGGGGACGAAGTTCGAGGGCGCGAACGCGGCCTGCTCGATCTGCGCGAAGTAGTTCTCCGGGTTGCGGTTCAGGGTCATGGTGCCGACCTCGATGCGCGGGTAGTCCTTCTGCGACCAGACCTTGGTGAGGTCGAACGGGTTGAACCGGTACGACTTCGCCTCCTCGTAGGGCATGATCTGCACCTCGAGCTTCCACTCCGGGTAGTCGCCGCGGTCGATGGCCTCGGTGAGGTCGCGGATGTGGAAGTCGGCGTCCTCGCCGGCGATCTGGTCGGCCTGCTCCTGCTTCAGGATCTCGATGCCCTGCTGGGTCTTGAAGTGGTACTTCACCCAGAAGCGCTCGCCGGCCGCGTTGATCCACTGGTAGGTGTGCGAGCCGAAGCCGTCCATGTGGCGCCACGAGCTCGGCAGGCCGCGGTCGCCCATGAGCCACGTGACCTGGTGGGCGGACTCGGGCGAGAGCGTCCAGAAGTCCCACTGCATGTCGTGGTCGCGGAGGTGCGAGCCCGGCAGGCGCTTCTGCGAGCGGATGAAGTCGGGGAACTTGATCCCGTCGCGGATGAAGAAGACGGGGGTGTTGTTGCCGACGAGGTCGTAGTTGCCCTCGTCCGTGTAGAACTTCAGCGCGAATCCGCGGGGGTCGCGCCACGTGTCGGGGCTGCCCTGCTCGCCGGCGACGGTGGAGAAGCGCGCGAGCATCTCGACCTCGGCGCCGGGCTGGAAGAGGGAGGCGCGGGTGTACGCGCTCACGTCGCCCGTGACGCGGAAGGTGCCGAACGCCCCGCCGCCCTTGGCGTGGACGACGCGCTCCGGGATGCGCTCGCGGTTGAACTGCGCGAGCTTCTCGACGAGGTAGTGGTCGTGCAGCGGGATGGCGCCGTCGGGGCCGACGGAGAGCGAGTGCTCGTCGCTGGCGACCGGGGCGCCGGAGTCGGTGGTCGTGAACTTCTGGTCGGTCATGGTGTTTCTCCTGTCAGCGGTGGAACGGGGATGTGCTGGCTCGGGTGGTCGGCCGAGGGGCGGGCCGGTGGCGACGGTCAGGTCGCGACGGTGGAACCGGGATCCGCGGATGCGGTCCGGCAGGCGGGGCACAGGCCCCAGTACGTCACCTCGGCGCTCGCCACGAGGAACCCCGCCGAGTCGGACGGCGTGAGGCAGGGGGACTCCCCCACCGCGCAATCCACGTCGACGATCGTCCTGCAACCTGTGCAGACGAGGTGATGGTGATTGTCGCCCGTCCGGCGCTCGTAGCGCGCGGATGATCCCGCGGGCTCGATGCGGCGCACGAGCCCCGCGGCCGCGAGCGCGCCGAGCACGCCGTAGACCGCCTGGATGCTCGTGCCGGGCAGCTCGCCCTTCACCGCGCGGAGCACCTCGTCGGCGTCCGAGTGCGGTGCCGCGTCGACGGCCGTGAGGACGGCCACGCGCGGCCGGGTCACGCGCAGGCCGGCCTCCCGCAGCGCGACGCGCAGGGCGTCGGCGTCGAGGGACGGCACGTGGTGGTGCGCGTGGTCGGTGGGCATGCGCCCGAGTCAAGCACAGTTCCCTTGACCCATTCAAAACAACGCGTGAACGCGGCGCGCCGCGGCCGGGAACGTGCCTAGGCTCGACGGGCGGCCCATCCGGCCGCAGGAGAACGGAGCACCGCATGAAGCACATCCACACCGGCACGGGCCTCGACGTCGGCCGCATCGGCCTCGGCTGCATGGGCATGAGCGCGTTCTACGACGGCCACGGCCAGGACGAGGCGGAGTCGATCCGCACCCTCCACCGCGCCGTCGACCAGGGCGTCACGCTCTTCGACACGGCAGAGGCGTATGGGCCGTTCACCAACGAGCGCCTGGTCGGATCCGCGTTGAAGGACCGCCGCGACGACGTCGTGATCGCCACCAAGTTCGGCCTGCTGAAGCACGCGCCGGGCAAGGACGCCGAGGACTACGAGCGCGGCATGGACAGCACGCCCGCGGGCATCCGCATCGCCGTCGAAGCCTCGCTGCAGCGCCTCGGGACCGACCGCATCGACGTCCTCTACCAGCACCGCGTCGACCCGGCCGTGCCGATCGAGGAGACCGTCGGCGCGATGAAGGAGCTCGTCGAGGAGGGCAAGGTCCTGCACCTGGGGCTCTCCGAGGCCGGGCCCGACACCATCCGCCGCGCGCACGCCGTGCATCCCATCTCGGTGCTGCAGAGCGAGTACTCCATCTGGACCCGCGACCCGGAGGCCGGCGTGCTCGAGGTGCTGCGCGAGCTGGGCATCGGCCTGGTCGCGTACTCGCCGCTCGGCCGAGGCTTCCTCACCGGCGCGATCTCGAGCGTCGCCGACCTGTCCGAGGCCGACTACCGCTCGTCGTCGCCGCGCTTCGCGGAGGAGGCCTTCGCGCAGAACATGCGCATCGTCGACGCCGTCAAGGACGTCGCGGGCGAGCTCGACGCGACGCCCGCGCAGGTCGCGCTCGCGTGGATCCTCGCGCAGGGCGACGACATCGCCGTGATCCCCGGCACCAAGCGCGTGACGCGCCTCGACGAGAACGTGGCGGCCGACGCCGTGACGCTCTCCGCCGACCAGCTCGCGCGCCTGTCCTCGCTGCCGACCCCGGTCGGCGACCGGTACGCGGACATGGGTCCCGTCGGGCGCTGATCCCGTCGCATGGGATGCGGGCCCGGTCGCCTCGGCGGCCTGGCCCGCATCGTGTCCGCGGTCGATGCGGGTCAGACCGCCTGCTCGAGCCCCCGGCGACGGTTCGCGAGCACGGGCAGCGTGCCGCGCGCGGCCTCGACGGCCGTCGGATCCACGTCCACGACGAGCAGCTCCTCCTCGCCGCCGAGGCGGTGCAGCACCTCGCCGAGCGGGGAGACGACGGCGCTGCGGCCGATGCCCGTGGGCGCGCCGCTCGCGGGGTCGTGGCCGCGGGATCCGGCCGGCAGCGTCGCCGGGTCGCCCTGGCCGACCGCGACCACGAAGGTCGTGGAGTCGAGCGCGCGGGCGCGGAGCAGCAGATCCCACTGGTCGGCCTTGCCGGGTCCGGCACCCCAGCTCGCGCACACGATGCTGACGGCGGCGCCGCGGTCGGCGCCCGCGAGGAAGAGGGCGGGGAAGCGCACGTCGTAGCAGGTCGCGAGCGAGGCACGGGTGCCGCCGACCTCGATCACGGCGACGCTCTCGCCCGGGTCGACGGCGTCGGACTCACGGAAGCCGAACGCGTCGAAGAGGTGGATCTTGTCGTAGGAGTCGGCGCCCGCGTCGGCCGCGCCCGCGGGCCGCGCGACCAGGAGCGTGTTGCGCACGCGGCCGTCGGCGCCGGGCGTGAACATGCCCACGACGATCACGATGCCGAGCCGGTCGGCGACCGCGCGCACGCCCGAGGCCCACGGCCCGTCGAGCGGCTCCGCGATCTCGGGCAGCGGGTTGCCGAACGCGCGCTGCGCCGCCTCCGGGAACACCACGAGCTCAGCGCCCTGCCGCGCGGCGTCCTCCGCGAACGCGGTGATGCGTGCGAGGTTCTCCGCGGGATCCGGCGAGCTGATGATCTGTGCGAGCGCGATCTCCATGGTCCTCCTCGTGATGTATACATAGCGTATGCGAGAACGGGCGGGCGATCCAGGCACCTCGGCGAGCGCCCTCTCCGGCCGCGAGCGGGCCTACGAGTTCCTCCACGCGCACGTCCTCACCGACCCGGACCAGCAGGGCGCGTTCCTCAACGAGCAGGAGCTGGCGGAGCGGATCGGCGTCTCCCGCACGCCCGTCCGCGAGGCCCTGCTGCTGCTCGCCGCCGACGACCTGGTGGAGATGATCCCCAAGCGCGGCGCGCGGATCCCCGTGATCACCGGCCGCCAGATCGCCGAGCTGATGGAGCTGCGCGGGGTGCTCGAGCGGCACGCGGCCACGAGCGCCGTGGAGCACGACCGCACCCCGCTCGACGCGATGCGCGAGGTGCTCGAGCAGCAGCGCGCCATGGTCGCGAAGCCGCCGCGCGAGAGCGGGCGGCAGTTCATCGAGCACGACCGCCGCTTCCACCAGCTCCTCGTCGACGCCGCGGGCAGCGAGCTCATGAGCCGCACGTACGCGAAGCTCCGCGCCCGGCAGATCCTCGTCGGCGTCGAGGCGCTCTACCGCGCCACGGATCGGCAGGACCGCGTGTGCGAGGAGCACGCCGGCATCGTCGACGCGCTGGCCGAAGGCGACGCCGAGGCGGCACGCGACGCGATCGACCGGCACCTCGCCGTCACGCTCGACGTGCTGCTGCGCACCTGACGCGGTTCCCTCGGGTCGGGGCCCGCAGCAGCTCGTCGACGCGGTCCCGTACGCGCCCGCGCCGCTCTCGGGGCCCGGGTCACGGGGCGCCCACCCCGGTGGGGGATGATGCGACCATGACAACCGACGTCGACTACGACCAGATCGTCCGCGACTCCACCGAGCAGCTGCGGGCGAAGTTCCCCGATCGCCCGGAGGAGGAGCTCCGCACGGTGGTGGAGGAGGAGCTGGCGACGCTCCGGGATGCGACCGTGCAGGACTACCTCTCCGTGCTCACCGTGCGCGCTGCGCGGAAGCGCATGAAGGCCCAGCACAGAGCCGAGTGATCCCGGCGCGCGATCCTGCCACGCGGAGCCAGCGCGGCGCCGCGACGCCGGCTGAGGGCCGGCGATCCCGGACCGCCCCTCCCCTCGGACGCGCCGACGCCCGGACACCCGCTGCGGGGATCCGGGCGTCGGCGGGTCGCGGAGGGCGTCAGACGCGCGCCGCCATCACGCCCTCGGCGCCCGTGCGCACGTACTCCTCGTCCTCGGAGACGTCCGAGTCGCGGCCCATCGCGAGGCCCACGAGCGTGAGCACGACAGCAGCCGTGAGGTACAGCGCGATGCCGACCCAGCTGCCGGTCTCCTCGTAGATGATCGTGAACATCAGCGGCGCGATGGCCCCGCCGATCACGCCGGCGATCGTGTACGCGAGCGAGGCGCCCGTGTAGCGGAGCCGGGGCGAGAACTGCTCGATGATGTACGCCGCCTGCGGCCCGTACATGAAGGAGTGGAAGAACAGGCCCAGCACGATGCCCACGCCGAGCACGAAGGTCGACGAGCCGTCGGTGATGGCGAAGAACACGTACGCCCAGACGGCCGCGCCCACCGCGGCGGCCGCGTACAGCGCCCGCCGGTTGATCCGGTCGCTCACGGCGCCCGCGAACGGGATGGTGAACAGCTGCACGGCGGATCCGACGAGCACCGCCACGAGCACCTGGCTGCGCTCGAAGCCGAGCGAGTTCACGCCGTAGGTGAGCGTGAAGACCGTGAAGAGGGCGTAGAGGACGTCGGGTCCGACGCGGGAGAGGATCGCGGCGACGAGCGGCCGCAGCTGGGTGCGGAACACCTCGGACACGGGCGCGCTCGGCCGGTCGCCGCGCTCCTGCAGCGCCTTGAACACGGGGGTGTCCTCGAGCTTCAGTCGGATCCAGAGGCCGAACGCCACGAGCAGCGCCGAGAGGAGGAAGGCGACGCGCCAGCCCCAGTCGAGGAATTCCTCCTCGGTGAGCAGCACCGTGAGCAGTGCGAGCGCGCCGTTGGCGAGCAGGTTGCCCGCGGGCGGCCCGACCTGCGCGGCCGACGACCAGAAGCCGCGCCTCCGTGGATCCCCGAACTCGCTCGAGAGCAGCACCGCGCCGCCCCACTCGCCGCCGACCCCCACGCCCTGCGCGAAGCGGAGGAGCACCAGGATGATCGGCGCCGCGAGCCCGATGGACGCGTAGCCCGGCAGCACGCCGATGAGGAACGTCGCGATGCCGATGAGCAGCAGCGTGAGCACGAGGACGGGCTTGCGGCCGATCTTGTCGCCCAGCCGCCCGAAGACGAACCCGCCGACCGGACGCGAGACGTAGCCGACCGCGTAGGTGGAGAACGCGAGGATCGTCGCGGTGTACGGATCCGACGTCGGGAAGAAGACGACGGGGAACACGACGGCGCTGGCCGCCGAGTAGACGGCGAAGTCGTACCACTCGAGCGAGGTGCCGGTGAGGCTCGCGGTGAACGCCTTGACGAGCTCGCGGCGGGTCGGCTTCTCGGTCGCGGCGGGCGCCGCGGTCGCGCCGGATGCGGGCGCGGTCGTCGCCGGGGAGGCGGTGGGGTCGTCGGCCATGGGGCTCCTCGGGTGAGGGAGCCGGGCGGCGGATCCGGCGATCGGATCCCGCCCGGCGTCCGGTCGGTGTGTTGTATACAGTAGGCATACCGGAACCCCGGCACCAGGGTCGGGCACCCGGATCCGCATCTCTTCACACGCTCGAAACACCACCGGAGGATCGATGACCACCCTGCGCTTCCAGCTGCCCGACGGATCCACCCCGAGCGTCGAGGTCGTGTCGCTCCTCAACGCCGGCTACGCGGGCCGCGACCAGGCCGAGGTCCAGGCGCACATCGACGAGCTGGCCGAGCTCGGCGTGCCCGGGCCGGAGACCACGCCCGCGCTCTACCCCGTCGCGCCGTACCTCGCGTCGCAGGCCGACACGGTGCCCGCGCAGCACGGCCGCACCTCGGGCGAGGCCGAGTGGGCCCTCGTGATCACGGACGACGACGTGCTCCTCACGGTCGCGTGCGACCACACCGACCGCGCGCTCGAGGTGCACGGCGTCGCGTGGAGCAAGAACGCCGGACCCGACGTGCTGGGACGCAAGGCCTGGCGCCTCGCCGACGTGCGCGGCCGCCTCGACGCGATCCGCTTGCGCGGCTGGGTCGGCGAGGAGGGCGCGGAGGAGCTCATCCAGGACTCCACGCTGGCCGCGCTCCTCACGCCCGACCACTGGCTCGAGGTGCTCGAGCGGCGCGGCCTCCGGGTCCCCGGCACGGTGCTCATCTCGGGCACCGTCGCGATGGTGCCCGGCGTCGACCAGTTCGCGTCGCGCTGGCGCGTCCAGCTCGAGGATCCCGCCACGGGCGAGACCATCGACGCCGCCTACCGCGTGGAGCTGCTCCCCGAGGCGATCGGCTGATCCCCTCCCACGCCCATCCCGCGACGGACCCGCACCCGGCCCGCCGGACCCGCCCGGCGGGCCGCGGCCGTCCGGTACGCTGAGCGCATCCACCCGCCTCCAGGAATCCGGAGTCCCATCGTGCCCACGATCGTCGTCGAAGTGATGCCCAAGGCCGAGCTGCTCGACCCCCAGGGGAAGGCCGTGGCCGGCGCCCTGGCCCGCCTCGGCAAGGACCGCTTCACCGGCGTCCGCATCGGGAAGCGCTTCGAGCTCACCGTCGAGGGCGAGGTGGACGACGCGCTGCTCGCCGACGTCCAGTCGCTCGCCGCGGACATGCTCTCCAACTCCGTCATCGAGGACGTCATCAGCGTCCACGTCGCCGGGCTCGACGGCTTCGGCATCAGCGCCGAGGCCGACATGGCCACCGGCAACGTCACCGACGACCACACGGTCGCCGAGGGCGGCACGGCGGAGACGAACGCCGCCGCGCACCCGCTCCCCCACGGTTCCGCCGCGGCGGAGCAGCGCTGATGCGCGTCGGGGTCATCACCTTCCCGGGATCCCTCGACGACCGCGACGCGCAGCGCGCCGTCCGCCTCGCGGGCGCCACCCCGGTCGCGCTCTGGCACGGCGACCACGACCTCCAGGGCGTCGACGCGATCGTGCTCCCCGGCGGCTTCAGCTACGGCGACTACCTGCGCGCGGGCGCCATCGCCGCGTTCGCGCCGATCATGCGCGAGGTGGTGGACGCCGCCGAGCGCGGCGTCCCCGTGCTCGGCATCTGCAACGGCTTCCAGATGCTCACCGAGGCGCACCTGCTGCCCGGCGGGCTGATCCGCAACGAGGCCGGGAACTTCGTCTGCAAGGACCAGCGCCTCCGCGTCGAGGCCACCGGCACCGCGTGGACGAACGCGTTCAGCGAGGGCGAGGAGATCACCATCCCGCTGAAGAACGGCGAGGGCGGCTTCATCGCCGACGCCGACACGCTCGACCGCCTCGAGGGCGAGGGCCGCGTGGCCTTCCGCTACCTGGGCGGCAACCCGAACGGATCCCTGCGCGACATCGCGGGGATCACCAACGCCCGCGGCAACGTCGTCGGCCTCATGCCCCACCCGGAGCACGCCGTCGAGGAGGGCTTCGGACCGGACACCCCGGCCGCGATGCGCTCCGGTGTCGACGGCCTCCGTCTCTTCACGTCCGTCCTCGAAGGAGTCCTCGCGCAGTGAGCGTCCACCCCGATCCCGCATCCGTCCCCGCCGAGACCCCCGCGGGAGAGGGACGCAGCATCCGCCGCCACGTCGCCGACACCGTCGAGATGGCCGAGCGCACCCCCGAGAAGGAGCAGCCTTACGCGGCGCTCGGGCTCACCGAGGGCGAGTACCTCAAGATCCGCGAGATCCTCGGCCGCCGCCCCACCAGCGGCGAGCTCGCCATGTACTCGGTCATGTGGAGCGAGCACTGCTCCTACAAGTCCTCGAAGAAGTACCTGCGCCAGTTCGGCCAGAAGGTCTCCGAGTCCATGAAGAAGGACCTCATGGTCGGCATGGGCGAGAACGCGGGCGTCGTCGACGTGGGCGAGGGCTGGGCCGTCACCTTCAAGATCGAGAGCCACAACCACCCCTCCTACATCGAGCCGTTCCAGGGCGCGGCCACGGGCGTCGGCGGCATCGTCCGCGACATCATCTCGATGGGCGCCCGCCCCGTCGCCGTCATGGACGCGCTGCGCTTCGGCGACATCGACGACCCGGACACCGCGCGCGTCGTGCACGGCGTGGTCGCGGGCATCAGCTTCTACGGCAACTGCCTCGGCCTGCCGAACATCGGCGGCGAGACCTACTTCGACCGCGTGTACCAGGGCAACCCGCTCGTCAACGCGCTCGCGGTCGGCGTCCTCCGCCACGAGGACCTCCACCTCGCCAACGCCCGCGGCGTCGGCAACAAGGTCGTGCTCTTCGGCGCCCGCACGGGCGGCGACGGCATAGGCGGCGCGTCCATCCTCGCGAGCGACACGTTCGCCGACGGCGGCCCCACGAAGCGCCCCGCGGTGCAGGTCGGCGACCCGTTCGCCGAGAAGGTGCTCATCGAGTGCTGCCTCGAGCTGTTCGCCAAGGACCTCGTCGAGGGGATCCAGGACCTCGGCGCCGCCGGCATCTCCTGCGCCACGAGCGAGCTCGCCTCGAACGGCGACGGCGGCATGCACATCCGGCTCGAGGAGGTGCTGCTGCGCGACCCGTCGCTCACGGCCGAGGAGATCCTCATGTCGGAGAGCCAGGAGCGCATGATGGCGGTCGTGCAGCCGGAGAAGCTCGAGGGCTTCCTCGAGGTCGTCCGCAAGTGGGACGTCGAGACGAGCGTGCTGGGCGAGGTCACCGACACCGGCCGCCTCGTCATCGACCACCACGGCGAGCGCATCGTCGACGTCGAGCCGCGCACGGTCGCGGTGGACGGCCCCGTCTACGACCGGCCCGTCTCGTACCCCACGTGGATCGACGCCCTCCAGGCCGACTCCGCGTCGCGCCTCGCCCGGCCCACCGCGCCCGACGAGATCAAGGACCAGTTCCTGCAGCTGCTCGGCAGCCCGAACCTCGCCGACGCCTCGTGGATCACCGACCAGTACGACCGCTACGTGATGGGGAACACGGCCCTGTCGTTCCCCGACGACGCCGGCATGGTCCGCGTCGACGAGGAGAGCGGCCTCGGCTTCTCGGTCGCGACCGACGCGAACGGCCGCTTCTGCCAGCTCGACCCGTACGCGGGCGCGCAGCTCGCCCTCGCGGAGGCGTACCGCAACGTCGCCGCGTCCGGCGCCACGCCCGTCGCCGTGAGCGACTGCCTCAACTTCGGCAGCCCCGAGGACCCCGAGGTCATGTGGCAGTTCAGCCGCACGGTCGAGGGCCTCGCGGACGGCTGCCTCGAGCTCGAGATCCCGGTCACGGGCGGGAACGTCTCCCTCTACAACCAGACCGGCACGCAGGCCATCCACCCGACGCCCGTCGTCGGCGTGCTCGGCGTGATCGACGACGTCGCGCGCCGCATCCCCTCCGGCTGGCAGGACGAGGGCGACAACATCTACCTGCTCGGCGTCACGCGCGAGGAGCTCGACGGATCCGCCTGGGCCGGCACCGTGCACGACCACCTCGGCGGCGTCCCGCCCGTGGTCGACCTCGCGGCCGAGAAGGACCTCGCGTCGCTCATCGCGGCCGGCGCCACGCAGTCGCTCATCGCGAGTGCGCACGACCTCTCGGACGGCGGCCTCGGCCAGGCGCTCGCGGAGGCCGTGATGCGCTTCGGCGTCGGCGCCCGCGTGTGGCTCGACGGCATCGTCCAGCGCGACGGCGTCGACCAGGCGACCGCGCTCTTCTCGGAGTCCACCGGCCGCATGCTCGTCACGGTGCCCCGCGAGGACGACGTCAAGTTCCAGGGCCTCTGCGAGGGCCGCGGCTACCCGGTGCTCCGCATCGGCGTCACGGACGCGCAGGCACCCGGCCTCGAGCTGCAGGGTCTCTTCACCCTGTCCGTGGACGAGCTGCGCGGGATCCACCGCGCCACGCTCCCCGCCCGCTTCGGCACCGCCCTGGAGGCATGAGCATGACCGACCCCGCTTCGACCCCCGTCTGGTCGCCGTCCCTCGCGGAGCTCACCGAGCGCGTGCCGCTGCCCGCGGGCGCCGACATCCGGATGGGCCCGGTCCTGTACGACCACGAGGGCACCGAGCTCGAGGGCCTGCTCGCCCGCGACGCCGCGCAGAGCGGACGCCGCCCGGCCGTGCTCGTCATCCACGACTGGTTCGGCGTCGGCGGGCACGTGGCCGCCCGGATCGACATGCTCGCGCGCCTCGGCTACGTCGCGTTCGCCGCCGACGTCTACGGCCGCGACGTGCGCCCCGGCCCCGAGGACGCCGCGGAGGTGGCGGGCGCCTACTACGCCGACCTCCCGCTCATGCGCGCCCGCGTGCAGGCCGGCATCGACCGCCTCGCGGGGGAGCCCGACGTCGACCCGTCGCGCATCGCCGTCATGGGCTACTGCTTCGGCGGCAGCGCATCACTCGAGGTCGCCCGCGCGGGCGCCGACATCAAGGCCGCGATCTCGCTGCACGGTGCCCTGGTGGTGCACGAGCCCGCCGACGTCGCGGACGTGAAGGCCGCGATCCTCGTCCTCACGGGCGCGGACGACCCGATGGTCCCCGATGAGAAGGTCGCCGCGTTCCAGGACGAGATGCGCACGCGTCCCGCGATCGACTGGCAGGTCGTCACCTACAGCGGCGCCATGCACGCGTTCTCCGTGCCGGGCGTCGACTCCCCGGATCACGGCGCGCAGTACCAGGACCGCGCCGAGCGCCGCTCGTGGCGGGCGCTCACGGACTTCCTCGCGGAGCACCTGGGCTGACCGCCCCTCCTGCGTCGCACCGCGCCCCGTCGGCATCCGCCGTCGGGGCGCTCGTCTGCCAGCGGGCCATGCGCCGGCTGGCGGATCCATCCGGGGAGGGCCGACACGCCGCCCTCGGGTTGCCATCCCCGCACCCCTCGCGTAGACCTGTCCGTGCAGTTCACGCATCCGCCACGCGCCGTTGGTCCCCGCGGGGGTCACGTCGCGCAGGCTGATCATGCGAGACACGTGCGACCCGAGGAGATCTCCATGATGGCCAGCGGCGGATTCAGCCGACGCGACCTGTTCGACGGTGCCGGATCCTCCGATCCCGGCGTCGGGCGGCCCACCCGCGGTTCCGGCACGGCGCTCCTCGAGCGCCCGCGTGCGGACGAGACGACCACCACGACGGACGGCCCGGACGGCACCGCGGAGGCCGACCCCCCTCCGTCTCGTCAGGCGGCAGCGGCGCAGACCGCTACCGCCCCGCCCCAGCAGGCGACCATCGGCTCGGCCGAGGGCGACCTCGTGCACGTCATGACCTGCAACATCCGCCTGGCCCGCTCCTCCACCGAGCCCGGCGATCCCGACCACTGGGCCGACCGGGAGCCCGTGCTCGCCCGCTTCCTCCAGCTCGAGCAGCCGACCGTCCTGGGCGTGCAGGAGGCCCTCTCGGCCCAGCTGCCCGCCATCGCCCGGGCGCTCCCCCATCACCGCATGCTCGGCTACGGCCGCGACGGCGGATCCGGCGGCGAGTACAGCGCGATCTTCTACGACGAGCGGCGCCTCGACGTCGTCGCGTGGGACCAGTTCTGGCTGTCCGACCTGCCCGAGCTCATCGGATCCCGCTCCTGGGGCTGCAGCACCACCCGCATCGCCACGTGGGCGCGCTTCCGCGACCGCCGCAGCGGCGCGGAGTTCGTGCACCTCAACACCCACCTCGACCACGAGTCCGAGCTCGCGCGCGTGAAGAGCGCCGACCTCATCACCGAGCGGCTGCAGGAGGTCGCGTCCGGCGCGCCCGTCGTCGTCACGGGCGACTTCAACGCGCCGGCCGAGGAGTCGGCGGCGTACGACATCCTCACGCGCGACGCCGGCCTCGCCGACACCTGGACCACGGCCGCGCACCACGCGACCCCCGGGATCGGCACGTTCACGGCGTACGGCGACCCGGTCCCCGAGGGCGAGCGCATCGACTGGATCCTCGCGGGCCGCGGCGTCGAGGTGGTCGACTCGGCCATCAACCCGTACACGTTCGAGGGCCGTTCTCCCTCGGATCACGCCGCCGTACAGGCGCTCGTGCGCCTCGCCCACACCGCCTGACCCGCGCCGATCCGAGGCCCGGCCGCCTGCCGGCCGGGGGGCCGATCACGCCCTCCGGGGATCGGCGGCGCGCCACGCCGCCACCGGGACGATGGAAACCGCATGTCACAATGGTTTCCGAGCGGCCCCGTGATCGCAGCGGCTGACGGGGTCACCGGCTCGCCGCTGCCGCGGACCCCTCCACGATCGGATGAACACCTATGCCCGCACGTCGCATGGCCCGGGGCGCTCTCGGCGCCCTCGCCGCCGTCCTCCTGCTCGCCGGGTGCACCAGCGGCCCGCAGCCCGCCCCGACCGCGACCGAGGGCGAACCCACCCCCGAGGCGTCCGCCACGACGGCGCCCGAGGACATGGTCCGCATCGTCGTCATGGGCGACTCGAACACGAACGGCTTCGTCGGCACGCTGCCCCAGGGCATCGACCAGGGCATGGCGTACGTCGACTACGTCGTGGGCGACCCGCTGACCTTCGCGGGCGGCTGGGGCACCGACGGCGCGACGAGCACCGTCATGGCGGCCAACACGCCCACCGTCGAGGACGTCGACGTGGCGCTCATCATGATCGGCACGAACAACCGCATCGCGGGCGTGCCGGACACGCAGCTCGACGCCGACATCATCCAGACGGTCGAGAAGCTCGCGCCCAAGGAGACGGTGATCCTCGGGATCCCGCCGCAGAACGCCTCGCCCGAGACGCCGCCCGAGGTCAACGCGCACCTCGAGCAGTTCGCCGACGCGCAGGGGTACCACTTCTTCAACCCGTGGGTGAACCTGACGAACAAGGACATGAAGTGGCGGACCGAGTTCTTCCGCGACGGGATCCACACCAACATGACGGGCTACAAGCTGATGGGTGCCGAGGTGCGCAAGTTCGTGCGCACCGAGGTCCTCGACGAGAGCGCCCAGAAGTAGGGGCATCCCCCCACCTTCCCGCGCGCAGCCCGGCGGTTAGGGTCGAAGCGGTGCCTCGGGAGCGTCGCGCCCGCACCAGAGGAGAGCCCGCGTGACCAGCACCGTGACAGTGAAGAGCGAGACCGGTCGGAAGATCGAGTTCCTCGAGGCGGTCCGCGGCGTCGCGTCCTTCATCGTGGTGCTGCAGCACCTCATCGCCGCGGAGTACCCGGCGTTCGAGGACTTCAGCCGCCAGTGGATCGACGCGGGGCGCGTGGGCGTCGTCGCGTTCTTCCTCGTCAGCGGCTACGTCATCCCCCTCAGCCTCCAGCGCCAGGACACCCGCACCTTCCTCGTGCGTCGCCTCTACCGGCTCTTCCCGCTCTACTGGCTCGTGCTCGGCCTCATGATGCTGTGGATCGGGACCACGGGCGACGGCGAGCTCGGCGGGCCCCTCGTGATCATGGCGAACGTGCTCATGGTGCAGGGCGCCGTGGGCATCTACACGATCGTGCCGACGGCATGGACCCTCGGCATCGAGCTGATCTTCTACGGCCAGTCCCTCGTCGCGAAGCTCATCGGCCGCCTCGACCGCAGCGTCGCCATGGGCTACGTCTGGCTCGCCGGCTTCGTCGCCGCGGCCATCGCGGGCCGGGTGCTCGAGCGCGAGCTGCCCTGGACGCTGCCGCTGCTGCTCTACACGGCATCGCTCGGGCACGCGATCCACCTGCGCGACCGCGACGGATCCACCGCATGGCGCGGCCTCCTCGTCGCGGGCGTCGTGGGCGTGCCGCTGTTCACGTACCTCAACGGCGGGCAGGACGCGGCGTGGCCGCCGTTCGACTACGCCGTGTCGTTCCTGCTCGGCCTCGGCCTGTTCTTCGCGTTCTACGCGTCGCGCCGGGCGACCCACTCGCGCGTGCTGATCTGGCTCGGCGCGGTCTCCTACGCCGCGTACCTCCTGCACCCGCTCGCCTACCGCGTGGTGCGCGCCGTCGACGTGCCCGAGGGGATCGTGCGGGTCGCCGCGGCCATCGCCGTCACGCTCGTCGTCTCGTGGCTCGTGCACCGGTTCGTGGAGGTGCCGTTCATCGGCGTCGCACGCCGCCTCACGAGCCGCTCGGCGGCCGCGAAGGCGCCGCGGGGCTGACGCTCGGAGCCGCGCTCCCCAGGGCGCGCTGACCGCGTCCAGAGCGCTGGCGGCGTGCGCGGGCCCGCAGGCGAGCCCGGAACCGCCGCACGGTGGCCCATCGTGCTCAGGGCGTGGTCCACGACCGAGCGATGAGCGCTGGACCCGTCGGTGCGCGTCACCTCCGCGCGGGGCAGGTCACGCTCCCGTCGCGCAGCGCTCGTGCGCGCCTACCGCGCGGACGTCCGCGCCGCCGGGCGCACGACGACGGGCGCCCCTCCCGGAGGAGGAGCGCCCGTCGTGGCGTGCGGTGGTGCGGGCGGGTCAGCCGGCGGCCGGAGCCGGCGCAGCGCCGATTCCGAGCGGCGCCAGGATGTCCGCCATGATCGGCGCGAGGTCCTGCGACTGGCGGGCCGTGAGGTGCGACGTGTCGCCGCGCACGGGGATCCCGTTCACGAACGCCGGGCACGTGCCCTGGCTGCAGAACCAGCCCTGCGTGTTGATGAACTGGACCGGTGCGCCGACCTCGGTCGCCGCCGCCTCCATGGTGCGCGCGTGGCTGATGAACGAGGGCGACACCGTGGACTGGCAGTCGTTCGGCGAGCTCGTCGGCGTCTTGCACTCCACGAGGGCCGTGGCTGCCGGCGGGCGGGACAGGACGATCACGTTGGACGCCGCGGTCTTCAGCGAGTTCATCGTGGTGAGCGCGCCGGCCTGCCACTCGCGGTCGGCGGCGCCGCCCGTGGCCTTGCTCGACAGGTAGGAGTTGTCGACGGCCTCGCTCATCAGGATGAGCGCGGGCTTCGTGGCGTTCATCTCGCCGAGCGCCCAGTTGCGGAAGTCCGTGCACTCCGTGTACTCGGAGCCGTCGGTGTCCGTGCTCGTGACGGTGGACGCGGGGCAGCGCGCCATCGTGAGCACGCGCACCTTCCAGTCGTCGCCGAGGCTCGTGCGGAGCATGGGCGCGTAGCTGATCGCCAGCGAGTCGCCGAAGATGACCGCGGTCTTCTCCGGACCCGCGGCCGCGTTGCCGTACACGCAGTGCTCGGTGTTCTTGATCGCGTCCTTCTCCTTGGCCAGGTCGGCGCCGAGGCAGCCGTCCTTCGCCCACTCGGTCGCGATGACGTCGCGGCCGAAGTCGCCGAACGACTCGACGGCGGGATCCAGGGCCGGCCACGCGTCCGTGGCGAGCGCGGCGGTGACCTGCTCCGAGCGGGTCGCGAGGGCGTTGCCCGTGGCCGGTGGCGGGGTCGCGGTGCCACCCGTGCCGTTCTGGCCGCTGCCGAGCTGGCTCTGCCCGCTGGGCTCGTCGCGGACGACGGCCACGGCGACGACGCCCACCACGGCGACCGCGACGACGGAGAGCGCCGCGACGGTCATCTTCAGCTGCGCAGCGGAGGACCGGCGGCCGGCCTTCTTCGGGTCGAGCCAGCTGGAGCGGCGGATCGGGTCCTCGACGAGGTGGAACGAGGCGATGGCGAGCACGAGGGTCGCGCCGATCGCGGCTCCGTAGTACTCGAGGGTGCCGGTGCCGAGCAGCGACGCCAGCAGGATGATCGCCGGGAAGTGCCAGAGGTACAGCGAGAACGACAGCCGGCCGATGTAGGTGGTGACCGGGTTCGTGATCGGCACCATGGCCTTCGAGACCCCGCCGATGCCCGACGCGATGACGAGCGCGGTCGAGACGACCGGCAGCAGCCCGAAGGGCACCGGGAACGCGTCGTCGCCGGAGACGAGGAAGAAGGAGGCGATGATCCCGGCGAGGCCGACGTAGCCGAGCGCCGGGCGGATCGCGGCGGGCAGCGTGGCGAGCCGCGCGGCGAAGATCGCGAGGAGCGCGCCGATGCCGAGCTCCCAGGCGCGGGAGAACGTGGAGAAGTACGCGACGGTCGGGCGGGCCGAGGTCTCGTAGAAGCCCCATGCGAGCGACGCGACGATGAGGACGCCGACCGTGATGCCGATCGTCTGCGTGAAGAGGCGCGCGCGCGCTTGACCCGGTTCTTGGGGGTGCGGCGGCGGGCGAACGTGATCACCAGGAAGATCAGCACGGGCCAGACGAGGTAGAACTGCTCCTCGACCGAGAGCGACCAGTAGTGGCGGAACGGCGAGATGGGGCCGTCGGACGCGAAGTAGTCGGTGCCGGCGCTCGCGAAGTGCCAGTTGGAGACGAAGAGGGCCGACCAGATCGCGTCCCACAGGCTGGCCTGGGCGCGCACCACGTTGAAGACGAGGAACGATGCCGCCGTCGAGACCACGAGCACGAGCAGCGCGGCCGGCATGATGCGGCGGACGCGGCGCTTGTAGAAGTCGAGGAACGAGATCGTCTTGGTGCGCTCGTACTCCTTGAGCAGCAGGCCCGTGATGAGGAAGCCGCTGATGACGAAGAAGACGTCGACGCCCACGAAGCCGCCGGAGGGCCAGTCGAAGAGGTGGTCGACGATGACGGCGACCACCGCGAGGGCGCGCAGGCCCTCGACGTCCGGGCGGAAGCCGCGGTTCACAGTCGGCGAATCCCCCTCAGATGGTGGGTTCTTGTCGTCCGGTGCGGAGCGGAGCTCCGAAGGATCCGGGAGCGCGGGCGTGCCCCGGCGAAATGTCTGCGAGCTCATGGCCCAGGTCCCTACTCACTCGTGTACCGCCGTGCAGCACTGCTGTCTGAGCGACCCTAACAGGGCGTCACGGGGCCTACCATGCCCCGGACGGGGGCGTCCCGGGCTGCTAGCACCACTCCTGAGCTGTGTGATGATAGACAGCCGAGGCTGTGGATATCCCACGTATGCGGACACTCCGCGCCTGTGTGCTTTTTGGGGAAGGGTTCTTAGTTATGGCGCTCCGTGACTTCATTCGGATGCTGCGTAGGGGCGCGGTGCTCATCATCCTGACGCTCTTGGTCGGGGTGGGCGCCGCGGCGGCGTTCTCGCTCCTCCAGACCCCCGAGTACGAGGCGTCGACCAAGATGTACGTCGCCCAGAGCAGCTCCTCCAACGTGCAGGACCTGCAGCAGGGCAACAACTTCATCACCCAGGCGGTGAAGAGCTACGCGGACGTCGTCACGACCCGCGCCGTGCTCCAGCCCGTCATCGACCAGTTCGGGCTCGACGTCACGTCGCGCGAGCTGGCCGAGTCGGTCCGCGCCTCCGCGCCGCTCGACACCACGATCATCGACATCACGGTCAAGGACCAGTCCCGCCAGGACGCCGCGACGCTCGCGGACGCCATCGGCGAGAGCCTCAAGGCCGTCGTCGGCACGCTCGTGCCCGAGACCATCGAGGGCACGCCGCAGGTGCAGATCACGCAGCTCGAGCAGGCGGAGATCCCCGAGTCGCCGTCGTCGCCGAACCTGCCCGTCAACATCATCGTGGGCGCGCTCATCGGCCTCCTCATCGGCGTGGGCGTCAGCCTCCTCCGCGAGACGCTCGACAACCGCATCCGCGGCGAGCGCGACGTGGAGCTGGTCACGACCAAGCCGATCCTCGGCGGCATCGCGTACGACCCGAAGGCGACCGAGCGTCCCCTCATCGTCCAGGACGACCCGCGGAGCCCCCGCGCCGAGTCCTTCCGAAGCCTCCGCACGAACCTCCAGTTCCTCGAGTTCGGCGGCCGCTCGCGCAGCTTCGTCATCACCTCCTCCATCCAGGGCGAGGGCAAGTCGACCACCAGCTCGAACCTCGCGCTGGCGCTGGCCGACTCTGGCATCAAGGTCGTCCTCATCGACGCCGACCTCCGCCGTCCGCGCCTGGCCTCCTACATGGGCCTCGAGGGCGCCGTGGGCCTCACCGACATCCTCATCGGCCGCGCCGAGATCGAGGACGTCATCCAGCCCTGGGGCTCGGGCATGCTCTCGATCCTCCCCGCGGGCCAGATCCCGCCGAACCCGTCCGAGCTGCTCGGCTCGCAGGGCATGGCCCGCCTGCTGCAGGACCTCGAGGCGCGCTACGACGTGGTGCTCATCGACGCCCCGCCGCTGCTCCCCGTCACCGACGCGGCGATCCTGTCGAAGAACGCCGGCGGCGCGATCGTCGTCGTCGCGGCGGGCCGCACGCACCGCACGCAGCTGAAGAGCGCCATCGCCAACCTCACCAACGTGGGCGCGGACGTGCTCGGCCTCGTGATCACCATGCTCCCGACCAAGGGCCCGGACGCGTACGGCTACGGCCACTACGGCTACGGGTACGGGTACACGGAGGACGAGGACGGCCAGAAGACCAAGGCGCCCATCGAGAAGATCAAGGCGTAGCTCCCCTCCATGTCGGAACTCCCCCCCACGAGCCGCAGGGCCGCACGCGCGGCCCTCGGCGACGCATCCATCGAGGGCGTCGACGACGGCTCGTTCCGCGTCCTGTTCGTCTGCTCGGGCAACATCTGCCGCTCCGCCCTCGCCGAGCAGGTCCTCCGGGCCCGGGTGCGGGCGATCTTCGGAGGCCACGCCGCCGAGGCCGACTCGGTCGTGCGCTTCTCCAGCGCCGGCACGATCGCGGCCGAGGGGCAGCGCATGCCGGAGCAGGCGGCCGAGCTGTCCGTCCGCTACGGCGGGGATCCGAGCGAGCACCAGGCGAGGTTCCTCACGCCCGGGATCATCCAGGGCGTCGACCTGGTGCTCACCATGGCGCGCGAGCACCGCAGCGCCGTCGTGCGCGCGGTGCCCCGCGCCAACCGCTTCACCTTCACCATCCGCGAGTTCGCCGCGCTCTTCGAGCACCTCGTCGAGGTGTCAGGGGACGAGAAGCACATCGCCTGCGACGGCGACGTGCCGGAGCAGCTGCGGGCGCTCATCCCGCTCGTGGCAGCCCAGCGCGGCGTGACCCTGCCGCCGGCGCAGGAGGACGACTACGACGTGGTCGACCCCTACCGCCGGTCGCAGGCCACCTACGACGCCTCGGGCGAGCAGGCGGGGGGCGCCATCGAGTCGATCCTCGAGTCGGTGCGGGCAGTGACCCGGACAGACGCGCCCCGCATCCGGGGCTGACCCGACCAGCCCGCCACCGCACACGCGAGCACACGCCGCTCCATCACACACCACCGGCTCCCGCGCGGAGCCGCCTGCCCCGGGGGACCAGTGGACACGCAACAGACACGACGCACGGACGAGGCCCAGGAGGGTTCGCGCTGGCGGGTCGTCTACGCCCGGCGCCTGGCGCTGAGCGACGCGATCGTCATCATCCTCACGACCTTCGGCGTGCAGTTCCTGTGGTTCGGCACGACGGCAGGCACGGTCGACCTCGGCGGCAACGCCCGGGGCGTGGCCGTGACCTACACGATGGTCTCGGTCGTGCTGATCCTCGCGTGGCTGTTCGTGCTCACGGTCTACAGCACGCGGGACTACCGCATCGTCGGCACGGGCACGGCGGAGTACAAGCAGGTCGCGGACGCGACGCTGCGGCTCTTCGGGATCATCGCCATCGTCGCCTTCCTCGTGAAGATCGACCTGGCGCGCGGCTACATCGTCACGGGCCTGCCGCTCGGGCTCGTGCTCCTGCTGCTGTCCCGCGCGCTCTGGCGGGTGTGGCTCTCGGCCCAGCGCCGCCGCGGCGAGTTCTCCTCGCTGATCCTCCTGGTCGGATCCCTGGAGAGCACCACCCACACCGCCACGACCCTCGCCCGCGCCCCCAAGGCCGGCTACCGCGTGGTGGGCGCGTGCCTCACGGGCGACGCCCGGCCCTCGCGCCTGCCCGGCCTCGACGTGCCCGTGGTCGGCAACGCGGACGACGCGCTCGTGGAGCTGGAGCGCCTCGGCGCCGACACGCTCGTGCTCACGTCGAGCGACGAGCTGCCGCCCGAGCGGATCCGCGAGCTCAGCTGGTCGCTCGAGCCCGGCCGCCACCACCTCGTCATGGCGCCCGGCCTCACCGACATCGGCGGCCCGCGCATCCACACCCGCCCTGTCGCCGGCCTCCCCCTGATCCACGTGGAGACGCCGCGCTTCGAGGGCCGCAAGCTGCTCTCCAAGCGCCTGTTCGACATCGTCGTCTCCGGCATCACGCTCATCGTGCTGAGCCCGGTGTTCCTGATCCTCGCGATCCTCATCAAGGCCACGAGCAAGGGCGACGTCTTCTACAAGCAGGAGCGCATCGGCCTCAACGGCGAGCCGTTCCACATGCTGAAGTTCCGGTCGATGCGCATGAACGCCGACGCGGAGCTGTTCGCGCTGCTGGAGCAGCAGGGCACGGCCGACACCCCGCTGTTCAAGGTGACGGACGACCCGCGCATCACGAAGGTGGGCGGCGTCCTCCGCCGCTACTCGCTCGACGAGCTGCCGCAGTTCCTCAACGTGCTGCTCGGATCCATGAGCCTCATCGGCCCGCGCCCGCAGCGCGAGGGCGAGGTCGCGCTGTACGACAGCGCCGCGCGCCGCCGCCTCCTCATCAAGCCCGGCATGTCGGGCCTGTGGCAGGTCTCCGGCCGCTCCTCGCTCTCGTGGGAGGACGCCATCCGCCTCGACCTCTACTACGTGGAGAACTGGTCGCTCACGGGCGACATCATCATCCTGGCGCGCACGTTCAAGGCCGTCTTCGGCGCGGACGGGGCCGTCTGATGGGCGGGCTGCTGGTCCAGGAGTGGATCGAGAAGTCCGGCGGATCCGAGAAGGTGTTCGACGCCTTCGCGCACGCCTTCCCCGACGCCGACCTCTTCACGCTCTGGAACGACGACCCGGGCCGCTTCGGCGACCGCCCGGTGCGGGAGAGCTGGATCGCCCGCACGCCGCTGCGCAGGCGCAAGCCGCTGGCCCTGCCGTTCATGCCGCTCACGTGGAGCTCGCTCGACCTCGACGCGTACGAGTGGACCCTGTCGAGCTCGCACCTGTTCGCGCACCACCTCGGCCACGGGGATCGCGCGACCCGCCAGCACGTCTACGTGCACAGCCCGGCGCGCTACCTCTGGACGCCCGACCTCGACCAGCGCGGCGCCAACCTGCTCGTGAAGGCCGCCGCTCCCCCGCTCCGCGCGCTCGACCGGCGCCGGGCGCAGGCGTCGCATGCCGAGTTCGCCGCGAACAGCGCGTTCGTGCGGGCGCGCATCCGCAAGGCGTGGGACGTGGACGCGCGCGTGATCCACCCGCCCGTCGACGCGACCGCGATCCGCGACACCGCATCCTGGGAGGGCGAGCTGACCGGATCCGACGCCGAGCTCGCCGCGTCGCTGCCCGACCGCTTCCTGCTGGGCGCCAGCCGCTTCGTGCCGTACAAGCGGCTGGACCTCGTGATCCGCGCCGGCGAGGCCGCCGACGTGCCCGTGGTGCTCGCCGGATCCGGCCCGCTCGCCGAGGAGCTGCGGGCGCAGGCCGACGCCGCGCGCGTGCCCGTCACGATCGTCCCGCGGCCCTCGGACGCCCTGCTGTACACGCTGTACCAGCGCTCGCTCGCGTACGTGTTCCCCGCGGTCGAGGACTTCGGGATCATGCCCGTCGAGGCGATGGCCGCAGGCGCCCGCGTGCTCGTGAGCGACGTGGGCGGCGCGACCGAGAGCGTCGTCGACGGCGTCACGGGAGTGCACGTGCACGACTGGGAGGGCGCCGGCCTCGCCGACGCCGTGGCGCGCGCCGCCGCGCTGGATCCCGCCGACAGCGTCCGCCGCTCCGCCGACTTCGACGCGTCCGTGTTCGAGCGCAGCATCGCCTCGTGGGTCCGCCACGACGGCGCGCGCCTCGACGGGGCGGCCGCATGATGCGCCGGCTCGTCGTCAACGAGGCCTACGCGGGGCAGCGGGTCACCGGCCAGCAGCGCTACGCGACGGAGATCGCCCGCGCGCTCGAGGGCAAGCGCGGCGTGACCCGCGCGACGCCGTCGGAGGGCATCGCGTCGTCCGGCGCGCGCAGCTGGCTCTGGGTGCAGACGACCTTGCCGTGGATCACGCGCCAGGACGTGCTCCTGTCGCTCACGAGCCGCGCGCCGCTCGTGCACCGCCGCCACATCGTGGTCGTGCACGACCTCTTCGTGCTCACCAACCCCGAGTGGTACAGCCGCGAGTACGTCGTGACCCACGTGCCGCTGCTGCGCGCGAACCTGCGCGACGCGCGGGTCATCGTCACCGTGAGCGAGCCCGTCGCCGAGCAGGTGCGCGAGCTCGGGCTGTCCAGCGCGCCCGTCGTGGTCGCGCCCAACGCGCCGAGCCCCGTGTTCGGCGAGCCGCGCGGCGCCGACGAGCGCGCCCGCGTGCTCGAGCGGTTCAGCGTGACCGACGGCGGGTACCTGCTCGCGGTCGGCAGCATGGATCCGCGCAAGAACCTGAAGCGCCTCACCGAGGCGTACCTCGATCTGCCCGCGGAGACCCGCGCCCAGGCGCCGCTCGTGCTGGTCGGCGCGAAGAGCGCCGTGTTCGGCGACGTCGACATGGCTGAGTCGGACGACATCAAGCTGGCCGGCTACGTGACCGACGACGAGCTCGCCGTGCTCTACGCGGCATCGCGCGGCGTGGTCTTCCCGAGCCTCGCGGAGGGCTTCGGCCTGCCGCTCGTCGAGGCGATGGTCGCGGGCGCACGGCTCGCCGTCTCCGACATCGACGTCTTCCACTGGATCTGCGGGGACGACGCCACGTACTTCTCGCCCGCGGACACGTCCGCCATCACCCAGGCGCTCGCCCAGCTCGCGGCCGCCGACCCGCTCGAGGAGGAGGAGGCCGCGCGCATCCGCCGCGCCGTCACCTGCCGCTTCGACTGGCGGACCTCCGCGCAGACCGTCCACGACGCCTACCAGAGCATCGGGACGCGATGATCAGGCGGATCGGGCTGCTGCTCCCCACGGGAGCCGCAGGGCTCACGCGCGTGCTCCAGCTGGTGCTGCTCGTGGTCCTCACGCGCCTGTCGGAGGGGTCGGCGCAGAGCGCCCTCGTCACCGGGTTCGCGCTGCTCAGCTCGTTCGCGATCATCACCGACTCGGGCGCCGCGAACTTCCTGCTCTCGCTGCCGCGCACGCGCCTCACCCGGAGCGTGCACGCGCGCGCCGTCGCGTTCCACGCAGGGCTCGGGTCGCTGGGCGCCGCCGTCGCGGTGCTGATCACCGTCGCCGCCGCCTCGTCCATGCCCGGCGAGGCCGTGCTGCTGCTCGTCGCGCTCGGCGTCAGCCAGGTGCTCGACTCGCTCACCCGCACGATCCGCGCGCCCCTGCTCGTCGGCCGCCGCGACGCCTCCTACGCGTTCCCGGACCTCGCGCTCGTGGTGCTGAAGGCCGTGCCGCTCGTGATCGCGCTCGTCGTGCCCGAGATCCTCGTGCTGCTCGCGTTCCCCGTGGTGTCGCTGATCGTCACCGCCGGCACCTGGATCGCCGTCCGCCGCGACCTCGCGACGACCAGCGACGAGCCCGTGCGCGTGTTCCCGCAGATCCTCGAGTTCGGCCTCTCGGGATCCCTCAGCGCGCTCTACTCGCAGGCGCCTCTCGTGCTCGGCACGGCGATCCTCGGGGCCGACGCCGTCGTGCCGCTCGCGCTCGCCTACCGCATCGTGCAGCCGCTCGAGGTCCTGCCCGCGACGCTCTCGCAGCAGCTGATCCCGCGGATCCGCGCCGCCGGCCGGCCCGCGCGCGACTACTGGTGGCGGTTCGCGCTCGGCGGCCTGGTGCTCGCCGGGATCCTCGCGCTGATCCGCGAGCCCGTCGAGCAGGTCTTCGGCGGCGACGCGTTCGACCAGGTGATCTTCCTCGTGATCCTCCTCTCCGTCGCCCCCAAGTTCGGCAACTACGCGCTCATGGCGTACGCGATGGGATCCGGCCTCGTGCGCGTGCGGCTCACCGCGACCATCGTCACGGGCGTCGTCGCCGTGGTCCTCACGCTCGTCGCCGCGCTCACGGCTGGCCCCGCCCTCCTCGCCGGCGTCACGCTCGTCGCGGAGCTCGTCCTGAGCGCCGCCATCGCCGCGCTCCTCATCCGCTACCGCCACCGCACCGTCAGGAAGGAGGACGCATGAGGACCCTCATCGTCTCCGCCGACCGCACCCTCGCGTCCGGCCATCCGCAGAACCTCGGGGACGCCTTCCTCACCGACGCGCTCTCCGAGCGCCTCCGCCGGGCGGGCCACGAGACCGTGATCGCCGACTTCGGGCAGACCGCGCGCGTCGACTCCACCGAGGAGCGTGCCCGCGTCTCCGGCGTGCGCGCGCTCGCCGACATCGTGCGCCAGGTCGACGCGGTCGTCGTCGGCGGCGGCACGCTCCTCGCCGACGACCAGCCCGGTCGCCCGTTCGCGGGCCTCCCCCGCCTCATGGCCGTCACGGGGCTCATCGCGCGCACCGGACGCACGCCGCTCGCCGTGTTCGGCGTGGGCGCGGATCCCGTCACGCGCCGCCGCGCGCGCCTCGCCCTCCGAGCGGGCCTCGACGGCGCCCGCGTCTGGACCCGCGACCCCGACTCCGCCGGCCGCGCCGCGGGGTACTCGAAGCTCCCCGTCGAGGTCGCCGCCGACGTCAGCCTCTTCGCCGCCCCCGAGCTCGCCCGGATGGCCGCGCCCGCCGACCGCCGCAGCGGCGCGGTGGTCGCCCTCAACGCGAAGCACTCCCCCGACGTCACCCTCGCGCACGTGCGGGCCCTCGAGGAGCGCTTCGGCGAGGTGGTCTTCGTGTCGATGGACCAGGGCGACGACTCCGACGCCGGCGCCCTGTCCCCCGATGTCCGCGCCCGGCTCACGACCGAGCCCGGCGACCACGGCTGGCGCCGCGCGGCCGAGCTCATGGCCGATCGCGAGGTCGTCATCGCCTCTCGCATGCACGCCATGTACCTCGGTACGATGCTGACGACGCCCGTCGTCGCCGTCGGTGGCGCCACCAAGGTCGGGGCGTTCACGAACGAGTTCGGCACGAGCACGGAGCCCACGTTCGACCGGGCGGTCCGCACCGCCATCGCAGCGCCGGCCCACGCCGACGCCGCATCCACCACCGCGGCGGCTCTCGTCGCCGCCACCGCCCGCCTGGACGCGGCTTTCGAGGAGATGACCACATGGGTCCGACGTACCGCCTAGCGACCCCGGCGGTCTTCGCGGCCGCCGTGGTGCTCACCGTCCTCGCCGCCCTCGGCGGCGTGGCCCTGCTCGGCAACGAGCTCTCCTACCCGTTCATGATCGCGGTGCTCGCGATCCTGCTCGTCGGCGTGCTCGTGAAGGAGACGGTCTCCAACGGGGACCCGATCACCCCCGGCGGCATCGTCGCGTTCACGGGACTGCTCCTGTTCGTGCTGCGCCCGCTCACCGTCGCCAACAGCATGGAGACGAGCCCCGGCGCCATCGCCGACACGCGCTTCTTCTCCCCCACGCTGCAGCTCGCGGCGAGCTCCGCGCTCATCGAGGCGCTGATCTTCTTCTCGGCGTTCTTCGTCGTCTACTACTACTCGGTGGCCCGCGAGGCCCGTCGCATCAAGCGCGGCGGCGAGGACGCGAAGGCCCTGGAGGACAACGCCATCGCCGGCGGCCCCGCCGTCGTCGACCCCGACACGCAGGTGCGCTGGCAGCGCGTGTTCAACACGTCGGTGGCGCAGGCGCTCGTGGTCATCTCCTCGGTCGTGGCCCTCGGGCTCCTCGTGTACCTGGTGCTCTCCTCCGGCGGCATCCAGGCGTACACGACGGGCCTCGCCAACCGGAGCGACTTCCTCTCCGGCAAGTCGTTCATCGGCCTCTCCTACATCCCCGTGCAGATCGCGATCGTCTACAACGTGCTCGCGCGCCGGCAGAAGGGCCTCGAGGGCTGGAACTGGGTCAACCTGGTCGCCGTCCTGGTGCTCGTGGTCTGCGCCGGATCCGCCGGCGGCCGCGGCCCGCTCATCATCGGCGTCTTCCTGCCGTTCCTGATCCTCAAGCAGATCGGCCCGAAGCCCTTCCGCTTCCGCACCATCGCCCTCATCGGCGGTGTCACGGCCGTGGTCGCGATGGTCTACTCGATCGTCATCCGCGAGTCCACGTTCGACAACGGCCGCTCGCTCGACCGCCTGACGCAGGACCCGCTCGGCGTCCTCCTCGACCGGCTCACCAGCGGCATCGAGACGCGGCCCTTCGACGTGCTCATCCGCCTCAACGAGGTCGCGTCGCTGCCGGACTTCGTCTACCAGTGGGGCGCCACGTACGCCGCGGTGCCGGCCTGGTTCGTCCCGCGCGGGCTGTGGGAGGACAAGCCCTTCGGCGGCGGCAACACGTGGTTCACGTCCACGTACGTGCCCCGGTTCTACGGCGTCAACCGCGTCGAGACGAGCCTGTCGGCCATCGGCGAGGCGTTCGCGAACTTCGGGATCCCCGGGGTCGTCGCCGTCGGCGCGCTCCTCGGCCTCGTGGCCGGCCTCTTCATCCGCGCCCGCATGCGCCGCCGCGGGCTCCTCGGCGCGGCCATCGCGGTCGTCGTCACGCCGTACCTCTTCTCCCTGATCCGCGGCGACGCGTACCAGGGCATGTCGACGAGCATCGCGTCGCTCGTGATCCTCCTCGTGTTCTTCTGGATCTCCTCCACCCGCAAGCAGGTCACCGGCCCCGTCAGCGCGCCCGTGCCCCTGCCCGACGAGACCGCGCCCGCAGCCGTCCGCGAGCAGGCGCTCATCGGCGCGGGGGTCGCCGGCCTCGGTGCCGTCGGCGGATCCGCCCCGGTGTCCGCTGACGCCCGTCCCGCGATCGGCAACGGCCGCGCCTTCCCGGCCGGAAAGCCGGTCGGGAACTGGACGCCCGACCGGTGAGCGGCATCGACGACATCCTGCCCCCGGCCGACGGCTCGGACGGATCCGACGGCTCGACCGGCCGCCGCAGCCGCCGCCGCGCCGACCGCACGGAGCGCGACGCCACCCGCCGGCCCCTGTGGAAGCGCAAGCGCCTCTGGATCCCGGTCGGCGTGATCGGCGTCCTCGTGATCGGCACCGCCGTCTCGGCCGCGCTGATCCTGCCCCGCGTCGACACCGTCCAGTCCGAGCTCCGCGACGCGCTCCCGCTCTCCGACCAGGTGCAGACCGCGCTCCTCGCGGGCGACATCGACACCGCGAAGACCGGCGCCGCCGAGCTCCGCGACCACACCGCGAAGGCCGCCGAGGCCGCGGACGACGGCGTGCTCGGCGCCTACGAGTGGATCCCCTTCGTCGGCCCGAACCTCCACGCCGCCCGCGTGCTCGCCTCCACGAGCGATCGGCTCGCGACCGACGTCGTCACGCCCGCCACCGAGGTCTCCCTCTCGGCGTTCACGCCCGTGCTCGGCCGCATCGACCTCGACGGGATCCGTTCGCTCGGGCAGACCGTGCAGACCGCGAGCGACGGCCTCGCGGGCGCCCGCGCCGAGCTCGACACCATCGACCGCGACAGCCTCTGGGCGCAGGTGGCCGACGACGTCGACCGCATGGACGACACGCTCACGAGCACCGAGGACACCGCGAGCACCTTCCGCGAGGTCACCGGGGTCCTCCCCGACCTCCTCGGGGCCGACGGCGCGCGCAACTACCTGCTGATGTTCCAGAACAACGCGGAGGTCAGATCCACCGGCGGCAACCCGGCCGCGCTCGTGCTGCTGACCGTCGAGGACGGCACCGTGCGGATCGCGAAGCAGGCGTCGAGCAACGACTTCCCGCGGAACGTGCGCCAGGGCGACGTGCCCGACGAGACCGTGCGCCTCATCGAGCCGCGCTCGGACCGGTTCGAGCAGAACATCACGATGTTCCCCGACTTCCCCACGTCGGGCGCCCTCGCCAAGTCGTACTGGGAGGCCAACATCGGCGACCGGGTCGACGGAGTGCTGTCGTTCGACCCGATCGCGCTCAGCTACCTGCTGGAGGCGACCGGGCCGATCACGCTCGCCACGGGCGACCAGCTGACCGCGGAGAACGCGGTGCCCACCCTCCTCGGCGCCGTCTACAGCCAGTACCCCGACTACCTCGCTCAGGACCGCTACTTCGCGAGCGCGGCCAGCACGATCTTCGCGAAGCTCGTCACCGACACCCCGCCCGTCGTCCCGCTGGTCACCGCGATCGACCGGGCCATCGACGAGCGCCGCCTGCTGATGTGGAGCACGGTCCCCGAGGAGCAGACGCTCATCGAGGGCGGGCCGCTGAGCGGCGCGCTGCCGGACGACAACACCGACCAGACCGCGATCGGCCTGTACTTCAACGACATCGGCTCCGGATCCAAGATGAGCTACTACCTGCGCTCCGGATCCCGCATCCAGGCGGAGACCTGCGGCGACACCACCACGTACACGGTGTCCGTCGACATGACGAGCATCGCGCCGGTAGACGCCGCGACGAGCCTGCCGCGCTACGTCACGGGCCTCGACGGCAAGGCCAAGGGCCGCCAGTTCGACGACCTGCTCGTGTACGGCCCCGTCGGATCCACCGTCACCGGCTGGAAGACCGACGCCGACCTCACCACGGAGGAGGCGCGCGGCACCGACATGGGGCGCGGCATGATCCGCATCCGCACCGAGCTCGCGCCGCAGGACACGAAGACCGTCGACGTCACGTTCACCATGCCGACGTCCGACGACCAGGGACCGCTCGAGGTCCGCCACACGCCGCTCGTGCGCCCGCTCGAGTCCGAGATCACCCAGGTCCCCTGCTCCACGGGCGGCTGATCCGCCGCCCGCCGCCACGACGCCGCGCCGCCCGCCCCGGATGGGGGCTTCGCGACCGTCACGCGCTCCCCGTAGGCTCGACGAGCCGCCGGGGGACCGCACCGCCCCCGCACGCCCGCCCGCACGCCGCCCCCGCGGATCCTCCAGGCCGAGAGCACACGTTGACACCCAGCACCACCACCACCACGACGCCCCGCCGGGCGCACCGCGTCCGTCGCTGGATCGTGCGCACCCTCCTGGCGCTCCTCGTGCTCCTGCTCGCCTGGCTCCTGGCCGGCATCCCGCTCTTCGTCTTCCCTCCGGCGAGCCAGCCCGACAAGGCCGACGTGATCTACGTCATCGGCCCGCCCAACCCCACGCGCCGCGACCTCGCGGCGAAGCTGGTGGACGAGGGCTACTCCGACACGGTCGTCTTCTCGGTGCCGGCCACCGGCCCGCAGTCGGCAGGCGAGCTCGCGGCCTGCAACGGCGAGTTCCCCTACGCCGTCACGTGCGACACCCCGTCGCCGTTCACGACGCAGGGCGAGGCGCGCTACCTCAAGGAGAAGTCCGAGGAGAACGGCTGGACGAGCGCCATCGTCATCACCTGGACCCCGCACGTCACGCGCACGCAGCTGATCTTCTCGCGCTGCTTCACGGGCGACCTCATGGTGGTCGAGGACCCGGTGGACTTCAGCCTCCGCCAGTGGGTCTCGCAGTACACGTACCAGACCGGCGCCTTCGTCAAGGCGCTCGTCACGCCGGGCTGCTGACGCCGGCCCCCGGCGCGATCGACCCTGCGTGGCCAGGCGGTCAGCCGCACGGGGTTGAATGGTCGTCATGACCCCCGCGATCGGCCCGACGACCGGCGACGACATCCACCTGATCACGCTCAACGTGCGCATGCCCTGGCACGGCACCCGCGAGGGCGAGGCCGACCACTGGCCCGAGCGCCAGGAGGTGCTGACGCGCTTCCTGCAGCAGGAGCGGCCCACGGTGCTCGGCGTGCAGGAGGCGCTGTGGCCGCAGATCCAGGCGATCGAGAAGGCCCTCCCGCCGTCCTACCGCATGATCGGGCAGGGCCGCGAGGGCGGGAGCCACGGCGAGCACGGCGCGATCTTCTACCAGGCGTCCCGCCTCACCCTCCTCGAGCACGACGTGATGTGGCTCTCCGACACCCCCGACGTGATCGGCAGCATGACGTGGGGCAACCCCATGCCGCGGATCCTCACCTGGGCGCGCTTCCAGGACGAGGCCACCGGCCATCCGCTCGTCGTGCTCGACACGCACCTCGACCACGACGTGGCCGAGGCCCGCGACCGCGCCGCCGAGGCCATCGCCGAGCTCGTGCGCACGCGCTTCGCGGGGCTGCCGCTCGTGCTCATGGGCGACTTCAACGCACCCGTCGACTCGTTCCCCTACGACGCCCTCACCCGCCGGGCCGGTCTCCGCGACTCCTGGCTCGACACCGCGCGCCAGGCGACGCCCGCCTTCGGCACGTTCCCCGACTACCGGCCGCCGGTCGTCGACGGCCCGCGCATCGACTGGATCCTCGTGAGCGACCGCGTGGACGTCCGCGCCGCCGCGGTCAACGACTTCGCCTGGCGCGGCCGCATGATGAGCGACCACCTGCCGGTGCAGGCGCTCGTGCGCGTGAGCTGACGCCGTCCGTCACGCGTCCGGCGCGGCCTCCCCGGCCTCGTAGCCTGGGGGGATGACCACCGCGCCGAAGGTATACGCCATCCACGAGAACCCCGAGTGGTTCGGCCCGTTCGCCGCAGCGCTCGACGCGCGCGGCGTGCCCTACGAGGAGTGGCTCCTCACCGACGGCGTGCTCGAGATCGACGAGGCGCCGCCCGAGGGGATCTTCTGGTCGCGGATCAGCGCCTCCGCCCACACGCGCGACCACGCGCTCTCCAAGGACTACACGCGCGCCCTCATGTCGTGGCTGGAGGCGCACGGCCGCCGCACGGTCAACGGCCGCCGCACCATCGAGCTCGAGGTGAGCAAGGTCGACCAGCTGACGGCGTTGCGCGCCGCCGGGATCGAGGTGCCGCGCACGCGCGCCGTCATCGGCAGCCACCGCATCGTCGAGGCGGCGCGCGGACTGCCGACGCCGTTCATCACCAAGCACAACCAGGGCGGCAAGGGCCTCGGCGTCCGCCGGTTCGACAGCGTCGAGGAGCTGGCCGCCTACGTGGAGGGGCCGGACTTCGAGGAGCCGCAGGACGGGATCACGCTGCTGCAGGAGTTCCTGGAGGCCGCGACCCCGAGGGTGACGCGCGTCGAGATCGTCGGCGGGCGCTTCGTCTACGCGATCCAGGCCGACACCGCGCGCGGCGGGTACCAGCTGTGCCCCGCGGACGCGTGCGCGATCGACCCGACCACCAGCGCGCTCGTGATGCCGCCCGGCGCGACCATCGCGCAGCAGCCGGGCGACACGATCTTCTCGCTGCGGGAGGACATCACCGCGGAGCACCCGCTCGTGGAGCGGTACGTCGCGTTCCTCGCCGGGCTCGGGATCGAGGTGGCCGGCATCGAGTTCATCGAGACGGCCGACGGCAGGCTCGTGACCTACGACGTGAACACGAACACGAACTACAACGCGGGCGTCGAGGCGGTCGCGCCGGCGTCGGGACCGGGCGCGGTGGCGGAGCTCCTCGAGCGCGTGCTGCGGGAGGCGTACCCGGAGGGCTGAGCCCCGGAGCGGTCAGCCCCGCAGGGCTGAGCCCCGGAGGACTGGGACTCCGCGGCCTGACGGATCAGGCCGCCGGGCCGCCGTCCTCGGGCGCGACCGCGGAGGTGGCGGCGCCCTGGTCCTCGGCGATGCGCGTGTGGTGGTGGATGACCTCCGCGACGATGAAGTTCAGGAACTTCTCCGCGAAGGCCGGGTCGAGCCGCGACTCCTCGGCGAGCGCGCGGAGGCGGAGGATCTGGCGGCGCTCGCGCTCGGGATCCGCCGCGGGCAGCCCGTGCGCGGCCTTCAGCCGGCCGACCGACTGCGTGAACTTGAAGCGCTCGGCGAGCAGGTGCACGAGGGCGGCGTCGATGTTGTCGATGCTCCCGCGGATCTCCCCCAGCTCCTCGAGGGCGGCACGGGCGTCGTCGTCGAGGGGCGCCCCTGCGGGGCCGGTGTTCTCAGGCATGCGATGACCCTACCCATCCGCGCCTGGACGACGGAGGCGGGCGTCCCCGATGGGGACGCCCGCCTCGTGTCGTGCGGGTGGATCAGTCGACGATGGTGACCTTCACGTCGATGTTGCCGCGCGTGGCGTTGGAGTACGGGCAGACCTGGTGGGCCGCGTCCGCGATCTCCTGGCGGCGCTCGGGCGCCACGTTCGGGAGGTAGACGTCGAGCTCGACCGCGAGGCCGAAGCCGCCCTGGCCGTTGTCGCCGATGGAGACGCTGGCGGAGACGCCCGCGTCCTTCGTGTCGACGCCGGCGTTCTTGCCGACGAGGTGGGTGGCGCCGAGGAAGCAGGCGCTGTACCCGGCGGCGAAGAGCTGCTCGGGGTTCGTGCCCTCGCCCGAGCCGCCCATCTCCTTGGGGGGACGGGTGTCGAAGTCGATGCGGTCGTCTTCGCTGCGGACGTGTCCGTCGCGTCCTCCGCCGGAGGCGTGCGCGATAGCGGTGTAGATGGGTTCCATGGATCCATCAGACCACGACGAGCCTGGGAGCACTCGTCGCGGCACGTGCACGTTCGCGGCACGGACGGTGGATCGCGGGCGAACGCGGCGGGACGCCGTCGTGCGGTCCGCGAGCGGCCCGGGCGCGTCGTGGGGGGGGGGCGCGCGCGACCGGACCCGACGGCGAGCCCGCGGAGGCCCGCGGCGGCCGGGCGGCCGGGCGGCCGGCCGGCTACGCGTCCCCGACGAGCTCGATCTTGAAGCGCTCGGCGTCCTCGAGGAACGCGGCACGGTGGTCGGGCCCGCCCGCGAACGGGTGGCGGTCCGCGTAGAGGCGCGCCCAGCCGTGGTCGGGCGCCTCGGCCCAGATGCGGTCGACGTCGGCGGCCGATCCCGCGTGGAACGCGAGGTGGCTGAGGCCCGCGGCGCGCCTGTCGTGCGGGGCGTCGAGCGGAGCCCGGGCGATCACGAGGTAGGCGTCGCCGAGGCGCAGGCTCCGGCCGTCGGCCCAGCTGACGTCCTCCGCGTAGCCGAGCTCGCCGAGGATCCAGCCCCAGGAGGCGAGCGCGGAGTCGAGGTCGCGCACCTGCAGCTCGACGTGGTGGAGGGATCCGCGGGCCGTCACGCGGGACCGCGGCGCGCGATGGCGTGCTCCGCGAGGAAGACGGCGGGCCGGAGCGCGAGCCGCCGCTCGGCCCGGCGCAGCGTCCGGGTCGCTGCGACGACGTCGGCCTCGTGCGCCGGGTCGGCCTCCGCGAGCGCCCGCTCCGCCCACTCGAGGGCGGCGGCCGGCGGCTGCCCGCTCGTGGCGGCCGGCCCGCCGAAGATCGCGTGCAGCCGTGCGCGCGGATCCTCCCGGTCGCCGAGGATCGCGGCCGCCCACCTGCTCTGCATCGTGCGTCTCCCGTCGTCGCGTCGTCCCTCCACGGTACGGAGGGGATGCCGCGACCGCGTCCGCCGTGCGGGGGACGCGGCCGCGCGCGAGGGTGCGCGGAGTCGGGGGCGCGGCCCGCGCGGCCCGCGCCCGGACGCCGTATGGTGAGCCCGTCGCCCCGCATCGTCGGGGCCGAACGACGCGCCGATCGACGTCCCCTCTCGTCACGTGCGCGAGATGGTCCACGATGCACGCGCCACCGCCGCCGACACCGGCCCGACGCGCCGCACCCGCAGGACCGGGCACGGTTTCCCGGCCGCTCCCGACGCTGCGTCCCGACACACCGATGTGCACCGCCCGGAGGCACTCCATCGCCCACGCCCGCTGCTACCCCGCCGCCGACGCCTCGCGCGTCCAGTCCTCGCGCGTCCACGCCAGCGCACCGCTGCCGCCCGAGGACGCCGATCCCGACAGCCGCAGCTACCTCGACTTCGCCGTCGTCGCCGAGCACGACGGCCGGCACTCCGTCGCCGTCACGTACGACCACTGCGGATCCACCCCGCTCGCCCTCGGCTTCGCCCTCGACCGCGCGCAGACCCGCACCGTGAGCTACCCGCCGCTCCCGGAGGGAGCCACCCGGCGGACGCTGTCCATCGACGTGCAGATGCGCCGGGGACCCGGCGTGATCCGCGTGGCCGAGGGCCCCGCAGGCGCCCGGCTGAACGTGCACTCGCTCCGGGTCACGCGGATCCACCCCGGCGAGGAGGCGGACGACGAGGATGCCGCCCCGCCTGTGGCCTGTGCCTCGGCGACGGCGGCGGTCGAAGCGTCGCCGGACGCCGCCTAGCACCTCCTGCCGGCACGGCGGAGAGCTCTCGTGGAGCCGCCGGGCGGATCCGGGGCCCAATGTGACACGGACCCTGGTATTCCCTCACCCGAGGGACCACGTTCGCACCAGTCCCGAATGATTACCCGTCGCTGGGGACGTCGTGTGGCACTGCCGGAACGCGACGGTCCGGCGATGCGACAGCGATCACGCCAGGTGTCCGCCCGATCCGGGCGCCTGGGAGCAGGGCCCGACGCGCGGTCGCGCGTTCGTCGGGCTCGGGCTCGGTGAAGGCCCCATCTCCGCCTCTCCGCTCGGCCCGCACGGCGGGCGCCGGATCATCTCGCGCACGTGCCCGCCCGCCGACGTACGACGATCCAGGAGACGCCCATGGCCGCGCAGTCCCCCATCCCGCTCGGCCGCCGCTCGATGCGACGCGCGGACATCGAGCTCATGGTCGCGATCGCCTGGAACGCCGAAGGGCAGCAGCGCGGACTCCGCCCGCTGGCGTGGGAGCTCGGCGACGCGGACTTCGTGCACTTCATCGGCAGCGCCGACGCCTACTCGCGCCCGGCGCGACGGGAGATCATCGAGGACTGGATCGCGGAGCTCGGCCTCGCCGACGTCATCGACTCGACCGCTCCCCCGCTGCACCGCGTCGGCCGGGACATGGTGTGGACCGGCAGCATCGACTCCGTCGGCATGCAGTTCCACTACCCCGTCGAGGCCGGCGACGCGGATCCGTCCGCCGGCTGACTCGTCCCGCCGGATGGCACGCGCTCAGGTCGCGGGCGTCCGGAACAGGACTGGTCGTCCCTCGTGCGCGGCGATGCGCGCGTCGAGCCCGGCGCGGACGGCGGGCCACTCGTCGGCGAGGATCGAGTGGATCGCGGCGTCGCGCCAGGTGCCGTCGGCGCGGAGCTGATCGCGGCGGCACACGCCCTCGAAGGTGGCGCCGAGCTTGAGGATGGCGCCGCGGGAGTGCGCGTTGCGGGCGTCGGCCTGCAGCTTGACGCGCCCGAAGCCCGCGTCGAACGCGAGGCCGAGCAGGAGGCGCTTGGCCTCCGCGTTGACGACCGTGCCCCAGACGCGCGGGTCGTACGCGGTCCAGCCGAGGTGCGCGCGCTCGCGGCGCGTGTCGAGCTCAGTGAGGCTCGTGGTGCCGACGAGCTCGCCGTCGTGCGGGCCGCCGACGAGGATCACGGCGCACGGCAGGTCGTGCCAGCGGAAGTAGCCGCGGGCCCACGCGTCGAACTCCGCCGGGTCGGTGCGGAGGCCGGCCGACCCGCCGCCGAAGCCGCCCGCGAACACGGCCGGGTGGGCGATGGCGACGCGGAGGGCCGGGAGGTGATCCGGCGTGAGCGGGTCGAGCCGGACGTGGGTGCCGACGAGCGGGGCGGGCGCGGGGACGGTGGCGGTCACCCGGCCATGGTGGCAGACGCGCGGCCGGGGCCCGCTGTGGTCGCGGGTCCCGGCCGGGCGGTGGATCCGGTCTAGCTGCCGGACGTGGACGTCGGCGCGGGCGTCGTCGCGGGAGCGCCGCCCGACGTCGAGCCCTTGGAGGACCCGGGCGTCGTGGCGGGAGCCGCGGGACCGGCGGGCGGGGTCGGCGCCTTGCCGTCGGCGCCGACGGGCGGGGCGGGCGGCGCGCAGCCGTCGGCGGGCGGCGCGGGCGGCATCGCCGGGGTCCCGTCCGCGTTCGTCGGCGGGGTGGGCGGCGTCGCGGGCGTGCCGTCCGCGTTCGTGGGCGGGGTGGGCGGCGTCGCGGGCGTGCCGTCCGCGTTCGTGGGCGGGGTGGGCGACGTCGCCGGGGTCCCGTCCGCGTTCGTCGGCGGGGTGGGCGGGGTGGGCGGCGTCGGAGGCGTCGCGGGCGTGCCGTCCGCGTTCGTCGGGGGCGCAGGCACCGTGGCCGTGGATCCGTCCGCGTCCTTCGGCGGCGTCGGAGGCGTGGGCGGCGTCGCCGGCGTGCCGTCCGCGTTCGTCGGCGGGGCCGGCGGCGTGGATCCGTCGGGCCGCGTCACGGGCGCCGGCGGCGTCGTGCCGTCGGGCAGCGCGGGCGGGGCGGGGCAGGTCGCGGAGGTGCCGCTCCCGGATCCGGCCTGGCCGCTCGTGTCGCCGCCGTTCCCGTCGGCGAACGCCGCCGAGGAGAACAGCGCGACGAGGCCGATCGAGGCTCCCGCGATGCCGACGGCGATGCCCGTGCGGCGCTTCCGCGACGCCGGGGTCGGCGCGCCGGGCTTCCGCCCGCCCGGCCCCTTCTCGAAGACGGTGATGGTGTCGTCCATGGTGGTCCTTCCGTGTCCGCCGCGGCGCGGGGTGCGCCTGCGGTCGTGGATCCAGGTTCGGCAGCGGATCTGAAGTCCTCCTTAAGTTCCGCGCCCCGAGCGGACATGCGGCCGGGAGCGCCCATCCGCGGCTCCTACAGTCGGCACATGCTCCCTCCCGCACGCGTCCTCGTGGTCGAGGACGACGAGGCCATCCGCGCCGCCGTCGTCTCCACCCTCACCGCCGAGCGCTTCGTCGTCCGCGGCCTCGCGTCCGGCGTCGAGCTCGAGGAGGAGGTCAAGGGCTTCCTGCCCGACCTCGTGGTGCTCGACTGGATGCTGCCCGGCCCGAGCGGCATCCAGCTGGCCGAGCGGATCCGCCGCTGGAGCGACGCGAGCGTCATCATGCTCACCGCCCGCGACGCCGTCGAGGACCGCCTGCGCGGCTTCGGCCAGGGCGTCGACGACTACATCGTCAAGCCGTTCGCGCTCGCGGAGCTGGTGGCCCGCGTCGGCGCTGTGCTCCGGCGGCGCGGTCGGCTCGCGTCCGTGGTGGAGATCGGCGACCTGCTCGTGGATCCCGACTCCGGCCTCGCGAGGCGCGGCGGCGAGCAGCTCGAGCTGACCTCGATCGAGTTCCAGCTGCTCGCATACCTCGCGGCGCACCGCGGCCGCACGCTCTCCAAGACGCAGCTGCTCACGCAGGTGTGGGGGTACGACCAGGCCGACCCGAACCTCGTCGAGGTCCACATCAGCGCGCTGCGCAAGAAGATGGAGGCGCGGGGGCCGCGACTCCTGCACACCGTCCGCGGGCTCGGCTACCGGGTGGAGGCGTGAGGTCGCGCATCCGTGGCCGCGCTCCCGCCGCCGCGCCGGACGGCCCGCTGCGCACCGGATCCCTCCGCACGCGCACGGTCCTCGCGGTGCTCGCGCTCCTCGCGGTGCTGCTCGTGGCGCTGTCGCTCACGGTGCAGGCGATCCTCGGGGCGCAGCTGCGACAGCAGATCCAGGATCGCCTGGCCGACCGCGCGTCCGCCGCCGCCGCGCTCGTGGGCGTCCTCGACGACGACGCGCTGGCCGAGCGGCTCAGCGCGCAGGGCGTGGCCGTGCAGATCACGAGCCCGGACGGCGGCGCGGTCTCGGTGCGACCGGGTCGCGATCCGCTCGGCGGCACGCTGCCCGGCCCGGATCCGCTGGGGGAGGCACCCGGGTCCGGGTCCGTCAGCACCCCCGCGACGCCGGCCGCCGACGCGGTGACCGTCGCCTCGAGCTCGGTCAGCTCGTCGGCCGACTCCATCACCCTCCGCTCCGACCTCAGCGACGGCACGGTGCTCGAGCTGTCCGCGGGCACCGGATCCGTGGACGACACCCTCGCCACCCTCCGCGGGATCCTCGCGGTCGCCTCCGTCGGGTTCCTCCTGCTCGCGGCGGTCGCGCTGGTCGTCGTGGTGCGCCGGACGCTGCAGCCGCTCGAGGACATGACGGGCGTCGCGCGCTCCATCGGCCGCGGCGACCGCGGCCGCCGCCTCCGCCCCACCCGGCCCGGCACGGAGCTCGGCCGCACCGCGACCGCGTTCGACGAGATGCTCGACGACCTCGAGCACGCCGAGCACCAGGCGCTCGCGGCGGAGGCCCGCATGCGCGCCTTCGTGGGGGACGCGGCACACGAGCTGCGGACGCCCGTCGCCGGGATCCGCGCGTCCGCCGACGCGCTCGTCCGCGCCGACCCGAGCGACGAGGAGCGCGAGCGGCTGTCCGTGAACGTGGTGCGCGAGGCGATCCGCGCGGGCCGCCTGGTCGACGACATGCTGACGATGGCGCGCCTCGACGAGGGCCTCTCGGTCGAGGGCCGGCCGGTCGCCGTGCCGCCCGTGGTCGAGCAGGCGGTGGCCCAGCAGCAGGCGCGCACGCCCGGCACGCACGTCATCGCCGACGTCCGCGGGGCTCCCCCGGCGGTGCGCGCGGATCCCCACCGGCTCGCCCAGATCCTCGACAACCTCCTGCAGAACGCGGCCCGATACGCGGCGGCCGAGGTGCGCGTGGAGGCGGAGACGGACGACGACGGATCCGTGCGCATCACGGTCGTCGACGACGGCCCCGGCGTCCCCGACGCCGACCGCGAGCGGATCTTCGACCGCCTCGTGCGCCTCGACGACGGCCGCGACCGCCACGCCGGCGGCGCAGGTCTCGGCCTCCCCATCGCCCGCGCGCTCGCCCGCGCCCAGGGTGGCGACCTCGTGTGCCTGCCCGGGGATCCTGGCGCCGGCGCCCGCTTCCTGCTGACGCTGCCGGTGGTGGACGCGGGCTGAGGCGACCAGCCGCCTGGTCACCCCCGGCCTACGCTGACGGAATGAGCAACGACGCCCGCGCCCCGCGCACCCTGTCCGACCACCGGCCCGAGGACGCGGAGGACCTCACCATCGAGGTCCCGGCGGCGCGGCTGTCGGCCGTCCACGTGCCCGCCCGCACGGGGGATCCGGCGACAGCGCCCCTCGCGCTGCTCGTGCCGGGCTTCACGGGGTCGAAGGAGGACTTCTTCCCCGTCCTCGGCCCCCTCGCCGACCGCGGCTTCACGGTGGTGGCGTTCTCGCAACGCGGGCAGTGGGGATCCACCGGCCCCGGCCAGGCCGAGCCGCCTGTCGACGCCTCGGGCTACGAGCTCGAGACCCTCGGCCAGGACGTGCATCACGTGGTGGACGCGCTCGCCGGTCGCGGTGGATCCGGCGGACGTCACGTCGCGACCGGCGCCGCGCCCATCGCACCCCTCGGCCCCGTGCACCTCCTCGGCCACAGCTTCGGCGGCGTCGTCGGCATGCAGGCCGTGATCCGCGACCCCGGCCGCTTCGCCAGCTACACGCACTGGAACTCGGGCCCCCGCAGCCGCGGCGAGCGCTCCGAGCAGATCGCCGCCCTCCGCGCGTCGGGCAGCGCCGGGCTCTGGCCGCTGTGGTTCCTGCCCGAGCAGCTCGACGGCGACGACCCCGAGGTGGCGTGGTTCCGCACGCGCCTCTTCGGCACGGCGTCGGCGCAGCTGCTCGGCGCGCTGGAGATCATGCAGGCGCAGACCGACCGCGTCGACGAGCTCCGCGCGACCGGGATCCCCGTGCTCGTCTCCCACGGCGACGCCGACGACGCCTGGCCCCAGGACTGGCAGCGCGACATGGCCGCACGCGCGGGCGCCCGCTACGAGGTCGTCGCCGACGCGGGCCACTCGGCCCAGGTCGACCAGCCGGAGGCGAGCGCGGACCTCCTCGCGGACTTCTGGCGGGGCGCGGCGCCCGACGCCTGATCGCCCAGCGGCCCGCCTACCGCCCTCTGGTACCTTCGCGCCCATGCTGGTCACCCGATACCTCCGCGCCCTCGAGACGGCCGACGCGGGGGCGGCGATCGCCCTCTTCGCGCCGGGCGGCATCGTCCACTCGCCGCTCTACGGCACCCTCCCCGCCACGGACTTCTACCCCGAGCTGTTCGCCGACACCTCCGCATCGCGGCTCACCCTGCGGCGCGTGATGCACGGCGACGACGAGGGCACACCGACCATCGCGTTCTGGTTCGACTTTGCGTGGATGCTGGCGAACGGGGATCCCGCGCCCTTCACGGTCGTGGACGTCGCCGAGCTCGACGACCAGGGCCGCATCGCGCAGCTGCACATCGTCTACGACACGGCGCCGATCCGTGCCGCCTTCGACCGGCAGCGCGCCGCTCGGCCCGCGCCGTGATGAAGCGGATCCCCGACAGCCGGTAGAGCGCGCGCGTCAGGACAGCCGGCCCGTGTCCTCCTGGAACCAGCGGATCAGCTCGAGGAGCGCGGGCCGGATGGCGTCGTCCGGACGCTCGCCCTGCAGGTCGTCGAAGGTGTCGCGGTAGCCGGGGATCCGCTCGGCCACGCGGGCGTCGTACTTCGCCATCCCCATCGTCCAGTCGGGGAACTGCCGCTCGGTGATGTGCTCCTCCATCAGCGTGGCGATGCGACCGTGGCGGTCGTCGGCGAGGATCGCGGCCATGCGCTCCCGGACGTCGGCGTCCTCGCCCTCGATCAGCTGGAGGAAGCGCCCCTGCCGGTGCACGAGCAGGCCGGTGAGCCCGTGGGCCTCGTTGGTCGCGCGGCTCTGCGCGAGGAGCTGGGCGAGGTCGATGTCGTCGAAGGACCGCTCGGCCGTGCTGGAGTAGACGATGCAGAGCATGGTGTCCTTCCGCGCGCTCGGGGGCGCGTCCTCGGGCGGGACCGGATCCCGCCGCTCGTCCAGCCTGGTCCTCCGGCGCGGCTGCGACCAGGGCGACCCGGGATCCATCGCCCGGCCGATGCCGTCGGCGCGACGCCCGCGATAGCTTCCGGCCATGATCATCTGGCTGAACGGGACGCACGGGGTGGGCAAGACGACGACGGCGCGGCTCGTGCAGGAGCGGGTCCCCGACAGCCGGCTCCTCGACGCCGAGAAGGTCGGCGAGGTGCTCATGGACATCCGGCCGCCGCTCCCCCAGCTGGACGACTTCCAGCACTGGACCCCGTGGCGGCCGCTCGTCGTCGAGACGGCCCACCGCGTGCTCGAGTACACGGGCGGCACGCTCGTGATGCCGATGACGGTGCTCGTCGAGGCGTACTGGCGCGAGATCAGCGCGGGGCTCGCCGCGCACGGCATCCCGATCCGCCACTTCGTGCTGCACGCGGACACGGACACGCTCCGCGATCGCATCCAGCGCGACCCGGACCTCGGCCCTTCCGCCTTCCGCTTCTCCCGCGTCGAGCCCTACGCGGAGGCGGCGCGCACGTGGCTGCACGCGGATGCGGAGGTGGTCGACACGTCCCGCATCACGCCGGCCGAGGCGGCCGATCGGATCGCGGGAGCGGTGCTCGGGGCCACGCCCCGCTGACCCTCGTCAGGCCTTGTCGTGCAGCGTCACGTGGTAGCCGTCCGGGTCCGCGAACGCGAACGTGCGTCCGAACGGGCCGTCGAACGGCGCGGTCACGATGCGGTGCCCGTCGGCGACGAGCGCGTCGTGGATCGCCTGCACGTCGGTCGCATGCAGCCACATGGCCGCGCCGATGCCGGGCTGCGGGGTGCCCGCGATGTCGGTTCCGGCCACCACCTCGCGGAGCGCGAAGGCGATGGGCGTCGTGGTGAAGACGACCGCGTGCGGGGGTCCGGCGGGCGACCGGACGAGGCCGAGGAACCGCTCGTAGAACTCCCGCGAGGCGTCGAGGTCGGTGACCTGGAGCGAGACGAAGTCGGGGCCGGTGACGGGCATGGTGCCTCCTGTGTGTCATGTCAGATGCCTGACATGGAGGAGCATATGTCAGACTGCTGACATGAGTCAAGGCGCCGACGGCATCGACCTCCCGACCTCGCTCGGCTACCTGCTCAAGGAGGCCGCGAGCGCGCTCCGCGCCGCCATGGAGGAGGCGCTCCGACCTCTCGGCATGACGATCACGCACTACTCCTGCCTGGAGCTCCTCGCCCAGCGCCCGGGATCCTCGAACTCCGACCTCGCCCGCGGCGCCTTCGTGACGCGCCAGTCGATGAACGTGCTGCTGCAGACCCTCGAGCGCGACGGGATCGTCACGCGCCCGGCGGAGGAGGCGGTCGGCCGGGTGCAGCCGACGCGTCTCACCGCGGCGGGCCGCCGGCAGCTGTCGACGGCGAGTGCGGCCGTGCGCGCGGTGGAGCTGCGGATGCTCGGCGACCTCGGCGACGCCGACCGCGAGGCGGCCACGCGGATCCTCCGCGGCATGGTGCACTCCTTGCGCGCTCACTAGGGAAGTGGATGCGTCCCGCGGCGAGCCGCACTCCGACCGCGGTCAGGCGACGGCGATCCTGACGCGGGCGCGGCTAGCCTCGCAGCATGGGACCTGACTGGATCGAGCACCGGAGATCCGACGACCGCGAGCTCCTGGGCTGGATGGAGCCGGTCGGCGAGGGGTTCGTCGCCATCGACCTCCTCGGACGCCACCGGACAGGCGTCGTGGACTGGCTGGTCGCCGAGGAGACCCTCGATGCGCTCGGCCTGGGCTACCTCGCCGACCCGCACGAGCTGAGGCTCGAGGACGGTTCGTGGCTGCGCGTGCGGATCGCCGAGGTGTCGCCCGAGGAGATCCGGGTGACGAAGGACGAGTGGGGCGAGACGACCGCGACGCAGCTGTCGTACACCGTGCCCTTCCCGGTGGACGAGCACCTGCTCCGCCCCGCGGATCCGCTCCAGCGGTAGCGTGCCGCCCTCCGGACCTGCCCTACCGGTCGACGACGAGCCGCCGCAGCTCCGCCGACGACACGTAGCCGAAGCGGTGCAGCTCGCGCCAGGCCGCCACGTACTGCTCCTGGCCCATGTCGAGATCCGCCTGGAGGCGCTCGCGATTCATCGTGCGGGCGTCCGCCCGGCTGAGGAAGCGCGCGAGGTCCGACGCGTCCGTGCCGAGGCGGGCGTCGTCGGCCCAGCCGTCGTGGATCAGGGTCAGGCCTCGAGGAGGTCGTGCAGCACGACGACCTGCTCGCGCTCCGGACCCACGCCGATGGCGGAGATGCGGGCGCCGCTCATGCGCTCGATGGCCGTCACGTAGTCCTGCGCGTTCTTCGGCAGGTCCTCGAAGCGGCGGCAGGCCGTGATGTCCTCCTGCCAGCCCGGGAACTCCTCGTAGATGGGGGTCGCGTGGTGGAAGTCCGACTGCGAGACGGGCACCTCGTCGTGGCGCACGCCGTCGACGTCGTAGGCGACGCACACCGGGATGGTCGCGAGGCCGGAGAGCACGTCGAGCTTGGTGAGCACGAAGTCGGTGACGCCGTTGATGCGGGCCGTGTAGCGCGCGATGGGCGCGTCGTACCAGCCGCAGCGGCGCGGGCGGCCGGTGGTGGTGCCGAACTCGAAGCCCTTGGCGCGCAGGTACTCGCCCGACTCGTCGTTCAGCTCCGTGGGGAACGGACCGGCTCCGACGCGGGTCGTGTACGCCTTGACGACCGCGATGATCCGCTCGAGGCGGTTCGGCGCGACGCCCGAGCCCGTGGCCGCGCCGCCGGACGTGGCGCTCGAGGACGTGACGAACGGGTACGTGCCGTGGTCGATGTCGAGCATGGTGGCCTGGCCGGCCTCGAACAGGACCGTCTTGCCCTCATCGAGCGCGGCGTTCAGCTCGAGCGACGCGTCGCACACCATGGGGCGCAGGCGCTCCACGTAGGAGAGCAGGCTCTCGACGATCTCCTCGGCCGAGATGGCGCGGCGGTTGTAGATCTTGACGAGCATGTGGTTCTTGGCGTCGAGGGCCGCCTCCACCTTCTGGCGCAGGATGTTCTCGTCGAAGAGGTCCTGGATCCGGATGCCGACGCGGTTGATCTTGTCCGCGTACGTGGGCCCGATGCCGCGTCCGGTGGTGCCGATCTGGCGCTTGCCGAGGAAGCGCTCCGTGACCTTGTCGATGGTGCGGTGGTAGTGCGTGATGACGTGCGCGTTGGCGCTCACGCGGAGCTTGGAGACGTCGACGCCGCGGGCGGCCAGCGCATCGAGCTCGTGGAACAGCACCTCGATGTCGACGACGACGCCGTTGCCGATGACGGGAACGACGCCCGGCGTGAGGATGCCGGACGGCAGCAGGTGCAGCGCGTACTTCTCGTCGCCGACGACGACCGTGTGGCCGGCGTTGTTGCCGCCGTTGAACTTGACGACGTAGTCGACGCGGCTGCCGAGGAGGTCGGTCGCCCGTCCCTTGCCCTCGTCACCCCACTGGGCTCCGATGATCACTACTGCGGGCATGGCTCACTCCTCGTCGGGGCGGGTCGGTCGGGGTGGATCGGGTGGCGTGCGGTGGTGCGGGCGGAGCGGTGGATCAGTCCTGGCCGCGGATGACGATGGCCTCCGTGGGCGGGAGCGCCCCGGCGGTGGCGGCCTCGATGTGGCCGGCGGCCGTGGGATCCGCGTCGCGCAGGAAGGCGCTGAGGCGCGAGACCTCGTCCTCCTCGCCGATGGCGGCGGCCGCGCGGCGGAGCGCGTAGAGGGAGCGGAGGACACCGCGGTTGGGCTCGTGGCTCCACGGCACGGGGCCCTGGCCCTTCCAGCCGGACTTCCGCAGCGAGTCGAGGCCGCGGTGGTAGCCCACCCGCGCGAAGGCGTAGGAGGCGATGCGGTCGCCCTGCACGTACGCGGAGTCGGCGAGCAGCGCCCAGACGAGCGACGACTGCGGGTGGTCGGCCGCGATGGCGCCGAGGGTGTCGTGGTGGCCGTCGGCATCCTGGATGCGGGCAGCGACCTCGGGCTCGTCGGCCAGGCGCGTCTCGGGCACGCCGAGCAGGTTCTCTCCAGTCACACTCGATCCTACCAAGGCGGCTCTGCGGGTCCCCCGGGCGAGCGGATCCGATCGGGTTGTCCGTCGAGCGACGCCTGGGAAGGGGATCGCGGATGCGGGGCATGGGGTTCCGGCCCCAGGCGTTGGGTGAGGGGTACCGACGAGAGGACATCGCCATGACCACCTGGTTCATCACCGGCGCATCCAAGGGCTTCGGCCGCGAGTGGGCGGAGGCTGCGCTGGAGCGCGGCGACCGCGTCGCCGCGACCGCCCGCGACACGTCCACCCTCGACGCGCTCGTCGAGCGGCACGGCGACGCCGTGCTCCCCATCCGGCTCGACGTCACCGACCGCGACGCCGGCATCGCCGCCGTGCAGCAGGCGGCGGAGCGCTTCGGCTCGCTCGACGTCGTGGTCAACAACGCGGGCTTCGGCCAGTTCGGGGCGATCGAGGAGATCACCGAGGACGAGGCGCGCGGCCAGTTCGAGACCAACGTGTTCGGCGCGCTGTGGATCACGCAGGCTGCGGTCGCGATCATGCGGGCGCAGGGATCCGGGCACATCGTGCAGGTGTCGAGCATCGGCGGGATCAGCGCGTTCACGAACACCGGCATCTACCACGCGTCGAAGTGGGCGCTCGAGGGCCTCAGCCAGTCGCTGGCGCTCGAGGTGGCCGAGTTCGGGATCCACGTGACGCTCGTGGAGCCCGCCGGCTACAGCACCGACTGGGCGGATGCGTCTGCCAAGCGGAGCGAGCCGATCGCGGCCTACGACGGCATGCGGCAGCGCCGGGCCGAGGGCTACAAGAAGACGACGCCGGGCGACCCGACGGCGACGCGCGACGCGATCCTCGCGATCGTCGACGCGGAGGAGCCGCCGCTGCGGATCTTCCTCGGCGACGGCCCGCTCGCGATCGCGGAGAAGGACTACGCGCAGCGCCTGGAGACCTGGCGCGAGTGGGAGGACGTGTCGGTCGCGGCGCACGGGAAGTAAGGGCTGACGGCACAGGGACAGTCCCCGGCGGCCGGACCGGACCCGCCGCGAGGAGAGCCGACACGGCCCGCACCGGTCCGCTCCGCTCGGGCCTCGTCACCGCGGCGGTGCTCCTCGGCCTCGCCGGCTGCGCGCCGTCCGGCGTGCCGGTCTCGCCGGAGCTCGGCGCGGGGAACCTGCCGCACGCCACCGAGCTGGTGACCGCCGCCGTCACCCCGCCAGGCCTCACGCGGGCCGGGCTACGGGTGGCGGCCGGATGCGGGGTGGGCGGCGACGGCCCGGAGGGGCAGATCTTCCCGGATCACCGTGCCCGGGACCACGAGTGCGACGTGACCGCGGAGGCCGCCTGCCCGCTGCCCAGCCGGGAGACGGCGCGAGCCGCCATCCAGGACACGGAGGCCGCGATGACGCAGGCGGGTTGCAGCACCAGCGAGCCGGCGTCGGCGACCCTCTCGGAGCAGGACCTCTCCCGTTCGGACACCGACAGGCTGTCCGAACATGTCGGCGGCACCGCGGTCCGTGAGGATGCTCGACCCGATCTGTCGCCCCTCTCCTCCGCGCGCGAAGCGCGCGAGCACGTGACGAACAGGTCCATGGTCGTCCTCTTCTCCGGACGGGACCACCTGTCGATCCACGAGTGCGACACGCGCGCGTGCGACACGCACAGCGAGCCCGTCATCCCCGACACCTCCTTCCCGACTCCGCAGCCGTGAGCCCCGGCCGTGTCGGCCCCCTCCGGTAGCGTGACGGGCACCGCCGGCAGCCCCACGGAAGGACCCGCGTGCGCATCCTCCACACGAGCGACTGGCACCTCGGACGCACCCTCCACGGCGAGGACCTGCACGCGCATCAGGCGGCGTTCCTCGACCACCTCGTCGATGTCGTGCGCGAGCGGGAGGTCGACGTCGTGCTCGTCGCGGGCGACGTCTACGACCGCGCCGTACCTGGCGTGCCCAGCGTGCGGCTGCTCGGGGACGCGCTCGCGCGGCTGAGCGCGCTCGCGACCGTCATCGTCACGCCCGGCAACCACGACTCGGCCGCGCGGCTCGGGTTCGCGTCGGCGCTGCTGCGGGACGGGCTCCACATCCTGGCGTCGGCCGAGACGCTGGATCAGCCCGTCGTGGTGGAGGACATCGGCGGACCGGTCGCGTTCTACGGGGTGCCGTACCTGGATCCGGATGCCGTGCGCGCGACGCTCGCCGCGCCCGGGTCGCCCCCTCTCCCGCGCTCGCACGAGGCCGTGCTGGGAGCCGCGATGGATCGGGTGCGCGCGGACGCCGCCGCCCGGCCCGACGCGCGCGTGGTCGTCGTCGCGCACGCGTTCGTCACGGGTGCTGCGCCCAGCGAGAGCGAACGGGACATCCGCGTGGGCGGGTTCGACCAGGTGCCGGCGTCGGTGTTCCGGGGCGCGGACTACGTGGCGCTCGGGCACCTGCACGGCGCGCAGGAGGTGCGGGCCGCGGGATCGGCGCGGCCCGTCATCCGATACTCCGGCTCGCCGCTCGCGTTCTCCTTCGGGGAGCGGCTGCAGCGGAAGTCGAGCGCGCTCGTGGAGCTGGCGGCCGACGGATCCACGACGGTCGAGCTGATCCCGGCGCCGGTGCCAAGACGGCTGGCGGAGGTCACGGGGACGCTCGCCGAGATCGTCGACGGTCGGCACGCCGACCTCGCGGACGCGTGGCTGCGCGTGCACGTGACGGATCCCGTGCACCCGGCGCACCTGGTGGCGCGCGTACGGGAGGCGCTGCCGCACGCGCTCGTCGTGCTGCACGAGCCCGAGGGGCGGGTCGAGGGCGTGCGGTCGCGCGTGGTCGACGCGTCGACGGATCCGCTCGATGTCGCTGCCGACTTCGTCGCGTACGCGACCGGCGCGCCGCCCACCGAGGCCGAGGCGCTCGTGCTCCGCCAGGCGTACGAGCACGCCCTCGCCGCGGACCGGAGCGCCTGATGGAGCTGCACCGGCTCACCCTCCAGGCGATCGGGCCGTTCGCCGGCGAGCACGTCATCGACTTCGCGGAGCTCGGACGCTCGGGGCTGTTCCTGCTGGAGGGGCCCACGGGATCCGGCAAGTCGACGCTCATCGACGCCGTCGTGTTCGCGCTCTACGGGTCGCTCGCGAGCGAGGGCTCGAGCCGAGACCGGCTGCACAGCCACCACGCGGCCCCCGGCGTGGAGCCGTACGTGGAGCTCGTGTTCGAGACGGCCGCGGGGATCCACCGCGTGCGCCGCAGCCCGCAGCACCAGCGCCCGAAGGCACGCGGCACGGGCACCACGAACCAGAACGCCTCCGCGACGCTCGCGCGGCTGTCGTCGCCGGACGCCGACGCGGGCGAGGTGATCGGCACCACCACGCAGGAGGTCGGCACGGAGGTCGCGCGGATCGTGGGCCTCACGCGCGCGCAGTTCGTGCAGACGGTCGTGCTGCCTCAGGGCGAGTTCGCGGAGTTCCTGCGCTCCACGGGCGAGCAGCGGCGGCTCGTGCTGCAGTCGCTCTTCGGCACGGCCGTGTACGAACGGACCGCCGCGCAGCTCGGCGAGATGCGCAAGGCCGCGAAGGCGCGCACCGACGCCGCCGACGCGAAGGTCGCCGAGGCGCTCACGGGGTTGCGCGAGGCGACGCGGGTGGATGCGCTGGAGATCGCCGACGCCCGCGACACCGTGCGGCTGCTGGCCGAGCTGGCGGACGCGGCGGAGGCGGCGCGCACGGAGGACGAGGGAGCGCGCCAGGATGCGGCGACCGCGCTCGCCGACGCGGAGCGGGTGACGCGCGCGCTCGACAGGCGGCGGGCGCTGATCGCGCGCGAGGGGGCCGTGCGCGAGGCGGCCGAGGAGATCGCCGGGCTGGCGCGGCGCGTCGAGGAGGCGCGGCGGGCGGCGTCGGTCGCGGGCCAGCTGGCGGCGCGCGACCGGGCGGATGCGGCGCGGACCGCGGCCGAGGTCGCCGACGACGACGCCCGCGCGGCGTGCCGGGCGGAGCGGCCCGCCCTCGCGAGCGCGACCGCCTCGGCGCTCGCTGAGCGGCGCGATGCGCTCGTGGCCGAGCTGGCGACGCTGGCCGACGCGGAGGCGCGCGAGCGCGGGCTGCCCCGGCGTCGCGCCGATGTGCGGGCCGCCGGGGACGCGGTCGCGGCGCGCGAGGCGGAGGCGGACGCGGCGGAGGCGGCGCTCGCGGAGCGGCCGGCCGGGCGGATCCCGCTGGTCGAGGCCCGGGACGCCGCGGCTGCTGCTGCCGGCGGCGTCGACCGGGCGCGCGCGGCGCTCGCCGAGGCGGAGGCGACCCGGCGTCGCGTGGCCGAGCTCGAGGGGCTGGAGGCGCGGATCCACGCGGCCCGGGATGCCCTCGACGCGCGCTCGGCCGCCGCGACGACCGCCGTGCGCCACGAGGCGGAGCTGCGGCAGCGGAAGATCCGGGGGCTCGCGGGCGAGCTGGCCGCGGAGCTGGAGGACGGCGTCCCGTGCCCGGTGTGCGGCGCGGTCGACCACCCGCATCCCGCGCCGAGCGCGCAGGGGCATCCGGACGACGACGAGATCGAGCGAGCCGCGGAGGCGCGCGCCCGGGCGGAGGCGGCGCAGGGTGACGCGGTGGCGGCGCTCTCGGCGGAGACGGCGCGGCACGAGGTGGCCGCGGCGGCGCTCGACGGGATCACTGCCGAGACCGCCGACGCCGAGGTCGCCGCCCGCGCCGCGCGTCTCGCGGGGGCCGAGGCGGCGGGCGGCGCGCTGCGAGCTGCGGAGGCCGCTGTCGTCGCGCACGACGCGGAGACCGAGCGGATCCGCACCCGCCGCGACGACGCCCGCGCCGCGCTCTCGGGTCTGCGCGAGCGGGTGATCCGGGCGCGCGAGCTCCTGACGGAGGACGAGGCGGCCGTGCGCGCGGCACTCGCGCAGCGGGACGCGGACGGGGCCGACACCGACAACGACAACGACAACGACAACGACGGCACCGCGCCCGTCCCCCGCGTCGCCGCCCTCGTCACCGACCGCGCCGCGGAACGCGCCCTCGTCGACCGCCTCATCGCCCTCCGCACCGCTCGCGAGCGCACGGCCGCCGAGGCCGCCGCCCGCGCCGCCGAGCTCGCCGAGGCGCTCGCGGACCGGTCATTCGCGACCGAGGAGGAGGCGCGGGCCGCCGCCCTCCCGCCGGCGGAGCTCGAGGCGTCCGCCCGGCGGGTCGCCGCCCACGATCAGGAGCAGGCGGTCGTGGCGGAGGGGCTCGTGGATCCCGAGGTCGCGTCGCTCACGGGCGCCGAGGATCCGGATCCCGACGCCGCCCGCGCCGCCCTCGACGCCGCCCAGGCCGCGGCCCGCGCCAGCGCCGAGCGCGCCGCCCGCGCGCGCGACCGCGCAGACCGCAGCGCCTCCGCCCTCGCCCGGCACGACGCCGCCCGCCGCGAGAGCGCCCGCGCGGGCGACCAGGCGCGCGCCGCCATCCGCATGGCCGAGGTCGCGAACGCCATCACCCCCGAGAACACGCGCGGCACGACGCTCGGCACCTACGTGCTGCTCCGCCGCTTCGAGGACGTGGTGCAGGCCGCCAACGCGCGCCTCAGGATCATGTCGAGCGGCCGCTACGAGCTGGAGGTGAGCGAGGAGCGGGAGGCGACGAGCAGGTCGAGGAAGACGGGCCTCGCCCTGCAGATCCGCGACCACGTCGTCGACCGCGTGCGCGAGCCCGCGAGCTTCTCCGGCGGCGAGACGTTCTACGCGTCGCTCGCGCTCGCGCTCGGCCTGGCGGACGTGGTGCAGGCGGAGGCGGGCGGGCTCCAGCTCGGCACGCTGTTCGTCGACGAGGGCTTCGGCACGCTGGATCCCGAGACCCTCGACGCCGTCATGTCCGAGCTCGGGCGATTGTCCTCGGGCGGCCGCACCGTCGGCATCGTCAGCCACGTGGAGGAGCTGAAGCAGCGCGTGGCCGACCGGATCGAGGTGCGCCGGCGGGCGGACGGGTCGTCCACCCTCACCTCCACGGTCGCCGACCCGGCGTGACGGGCCGCGCGCCCGGATCGCGTCAGCTGGACGGCCGGCGCGTCAGCTGAAGGGGTCGCGCCGCTTGGCCGCCAGGTGCCGGCGCCAGTAGAAGGTGGCGCCGCCGCCGAGCCCCGCGGCGAGCACGAACGCGACGACGCCCACGACGCCCAGCCCGCCCCCGGTCTGCACGGTGACGACGCCGAGCGCGACCATCACGAGGCACGAGCGCAGCAGGATGAAGGCCAGGGACCGGTCGCTCGTCATGCGGCGCCTCTCGGGAGTGCGGATGCGGCGGGGAAGCCGGCCACGACACCCGAGCCTAGGCGGCCCGGCCGTGCGGATCCGGTGCGTGCGCGGGGCGCGGCCGGTGCGTCGCCGGGGCGCGCGCCGGGACGCGTCCGCCCGCGCGGTCGCAAGCGTCCGGGGGACGCGTGTTCGCTCAGCGGATAGCCGCGGAGCGACGACCCGCTCCCTGACGCGGCCGTGCCGAATGACCATCGCCCTCCGGTCCACCGGAGGCTCCCGACCTCGAGTGCACGATGCATGATGTCCCGGAGGGCGGAGACGACCGACGCCCAGAGACACCAGGAATCATGACGACCACGATGCCCCCCATCGGAACGAGGGACACCTCGCGCCGCCCGCTCCCGACGCACGACGACGCCGCGCCCGTCGAGTCCGCGCTCACCGCGTCGCCGACCGCCGCGTCGGACGCCGCATCGCTCCTCACGCCGTCGCCGGTCCTCGCGCCGTCGCCCACCGCGCCCGCGTCCGCCGCCGTCGCGGCCACCCCCGACAGCGCGTCGCCGGGCACCGGATCGCACTCCCTCGTCGCGGGGCCCGACGCGGCCGTGACCGGCATGTCCGCCGATGCCGCGCCCGAGGCCCCCGCCGCTCCCGTCGACGCCGGGTCCGCCCCCGCTGCCTCTCCCGCCGACGCCTCGTCCGAGCCGTTCCTCCGCGCCGTCCTGGCCGGATCCGACGTGGACGAGGCCACCGCGCGCTTCGGCGCGATCCTCGAGGGGATCCGCTTCGCCCCCGACCGCCGCACGAAGTCGTTCTCCTACCACTACGCGATCCTCGGCAGCGAGCGCGTCACCCTCCGCACCTCGCGCATCGGCGGCACGCAGTGGGCCGAGAGCGGCCAGCTCCCGGAGCACGTGGTCACCTGGTTCCTCGAGGGGCAGATCACGGTCGACCGCGGATCCCGGGCCGTCAGCTCCCGCGGCCAGCTCCCGTTCCTGCTCCCCACCAGCCGACCGTTCCAGTACCAGGCGACCTCCACCCGGCAGAACTGCGTCCACCTCGACGCCGGCTTCCTCGAGCAGACGGCGACCGAGTTCCACCACGGCCCGTCGCGCCCGCTCCTCTTCGAGCACCGCAGCGTGCCGACCGCCGAGACGGCCGCGATCTGGCGGCAGGCGATCGCGGCCGCGGCCCCGATCATCACCGATCCCGACGCCTCCCCCCTCCTCCGCCTCGAGGCGGACCTGTCGCTCGCCCGCGCCACCCTGCGCCTCTTCCCCTGGGACGACGTGGAGATGCCCGCCGAGCTGCGCACGCCGCGCATGGCGCACATCCGCGTGGCCGTGGAGTACCTGCACCACAACGCGCACCTGCCCATCACGCCGGCCGAGGCCGCGGCCGCCGCCGGGATCTCCACGCGCGTGCTCCAGCTCGCCCTCCGCCGCCACCACGACCAGACGCCCACCGAGTACCTGCGCGGCATCCGCCTGCGCCGGGTGCGCGCGCAGCTCCTGGACGCGACGCCCAGCACCACGACCGTCCGCAGCGTCGCCGAGCAGTGGGGCTTCGCGCACCTCGGCCGGTTCGCGGCGTCCTACGCGGGCGTGTTCGGCGAGCTGCCGAGCGAGACCCTGCGGAGCTGATCCGGGCGCCGGGGCCGTCGCGAGCTGGGAGCTCGCCGCACTAAGTTGCACACGCGTGTGCAGGATAGCTAGCCTGGTCGCATGACCTCCTCCGCCTCCGCACGCGCGCCCCGCAAGGACGCCGCGACGAACCGCCAGGCCCTCGTCGACGCGGCCGTGGTCGCGCTCGACCGCGACCCGGACGCCTCCCTCGAGACCATCGCCGCCGCCGCCGGCCTCAGCCGCCGCGCCGTCTACGGGCACTTCGCCACGCGCGACGACCTGGTGCGCGAGGTGCTGCAGCGCGGCGCCCGGCGCGTGGTCGAGGCGCTGGCCGGGTTCACGCACGACGACAGCCGGATCCACGTCGCCCTCATCGGCGCCCGGCTCTGGGCCGAGGTCGAGCAGGTGCGCGTGATGGCGCGGGTGGCGGTACGCGGACCGCTGGCGCGCGAGGTCGGCGCCGAGCTCGCGCCGCTGCGCGCCGAGCTCCTGCGCGTCGTCGCGCGCGGCATCGCGGCCGGCGAGCTGCGCGGCGACATCCCGGCGCAGACGCTCGCGCGCCTCATCGAGGGCGGCGCGCTCGCGGTGCTCGACGAGGCGACCCGCAGCGACATCGGCCGCGCGGAGGGACACTCGCTCGTGATCCTCACCTCGCTCGCCCTCTGCGGCCTCGACTGGCGCGCATCGGGCGAGCTCATCGCCGCCACCCCGGAGCTCCGCGAGTGCACGCCCCACGTCGCCGCATCCGCCGCGGCCGCCCGCACGGAGGCCGCGTCGTGATCGTCACGCTGACCGACGCGCGCGTCGGCGACGGTCCCGCGCCCGCCCTGCCCGCGATCTCGCTCTCGTACGGCGGCCCGGATCCCGTGATCGCGATCGCCGAGACCGAGCTGCGCCCCACCGTCCTCTCCCTCGTCGCGTCCGGCCGCATGCGGATCGACGGCGGATCCATCGCCCTCGACGGCGACGACTCGGCCGGCGTCGCCCTGCGCATCGCCGAGCGGGTCGCGCTCGTCGACACCCCGCGGATCAACGAGCCCGCCGACGACGTCACGCTCCGCGCGGTGGTCGCCGAGGAGCTCGCGCTCGCCGGGCACCGATCCGGCCGGCACGAGGTCGGCGTGATCCTCGACGATCAGGGCCTCGCCGACCTCGCCCGCGCGCCCTTCTCTGCAGTCCCCGCGGTCGCCCGCATCCGCCTCCTCACCACCCTCGCCGCCTCGCGCGACGGCGTCGAGGCCGTCGTCGTCACCTCGCCCGAGCGGCACGGCGGTGCGGTGGCCGAGTGGATGCGCGTCCTCCGCGACCTCGCCCGCACAGGCACCGGCGTCCTCGTCGTGACGAGCGAGGCCGCAGCCGAGGCGATCGCGGCGCTGCCCGCGGACGCCGGATCCGGCGCCGCTCCCGAACCCACTCCCTCGAACGACGGAACGCAGACCCGATGAGACTGATCCCCCTGGTGCGCGCCGAGCTGACGCGCCTCACCGCCACCACCATGTCCAAGATCGCGCTCGTCGCGCTCGTGCTGGTGCCCGTCCTCTACGGCGGGCTGTACCTCTGGGCGAACCAGGACCCGTACAGCAGCCTCGACAAGGTCCCCGCCGCGCTCGTCGTGGCCGACCAGGGCGCCACCGTCGACGGGAAGCCGGTCGACTACGGCACCGACGTCGCGAAGGACGTGCTCGACGACGCCTCATTCGACTGGCACGAGGTCTCCTCCGCCGAGGCCCGAACGGGCCTCGAGGACGGCACATACGACTTCACGCTCACGATCCCGGCCGGCTTCTCGGCGGCGCTCGCGTCGTCCTCGGGCACGGATCCGCAGCAGGCCCGCGTGGTCATGGCCACCGACGACGCCAACAGCTACCTCGCCACCACCATCGCGCAGCAGGCGGGCGCGCGGATCACGAAGTCGGTCGCCTCGCGCGTCGGCACCGAGGCCGCGGGCAAGCTCCTGCTCGGCCTCGCGGACGTGCGCTCCAGCCTCGGCGACGCGGCCTCCGGCGCGCAGCAGCTCGTCGACGGCACCGCCTCCGCCCGCTCCGGCGCCGACGCGCTGGCCGACGGGAGCGGGAAGCTCGCGACCGGCGCCGACACGCTCTCCTCCGGCCTCGGCCAGCTCCGCACGGGGACCGCGCAGCTGCCCGCGCAGACGCAGGAGCTCGCGACGGGTGCCGACCAGGTCGCGTCGGGTGCGGCCACGCTCTCCTCCGGCGCGGACGACCTCTCGACCGGCGCCGCCGCGCTCACGCCAGGGGCGCAGCAGACCGCGGCGGGTGCGCGGAAGGTGGCCGACGGCAACACGCAGCTCGCCGCGCTCGGATCCGCCGCCACCACGGGCGTCGACCAGCTCGCCGGGCGCGTGCCGGCGATCCGCGCGGCCATCCAGCAGCGGATGGTGGACGCCGGGATCCCGCAGGCCGACATCGACGCCGCCCTCGCGAAGCTCGACGTGCTCGGCACCGACATCACGGGCGCCGCCACGAAGACCGACGGGCTCGACGCGCAGCTGCAGCAGCTCGCGACCGGCAGCGAGCAGGTCGCCCAGGGCAGCGCCCAGGTCGCCGACGGCGCCGGGAAGCTCCAGACGGGATCCGCCGCCCTCGCCCAGGGCGCCGGCACGCTCGCGTCCGGCAGCTCGCAGGTCGCGACGGGCGCGGACGCGCTCGCGAAGGCCTCCCCGCCCCTCGCCGACGGCATCGCGCAGGCCGCCGACGGCAGCGCGACCCTCGCCACGGGCGCGCACTCCGCTGCCGACAGCGCCACCCAGCTCGCGACCGGGCTCGGCACGCTGCAGGACGGCACGACGAAGCTGCGCGACGGCCTCGACTCGGGCCTCGACCAGATCCCCGCCTCCACGGACGCGCAGCGGGCCGCCCAGGCCGACACGATCGGCGACCCGGTGGCGCTCCGCCAGGACGCCGTGACGCAGGCCGGCGAGTACGGCGCCGGGCTCGCGCCGTTCTTCATCAGCCTCGCGGCGTGGATCGGGATCTACGCCCTCTTCCTCATCGTGAAGCCGCTGTCGCGCCGGGCGATCACGGCCCGCAGGGCGCCGCTCAGGATCACGCTGGCCGGCTGGCTCACGCCCGCGCTCCTCGGCGTCGTGCAGATGGCGGGCCTCTACGCGATCGTGGCCGGCGCGCTCGGCTTCCACATCGCCCACCCGCTCGCCATGTACGGGACGATGGTGCTCGCGTCGATCACGTTCGCGGCCATCATCCTGGCGCTCAACGTGCTGCTCGGCAGCGTCGGCCAGTTCCTCGGGCTCGTGCTCATGGTCGTGCAGCTCGTCACCGCCGGCGGCACGTTCCCCTGGCAGACCCTGCCCGGCCCGCTCGCCGCGCTGCACCACGTGCTGCCGATGAGCTTCGCGGTGGATGCGCTGCGGCAGCTCATGTACGGCGGCGACCTCGGCCAGGCGGCGCAGGACGCCGGCGTGCTCGCGCTGTGGCTGGTCGCGGGGCTCGCGGTGGCGCTGGCCGGGGCGATCCGCATCACGTCGCACCGCACGCTGCGGGACCTGCGGCCGTCGCTCATCGGCTGACCCGGGCGCGCCGGCTGCCCTCAGCGGTCGGCGCGCGGGGGTCGATCGTCGCGACGGGCGCGCCCGCCCAGCCGGATCCCGAGCGCGAGCGCCAGGCCCGCCAGACCCGCGACGAGCACCACCGCGCCCACGACCGCGGTGGTCGTGAGGAAGTGCACGCCGGATCCGCGGAACGGGTTCCCGGGGCCGACGGCCCCGAACGAGGTGACGACGACGGGCTCCGCAAGCGCCACGGCGAGCGCGACCGCCCCGCCCGCGGTCGCGAGCACCGCCACGGCGAGCAGCACGCGCATCCCGGCGCGGCTCATCGGAGCGCCTCGAGCGGGTTCGCCGCCAGCTTCGCGATCACGCCGCCGTCGACGAGGCGCCGGGCGGCCGTGTGGGGCTTCCGCTCCGCCTGGTCGACGACGCAGGCGCCGAACTCGGCGGCGAGGTCGCCGCGCGGATGCACGGCGAGCACCTCCCGCAGGTACTCCTCCGGTAGCGCGTCGGCGCGGGCGCCGGAGATGTCGAGTCCGGTCGCGACCTCCAGGAGGTGCCCCTCGACGTCGAGCTCCGGATCCACCGACGGCCAGTTGTGCCGCACGATCGCGTCGAGCACGCGCTGCCGTCTCGCGGCGGGCCAGCCGGCCCCGGCCGTGAGCGCGACACCGACGTGCCCGCCCGCGTGCTCGTACGAGACGGCGTGGGCGTCGAACTCCGTGACCGTGCCGATGTCGTGCAGCACGGCCGAGACGTAGAGGATCTCGTGGTCCACGTCCGCCAGGCCCTCGACCACCGCGAACGCCTCGGCCCAGAGCCACGAGCGGAGCGCGTGCGCCGTGATCGCGGCGGACTGGTAGGCGGTGGCGAGCTCGAGGGCCCCGCGGGCTGCGGCCGTGTCGGGCACGGGGAAGTCGGCGATGCGCATGGACCACTGTGACACGGGGCGGATCCCGGTCACGCGTCGTCGCGGCGGCGGCCGATCCGGATCCCCCACCAGAGCGCGAGGGCGACGACGCCGACGGCGAGCACGGCGGCGGACACGAGCGCCGCCGACGAGACCAGGTGCACGCCCGTCGGGACGAACGACTCGCCGGACAGCGGCGCGTACGCGAACCAGCCGGAGGCGGCGGGCTGCAGCAGGCCGACGCCGAGGGTCACGGCTCCGGCCACCACGGCGAGCGTCGCGACGACGAGCAGGAGACGCAGGGAACGGGTCACGGATCCACCGTAGGGGTGGGCGATACGGTTCTCGCATGATCCGGCTGAAGGACGTCACCTACCTCGTCCGCGACCACGACGAGGCGCTCGCGTTCTTCGTCGACGCGCTGGGCTTCGTCGTGCGGCAGGACGAGACGAGCGCGGCCGGATGGCGCCGCGTGGTGGTGGGACCCGCGGGCCCGGGCGCCGGCTTCGTCCTCGCGCTCAGCGACGACGCCGACCGCGTGGGCAACCAGGCCGGCGACGACGTCGCGTTCTTCCTCGAGACCGACGACTTCGCCGCCCAGCACGCGCGGATGCTCGCGCACGGCGTCGTCTTCCGAGAGGAGCCGCGTCACGAGCCGTACGGCACCGTCGCGGTCTTCGACGACCCGTACGGCGCGCCGTGGGACCTGATCCAGCCGCCGGCCTCGTGACCGCGCGTACGCCCGCCCGGTCGGGGGATCCCGAGCGCCGCGTCCGCCGGCTGCGCGTCGTCGCCGTCGTCGCCCTCGCGGTGGCAGCGTGCGCGGTGCCGATCGCGTTCCTCCCGGCGTGGGGATCCGCGGGCGGGCGCCTCCTGCCGCTCGCGCTGATCCCGCTCGGCGGCATCGTGGCGGTCGCGCTCGCGACGCGGCTGCTCGTCGGATCCGCCCGGCGCGACGACCGTTCGGCCCGGCCGGACGTCGCGCTGCTCCTCGCGGGCGCGTTCGCGGCGCTGGGCGCGGTGCCCGCGCTGCTCGGGGCGGTTCTGGTCGTCTCCGGGCCCTGACCGGCCGCGGCCTCGGCCCGCGACGCCCCAGCCCCCGCCGCCGGCCGTCCACCGCGGTGCCGCGTCGCGTTCACCCGTCGCGCCTACGGTCGTCCCCCGTGACCCAGGACCCGACGACGCCTCCCTCCTCCTCCGCGCTCTCCCGACGCGGCTTCCTCATCACGAGCGGCGCGGCAGGCGCGCTCGGCGTGGCCGGCCTCGGCGGGGCGCTGCCCGCGGTGGCCGCGACCGCATCCGACGACGCGGTCGGCGCCAGCGCCGTGAAGGCGCCCGCCGCGCAGCAGGGATCCGGCGCCCGCTGGAAGCCCGACACCACGTCGCCCCGCTTCACGATCGCCGTGCTGCCGGACACGCAGTACCTCTTCGACGGGGCGTCGATCCATCCCGAGCCGCTCGAGGCGTCGCTGCGCTACGTGCTCGCCGAGCGCGACCGCCACAACATCGTCTTCCTCGCGCACCTCGGCGACGTGACCCAGAACGGCGCGGAGAAGGAGATCCAGGCGGCCAGCGCGCAGTTCACGCTCCTCGACAAGGCCGGCGCCGCGTGGAGCGTGCTCGCCGGCAACCACGACGTCGACGGATCCACCGACGACCAGCGCGGCCGCACGCCCTACCTCGACGCGTTCGGGCCGAAGCGCTTCACGAAGTCGCCGAGCTACCGCGGATCCAGCCCCGACGGCTACAACTCGTTCCACACCTTCACGGCGGGCGGCCGCGACTGGCTCGTCCTCGCGCTCGACTGGCGCACCAGCGCCCGCGGCGTCGAGTGGGCGCGCGGCGTGCTGGCGGCGCACCCGACGCTGCCGGTGATCCTCACGGCGCACGACATCGTCGACTCGACGCCCGACGGATCCGCCGTGCTCGACGACTACGGCCAGGGCCTCTGGGACTCCTTCATCAGCCAGCACGACCAGATCTTCCTCACCCTCAACGGGCACTACTGGAAGCCCGGCCGCACCACGAAGGAGAACCGCGCGGGCCACGACGTGGACCTGCACCTCGTGAACTACCAGGACCGCTACTACGGCGGCGCCGCGATGATCCGGCTCTACCACGTGGACCTCGAGCGGAACGCGATCGACGTCGAGACCCTCTCGCCGTTCATCCTCGGCGGCGGCCTCGGGACGGGCAACGAGCTCGCGGACGAGGAGGCGGCCCTGTCCGGCGACGTCGATCGGTTCACGGTCAGCGTCGACTTCGAGCAGCGCTTCGCGGGCTTCGCTCCCGTCCCGGTGCGGACCGCCCGGCCCGCCGCGCAGATGCTCGTGCCCGGCACGGTCGCGTACTGGCGGTTCGACGGGCAGGCGGACGGATCCGCGCTCGGCACGACCACGCGCATCCGGGACGCGTCCGGCCGCGGCAACGACCTGGTGGTGGCGAACCGCGCGGGTGCGGCACCCGGATCCCTCCGCTTCGCCTCCGCGCACCACGACGACCAGCCGGGCTTCGGCAGCCTCACGCTCACGGGCGGCAGGAAGAGCGGCGACCACCTGCGCACAGTCGACGGCGCCCCGCTCGACGCCGCGACCTTCCGCCAGGGCTACACGCTCGAGGCGTTCGTCCGCATCCCGGCCGACTTCGACGGCGACGCCGACGGCTTCAGCGCGATCCTCTCCCGCGCCGCCTCGGCCGAGGACGCCGGCAAGACGCCTGGCGACGCGGGCGACCCCGACGAGCCGGCCGCGACCCTCAGCGTCTCGGGCAGCCGCGAGATCCAGTGGTGCGTCTACCCGACGACGCAGCAGGGATCCCTCACCAACTGGTCGCACGAGCTGCCGGCGGCGCGGTGGTGGCACGTGGCGGTCGTCAACGACAGCCAGCACACGACGATGTACGTCGACGGCTGCCCGGTGGTGCGGAACCCGTCGACGACGAACCGCGGGCTGGCGGCGGCGTCGCCCGCGACCTCGTGGCTCCTCGGCGCGAACCTCTACGGCGGCAAGCTCGACCACGTGCTCCCGGCGTCGATCGGCGACGTGCGGATCGTGGAGCGGGCGCTCAAGCCGTCGGAGTTCATGATCGCGTGACGCACGCCGAGGCCGTCCGGCGTCAGAGCTCCGGGTGGTCGTCCTCGAGCAGGTGGAAGCGGCGGTCGCGGTAGACGAGCGGCGGGGCGGGCTCGCCGAGGATCACGTCGAGGACCTCGGCGACGACCAGCACGGATCCGCCGACCGGCACGGTCTGCAGCGTGCGGCAGCGCAGTGCGGCGCGCGCGTCGGCGAGCAGCGGCTCCCCGGTCGGCAGCTCCTGGAAGCCCTGCTCCTCGGTGAACCGCAGGGACCCGGAGACAGCGAACGCGCGGGCGAGCGCGGCGTGCTGCCCCGCGAGCAGGTGCACGACGTAGCTGTCGGCGGAGAGGATCGCGCCGGCGGATCCCGTGGCGCGCGTCACCGAGAACGACAGGGCGGGCGGATCCACCGAGAGCGACGCCACGCTCGACGCCGTGAGGCCCGACGGCCCGTCCGTGGTGCGCGCGGAGATGAGCGCGACACCGGCCGGGTGACCTCGGAAAGCTGCCTTGAAGAGGTCGGGGTCGACGCTCACGCCTGCTCGCCCTGGCGCGGGACGGCGGCCACCACCGGGTGGTCGTACGCGACGGTGCCGACCTTGACGGCGCCGCCGGGCGATCCCATCTCCGCGAAGAACTCGACGTTGGCGGTGTAGTAGTCGGACCACTTCTCGGGCAGGTCGTCCTCGTAGTAGATCGCCTCGACCGGGCAGACCGGCTCGCACGCACCGCAGTCCACGCACTCGTCCGGGTGGATGTAGAGGCTCCGCTCGCCCTCGTAGATGCAGTCGACCGGGCACTCGTCGATGCAGGCGCGGTCCTTGACGTCGACGCACGGCAGGGCGATCACGTAGGTCACAGAGCGTCTCCACGGGTGGGGGCCGTCGTGACGGCGGGGCGGGTCATGCGCATGGTGTCCACGTTAGAACCTCACGTACCCTTGAGGTCAATCGGGAGGAGACGTCGTGGCGGATGCGCAGGCAGGGCCACGGCACGCGCCCGGCGAGCTGCTCACGGTCGGCGAGATGACCCGCCGCACGGGCGTCGCCGCATCCGCCCTCCGCTTCTACGAGGACCTCGGGCTCATCGCCGCCGAGCGCACCGCGGGCAACCAGCGCCGGTACGCGCGGCACATGCTCCGGCGCGTGTCGTTGATCACGGTGGCCAAGCGCCTCGGGATCCCGCTCGCCGACGTGCAGTCGACCTTCGACGACGTGCCGCTCGACCGCCCGCCGAGCCACGCCGACTGGCAGCGCGCATCCCGCCGCTGGAAGCGCCTGCTCGAGGAGCGGCGCCGCAGCATCGAGCGCCTGGAGCGCGAGCTCACGGGCTGCATCGGCTGCGGCTGCCTCTCGATGAGGGCGTGCGGGCTGCTCAACCCCGACGACGCGCTGGGCGACCGCGGCGCGGGGCCGGTGCGGGTGCAAGTGGACTGAGCCGCAGGATGCGGCGGGTGCAGCGGATCGTCCGGCCATCAGCCGCGGTCGAACCGCATGCCGCAGGCGCGCGCGTCTGCATCCGCCGCGACCTCGCCCGTGCGCGCGAAGTCGGCCCACACGCGGCGCACCGCGCGGCCGCGCGCGGCGACCTCGGACCACGCCTCCGGCGGCACCAACCGCATGCGGGTCCACGCCTCACGCGTGCCGAGGATCAGCGGGACGTCGGACGTGTGGCCTGCGCCGATCGGGCTCGACGCGGGCGCCGCGCACAGGACGTAGCGCACGGCCCGGCCGCCCGCCGCGCGATGCCGCGCGGCGAACGCGCGCACGGGACGCGTGTAGACACGGCGCGTGAGGGGCCGGACGACCGCGCGCATCATCATGCGGCGGAGCGCCCTGCCGACGACCGGCACATCCAGCAGCGACGCGATCACCGGCAGCGCGGGCAGGTACATCGCGATCTCGTCGCGCGTCGTGCCGATGAGCAGGTCGACCTCCGGGGCGACGACCCGCCAGGCGGCGTCGCGGTCGGCCTCGGCGGGCAGGGGGGCGTGGCCGTAGCGCGGGCCCCAGGGCAGGCCGGCGCGGATCCCCGACGCCCACGACGCGCGCTCGGCCCGCGCCTGCCGCCGCATCACCTCGGCCAGCGGCGCATCGTCCGGGAGCGACCGCGTCACGCGCGCCATCGCCCGGAACATGCGCTCACGCCCGCCCGTGATCCCCGCCGGCGGGCTCTGCACGATCGCCCGCCGGAAGAGCCCGCGCGCGCCGTCGCTGATCATGAGGTGCAGGATCGCGTCGCCGCCGGCCGACTGGCCCATCGCGGTGACGGATCCCGGGTCGCCGCCGAACGCGGCGATCGAGTCGCGGATCCAGCGCAGCGCCTCGAGCTGGTCGAGGAGGCCGAGGTTCGCGGGCGGGGCGCCGTCCGTGCGGCGACCGGATCCGCCGCCGCCGAACCCGAGGTACCCGAGCCGCGCGGTCACGGCCACGACGATCACGCGCTGCTCCACGACGAGCGCCCGCGGGTCGTGGATCGCGAGGTCGCCCGCGCCCGTCGTGTAGCCGCCGCCGTGGAACCACGCGATCACGGGCAGCGTCTCGCCGGGCACCCGGTCGGCGGGCAGCGTGATCGAGAGCCGCTGGCAGTCCTCCGAGCGCGCGACGCCGTCGAGGGCGCCCTGCATGAGCGTGTCGAGGATCCGCGACGACGGCTGCGGGCACGCGGGAGCGGGATGCACGGCCGCCAGCACCGCGGGCGACCCGCTGGATCCCGTCGAGGGCGTCGCGGGCATCGGCGGCGCGCCCCGGCCTGCCGTCGCGTAGGGGATCCCCAGGTACCGGATCACGTCGCCGTCGCGCAGCCCGGCGACCTCCCCGGATCGCGTGCGCGTCGGGGCCGTGAGGTCGGGTTCGGGCATCCGCCCACGCTATCCGCCGGCGGCGCACGAGCCTCCGCCGTTTCGGTGATCCGCCCCCGCAGGCGTACCGTCGAGGGGTACCGCATCCGAAGAGGGCGCGGCCGGATCGACCCGATCCCTCCCCTCCCCCACCGGACAGCACAAGGAGAACCCATGCGCACCGTCAACGCCTACGCGGCCACGTCCGCCAGCGATCCCATCACCAAGACCACCATCGAGCGCCGCGACGTCGGCCCGAAGGACGTCTCCATCGACATCGCCTACTCGGGCGTCTGCCACTCCGACATCCACACCGTCCGCGGCGAGTGGGGCCCCATCGCCTACCCGCAGGTCGTCGGCCACGAGATCGTCGGCCGCGTCACCGAGGTCGGCTCCGAGGTCTCGAAGCACAAGGTCGGCGACCTCGTCGGCGTCGGCTGCATGGTCAACTCCTGCAAGGAGTGCGAGCAGTGCAAGGCCGGCCAGGAGCAGTACTGCCTGAAGGGCAACATCCAGACCTACGGCGGCACCGACCCGGCCGACGGCACCATCACGCAGGGCGGCTACTCCGAGGCCGTCGTCGTCGACGAGGACTTCGTGCTCCGCGTCCCCGAGTCCCTCGACATCGAGAAGGTCGCGCCGCTGCTCTGCGCCGGCATCACCACCTACTCGCCGCTGCGCCACTGGAACGCGGGCCCCGGCACGCGCGTCGCGGTGGTCGGCATGGGCGGCCTCGGCCACATGGCCGTGAAGATCGCGCACGCCATGGGCGCCGAGGTCACCGTGCTCTCGCAGACGCTCTCCAAGAAGGAGGACGGCCTGCGTCTCGGCGCCGACCGCTACTTCGCGACGAGCGACGACTCCACGTTCGAGGAGCTCGCCAGCTCGTTCGACCTGATCATCAACACGGTCTCCGCGAAGCTCGACATGAGCAAGTACATCGGCCTGCTCGCGATCGACGGCACCCTCGTGAACGTCGGCGCCCCGTCGGAGCCGCTCGAGATCCCCGCGTTCGCGCTCATCCCCGCGCGCCGCAGCTGGGCCGGATCCATGATCGGCGGCATCGCCGAGACGCAGGAGATGCTCGACTTCTGCGCCGAGCACGGCATCGTGCCCGAGACCGAGCTCATCTCGGCCGAGCAGATCAACGAGGCCTACGAGCGCGTCCTCAAGTCGGACGTGCGCTACCGCTTCGTCATCGACGCGAAGACGTTCGCGTAAGCAGCGGATCACGTCGAAGGGCCCCGCGGATCATCGGATCCGCGGGGCCCTTCCGCGTCCGGGGCCGAACCGCGGCTTCACCACGAAGGTGTCCACCGGAGGGAGCCGGTCGAGGTGCACGAGGTCGTCGACGGTGGGGATCACCGGATGTCCCGCGGCGAAGAGGTCGAGCAGGTGCTGCTCGCCGACCTGGTCGGCCTTGCCGCGGAGGTAGGTGAAGACCGGGACGCCGCTCTCCCGTGCCGCAGTCCGGAACGCCTCGTATCCGGCCATGTCGTGGATCACCGGCCCGCTGTTGCGGACCACGACCACGTCGAACCGGTCCATGAGGGCCACGGACGCCGGCGGGTGGCAGATGGCGACGTCGAAGTCCGCGCCGAGGCGGGCGGACAGGTCGATGTCCTCGTCGCAGCAGCGGCGGCCCTTCGCCTGGTAGCCCAGGTCGCTGACGTAGAGGAGGCGGGGGCGGGTCGCGGCGGCGGGCATCCCGGCACCGCAGCGGTCGCGGGCCCGGTCCCGGTCCCGGTCCCGGTCGCGGTCCCGGTCTCGGTCCCGCCACGCGCCCACGGCCCTCGGGTCCGTCCCCCGTGCGACGGACCCGACCGCGTGCGAGGCGTCGGTAGCGTCGAACCCATGGACATCCCCTCGATGATCATGGGCGCCGCGATCGCGTCCATCGCCTGGATCGCCTTCTGGCCGTCGGCGGAGCTGAAGCGGCTCCGGGCGATGGAGGGCGCAGCGACGGCCGACGAGGATCCGGGGACGCCCGCATGACGCGCGACGACGGAGGCGGGGGCCGGACAATCGTCAACCCGGGGCCGTGGGACAACCCGCCGCGGAAGTGGGTCGCGGGTGACGAGGACGGGGCCGTCAATCTGGGCCTCCTCGTGGGATCGCTGGGCGCCCGCGAGTCCCTGATCCGGCTGCATCGCGGCGAGCCGCTCGACGACCACGACCTCGCGCTGTTCGGCGTCCTGGACTTCCAGGCCTTCCTCATGACCTACGAGCCCGTCGTCGCGCTGCTCCCCGCGCCGAGGCGCCCCCAGCTGCACCCGGCGGTGCTCGAGCTCCTGCCGGAGCTGGCCGAGGGTCCCCCGTCGCCCGGAGCGCCCCGCGATACCGTCGGGCCATGCGCCTGATCCTCATCCGCCACGGCCAGACCAGCTCCAACGTGGCGGGCGTCCTCGACACCCGCATCCCCGGCCCCGGGCTCACGGACCTCGGGCGAGCGCAGGCGGCGCGGCTGCCGGAGACCCTGCGCGGCGAGGCGATCGGCGCGCTCTACGTGTCCACCATGCGGCGCACCCACGAGACGGCCGCGCCGCTCGCGCACGCACTCGACCTCACGCCCGTCGAGCGCGCCGGGCTCCGGGAGATCGGCGCCGGCGGGCTGGAGATGCGCGGCGATCGGGATGCGGTCGAGGAGTACCTGGACACGATGATCCGGTGGGTCGCCGGCGAGGACGAGCTGCGCCTGGCGGCCGGGGAGACGGGGCGCGGGTTCGCAGAGCGCTTCGACGCCGTCGTCGCGGAGGCGGAGGACTCGGGCCATGACACGGTCGCGTTCGTCAGCCACGGCGCGGCCATCCGCTGCTGGGCGGGGATCCGGGCCCGCGGCCTCGACGCCGCCTTCGTCGCCGACCACGCACTGGAGAACACGGGCGTCGTGGTGCTCGAGGGATCCGGCCTCGACTGGACCCTCGAGTCCTGGGAGGGCGAGCCCGCGAGCGGCGTGGGCGACGACGCCCCGTCCGGCCCGACGGGCGAGCCGACGGCCTAGGCGGGCTCGGGCGCCGCCGCCGGCCGCCGCCCGATCGACGACTGGAACCGCACCAGGTATCCGTCGGGATCCTGCACGAGGAACTGGCGCACGCCCGTCTCCTCGTCGCCGATCCGGTACCAGGTGGTCTCCGGCTCGAGGAAGAGGGCGACGCCCGCCGCGGCGAGCGCCTCCGCCACGACATCGGCGTCCGCGACGGCGATCTGGAAGTTGATCCCGCGCCCGAACGGCCGCTCCAGCGGGCCCGTGACCCAGTTCCGGATGATGCCGGCCTGCTCGAGCATGAGGTGGGCCCCGCTGCGCGCGATGTAGGCGAAGCCCTCGTCCGGGCGGTCGTACCGAACCTGGAAGCCGCAGAGATCGCACCAGAACGCGAGGCTCGTGGCGAGGTCGGTGACCAGCAGCTCGGGGACCAGGTCGGGCTCGGCGTCGGAATCCATGCGGCCATGCTCGCAGACGGGTCGCGGGCCGGAGCGGCGCCGACCGGCGTCACCCTGCGTCGCGGAAGCGGGCGGGGACGAAGCCCGGGAAGTCCCCGCCGATGCCGCCCGGCTCCGAGAAGCCCTCCACGAACGCGGTCGCCTCCGCGATCAGCTGCTCCGGCGTGCGCGGCGCTCCGCCGACCGTGAACCCGTACGTGCCATCCGACGGCCCGTTCAGCCAAGCGAGGTCGTACGTCGCGGTCGCGCCCCGCGGCTCGCGCTCCGAGATCCGCCACCGCTCTCCCAGCACCGTGACCTCGAACGCCTCCATCCCCCGAGCCTACGGATGCGTCCGGCACCCGGCACCCGCCCCGCGCACGCCCGATACCGTGGACGGATGATCTCCACGCTCCCGCCCACCGCCGAGCTGCACCTGCACGTCGAGGGGACCCTCGAGCCGGAGCTGGTGTTCGAGCTCGCCGAGCGCAACGGCGTCGAGCTGCCGTACGACGGCATCGAGGACCTCCGCTCGCGCTACGCCTTCACCGACCTGCAGTCGTTCCTCGACCTCTACTACGCGTGCACCGCCGTCCTCCGCACCCGCCGCGACTTCCACGACCTCGCCGCCGCGTACCTCGAGCGGGCGGCGGCCGACGGGATCCGGCACGTCGAGATGTCGTTCGACCCGCAGGCGCACACGACCCGCGGCGTCCCCGTCGACGACGTGGTCGACGGCCTGCTCGACGCCCTCCGCGACGCGCGCGTGCGCCACGGCATCTCGGGCGGCCTGATCCTCAGCTTCCTCCGCGACCGTCCGGTGGACGAGGCGATGGCGACCCTCGAGTCCGTCGCCGGCCGCGCCCACGAGCTGCTCGCCGTCGGGCTCGACTCGGCCGAGGTCGGCTACCCGCCGTCGCTGTTCGTCGAGGTCTTCGCGCGCGCCCGCGAGCTCGGACTGCACGCGGTCGCGCACGCGGGCGAGGAGGGGCCGCCCGCCTACATCCACGAGGCGCTCGACCTGCTGCACGTGGAGCGGGTGGATCACGGGGTGCGCTGCCTCGAGGATCCCGCCCTCGTCGACCGGCTCGTCGCCGACCGTATCCCGCTGACCGTCTGCCCGCTCTCGAACGTGCGCCTCGGCGTCAACGAGTCGCTCGACGAGCACGCGCTCCCCGAGCTCCTCTCCCGCGGCGTGCTCGCGACCGTGAACAGCGACGACCCCGCGTACTTCGGCGGCTACCTGGGCGAGAACCTCCGGCAGCTCCGCCAGGCGCACGGGTTCGACGACGATGCGCTGGCGCTCCTCGCGCGCAACTCGTTCGAGGCGTCGTTCATGCCGGACGACCGCCGGGCCGAGCTGCTCGCCGCGGTCGACGCGTGGCGCGCCTCGGCGCTGTGAGGCGGAGCGCCGTGCCGCCATCCGACGCCCGGGGTCCGTCGCGACAGGACGCCCGGCGCCGCGTCCACGATCGGATCAGAGCATGACACCGCACGAGGATCCCGACGACAGCCGCTCCCTGTCGTTCACGATCGGGCACGAGGAGCTCGTCATACGTCGCAAGTACGAGGTCGCGAGCATCGTCAACGACATCATGGTGGCCGCGTGGTTCGTGGTCGGCAGCGTCCTCTTCTTCTCCGAGTCGACCACCACGGCGGGGACGTGGCTGTTCCTGATCGGCAGCGTCCAGCTGATGATCCGTCCGCTCATCCGGCTGCGCCGCCGCGTGCACCTGACCCGGCTGGGATCCCCTGCGCCCGGTGACACGGGACGCGACTTCTGAGGCTCCCCGCCCGACTCGCGCTCAGTCGACGACCGGCACGCCCACCCGCCCCGGCACCTTCCCCGGCGCCTTCGCGCTGGCGAACGGGCTGCGCCTGAGCGGCATGCTCTCCGCGAAGGCGGGCGAGTGGATGGACGCCGCCGACGCGCGGGCTGCCGAGTCCTTCGCGGATCCGCGCTCCGTCGACCCCGAGTGCTACGACCTCGTGCGGAACCCCGGCGCCCGCACCGGGTTCCTCGCCGACGCCGTAGACCACCTGTCCTTCACGGGCGACCACCTCACGCTGCTCGACCGGCACGACGCCCCTGGCACGAGCTGCGCACCCGGACGCCTGGCCGCATCGTCTACGAGGACGACGTGCAGGTCATCGCGGTGCCGCACACGGTCGACGACGGGCCCCTCCGCTAGCGCGCCGCCCGCTGCGGGTGCGCGGCCACGTCCCGACGGCGGACGGAGCCCGCTGACCCGCGCGAGCCTGGGGGCATCGCCACCCCGCGCCGCACGCACGGGGCTACCCTCGCGTGATGCCCGACCTCGTGCGCTTCCAGAGCGCCGCCCCCAACCGCCACGGCACCTTCCCCGGCGTCTTCGCCCTGGCGAACGGGCTGCGGGACGAGGGCCGCCTGTCCGAGGAGGAGATGGCCTGGATCGCGGCCTCCAACGCGCACATGAACGCGGCGTACGCGGATCCGTCCACGGTGATCCCCGACTGCTACGACCGCACGCTCAACCCGCGGGCGCGCTCCTGGTTCCGCGTCGGATCCGCCGACCTGCTCCGCGTCACGCGCGAGTACCTCGACCTCCTCGACCGGCACGACGTCCCCTGGCACGAGCTGCGCACCCAGACGCCCGGCCGCATCACCTACGAGGACGACGTGCAGGTGGTCGCGGTGCCGCACACGCACGAGGAGTGGCCGTTCGGCTAGCGAGCCGCCGCCAGCGCCCGGGCCAGGATCCCCTGGATCACCTCGGTCTTCGCATCCGCGTACGCGTCCATCGACTCCCACCGCCGGGTCATGAGCTCCCGCTTCGTGCGCTCGTAGAGCTCGCGGTCGACCGGATCCGCGCGCAGCCGGTCGCGGAACAGCAGGTACGCCTCCACGGCGGGATCACCGTGCTCGTAGACGTGCACGTGGACGTCCCGCGCGGGCGTCCTCACGAGGCGATGCCCCGGCTCGCGGACGCGCAGGTCGTAACCCGCGGCGACGAGCCGCTCGACATGGTCCTCCTCGGCCGTGATGTCCGCCACGACGACCACGATGTCGACGATGGGCTTCGCCGCGAGGCCCGGGACGGACGTGGAGCCGATGTGCTCGACGGCGAGCGCGTCGTCGCCCAGCGCCGCGGTGATCCGCTCCCGGTGCTCGCGGTAGGCATCCGACCAGGCGGGGTCGTGCGCCTGCAATCCGACCGTGAGCGGCGTGCGCCCGCCCACGATCTCCACGGCGGTCACATCGGGTCGGCGGCGGTCGCGGTCGTCCATCACCGGGACATCCTGCCAGGGGGAGGCGCCGCCCGTCAGCCGAACGACACGTGCTGCATCACCCACGCGTGCATCACGACCGCGGCCGCCGCCGACGCGTTGATGGAGCGGGTGGATCCGAACTGCGAGATGGCGACGGTCATGTCCGCCGCCGCGACCGCCTCGTCGCTGAGGCCCGGGCCCTCCTGCCCGAATACGAGCACGCAGCGCTCCGGGAGGCGCGTCGTCTCGAGCAGCACGGATCCGTCGACGTTGTCGATCGCGATGATCGGCAGGCCCTCGCCGCGCGCCCACTCCACGAGGTCGGCGATGGTCGCGTGGTGCACGACGTGCTGGTACCGGTCGGTGACCATCGCGCCGCGCTTGTTCCAGCGTCGCCGGCCGACGATGTGCACCGTGTCGGCCGCGAACGCGTTGGCGCTCCGCACGATCGACCCGATGTTCATGTCGTGCTGCCAGTTCTCGATCGCCACGTGGAACGGGTGACGGTGCTGGTCGAGGTCGGCGACGATCGCGTCCATGCGCCAGTAGCGATATCGGTCGATGACGTTGCGGGTGTCCCCGCGCTCCAGCAGCTCGGGATCCAGGTGCGGCTCGTCGGGCCACGCCTCGGGGCCGCCGGGCCAGGGTCCGACGCCGTGCGTGCTGTGCTCGACGGTCGGTGCCGCCTCGACGCCCTCCGGTCCCGTGGGCATCAGATGTAGATCCCGGGATCCACGAAGAAGGCGGGATCCACGTGCGCGTCCGGTGCGTGCCCGGCCCGCTTCCCGGTCTCGACCGCGGGGATGCCGGTGAGCACGGATCCCGCGGGCGCGTCCTTCACGACCACGGCATTGGCGCCGATGACACTGCCCGCGCCGACCGTGATGGGCCCGAGCAGCTTCGCGCCCGCGCCGATGGTGACGCCGTCGCCCACCGTCGGGTGCCGCTTGCCGTGCACGAGGCTCTTCCCGCCGAGCGTGACGCCGTGGTACATCAGCACGTCGTCGCCCACCTCGGCCGTCGCGCCGATGACGACGCCCATCCCGTGGTCGATGAACAGCCGCCGGCCGATGCGCGCGCCCGGGTGGATCTCCACCCCGGTCAGCGTCCGCCCCGCCTGCGCGAGCAGCCGAGCCGCCAAGCGCAGACGCCCCCGCCACAGCGCGTGCGACACCCGGTGCAGCCACACGGCGTGCAGGCCCGGGTAGCCGAGCACCATCTCCAGGTACCCGCGCGCGGCCGGATCATGCGCGCGGGCGGTGCGGAGGTCCTCGATGACCCGGGCGACGATCCCCACGCCTAGTCGCGCAGGTCGTCGAACAGCACGGTCGAGAGGTACCGCTCGCCGTAGTCGCACACGATCGCCACGATGGTCTTGCCCTTGCTCTCCGGCCGCTTCGCGATCTCGAGCGCGGCCCACACGATGGATCCCGACGAGATGCCGCAGAGGATCCCCTCGTCGGTCGCGAGCGCGCGCGAGACGCGGATCGAGTCCTCCAGGGAGACGTCGACGACCTCGTCGTAGACCTCCCGGTCGAGGATCTCGGGCACGAAGTTCGCGCCGATGCCCTGGATCTTGTGCGGGCCGGGCTTGCCGCCGTTGAGGATGGGCGAGTCGAGCGGCTCGACCGCGACGATCCGCACGTCGGGCTTGCGCTCCTTGAGCACCTGGCCGACGCCCGTGATGGTGCCGCCCGTGCCGACGCCCGCGATGAACACGTCGACGCCGCCGTCGGTGTCCGCCCAGACCTCCTCGGCCGTGGTCTCGCGGTGCTTCTGCGGGTTGGCGGCGTTCGCGAACTGCTGCGCCCAGATGGCGTTCGGCGTCTCCGCGACGATCTGCTGCGCGCGCTCGACGGCGCCGCGCATGCCCTCGGGCCCGGGCGTGAGGACGATCTGCGCGCCGTACGCCCGCAGCACCAGCCGGCGCTCGATGCTCATCGACTCGGGCATCGTGAGGATGACCGTGTAGCCGCGCGCCGCGCCGACCATGGCGAGCGCGATGCCGGTGTTGCCGCTCGTGCCCTCGACGATGGTGCCGCCGGGCTTCAGCTGGCCCGACGCCTCGGCCGCGTCGATGATGGCGACGCCGATGCGGTCCTTCACGCTGGACGCGGGGTTGTGCGACTCGAGCTTCACGAGGACGGTCGCGTCGAGCCCCTCGGTGAGCCGGTTGAGCCGGACGAGCGGCGTGCCGCCGACCAGCTGGGTGATGTCGTCGTAGACGCGACCTGCCATGGGTTCCACCTTCGTCGTGATCCGGTTCGGTGCGGGGCCGAGCCGCGCGCACCTGCTCGTCGTCGAGCCTATGGGAGGCCAACCGCGTGTGACGCGGGGGAATTCCGGCAGGCTGGACCCATGAGCGCGCGCATCGAGGTGGAGGGGGCCGGCGGCCCCGAGGTCATGACCATGACGGACGGGCCGGTGCCGGATCCCGGGCCCGGCGAGGTGCGGATCCGCGTGCACGCCGCGGGCGTCAACTTCATCGACACGTACCGGCGCAGCGGCGTCTACCCGATGGCGCACCCGTACGTCCCGGGATCGGAGGCGGCGGGCGTCATCGAGGCGCTCGGCGACGGCGTCGCCGGCGTGCACGTGGGCGACCGCGTCGCGACCGCCGAGGCATCAGGCACATACGCGCAGCACGCGCTCGTCCGCGCCGAGACGCTGCTGCCTGTACCCGACGGCGTCGACATGGAGGTCGCCGCCGCGCTCCCGCTCCAGGGCCTCACCGCGCACTACCTCGCGACGAGCTCGTACCCGGCCGGCCCCGGGGACCGCGCGCTCGTGCACGCGGGCGCCGGCGGCGTCGGGCTGCTCCTCACGCAGCTGCTCGTGGATCGCGGCGTCGAGGTGATCACCACGGTCTCGACCGAGGAGAAGGCCGCCCTCTCGCGCGGGGCCGGCGCGACGCACGTGCTCGGCTACGACGACGTGCCGGTGCGCGTCCGCGAGCTGACGGGCGGCCGCGGCGTCGACGTCGTCTACGACGGGGTGGGCCGCGACACGTTCGACGGCTCGCTCGCCTCCCTGCGCATCCGCGGCACGCTCGTGCTCTTCGGCGGCGCGAGCGGGCAGGTGCCGCCGTTCGACCTGCAGCGCCTCAACTCGGGCGGGTCCCTCTCGGTCACGCGCCCCACGCTCGCCCACTTCCTGCTCGACGCGGAGGAGCGGCGGTGGCGCGCGGGCGAGCTGTTCGCGGGCGTGCTCGACGGATCCCTCGACGTGCGCGTCGGCGCGACCTACCCGCTCGCCGACGCGGCCCGCGCGCACGAGGACCTCGAGGCTCGGCGCACGACGGGGTCGGTCGTGCTCATCCCCTGAGCGCGGATCCGGTCAGATCACTTGCCATGAGGGAAAGCGACATGTAGCTTTCCCTCATGGAAAACGATCGAGCAGCTGACGCGGCCGCCGCCCTCGACGGCCTCCGCACCGACCGGGAGACGCTCGCGGCCCGCATCCCCGAGCCGCGATGGCACCTCGCGGGCTTCGGCGCCATCGCCCTCGCCTGGGTCGCCCAGGCCGCGACCCTCTCCCCCGGCGCCGACTACGAACCGCCGACCACGTCGTGGGTCGCGGTCGCGGCGGCGGTGGTCCTCCTGGTCCTCATCCGCAGGCGCACGGGCATCCGATTCCGGCGGGTCGGGGCAAGGGCCGTGCTGCTCGTCAGCGCCGCCGTCGTCGCCTGCCTCGTGCTCTTCTCGATCTCGCTCGGCCTCGTGGCCCTGGGGATCGGCTGGGGCGTGGCGATCACCGCGCTGGCCGCGGCGGGCCTCGTCACCTGGCTCGCGACGCTCGCCTTCCGCGCGGCGGTGCGGGAGATCGCCCGCCGTGGCTGAGGCCGCCTTCGACGAGCTGATCCACGCACCCGTCCGTCTCCGCATCTGCGGGATCCTCCGCCGCGTCGACCAGATCGACTTCACGGTGCTCCGCGACACCCTCGGCGTCGCGGACGCGAGCCTCTCCAAGCACCTGAAGGCGCTCACGGACAGCGGCTACGTGGCATCGCGCAAGGCCTCGTCGGCTGGGCGCAGCGACCGACGACAGCTCACCTGGCTGTCGCTCACCGCATCGGGGCACCGGGCGTTCGACGGTCACGTGGCCGCGCTGACGGAGATCGCCGGGGCCGACGCCGGCGCGTGACCGAGCGGCTCGGCCCTCTCGCACCCGCACCGCCTACCCTCGAGCCATGCCCGCACCCGGTTCCGCGCTGACGCGCCTCGGCTTCCTCACCACCGGCCCGTTGGATCCGGCCGACCCCGCGACCGGCATCGAGGACGCGCTCCGGCTCGTCGAGCTCGGCGACGCGCTCGGGCTCGACACCGCGTGGCTCCGGCCCGACCACCTCAGGAACGCCGTCTCCTCCCCCGTCGCCATGCTCGCCGCCGCGTCGCAGCGCGCGCGGCGCATCGAGCTCGGCACGGCGTCGATCCCCGTCCGCGCGGAGAACCCGCTGCGGCTCGCCGAGGATCTCGCGACCGTCGACCTCCTCTCCGGCGGACGCCTCCGCCCCGGCCTCTCGGTCGGCAGCCCGAAGCGCGTCGCGGCCGTCGACCGGGCGGTGCATCCGCTCACCGCCGAGCTCGAGGAGCCGGGCCGCGCACGGCTGCTGCGCTTCCGCGAGCTGCTGCGCGGCGGCCGGGTGCCGGGAGCGGAGGAGCATGACGCGGATCCAGACGACGACGAGGCCCTCACCCCCACCGTGCAGCCGGCGTCGCCCGGGCTCGCCGACCGCCTCGGCTACGGCGCGGCGACGCTCCGCACGGCGGCCTGGGCGGGTGAGCACGGATTCCGCCTGCTCGCGTCGGACGTGACCGAGCGCGGATCCCGCGGCGGCGGCTTCGCGGCCGACCAGCGCGGCCTCATCGACGCCTACCGCGCCGCGCATCCGGACCCGGCCGCCGCGCACGTCACGCTGGCGCTCGTCGTCGTGCCCACCGACGGCGCCACGGCCGAGCAGCGCGCCAGGTACGCGGCCGACGCCGCGACGCGCGCCGAGCGGGCCGCCCGGGCCGACCAGTCGGAGGATCCGCGGGCCGCGTCGAGCATGGTCCGCGCGCCGGACCTCGTGGGCCCCTCCGACGAGATCGCCGCCGCGCTCCTCGCGGATCGCGCCGTGCAGGCCGCCGACGAGCTCGCGATCGCGCTCCCGGCCGGGCTGCCCGCGGGCGACCTCGCGCGGATCCTCACCGACGTCGCGGAGCGCCTCGGCCCGGCGCTCGGCTGGTCGCCCGCGACCGCCTGATCCCCCGCCGCAGCCGACGACCCGACGACCGCCGGCTGCGGACTCCGCTCGCCACCCGCATCGCCGGCCGCCTACCCTCGATCCATGCCCGAATCCGGTACCCCGCTCTCCCGCCTCGGCTTCCTCACCATCGGCACCTTCGACCCGGCGGATCCCAGGGCCGGCCACGAGACCACGCTCCGCGTCATCGAGCGCGGCGAGCAGCTGGGCTTCGACAGTGCGTGGCTGCGGCACCGCCACCTCCAGCACGGGATCTCCTCCCCCGTCGCCGTCATGGCCGCCGCCTCGCAGCGCACCAGCCGCATCCAGCTCGGCACGGCAGTCACGCCCATCGGCGCGGAGAACCCGTTCCGCCTCGCCGAGGACCTCGCGACGGTGGACCTCCTCACGGGCGGCCGCGTGCAGCCCGGCTTCTCGGTGGGCACGCCCATGCGCTTCGAGACGTACCGCGACGCGATCTACCCCGCGACCGCCGACCTCGAGGACCTCGGCTACGACCGCCTCCTCCGCTTCCGCGACCTGGTGCGCGGCGACACGGTCAGCGACGCCGTCGCGCGCGAGGGCCAGGAGGAGTACGCATCCACCGTGCAGCCGCACGCCGCCGGGCTCGCCGAGCGGATCTGGTACGGAGCCGCGAGCACGCGGTCCGCGGTGTGGGCGGGCGAGAACGGCTTCCACCTGCTCACCTCCAGCGTGATCCAGGGCGAGCTGGGGAACGACTTCGGCGCGAACCAGCGGGCCCAGATCGACGCCTACCGCGCCGCCCATCCGGCGGGCGCCGCGGCGCGCGTCTCGCAGGGCCTCGTCGTGATCCCCACCGACCGCGCGACGCCCGAGCAGGTCGCCCGCTACGAGGCGTACGCCGCCTCCCGGGCCCACCGCGTCGGCGTGCCGATGGGGCCGCGGAGGATGCTCTTCGCGGCGGACCTCGTGGGCACGTCCGAGGAGATCGCCGCGACCCTGCACGCCGACCCCGCGTTCCAGGCGGTCGACGAGGTCGCGTTCGCGCTGCCCTTCACCTTCGGGGAGGCCGACCTCGAGCAGATCCTCACCGACATCGCCGAGCGCCTCGGCCCGGCGCTCGGCTGGTCGCCCGCCGCCTGACCCGGCGCACGCACGACGACGCCCCTCCCGCGAGCTGCGGGAGGGGCGTCGTCGTGATCCAGGACGGGATCAGTGCATGCCGACGGCCTCGGTCGACGCGCCCTCGCGGAAGCGCGAGAGCGGCACGCGCACCATCGAGAACGCGATGGGCGACGCGAGCGCCACGCCGATCGCCGCCGCGAGGAACACCACGTGGTACCCGTCGACCTGCTGCTGCAGCGGGTTCGCGACGCCGTCGGTGACGGAGGCGGTGACCGCCGAGGCGAACAGGGCGGTGAAGACGGCCGTGCCGATGGATCCGCCGATCTGCTGCGTGCCCGTGAGCGCCGCGCCCGCGACGCCCGCGTCGCGCGGCTCGATCCCGGAGAGCGCGACGTTCTGCATGGGCACGAACACGAACGCGAGCCCGATGCCGAGGAGGATCTGGCCGGGCAGCACCTGCACGACATAGGCGCCGTCGACCGTGATGCGGCTGAACCACAGCAGCCCCGCGGCCGCGAGGAGCGGGCCGATGGTCATGAGGACGCGCGGGCCGACCCGCGGCAGGAGCCGCGCGACCTGCGGCGCCGTGAGCATGATGGTCGCCGCCATCGGCAGCGACGCGAGGCCCGAGACCAGCGGCGGCATGCCGAGCACGATCTGGAAGTGCAGCGTGAGGTAGAGCAGCCCGCCGAGGAGCGCCGCGCCCACCATCACCGAGGTGAGGTACGCGCCGCCGCGGGTGCGGTCGGCCACCACGCGGAGCGGCAGCAGCGGGTTGCGCGCCCGCGACTCCCACCACACGAAGGCGACCATGATCCCGACGCCGAGCGCGAGGAAGCCGATGGTGTCGGGCTCGCCCCAGCCGTTCTCCGCGCGGGAGAAGCCGTAGACGATGGATGCGAGTCCGAGCGTGACGAGCAGCGCGCCGGGCACGTCGTAGCTGCGGTCGCCGTCGGCGCGGCTCTCCTTCACGAGCGGGACGCCGGCGACGATCGCGACGATGGCGATGGGCACGTTGACGAGCAGGCACCAGTGCCAGCTGAGGTACTCGGTGAGCACGCCGCCGAGCAGCAGGCCGACGGCCGCGCCGGATCCGGCGATGGTGCCGTAGACCGCGAACGCCTTGACGCGGTCGGGGCCGGACGGGAACGTCACCGACAGGAGCGCGAGCGCGGCGGGCGCGAGGAGCGCCGCGAAGACGCCCTGGAGGCCGCGCGCGATGAGGAGCATCTCGCTCGAGACGGCGAACCCGCCGAGCGCGCTGGCCGCCGCGAAGCCGACCATGCCGAGGAGGAAGGAGCGCTTGCGGCCCCAGTAGTCGGCGATGCGGCCGCCGAGCAGGAGGAGCGAGCCGAACGCGAGCGCGTAGACGGTGACGACCCAGGTGCGGTCGGCGTCGGTCATCCCGAGGTCGCGCTGGGCGGCGGGCAGGGCGATGTTCACGATGGTGCCGTCGAGGACGACCATGAGCTGGGCGAGGGCGACGACGGCGAGGAGGATCCACTTGCTGCGGGCGGACGGCGCGGCCGGAGCGGCAGGGCCGGTGGGCGCGGCGGGGCCGGCGAGCGACGCGGATGACGTGGACGGCGGTGCGTTCTCAGGGGTGCGTGCGTGCGAGATCTGGTGCTCCTGGATGGTCGTGCGGCGCCATGGCGGGCGAGGACGGTCCAATCTAGGGCGGCGTGGTGGACGGAGTCAAACGAACCGGTTCGTTTGACATACGCTGTTCACATGGCAGAGACGACGGGGTCCGCCCGATCCACCGACGAGAAGCAGGACGACGTCCGGCACCGCATCCTCCTGGCCGCGCGCGAGGAGTTCGCCGCCCACGGGCTGGCGGGCGCGCGCGTCGACCGCATCGCCCGCTCGGGCCGCGCGAGCAAGGAGCGGCTGTACGCGCACTTCACCGACAAGGAGTCGCTGTTCCACGCGGTGCTGAGGCTCAACGGCGTCGAGTTCTTCTCCGCCGTGACGCTGGATCCCGCCGACCTCCCCGGCTTCGTCGGCCAGCTCTTCGACCACGCCTACGAGCACCCGCAGCACCGCCGCATGCTCGCGTGGGCGCGGCTCGACGGCCTGGAGCTCGACGTGCCGCACAGCGCGACGTCGCCGTCGGCCAAGGTGCAGGCCATCCGCCGCGGGCAGGAGGAGGGCCACATCGACCCGTCGTGGGATCCGCAGCGCCTCCTCACGATGCTGTTCGCGCTCGCGCAGGCGTGGGTGCAGTCGCCCTACCCGGCGATGCACGCGGACTCGCCCCGGGCGCGCGCCGCGGACCGCGCGGCCGTCGTGGAGGCGGCCCGTCGGATCACGGCGCCGGCGGCGCGCTGACGCTCCGCCGCCGACGACGGCGCCCGACCCCTGGTCGTCACGCCATCCTGCGGATTCCCCGGATGAGGGAGACGCTTCCCAGGCCCCGCCCGTAGCGTGAACCCATGTCCGACACACTGACCCGCGAGTACGAGGCGGGCTCCAGCCACGCGCATCCGCTCCGTCGGTTCCTGCGCCGATGCCGGGCCTGGATCGAGCTGCACCCCAAGGCCCGCTGGCTCTACCGGATCCTGGTGGGGCTCCTCGGCGTCGCCATCGTCCTCGTCGGCATCGTGCTCATCCCGCTGCCCGGACCCGGCTGGCTCATCGTCTTCCTCGGGATCGCCGTGCTCGGCACCGAGTTCCCCGCGGCCCACCGCGTGAACGTGTTCCTCAAGCGCCAGCTGCACCGTTTCTGGGACGCGTGGCGCCGCTGGCGCGCCTCCCGCGCCGAGCGTCGCGCGGCCCGCACCACCCGCTCCACCCGCTGACCCGCCGACGACGAGAGCGACCGCCCATCGGGGCGGCCGCTCTCGTCACGTCATCGGGCGTGGATCAGCTCGCGAGCGCCGGGTAGTCCGTGTAGCCCTCGGCGCCGGGGCCGTAGAACGTGGCCGGGTTCGGCTCGTTCGTCTCGAGCCCCTGCTCCCAGCGCTCGACGAGGTCGGGGTTGGCGATGACCATGCGGCCGACGGCCACGACGTCGGCCGTGCCCTCCTCGACCAGCTGGATCGCCTCGCCGCGCTCGGTCTGCACGCCGAAGCCGCTGTTGATCATGAGCGGGCCGCCGAACGTCTTCCGGAGGCCCTGGACGAGCTCGCCCGCGGGCTCGGCGTGCAGGATGCTCACGTAGGCCAGGCCGAGCGGCGCGATGCCGGACAGCAGCGCCTCGTAGGTGGCGCGCGTCTCCTCGGCGTCCTCCTCGAGCACGTCCTGGATGTTGTGCGACGGCGAGATGCGGATGCCGACGCGCTCGGCGCCGATCTCGCGGGAGACCGCGTGCGCCACGTCGATGCCGAGCTTCGCGCGGTTCTCGGGCGATCCGCCGTAGGCGTCCGTGCGGACGTTCGAGACGGGCGAGAGGAACTCGTGCAGCAGGTAGCCGTTGGCGGAGTGGATCTCGACGCCGTCGAACCCGGCGTCGACCGCGTTGCGCGCGGCGACCGTCAGCTCGTCGACGATGAGCGGGACCTCGTCGGTCTCCGGCTCGCTCGGCACGGGGTACGGCGCCTTCCCGGTGGGCGTGTGCACCTCGCCCTGGATCGCGATGGCGCTCGGCGCGAGCAGCGGCAGGCCGCCCGTGATCTCCTCGTGCGAGACGCGGCCGCCGTGCATGAGCTGCATGACGATGCGGCCGCCGGCCTCGTGCACCGCGTCGGTGACCCGACGCCAGCCGGCGATCTGCTCGTCCGTGACGATGCCGGGCTGGCCCGGGTACGCCTTGCTGCGCTCGCTCGTGAACACGCCCTCGGAGACGATGAGGCCGGTGGACGCGCGCTGGCGGTAGTACTCGACGACGATTTCGCCGGGCACGCCGTGCTCGTCGGAGCGCATGCGGGTCAGCGGCGCCATGGCGACGCGGTTGGGGAGCTCGAGGGTGCCGAGGGCGACGGGGGAGAACAGCTTCACGTGAGGGATCCTTCGTCTCGCAGGTGGCCTCCGCGCGCCGCGACGGATCACGTCGGGGAGGGCCGCGGGGGCCAGCGGTCCTAGCGGACCGCCCTCGGGCAACCCGGACGCCCCGGGACGGCATTCCGCGAGCGCCCCTTCTCCCAGGCCCTCGTCAGGCTCCCCACGCCCCGGGCGCGTCCCGCGGGGGACGCGACTCGTCAGTACGAGGCGACGGCCTCCGTGCGCCGCGCGAGCACGACGTCGTCGGCCGCGAGGTCGTGCCAGCCGCGGAGGAGGTGGCGGGAGTCCCAGCCGACGGACGCATACGGCAGCCAGATCGTGAACAGCCAGCCGAGCACGAACGCGTTCTGCACCACGCCGCGCAGCAGCGCGCGGCCGAAGCCGAGCATGCCGGGCTCCGAGAAGCGCTGGACGCGGATCCCGACCATGGCCTTGCCGGGCGTCGTGCCCTTCCACCCGAGCCACCACGTGGCGATGAGGAGGTAGGCCACGATGCTGATCAGGATGGCCAGCATGGCGCCGCCGAAGTAGATGTCCATCACGTCGTCGGCCGCCTCGCCGAACAGCTGCAGGTCCTCGATGCGCTGTCGGGCCATGCCCTGCAGCGGGACGATCCACGCTCCCGCCGAGAGCCCGCCGACGAACCCGAAGACGACCTGGTCGAGGATCCGCCCGGCCGCCCGACGTCCGACGCCCGCGAGCCGCCAGGCGGGGTCGATGTGCGCCGGGAGGGGGCGATGGGCGTGCGGCAGGAGGACCATCCCGTACCCGGGCGGCGGGACCGCGCCGGGGTAGGGGCCGCCGGCGTAGGCGGCGCCCGGGTAGGAGCCCGCCGGGTACGCGGGGTACGCCGCATCCGACGGCGCGTACGCGTACGCGGGCCCGGCCTCCGCGTCGCCCGCGGCTCGCGCCGCGTCCTCCGCTCGTGCGTCGCCCTGCGCCGCGTCCGGCCGAAGTTCGTCGTGCCCGTCGCTCATCGCGTCTCCCGTGGTCGCTGCGCCCCCGCGACGCGGATCCAGCGTATCCGGCGGGTGAGGGAACCGGGACGCGACGAGGGCCCGGCACCCTCGCGGATGCCGGGCCCTCCCGGTCGTGCTGGTGACGCTGGCGTCAGCCCTGGATCTCCCCGCGGGAGACGGCCTCGGCGTACTTGCGGAGGTCCGGCCCCGGCTCGAAGTCGATGAACCGGCCCTTGAGCTGCTCGAACAGGCGCTGGTACACGGTCTCCCAGTCCTCGCCCTCGAGCTCCTTCGCCGCGGTGAGCACGGCCTCCTGGAGCACGCGGTCGCTGTCCGTGAGGATCTTGTCGCGCGCCTCCTGGTTCCAGACGATCTCGGACGTGTCCATGATCAGGCCTTCACGTCCCCGCGCCAGGCGCCGTCCTCGGTGCCGCGCTTCTCGATGAACTCCTTGAAGTTCTTGAGGTCGGCCTTGATGACGTGGTCGTCCACGCCGATCGCCGCGCCGACCTTCTCGACGAGGCCCTTCGCCTCCCAGTCCAGCTGGACGGTGACGCGGGTCTCGGTGTCGCTGAGCTTGTGGAACGTGACGACGCCGGCGTGGTCCTCGTCGCCGCCCGTGGAGTTCCAGGCGACGCGCTCGTCGGGGTGCTGCTCGGTGATGTTGGCCTCGAACGTGCGCTCGATGCCGCCGATCTTGACCTTCCACTCGGTGAGCGTGTCGGTGACCTGCGTGATCGACTCCACGTAGCTGAGGAAGTTCGGGAACGACTCGAACTGGGTCCACTGGTTGTAGGCGGTGCTGACGGGGACGTTGACGTCGACGGTCTCGATTACTCGGGGCATTGCTTCTCCTCGTTCGGATTCGGTGCGTGGGGTCGGGTCGCCGTGCGACCCGGGAGCCCGGGCGTCGATGTGGACACCGGCGCGGGCACGTGTTCGACGCTACGCCGGGGCCCCACCGGGTATCCGGCACCCGAGGAATGCACAGGCAACGTTCAAGCGCCGGTCACGCCTCGGCGGCGCGGGAGGATCCGAGGAGCTGCTGGACGCAGGCGCGCGACCACGACGCGTACACGCGGGAGGCCTGTGCGGCATCCGGATCGCCGAGGTCCACGACCCGGTCGCCGGGGAACGGGACGGCGACGACCTGCGGGCGGGTCAGACGCCGCGGTTGCGGAGGAAGGGCATGGGCGAGGTCGCGACGCCGCCCTGCCGGATCTCGAAGTGGAGGTGGCAGCCGGTGCTGAGACCCGCGCTGCCGACCGCGCCGATCTGCTGGCCCGCCTGCACGCTCTGGCCCGTCCGGACCATCACGCCGTACGAGTACATGTGGCCGTACACGCTCGTGACGCCGCCGCCGTGGTTCAGGGTGATCGCATTGCCGAAGCCGCTGGATCCGCCGGCGAACTGCACCGTGCCGGCCGCCGTCGCGTAGATGGGCGTGCCGCAGCCCGCGCCGAAGTCGTCGCCCGCGTGCAGGCGCCAGTAGCCGAGGATCGGGTGCAGGCGCATCCCGTAGGACTGGTACGAGCCGTAGCTGCGGATGGGCATGGTCCAGCCGGATGCGGACGGCTGGCCGCCCGACGACGGCGGGCGGGGTGCGTTGGCCGGGGGACGCGCCGCCGCGTTCGCGGCGGCGGCAGCTGCTGCGGCGGCCGCGCGGGCATCGGCCTGGCGGCGGGCCTCCGCGGCCGCCTCCTCCTGGCGCTTCCGCTCGCCGATCGCGAAGCCCTCCTCGACGGAGATGCGGGAGTCGCGGAGCGTGGTGAGCTGCGCCTGGAGCTCCGAGCTGCGGGCCTCCTGCTCGGCGAGCGCCTGATCCGCGCGGGCCTGCGCCGCGGACGCCTCCTGCAGCTTGGCCTCGGCGTCGGCGGCGAGGACGGCGAGCGCCTCCTTCGCGACGGACGCCTGCTTGCCGAGCGACGCGGCCGTGCGGGCCGACGTGACGGCGGCGGTGAACGCGGTGTCCTGCCGGTCGGCGAGCTTGGTCGCCGTGCCCATGCGGGCGAGGAGGGCGTCGGCGTCCTCGCCGCCGCTCGTGAAGAGGCGGAGGGAGACGTCGCCGCCTCCGCCGCTGCGGGCGAGCTGGGCGACGAGCTGGCCGACCTGGCGCTTCGCGTCGTCCGCGTCGGCCTGCGCCCTCTCGGCCTTGGACTCGAGGGCCTGGAGCTCGCCGGTGGCCTCGTCGAGCGCATCCACCGCGGCGGCGTGCTCGTCGGCGCGCTGGAGGGCGAGGGCCGTGGCGGCCTCGACCTCGGCGGAGAGGCCCGAGATGAGGGAGGTGATGCGCGTGACCTGGTCGGCGGTGGCCTGCTCGCTCGAACGCGCCGCCTGCACCTCGGACCAGGTGGGGTACTCCTCCGCGGCCTGGGCGGACGGGATGCCGAGGCCGAGCAGGAGGGCGGATGCGGCGAGGGTCGCGGCCACTCGGAGGCGCGGCGCGGTCGCGTTCCGCGGGCGCCGTTCGGCGGGGCGGGAGGTACGTGCGGTGCGGGAGATGGCGGGCCTCGTCGAGGTCGGTGGAGCGCGGATCTTCCGACGGTAGCCGAGATGAGGGCGAACATCACCATCCCCTTCTATTTCTGCATGTGAGGAGATCCGCTCGGCGATGGCGGACGGGCGCGGAGCCGACCCTAGGATCGGGCGGCAGGGCGACCGGCGTCCGGTCGGGAGCGCGCATGACGGTCATCGAGTCGCCCGGCGGCCGGGCGCAGACGCGCGGAGCCGGGATCGCCACCGCCGTCGTCGGGTTCGCCGGCACGTCGGCCGTGGTGCTGACCGGCCTCACCGCTGTGGGTGCGTCGCCGTCCCAGGCCGCGTCCGGGCTGCTCGCGCTGTGCGTCACGCAGGGGCTCGGCACCGTGCTCCTCGCGCACCGCTTCCGGCGTCCGATCACGCTCTCCTGGTCGACGCCCGGAGCGGCGCTGCTCATCGGATCCGGCGCGGTCGAGGGCGGCTGGGCGGCCGCGGTGGGGGCGTTCCTCGTCTGCGGGATCCTCGTGCTCGCGACCGCGCTCTGGCCGCTGCTCGGCCGGCTCGTGCGCCTGATCCCGGCGAGCGTGGCCGCCGCGATGCTCGCGGGCGTCCTCCTCCCCCTCTGCGTCGCGACCGTGACGGCGGCGGTCGCCTCCCCGCTCGTCGTGCTCCCCGTGATCCTCGCCTGGCTCGCCGCCGCCCGCCTCGCCCCGCGCTGGGCGGCCCCGACCGCGCTGGCCGCCGCGCTCGTGGTGGTCGGGATCTCGCTCGCGGTGGCGGGGCCCGCACCCGGAGCGTCGCTCGACCTCGCCCACCTCGTGCCCCGGATCGAGCTGACGGCACCCGTCTTCACGATGGCGGCGGCGGTCGCGCTCGGGATCCCCCTGTTCGTCGTGACCATGGCGTCGCAGAACCTGCCGGGCGTCGCGGTGCTCGCGAGCTTCGGCTACGAGACGCCGTGGCGCGCGGCGATGACGACGACCGCGGCGGCCACGCTCGTGAGCGCGCCGTTCGGCGGGCACGCCGTGAACCTCGCCGCCCTGTCGGCCGCGCTCTCCGCGGCACCTTCCGCGCATCCGGATCCGGACGAGCGGTGGCGCGCCGCCAGCGCGGCCGGGTGGACCAACCTCGTGCTCGGGCTGGCGTCGGCTGCGCTCGCGGCCGTGATCGTCGCGGGTCCGGCGGGCGTCGTGGCGGCCGCCGCCGGGCTCGCGCTCGCGCCGTCGCTCGCGTCGAGCCTGGCGTCCGCCATGCGGGAGCCGGGGGCGCACCTGCCCGCGATCGCGACGTTCGTGGTGGCGGCGTCCGGGATCACGGTCGGCGGGCTCGGCGCCGCGTTCTGCGCGCTCGTGGCCGGCGTCCTGGTGCACCTCGCGCTCCGGACGCGCGCGATGCCGCGTGGCAGACTCGATCGACACGAGGAGCGCGACGCCGCATGAGCCACGACACCACCCCCGCATCGCCCGGAGCCGGAGCCGACGCCGCCGTCGCGCCCCGCGACCCCGAGCTGCAGAGCACGACCTGGACGCTGGTCCTGGCGCTGAGCGCCGAGCAGGTCTCGGGCGACGGCACGAGGTCCGCCCGCCTGGCCGAGGCGCAGGCCGCCTTCGAGCGCCTGCTGCCCGTCGACCACGTCGTCGTCCGGTGGACCCGCGAGGTCGGCCGCATGATGACCGAGGAGGCGCGCCTCTGGACCCGGTGGGAGCTGTTCACGCCCACGGTCGCGACGCCGCTGAAGCTCTGGTCGGAGGGCTACGTCGACGAGACGTGGTTCGCCGAGCGGCTCGATGACGACCCGTTCGTCCCCGTCGTGATGAAGGCGCCCGAGGGCCAGGCGGGGGTCGGCGCGTGAAGGTCCTCGTCACCGGATCCCGCGGCAAGGTCGGGCGCGCCGCCGTCGAGGCGCTCGTCGCCGCCGGGCACGACGTCACGGGCGTCGACCTCGTCCGTCCCGTCTTCGACGCGGGCGTCGTGGTGCCGGGCCGGTACGTCATGGCCGACCTCACCGACGCCGGATCCGCGTTCGCGCTCGTCGCCGGCATGGACGCCGTCGTGCATGTCGCCGCCATCCCGCAGCCCACCGGCAACCCCGCGCACGTCGTGCTGCAGACCAACCTCATGTCGACCTTCAACATGATCGAGGCCGCCGTGCGCTTCGGCGTGCCGCGCTTCGTCAACATCTCGAGCGAGAGCATCGTCGGCAACTTCTTCCCGGAGCGGCCCTTCCTGCCCGACTACGCGCCCGTCGACGAGGAGCACCCGCTCCGCCCGCAGGATCCGTACGCGCTCTCCAAGGCCTTCGGCGAGCAGCTGATGGACGCGGCCGTGCGCCGCTCCGACATCCGCGTGATCTCGCTCCGCCCGAGCACCGTGCACAACGAGGACAACTACGCGTCGAACCTCGGCGCGCAGGTGCGCGACGCGTCCGTGCTCACGGCGAACCTCTGGAGCTACATCGACGCGGACGACCTGGCCGACGCGATCGTGCTGTCTGTCGCCTCCGACCTGCCCGGCCACGAGGTGTTCTACATCGCGGCCGCGGACAACGCGGGCGGGCACGACTTCGTCGCCGAGCTCACGCGCCACTACGGCGACGCGATCGAGCTGCGGGCGATCGAGCGGGTCGACTCCTCGGGCATCTCGACCGCGAAGGCCCGCCGGCTCCTCGGCTGGGAGCCGACGCGCAGCTGGCGCGACCACCTCGACGCGGACGGGAACGCGCTGCCGCGATGAGCACGGCCGGTTCGGACGGCGAGCCCGCTCCCCCGTCGGGCTCGACGCCCGCCGCGCTGGAGGGCGCCGTCGCCGGGGATCCGGGAGGGATCGCGGCGGCCGATGACCCGAGCGCCCGCAGCACCGCCGCGGGCGCCGCCCTGCAGGTCGGCACGATCGTGAGCGTCAGCTACGGGTCCTCGCTCGCCGGGCTCGTGATCCCCGCCGTCGGCCCCGTCCTGGTGGTCGCCGCACGGCAGGTGATGATGGCGGCGCTCGTGCTGCCGGTGGCGCGGCCGCGGATCCACCGGATGACGCGCGCGCAGCTCGTGCCCGCCGTGATGCTCGGCCTCGCGCTCTCGCTGATGAACCTCTCGTACTACGCGGCCGTCGACCGCCTGGGACTCGGCATCGCCGCGACCATCGAGTTCCTCGGCCCGCTGTCGATCGCGCTGCTCGCCTCGCGCCGCCTGCTCGACGCCGCGTGCGCGCTCGTGGCGGCCGCGGGCGTCGTCGTGCTCACCGGGCTCGAGGGCCGGATCGACCCGTTCGGCCTGGTCTGCGGCGCCACCGCGGCGGTCACCTGGGCCGGCTACATCGTCTTCACGCGCCGGGTCGCCGAGCGGCTGCCGGGCTTCCAGGGGATCGCCGTGGCCAGCATCGTGAGCCTCGTCGTCCTGGTGCCGTGGGCGCTCCTCACGCTCGACGTCGCCGCGATCGACGGGCGGATCCTCGGCCTCCTCGTGGCGATCGGCCTGCTGTCGTCCGCCGTGCCGTACTCGCTCGACACCGTGATCCTCCGCCGCATCACCCCGCGCCTCTTCGCCGTGCTGACGAGCCTCAGCCCGGTCGTCGCGGCGATCCTCGGCGTGATCGTGCTGCGGGAGTCGCTGTCGCCGATCCAGCTCGGCGCGATCGTGGTCGTGTGCGTCGCGGCGGGCGTGGCCATCGCGACGCGCGCGCCCGCGGGTCCCGCGGCGCGGCGCCGACCGCGCGGCCCCCGGACGCGGACGCGCCCGGCCGCGTCGTAGGGCGGCCGGGCGCGGACCGGGTCAGCGCGGTGTCGGGGTCAGCGCGCCCCGAGCTCCGTCAGCACCTCGGCGAGCTGGCCGACGGCCCAGACGAGGTCCTCCTCCTCCACCACGATGGGCGGCGCGAGCCGGATCGTCGAGCCGTGCGTGTCCTTCGCGAGCACGCCGCGCTCGGCCAGCCGCTCGCAGACCGCGCGGCCCGTGGCGAGCGCCGGGTCGATGTCGATGCCGGCCCACAGCCCGCGGCCGCGCACCTCGAGGACGCCGTGGCCCACCAGATCCGCCAGCCGGGCGTGCAGTACGGCCCCGAGGCGACGCGCGCGCTCCTGCGGCTCGCCCGTCGCGAGCATGTCGACGACCGCGTGGCCCACGGCCGCGGCGAGCGGGTTGCCGCCGAACGTGGATCCGTGCTGCCCCGGCTGGATCACGCCGAGCACGTCCGCGTCGCCGACCACGGCCGAGACGGGCACGATGCCGCCGCCGAGCGCCTTGCCGAGCAGGTACAGGTCGGGCACGACGTCGGAGTTGTCGCACTCGAAGGTCGCGCCCGTGCGGCCGAGGCCCGACTGGATCTCGTCCGCGATCATCAGCACCCGCTCGCGCGTGCAGATCCGCCGCACGTCGGCGAGGTAGCCCGCGGGCGGCACGACGATGCCGGCCTCGCCCTGGATCGGCTCCACGAGCACCGCGACGGTGTCCGCGTCGATCGCGGCCTCGAGCGCCGCGGCGTCGCCGTACGGCACGGTGACGAAGCCGGGCGTGAACGGCCCGAAGTCGGCGCGCGCCTCCTCGTCGTCGCTGAAGCTCACGATGGTGGTGGTGCGGCCGTGGAAGTTGCCCGCCATCACGATGATCTTCGCCCGGCCCGCTGCCACGCCCTTCACGCGGTAGCCCCAGGCGCGCGCGACCTTGATCCCGGACTCCACGGCCTCGGCGCCCGTGTTCATCGGCAGGACCATGTCCTTGCCGGCGAGCTCGGCGAGCGCCGTGACGAACGGGCCCAGCTTGTCGTTGTGGAACGCGCGGCTCGTGAGCGTGATCCGCCCGAGCTGCTCGGTCGCGACCCGCACGAGCTCCGGGTGCGAGTGCCCGAAGTTCACGGCCGAGTACGCGGCGAGGCAGTCGAGGAGGCGCCGGCCGTCGAGGTCGGTGACCCACGCGCCCTCGCCGGACGCGACCACGACGGGGAGCGGGTGGTAGTTGTGCGCGGCGTGCGCCTCCTCGGCGTGGATCGCGAGGGCGCCGGCGTCGGATGCGGCGGGGCGGTCGATGGTGTCGGTCATGTCCTCATCCGTCCTGATCGTCACTGTCGCAGCTCGAGCGTGCAGCACTTCACGCCGCCGCCGCCGAGCAGCAGCTCGGACAGGTCGACGCCGATGGGGTTGTACCCGCGCTCGCGCAGCGACGCCTCGAAGCCGACGGCCTTCTCCGCGATGACGACGTTGAACCCGTCGCTGTAGGAGTTGAGGCCGAGGATCGAGGCGTCCTGCTCGCTGACCTCGACGGCGTCGGGGAAGCGGCGCTCGATCTCGTCGAGGCTGTCGGCGTCGAACGCGCTCGGCAGGTAGGCGATGTTGGTGTCGTCGAGCACGGCGATCGCGGTGTCCAGGTGGTAGAACGACGGGTTCACGAGGCGCAGGGTCACGACCTCGCGGTCGAAGATCCGGGCCACCTCGGCGTGGCTGGTGCTGTCGCTGCGGAAGCCGGTGCCCGCGAGGATCGTGTCGCCGACGAGGAGGATGTCTCCCTCGCCCTCGTTGACCTGCTCGGGCACGCGCACGTCGAAGCCCGCCTCGCGGAACCAGTCCATGTACGCGGGGCCCTCGGGCTGGCGCTCGGGGTGCTGGAAGGCGGCGCCGTACGCGATGCCGTCGAGCGTGAAGCCGCCGTTGGCCGCGTAGACCATGTCGGGCAGCCCGGCGATCCCGTCGATGAGGTCGACCTGGAAGCCGAGGCCCACGTAGGTGTCGTAGAGGGTCTGCCACTGGCGCACCGCGAGCGACGTGTCGGTCGGGACGGCGGGATCCATCCACGGGTTGATCTTGTAGACCACGTCGAAGTGGTCGGGCCGGCACATGAGCACGCGCTTCGCGACGGGCGTGCGGCCGCCGGACGTGTCCGCGGTTCGGGAGAGGGTGGAGGGCATGGTGCTCCTGCTTCGTGCGGCGCGCCGGGTGGCGCGGTCGTGGAGGCGGACGATGTCCCAGAGCCCCGAGGGGACGCCTTCCGGACAGCCTGGCAGGCGCATCGCGCCCGTTCGAGAGGGTGCGGCGCGGATTCCGCGCGTGGGGGCACCGTCCCACGCACGATCCCGCCATAGGCTCGGACCATGGACAACCTGGACCACCGGATCATCGACCTCCTCCGCCAGAACGGACGCGCCGGCTACGGCGACATCGGTGGGACGGTGGGCCTCTCGGCCAGCGCGGTGAAGCGGCGGGTCGACCGGCTGGTGGCCGACGGCGTGATCCGCGGCTTCACGATCCAGGTCGACCCGGCCGTCGACGGCCTCAGCACCGAGGCCTACGTGGAGCTGTTCTGCCGCGGGACGGTGGCGCCCGACGAGCTGCGGCGGATCCTGCAGGGCGTGCCCGAGGTCGTCGACGCCGGCACCGTCACGGGCGACGCGGACGCGATCGTGCGGATCCGCTCCCGCGACATCCCGAGCCTCGAGGACGCCCTCGAGAAGGTGCGCCTCGCCCCGAACGTCGACCACACGCGCAGCGCGATCGTGCTCTCGCGTCTGGTGAACCGGACGCTGGAGTAGCGCCGGGGCACCGCCGGGTCAGGCGAACAGCGCCACCAGGATCACGACGTAGATGACCACGAAGAGCGCGGGGATCGCGTAGCGGATCAGATTCGTGATGCCCTCGGCGGCGATGACCATGCGGGCCGCGTGCGAGGTCGCGCCGGCGTCGCGGAGGTCGCGGGCGATCGCGATGGCCTGCGAGTTGACGGAGAACTGGACGGCGGATCCGAGCGCGCCCGTCGCGAGCAGGATGAGCGCGGCCGCGAGTCGCGTGCCGAGGTCGGCGTCGGCGAGGCCCGTGCGGAGCAGGACCACCGTGGACGTGAGCAGGAAGATCGGGCCCAGCTGGCTCGTGATCATCTGCTTGCGGGCGCGCGACCACATCGTGATCAGCTCGAGCTCGGACATGCGGATCCTCCCGTCGGCGGCCGATGCGCCGCCCTCCCATCCTGCCCCCGCCGCGGGCCCCGGCAGCGCGCGCCGCCGTGCATGTCGCGTCTGCCGTCGCTCCGCGGATCGCTAGCCTCGGCGCATGGATCCCGCGCTCGGCTACCGCATCGACCCGGGCTCCGGCACCCCGCCCTTCGAGCAGCTCCGCGCGGAGGTCGCGCGTCGGGCGTCGGACGGCGAGCTGCCGGTCGGCGCGCGGCTGCCGACGGTGCGGGCGCTCGCGGAGCAGACGGGCGTCGCCGTCAACACGGTGGCACGCGCGTACAAGGAGCTCGAGGCGGACGGCGTGATCGAGACGCGCGGCCGCGCCGGGTCCTTCGTCGCCGCGCAGGACGACGTGCCCGCCGCGCTGCGGGCGGCGGCCGTCGCGTACGCGCAGCTCGCGGGACGGCTCGGCGTCGCGGACTCCGAGGCCCGCCGCCTGCTCGACGAGGCGCTCGCGGCCGGATGACGGGGCCGTCGGGCGGGGCGGCGACGCCAGGTCGCGGCGAATCCACCTCCCGTTCACCTGGAGGCCCGACAGTGCACACGCCGCACGATCCGAACGGAGACCACATGCCCGAGTCCTCCCCGGAGGCGGCGACGCCGCACGACGACGCCCCTCGCGCGAGCGCTCCCGCCGTGTCCACCGGCACCGCCCGGGCCCACGCCGACGACGCCCAGCACGTGCTGGATCGGGCCGACGCCGTCACTCCCCCGCGCACGCTCGTCGAGGTGCTCCGCGCGACGGTCGCCGCGCACCCCGACGCGTCCGCCATCGAGGACGGCGACGGCGCGCTCAGCTACCGCGAGCTCATGGCGCGCGTGGTGCAGGTCGCCGCGTCGCTGCGGGACGCGGGCGTCGGCAAGGGCGACCGGGTCGGGATCCGCATGCCGTCGGGATCCCGCGACCTCTACGTCACCGTGCTCGGCGTGCTCGCGGCCGGCGCCGCCTACGTGCCGGTGGACGCCGACGACCCCGAGGAGCGCGCGCGGCTCGTGTTCGGCGAGGCGCGCGTCGCGGGCGTCGTGACCGGCACGGGCGAGTACATGCCGCAGGCGGCGGGCACCGGGTCGGCCGGCGACGCCGACGCCGACGCCGCGGCGGCCGAGGCCCTCCGCATCCTCCCCGCCGCCGCCGCGCACGCCTCCACCTCCGCGCTGCCGCTCGTGGCGCCGCCCGCGCCGGAGGACGACGCGTGGATCATCTTCACCTCGGGATCCACCGGCACGCCCAAGGGCGTCGCGGTCTCGCACCGCTCGGCCGCGGCCTTCGTCGATGCGGAGGCGCGCCTCTTCCTGCAGGAGGAGCCGATCGGCCCCGGCGACCGCGTGCTCGCCGGCCTCTCGGTCGCGTTCGACGCCAGCTGCGAGGAGATGTGGCTCGCCTGGCGCCACGGCGCGTGCCTCGTGCCCGCGCCGCGCAGCCTTGTCCGCAGCGGCATGGACCTCGGGCCCTGGCTCACCACGCACGGCGTGACGATCGTCTCCACCGTCCCGACGCTCGCGGCGCTGTGGCCCGCGGAGTCGCTCGAGAACGTGCGGCTGCTCATCTTCGGCGGCGAGGCCTGCCCGCCCGAGCTCGGCCAGCGGCTCGCGACCGACGGGCGCGAGGTCTGGAACACGTACGGCCCCACCGAGGCGACCGTCGTCGCGTGCGCCGCACCGCTCGGCGGCCCCGGCCCGGTGCGCATCGGCCTGCCGCTCGACGGCTGGGACCTCGCGGTCGTCGATCCCGAGGGCGCGCGCGTCCCCGAGGGCGGCGTGGGCGAGCTGATCATCGGCGGCGTCGGGCTGGCCCGCTACCTGGATCCGGCCAAGGACGCCGAGAAGTACGCCCCGTTCCCCGCGCTCGGCTGGGACCGCGCCTACCGCTCGGGCGACCTCGTGCGCTTCGAGGCCGAGGGTCTCGTGTTCCAGGGCCGCGCCGACGACCAGGTGAAGGTCGGCGGCCGCCGCATCGAGCTGGGCGAGATCGAGGCCGCGCTGCAGGCGCTCGACGACGTGCAGGGCGCGGCCGTCGCCGTGCAGACCACGGGTGCGGGCAACCAGGTGCTCGTCGGCTACCTCGTGCCCCGGGATCCCGCGACCTTCTCCCGCGAGGACGCCGTGCAGCGCCTCCGTGTCGCGCTGCCGGCCGCGCTCGTGCCGCTCATCGGCGTGGTCGAGTCGTTGCCGACGCGCACGTCCGGCAAGGTCGACAAGGCCGCGCTCCCGTGGCCGCTCCCGGGCGCCGCGGGCGACGACGGCGCCGACCTCGACGCCGAGCTGCGCCCCCTCGCCGAGATGTGGTCGGCCGCGCTCGGCACGCCCGTCGCGAGCGCCGACGCCAACTTCTTCGACCTCGGCGGCGGATCCCTGTCGGCCGCGCAGCTCGTGGCCCGGATCCGCACCATCGACCCCGAGTTCACGGTCGCCGACGTCTACGCCCACCCGCGCCTCGGCGCGATGCACGCCGCCATCGCCGGTCGCGCGCCGCGGGCGGAGCGCAGCGGGCCGCGCGTCGACGTGACGCCCACGCCGCGTCGCACCCAGTGGATCCAGACCCTCCTCGGCGCGCCCCTCCTCGCCCTGCAGAGCCTCCGCTGGCTCGCGCTGCTCCTCACCGCGAGCGCGCTGCTGCGCCCGCTCGGCGGGTTCGACGCTCTGCCGTCCGTGCCGCTCGGGCTGCTCATCCCGGGCCTGCTCCTCTTCGCGACGCCGTTCGGCCGCATGGCGATCTCCGCGGTCGCCGCGCGCCTGCTCCTCCGCGGGCTCGAGCCCGGCGACCACCCGCGCGGCGGCCGCTGGCACCTGCGGATCTGGCTGGCCGAGCAGATCGCGCAGCAGATCGGCGCGGTCGGGCTCGCGGGCGCGCCGTGGATCACGTACTACGCCCGGGCGCTCGGCGCGCGCATCGCCGACGACGTCGACCTGCACACGCTGCCGCCCGTGACGGGCATGCTCCGCGTCGGCCGCGGCGCGTCCGTCGAGCCCGAGGTGGACCTCTCCGGGTACTGGATCGACGGCGACACCGTGCGCGTCGGCGCGGTCCGCATCGGCGCGGGCTCCACGGTCGGCACCCGCTCGACGCTCCTGCCGGGCACGCGCATCGGCAAGGGCGCGGAGATCGCGCCGGGCTCGGCCGTGTTCGGCCGGGTGCCGTCGGGCCAGCGCTGGGCCGGATCCCCCGCCGCGCGCGAGGGCAAGGCCCGGGTCTGGTGGCCCGACCACCGGCCGCCGCGCAACACGCGCTGGGTCGCGGCGTACGGCGCCGCCTCCGTCGCGACCGCGCTCGTGCCGGTGGTCGGCTTCGTCGCGGGCGGCGGGATCCTCGCGGCCTCCATCCGCGGATCCGCCGACCTCGGCGACGTGTGGTGGCGCGGCCTCGGCGTGCTCGTGCCCGCGGTGCTCATGACCGGCCTCGTGCTCGCGCTGCTCGTCGTCGGATCCGTGCGCCTCCTCGGCCTCGGCGTCACCGAGGGCATCCACGCGGTGCGCAGCCGCGTCGGCTGGCAGCTGTGGACCACCGAGCGCCTGCTCGACCTCGCGCGCACCGTGCTCTTCCCGCTCTACGCCGGCCTCTTCACGCCCGTGTGGCTGCGCCTCCTCGGCGCCCGCGTGGGCAAGGACGTCGAGGCGTCGACCGTGCTGCTCATCCCCGCCATGACCACCATCCGCGACGGCGCCTTCCTCGCCGACGACACGCTCGTCGCCGGCTACGAGCTCGGCGGCGGGTGGATGCGCGTCGCCCGCGCCGAGATCGGCCAGCGCGCGTTCCTCGGCAACTCCGGCATGGCGGGGCCCGGCCACAGGGTGCCTAAGGACGGCCTCGTCGCCGTGCTCTCGGCGGCGCCCACGAAGTCGAAGGCCGGATCCTCCTGGCTCGGCTCCCCGCCCGTGCGACTCCGGCGCACGGTCGCCGCCGCCGACGACTCGCGCACGTTCCGGCCGCCGACCCGCCTGCGCGTCGCGCGGATCCTCTGGGAGCTGCTGCGCGTCGTGCCCGTCCTCGTCACCTGCGCCATCGGCCTCGCTGTCCTCGTGACGCTCGCCGCGCTGACCGGGGCATGGGGCCCGTTCGTCGCGTTCCTGCTCGGCGGTGTGGTGCTGCTGGTCGCCGGCGCGGTCGCGGCGGGCATCTCGACGGCGGCCAAGTGGATCCTCATCGGCCGCATCCGCGCCGAGGAGCACCCGCTGTGGTCGTCGTTCGTGTGGCGCAGCGAGGTGTCGGACGTGTTCACCGAGATGGTCGCGGCGCCCTGGTTCGCGTCGTCGGCGGCGGGAACGCCCGCGCTCGTCTGGTGGCTGCGGAGCCTCGGCGCGCGCATCGGATCCGGCGTGTGGTGCGACTCGCACTGGCTGCCCGAGGCGGACCTGGTGACCCTCGGCGACGCGTCCACTGTCAACCGCGGATGTGTCGTGCAGACGCATCTGTTCCATGATCGGATCATGAGCATGGACACCGTCACCCTCGACGCCGGTGCGACCCTCGGGCCGCACAGCGTCATCCTCCCCGCGGCGCGCATCGGCCCGCAGGCCACCGTGGGCCCCGCGAGCCTCGTGATGCGCGGGGAGCTCGTGCCCGAGGCCAGCCGCTGGAGCGGCAACCCGATCGGCCCGTGGCGCGAGGTGAAGACGGGACGCTACCTGCCCGCCGCGGCCGCGCCCGCCGCCGGCTCCCCGGCCTCCGCCGACTCCGCCGCTCCCGCTCCCGCGCCCGCCGGTCGCCGGTGAGGGCCGCGGCAGGTCCCTCGTCCGGCGACGGATACACCCCCGAGGTCGGCTCCACCGCCTACTCCGTGGAGCGGTACGACCTCGACCTCGACTACCGCGTGGCGCGCAACCGGCTGAAGGCGCGCGCCGTGATCAGCGCCACCGCCCGCGAGGACCTCCCCCGGTTCGAGCTCGACCTCACGGGCCTCCGCGCCTCGGACGTGCGCGTCGACGGCCGCCGCGAGACCCGGCACGTGCAGCGCGGCGGGCGGCTCGTCGTCACCCCGGCCACGCCGATCCCCGCAGGCGCGTCCTTCACGGTAGACGTGGCCTACTCCGGCGAGCCCGGCCCCCGCCGCACCGTCTGGGGCGAGCTCGGCTGGGAGGAGCTCGGCGACGGCGTGCTCGTGGCGTCGCAGCCGAGCGGTGCGTCGACCTGGTTCCCCTGCAACGACCGGCCGGATGTGCGGGCCCCGTTCCGGATCCGCGTCGCGTGCGAGGTCGACTACTCCGTGGTCGCGAGCGGCCGGCTCGTCTCCCGGCTCGAGCGCTCGGGCCGCGCCACCTGGACCTACGAGCAGGACGCGTCCACCGCGCCGTACCTCGCGACCGTGCAGATCGGCCGCTACGCCGAGCGGCGCGTGCCCGCCGGATCCACCGAGGCCGTGTTCGCGTACCCGAAGCCGCGCGAGGCCCGCGTGCTGCACGACCTCGCGCCGGTGCCCCGCATGATGGCGTTCTTCGAGACCCTGTTCGGGCCGTACCCGTTCGGCGAGTACCGCGTGGTGGTCACGGACGACGAGCTGGAGATCCCGCTCGAGGCGCAGGCGATGGCCGTGCTCGGCGCGAACCACGCCGACGGCACGGGCGGATCCGAGCGGCTCGTCGCCCACGAGCTCGCGCACCAGTGGTTCGGCAACTCCGTGGGCCTCGCGTCGTGGCAGCACATCTGGCTCAACGAGGGCTTCGCCTGCTACGCCGAGTGGCTGTGGTCGGAGGAGTCCGGCGGGCCCACCGCGGACACGCTCGCACGCCAGCACCACGCGCGCCTCGACCGCTACGGCACGCAGATGGGCATCGGCGATCCCGGGCCGGAGTCGATGTTCGACGACGTCGTCTACAAGCGCGGCGCCCTCGCGGTGCACGCGCTGCGGCTGACGCTCGGTGACACGGCGTGGCGGCAGCTGCTGCTGCGCTGGACGGATCCGGCGTGGACGGCGCCGCGCACCACGGCCGACCTCGTGGGCGCGGCAGGCGACGCCGGCGCGCTGCTGCGCGCGTGGCTCGCGGACGCGCCGCTGCCGGCGCTGCCGCGGGTGGGGCGGCGCTGACGGCCGACCTCCGCTGGCGAATCGTCCCTATGCTTCGGGCCGATGCACAACGACGATGGCGCTGATCGAGTCTCCTCTCGGCCTGGTCCCGCGCTGGGCCAGGGCCGTGACCAGATCGCTTCCGAGCTCCACGTCAGCCACGCGATAGCGCGCGGGCTCGCCGTCGATCCACGCGACGGACCCGTGGGCGTCGTCCGCGAAGCGGACGCGCGACGGGTCGATGCGCAGGCCGCGGCCGTCGGCCTTCAGCACGGCCTCGATCCGCACCCACTCCTCGAGCGTCGTCCCGGGCGGCGCCTCCCGTCCGCGCGGCTCGGCGTCGATCCCGACCGGCCCGCCCGCGCTGACCGCGACGACCACCGCGGCGCCCGCGTGCGCGACGCTCGCGTGCAGGGCGTCGAGCGCGCGGGATCCGCCGAGCACCGGCCGCCCGTGGGGCCCGCCGCAGGTCGCGCAGCGGGCCCGGACGGTGACGTCGGCGGGATGCGCGCCCACGAGCTCCGCGGCGATCGACCGCAGCGCGTCCCGGCCGACGGCGGTGCGGGCGGGGCGGGCGGCGGACGCGTCCACGGCGACGCGCGCGACGACGATGTGCGTCATGATCCGCTGGGGTTGCCAGTGCCCGGCGGGTCCGCGGGGAGCACGCCCTCGTCCACGTCCTGCGCGGCCGGCCGGGCCGGTGTCCGCCGAGCGTTCACCCACGCCAGCAGGACCGCGGCGACCGCGAGCACGAGCACGCCCGCCGTGACCCAGCGCGTGAAGCCGCTGGTCGACGCGCCGAGGAGCGCCCCGACCACCGTCACCGCGATGTCGACGAGGAGGAGCACGACGGCGACGATCCCGACGACCAGGGCGTAGCCGTCCAGCGGGCCCGGGGGTCCGGGCAGCTGGCCCGGCGTCGGCGGATCCGCCCGGCGGGACAGCAGCTCCCGCTGCACCGGGATCCGCGCCGCCAGCAGCCGCGCATCCTCCGGGATCGGCCCGGCAGGGAGGTGCAGGAAGGCGAGCACGTCGCCGCCGACCGGGTACGAGGCCGCGAAGAGCCGTGCGGTGCGGTCGCGCTCGTAGGTGGTGGTCCAGCCGGGGAGCACGATGCCCCACCGGCCGGCCTGGTCGTGCGTACCGTCGTCGCGGTACCACTCCGCGAGGATCCGCCGGGCCTCGAGCTCGGTCGGGTTCCGCTCCACGCGCGTCCGCAGCGACTGGATCCCCCTCGCGCGCTCACCCGCATCCCGCATCGCCTCGGCGCGCGCGATCGCCCCGGCCTCGTCCATCCGCTCATCGTGGCAGGCGGCGGATGCGACCGCATCCGCCCTCGGTGTGCGGGACACGGCGCTCAGCCCAGGTCGCGTGCCAACCGCTCGTCCGTCTCCGTGGCCTGCCGGGTGACGCCCGCGTCGTCGACGTACGCGTACGTGGTCGTCGTCATCTCCCCCGTGCCGTGGTAGCCGAGCCGCTCGTACAGAGCTCGGGCACGCGGGTTGTCGAGGCCGACCCCGACGGTGAGCCGGCCGGGGGCGATCCGCTCCTCGGCCGCCCGCACGATCGCCGTGCCGATCCCGCGACCCCGCTCCGCCGCATCCACCCTCAGGTTCCGCAGCTCCGGCACGTCGCCGCGGAGGTCGAGCTGGCCGGCGCCCACGGGACGGCTGCCGTCCCACGCGACGAGCAGCGTGGATCCGCCCGCCTCCTGCAGCTCCCAGATGGCGCGCGCGAACCCGCGGCCGGACGGCTCCCCCTGCTCGAGCCGCCCGACCTCCGAGGCCTGGAGCGCACGGACCTCGATCGCGGTCACCTAGATGACCGCCTCGCTCCAGGCGTCCGGGTTGCCGAAGCGGTGGGCCGTGATGCTGATCGCCTGCTCGCGCAGGAACGTGAGCATCTCGACGCGGCCTGCCGCGGTGATCTCGTCGGCGAAGACGGCCACGTCGGGTGTGCCGCGGAGCGCGTCGGACAGGGCCCGCGCCTCCACGAGCCGCGAGTCGCGGGCGGCGACGAGCCGCACGCGCTCCGTCGCGATCCCGTCGGCGGCGACCTGGGCGAGCCACGCATCGTCCGTCTCGATGGTCACGTGCACGCTCGGCAGGTCCTCGAGCACCTGGCCGAGGCCGGCCGGCAGGATCCCGGGCACCGACACGTGCATCTCGGCCCGCGCGAGGCGTCCTGCCGCGAGCACGCGCAGCAGGTCCGCGAGCGCGCCCGACTCCGTGAGCCGCACCGTGACGGGCAGCGGCCGGTAGCGGAACAGGTTCCGCTCGACGCCGAGGCCGCTCGGGTCCTTCACCTGGCCGAACTCGTCGTGCCACGCGACCGCGTCGCTCAGCGCAGAGCGGCGGACGAGGTCGAAGTCCTCGTAGCGGATCGCGGGCTGCGCCGACTCGATGAGCTCCGTGACCCGCGGCGACAGGCCGCGGAGGTGCAGGGAGCTCGAGTGCCGGCCGGCGTCGGCGACCCAGGAGCCGAGTCCCATGAGGTAGTTCGGGCCGCCGGCCTTGGTGCCGGATCCGACCGAGGAGCGCTTCCAGCCGCCGAACGGCTGGCGCTGCACGATCGCGCCGGTGATCCCGCGGTTCACGTAGAGGTTGCCCGCCTCCACGGTCTCGAGCCACTGCTCGAGCTCGCGCGCGTCGAGGCTGTGCAGGCCCGCGGTGAGGCCGTAGGGGATGGCGTTCTGGAAGCGGATGGCCTCCTCGAGGGTGCGCGCGCGCATCACGCCGAGCACGGGCCCGAAGAACTCGGTGAGGTGGAAGTACGACCCCGGCTTCACGCCATCGCGGACGCCCGGCGACCAGAGGCGCCCGGTCTCGTCCTTCGCCTCCGGCTCCACGAGCCACTTCTCGCCGACGCCGAGCTGCGTGAGCGCGTGCTTCAGCTTGCCGGCGGCCGGCTCGATGATCGGGCCCATCTGCGTGGTGGGATCCGAGGGATAGCCCACGCGCAGCGACGACACCGCGTCGACGAGCTGCGTGAGGAACCGGCGGGACCTGCCGACCGAGCCCACGAGGATCACGAGGCTCGCCGCCGAGCACTTCTGGCCGGCGTGGCCGAACGCGCTCTTCACGACGTCGGCCGCGGCAAGGTCGAGGTCGGCGCTGGGCGTGACGATGATGGCGTTCTTGCCGCTGGTCTCCGCGAGGAGCGGGAGGTCCGAGCGCCAGGAGCGGAAGACCTCGGCGGTCTCGTAGCCGCCCGTGAGGATCACGCGGTCGACCGCCGGGTGGGAGATGAGGTGCTCGCCGAACTCGGCCTCGCCCGCGTCGACGAGCGCGAGCAGCTCGCGCGGCACTCCGGCCTCGCGGAGCGCCTCGACGAGCACGGCGCCGGATCGGCGGGCCTGGCCGGCGGGCTTGACGACCACGCCGCTGCCGGAGGCGAGGGCCGCGAGCATGCTGCCCGCGGGGATCGCGACGGGGAAGTTCCACGGCGGCGCCACGACGGTGACGCGCGACGGCACGAAGCGGGCGCCCTGCACGCGGTCGAGGTCGCGGGCGCGCTCGGCGTAGTAGTGCGCGAAGTCCACGGCCTCGCTGACCTCGGGGTCGGCCTCGGCGATGGTCTTGCCGGTCTCCGACGCCATCACCTCGATGAGGCGCGCGCGGTTGCGCTCGATCGCGACGCCGACGCGGTGCAGGAGCGCCGCGCGCTGCTCGCCGGGGCGGGCGCCCCAGGACGCGGCGGCCGTGCGGACGCCGTCGATGATGTCGTCCAGCTGCCCGGTGGAGTCGATGCGCGCGGCCTCGATGGTCGCGACGCCCAGCTGCGAGGCCTCGACGCGGGACAGGATCTCGCGGCCCCAGGCGCGGTTCGTCGGCAGCGCCGGATCCGTGTCGGCCGCGTTGTGGAACGGCGTCGCGGAGGCGTCGGGGTCCACGAGCGCGTCGGGCGTCAGCAGCGAGCCGCGGGTGAAGCCCTGCACCACGCTCGTGAGCTGCGGGTCGACCTCCTCCTCGGGCTCCTCCGGCGTCTCGGGCTCGGCGAGCGGATCCACGTCGTCGAGCTCCGGCGGGAAGCGGCGGTCCTGTGTGCGGTTCGGCGCCGGGATCGTGTCGTCCACTCCCTGGAGCGACGCCCGGAACCGCGACTCCTCCCGCGCGAACAGCTCGCTCGACGTGCTCAGCTCGAACACCGCCGACATGAAGTTCTCCTGGCTCGCGTTCTCCTCCAGGCGGCGGATGAGGTACGAGATCGCCACGTCGAACTCGGTCGGGTGCACGACGGGCGTGTAGAGCAGGAGCCCGCCGACCGTGCGCTTCACGGCCTCGGCCTGGCCGGTCGCCATGCCGAGCAGCATCTCGAACTCGATCCGGTCGGTCACGCCGCGCTCCTCCGCGAGCAGCCACGCGTACGCGACGTCGAAGAGGTTGTGGCCGGCGACCCCGATCTTCACGGCGTCGGCCGCGGCGGGGGTGAGCGCGTGCTCGAGCATCCGCTTGTAGTGCGTGTCGGTCTGCTCCTTCGTGGCCCAGGTGGCGACCGCCCAGTCGTGCATCCGGCCGTCGACCTGCTCCATCGCCAGGTTCGCGCCCTTGACGATGCGGACCTTGATGGGCGCCCCGCCCGCCGCGCGCCGCTCCTGCGCCCACGCCGTGAGCCGCTGGAGCCCGGCGAGCGCGTCGGGCAGGTACGCCTGCAGCACGATGCCGGCCTCGAGGTCCTTGAGCTGCGGCTGGTCGAGCACGCGCGTGAACACCTCGATCGTGAGGTCGAGGTCCTTGTACTCCTCCATGTCGAGGTTGATGAACTTCGGCGCAGCGGCCTTCGCGGCCAGCTCGTACAGGGGGGTCAGGCGCTCGACGACCTTCTCGACGGCCTCGTCGAACGCCCACATCGACAGCTGCGAGACGACGCTCGACACCTTGATGGAGACGTAGTCCACGTCGTCACGCGCGAGCAGCTCGCGCGTGCCCGCGAGGCGGCGCGCGGCCTCCTTCTCGCCGAGCACGGCCTCGCCGAGCAGGTTGAGGTTGAGGCGGGATCCGCCCTCGCGCAGCTTGGCGATGGCCGGGCCGAGCTTCTCGCTCGTCGCGTCGACGATGAGGTGCCCGACCATCTCGCGCAGCACGCGGCGCGCCACCGGGACGACGACCTGCGGGAGGACGGGGCCGAGGATGCCGCCCGCCCGGATCGCGCCCTGCATGTACCAGGGCAGGAAGCCGGGGGTCTTGGCGGTGAGCGCGGCGAGGCTGTTGCCGGCGACAGGCAGGTCCTCGGGACGGACGACGCGGTCGACGAAGCCGATGGTGAAGTCGAGGCCGTTCTCATCCTTGAGGACGCCCGCGAGGCGCTCGGCGGAGGGATCCGCGGGGTGCTGCGCCGCCTCCGCGAGCCAGGTGCGCACGAGGGCGACGGACCGGTCGGCGAGCGCCTCGCGGTCGGGTGCTGCGGCGGTGCCATCGACCGTCGGGATCGCGGCGGTCTCGGGGGCGGATGCGGTCTCGGCGGTCATGCGGGAACCTCTTCGTCTCGGGTCGGGCGCTCTGCCCCGGCGTCGGCCGCGCTGCGGGCGCGTCCTCCCAGTGTGCGACCATGCTCTCATCGGATGCGCTGAACGTTTCCGATGATCATCGTGCGGTCCTGCCGATGATTCCACGCTCGCCTGAGATCCCGAGGAGGCGCGAGTGCTCGAGATGCGACGGCTGCGGCTCCTGCGCGAGCTCAAGCTGCGCGGCACGATCGGCGCGGTCGCCGACGCGCTGTCGTTCAGCCCGTCGTCGGTGTCGCAGCAGCTCGCGCAGCTGGAGCGCGAGGCCGGCGTCCCGCTCCTGCGCCGGGTCGGCCGGCGGGTGGTGCTCACGCCGCAGGCCGAGATCCTCGTCGAGCACACCACGGCCCTGCTCGAGCGCCTCGAGCGCGCCGAGACGGAGGTGAACGCGTCGCTCGCGAACGTGTCCGGCACCATCCGCGTGGCGGCGTTCCAGTCGGCGCTGCTCGCGCTCGTGCCGCCCGCGCTGACGATCCTCCGCGACGACTACCCGGACCTCCGGGTCGAGATCACCATGCGCGAGCCCGAGTCGGGCCTGCACGACGTGTGGGCGCGCGACCACGACCTCGTCATCGCCGAGCAGTACCCGGCGCACGCCGCACCGCGGCCGGCCGACCTCGACCGCGAGGAGCTGTGCGTGGATCCGCTCCGCCTCGGCCTCCCGCCCGGCCGCGACGACGTGCGCTCCATCTCCGACGCGCGCCGCCTGCCGTGGGTGATGGAGCCAGCGGGCACGGCGTCCCGCCACTTCGCCGAGCAGGTGTGCCGGGTCGCGGGCTTCGAGCCGGACGTGCGGTACGTGACGGCCGACCTGCAGGCGCACATCGACCTCGTGCGCGGCGGGCACGCGGCGTCCGTGCTGCCGGACCTCGTGTGGGCCGGCCGCGAGCCCGACGTGCGGCTCATCGGCCTGCCGGGGTCGCCCCGGCGCACGGTGTTCACGTCGTCGCGCGTGGGCAGCCTCGACCGGCCGGGGATCCGCGCCTGCCGCGATGCCCTCGCACGCGCCGTCGAGGTGATGGGGCCGGGCGCGGGCTGAGCCGCCTGCGCGTGCCGACGACGACGACGGGCCCGGATCCGCGCGGATCCGGGCCCGTCGTCGCGGGGCGCGTGCGGTCAGGCGACGGGTGGGCCGCCCTCGCGCGGGGCGTCGCCATCGGCCTCGCCCGTCGCGGCGGCCGCGGCGGGCTTCCGCCGCCCGGTCACCACGATGAGCACGACCGCGGCCGCCGCGAGCACGACGATCCCGATGCCCACGCCGACGATGACGCCGAGGTAGGGCGCGACGCCCTGCTCCTGGCCTGCCGCGGTGCCCGGATCCGCGGCGGACGACCCGGTGCCGCCCGACGAGGTCGCGCCGGATCCGGCCGCCCCCTCCTGCGCCGCCGCGCACCCCGGCCCGTCGGGCGTGCCCGCCGATGCCGTCGCGCCCGCGGGCGCCTGGTAAGTGAAAGCGATCGAGTCGGAGACCGGATGCCCGTCCGCGGAGACCACGCGCCACGTGACCGTGTACTGCCCGGATCCACCGAGCGCGACCGGCACCGAGACCGTGCGTCCGGAGTCCGTCGCGCAGCCGGTCTCGAAGTGCGTGCCCTGGCCGTCGGGTCCCGTCACCTGCACCACGGACGAGCCGCCTGCGGCCGCGGACCCGCTCGACGCGTCGCCGCCGCCCCCGCCCGCCGCGGCGAGGTCGAGGATCACGTCGTTGAAGGTCAGCGTGAACTCCGACGGCGGAGCGTCGATCGTGGATCCGGCCGCGGGCGAGCTCGACACGAGGTAGTTGTGCGCCGACGCCGACAGCGCCCCGTCGGGACCGCTCCCCTGCGCGAGCCCGGCGAACGCGAGCGCCCCGGTCGCGAGCGCGGCGCCGGCGACCGCCGCGGCGAGCCGCCGGAGCGGGCGCCTGCCGGTGCGGGCCGGGATCCGGTCTCCGGGCGTCACGCCTGGCCGCCGCCCTCGCGGCGCACGCGGGTGAGCGCGAAGACCGCGACCACGAGGGCCACCGCGCCGAGGGCGAGTCCGCCGACGCCGAGACCCACCGCGACCGCGCTGCTCGTGGCGCTCGTGTCGGACGCCGCCGTCGTGACGGTCGCGTCGGGCGCCGCGGTGGTCGTCATCGCGCTCATGGAGTCGGCGGGCGGGGCGTCGTCCACGTAGAGCGTGGGCGCGGGGTGCTCCGGCTCCTCGCCGGAGGCGGGGGTGGCCTGGTCCCAGTCGACGACGGATCCGTCCGAGTAGGCCTGGTGCGCGGGGAGCATGATGCTGCCGGTGTCGGGCACCGGTCCGACCGAGACGGTGAAGCGCTGGAACTCGCCTGCCTTGATGCCCACGCCGTCGTCGGCGGTCCAGGTGACCTCGACGGGCGCGTCCGTGATGGTCGCGTCGTCCGTCTTCACGGGGGTGCCGAGCTTCTCGGTCGTGACCTTGGCGGTCCAGCCGGGCACGGGCTCGGTGGAGAGGCTCGAGAAGGGGGCGTCCTTCGGCAGGTCGACCGTGACGCTCCTGGTCGTCGCGGTCGCGGACTCCGTCGGGACCTTGAAGGTCAGCGTGCTGTAGCTGCCGGCGGCCGCCTGGTCGGGCGAGACGCGCACGTGCGCGGAGGCCGCGAGCGGCACGGCGACGGCGAGCGCGACGCCGCCGACGAGCGCGGTGGCCGAGCGGAGGATCCGGCGGCGGGGGGCGGGGGTGGATGAGCGGGTCATGGCATGTCCTGTTCCGGGCCGCGCGGAGCGGCCCCGGGAGCGGACGCGGCGGTGCCGGCGTCCGGTGAGGGAGGAGAGGGGCGGGCGATGCGGGGCATCGCGTCCGCGGCGCGAGCGGGCTCGCGCGGTGGGCGGAGGATCCGCGGGTCGCGGGATCCGGCCGGCGCGTCAGGCTGCGGCGAGGGCGCGCGGGCGCGGCGGGCCGCGGTGACGCAGGCGCCCGAGCCGGACGCAGAGGTCGCGCAGCGCCAGCGGAGCGCGGACGGCCCGGGCGAGCGCGGTGTCGCGCCGTCCCTCTGGCCGGAGGAACGGGATCGCGAGGGCGCGCACGACGCGGACCGCGGAGGCGCCGACGAGCGCGCGGATGGCCGCCTCGCCGTGCCGCAGCGCGAGCACGGTGACGATGAGGGCCGCGCTGTGCGAGAGCAGCATGCCGGGGTCGAGCGCGCCGGATCCGCCGGTCGCGCCGTCGAGGCCCGGGAGCGCGACAGGTGACGCGCCGTGCCCCATGCCCGCGTGCGGATCCGCCGCGACGGCCTGGCCGGTCACGTCGCCCGCCGCGGTGAACAGGCCGTGGAAGAGCAGCTGGCTGACGCCCACCGCGGCGACGAGGCGCCACAGCGACGTGCGCGTGCCGGCGAGCGCGATGGCCGCGAGCGACGCGAGCGCGAGCCCGAACGCCACGACGGCCCACGACGGGGCGGCCCCGCCGCCGGCCTCGTGGAAGAGGGCGGCCACGAACGTGGCGGTGGTGGATGCGGCGAGCCCCCGGATCACGCGCTGGACGCGCGGCGGGATCGGGGTCGGGGACGGGGCGGGCATCGACAGCGAGTGTAGATCAGCGGCCCGGGAGGACGCGGCGACGACGGGATGACCGCCGCCGCCGCGCCTCGCCGCTCCTCGCCCTACTGCGGCGGGTGCGCCGGGTCGAAGACCCGGGTCGTCGGGATGTCGGCGTACCCGCCGAGCCCGCCCTCGCCGTAGCCCCTGTCGAGCTTCGACGTGTCGCCGTCGAACTCGAGCCGCACCGTCGGCCCGAGCGTCCCGCCGCGGCGGAAGGACTCCTTCGTGCCGACGGCGTCGATGAACGACTCCACCAGCCCGCCCGGGAGGATGTAGCTCGAGTACGCCTGGAACGCGCCCGGAGTCTGGTTGTGGTCGGGCGCGTACGCGGTGCCGCCCGCGTAGTCCAGGTCGGTCGGGTTGCCGAGCACGAGGCCGGATCCGCCGTTCATGGGCTTGTAGTCGCTGCGCAGGCCGTTCCCCAGGAAGCCGTAGACGCCCTCGGGGCCGTCCATGCCCTTCGCGAACGTCGAGCGGTGGCTGATCGTGAACAGGTAGTGCTTGCCGTTCTCGATCATCACCTCGGGCCGCTCGGTCTGGTCGGTGACGCAGGCCGACTCGAGCAGCGGATCCAGGAAGTGCCACTTCGTGAGGTCCGCGTCATCCGCGACCGCCAGGCCGATGGACGCCATCTGGTAGTTCGCGCCTCTCGCGGTCACCTCCTTCGGGTCCTCCGCCGCGGGGTCGCCCTTCCGGTAGCCGAGGTCGGTCTCGTCGCACTCCTGCTCGCCGCGCTTCCCGGCGACGTCGGCCTCGAACACCATGTACGTCTTGCCCGGGTGGTCGGGATCAGTGAACGTGAACGGGTCGCGGAAGCTGGTGGACCAGTTCTGCTCGTTCGTCTGGTACCTCTGCCCGTCGGGCCGCAGGAGCGGGGTCACCGTCTCGAAGCCGGCCACCTTCACCGCGCCGTCCGTCTTCTCGATGCGCCCCTGGCTCAGCGAGATGACCGGGTCGGCCGGCTTCACGTCCTGCCCCTTCGCATCGCGGTAGAAGGCCACGTCGGTGAAGAACAGCTTGACCGTTCCGTAGGCCATGATCCGCGCGGATCCCGACCACTCGGCCTGCTGCGTGAACGACTGGTCGGGGAGGATCCCCCCGGGCGGCCCCGACTTCCGCGACCCGAAGGTGGTGTGGGACGGCGCGCACGGGCGGTGGAGCATGGCGCTCGCGGAGAGCGGGCGCGTCGGCTTCTACACGTCGCCCGACCTCATCCACTGGACCTACCGCTCCGACTTCGCGCGCGACGACCTCGGCACGATGGAGACACCCGACGTCTTCCCCATCGCGAGCGCGGACGATCCCGGCCGCGTCCGCTGGGTCCTCGGCGTCGGCGCGGACGGCGCCGCCCGGGGCCGCGGCACGGGCTACGCGTACTGGGTCGGCGACCTCGACGGCGAGCGCTTCACGACCGACGACGACGCCCCGCGCTGGCTCGACCAGGGCCCCGACCTCTACGCGGGGGTCACCTGGGCGGATCCGGCCGACGGCGCGGCCCCCACCCGCCGCTACGCGATGAGCTGGACGAGCAGCTGGGCCTACGCGGGGCGCCTGCCGCTGCGCGACGGCGGCGCGGGCGGCGGCCAGTCGCTGGTGCGGGAGCTGCGGCTGGTACCCGACGGCGCCGGCTGGGCCCTGCGCTCGGCTCCCCTCGATGCGCTGGCGGCGCGCGAGGGCGATGCCCGGGCCATCCCGGACGCGCGGATCGACGCCGCGACCCCGCTCGCCGACGCGCCACGCGGCCCCTCGCGCCTCCGCCTCACGCTCACGCCCGACCCCGCGGATCCCGCGCGCGAGGCCCGCGTGCGGCTCGCCTCCCCCGAGGGCGGCACCGTCACGGTCGGCTACGACGCCGCCAGGCGGCAGGCGTTCGTCGTGCGCGACGACGACCCGGACGGGACCATGCCGGACGCCTACGACCGGCCCGCGACCGCGCCGCTCGCGGACACGGCGGCCGGGGACCCGGTCACGCTCGACCTCGTCCTCGACGACCGCACGCTGGAGGCCTTCGTCGACGGCGACGCGGCCGTCCTCACGACCGCGACGGTCGGCACGCTCGACGGCGCCGGCCTCTCCGTGGAGGGCGTGGACGGCACGACGCGCGTGACCGACGCGAGCTGGGCGCCGTTCGACGGCGGCCGCTGAGCGCACAGGCCATCCCGACGCCCTTGCCCGCGGGCGTGACCGCGCGGGAGGATCGACCTGCGGACGCGCCCTCCGCGGAGAGGTCGCCCGCCATGACCCGCACGCCCACGCGTCGGACCCGTGCCGTCATCGTCGTCGCGGCGGCCGCCGTCGTCGCGACGGGCACCCTCGCCGTCGCCACAGCCATGCGGCCGGAGGAGCGTCCGGCGGTCCAGGAGGCCGCCGCCGACGCGCCGACCGCCGCCGCCGCGACCCCCGCCGCCGAGCCCAGCGAGATCGATCAGCAGGTCGCGCAGCGCCGGATCTTCGCCCTGCGCTCCGACCGCCCCTACGTGGAGCAGGTCGCGGCCGCGGCCGACTCCGTGGAGAGCGACTGGACCGGGCTCCGCCTCACGCCGGCCGAGGCCGCCGAGTTCGCGCGCCAGGAGACGCTCGCGCCGAAGCTCGAGGAGATGCGCGCGATCCTCACCCCTCTCGGCGCCTCCGGCGGCGTGTGGGTCGAGAACCCGGTCGCCGAGCCGCAGGTCATGGTCGTCGCGATCGTCGGCGAGGTCGGCGCGGACGTGCGGCAGCGGATCGCCGACATCGCCGGCGAGGACCCGCTGCGCATCACGACCGCGGAGCGCACGGAGCAGCAGCTCATGGACATCGCGGAGGCCCTGGAGTCCACGCCCATGGGACGGGCGGGCTGGCTCACCGGATGGGGTGTCGACACGATCGCCGACCGCGTCAGCGTGTCCATCGATCCCGCCGCGCCGGCGAACGCGGAGGCCGAGCTCCTCGCGTCGTTCGGCGACGTCCTCACCTTCACCCGCGAGGGGCCGGCGACCGGGGACTGACGGAGCACCGGGCGGGTCCGATCAGGCGGCGGCCCCGCCGTCCGCGAGCGCTGCGGTGAGCCGGCCCACCACGTCGTCGAGCGCGTCGCGGAGCGCCTCGAGCTCGGCGACGGTCATGCCGGTGCGCGCGGCCGCCTGCGCGGGCACGTCGACCGCTCGGCCGCGGAGCTCGCGGCCGGCGTCCGTGAGGGAGACCACGACGACGCGCTCGTCCGCGGCGCTCCTGGCCCGGTCGACGAAGCCGGCGGCCTGCAGGCGCTTGAGCAGCGGCGTCAGCGTGGCGGGTTCCAGCTGCAGGGTGGATCCGAGGTCCGACACCGAGCGGTCGTCGCGCTCCCACAGCGCGAGCATCACGAGGTACTGCGTGTGCGTCAGCCCGAGCGGCTCGAGGATCGGCCGGTAGACGGCCACCACGGTGCGGGCGGCGACCACCGCCTGGAAGCAGACCTGGCTCTCGAGCGCCAGGGGGTCCGTCATCGTCATCGCGTCCTCCTCGACCGGGTCGTGCCCTGCTCGGCACCAGGGGAGATGCTACGCAGGCGGACGGCGGCGGCGCGCTCGTGCGCGCCGCCGGCGGGGTCGCGGATCAGCCCGCGACGACGAGCTCGACGTTGATGTCGTCCGGGTCCTGCACGGAGAGGATCGACATGCCCGTGGGGAAGTCGATGACCTCGCCGTGGGCGACGCCGCGCTCCTCGAACAGCGCGGCCGCGCGCACGAGGTCGTCGCGCGACCCGACCTGGAGGCTCACGTGGTCGAGGCCGCGGGTCGCGGGGTCGAACGCGGCGTCGTTGTCCGCGATCGGGCGGAGGCCGAACAGCTGCGAGCCGACGCCGTAGATGACGCCGCCGAAGTACTGGGCGGGATCCGCGAGCACGGCGGGGTCGCTGGGGTCGCCCTCGCTCTCCACGGCGGGCGAGAGGCCCAGCACGCCCTCGTAGAAGGCGCGCGATCGGGCCAGGTCGGTGACGGAGATGCGCACGTGGTGCACGCCGGTGATGGAGTCGAGAGCTGTGGTCGCGCTGGTGTCGGTCATGGTCCGACGCTAGGACGATCCGCGCCGGGCGTCCCGGGTCGCTTCGGTTTCCGACCACAGCTCCCAGCCGGCGTCCAGACGACCATCACCGCCGGGCTCAGTCGTGGAGGTCGATGCCCCAGGTGCCGGACCACTCGGATCCGGGCGCGAGCGTGATGAGGCCGTCGCCCGAGTTGAACGCGTCGGCCGGCGCTGTCATCGGCTCGACCGCGACGGCCCACACGTGTCCGTCGGCGACCGGGTACCACGGCGTGACGAAGACCTGCCAGTAGGTGAACTCGCCGTCGGCCCAGATCTCGGTGCGGCGGCCGTCGGGCGCCTGGACGCCGTGGCGGGTGACGCCGTCGACCACGCGGGCGTCGGCCCACGCGTCGTCGAGCTGGGCGTCGCGCACGCGGACGCCCTCGCGCAGGTCGTAGCGGGTGCCGTCGACCGGGGTCTGGACGCCCGTGGGGTTGAGGCGCACGGGATCCACCTCGATGTGGGTGGGCGCGTCGATGACGACCTCGAGGTCCTCGGTGGGCACGTCGCCGACGCGCAGGAAGGGGTGCGTGCCGACGGCGACGGGCGCGTCCGCGGAGCCGACGTTGCGGATCCCGTGCGTGACGCGGACGCCGTTCCCCGTGAGCTCGTAGCGCACGGTCGTCTCGAGGGCGAACGGGTAGCCGCGCTGCGGGTGGACGTCGGCGGCGAGCGTCACGGAGACGTCGTCGCGCTCCGCGAGGCGGTAGGGCGCGTTCTCGAGGAGGCCGTGGATCGCGTTCTCGCGGTCCACCTCGGTGATGTCGAGCTGGTGCGTGACGCCGTCCTGCTCCCAGATGCCGTCGCGGATCCGGTTGGGCCAGGGCGCGAGCACGATGCCGCTGCAGAAGGGAGGCCGCGCGTGGTCCGGGTAGGACTGCACGAGGTCCGTGCCGTCGACCTGCAAGACGCGGAGCGCGGCGCCGACCTCGGCGATCACGATGCGCTGGGAGCGCCCGTCGACCTCCGCGGTGAGCTCGTGCTGCTGGCCGGTGGGGAGGCGGGGTACGTACGTCACGTCGTCGGGCACTCCCCGAGCCTATCCATACGCAGGGCTGTGGCGCCTCCCAGGGGCACGGACATGCCGATCCCTAGGATCGTCGCCATGGTCCGGCATGAGAACGAGAAGGCACGCGCTATCCGCGAGAAGGCACGCATCGAGAGGGCCCTCGACGACCGGCGCCGCAAGCGCCGCCGCCTCATCGCCCAGTTCTCCGTCGCGGGCGGCCTCGTCATCGTCATCGCGGCCATCGCCGGCGGCGTCTACCTCATGGGCCAGTCCCGGGCGGCGAGCGCCGCGGGCCCCGTGCAGGACACCACGGCGCCGATGTCCACGGGCGACCAGGTGCGCATCGCGACCGAGCCCACCGGCGTCAGCGTGGGCGCGGCCGACGCCCCCGTCACCATGGACGTGTACGAGGACTACTCGTGCCCCCACTGCGCGCAGTACGAGGCCGAGACCGGCCCGCTGCTCGACCGGATCGCCGCCACGGACCAGGTGCGCATCGTCTACCACCCCATCCAGATCGTCACGAAGTACGGCGTGGTCGCGGGCAGCGCCGCCGCGTGCGTCCTCGCCGAGGAGCCCGACAAGTGGCCGGCCGTGCACTCGGCGCTGTTCGACAACCACTCCACCATCACCGACTCGTGGACCCACGCCGACTTCGTCACCTGGCTCACCACGCAGGGCGTCACGGCCGATGCGGCGCGCACGTGCGTGGCCGAGGGCAAGTACTCGTCGTGGATCACGAGCAACACCTCCGACGCGACCTCGGCGGGCGTCACCGGCACCCCGACGCTGCGCATCCAGGGCGACATCATCACGACCGTCGCCGGCCAGGACCTCGTGGACGCGCTCACGAAGGCCGGCGCGCAGCTGCCCGACGGCATCGCGGCCGACAGCTGATCCGCGGACGCAGGACCGCGGCGACGCTCAGTGCGCGCGGTGGTCCTGCACCGTCATGCGCGGGCCGAACCGGGGCTTCCGGAACCCGCTCGCCTCGATGAGCCGCATCACCCGCTGACGCTGGCCCCGCCACGGCGCCAGCAGCTCGAGCATCCCGTCGTCGTCGACCGCGTGGCCGGCGAGCGCCCACCCGACCATGTCGTGCACGTGGTAGTCGCCGACGCTCACCGAGTCCGGATCCCCGTGGGCGCGCTGCGTGGTCTCCGCCGCCGTCCAGATCCCCACGCCCGGGATCGAGCGCAGCCGCCGCGTGATCTCCTCGCTCCCCCGCCCGAGCGCGAGCGTGCGCTCGAGGCCCGCAGCCGAGGTCGCGACCGCGATCAGCGTGCGCGACCGCTTCGGATCCACGCCCGCGCGGTGCCACTCCCACGACGGGATGAGGCGCCAGCGCTCGGGCGACGGCAGCACGCGCATGCCCGCCGGCACCGGCCCGGGCGCGGGGTCGCCGTGCGCGAGGATCAGCTGCCGCCACGCCCGCCTGGCCTCGAGCCCGGTGACCTTCTGCTCGAGCACCGCCGAGGCCATCGCCTCGAAGACGTGGTTGGTGCGCATGAGGCGCAGCGCGGGCAGGCGGCGGTGCGCGTCGCGGAGCAGCGGATGCGCGGAGACGTCGAGGTCGGACCAGTCGTCGCCCTCGCCCAGCAGCTCCGGCACGCCGGCGATCACCCACTCGGCTCCGGGGCCCCAGGCGCGGGCGTCGACGCCGCCGTCCGCGCGCGGATCCAGCCGGAGCGACGCGTCGCCGAGCGGCGTGCGGGCGGTGCGCCAGACGCCGGCGCGGCGGGATCCGGGCGGGGCCGGATCCCAGCGGCAGGTCGGATCCACGACGCCGCGGAACAGCGGGCGGAGCACGAGCCGGAGGTCCACCTCGCGGTCGGGCAGGTACGTCGTGCGCGCGTCGGGGGCCGTCACCGCCGCGCCGCCCTGGTCCATCCACTCAGGGTACGCACGGCCGCCGACCCTCCTCGGACGCGCCGGGCGCGCGTAGCGTCGGCCGCATGACCGACACGACGAACGACCACCAGGACGACCGCGAGCGCGTCGCCGAGCTCGTGAAGAGCGCCCGGATCGCGCTGCTCACCACCGTCAACGCCCGCGGGCAGCTAGTCAGCCGCCCGCTCGCCAGCCAGGAGCGCGACTTCGACGGCGACCTCTGGTTCTTCACCCAGGATCCGAGCGACAAGACCGCCGAGATCCGCGCGAACGACCAGGTCAACGTGTCGCTGCAGTCGGGCGACGGGTTCCTCTCGATCGCGGGCACCGCGGAGATCACGCGCGACCGCGCGCGCATCGACGAGCTGTGGTCGGCCGGCGCCGAGGCCTGGTTCGAGGGCGGGAAGGACGACCCGACGGTCGCGCTGATCCGCGTGCACGCCGACGCCGCCGAGTACTGGTACCAGGACACCCCGAAGCCGATCGCGCTCATCAAGTACGCCAAGGCCGCGATCACGGGCGAGCGTCCGAAGGACGTCGGGGAGCACGGCACCGTCGAGCTCTGACCCGCGTGCGCTAGCCGGAGATCGCGTCCGGCACGCCCGCGGCCGTGCCGTCCACCACGAGGTCGGCACGGCCGCGGGTCGCCTCGATGAGCGCGGCGTTCGCGCCGTCCACCTCGCGGGCCCAGGCCTCTGCCGCGCTCGGCGCGCGTCCGCCGGCCTTGTGCCGGTCCACCAGCCGGGCGAAGCGCTCGTCGCCCGGCGTCGCGCAGAACCACGCCTCGTCGAGCTCCGCGGCGAGCTGCCCCCACGGATCCTCGTCGACCAGCAGGTAGTTGCCCTCCAGCACCACGAGCCGGATGCCGGGATCCACCGCCACGGCGCCCGCGACGCCCTCGTCGACGGCCCGGTCGAAGGACGGCGCGTAGACGACGTGGTCCGTCTCGACGCGGAGGCGCCGCACCAGGGCGAGCACGCCCCAGCCGTCGAACGTGTCGATCGCGCCCTTGCGGTCGTGGCGGCCCAGCCGGTCGAGCGTCGCGTTGGCGAGGTGGAAGCCGTCCATGGGCACGCAGGCCGCGGTGCCGTCGCCCGCCATCGCGTCGACACGCGCCACGAGCGCCCGCGCGAGGGTCGTCTTGCCGGCGCCGGGGCTGCCCGCGATGGCGAGGATCGCCCGACGGCCGTCGCGCACGAGGCCCATGGCGCGGCGCGCGAGGGCGTCGAGGTCGTCCGTCGCGGGCGATGCGGGGTGCGGTCGGCGGTCGGGTCCGGAGTCCATCCGGCCAGTCTCGCGGACCCGTGCCCCATGATGGACGTGTGCGCATCGGAATCCTCACCTCAGGCGGAGACTGCCCCGGACTCAACGCGGTCATCCGCGGGGCGGTGCTCAAGGGAACGACCATCCACAAGCAGGAGTTCGTGGGCTTCCGCGACGGCTGGCGGGGCGTCGTCGACGGCGACGTCATGCCGCTCGCGCGCCGCGACATCCAGGGCATCGGCAAGCAGGGCGGCACGATCCTCGGCACCAGCCGAACGAACCCGTTCGAGGGCGACGGCGGCGTGGAGCGGATCCAGGAGAACCTCGACCGCCTCGGCATCGACGCGATCCTCGCCATCGGCGGCGAGGGAACGCTCGCGGCGGCCAAGCGGCTGACGGACGCGGGCCTCAAGATCGTCGGCGTCCCCAAGACCGTCGACAACGACCTCGACGCCACCGACTACACGTTCGGCTTCGACACCGCGGTGCAGATCGCGACCGACGCCATGGACCGCCTCCGCACCACGGGCGACTCGCACAGCCGCTGCATGGTGGCCGAGGTCATGGGCCGGCACGTGGGCTGGATCGCGCTGCACTCCGGCATGGCCGCGGGCGCGCACGCGATCCTCATCCCCGAGCAGAAGACGAGCATGGACGAGATCATCGGCTGGGTCCGCTCGGCCTACGACCGCGGGCGCGCGCCGCTCGTCGTCGTCGCGGAGGGCTTCGTCCCCGAGCACGCGTCGGACGCGCACGGCGAGCGCGGCCTCGACGCCTTCGGCCGCCCGCGGCTCGGCGGCATCGGCGAGCAGCTCGCCCCGATCATCGAGGAGCGCACGGGCATCGAGACCCGCGCGACGACCCTCGGCCACATCCAGCGCGGCGGCACCCCGTCGTCCTACGACCGCGTGCTCGCGACGCGCCTCGGCCTCGCCGCGGTCGACAGCGTGCGCGACGGCCACTGGGGCCGCATGGTCGCGCTCCGCGGCACCGACATCGTGCACGTGGGGTTCGAGGAGGCGCTCGGCCGCCTCAAGACCGTGCCGCAGCACCGCTACGACGAGGCCGCGATCCTCTTCGGCTAGGTCGCGCCCGACCCCGGGCGTAGCGTGACGGCATGACGTACCGCGCGCTCGTGGCCGAGCAGACCGTCGCCGACGACGGCACCACAGGCATCGAGGTCGCGCTGCGCGACCTCCCCGACGAGCGGGCGACGGGCGGCCCCGACGGACCCGGCGACGGCGAGGTCGCGCTCGACGTCCTCTACTCCAGCGTCAACTACAAGGACGGCATGCTCCTCGGCGGGCGGCCCGGCATCGCGCGCACCAGCCCGCTCGTCGCCGGCATCGACGCGGTGGGCACGGTCGCCGGGAGCGGATCCGACGCCTTCAGCCCCGGCGACCTGGTCGTCCTCAACGGCGCGGGCCTGGGCGAGAGCCGCGACGGCGGGCTTGCCGAGCGCGTGCGCGTGCCGGCCGCGTCGCTCGTGCGCGTGCCCGCCGGGTTCTCCGCCGCGCGCGCGGCCGCCGTCGGCACCGCCGGCTTCACGGCGATGCTCTCGGTGCTCGCGCTCGAGCGCGGCGGCGTGGAGCCCGGATCCGGCGACGTGCTCGTCACGGGCGCGGGCGGCGGGGTCGGATCCGTCGCCGTCGCGCTCCTCGCGCGCCTCGGCCACCGCGTGGTCGCCTCGACCGGCCGCGTCGACGAGCTCGGCGACCGGCTGCGCGCGCTCGGCGCCGCCGACGTGATCGACCGCTCCGAGCTCGGCGAGCCGGGGAAGCCGCTGCAGCGCATCCGCTGGGCGGGTGCGGTCGACAGCGTCGGCAGCGCGACCCTCGTCAACGTGCTCGCGCAGACCCGCTGGGGCGGCGTCGTCACGGCGGCGGGACTGGCGCAGGGCCCCGACCTCCCGGGCACCGTGCTCCCGTTCATCCTCCGGGCCGTCACGCTCGCGGGCATCAACTCCGTCGAGGCGCCGGCCGCGCTGCGCGAGGAGGCGTGGGTCCGGCTCGCCAGCGACCTCGATCCCGCGCTCCTCGACACGATCACCACCACCGTGCCGCTCGACGGCGCGATCGCCGCGGGCGAGCGGATCCTCGCGGGCGGGTCGAGCGGCCGCGTCGTGGTGGACGTCCGCGCCTAGCACCCGCCGCTCCCGGCGCCGCCGCGATCCCCGGCCGCGCTACCCTGGGCCCCGTGCGGCACCGTGCCGCCGGAGTGAGGGATCATGACCGCAGTCGCCGCCACCGGCACCATCTTCGTCGGACTCGCGGCGCTGCTGCACGTGTTCTTCTTCCTCCTGGAGAGCGTCTGGTTCGAGAAGCCGTTCGCCTGGAAGCGCTTCGGCGTGGCCGACCAGGAGAAGGCCCTCATCATCAAGCCGTGGGCCTACAACCAGGGCTTCTACAACCTCTTCCTCGCGCTCGGCGCAGGCCTCGGGCTGATCCTCTACTTCGTCGGCAACGTGCCCGCCGGCCTCACGCTCGTGCTGTTCACGACCGCGTGCATGGTGCTGGCGTCGATCATCATCGCCAGCACGGGCAAGAAGTACCTCGTCCCCGCCCTGATCCAGGGCGTGCCGCCGCTGCTCGGCCTCGTCTTCTTCGCCGCCGCCTCCTGAGCCGCAGCCGCAACCGCGCGACCGCGGGCCGGAGCGTCGCGATCCTGCCCGCCGTCCTCTTCCGCGCGAGACGCAGATGAGGTTAGGCTCACCTACATCATGAACGTCGTCCCCCTCACCGAGGCCATCCGCGACCGGGCACGGCCACGTGCCGAGGCGCAGGACGCGGACGAGTTCATGACCGCGCTCGTCACGGGCCGCGGCTGCCGCGACGACTACGTCGCGCTCGTCGCCCAGCACTACTTCGTCTACCGCGCCATCGAGCAGGCGACCGGGCGCATGGCGGCGGATCCCGTGGCCGCGCGCTTCATCAGCCCCCGCCTCACGCGCCTGCCCGCCATCGAGGCCGACCTCGACTACCTCGTCGGGCCGGACTGGCGCGAGGTCGTGCGGCCGCTCGCGAGCACCGCGGCGTACGTCGAGCGGATCGAGCAGGTCGCCTCGGTCTGGGTCGGCGGCTTCGTCGCGCACCACTACACGCGCTACCTCGGCGACCTCTCCGGCGGGCGACTGCTCCGCTCGCTCCTGCAGCGCCAGTTCGGCTTCGAGACGAACGGCGTGGGCCTGTACCTGTTCGCGGAGATCGCCGAGCCCCGACGGTTCTGCAGCACCTACCGCGAGGCGCTCGATCAGGCGCCGTGGGACGACGACGAGCGCGCCCGCGTCGTCGCCGAGGTCGAGAACGCGTACCGGCTCACCACCGACGTGTTCGCCGAGCTCGCGCGCGGGCGCGCCACGGCTCCCCTCCGCCTGGCCTGAGCCGACCTCCCGTCGTCCGCCGTCCGCCGCGCGTCCACCCGGCCCCCGGTCGAGCGTCCGAGGCCGGGCATAGGCTCCGGGCATGGACGGCTACGACCTCGACTTCCTGCCCATCGCCCTCCCGCTGCCGGATCCTCCGGCCGACGCCCAGCCCGTGCGGCTCGACTACCTGCACTTCACGGTCCTCATGGACACGGACCGGCGCCTCGCCGCCCTCACGGCCGTGAACATCGACGGTGCGCGCCTCGTGGACGTGGAGCGCTCCGACGACTGGCACCTGGATCCGCGCCTCCCGGCCGACCAGCAGTGCGGCCCCGAGCTGTACGCCCGCAACGACATCGACCGCGGGCACCTCGTGCGGCGACGGGATCCGGTGTGGGGCGACATCGCGGAAGCGGCCCGCGCCAGCGCCGACACCTTCGCCTATACGAACGCGGCCCCGCAGGCGGCGGAGTTCAACCAGTCCAAGGAGCTGTGGCTCGGCCTCGAGGACTACGTGCTCGGCAACGCCGACCTCGGCGACCGGCGCATGACGGTGTTCACCGGTCCGGTGTCCTCGGACGACGACCCGGTCTACCGCGGCGTGCGGATCCCGCTCATGTTCTGGAAGATCGCGGCCTGGGCCTCCGGGGACGAGCTCGCGGCCACCGCCTACCTCCTCGACCAGGCGCCGGAGCTCGGCGACCTCGACCGGCAGTCGGCGGCCGCGGACGCGCCCGAGCTCGGGCCCTACCGCACCTACCAGGTGGCGGTCTCGGAGATCGGTGCGCTGACGGGGTACGACGTGGCGCAGCTCGCCGCGGCCGACCGGCTCGGCGTGCCCGCGACCGCGCGGCCCGGCACGCCCGCGGACGGTCGCGACGGCTGGGTCGAGCTGGAGCGGTTCGCGGCGATCACGCTCTGACGCGCAGTACCCGGCACGACGACGGGCCCGACCGATCGGCCGGGCCCGTTCCCGTTCCCCCGTTCGCCAGGGGGCTACGCCGGCGGGGTCGCCGCGGCGGCGGCGCGGGCGGCAGCCGGGAGGGCGCGGATCACGCGGTCGAGCGACGCCTCGTCCATGGCGGCCGACACGAACCACGCCTCGAAGACCGACGGCGGCAGGCTCACGCCCTGGTCGAGCATGGAGTGGAAGAAGGCCGGGTAGCGCCAGGTCTCCTGCGCCTGCACCGTGGCGTAGTCGGTGATCCCGTGCTCGGGCGGCGTGCCGAACGTGAAGCTGAAGAGGCTGCCCGCGCGCTGCACCGAGTAGGCGAGGCCGGCGCGGTCGAAGGCGAGCTCGACCGCGTAGATCAGGATGTCGGCGGCGATGTCGAGCGCGCGGTAGACGCCGTCGTCGGCGAGGCGGAGGGTCGTGAGGCCCGCCGCGACCGCGACCGGGTTCCCCGAGAGCGTGCCCGCCTGGTAGACGGGGCCGAGGGGCGCGAGATGGTCCATCACATCGGCCCGGCCGCCGAGCGCGGCGACGGGGAGCCCGCCGCCGATGACCTTGCCGTACGTGACGAGATCGGGGGTCCAGGCGTCGGGGTGGTCGGCTGCGAGCCCCGCGTTGTCGAGGCCCCAGTAGCCGGCCGGGTGCACGCGGAAGCCCGTGAGGACCTCGTCGGAGATGAGGAGGGATCCGTTCTCGTGGGCGATGCGCGCGAGCTCGGCGGTGAAGCCGGGCAGCGGCGGCACGACGCCCATGTTCGCGGCGGCGGCCTCGGTGATCACGGCGGCGATGCGCGGCCCGTGCTCGGCGAACACGGCCCGCACGGCGCCGAGGTCGTTGTAGGGCACGACGATGGTCTGCGCGGCGATGGCCTCGGGGATCCCCGCGGAGCCGGGCAGCGCGAGCGTCGCGACTCCCGAGCCCGCCTCGGCGAGGAGGCTGTCGGAGTGGCCGTGGTAGTGGCCGGCGAACTTCACGAGCAGGTCGCGGCCGGTGAACCCGCGCGCCAGGCGGATCGCGGTCATGGTGGCCTCGGTGCCCGTGGACACGAGGCGGAGCTTCTCGATGGGGCGACGGTCCGGCGATCCGGCGACGCCCGCGACCCGCACGCGCTCGGTGACGAGCTCGGCGAGCTCCGTCTCCGCGGGCGTCGTCGCGCCGAAGCCGAGGCCGAGGGCGGCGGCGTCCTGCACGGCCCGCACGACCTCGGGACGGGCGTGGCCGAGGATCGCGGGGCCCCACGAGTTGACGAGGTCGACGTACTCGACGCCGTCGGCGTCGGTCACGTAGGGGCCGGCCGCCTTCACCATCATGCGCGGGGTGCCGCCGACGGAGCCGAACGCGCGGACGGGCGAGTTCACTCCCCCGGGGATGACGTCGCGGGCGCGGTCGAAGAGGTCCTGGGAGTGGGTCACGGTGATGTCCTTCGGTGCCGGGCGGGGATCCGCCCGGAAGGTGGGCCGGACGCGTCCGGCGAGGAGGAGGGAGGTGGGGCGGCTCAGCGCCGGGCGAGACGCTCGGCGAGCTCGACGGCCCAGTAGGTGAGGATCGCGTCGGCGCCGGCCCGCTTGATGCCGAGGACGCTCTCGTCGATGGCGCGCTCCCGGTCGATCCAGCCGTTCCGCGCGGCGGCCTCGATCATCGCGTGCTCGCCGGAGACCTGGTACGCCCAGACGGGGACGCTGCTCGTCGCGGCGACGTCGGCGAGGATGTCGAGGTAGCTCATGGCGGGCTTCACCATGACGATGTCGGCGCCCTCCTCGATGTCGAGCTCCACCTCGCGCAGGGCCTCGCGGCGGTTGCCGTTGTCCATCTGGTACGTGCGGCGGTCGCCCTTCAGCTGGGAGTCGACGGCCTCGCGGAAGGGGCCGTAGAACGCGCTCGCGTACTTGGCTGCGTAGGCGAGGATCGCGACGTCGTGGTGACCGGCGTCGTCGAGGGCCTCGCGGACGGCGCCGACCTGGCCGTCCATCATGCCGCTGAGGCCGATCAGGTGGGATCCCGCCTCGGCCTGGGCGAGGCCCATGGCGCGGTAGCGGTCGAGGGTGCGGTCGTTGTCGACTACGCCGTGCGCGTCGAGCACGCCGCAGTGGCCGTGGTCCGTGAACTCGTCGAGGCAGAGGTCGGTCTGCACGACGAGGGCGTCGCCGACCTCCTCGACCGCGACGCGCGTGGCGACGTTGAGGATGCCGTCGGGGTCGCTCGCGCCGGAGCCCTCGGCGTCGTGCACCTCGGGGACGCCGAACAGCATCACGCCGCCGATGCCCGCCTCGGCCGCCTCGACGAGCGCGCGTCGCAGGCTGTCGAGCGAGTGCTGGGAGACGCCGGGCATCGACGTGATGGGCGACGCCTCCGTGAGGCCCTCGCGCACGAACATCGGCAGCACCAGGTCGGCGGCGTGCAGGCGCGTCTCGGCGGTGAGCCGGCGCATCGCCGGCGTGGTGCGGAGGCGGCGCGGGCGGTAGTAGGGGGAGGTCATTCGGTGCTGCTCCGATCGAGGAGGTCGGCGAGGCCGGTCAGCCCCGCGGTGTCGGGACGCGGCTCCTCGTGGCGGGCGATCTCGACCAGGGACTGGATGAGCGACGCGGCGGAGCGCTCCGACGCGACCACGTCCACGCGCACGCCGGAGCGGCGGGCGTCCTTCGCGGTGCGCGGGCCGATGCAGGCGATGAGGACGCCGTCGGGCACGTCACCCAGCTGCTCGTGCACCTGCTCCGCGACGCTGCCCGAGGTGACGAGGATCGCGCGGACGCGGCCGGAGGAGACGTCCTGGCGGATGCGGTCGCTGACGGGCACGCCGACCGTGCGGTACGCGACGACCGAGCGCACGTCGTGGCCGCGCGCGATGAGGCCGTCGGTGAGCGTGGGCTTCGCGATCTCGGACCGGAGCGTGAGCACGCGGCGCCGCGGGGATCCGGCGGCCATCTCCGTCCACTCCTCGAGGAGCGCGGTGGCCGACGAGTCGATGGAGGGCACGAAGTCGACGGTGTAGCCGGCGGCGACGAGCGCGGCGGCCGTGGTCTCGCCGACGGCCGCGATGCGCGTGCCCTCGGGCACGACGGCGCGGTGCGAGGCGAGCACGTCGACCGTGGTGGCGCTCGTCACGGTGAGCCAGTCGAAGGATCCCGCGGCCAGGTCGGCGAGCGCCGAATCCAGCGCCTGCGCGTCCTGCGTGGCGGCGAAGTTGATCATGGGCGCGACGACGGGCGTGGCGCCCTGCGCGCGGAGGTCGTAGGCGACCCCGTCGCCCCACGGTCCGCCGCGGGGCACGAGGACGCGCCAGCCCTTCAGGGGCTTCTGGTCTGTCGAGGTCATCGGGTCCCTCCCAGCGGCGCGAGATCGGCCGCTCCGGCGTCGAGGAGCTCGCGGGACACGGGCCCCGAGAGCGCGGAGGCGGATGCGCCCAGCTGCGCGAGGTCGAGCCCCGCCGTGTCGAGCTCGTGGCTCGCGGCCATGCGCTGCGTGCCGTCGGGCCGGTAGACCACGGCGGTGAGGGCGAGGCGGGCGCTCGTGACGGTCGCCCAGGCGCCGATGGGCGCCGCGCAGCCGGCCTCGAGCGCGGCGAGCACGCCGCGCTCCGCGAGGACGGCGGCGTGCGTGAACGGGTCGTCGACGGCCTCGACTGCGCGGCCGACGACCGAGTGCGTCTCGGCGTCCTCCGTGCGGATCTCCAGCGCCAGCGCGCCCTGGCCGGGCGCGGTGGGCCAGCGGTCGAGCTCGAGGTGCTCGGTGGCGGCGTCGATGCGGCCGATGCGCTCGAGGCCCGCGGCGGCGAGCACGACGGCATCGAGGTCGCCCGCGGTCACGCGGGAGAGGCGCGTGTCGATGTTGCCGCGGATGTCGACCACGTCGAGGTCCGGGCGCTCGGCGAGGATCTGCGCGCGGCGGCGCGGGGATCCGGTGCCGACGCGGGCGCCGCGCGGCAGGGTCGCGAGGGTGAGTCCGTCGCGCGCGCAGAGCACGTCGCGCGGATCCTCGCGCGCCGGCACGGACGCCACGGTGAGGCCCGCGTACGGCGTGGTCGGCAGGTCCTTGAGCGAGTGCACCACGAGGTCGCACTCGCCGCGGAGCAGCGACTCCCGGAGCGCGCTGGCGAACACGCCCGTGCCGCCGAGGCTCGACAGGGACTCGCGCGACGTGTCGCCGTGCGTGGTCACGGGCACGAGCTCGACCTCGAGTCCCGACGCGTCGGTGATCTCCGCGGCGATCGCCCGCGTCTGGGCCAGGGCGAGCGCGCTCCCCCTGGTCCCGATGCGGAGCGTCGTCGTCGGAGCCGACGTCGTGGGACCGTCCGTCACGGTGCCAGCCCGGAGACGGCGGGCTTGAAGCCCAGCCGCACGTTCTCGCAGCAGCCCGTGCGGCACACGTCGTACCAGGGTCCGAGGTCGGTCATGTGGGGACGGTCGGCCGCCTTCATGCCGTCGCGGCGCTCGAGCACCAGGTCGATGAGGCCGTCGACGTACGCGGCGTGCACGCCCGGCGTGGGCACGCGCACCGAGTAGAGCCCGTTCTCGGCTGCGGACTCGGTGGCCTCGTTGTCGAGGTCCCACTTGACCTCCATGTGGTCGCTCACGAAGCCGAGCGGCACGATCACGACGGCGCGACGGCCCTGCGCGGGCAGCTCGCCGATGGCGTCGTTCACGTCGGGCTCGAGCCACGGCATCGAGGGCGGGCCGGAGCGCGACTGGTAGACGAGCTGCCACGGCACGTCCTGGTCGATGCCGAGCTCCTTCGTGACCTCGTGCATCACGACCTCGGCGACGGCCAGGTGCTGCGCTGCGTACGCGCCGTCCTCGTCGAATCCGCGCTCGGCGGGTCCGGACTTCGCGGCGTCCGACGACGGGATGGAGTGCGTGGAGAAGAGGATCTCGACGTCCGTCGACAGGTCGATCGGCGCCTCGCCCTCGGCCTGCTCGAAGTGGGCGATCACGTCGCGGATCCCGTCGCGCGTGCCCTCGATGAACGGCGTGACGAAGCCGGGGTGGTCGAAGAACTGGCGCACCTTGTCGATCCGGACGACGCCCTGCAGCTGCGTGTCCTCCAGTGCATCCGCGAAGTCCTCGCGGTACTGGCGGCAGGAGGAGTACGAGCTGTACGCGCTCGTGGCGACGGCGATGAGCTGGCGGTAGCCCTTCTCCTCGGCCTCGCGCAGCGCGTCGTTGAGGTACGGGCCCCAGTTGCGGTTGCCCCACAGCACGGGCAGGTCGATGCCGCGCTCGGCGAGGCGCGCCTCGAGGGCGGCCTTCAGCTCGCGGTTCTGCTCGTTGATGGGGCTGATGCCGCCGAAGGCGCGGTAGTGGTGGGCGACCTCCTCGAGGCGCTCCTCCGGGATCCCGCGACCGGCGGTGACGTTGCGGAGGAACGGGATGACGTCGTCCTGGCCCTCGGGGCCGCCGAAGGACGCGAGCAGGATCGCGTCGTACGCGACGGGCTCCTCGACGTGTGCGGGGCCCATCTTCGCGGCCTCGCTCGCGGCGGAGACGAGGGCGCCGGGCGCGCGCGGGGCGTCGGTGGCGGGGGCGGGCTTGCGACCCAGGTTCACTGCGGCCATTACTGGAGGACCTCCACGAGCTCGGCGGTGGTGATGCGGCGGCCCGTGTAGAACGGGACCTCCTCGCGCACATGACGGCGCGCGTCCGTGTTGCGCAGGTCGCGCATCATGTCGACCAGGTCGACGAGCTCGTTCGACTCGAGGGGGAGGATCCACTCGTAGTCGCCGAGGCCGAACGACGAGACCGTGTTGGCGATGACGCTGCGGAAGGCCGCGCCCTGGCGACCGTGCTGGGCGAGCATGCGCCCGCGCTCCTCGGGCGGCAGCAGGTACCACTCGTAGGAGCGGACGAAGGGGTAGACGCAGAGCCAGTCGCGCGGCTCCTCGCCCCGGAGGAAGCCGGGCACGTGGCTGCGGTTGAACTCGGCGTCGCGGTGGACGCCCGCGGCGCTCCACGACGGGATGAGCGCGCGGATGAGGCGCGCGCGGCGGATCTCGCGGAAGGCCCACTGGAGGGTCTCCATCTGCGGGCCGTGGATCCAGACCATGAGGTCGGCGTCCGCGCGCATGCCCGAGACGTCGTAGAAGCCGCGGACGGTGACGCCCTCCGCCTCCACGATGTGGACGATGCCGTCGAGCTCGTCGACGGCCCCGGGGACCTCGCGACCGTCGAGGTCGTCGGGGCGGGCGGGATCGCGGCGGAGGACGGCCCAGAGGGCGTAGCCGCTGGGGGATGCCTCGGGGGTTGACCCGTCGTCAGGACGGGCCTCTCCGGGGGACTCGATCGGGGGGACCTGAGATGCCGCCGACTCGGCAGCCGGGATGCTCATGATCCCCATGGTACGTCTCGCGGGGACCCTGCCCCTGCATCGGACGGGCCGCCGTCAGATCATCCGCGGGCTACCGGGCGTCGCGGCCCGTGAGCGCGAGCAGCCGCACCTGCAACGGCGCGTCCTCGGCGACCGGCACGGGCGACGCGAACAGCCCGCTGGCCTCGAGCGTGTCCTTCTGCGGGGCGAACACCGTCCACGTGGCGCGCACCAGCTCGTCGTCGATGCGCTCGTCGGCGCCGACCGCGCGCGCGAGGTCCCAGCCGTGGATCACGACGTCGGACAGCTGCTCGCGCAGGTACTCCCGGGCGGGCACGCGGTCGCTCGACAGCAGGACGGGACGCTCCGGGTCGACGCCCTCCCACGCCGCGAGCGCCTCGCGGGAGTAGCGGCCCCACTCGGCCACGAGGTCGTCGTCGAGGTCGCGGATGAGCGGCTGGCCGGTCTGCACGGTGTGGCCGGCGAGGAGGAGCGGCACCCACTGCTGCTCCTCGATGACGTGCGCCACGAGCTCGCGGACGTCCCACTCGACGTCGGGCGTGGGCGCCGTCCAGTCGGTGACGGCGGCGAGGCGGTCGGCGAAGCCGCCGTGGGCCCGGCGGATCAGGTCGTGCCAGTCGAGGTCGGTGTCCATGGTCGAGCTCCCGTCGGTGGTGTGCTCGGGGAACGTCGGCGGCCCTCGCGCGCATTCCCGCGCGCCGCGGCGCGCGGGAGGAGGTGCCGCGGCGCGGTTCAGGCCCGCGGCTGCCGGGCGGCCGAGAAGTGGTGCCGCGGCGCGCGGGAGGAGGTGCCGCGGCGCGGATCAGGCCGGGGGCTGCCGCGCGGCCGAGAAGTGGTGCCGCGGCGCGCGGAGGGCGCGGAACGGATCCGTGCCCGCGAGCCCCTGCAGCCCCGGCGCGAGGATCCCGAGGACCCCCACGACCGTCATGACGACGACCAGCAGGCGCGGCCAGCCGGACGCGACGGAGTGCACGACGGCCATGGGCTCCAGCAGGTTGACGCCGACGAGGAACACGGTCGCCGAGACCGCGAGCGCCATGGCCGCGCCGTCCGCGATGCCGACGACGGCGAGGATCACGAGCACCCACAGGCCGTACCAAGGGTAGACGACGGGCGACATCGCGACGATGCACGCGAACGCGAGCGCGAGGCGGGCCTCGCCGGAGAGCGTGCGGGTCGTGAGGATGCACCAGGCGGCGCCCGCGAAGCCGAGCAGGATGCCCGCGGTCTTGATGCCGCCCTCGACGGCGTCCCCCGGCCCGCCGAGCGCATCGACCAGCGGGCCGAACGCGCCCGCGGCCACGCCGAATGGCATGAACCACGAGACGACGGAGACGGGGCTCGACAGCGCGGAGATCCAGCCGAGGCCGACGCCGAGCAGCTCGCCGCCGAGTGCGAGGAGGCCCATGGCGGCGAAGCCGGACGCGGTCCACGCCGCCCAGACCCGCGGGTCGCGCGTGGGCGGACGGAGGCCGACGACCCCGCCGGCCGACCCGTCGACGGCCACGCCCTCGGGCGCTCGGTCGTCCACGCGTCGGGCGCGCATCTCCGCGTGCACGATCGCGATGATGGGCAGGGCGACGAGCGCGATGGGCTTGACCGCCACCGCGCACGTCACGAGCAGGACGCCGAGCACGGGCCGCGAGTCGATGGCGGCGAGGAGGCCGGCGACCAGCAGGCCCATCATCAGCGCGTCGTTGTGCGCGGCCACCACGAAGTTGAAGCTGACGAGCGGGCTGGCGGCGAGGAACCACGCGGTGCGGACGGGGTCGATCCGGCGTCGGCGGGCGATGCGGAGGCCGCACGCGACCATCAGGACGACGCCGACGACGGCGACGCCGCGCGCCGCGAGGACCGCGACCTCGACGCCGAGGGCGTCGTCGATCCCGCCGACGACGCGCTCGATCGCGAGGAACAGCGGGCCGTAGGGCGCGGGGTTGTGGGCCCACAGCGGGTCGACGCCCGTGCTCCGCCAGTCGGGAAGCACGGCGGGCCCGTGCTCGTACGGCGAGAGGCCGGCGCCGAGCACGCGGCCCTGGGCGATGTACGAGTAGATGTCGCGGCTGAACAGCGGCGCGCTCACCAGGAGCGGGGCCGTCCAGATGACCGCGAGCCGCAGGGTGGCACGCAGGCCCGCCTGGCCCAGCCGCGGGAGCAGCGCGCCGAGGAGGAGCCACGCGGCCGTGAGCATGAGCCCGCCCACCACGACCGCGACGGACCCGACGCTCGTCCCGAGGGGCGAGACGCGGAGGGCGCCGATCACCGGGGTGCGGGACAGCTCCGACTCGGCCGGCGCGTGGCCGACGACGAACGAGGCCGCGAGGAGGAGCAGCGAGCCGACGAGCCCGATGATCCCGGGCAGCAGCAGCGGATGCGCCCCGAGGGATCCGGGATCACGTGCCTCGCGGCGGCGTGGACGCACGGACTCCCCCTCGGCCATGACGGAAGCTCGACCTGCGGGTCAGCGACGCGCGGCGCGGGCCACGGCCCAGACCACGCCGCCGACCACGACGACCGCGCCCACCCCGACGGCCACGAGGAGCAGCGGGTCCTCGTCGGCCGTGCGGCGGATGCGGCGGCGCAGGTCGGCGATGCCGTCCTGCGCCCGGCGGCGGACGTTCAGCTTGGCCTCGAGCGCGTCGAGCGTCGCGGAGATCTCCTCGCGCGTGTGCTGGATGTCGAGCTTCAGCTCGGTGCGGGACCGGGGTCCCGTGGGGCGGGGGCGGTCAGTGGTCATACTTGCCGGTCCCCTTCACCGCGTCGACGTCCTCCTTGAGGCTGTCGACCGTCTCCTCGGGCGTCGGCGGGACGCCCTTCTTGATCCAGCGGATGCCGAGCAACGCCAGCACCACCGTGATGAGGAGGAAGACGCCCGCGACGATGAGCGCGGAGAGCCACGGCGAGAACGCCTCGGACAGGCCGAGGATCGCGGCGGCGACGAGCACCAGGAACGCGATGAGCGCGAAGAACAGCGCCACGACGAGGAAGCCGGCACCGATCCCCGCGTGCTTGAGCTTGGAGACGAGCTCGTTCTTGAACGACTCGATCTCGTCCTTGATCAGCTGGACGATGAGCGTCGGCAGGTCGGCGACGAGCCGGACGAGCGAGCGCTTGCTCTTCGGATTGAGATCCTGATCCGTCATGCGGGTTTCCCTCCTGGGGATGGGCTTGCGGGTCAGCGGGAGGTGCCGGAGCCGTTCGGCTCGGGCGATGCGGGGTCCATGGTCGGGTAGTGCGTGCCCGAGGCGCTCGAGGGGGTGGAGCCACTCGCGGAGTCCTTCTTGCCGCCGGTGACGGTGCCGACGACCTTCTTGGCGCCGCCGACGACCGCGTGCGCGACGTCGGGGGTGTGGTCCTTCACGAAGCCGGCCGCGTTGTCGACCTGGCGCTGGACCTTCGGGTCGTCCCAGACCTTCTTGGCGTTCGTGCGGATCTGCTCGTAGCGCTTGCGACCGGCGCGGGCGCCGAGGACGTAGCCGACACCGGCTCCGGCGACGAAGAGAAGCTTGCCTTTCATGGGAGATCTCCGATCGTTGAGGGGGCACGTGCAGCACACGTCGGTCCAGCGTATCCCTCCGGCGTGGACGCGTGGTCGGCGGCCGCTGGGCGGTCGGTGCCCGGCCACGCGGGGCCGCGATCGCCCATCAGCGGGCCAGGAGGCGCGCCGCCGCGGCCTGCGCGTCGGCCACCACGGAGGCGAGCCCGGTGCCCGCGACGGCGGACCCGGTGATCTCGAGCCCCGGGTGCTCGGCCGCCTCGTCGCGCACGGCCTGCACGCGCTCGCGGTGGCCGGAGGCGGCGAACGGGAGGGCGTTGGTCCAGCGCACGCGGGCGGACCCGGTGACGCGGCCGGCGAGGTCGACCCCGAGCAGCGCCGACGCGTCGTGCACGGCGATCGCGGTGAGCTCGTCGTCGGCGACGCCTGCGGTGTCGTCGTCGCCGCCCGCGCGCCCGTAGGAGAGGCGGAGCACGTGGCGGTCGCCCGCCTGCTCCTTCAGCCACGGCCACTTGGCGGTGGCGTGCGTGAGGGCCTTGGCCCGGATCCCCGGGGCGTCGGCCGCGACCAGCACGCCGGTGCCGCGCGGAGCGGCGTCGAGCTCGGGCGCGCGAACGACGAGCGTGACCAGCTCGACGGAGGACGGCGCGGGCCAGCCCTCCGTGACGGCGGGCGGCGCGAGTCCGGAGAAGAGGCGGATGAGCCCCGCCGCGGGGATCGCCAGGATGACACCCGCAGCGTCGACGCCCCGGCCGTCGGCGAGCTCGACGTGCCAGTCGTCGTACGCAGCCGCACCCTCGTGGGAGCGGTGCCGGTGCACCGACTCGACCGCGAGCGACGTGCGCACGTCGACGCCGAGGCGCGCGAGCTCGGCGACCAGCGCGTCGACCAGCAGGTGCACGCCGCCCACGATGCCGCTGACGGCGGATCCCGCGGGGGACGCCGCGCGCATGGACGCGACCGCGCGCCCGAGCGACCCCTGCTCGGCGAGCCCGGCGCGGAGGCCGGGCGCGACGGCGTCGGCGTCGACCTCGTCGGGGTGGGCGCTGTGCACGCCGGAGACGATGGGGGCGACCAGCCGGTCGACCACGCGGCCGCCCATGCGGGCGCGGACGAGGCCGCCGAGCGTGCGCTCCTTCGCGCCGACGGCGGCGGGGAGGAGGAGGTCGGCCTTGGCGCGGGCGACGCCGGCCCGGCCGATCGCGGTGGCGATGGTCGCGTCGAACGGGTGCGCGGGGATCCCGAGCAGTCCCGTGCGCGGCAGCTGGATGGCGCGCTCGGCGAGCTGCACCCACGCGCCGTCCGGGTTCGGCTGCACGATCAGGTCGGCGAGGCCCAGCTCGCCCAGGAACGTGGCCACGGTGCCGCGGCGGGTGGCGAAGCTCTCGGCGCCGCTGTCGAGGCGGAGGCCGTCGACCACGTGGGATCCGACGGTGCCGCCGAGCGCGGGCGACGCCTCCACGAGGATCACGCGCTTCCCAGCGAGGGCGCAGGCGCGGGCGGCGATGAGGCCGCCCACGCCGCCGCCGATCACGACGACGTCGGTCGGGTCGACCTCGCCGGCCGCCTGGCGAGGATCGCTACTCACGGACGAGGTCCACGATGCGGGTGAGCACGGTCGGGTCGGTCTCGGGCGGGACGCCGTGGCCGAGGTTGAGGACGTGGGCGGGTGCCGCCTTACCGCGCTCGAGCACGTCGCGGACGTGCGCCTCGAGGATGGGCCACGGGGCGGCGAGGAGCGCCGGGTCGACGTTGCCCTGGACGGGCACGGATCCGCCGAGCCGGCGCGAGGCCTCGTCGAGCGGGATGCGCCAGTCGACGCCCACCGCGTCGACGCCGACGTCGTGCATCGCGCCGAGCAGCTCGCCCGTGCCGACGCCGAAGTGGACGAGCGGCACCGTGCGGCCGTCCGCGGCGGTGATCGTGCGCACGTGGTCGAGCGCGAGGGAGGACGCCGGGGCGACGCGCTGCGTGTAGTCGGCGAGCGAGAGGCCGCCGGCCCACGAGTCGAAGAGCTGCGCGGCGGAGGCGCCGGCCATGACCTGCGCGTGCAGGAAGACGCCCGTGATCTCGGCGCACCAGCGCATGAGCGCGTCCCAGGCGTCGGGATCCGCGTGCATGAGGCCTCGCGCCGCGATGTGGTCCTTGCTCGGTCCGCCCTCCACGAGGTACGCGGCGAGCGTGAACGGCGCGCCCGCGAAGCCGATGAGCGGGGTGTCGCCCAGCTCGGCGACCGTGCGCGCGACCGCCTGGCGGATGGGCTCGAGGGCGGCCGGATCCAGCGACGGGAGCGCGGCGACGTCGGCCGCGGTGCGCACGGGCTTCTCCAGCACCGGTCCGCGACCCGCGACGATGTCGACGCCCACGCCCGCGAGCTTCAGCGGGATGACGATGTCGCTGAAGAAGATGCCCGCGTCCACGTGGTGGCGGCGCACCGGCTGCAGCGTGATCTCGCTGGCCATCTCCGGATCGAGGCACGCGTCGAGCATGCGCGTGCCCACGCGCAGCTCGCGGTACTCGGGCAGCGACCGGCCGGCCTGGCGCATGAACCACACGGGGGCGCGCTCACCGCGATGGCCGCGGTACGCCTCGACGAGGAGCGACGACGCGGTGCGCATGTTGAGCGGATGCTCCGCGGGGAGCGGGACGACGTCGGACGAGGGAGCGGAGGCGGCGGAGGAGATGGGCGTGATCACGGAGGAGATCATCGCATCCCCCGCCTGCGCGCCCGCTCGGCTGGGAAGGCCGGCCGCGCGTAGTCAGGGTGCCCTCACCGACCCGGAGCACACGGCGGGGAGGCTTACCATGGAGCGTGCTCATATGTCTGACGGCGAGTCATCACAACGCCAGCTTCGAGGTCCTCGAGAAGCTGTCCGTGGCCGCACCCTCCGTCGCCGGCGCGCTCATGGAGCAGAACGACTTCATCGCGGGGGCCGTCGTCCTCGCCACCTGCAACCGCTTCGAGGCCTACCTCGACGTGGAGGAGCCCCTCACCGCTGCCCGCGCGCTGGCCGTGGAGGCCACCGTCGACGTGGTCAGCGACGCCAGCGGCATCGCCCGGGACGACGTCCGCGGCAGCGTCGACGTCAAGTGCGGCGACGCGGTCGCGGAGCACCTCTTCGCCGTGTCCTCTGGCCTCGAGTCCGTCGTCGTCGGCGAGGGCGAGATCGCGGGCCAGGTCCGCCGGGCGCTCGAGGGCGCTCGCATCGGCGGCACCACGAGCACCGGCCTCGAGCGCCTCTTCCAGACCGCGTCCAACACGTCGCGCGGCGTCAAGACCCGCACGGGCCTGCAGAGCGCCGGACGGTCCATGGTCCGCCTCGCGCTGGACCTCGCCGAGAGCCGCATCGCCGACTGGTCGGCCACTCGCGTCCTCCTCGTCGGGACGGGCGCGTACGCGGGCGCGAGCCTCGCCGCTCTCCGCGACCGCGGCGTCGTCGACGTGCACGTCTACTCCCCCTCGGGCCGCGCGCAGAAGTTCGCGGGCCCGCACGGGATCCCCGCCGTCGAGGGCCGCGACCTCCTCCGGGCGCTCGCCGCGTCCGACATGGTCGTCACCTGCAGCACCGCGCCCACCGCCGTGCTCGCCGCGCACCACATGCAGGGCGCCGCCGCGGTGTCGGGCGACGGGCGCCGCCGCCTCGTCATCGACCTCGGCCTCCCCCGCAACGTGGATCCGGACGTCGTCACGGTCGAGGGCGTCGAGCTCCTCGACCTCGAGACCATCAGCCTGCACGCGCCGCTGCGCGACCTCACCGCCACGGACGACGCGCGCGAGATCGTCAGCACCGCGGCCGCCGAGTTCCGCGCCGCCAGCGCCGAGGACGAGGTGGCCCCCGCCGTCGTGGCGCTCCGCTCGCACATCTTCGACGTGCTCGAGGGCGAGCTGGAGCGCGTGCGCAAGCGCGGCGACTCCTCCGACGCCACCGAGAAGGCGCTCCGGCACCTCGTGAGCGTCCTCGTCCACCAGCCCTCCGTCCGCGCCCGCGAGCTCGCGCGCCAGGGCGAGGGCGCCCGCGTCGTGGACGCCGTCCAGGCGCTCTTCGGCCTGGACGTGGAGATGCCCGCCGCGGTGTCCTCCCCCGTCGCCGTCGCGCTCCCGCGCACGGCCGAAGCGGGCCAGGCGTCGTGAGGCCCCGCATCCTCCGCGGCCCGCGCCTCGACGCGCCGCTCAGGATGACGGAGCCCGTGCGCACCGAGCGCCTGGTGATCCGGCCCTACACGGCCGACGACCTCGACGACTACGCCGACATCCAGCGCCGACCCGACGTGGTCGAGTACATGTTCTGGCCGCTCCGCGACCGCGAGGCGTCGAAGCGCCACCTCGCCGCCCGCCGCCGGAAGATCCGGCTCGAGCAGTCGAACGACTTCCTCGGGCTCGCCGTCGAGCTGCCGGACGAGTCGAGCCTCAACCCGCGCGCGGGATCCGGCCGCGTCGTCGGCGACGTGTCCCTCCTCCTCCGCAACGCGGCCTCGCGCCAGCTCGAGATCGGCTGGGTCATGAACCCGGACTTCGCCGGCCGCGGCTACGCCACCGAGGCCAGCCGCGCCATGCTCGACATCGCCTTCCAGCGCGCCGGCGCCCACCGCGTCCTCGCGCAGCTCGACGCCCGCAACTTGTCGTCCGCCCGCATGGCCGAGCGCCTCGGCATGCGCCGCGAGGGTCACTTCCGCGAGGAGCACCTCGTGAAGGGCGAGTGGGTCGACAGCCTCTACTACGCCGTGCTGGCCGACGAGTGGGCGACGACGCCCGCCGCCACCTGACCGGCGGATCCCCGTGGACGGCGACCTGCCCGCGCTCGACCCGGTCGAGGTGCGCGGTCCCGTCCGCACGGCCCGGCTCGTGCTACGGCCGTTCGCGCCGGACGACGTGGTCGCGATCGAGGCCTACGCGGCGTCCCCGGGCGCGCGGCGGCACCTCGCCGGATCCGCATCCGACCCCGGACGCATGCTCGCCGACCGCCTCGGCTGGACCCGGCTGGCGGAGGTGGGCGACCGGCTCGCCCTCGCGATCGAGCTGCCCGCCCAGGGCCAGCGGTGGTCGCGCGTGGTCGGCGAGGTGCACCTGCTGCTGCGCGCTCCCGGTGCCCGGCAGGCGGAGCTCGGCGTGGTCCTGCACGAGGACGTGCGGGGCGCCGGCCTCGCGGCGGAGGCGGCGGACCGGATCCTCGAGCTCGCCTTCGCGGAGGTGGGCGTGCACCGCGTCGCGTGCCGGGTCGACGCCGCGGACGCGACCGCGCTCGGGCTGGCCGAGCGCCTCGGAATGCGGCGCGAGGGGCTCCTCGTGCACGACCGATGGGTCGGCGGAGCGTGGGCCGATACCGTTGTCGTCGCCCTGCTCGACGTGGAGTGGGCGGCTCGCACGAGCCTCGACGGCCTGTAGGAGGACCGCGTGACATCGACCCCCGACCCTGCAGGACGCCCCGTCGTCCCGGACATCGACGACGACGATGACGACGACCTCGACGAGCTGGACGGGCTCGGCTTCGACGGGCCCGCGGACGCGGCCCGGCGTCGCGGCCCCGACGAGCGCCCGCTGCGCGTGGCCGCGCTCGCCCTCATCCGCGACCGCCGCGTGCTGATGGTGCGCGTCGCGGGGCACGACGTGCTCTACCTGCCCGGCGGCAAGATCGAGCCCGGGGAGGGCGCGCGGCAGGCGCTCGTGCGCGAGGCCGCCGAGGAGGTGGGGCTCGACATCGACCCCGCCACGATCGAGGACCTCTTCACCGTCCTGGCCGACGCGCACGGCGTGCACGCGGGACGCCTCGTGAGCATGACGGTCTACCGCGCGGAGCCGCGGGAGGGCACGCGCCAGGAGCCGGTGCCGTCGGGCGAGGTGGCGGAGGTCGAGCTCGTCGGATCCGCGGACGCGGACCGCTGCCCGCCCGCCGGCCAGGCCGCGCTGGAGCGCCTCGTGGCGCTCCGGCTCATCGACTGACGGCGTCGTCCCCGGGGCTCGCGGCGTCGGCCGGGGCCACGGCGGCGTCGTCGCCGGGCACGCGGGATCCGGCGGCCAGCTCGGCCGCTCGCGTCGCGCGGACCTTGCGGCGCTGGTCGACGAACGCGACGGCGGCCACCACTGTCGCGATGCCGCCCGCGACGAGCGTGCCGGTCACCTCGCCGACGCCGTCGACCTGCACGGCGGCCACGAGGATCGCGACGGTGAAGGCGGCGATGACGAGCCCGACCGCGAGGATCAGCCAGGACAGCAGGCCCTTGGCGCGGGCGTCGGGCGTGCGGGTGGCCATGGGCCCATCCTCCCACGCGCGGCGGGGGTACCCCGGGCCGCCCCCTCCCGTGCGTCCGGTGGGAGGGGGTGACGCCGGACGCGCGCGGGCGTAGCGTCGAAGGCGTCCCATCCACCGAACGAAGGAGCGCATATGAGTGCGGATGACAAGGCCCAGAACACCGGCGAGAAGCTCGCGGGGAAGGCCGAGGAGGCCTTCGGGAAGCTGACCGGCGACGACAGCAAGGTCGCCGAGGGCGAAGCGAAGCAGGCCGGGGCAAGCGCCAAGCAGGCCGGCGAGAACGTGAAGGACGTCTTCAAGAAGTAGGACTCCTACGAGGGACGTCCGTCCCGAGAGGCGAGGGGCCGGGTGCCGAGCATCCGGCCCTTCGTCATGTCCGCGGGCGGGAGGCGCGGCAGCTCAGGCGACCGGAGCCGCGTCGGCCAGCGCCCGGAGGGCCCGGCGGTCGGGCTTGCCGGACGGCAGCGTCGGCATGGCGTCGATGCCGCGGACGACGGCGGATCCCGCGACGCGGCCGAGACGCGTGGCGAGCTCGCGGCGCACGCGCTCGGCGAGCTCCGGATCCACGGGTCCCGGCACGAAGACGACCGGCCGCTGCCCCCAGCCCGCGTGCTCGCCGGGCACCGCGACGGCCTCGCCGAGGCGCGGCTCCCACGCGGCGAGCGACCGCACGGCCTCCTCCACCGCGGCGAGCCGCAGCTTCTCGCCCCCGGAGATCACGACGTCGTCGAGCCGCCCGGTGATCCGCAGCACGCCGTCGACGAGCTCGCCGCCGTCGCCCGTGCGGTACCAGCGGCGGCCGTCGTGCTCGCCGAACGCCGCGTCGGTCGCTCCCGGGTCGCCGAGGTAGCCCTCCGCGAGCATCGGGCCGGCGAGCTCGACCTGGCCGTCGACGACCGCGACCTCGGCCGTCGCGACCGGCACGCCGTCGTACACGCAGCCGCCCGCGGTCTCGCTGGATCCGTAGGTGCGCACCACGCGCCACCCCAGCGCGGCCGCGCGGTCGACCAGGTGCGGGGGCGTGGCCTGGCCACCGACGAGGATCGCCTCGAGGCGTCGGACCGCGTCGCGGATCCCGCGGGCGTGATCGACCGCGCCGCCCTCCGCCGCCTCCACGAGCCGGTGCAGCTGCGTCGGCACGAGCGAGGTGTAGCGGGCGACGCGCGCGTCCATCGACCCGGCCAGCTCCGCGAACGCGCGCGGGTCGAAGCTGCCGGGCGCGAGGACCGCGGGCGTCGTACCCGCGGCGATCGAGCGCACGAGCACCTGGAGTCCGGCGATGTAGTGGGTGGGGAGCGCGAGGATCCACTGCCCGGGCGGCCCGAGCGCCGCCTGCGACGCGGCGGCGCTCGCCAGCAGCGCGTCCGACGACAGCGCGACGCGCTTGGGCCGGGAGGTGGTGCCCGACGTCTCGACCACGAGCGCGACGCGGCGCTCGACCTCGGCGGGCGGCGGCGGATCGCCGGCGACGACGGGAGCGTCCACCGGCCGCGCGAGCAGGGCCGGGCCGTCGCCCGCGAGCGCCGCGCGGAGGAGCGGCAGGACGTCGGCCCCGGAATCGGCCAGCCGTTCGAGGCGCCTCACGGGAGCGGGACCGCGCCGATCAGAACTGCCACGGGAACGGCGACCAGTCGGGCGCGCGCTTCTCGAGGAAGGAGTCGCGCCCCTCGACGGCCTCGTCGGTCCCGTAAGCGAGGCGCGTTGCCTCCCCCGCGAACACCTGCTGGCCGACCATGCCGTCGTCGACCGCGTTGAAGGCGTACTTGAGCATGCGGATCGCGGTGGGCGACTTCCCGAGGATGGTCTCGGCCCAGTCCAACGCGGTCGCCTCGAGCTCGGCGTGCGGCACGACGCGGTTCACGGCGCCCATCTCGTACATGCGCTGGGCGCTGTGCTCCTCGGCCAGGAAGAACACCTCGCGCGCGGACTTCTGGCCGACCTGGCGGGCGAAGTACGCGGATCCGTACCCGCCGTCGAACGAGCCGACGTCCGCGTCGGTCTGCTTGAAGCGACCGTGCTCGGCCGAGGCGATCGTGAGGTCGCACACGACGTGCAGGGAGTGCCCGCCGCCCGCGGCCCAGCCGGGGACGACCGCGATGACGACCTTGGGCATGAAGCGGATGAGGCGCTGCACCTCGAGGATGTGGAGCCGGCCGGCGCGCGCCGGGTCGACGCCCTCCGCGGTCTCGCCCTCCGCGTACTTGTAGCCGTCGCGCCCGCGGATCCGCTGGTCGCCGCCGCTGCAGAACGCCCAGCCGCCGTCCTTCGGGCTCGGGCCGTTGCCGGTGAGGAGCACCACGCCGATGCGCGGATCCTGCCGTGCGTCGTCGAGCGCCTGGTACAGCTCGTCGACCGTGCGCGGGCGGAAGGCGTTGCGCACCTCGGGCCGGTCGAACGCGATGCGCGCGATGCGGCCGGTGAGGTCGTGGTGGTACGTGATGTCGGTGAAGCCCTCCGCGAGGGGGACGTCGCGCCAGCGGGTGGGATCGTGGATGTCGGAGACCTGCTTCACCATGCGTCCAGCCTAGGCGGCGCCCCGGCGGGCGCCCGCGGGTGCGAGGCTGGATCCATGCTCCCCGCCCTCGACGACCTCCTCGCCACCGCCCGCGTCGTCGCCCTCCCGCTCCGCACGCGCTTCCGCGGCCTCGACGTGCGCGAGGCCGCGCTCTTCCAGGGCCCGCTCGGCTGGACGGAGTTCTCGCCGTTCGTCGAGTACGACGACGTGGAGTCCGCGTCCTGGCTCGCGGCCGCGATCGACTTCGGCTGGACGGATCCGCCCGCGCCGCGCCGCGACCACGTGATCGTGAACGCGACGATCCCGGCGGTCGAGGCCGCTCGCGTCGCCGAGGTGCTGGCCCGGTTCCCCGGCTGCCGCACCGCGAAGGTCAAGGTCGCCGAGCGCGGCACGACGCTCGCGGACGACGTGGCGCGCGTCGCCGAGGTCCGCCGTCTCCTCGGTCCCGAGGGCCGGGTGCGGATCGACGCGAACGCGGCCTGGAACGTCGACGAGGCCGAGCACGCGATCCACGCCCTCGCCGGGCACGACCTCGAATACGTGGAGCAGCCCTGCGCGAGCGTGGAAGAGCTCGCCGAGCTGCGCGTGCGGATCCGCCACCTCGGCGTGCCGATCGCCGCCGACGAGAGCGTGCGCAAGGCCGAGGACCCGCTGCGGGTCGCGCGAGCAGGAGCCGCCGACCTGCTGGTGATCAAGGCGCAGCCGCTCGGCGGGATCCATCGCGCGCTGCGGATCACGCAGGAGGCGGGCCTGCCCGTCGTGGTCTCGAGCGCGCTCGACACGAGCGTCGGCATCTCGATGGCCGCGCACCTCGCCGCCGCGATCCCCGAGCTGCCGCACGACTGCGGCCTCGGCACGGTCTCGCTCTTCGTCGAGGACGTCGTGGCCGAGCCGCTCGAGCCCGTCGACGGCCGGATCCCCGTGCGCCGCGTCACGCCCGACGCGCGGCTCCTCGACGCCCACTCCGCTGACGCCGACCGCCGCGAGTGGTGGCTCGACCGGATCCGCCGCACGCACGACGTGCTCTCCCGCGCCTGAGGCGGCGGACGCGAGCAGGCCGAGCGCGGCCTACAGCCCGCTGTAGGTGTGCAGCCCCTTGAAGAACACGTTCACGACGCCGAAGTTGAACATGACGGCCGAGAACCCGATGATGGCCAGCCACGCCGAGCGCGACCCGCGCCAGCCGCGCGTGGCCCGAGCGTGGATGTACCCGGCGTAGAGCACCCAGATGATGAAGGTCCAGACCTCCTTGGTGTCCCACCCCCAGTAGCGTCCCCACGCGCGCTCGGCCCAGATGGCACCGGCCATGAGCGTGAAGGTCCAGAAGATGAAGCCCACGATGTTGAGGCGGTAGGCCATCGACTCGAGCGTGACGGAGTCGGGCAGCGTCGCGAGGAAGCGCATCTTCGCGGCCTGCGCGTCGGCGGCGAGCGACTCCCGGCGGAACTGCAGCAGCTGCACGCCGGACAGCGCGAAGGCGAGCGCGAAGAAGCCCGTGCCGAGCGCCGCGACGAAGACGTGGATCACGAGCCAGTACGACTGCAGCGACGGCGGCAGCGGCGCCACCTCGACGCGGTACTGCACGACGGCGACGCCCAGGAGGATGAGGATGAGCCCGGTGACGAAGGTGCCGAGGAAGCGCAGGTCGCGGCGCGTGAGCACGATGAGGTAGACGCTGAGGATGAGCAGCGTGCCCGTCATGGCGAACTCGTACATGTTGGCCCACGGCACGCGCGAGGCGGCCAGGCCACGGAGCACGGTCGCGACGGCGTGCGCGACGAACCCGACGACGAGCAGCACCATGGCCACGTTGAGGCTGACCGAGCGGCCGGCGGAGACGGGCGCGTCCGGACCGGAGGCGACGCCGTCGCGACCCGACGACGCGGGCTCGCGCTCGAGGGTGGCGGTGCCGCCACGGCGAGCGGCGGTGGCGCCGACCGCGGAGGGCTGGCGTGCCGCGGCGGTGGCCGCGTCCGCCACGAGCGCGGACCGCCGCGCGAGGTCGAGGGCGAACGCGATGAACGCGGCCGCGTAGAGCCCCATCGCGACGAGGAGCGCGATGAGGGAGACGTCGTCGAGCATGGCCGTGTTCACGAGTGGAGCCTAACTTCTGCATCTGACACCGCGCCCGGCGAGAGGCCGGCCACGTGCTTGTCCGCCAGGGCCGCGACGGCGGCCTCCAGCGTGGGGTCCTCGCCGCGGGCGAGCCCCGCGTACTCGAGGGTCGTCGATCCGTCGGCCTGCGGCACCGCCTTGACCCACACGCGCCGGCGTGGCACGAAGAGGGACGTGAGCAGGCCGCCGAGCACGAGGATCGCGAACAGCAGCACCCAGCGCTGCGTGGGGTCGTGGTGCACGTCGAACGAGACGAAGCGCGGCACGGAGTCGAGGCTCACGCTGCCGAGGCCGTCGGGCAGGTCCACCGTCTGGCCGGGGGCGAGCTCGATGGACTGGACGCCGGTCTTGCCGCCGGTGAGCTGCGTCAGGTTCCCCGTGTCGAGCGTGTACACCGAGGTGGGCACGCCGCCGTCGATCCCGAGGTCGCCCGTGTAGACGTTGAGCGTCAGCAGCGGGTTGTCGAGGTCCGGGTAGGAGGAGAAGAACGGCGCCTTCTCCGCGCCCTGCGTCGGGTAGAAGAAGCCGAGCATGCCGACCTGCTCGCGGAGGCCGTCCGGGACCTTGACCACGCCGAGCGAGGTGAGCTTCGCATCCTGCGGGAGGAACGGCACGTCGGCGCTGTAGACGACGGTGCCCGCGGGATCCCGCACCGTCACGTGCGGCGCGTAGCCGTTGCCGAGGAGGTACATGTCGGTGCCGCCGATGGCGAGCGGGTCGTTGACCTTGACCTCGCGCTCCTGCGGCTGGCCGCCCGGCACGTCGGCCGTCACGTCGGCCGTGAAGTCGAGCGGCTGGCCGATGGCGTTCGGGTTCTGCTGCTCGTACTGCACGTGCAGCGCGTTGAGCTTGACCCGGTACGGGGTGAGCGACGAGTCGTCGAAGAAGCGGCCCGGGTTGAACGAGTCGAAGGTGGAGAGCGTGTTGACGAACGACTGGCCCTCCACGAGCACCTTCTGCCCGGAGTAGCCGAAGCCGCCGCCGATGCCGACGGTGATGAGGATCCCGACGAGCGCGGAGTGGAAGACGAGGTTGCCGGTCTCGCGCAGGTAGCCGCGCTCGGCCGAGACCGAGAGCACGCCGCCCGCGGCCGACGCGTCGTCGACGAGGACCGTGCGGTACCGCTGGCGCTTGAGCAGCGCGCGGGCCTGGCGGATGGCGTCGACCGGATCCGCGGTGGTGGTCCGCGTCGTGTACCCGGCGAGGCGGGAGAGCCGGGCTGGCGTCGTGGGTGGCGCCTGGCGGAGCGCGTCGAAGTGGTGCTTGGCGCGCGGCACGACGCAGCCGATGAGGCTGATGAACAGCAGCAGGTAGATGGAGGAGAACCACACCGAGCTGTAGGTGTCGAACACCTGGAGCTTGTCGAGGACCGGATAGAGGTCCGGGTTGTCGGCACGGAACTGCGTGACGCCGTTCGGGTCGGAGCTGCGCTGCGGCACGAGGGATCCGGGGATCGCCGCGAACGCGAGCAGCAGCAGCAGGAACAGCGCCGTGCGCATGCTCGTGAGCTGCCGCCAGAACCAGCGCAGCGTGCCGAGGAAGCCGAGCTTCGGCTGCGTGATGGGCGCACCCTCGCGCGGCGCCTGCCGCGGGGAGTCGACGTGGTCAGATGGCCGGGACATACGAGGCGATCACCCCCTGGAGCTGGAGCATCCACGCCGACCAGAGCCCGGAGACCATGAGCACGCCGGTGATGACGAGCAGCGCTCCCCCGACGAGGTTGACAGTGCGGATGTGGCGGCGGAGGAACCCGACGGTGCGCGTCATCCATCCGAGGCCGAGGGCCACGAGGAGGAACGGCACGCCGAGCCCGATGCAGTAGGCGACGCCGAGCAGCACGCCGCGGCCCGCGTCGGCCGAGGTGAGGCTCATGGAGATGACGACCGCGAGCGTCGGGCCGATGCACGGCGCCCAGCCGATGCCGAAGACGATCCCGAGCAGCGGAGCGCCCGCGAGCCCGGTCGCGGGGCGCCACGAGCTCTTCACCTGCCGCTGCAGGAACCCGAGCCGGCCCGTGAAGACGAGGCCCATCACGATGAGGACGACCCCGAGGATCCGCGTGACGACGTCCTGCCAGCGCATGAGCCAGAAGCCGGCCGTGGCGGAGACGAGCGTCGTGATGATGAAGACCGCGGAGAAGCCGAGCACGAACAACGCCGTCCCGAGGAGCAGCCGGCGACGCGTCGCGGATCCGCCCTTGGCCTCCGCCATGCCGCCGATGTACCCGAGGTAGCCCGGCACCAGCGGCAGCACGCAGGGCGACGCGAACGAGACCAGGCCCGCGAGCAGCGCGAGCGGCACCGCGACGAGGAGCTGGCCGGAGAGGGCGCTCTGGATCTGGTCCACCTACCCCGCCGCCTCGGCGACGGTGTCCTTCACCAGCGTGCGGAGCACGCCGGGGTCGATCTGCCCGAGCACGCGGGACGCCACGCGGCCCTGGCGGTCGAGGATGATGGTGGCGGGCACGGCGTTCGGCGCGATGGTGCCGGCGAAGGCCAGCTGCATGGAGGTGTCCTCGACGTCGAGGACGGACGGGTACGTGATGCCGTACGTCTTGTCGAAGGAGTCGACGTTGGGGCGCTGGTCGCGGGTGTTGACACCGAGGAACTTCACGCCGTCCGCCGCGTGCTCCTGGCTCGCGGCCTGCAGGTCCTTGGCCTCGAGGCGGCAGGGCGGGCACTCGGCGTACCAGAAGTTGAGGACCGTCACGGATCCGCGGTAGTCGGCGGAGGTGATCTCCGTGCCGTCCGACAGCGTGCCGGAGAAGTCGACGGGCTCCGCGCGCTCCGCGAGCGGGATCTCGGTGAACGTGCCGTCGCCCGCGATGTACCTCTTGCTGTCGCCTGCCCTGAACTCGGCGGCGAGCGGATCCTCGGTGCAGCCCGAGAGCGCGACGGCACCGAGCACGGCGGAGGCGGCGGCCGCCAGGATGCTGCGACGGCTGACGCCGGGCATCACACCGCCCCCTGGTCGACGGCGTCGGCGGCGAGCCCCGCGGCCGCGTCGATGTAGCCCGTCTCGACGAAGCGGTCCCCGACGCGCTCCACCGTCGTGATGCTCGACAGGGCGCAGCGACGCTGGCGGGGATCGTGGAAGAGGCGCTCGCCCGCGAGGGAGAGGTGGACCATCCAGATGGGCAGCTGGTGGCTGACGATGACGACGTCGCCGTCCGGCACGGAGCGGTACGCGGCCTTCACGGCCTCCGCCATGCGCGCGGCGATGGAGCGGTAGGACTCGCCCCAGCTGGGCTTCACCGGGTCGACGACCAGCGGCCAGAGGCGCGGCGAGCGCGCGATGCGCGCGGGCGAGGGGAACTTGGATCCCTCGAAGCGGTTGGTGGGCTCGATGACGCGCTCGTCGGTGGCGACCTCGAGGGCGAAGCGCTCGGCCCACGGAGCGGCGGACTCCTGCGCGCGCTGCAGCGGGGAGGCGATGACGCGGTTGACGGGAGCGCCCTCCTCCTCGAGCGCCCGCGCCGCGGCGTCCGCCATGCGGTGGCCGAGCTCCGAGAGGCCGTACCCCGGGATCCGTCCGTAGAGGACCCCGTGCGGGTTGTGCACCTCGCCGTGACGGATGAGATGGATTCGTGAGGCGACCACCCGTCAATTGTAGGTGGCGAGGAGATGTACAACCGCCGAGGATCGGGCGCAACCCCCTGCGCTAATCATTCGTCCCCAATACGATTGGGTACACCGGTGGGGGCCGGCCTCTCGGGACCGGTGCCGACCGGATGTTACGTGCGTATACGAACGTTTGGGCCCCAAAGGAATCGCGCGCTAAGTTAGGCGCTCGGGGTCGTGATCCGGCCCCGGGTGAGAGCCCCGTGGAGCACGGGACCTCGCAGAGACCCCCGTCGAACGGACGCGGGCCCGCATGACGATGCCGTCCGCGACGGCACGGAAGGAACGGGCACCATGACGATGACACCGACCCGGCCCACGGCCGCAGACACCACCACCGACACCGCGCTCGACCAGGTCGAGTCCGTCAGCCCCGTCGATCCGTACGCGGATTCCGACCTCCCCGAGCCCTCGCTCGTCACCCCGGGCGCCAGCACCGACGCCGTCAAGGACTACCTGCGCCAGATCGGACGCGTGCCGCTGCTCACCGCCGAGCTGGAGGTGAGCGTCGCCCGTCGCATCGAGGTGGGCGTCCTGTCGCAGGAGGTCCTCGACACCCGCACCGACCTCACGCCCGCCGAGCGTCGCGAGTACCAGACGCTCGCCCAGGACGGGATGCGCGCGAAGCAGCACCTCGTCAACGCCAACCTGCGGCTCGTCGTCAGCATCGCCAAGCGCTACACGGGTCGCGGCCTGCCGTTCCTGGACCTCATCCAGGAGGGGAACATGGGCCTCGTCCGCGCCGTCGAGAAGTTCGACTACCAGGCCGGCTTCAAGTTCTCGACCTACGCGTCGTGGTGGATCAAGCAGTCCATCACCCGCGGCATGGCCGACACGAGCCGCACCATCCGGATCCCCGTGCACACGGTCGAGCACATCAACCGGATCAACGCGGTGCAGCGCGAGCTCGCGGTGGAGCTCGGCCGCGACCCCTCCATGGAGGAGATCGCACGCGAGTCGGACACGCCCGTCACCAAGGTGCGCTACCTGCTCGACCGCGCGCAGGAGCCCATGTCGCTGCAGGTCCTCGTGGGCGGCAGCGGCGGCGACGGCGACACCGAGATGGCCGACCTCATCGAGGACGCGGACGTGACGCAGCCCATCGACGTGGTGACGCAGCAGCTCATGGCGGCGCACGTCACGCGCCTCATCGACGGGCTCGCCGAGCGCGACGCCGAGGTCGTGCGCATGCGCTTCGGGCTGGCCGGCCTCGAGCCCCGCTCGCTCGCCTTCGTGAGCCAGCAGCTCGGCGTGACGCGCGAGCGCGTGCGCCAGATCGAGAAGAAGGTGCTCGCGAAGCTCCGCATCCCGGAGCTGGAGACGTACATCCGCGGCTGATCCTGCCGCACGAGGAGAGGGCCGTCCGCCGTGCGCGGGCGGCCCTCCGTCGCGCCCGGGCGGCCCAGGATGCCCGACCGCGCCCGCGATCCTGCGGATGCGCCCGGAAGAGTGCCCACTAGTCGTTAGTGCGCATACAGTCGAGGTCCACCGATCGACAGACGCCGGACGCGCATCCACGTCCCGGCGACAGCACGCGGCTCGATGACGAGCCGCGGAGAAGGAGGAGCGATGGCTCTCACGCAGACCGCACCCGGTCAGACCGACATCCCCAGGATCAGCTGGTCCCCGGTCGCGGCGGGGCTCTGGGTCGCCCGACGCGGCGACGAGTTCGCCGGACTCTCCGAGGAGAGGTGGGGCGCGGGCTTCCACGTCACCGACCGCCTCGGCCGCGACGTCGGGGACTTCCCCACATTCCAGGAGGCGCGCGGTGCGCTCGGCTGATCCGGCCCACGGGCGGGCTGCGTGCCCGCCCACCCGTGACCCCTAGCACCGCGCGGGTGCGCACGCACCGGATCGACCATGCCGCGCGCGCAGGCCTAGGGTCGAGCAGATGCCTTCCCCCGAGAACCGCCCGAACGCCTCCACCCCCGACGACCGCGCCGACGGCTTCGTCCGCGTGCGGGGTGCGTCCGAGAACACGCTGCGCGACGTGGACGTCGACATCCCGCGCGACCGGATCGTCGCCTTCACGGGCGTCTCGGGATCGGGCAAGTCGTCGCTCGCGTTCGGCACCGTCTACGCCGAGGCCCAGCGCCGGTTCTTCGAGTCGGTCGCGCCGTACGCCAGGCGGCTGATCCGGCAGGAGCAGACGCCGCACGTCGAGAGCATCACCGGGCTGCCACCCGCCGTCGCGCTGCAGCAGCGCCGTGGAGCGCCGAGCACGCGCTCGACGGTCGGCACCGTGACGACGCTCTCCAACTCGCTGCGGATGCTGATGTCCCGGGCCGGGACCTACCCCGCGGGCCAGGGCCGGCTGGACTCCGACGCGTTCTCGCCCAACACCGCCGCGGGCGCCTGCCCGGTGTGCCACGGCCTCGGCGTCGCGCACACCGTGACCGAGGCGTCGCTCGTGCCGGATCCGTCGCTGTCGATCCGCGACGGCGCCATCGCCGCATGGCCCGGCGCCTGGCAGGGCAAGAACCTGCGCGACATCGTCATCGCGCTCGGGCACGACGTGGACGTGCCGTGGCGGGAGCTGCCGGAGGAGGCGCGGGACTGGATCCTCTTCACCGAGGAGCAGCCCGTGGTGCAGATCACGCCGCAGCGCGACCGCGTGGCGAAGCCCTACAACGGGCGGTTCTGGAGCGCGCGCTCCTACGTGCTGCACACGCTCGCCGACTCCGCGAGCCCGCGCCTCCGCGAGGCGGCGCTCGCGCACATGGTCTCGGGCACGTGCGAGCGGTGCGGCGGCAGCGGGCTCACGCCCGAGGCGCTGGCCGTGACCTTCGCGGGCCGCAGCGTCCAGGAGCTCAACGCGCTGACGCTCGCGGACCTCGCGACGGCCATCGCGCCGACGGACGGCATGGGCGACGTGGCCGTCACCATCACGACCGACCTCGTCGCGCGCCTCGCCGTGCTGGTGGACCTCGGGCTCGGCTACCTCAGCCTCGGTCGCGTCACGACCACGCTCTCCCCGGGCGAGATGCAGCGGCTCCGCCTCGCGACGCAGCTGCGGTCCGGGCTCTTCGGCGTGGTCTACGTGCTCGACGAGCCGTCGGCAGGACTGCATCCGGCCGACGCCGAGCCGCTGCTCGAGGTGCTCGAGCAGCTGCGCGACTCGGGCAACTCCGTCTTCGTGGTGGAGCACGACATGGACGTCGTGCGGCGGTCCGACTGGATCGTGGACGTGGGCCCGGGTGCGGGGCAGGCGGGCGGATCCGTCGTCTACAGCGGTCCCGTCGACGGGCTCCGCGAGGTGGAGGCCTCGGCGACGCGGCCGCACCTCTTCCCCGACCTCGCACCGGCCCGGGCGGAGCGCACGCCGCGGACGCCGACCGGGCGCATCCGGGCGACGGGCGTGACGCTGCACAACCTCGTGGACCTCGACGTGGAGATCCCGCTCGGCGTCATGGTCGCCGTGACGGGCGTCTCCGGATCCGGCAAGTCGACGCTCGTGAGCCGCGTGCTGCCGGACCTGCTGCGGGCCTCGCTCGCGCCCGACCGCGTGGTGGTCGAGCAGGCGGACGAGGCGGACGAGCTCGACGACTCATCCGGACCGGCCCGCATCGCCCGGGTGGAGGGCGCCGAGGCGGTGGACCGGCTCGTGTCCGTGGACCAGCGCCCCATCGGCCGCACGCCGCGCTCGACGCTCGCGACCTACACCGGGCTCTTCGACGCCGTCCGGCGCACGTACGCCGCCACCGACGAGGCGCGCGCCCGCGGCTACGGCGCCGGCCGGTTCTCCTTCAACGTCGCGGGCGGGCGGTGCGAGACCTGCCAGGGCGAGGGATCCGTGACCGTCGAGCTCCTGTTCCTCCCGGGCTCATACGGGCCGTGCCCCACGTGCCACGGCGCGCGGTACGAGCCCGGGACGCTCGAGATCGAGTACCACGGGCGATCCATCGCGGACGTGCTCGGCATGACGGTGGACGAGGCCCACGGCTTCCTCCAGGACGTGCCGCTCGCGGCGCGCGCCCTCGCGACCCTGCGCGACGTGGGGCTCGGGTACCTCCGGCTCGGCCAGCCGGCGACCGAGCTGTCGGGCGGCGAGGCGCAGCGGATCAAGCTGGCCACCGAGCTGCAGCGGGCGCCGCGCGGCCACACCCTCTACCTGCTGGACGAGCCGACCACCGGGCTCCACCCGGCGGACGTCGTGCTCCTCCTCCGCCAGCTCCAGGGGCTCGTGGACGCGGGCAACACGGTCGTCGTGGTGGAGCACGAGATGGACGTGGTGGCGGACGCCGACCGGGTGATCGACCTGGGCCCGTCCGGCGGCGACCAGGGCGGGCGGATCGTGGCGCAGGGCACCCCGCGCGAGGTCGCCGACACCGTCGGCAGCCGCACGGCGCCGTACCTCGCGCGGCGGCTCGACGCGTCCTGAAGCCGGTCGCCCGGGACGGGACGGGCCCAGCGCGACGTGGGTAGTCTGACCACCAGCGTCCGCGCCCCGTCGCGTCCGACGCCCTTCGGCATCCCGCACCTCTTCCTAGGAGCACCTCGTGACTGACTCGACCGGAACACCCTCCACGCCCGCGGGCTGGTACGCGGACCCCGCGGGATCCGACCGCCTGCGCTGGTGGGACGGCACGCGCTGGACCGACCACCTGACGGACGCGCCCCCGGCCGCGGCGCCGGCGTCGGCGCCGTCGCCGGCACCGGCGCCGGCCGAGCCCGCCGCCGCCCCGGTCTCCGGCCACGTCGCGCCGGAGGCGCCGGCCGCCTCCGCTACGGTGCCGCCGACCTACGGCCAGCAGACCCCCGGACAGCAGGACGCCCAGCAGCCCTACGCGCAGCAGCCGTATGCGCAGCAGCCCTACGCGCAGGGCGCGTACGCGCAGCAGCCGTACTCCGCGCCGACCCCGCCGCCGAAGGTGCCCGCGTCCACGCAGCCGTTCACGTGGGCCATCTGGGTGCTGGCGGCGCTGCCGGTGGTCTACGTCCTCCTCGCGCTGAACATGGACTACCGGGGCGCGCTCGAGATGAGCCCGCGCGGGCCGCGCACCGACGCCCTGGTCGCCTCGGCGCTCAGCAGCCTCGTCCAGTTCCTCGTATGGGGCGGATCCGTGGCGCTCGCGTTCGTCGACTGGCGCGACCTCACGCGCCGCGGCATCGCCAAGCCCTTCCACTGGGCGTGGGCGTTCATCCCCGTCGTGGGCGGGGTCTACCTGATCGGGCGGTCGATCATCGTCCGACGCCGCATCGAGGGCGCGCCCGCGAACGCGCTGTCGCCGATCTGGCTCTGGGCCGGGCTCAACGTCATCGTCGCCTTCATCTCCATCGTCAAGTTCGTCGAGGCCTTCTCCACGACGATGCAGATGTACGGCACCCGCGGCTTCTGATCCACGTGCGGCCGGCCTGCCGCACGTCCCGCGCCCCGTTCGGCGCGTCCGCTCACACGAAGCGGATGCGCTGGCCGGGGCGCAGCTGCGCCGCCAGGCGGACGTCGTCGCGCGCGACCACGCCGATCACCGGGTAGCCGCCCGTCATCGGGTGGTCGGCGAGGAACAGGATCGGCCGGCCCGACGGCGGCACCTGGAGCGCGCCCGTGACGACGCCCTCGCTGGGGAGCTCGCCGGGGATCCGCCGCTCGAGCGGCTCGCCGTCGAGGCGGACGCCCACGCGGTCGGCCTCGGCGGTCACCTCCCACGCGCGGTCGAGGAGCGAGGCCCAGGATCCGTCGACGAACCAGTCGAGGCGCGGTCCGGGCGTCGCACGGAGGAGCACCTCGCCGTCCGCGGGCGCGGACACGGCGAGCGAGTCGACGGGCGGCACGGGCCGGGCGCGCGCGGATCCGACGGGCAGCACGTCGCCGACCGCCACGGGCGCGGGTCCCACGCGGGAGAGCAGGTCGGTGGCGCGCGAGCCGAGCACGGGCGCGACGTCGATCCCGCCGCGCACCGCGACGTACCAGCGGATCCCGGCGACGGCCGCGCCGATCTCGAGCGCGTCGCCGGCGTCGAGCAGCACGGCCGCGGCGTACGGCGCGGGCCGCGACCCCCGGCCCGCCGTGCGCACGAGCGGTCCGACCGCGCCCGTCACGGCGACCCACACGGCGGCCGTCGCGCGGAGCACCGCGCCGCCTAGCACGATCTCGAGGCCCGCCGTGCCCGGGTCGTTGCCGACGAGGAGGTTCGCGTCGGCGAGGGCGCGTTGATCCAGGGCGCCGGACGGCGAGACGCCGATGCCGCCGTGGCCGGGCCGGCCCGCGTCCTGGACGAGCATGAGCGGGCCGGTGCGCTCGACCACGAGGCCGGCCGCTGAGGTCGCCACGGCCCGGCGACCGCGGCGAGGGGCGGCCGCGTCGCTCACGCGTCGACCTCACGGAAGCGCACGGCGGATCCGGGCTGCAGGAGCGCCGCCGGCTCGCGCTCCGGATCCCACAGCACCGCCCGCGTCGTGCCGATGAGCTGCCAGCCGCCCGGCGAGACGCGCGGGTAGATCCCGCTGAACTCGCCCGCGAGCGCGACGGCGCCGGCCGGGACGCGCGGGCGCGGCGACGTGCGGCGCGGCACCTCGAGGCCGGGGACGCCCGCGAGGTAGCCGAAGCCGGGCGCGAAGCCGCCGAACGCGACCGTCCATGTGCCGGACGTGTGCCGCTCGACCACCTCGCGGATCCCGATGCCGAGGAGCCCGGCGACGTCGGCCAGGTCCTCGCCGTCGTAGACCACGTCGATCTCGACGGGCGCGCCACCCCGGGAGCCGGCCTCGTCGGCGGGTCGGGCGGCGAGCGCCCAGGAGCGAGCGGCGGCGAGCGGCAGCACGCGCGGATCCAGCGTGACGAGGATGCTGCGCGCGCCCGGCACGATGTCGACGACGCCGCGGGGCCGGGTCGCGTCGAGCACGGGCTGCAGGCGCAGGACCTCGTCGAGGGAGTCGAGGTCGAGCATGACGGCGGCGTCGCCGCACGGCAGGAGCCGGAGGGTCACAGGGCGCGCCGGTCGCGGGCCGGGAGGGCGCGGTGCTCCGACGAGGGAGCCGCATCCGGCACCGGCCTGATCTCCACGCCCGCCGCCTCGAGCGCGTCGCGCACCGCGCGCGCCAGCCCCACGGCGCCGGGGGTGTCGCTGTGCAGGCAGAGGGAGTCGGGGTCGAGCCGCACGACGGATCCATCGATCGCGACGACCGTGCCCTCCGTTGCCATGCGGACGGAGCGGGCCGCCACCTCGGTCGGGTCGTGGATCACCGCGCCCTCCTGCCGCCGCGACACGAGCGCGCCCTCGGGCGTGTAGGCGCGGTCGGTGAACGCCTCGACGCGCGTGGGCAGTCCCGCCGCCGCGGCCAGCCGGAGGATCTCGGAGCCCGGCAGCCCGAGCACGGGGAGCGTCGGCTCCAGCGCCACGACCGCGTCCACCACGGCCTGCGCCTGAACGGGATCGTGGGCGATGCGGTTGTAGAGGGCGCCGTGCGGCTTGATGTAGGAGACCCGCGCGCCGACCGTGCGGGCCATGCCGCTGATCGCCGCCAGCTGGTAGAGCACGTCGCCCGTGAGCTCGGCGGGCGAGGCGTCGAGGTCGCGGCGGCCGAAGCCCGCGAGGTCGCGGTACGCGACGTGCGCGCCGACGGCCACGCCGTTCCTGGCCGCGCGCTCGAGCGCGTGCAGCATGACGAGCGGATCCCCCGCGTGGAAGCCGCACGCCACGTTGGCGCTCGAGACGACGTCGAGCATCGCGTCGTCGTCGCCGAGGGTCCACCGGCCGAAGGACTCGGCCAGGTCGCTGTTGAGGTCGATCTGCATGGCGTCTCCCCTGCACCGGGCGCGGCCACCGCTCGCCGCGGGGCCGTCCCCACCAGGCTAGGCGGCCCGCGGGGCGACCGGTCCGACAGCGGCGCGGATAGACTCGACGACCGTGACCACCCGAACTCTCATCAAGAACCTGGCCGCCCTCGACGACGGGGACGTGGCCGTCTCCGGCTGGGTCGAGACCGTCCGGGATCAGAAGAAGATCCAGTTCGTCATCCTCCGCGACGAGTCGGGCGCGGTGCAGCTCACCTACAAGCGCCAGGGCGACGAGGACGCGACGGCGGACACCATCTCCGGCCTCGCGGCCGGCACCTTCCTCACCGCGACGGGCACGCTCAAGCACGACGAGCGCGTGAAGCTCGGCGGGCTGGAGATCGGCCTGTCCGGCATCGAGGTCGCGGCCGCGGCCATCCCCGAGACGCCCATCGCCGCCGACTCCTCCATCGACAAGCGCCTCGACTGGCGCTTCATCGACCTGCGCGCCCCTCGCAACGCGCTCATCTTCCGCGTGCAGACCACGCTGGTCCACGCGCTGCGCACCTACTGGGTCGAGCACGACTTCATCGAGGTCTTCTCGCCCAAGCTCATGGCTACGCCCTCCGAGTCGAACGCCGAGCTGTTCAAGGTCGACTACTTCGACGGCGTCGCGTACCTCGCGCAGAGCCCGCAGTTCTTCAAGCAGATGGCGCAGTCCGCCGGCTTCGGCAAGATGTTCGAGGTCGGCCCGGCGTTCCGCGCCGACCCGTCCTTCACCTCGCGCCACGCGACCGAGTTCACCTCGGTGGACGCGGAGATCAGCTGGATCGAGAGCCACGAGGACGTCGCCCGCCTCCAGGAGGAGCTCATCGTCGCCGCGCTCACCGCGGTGAAGGAGAAGCACGGCGACGAGATCCGCGAGCTGTTCGACGTGGAGGTGACCGTGCCGAGCATCCCGTTCCCGCGGATCCCCCTGCTCGAGGCCAAGGACATCGTCGCGAAGCGCGGCCACGTGATCGACCGCGCCGACGACGACCTCGACCCCGAGGGCGAGCGCCAGATCGCGGCGCACGTCATGGAGGAGTTCGGCCACGAGTTCGTGTTCCTCACCGACTACCCGTCGACGATCCGGCCGTTCTACCACATGCGCAACGCCGAGGACCCGACGATCACGAACAGCTACGACCTCATCTGGAACGGCGTCGAGATCACCACCGGAGCGCAGCGCGAGCACCGCGTCGACGTGCTCGAGGCGCAGGCCCGCGAGAAGGGCCTCGACCCCGAGGAGCTCGGTTCGTACCTCGACTTCTTCCGGTACGGCGTGCCCCCGCACGGCGGCTTCGGCATGGGCCTCAACCGCGTGCTGATGCTGCTGCTGCACCAGTCGAACCTGCGCGAGGTCACGTACCTGTTCCGCGGGCCGAACCGCCTCGCCCCGTAGGTCCCGCTCGCTTCACCGGACGGCCCGATCCCCGCGCAGGGGGTCGGGCCGTCCCGCGTCGGCGGCCCCGGTTCTGGGGTGCGGATCTACATCGCTCGGGGGAACCGCTCGCGCCGCCACGTCCGTAGCGTGGCAGGCACCGCCGATCCGACCCGGACGGCACCAGCCCCATGCCGAGGAGCCCGCATGTCCGACGAGACGCGACCCGACCGGCGCCTCACGCCCGGCATCGCCCGGCACGGCCGGCTGCGGAGGCCCAGCGCCGTGCGCACCGCGGTGAAGGCCATGGCCGCGGTGACGGCCGTGGTGATCGCGAGCACCGGATCCGTCGCCGCGTTCGCCGCCTGGGACCTGGCGCGCACCGTGCAGGCGAACGCCGTGGACATCGGGGACGGGAAGGCAGCGCCGCCCTCCATCGGCGCGATCGACGGGGGTGCCAACATCCTGCTGGTCGGCGGCGACACCCGCGAGGGCCAAGGCGACGGCTACGGCACCGATCCCACCGTGAACACCGGCAACCTCAACGACGTCACGATGTTGATGCACATCAGCGAGGACCACACGCGCGCGACCGTCGTCTCCTTCCCGCGCGACATGCTCGTCGACATGCCCGCCTGCAGCCGTCCGGACGGCTCAGAGGAGCCCGCGTCCTCGGGCGTGCTGATCAACGTGGCCCTCAAGCGCGGCGGACTGCCCTGCGTCGTGCGGGCCGTCGAGGCCATCACGGGCCTCGAGGTGCCGTACGGCGGCCTGATCCAGTTCAACGGGGTCGTCGAGATGTCGAACGCGGTGGGCGGGGTACCGGTCTGCATCGCCAACCGCCTGCGCGACCGCAAGACGGACCTCGACCTGCAGCCCGGGATCCACCCGCTCCAGGGGCGCGAAGCCGTCCAGTTCCTCCGCACCCGTTACGGGGTGGGCGACCAGAGCGACATCTCCCGCATCAGCAATCAGCAGGTGTTCCTCAGCGCCCTGCTCCGCACCATCACATCGACGGACACGCTGACGAACCCGGCCAAGGTCTACGGGATCGCGCGCGCCGCGATCGACAACATGGTGCTGTCGACCTCGCTCGACAGCCCAGCCGCGATCGCGTCGCTGGCCCTCACGGTCAAGGACATCCCCCTCGACCGGTTCACGTTCGTGCAGTACCCGAGCACCCGGCTGGAGAGCGGGCGGGTGGCGCAGGACGTCGCGAAGGGCGACGAGATGATCCGCCTCGTCGCAGCCGACGCCGACTTCACCCTCGCGCCGGGGAGCACCGGCCAGGGCGTCGCGGCGCCGGAGCCCGCGGCCGGAGTGCCGACCACGCCGGCACCCGACGCGGGCGCCGCGCCCTCCGCGGATCCGTCGGCCCCGGCCGTGCTCCCCGAGGGCGTCACCGGGCAGACGGCATCGGAGCAGACCTGCTCCAATGGCTGACGCGAGCCCACCCGCCCTCCTCCTCAACGGCACCTACGGCGTCGGCAAGAGCGCCGTGCTCGACCACATCGGCGACCTCCTCGCCGAGGCCGGGCGGCCGTTCAGCCTGATGGACGTCGACTGGTTCCACCGGTCGTGGCCGCCCGCGTCGTGGGATCCGGAGAACGTCGTCATCGAGGCGCGCGCCATGGCCGCCACGTGGGCGCTCTTCCAGGAGGCGGGTCCGCGGCAGCTCGTGGTCAGCGGTGTGGTCGCCGAGCGCGCCGACCTCGACCGCTACCGCGATGCCCTCGGGATCGACGTGCGGTGCGTGCTCCTCACCGCGTCGCCCGCCGTCGTCGAGGCACGCCTGCGCTCCCGGTACGACGACGACCGTCGGGCCGCGCGCCACTGGCACCTGGCCCGGCACGCGGACCTGGCCGCGCGACTGCGGGAGGCCGACCTCCACCTGGCCGTGATCGCGACCGACGACCGCACCCCGCGGCAGGTGGCGCGGGCCGCGCTCGACGCGCGCACCCGGTAGGCGTCCCCGGGTGATCCACCGCGCGACGGGTTCTCCGCCCCCGGGTCAGCTATTCCTCTGGTGCCGTAATGTCTTGACCACCACTCGATGCCCTCACCCGCGGGTCGCCGAGTCGTCGAGGCCGAGGGATCCGGATGATCCTGGCCCTCGACCGGCACCAGGACGGGACACGGAGGAGGGCAGGCGTGGGCCAGCTGATCTTCGACAGCACCACCCGCACCACCATCGACGACCGCGCGCTCGCGCACCTGCAGATCGTCATGCTGAACAAGCTCCGCCGCCGGGAGAGCTTCGCGTTCTCGTGGAAGTACCCGGCGTCCGAGGGCGACGGGCGCAGCACCGTGTGGGTCGCCCCCGAGCTCCCGCTGCACTTCCGGTTCTCGGGCAGCCGCCCGCCCGCCATCAACCCCGCCTGGGTGGACCTGCTCATGGACAGCGCGAACACCGGATCCGGGCTGCACCTCGTGCCGGAGCCGCCGCCCGGCACGGCCACGCACGCCGAGCCGCCCGCCGACTGACGCCGCGCGCCGGGACGCTCCGCGCGTCCGCGTCCGCGCCCCTCCGACCACGCCCGCCCCGCACCCCAAGGACGCCCATGGCCCTCACGAACCTGCCCTACGACGACGACGCGATCATCGCCGCCGCCGAGTCCGCGACCGTCCTCAGCCGGGAGGTGCGCGACGTGCAGATCGACTTCGCGAGCACCAGCGTCTCCGACGACAGCGTCGCGCGCGTGACGGCGACCATCACGTGGACCGTCCCTGCCGACGCGGCCGTGCGGATCCTCGACGGGGCCCGGCTGCGCGGCTGACCTCTTCTGCATCCCCGTGCGTACGCGGATGGGCCGCTCGGCCGACGACCCGGCCCCCAACCGCTGCGAGGGTGAGGCCATGACCCGACCCGACGCGTCCGCCGACCGCACCGCCGTCGCCGCCCGCCCTTACCCCTCGTCCTCGCGGCGGCCCGCGCGTGCGATCCTGCGGGCCGGGCTGCGCGCCACGGTCGTCGTCCTCGTCTTCAGCCTCGTCGTGGGTGGCCTCACCAGCCCCGCGCAGGGCTTCCTCCCGGAGTGGATGGGCTCGCTCGCCAACTCGGCCGGCGGCTGGAGCATGCTCGCCTTCGTCGCCGTGTGGCTCTCCCGCGCGCGCCCGCTCCTCGGCGCCGTGCTCGGCGCGATCTCCTTCGTCGCGATGGTGGAGGCGTACGGCGTCGTCAGCCTGTGGCGCGGGTACTTCCTCGCGGACCCCTTCTCGTCCATGTGGATCCCGATCGGCCTGGTCGCCGGCCCGGTCATCGGCCTCGCGGCCGGCCTCGTGCGGCACGCGTCGCGCCGATGGACGATCGCCGGCGTCGCGGTGCTCAGCGCCGTGCTCATCGCCGAGGGGATCTACGGCCTCACGGTCGTCGCCGCCAGCACGAGCCCGGTGTACTGGACCCTCGAGATCGTCCTCGCGGTCGGCTTCCTCGCCGCGGCGGCGCTGCACTGTCGGCGGACGCAGGTGGACGCGTCGCCGGCTCCGGTGCGCGGCTAGGGGCGACCCGCCGCTGGCCGCCCGCCGCCGCCGAGCCCCGCCCTCGGCACCAGCCCGCCGTCCGCGAAGACCCGTGCCACCCAGCGCCCGCCCATCTCCGCGTAGAGCTCCGCGTCCGGATGCAGCCCGTCCGGCAGCGTGAACCGCGCCACGTCGTCTAGCCCGTAGAGCTCCAGGCCGTCGAGGTGCGCGATCTGCTCGCCCGCGTCCTGCCGCACACGCGCGACGTGCTCCACGTGCCGGCGCGACTCCGCGAGCGTGAGCGCCCCGCGCGGCACGTCGGCGGGGTCGCCCGCCGCGAAGCAGCGCACGGATCCGTCGTCCCGGAACTCCACGCCGGGCGGCCCGGGCACCTGCTCGCTGCCCGGCCAGAGGATCGACGACGCGAGCACGATCGGGGTGTCCGGGTGGCCGCGCCGCACCCGGTCGAGGAAGCCGTGCAGCGCGGGCACGAAGGTGCGCTGGTCCATCGACCGCGCGCCCACGATGTTGATGCCGACGCTCAGCGAGATCACGTCGGCGGGCTCCGCGGCGATGGCGTCCGCGACGAACGGGTCGAGCATGCACTGGCCGCCGAAGCCCAGGTCCACGAGGTCGAGGCCCGTCGCGCGGGCAGCGACGACGGGCCACGCGCCGGTCGGATCGGGCGCCTCGACGCAGTGGCTGATGGAGCTGCCGTGGTGCATCCAGCGCGGCAGCCCGAGCGGCTCCGCGGCCCGGACGGGCGCGTCGGCGGCGATGCCGACGAGGTCGACGACCATGCCCTGCGGCAGCCATGCGGTCACGGTCGACGGCCCGCGCCCGAGCCCGCGGAGCACGACGACGGACGCATCCCCGGACCCGACCGCCGTCTCCTCCGCCGTGTCGCCCGACGACGAGACCCGGCGCACGACGTCCACGGGCGAGGCGACCGGAGGCAGGTCCACGCCGTCGACCTCGGCGACGAACGTGTTGCGGGGCCCCGGCAGCTCGTCGAAGTGGATGCGCGTGCAGCGCACGCGCAGCCGCACCTCGTCTGCCCGGGTCGTGAACCGGATCCGCACCCCGGCCGCCGTCGACACCTGCGCCCGCAGCAGCTCGCCCGCCGGCGGGAAGTCGCGCCACCTGGCCTCGGGCAGCCGGATGGGTCGCACGCCGCCCGGCACCGCCATCAGCCCCAGGTGCCCGTGGACGCGGACGGACCCGCCGTCGAGCTCGACGACCGCGCCGTCGCGCGCGGACGCGCCGATCCCGCTCACGCCTCCCCGCCCCTCGCGTGCGTCCGCACGAAGGCGACCGTCCGCTCGATCACCTCGTCGCGCTGCGGCAGCTGCGCCCAGCCGTGATCCGCGCCCTCCACCACCACCAGCTCGGCGCGCTCGCCGAGCGCCTCCGGCTCGAGGTACCGCCTGGCGTAGTCGACGGGCACGAAGTCGTCCGTGCCGTGCAGCAGCAGCGCGGGACCCCGGTAGCCGGCCGCCCGCGCGTACGGGTCGAAGCCGAGCGCGTCGTCGCGCATCGCCGGCCCCATCCGCTGCCCGGCGAAGTCGAACCAGCCGTCGGCGTCGAGCGACGCGAGCGAGCGGCCCTGGATCGTGCCCGCGCGGATGTCGTCGACGAACACGGCCGCCGTCGACCACATCGCGACCGACCGGATCCCCGACCCCGCCCCGCCCTCGGCCGCGCGGCTCTCCTCCGCGGCGACCACCGAGGCCACGACCGCGCCGAGGCTCATGCCGACGAGGTGCACGTCGCCCGCGTCCACCTCGGGCAGCGCGCGGACGGCGTCGAGCACCTGCCGGGCGTCGGCGACGTCGCCCGTGACGGTCGTGTCGAGGAACTCGCCGTCGCTCTCGCCGTGGCCGGCGCGGTCGTAGGCGACGACGCCGACCCCCGCCGCCGCGAGCCGCCGGGCGAGGGCCACGAACACGCCCGTCGTCTCGACGCGCGAGCCGCCGAAGCCGTGCATCAGGATCGCGGTGGGTCGCGGGCCGGGACCCTCCGCGAGGTGCTGCGATCCCCGGAGCGTCAGCCCGCGCACGCGCGCCTCGAACGGCCGGATCCGCATGGTCCTCGACCCGCCGGTGCCGCTGCCCGTGTCGCTCACGCCGCTGCCTCCACGGTCCGCACCGACGCGGTCGCCGGCACCTGCTCGTCCTCCACGTCGAAGGCGGTCCCGGTCGCCCGGCGGAACCCGATCCAGCCGACCAGGAACCCCGCCGCCGCGACCACGGACACCCCGACGTACACCCCCTGCGGGTTCAGCGCGAGGAGCGCGGGCGTCACGGCGTTGAGCCCCGCCGTCGCGAAGCGCGCCACCCCGTACACGGTGCCCTGCGCGGTCGACCGGATGAGGGTCGGGAACGACTCCTGCGTCCAGACCTTCATGATCGTCTCGAAGCAGAAGGCGCCCGCGAAGGTCGACAGCACCACCGACACCACGAGCGTCGGCAGGCTGAACCCCAGGACGACCGGGATGAGGTTCGACGCCACCACGACCACGGATCCGATCACGAAGTACGGCATGCGGAACCGCGTGTCCGCGACCGACATGAACCACAGCGCGCCGAGGACGGCGGCCGGCATCGCGAGGATCGTCCACGACTGGTACTCGTCGACCCGGATGCCGGCGACGCTCACGGCGACGTACGTGCCGAAGCTCCCCGCCACGCTGATCGCGAGCGAGGCGAGCGTGTAGTAGACGAGCAGGGTCACGAACGGCCGGCGGTAGGCGGGCCGGCCGAGGTCGCGGATCCGCCCGCGCTGCGCCCGCACCGTGCGCGCGCCGTCCGCCCGCTCGGCCCGGGCGACGAGCCAGGACGCCGACTCGGGGATGGTCGCGCGCATGAGCAGCACGAGGAGGCCGACGACGCCGAACGCGCCGAACATCACGTGCCCGCCGGTGGGGCCCGCCTGGCCGAAGGCGATCCCGATGACGACGGCCAGCAGGATCCCGAAGCCGCCCAGCAGGTTCGAGAACACGAGGATCTTCCCGCGGTTCCGGGCGGTCGCCGCCTCCGAGATGGTGGCGAGCGCCACCGGCAGATCCGCGCCGACGCCGAGGCCGATGAGCGCGATCCCGGGCAGCAGCGCCGCGAACGAGACGCCGAGGAACGGCGTGGCGGATCCGATGACGATCAGCGTCATCGTGACGAGGAAGACGCGGCGCCGGCCGAACCGGTCGCCGGCCCAGCCGCCGAGGAGCGAGCCAGCCGCGACTCCCGCGGTGAGCACGGCGGTGAGGTATCCGACCTCGGGACCCGACAGGCCGGGCCCTCCCGAGGGCGGCGCGAGGAAGAGCACGAGCGCGATGCCCACGCCCGTCGTGGCGGCGGCGTCGACGAACGTCGCCATGCCGCACACGAAGCCCACCCACCAGGCGTTCGGGGCCGTGCGGGCCCCATCGACAGCAGTCATCCCATACTCCTTCGTATGCGTCGTGAGATCGCGACCCGGTCGGGCACCGGATGCGCGGACAGGATGCTACAACGATCTAGCGCGCCGTGTCACCGTGTCTTCCGAGAAGCCTCAGCGCACCGGGCCGATCGACCCGCCCGCGATCAGCGCCATCGGCACGCGGTGCACGGCCGGCTCCGCGGCGCGGTCGAAGAGCAGCTCGACGGCGAGGCGGCCGAGCTCGAGCTGGGGCAGCGCGACGGAGGCGAGCGGCGGATCCAGCGCGCGGCTGATCGCGCTCCCGTCGAACGCGACGACCGAGACGTCCTCCGGCACGCGGAGGCCCGCGCGGTGCAGCGCCTGGTAGGCCCCCGCGGCCACGGCGTCGTTCGCGCAGATCAGCGCGGTCGGGCGGGCGCCTGTCGCGAGCAGCCGGGCGACGGCCTCGCGCCCGTCGTCCGTGTCCCAGTCGCGCGCCACCGCCTGCGCGCCGGCCAGTTCGACCCCCGCGGCGGCGAGCGTGCGTCGGACGCCGGCCAGCCGCTCGGCGAGCGCGACCGGCGCCCAGCCGCGCCAGGCGGGTCCGCCGGTGACGCCGTCGGGGAGGCTGCCGACGAACCAGATCCGGTCGAGGTGCCCGAGGTCGAGGAGCGCCCGGGCGGCGTCGGCTCCCGCGGCCTCCTCGTCCGGCACCACCGCGTGCGCGACGCCCTCCTCGGGCACGCAGTTGAGCAGGACGTGCGGCACCTGGTCGAGCAGCGCCGGGGTCCGCACGACACGCGTGAACATCGACGCGTAGAGCACCCCGTCGATGGTGCGCCCGAGCAGGCTCTCGAGCAGCTGCTCCTCCTGCCGCGCGTCGCCCTGCGTGTCCACGGTGAAGAGGATCGTGTCGCGCTCGCGCAGCGCGTCGAGCGCGCCGCGCACCATCGAGTTCGCGTGCGAGGTGCTGCTGACGAAGTCCGAGACGAGCGCGACGGTGCCCGAGCGGCCGGTGCGCAGGGTCCTGGCCGTCATGTTCGGGCGGTAGCCGAGCTCCTCGGCCGCACGCCGGATCCGCGCGATCGTCTCCGTCGAGAGCCGCTGGTCCGTCCGCCCGGTGAGCGCGAAGGACACCGCGGAGCGAGAGACCCCTGCGTGCTCCGCCACCTGCGCGAGCGTCACCCGCCGCCGGGGCGCGGGTGCGGCCGCGGCTCCGCGGGGCGCGCGGTCGTCGCCGCTGACGTCAGACCTCGAAGTCGACCGACGCCGCGGATCCGACGAGGCTCCGCACGAAGGCGGCGACGCGCTGGTGCTCCGGGTGCACGTCGTACGCGTCGAGCGCGGCGCGGTCGTCGAAGTCGGCGATGAGCACGACGTCGTGGCTGCGCGCGGATCCGACCACGTCGCGCCCCAGCTGGAACGAGCGGATGCCGGGCACGAGGCCGGGCAGCGTGCCGAGCGCCTCGGTGATGCGGGCGGCGTCGCGGTCGAGGGCGGCGGGATCGCGGTCGGCGAGCTTCCAGGAGACGACGTGGCGGAGGGTCATGGGACGACCCTATCCGTGGCCCCGACCGCCGCCGGGCTCAGCGCGCGTCGAGCGCGGCGCGGAGCCGGTCGGCGTCGATGCGCCAGTAGTTGTGCACGCGCCCGTCGATGAGGAGCACCGGGATCTCCTCGGCGAACCGGTCGGCGAGCGCCCGGTCGTCGAGGATGCTGCGCTCCTCGAGCGTCACCTCGCCGGCGCGCGCCGCGTCGAGTCCGCCGAGCACCCGCGTCACGACCTCGCGTGCGTCGTCGCAGAGGTGGCAGCCGGGCTTGCCGACGAGGGTGAGGACCGTTGCGCTCATCCGCCCAGCGTAGGCGAGGCCTCGCGCCGCCCTGGCCGGGATCCGGCCCCAGGAGCGTCGCCTACGCTGACCCGATCATGGTCGAGCAGGCGGGCACCCCGATCCTCGCGTTCTTCGACGTGGACAACACCCTGATCCACGGCGCGAGCGTGTTCCACCTCGTGCGCGGGCTCCGCGCGGCGGGCCTCCTCACGGTGCGCGACATCGTCGGCTCCGGATGGAAGCACGCGCGCTTCAAGGCGCGCGGCGAGAACGACCGCCACCTCGCGTCGGCGCGCGCCCGCGGCCTCGAGGTCGTGACCGGCGTCACGGTGGCCGACATGGCCAAGCTGGCCGATGACATCTACGAGCGGCACACCGCGCCGATGGTCTGGCCGGAGACGCTCGGCCTCGCGCGGGAGCACCTGGCGAAGGGCCATCAGGTGTGGCTGGTCACGGCGTCGCCGTCGTTCCTGGCCGACGTGATCGCCCGCCGGCTCGGCCTCACGGGCGCGCTGGGCAGCGCGCTGGAGGTGCGCGACGGCGCGTACACGGGACGCCTCGATGGCGAGTTCCTGCACGGCGCGCACAAGGCCGCGGCGGCACGGGGTCTCCTCGCGCGGACGGGCGCGGACGCCGCCGAGTGCTGGGCGTACTCCGACTCGCGCCACGACATCCCGCTGCTCTCGCTGGTCGGGCACCCGGTGGTCGTGAACCCGGACCAGGCGCTCGCGGCCCACGCGCGCGGATCCGGCTGGCCGTCGATGCGGCTCCGGCGCCAGAGCATCCGCGACGCCCGCAGGCGCGTGCGCCGCGAGGCCGCGCAGGCCGACGGATCCGCCGGGAGCTGATCCGCAGGGCGCCCCGCGCCCGACACCCGCGGGCCGGGCACGCCCCGCGCGAACGAAGAGGACGCCACCCCGTCACCGGGGCGGCGTCCTCTCCATCACGTGCTGCGCCCTCGTGGACGCGTCCGCTCTACTTCTTGTTGCGACGCTGGTGGCGCGTCTTGCGAAGCAGCTTGCGGTGCTTCTTCTTCGCCATGCGCTTGCGACGCTTCTTGATCACTGAACCCATAGGGGCACCTCATCTGTTGCCGGACGGAACACGCGGACTCTGGTGACCCGCGGAAAATAGCCTCAGAGGAGTCTAGCCGACATCCGACATGCCGGAGTGACGCGACGCCTCTCCGGGCTGGCCGGGCAGCGCGTTCGACGGATCGATCGCGGCGAGCACGGCGGACTCGGGGACGCGGAACGAGCGGCCGAAGCGGATGGCGGGCAGGTCGCCCGAGTGCACGAGGCGGTAGACGGTCATCTTGGAGACGCGCATCATCTCGGCCACCTCGGCCACCGTGAGGAATCGGACGTCGGACAGGTCACGCGACATGGGCGGATCGACTCCTCGTTCTGCGTGACCGGCTCACGGACCTCGTAGCACCCGCGATGCGGGCGCTGGTGCGCGATTCTAGGGGTCCGGATGGACGCGTGTCCATCGTGTCACATCCTGCATCACGCGTCCCGCGAGTTCCCCTGCTTCCGCGCGCGCAGCCGGCCGAGCGACGCCTGGCCAGCCGAGCCGGCGACGCGCGTGGCGTCGTGCACGGCGGCAGCCGCCTGGTACCGGGTGTCGGCCCAGATCCGGCCGAGGGACGCGGCGAACGGGTGGCCGGCCGGATCGTCGTCGTCCCTCTCGGGGTCGGCCGACAGGCCGGCGCCGAGCAGCCCCGTGTCCGGATCCGCGAGCCCGCCGTCGGAGGCTGCGTCGCCCCGGCCGTCGTCGACGAAGGGCGCGACCCAGGCATCCAGCACCTCGAGCGGCGCGGGCTCCAGCCGGTAGTAGCGGTGCTGCCCCTCCTCCCGCACGGAGACGAGGCCGCTGTCGCGCAGGACGCGCAGGTGCTTGGACACCGTCGGCTGGCTGATCCCGAGCGTCTGCACGAGCTCCGAGACGCTGATCTCGCCGGTGGGCGCCTCGGGCACCGCGCGTCGGTCGAGCAGCACGCGGAGGAGGTCGCGTCGCGTCGGATCCGCCACGACGTCGAAGATGTCAGCCATCCCCGAAGGGTATTCCGTCCCGCGCTCGCAGTACCATGGCGATCCGGGCCAGGCGGCCTTCCGAAGCGGACAGGGGACCATGCGCGTCAGGCCGGATCACGGGCGTCCCCTCCTCGGGCGCATCCGCGACTTCCTCGACTACTTCGCGCACTCGACGCCGGCGCGCTTCGCGATCCTCATCTTCGCGGCGCTCGTCCTGACGCTCACGACGATCCTCATGCTCCCCGGCATGACGTCCACCGGCGACAACGCGCCGTTCGCCGACGCGCTGTTCACGGCCGTGTCCGCCATCTGCGTCACGGGCCTCGCGACCGTCGACATGGCGACGTACTGGACCCCGCTCGGCCATGCCTTCATCGCGCTCGGCGTGCAGATCGGCGGGATCGGCGTGCTGACGCTCGCGTCGATCATGGGGCTCATCGTCTCGCGCCGCCTCGGCCTCAAGGCCCGGCTCATGGCCGCCAGCGACAGCAACCCGCTGCGGATCCACCACGGCCCCGTCGCCGAGGGCCAGGCGGTGAAGCTCGGCGAGATCGGCACGCTGCTGCTCACGGTCGCGATCAGCGCCCTCGTCATCGAGCTGTCCATCGCGGCGCTGCTGTTCCCGCGGATCCTGCTGGAGGGGATCCCCGTGGGCCAGGCCGCCCTCGACTCCTTCTACTACTCGCTCATGGCGTTCACGAACACGGGCTTCGTCTTCAGCGAGGCGGGCTTCGAGCTGTACCACCAGGACTACTGGTTCCTCAGCCTGCTCATGATCGGCGTCTTCCTCGGCAGCATCGGCTTCCCCGTCATCTACGCCGTGTACCGCGGCTGGAGGAAGCCGCGGCGCTTCTCCGTGCACGTCAAGCTCACGCTCTGGACGTCGCTCATCCTCATCGTGCTGGGCACGCTCGCCTACGTCGTGCTCGAGTGGGACAACAAGAAGACGTTCGCGCTCATGGATCCGGTGCAGCACGGCTTCCAGGCGCTGTTCCTCTCCGTGATGACGCGCTCCGGCGGCTTCTCCACGCTCGACATGGGCGACTTCGGGAACGCGAGCCTGCTGGTCACGGACATGCTCATGTTCATCGGCGGCGGATCCGCGTCCACGGCGGGCGGCATCAAGGTCACGACCCTCGCGATCCTGTTCCTCGCGGCCTTCGCGGAGGCCCGCGGCAGCGAGTCCATGGAGGCGTTCGAGCGCCGCATCCCGAGCGACGTGCTCCGCCTCGCGGTGAGCATCGTGCTCTGGGGCGCGACCACCGTGGCGCTCAGCAGCATCGTGCTGCTGCAGATCTCCGGCGAGCGCCTCGACTACGTGCTCTTCGACGCCATCAGCGCCTTCGCCACCTCCGGGCTCAGCACCGGGTTCACGGCCGAGGCGTCGGATCCCGCCAAGTACGTGCTCGCGGCCACCATGTTCCTGGGGCGCGTCGGCACCGTGACCCTCGCCGCCGCGCTCGCCGCGAGCACCCGACGGCAGCTCTTCCAGCGCTCCGAGGAGCGGCCGATCGTCGGCTGAGCCGGCCGGCGCCGCATCCGCATCCGTCCTTCACCGCATCCACCGCAGGAGAGAGGCCCCTCATGGGCGAACGCATCCCCCACAACGCCCCCGTGCTCGTCATCGGGCTCGGCCGCTTCGGCGCCGCGACCGCCGGGCAGCTCGCGCGCCTCGACCGGGAGGTGCTCGCGATCGACGCGAGCGAGGGCCTCGTGCAGAAGTGGTCCGACCGCGTCACGCACGCCGTGCAGGCCGACGCGCGCAACATCGAGGCGCTGCAGCAGCTCGGCGCCAAGGACTTCTCCATCGCGGTCGTCGCCGTCGGGTCGTCCATCGAGGCGAGCGTGCTCATCACGGCGAACCTGGTCGACCTCAAGATCCCGCAGATCTGGGCCAAGGCCATCAGCCAGTCGCACGGCAAGATCCTCGAGCGCATCGGCGCGAACCACGTCATCTACCCGGAGGCGGAGGCGGGCGAGCGCGTGGCGCACCTCGTGTCCGGCCGGATGCTCGACTTCATCGAGTTCGACGACGACTTCGTCCTCGCGAAGATGTACCCGCCGAAGCCCATCCGCGGCATGGCGCTCGCGGAGTCGTCGGTGCGGCGGCGCTACCGGATCACGGTGGTCGGCGTGAAGACGCCAGGCAAGCCGTTCACCTACGCGACGGCCGACACCGTCGTCTCGAACCACGACCTCATCATCGTGTCCGGCACCTCGGCCGACATCGAGCGGTTCGCCTCGCTGTCCTGATCCGCGGCCTCGGGCGGGTGCGGAGGGCTCAGCCGGCCGCGAGCTCGCGGGCCCGGGCGAGCGCGGCGTCGGTCGCGCGGTCGAAGAGCCCCGACAGATCCGCCGCCTGCAGCACCTGTACGGCCCGCTCGGTCGTGCCCTTGGGGCTCGTGACCCGGCGGCGCAGCTCGGCGGGCTCCGCGTCCGACGCGGCCAGCAGCTCGACCGCGCCGCGGAAGGTCCCCTGCACGAGCACGCGCGCCTCCTCGGCAGTGAACCCCTTGGCCTCGGCCGTGCGGGTCAGCTCCTCGATCAGGAGGAAGACGTAGGCGGGGCCGGATCCGGAGATCGTGCTGAGCGCGTCGATCCTTGCCTCCGGCACCTCCACGACGTCGCCGACCGTGGCGAACACCGCGCGGGCGAGCGCCAGGTCCTCGAGGCTCGAGCGACTGCCCGCGGCGAGCCCCGTGACCCCGCGGCCGACGAGCGACGGCGTGTTCGGCATCGAGCGCAGCACGGCCACGTGCGCGGGCAGCAGCGACTCGAAGGTCGCGATCGTGACGCCGGCCGCCACGCTGATCACGAGCGCGCCGGGATCCAGGTCGTCCGCGATCTCGCGCAGCAGGTCGGGCACCATGTGGGGCTTCACGCCCACGACCACGACGCGCGCGCCGCGGACCGCGCGCCTGTTGGCGTCGGCGTCCTCCTCGACGCTCGACGCGGTGACGCCGTCCCGCTCGCCGAGCGCCGCCGCGCTGGCGGCCGAGCGGGTGGTCACGCGCACGTCGCCGTCGACCTCGACGCCCGGCTGCAGCAGTCCGCCGAGGATCGCGCCGTTCATGGATCCGGTGCCGAGCATCGCGAGCGAGGGGAGGCGGACGACCTCGGCGGGGGCGGACGGGGCGGGGCGGGAGGCGTCGGGCATGCCCCGATCCTAGAGACCGGGCGTCGCACGACCGGGTCGTCGGCCACCCCCGGCGCGTGGCTAGGCTGAGGCGACCGGGGCACGCGCGCCCGGGCGGCCCGAGCCGCCTCGCCGGTCGAGGAGGTCCCGCCTTGAGCGAATCGCACGGCAGCAAGGCGATCTTCGCCGCCCTCGCCGCCAACGTCGGCATCGCGATCACCAAGTTCATCGCGGCGTTCTTCTCCGGATCCTCGTCGATGCTCGCCGAGGGCGTCCACTCGCTCGCGGACTCGGGCAACCAGATCCTGCTGCTCGTCGGCGGCAAGCGCGCGAAGCGCCTCGCGGACGACGAGCACCCGTTCGGCTACGGCCGCGTCCGCTACGTCTACGCCTTCATCGTCTCGATCATCCTGTTCTCGGTCGGCGGCGTGTACTCGCTGTACGAGGGCATCCACAAGATCGAGCACCCCGAGCCGCTCGACGTGCCGTGGCTGCCGATCGTCGTGCTCCTGATCGCGATCGCCCTCGAGTCGTTCTCGCTCCGCACGGCCATCAAGGAGTCGAACCCGCTCCGGGGGGACCAGACGTGGGTGCAGTTCGTGCGCCGCGCCAAGAGCCCAGAGCTCCCCGTGCTGCTGCTCGAGGACACGGCCGCGCTCTCCGGGCTCGTGTTCGCGCTCCTCGGCGTCGTCGCGTCGATCCTCACCGGGAACGGCATCTACGACGGCATCGGCACCCTGCTCATCGGCGTGCTGCTGGTGGCGGTCGCGGTGGTCCTCGGGGTCGAGATGAGCAGCCTCCTGGTCGGCGAGGGCGCCTCGAAGCCGGATCTCGCGGCCATCCGCGCGGCCATCACCGCGGGCCACGAGGCCGAGTCGATCATCCACATGAAGACGCTGTACCTCGGCCCGGACGAGCTGCTCGTCGCCGCCAAGATCGCCATGCCCGCGACCAGCTCGCTCGGCGACGTGGCCGCGGGGATCGATGCGATCGAGCGCCGCGTGCGCGAGGCCGTGCCGGTCGCCCGCGTCATCTACCTCGAGCCCGACGTGCGGGTCGCGACGCGCTGATCCCCGCCGGTCACGCCGGTCCGTGAGCGTCGCCGCACGGTGTGGGCGCCTCGCGCGCCGCCCCGCCGCACGGTGCGACGATGTCGGGCGGACGGCTCCTGGAGATCCGGCCGGATCCGATGCCCGAGCGCCCGCTCGACGCACGACGACCGCTCGAGGAGAACACCGATGACGCACGCCATGAAGGCCGCAGCAGCCACCGCCCTCGCCCTGGGGCTGCTCCTCACGGCGGACTCCGCCGCCCAGGCCGAGACCCGGCACGACCCTGCGACCGCCTCCGTCTCGCAGGCCACCACCGCCACCTCCGACGCGCACATCACGGCGCAGGAGCGCAGGAGCACGCACTCGACGAACGGACGCAGCGGGGGACGGAACCCGCACCCGCCGCACCAGGGCCCTGGGTGCACCAAGTGCCAGGGCTGATCCGGTAGCCGGCGCGCGACGCCCCGGTCGCCGCCGAGCGTGCCTGCCTGGCGACGGGCTGGTGGCGACGGGGCCGTCCCGGACGGCGAATCAGGCGTCGACGATCACGCGCCGGCGCGACGCTCCGCGAAGAAGCCGTCGAGGAGCTCCGCGCACTCGGCCGCCCGCACGCCCGCGAACACCTCCGCGCGATGCGGCAGCCGCCGGTCGCGCAGCACGTCGTAGAGGGATCCGGCCGCGCCCGCCTTCCCGTCCCACGCGCCGAAGACCACGCGCGGCACGCGCGCCGCGAGGATCGCACCCGCGCACATCACGCACGGCTCCAGCGTGACGACGAGCGTCGTGCCCACGAGGTGCCGTTCGCCAGTGGTCGTCGCGGCCTCGCGGAGCGCCTCCACCTCGGCGTGCGCGGTGGGATCCTGCCGCGCCTCGCGGAGGTTCCGCCCGCGCCCGATGACGACACCGGATGCGTCCACCACGACCGCGCCCACGGGCACGTCGCCGGTGGCCGCGCAGGCCCGGGCCTCGTCGAGCGCCACGGCCATCCAGCGATCGACGTCGCCGGGCACGTGGAGGTCCAATCGCGATCCCCCTTGCTGATTGAATGGAGCCTATGCGAGTCCACGTAGCCGACCACCCGCTCATCACGCACAAGCTGACGGCGCTGCGGGACCGCACCACCCCCTCCCCCGTGTTCCGCAGCCTGGCCGATGAGCTCGTCACGCTCCTCGCCTACGAGGCCACGCGCGACGTCCGGGTCGAGACCATCACGGTGCAGACCCCGGTCGCGCCCGCCGAGGGCCTCACCCTCAGCGACCCGAAGCCGCTCGTTGTCCCCATCCTCCGCGCGGGCCTCGGCATGCTCGACGGCCTGATGCGCCTCATGCCCAGCGCCGAGGTCGGCTTCCTCGGCATGGTGCGCAACGAGGAGACGCTCCAGCCCGACATCTACGCGGAGCGCCTCCCCACCGACCTCTCCAATCGCCAGTGCTTCGTCGTGGACCCCATGCTCGCGACGGGCGGATCCCTCATCGCCGCCATCGAGTACCTCTTCGACCGCGGCGCCGTCGACGTCACGTGCATCTGCCTCATCGCCGCGCCCGAGGGCCTCAAGGCCGTCGAGGAGGCGACCGCGGGCCGCGAGGTCACCATCGTGCTGGGCGCGCTCGACGAGAGGCTCGACGAGGTGGGCTACATCATCCCGGGCCTCGGCGACGCGGGCGACCGCCTGTACGGCACCGCTGCGCACTGATCCGTCGCCTCGCGCTCTCCGGCGCCCGCTCCCCTCGGGGGGCGGGCGCCGCTGTCCGCTCACGCACGATTCCTGCGCGTCCCGCACGATTCCGGCTCCTCCTGTTGACACGGACGCACGGATCCGTGCAAGCTCTCCCCATGAACCTGAACGCGCACGTCCTGACCTCCGCCGAGGCCTCGGGAGTCGCCGGCATGATGATGCCCGGTCGTGTCGCGATGTGCTGTCGAATGTCGGCCTGACCCGCCGCCTTCGCCTGAGCGGTCCCGCGACGCATCCGTCGCCGACCCTCCCCGCCTTCACCGGCGCATCCGCCCACTGAGGCGTCTCGCACTCCCCTGAGGTCCCGCGCACTCCAGCTGCGCCGCACCCGCATCATCACAAGGACTCCGCCATGTCGCTCGCGACCATCGACCCCGCCCGCACCTCCCTCCGATCCGTCCCCGCCGCACCCGCGCTCCGGTCCGCTGCGCCCCTGGCCCCGCCGCTCCGCCGGCCGCAGGCCGTCCCGGCTCCGGCCACGACCTCCACCGCTCCGGCTCCGACCGCCGCTCCCGCACGCCCGGCCCGCCTCCGTGCCGTACCCGAGGGCACCGAGGCACGCGGCTTCGCCATCTACGTCGGACTCGACGAGCTGAAGGCCGCCTCCGCGGGCACCGACCTCGGCACCGTCGTCGCCGCACTCAAGCGCCTGGCGTCGGAGCTCGCCCCCGGCGTCGAGACCCACGCCGCCGTCGCCCTCGCCCCCGAGGGCGCGGGCGGCCGCGACATCGACGTGGTCAGGCTCGCCCTGCAGGATCCGGCGGCCGTGGCCCAGCACCGCGAGCAGCCCGAGGACGACGTCCGCGTCGACGGCGGCGTGACGGTCGACCTGTCCCGCAAGCGCGTCGTGCTCGACGGCGAGACCGCCCCGCTCACCTACAAGGAGTTCGAGCTCCTGCAGTACCTGGTGCTCCGCGAGGGACGCACCATCGAGCGATCCGAGATCATCGCCTCGCTGTGGTCCGCCGCGGACGGTGACGACGTGCCGAACGAGCGCACCATCGACGTGCACGTCCGCCGGCTGCGCTCCAAGCTCGGCCGCTACGAGGAGATCGTCCGCACGGTGCGGGGCGCCGGGTACCGGTTCGACCGGCACGCGGACGTCGCCGTCCACCACGCCAGCACGCAGTCGCCCGACCTGTTCTGAGGCGGCCGCGGTCGCTCAGATGGTCCTTGCGGGGCTGTCGGCGATCTCCCAGCACATCGGACCGGTTCTAGGTAGCGCGGCGTTACGGGATCGTTATACAGTCTTCTCGTCCCCATCGTTTGCTGTGGCGGTGGAGACGGAATGTGATTGCAGGACACTCCTGGTGCAAGGGAGAGGGCCGGCCCCATGCCTCTGGGGTCGGCCCTCAGTCATGTCCGGCGCCGTTCCGGCGCGGCCGTTGCCCGCGGCACCGCTCAGTAGACTCGCCACCACAGAGTGCGCCCGACCGTCATCGCGTTGCGCACCGGACGAGGAGGCCTGGTGGGCGAGACAGCGGACGCCGTGCGGGCCTGGGAGTCGCTCTTCCGGGCGCAGGTCAGCGTCATGCGCCGCCTCACCGCCGAGTTCCCCAGCCGCGACCTCTCGTTCAACGAGTACGACGTGCTGTTCAACATCTCCCGCCAGCCCGAGGGCCGCCTCCGCCTGCGCGAGCTCAACCAGCACGTCCTCCTCACGCAGCCCAGCGTGAGCCGCCTCATCGACCGCCTCGTCGCGCGGGGCCTCGTCGTGAAGTGCGGCGACGAGAGCGACGGGCGGGCCACGATCGTGCGGCTCACCGATGCCGGCGACGCGGCCTTCCGCGCGGTCGCGCGCGTGCACATGGAGTCCATCGCCTCGACCGTGGGCGGGGCGCTCACGGTCGACGAGCTGAACACGCTGCGCGCGCTCACCGACAAGCTGCGCGGGAGCGTCGCCGAGGCCTAGGCCGCGGATCCACTCGCGCTCGGACGGGCGAACGGCCCGCCGTGGGCGACGAGCAGACGCAGCAGCGCCATCACGAGGTCGGCGGCGGTCACGACGCACGCAGCCCAGCCGACCATCGTGGTGAGGCCAGCCGCTGCGGGGCCACCGACCTCGGCGACGACGAGCACGCCGACGACGACCAGGGCCACCGCTGCGGCGGCGACGGCGTCCACCCGGGAGAAGGGCGGCACCGCCTCGGCCGCCCCGCCCCCGCGGCGGCGGCCGCGGTGAGCGAGCCGGTGCAGGCCGTCGCGGATCCGGGAGACGCCGTACGCCGCCTCGGCTGCCTCGAGCGGCAGGAACGTCGCGCCGAAGAGGACGTCGGCGGCGGTGCGCTCGCGGATCCGGCGGAGGGTGCGGATGTGCAGGGGCAGCCGCACCACGACGGGGACGGCCCACCACCACGCGGGCTCCAGCATCCCCTGCATCCCCGCGGCGGCCAGGTACAGCGCCACCAGGCCGTAGGCCACGATCCGGAGGACGGGCCCGACGCCGATGCGGAGGGACGCCAGGCGGGCGCGACGCCGGTCGCCGACGTCGGCGGGCGAGCCGCCGCGCGCGAGCCGGGTGACGTGCGCGCCCCACCGGTCGCGTCGCTCGCGCATGATCCCCCAGGTGACGGCGGTGTCGACCCGGGCGCGCGCGCCGGGGACGAGGGCCGAGCGGTCGTCCCCGGCCAGGAGATCCGTGAGGATCCCCTCCGGCGAGGCGGCCGACGAGGACGACACGTCAGCCGCGGGGAGCCGCAGGAGCGTGGCCGGAGCGAGCGGGACCGGGCCGGTGAGGCCGAGGTCGGCGCCGGTCTCGACGGCGCCCATGGCCCAGTGGCGCTGCAGGAGCCGGAGCGCACCCGCGAGGGGGCCGTGGGATCCGCTCGGGCGCGGATCGAGGCTGGCGGACACCGAGCGGGCACCCGGATCACGCTCGAGGGCGGCGACGAGGAGCTCGAGCACGTCGGGCTTCAGCTCGGCGTCGGGCGCGACGAGGAGGACGCGCCCCGCGTCGCCGACCAGCCGGAGGGCGAAGCCGTACACGGACCGCAGCGAGCTCTCGCGCGGGCCGCGGTCGATGACCGTGACCGTCGTGGCAGCGGGACCCGTGCCGGCGAGAGCATGCGCGTGGCGTCCGTTGAAGGTCCGCGCCACGGCGAAGGTGTCGTCGCGGCTGCCGGCGACCACGACGACCACGCGCGCCGGGGGCAGGGTCTGACCGAGGATCGACGTCAGCGTGGCCGCGATGGTGGAGCCCGCTTCGCCCGCCACCACGACCGCCGCGACGGCGTCGCGCGACGAACGCCCGGGGTGCTCGGGCGGGGGCAGGGGCGTGCTCTGATTGTCCATGGGGCTCTCGACGACGGCGGGTCTCGGGTGGGCGGTCGGACCCGGACGGACGCGCACTGCCATGTGCGATATTACGTGCCGCCGGGCGCCGTGCGCGAAGCGACCTCGCTCCGGTCGCCCACGTGGCGCCGTCCTAGGCTCGATCCATGAGCGACGACGACGCCCCCGACCACGGATCCACGGACAGGGAGGGCGCCGAGGAGGCGCACGGCCCCAGCATCGTCTGGCTGCGCGACGACCTCCGCGTGGCCGACAATCCCGCGCTGCACGCGGCGGTCGAGCGGGGCGAGCCCGTCGTCGTGCTCTACGTGCTCGACGAGGAGAGCGACGGGATCCGGCCGCTCGGCGGCGCCGCGCGCTGGTGGCTGCACATGAGCCTGTCGCGCCTCGGGGAGTCGCTGCGGGAGCTCGGCTCGCCGCTCGTGCTGCGCCGGGGGAAGGCCGCCGACGTCGTCGACGCGCTCGTGCGCGAGGTCGGCGCCGGCGCGGTGCTGTGGAACCGGCGCTACGGGGGCGCGGAGATCGCGGTCGACACCGGCATCAAGAAGGACCTCGGCGACCGGGGTCTCGACGTCCGCAGCTTCCAGGGATCGCTGCTCGTCGAGCCGTGGACGGTGACGAACAAGCAGGGCGAGCCGTTCCGCGTGTACACCCCGTTCTGGAAGGCCGCGCAGGAGCGGGAGGAGCCGCGGAAGCCGCTGCCCGCGCCGAAGGAGCTCGACGCGCTGCGACAGGCACCCCGCTCGGACGACCTCGACGGCTGGGGCCTGCTGCCGACGAAGCCCGACTGGGCGGCCGGCCTCCGCGAGGCGTGCGATCCCGGCGAGGCGGCCGGCCTCCAGCGCCTCGAGGACTTCGTCCACCACGAGCTCGAGGACTACGCCGCTCAGCGTGACGAGCCCGCGGCGACGACCACGTCGCGGCTGTCGGCGTACCTGCGCTGGGGCGAGGTGAGCCCGTTCCAGGTGTGGCACCGGATCCAGCGCACGCGCGGCAGGAAGGTGGGCGGGGACGAGGTCAACGCCACCAAGTTCCTCTCCGAGCTGGGCTGGCGCGAGTTCAGCTACCACCTGCTCTACCACCAGCCGGATCTCGCCACCCGCAACTTCGTGCCGCGCTTCGATGCGTTCCCGTGGGACGAACCGACCGATGAGACCCTCGGCGCGTGGCAGCGGGGCGAGACGGGGGTGCCGCTCGTCGACGCGGGCATGCGCGCGCTCTGGAAGGACGGGCACCTGCACAACCGCGTGCGGATGGTCGTGGCCTCGTTCCTCATCAAGAACCTGCTGATCGACTGGCGCCACGGCGAGCAGTGGTTCTGGGACACGCTCGTCGACGCGGACGCCGCGAACAACGCGGCGAGCTGGCAGTGGGTCGCGGGATCCGGCGCCGACGCCGCCCCCTACTTCCGCGTCTTCAACCCGGTGCTGCAGGGGCAGAAGTTCGACCCGTCGGGCGAGTACATCCGCTCGTACGTGCCCGAGCTGGCGCACGCACCGCGGGACGTGGTGCACGAGCCGTGGAAGGCGACGGGCGACCTCGTCGCGAGCGCGGAGGACGGCGCGGAGGACTCGGCTGACGGCGGGCTCGCGGCGTACCCGGCGCCGATCGTCGACCTGAAGGAGTCCCGGCAGCGGGCCCTGGCGGCCTACGACGAGATCAAGGACCGGTGACGCGCGGGCCCGCGCGCGACGCGCGGGCCCGCCAGACGGATCAGGCGCCGTCGTCCGCGTCGTCGCCGTGACCGAGGCGCTCGGCGCGGTCGTGGCGTTCGCGGATCCCACGCCCCCGCTTCACGTCCTCGCGCTCCGCGGCGTCCTTCTTGTCGCTCACGACGGTGTCGCGCGGCGGCAGCTGCAGCGTCTCCTCGGCGGCGATGCCTGCCTGGAGCTGGCGGCCGCGCTCGAGCTCCGCGTCGAACTCGGCACCGAACAGCAGCGCGAGGTTCGCGATCCAGAGCCAGAGCAGGAACACCACGACGCCCGCGAGCGCGCCGTAGCTCTTCGCGTAGCTGGAGAAGTTCGTCACGTAGAAGGCGAAGCCGACGCTCGCGACGACGAGCACGACGAGCGCGATGGCGGCGCCCATGCTCATCCAGCGGAACTTCGGCTGCTTCGCGTTCGGGGTCGCGTAGTAGAGGATCGCGATGAGCAGCACGATCGCGACGGCCAGCACCGGCCACTTCGCGATGGACCACACGATCTGCACCGTCTGCCCCAGGCCGAGCGCGGCGCCGATGGCGTCGGTGACGGGGCCGGAGATCGCGATGATGAGCCCGCAGATCAGCAGGATCACGATGCCGATGACCGTGACGGCGAGCTGCATGGGCTTGAGCTTGAGGAACGGGCGACCCTCGGGGATCTCGTAGATGCGGTTCATCGCCCGGGTGAAGGCGCCGACGTACCCGGAGGCCGACCAGATCGCGAGCACGATGCCGGAGACGAGGGCGAAGCCGGCAGCGGGGGACTCGACGAAGCCGGTGAGGATCGGCTCGATGAGCGCGAGGGCGTCCTTCGGCGCGAAGCCGCGCAGCAGGTCCAGGACAGCCGTCACGGTCGACTTCCCCTGCCCGAACACCCCGAGCAGCGAGATGATCGCGATGAGCGCCGGGAACAGCGACAGGACCGCGTAGTAGGTGAGCGACGCCGCGATGTCGGTGCACTGGTCCGAGCTGAACTCGCGCATCGTCTTCCGGAGCACGTACTTCCAGGAGGGCTTCTCGATGTCGGTCGGGGAGTCGGGCTTGCGCGCGTCGTCCTCGTCGGGGCGGTCCTCGATCGTGCCGGCCGTGTCTCGTCGTGCCACTGGTGCCTCCGTGCGGTCTGCGGGTCGGGTCCCCGTCTCCCCAGAGTGGCCTGCCCCGGCGGGAGCGCATAGCCCGCCCGCGTCTCGTACACTCGCCCGGGGGCCTCGCGCACCGAGGATCCGGCACCCGTCGGAACATCCGCGGGCCGCCGCGCGTTGGCCTCTCGTGATCGCCTGCGCGATCGTCGTGCTCCGCCTCCGCGCGCACGGACCCGCCCGCCGAGGAGCACGCATGCTGCGCACCATGATGACCGCGAAGATCCACCGCGCCACGGTGACGCACGCCGACCTGCACTACGTGGGCTCCGTCACGGTCGACCGCGACCTGCTCGACGCCGCCGACATCCTCGTGGGCGAGCGCGTCAGCATCGTCGACGTCACCAACGGCGCCCGGCTCGACACCTACACGATCGCGGGCGAGCGGGGCAGCGGCGTGCTCGGGATCAACGGCGCGGCCGCGCACCTGGTGGACGTCGGCGACGTGGTGATCCTCATCGCCTACGGGCAGATGACCACCGAGGAGGCCCGCGCGCTCGAGCCCCGCGTGGTGCACGTGGATGCCGGCAACCGGATCCGCGCCGTGGACGCCGACCCCACCGCCCCGCCCGCGCCCGGCCTCGAGCGCTCCCCGCTGGCCGAGCCGGTCTGATCGCGCGGCTCCGAGCGAGCCCGCCGAGAGACGCGCAACTGTACTGGGTCCCCCAAACGACGGACACAGGCGCTCTCCCCCAAAACGGGGTACATTCCGGCCCGCGCCGGGGGATCACCAGGATGCGCGGCTACCGTTGAGGCATCCGGTACGGCTCTTCGGGTGAGCGGTACCGCACCAGCCGGTTCGTCTGCGGGTAACAGACGTTCACGTGCGCAGATCGGCCCGGGCCTCGAAGGTCCGGGCCGATCTCATTCCCCCGGCGGATCCGCCGGTCGACGATCTCCCGTCAGCGCCCCTCCGCGCGGCGCCGTGCGTCGCGCTCGGCGTCGGCCGCCGCCGCCTCCTCGGGCGTCGGCGCCGTTCCCCCCAGGTGCCGCGGCTGCCACCACGCGCCGCGGCCGCCGACCGGGTACGCGGCCTGCAGGTCGTCGACCAGCCGCTGCAACTCGATGCGCAGGTCGTCGGTGACCGCGCGCGGATCCGCGTCGGGCGCCACGGGGATCCGCTCCCCCACGCGCATGTGCACCGGCACGCCGATGCGGTCGCGCATCCGGATATGGCGGTTCTTGGTGAGCAGCCGGTGCCCGCCCCACACGGCGACGGGCACGATCGGCACGCTCGCCTCGGCCGCCAGCCGCGCGGCCCCCGTCTTCAGCTCGCGCACGCGGAAGGACGCGCTGACGCCCGCCTCGGGGAAGACGCCGATCAGCTCGCCCGCGCGCAAGGCCGTGACGGCGTCCGCGTAGGCGGCGCCGCCCGCGGTCATGTCGACGCTGATGTGGCGCATGCGGCGCAGCACCCAGCCGACGCCGGGCTGGTCGAACGCGCCCTTCTTCGCCAGGAAGCGGATCCGCCGGCGGTGGTGCAGCCAGGTCGCCCACTCGACGAGCGCGAACTCGAGATAGCCGAAGTGGGTCATCGCGATGACCGCGCCGCCGGTGTCCGGGATGCGGTCGCGGCCCTCGGCCACGAGCCGGAGGCGGAGGGACCCGAAGAGCGCGCGCCCCAGGATCACGGCGGTCCCGTAGACGGGCTCGCGGGTGCGGCGGCTCATGCTCCGACCCTACGGGGGCGGGATCGGCGGGCGCCGGGAGCCGACGGTCAGCGGATCGCCCGCCGGCTCCGGGATCGCGCGGGACGGGTCAGCGCCGGCGCTTCGCGGGGTCCAGCCAGTAGTTCGAGAAGCCGGTGTCGGCCGGGTTCACGTTGAGGCCGGGCGGCACGATCTCGTCGATGCGGTCGAGCGTCGCGGCGTCGAGCTCCAGGTTCGCCGCGTCGAGCTGCGACTCGAGCTGCTCCATGGTGCGCGGGCCGATGATCGCGCTGGACACCGCGGGGTGACGCAGCACGAAGGCGAGCGCGAGGTGCACGAGCGGCACGCCGAGCTCGTCGGCGAGGGCGCCCAGCTGGTCGGCGGCCGCGAACTTCGGGTCGGCCGGGTCGTAGCGCGACGGGTCGCGGTCGTTGCGGTGCGTCTTCGGGATGTCCTGGCCCTTGCGGTACTTGCCGGAGAGCCAGCCGCCTGCGAGCGGGCTCCAGACGAGCGTGCCCATGCCGTGGCGCTGGGTGGTGGGGAGCAGGTCCGCCTCGATGCCGCGCGTGAGCATCGAGTACGGCGGCTGCTCCGTGACGAACCTCGCGGTGCCGCGCTCGCGTGCGACCCACTGGGCCTCGACGACCTGGCTCGGCTGGAAGGTGGACGAGCCGATGTAGCGCACCTTGCCCTGCGTGACGAGGTCGGTGAGGGCGCCGAGGGTCTCCTCGATGTCCGTGTGCTCGTCCGGCCGGTGCATCTGGTACAGGTCGATGTGGTCGGTGCCGAGGCGGCGCAGCGAGTCCTCGACGGCGCGCATGATCCAGCGGCGCGATCCGCCGCGGAAGTTGGCATCGGGCTTCATCCCGTTGAAGAACTTCGTGGCGAGGACGAGGTCGTCGCGGCGGCCGGACTGCGCGATCGCCTTGCCGACGATCTCCTCCGACTCGCCGTACGCGTAGATGTCGGCGGTGTCGATGAAGGTGATCCCGGCGTCGATGGCGCGGTGGATCACGCGGATGGACTTCTCGTGGTCGGTCTCGCCCCATGCGCCGAACATCATGGTGCCGAGGCAGAGGCGCGAGACCTCCACGCCGGTGCGGCCGAGGTACGTGGTGGGCTGGTCGGTGGACTGCTCTGTCATGAGCGCCACGCTACGCGCTAGGCGGAGGGTCGGCCCTCGGCGGCGTCGGCGCTCGCGACGTCGGACTCGGTCGATGCACCGGGCTCGACCGTGGCCTGCTCCTCGTCGTCCATGGTCTCCAGCGTGATGTCGGCCTCGGGGGCCTCCTGGCCGTCCGCGTCGAGCGGCACGATGTAGTCGCCGAGTCGACGGCGGGCCGCCTCCTCGCGCTGCACGCGGATCCGCTCGAGCTTCTCCTCGCGCAGGCGCAGGCGCTCGGTGTCGACCTCGACGCGGCGCACGGTGACGCCGCGGGTGGGGCCGGCGGCCTTGGCCGGCGTGGTCTTGCGGCTGGGCTCGCGCTTCGCGGCGTCGCTCGCGGGCTTCCGGGACGGGGCGGTGCCCGACTTCGCGGCCGCCGAGGCGGGCTTGGTCGACACGGCCGGCGGCTTGCCCGAACCCGGGCAGCGCTCGTGGTTCCGTCCATGGTCGAGGATGTTGCCCGTGGCCATGCCGACGGGGTTCGCCTTGCCGCAGACCGAGCACTTCGTCGCGGGGGTTGCTGCCACGTTCGATACCACTTTCCATCGCCGCGCCGTCGCCGGACCGAGGATGCCGGTCGGCCGGACGGCGCCTGTCCACGCTACCCGACGCGGGAGGTGCGGGGATACCGGAGTCCCCCGCCCAGGGGTGTCAGGACGGGACGCAGGTGGTCCGCATCCGCACCACGACGGCGCCGTCGGCCTCCTCGACCTCGAGGTCGATCGTGATGGACGCGAGCTCGTCGAGGCCCGTGAGGTGCGTGCCGCCGCAGGGGATCCGCGCGGTGCCGCCCGGCAGCTCGCAGACCCAGGAGCGGCGCGAGGTGAGCAGGTCGCCCTCGCGCTCGATCCGCGCGGCGGCGCCCGAGGCCACCCAGCCGGCGAGCGTGGCGTCCACCGCGTCGCGCACCTCGTCGAGGCGCTCGACGAGGGCGGCAGGCACGAAGCCCTTCTTCCGGAGCGACTTGCCGAGGCGGTAGGTGTCGACGGACGACCACGGTCCGATGCGCGAGGTGGCGATCGCGAGCGCGTCGAACCCGGGGGCGCCGAGCGCGTCCGTCGGCACGTCCTTGGTCCAGGCCTCGGCCAGCGCGCGATCGAGGGCGAGCGAGGCGAGATGGCAGCCCGTGTGGCCGGCGCTCAGGGCGCGACGGTGCTCGGGATCCACCAGGACCTCGACGGCGTCGCCCGCGCGGACGTCGGCGTCGCCCGGCACGACGTGGACGGCGACGAACGACCAGCCGTCCGCGCCCTTCTTGACCGGGACGTCCGCGCCGACGTGGAGCGTCGCGTCCTCCGCGGGATCCGTCGACGCCGCGCCGACGACGCAGTCGAGCACCTCGATCCCGGCGCCGCGCACGCGCAGCACAGCGCGGTCGGCGGGCTGGTCGGGCCAGGCCGCGTCGACCGGGTGGCACGCGGTCGCGTCGAGCACGACGGCGCGCGTGCCGTCGGCGAGGTCGTCGACGCGGAGCACCTGGCCCTCGGAGGCGACGGATCCCGCCGGGTAGGTCACGCGCGTGGGCGGCAGGGCGACGGCGCCCGCGGGGGTGGAGGTCATGGCGGCTCCCGGCTCGGTGTGCCTCGATCCTCGCAGACGGGGTGCGCCGTCCCGGGCCGGTGGATCATGCGGGCGCCGTCCCGCGGGAGGGCACCCGGCCGAGCAGGCGCCGCAGCGTCGCGCGCTCGAGGAGCGTCCACACGGCGCTCGACAGCAGGTACAGGGCCGCGGCGAGCGGGGCGATCCCGGCGAAGACGACCGTGACGAACGGCAGCACCCGCATCATCACGGTCATTCCCGCCATGCCGGGGAGCGCCGGGTCGACGGGTGCGGGCGGTCCCTGGAACCGGAGGTCGGCGCGGCGGCGGACCTCGATCACCACGGAGAGCAGCCCGAGCACGACGACCGCGACGACGAGCGGGGTGACGCCCATGGCTGCCGCCGAGAGCGCGCTCGACCCCAGCGGGATCCCCGCGAAGGGCGCCGCCAGCAGCGCGTTGGCCTCGCCGCCGATCCGCGCGTGGGCGAACAGGGCGTAGACGGCGGCGAGCACGGGCGCCTGCGCGAGCGTCGGCAGGCAGCCGGCGAGCGGCGACGCGCCCTCGCGCGCGTACAGCTCCTGCGTCGCGCGGGACAGCTGCTCGGGCTTCCCGGCATGACGGCGCCGGAGCTCGGCGAGCGCGGGGGCGATCCGGCGGCGCTGGATCTCGGCGCGCACCTGCGCGACGCCGACGGGCACGAGCAGGGCCCGCACGCCGAGGGTCAGGAGGATGACGGCCACGCCGGTCACGGAGGCGCCGGCGAGCGGCTGGATCAGGTCGGCGAGGCCGACGACGAGCTGGGACAGTCCGTCGAGCACGGCTCGGACGGGGGCGATCGATGTGGGGTCCACGGGGTTCCTTGCGACGAGAGCGGAGGGGGTCCGTCTGGTCGTCGCATGCGGGCGCGCGCCGGGTCCGTGCCGCGCGGCGGCGGCGGACCCCTGCTGGTCGCGGTCAGGCGGCCGGGAGCGGCGCAGGCACGACGACCTGCATCCGGCGGCCCGGTGCCCGGGAGCGCTCGTGCCCGTCCGCGTCCGGGTCGCTCGAGGAGACGAGCACCGGGAGGTCGACGTCCTCGTCCGGGCCGAGCGGCGGCGCGGCGGATCCGATGAGCCCGCGCGCGGCGGCGATGCGCACGAGTGCGATCGCGGCGGCCACGGAGGCGGCACCGAGGAGGGCCGCGAGGAGGATCGCGGGCGTGACGCCCGCGCCGCCCAGAACGACGTCGCCCACGAGGGCGAGTACGCGGCCGAGGGCCTCCAGGAAGATGGGCATGCCCGACGGTAGCACCGGGTCCGGCGCGAGCACGAGGGTCGGCGGGCCCGCTCACGACTACACGGCGCGCCACCCTGCACGGCACTCCGAGGTACCGCGCACTGCGTGATACTGTGCGACGCATGAGAGAGACCGACTGATGGACACCACGCAGCTCCTCAAGGGCGCGCTCGACACCGCGGTGCTCGCCGTGGTGCAGCACGACGACGGGTACGGCTACGACATCGTCCGGCGCCTGCGCGACGCCGGACTCGGCGACGTGGGCGACGCCTCCGTCTACGGCACGCTCCGCCGCCTCTACGCGGCCGGCGCCCTGTCGAGCTACGTGGTGCCGTCCGAGGGCGGACCGCACCGGAAGTACTACGCGATCAACCCGGAGGGCCGCGAGCTGCTCGCCGGGCAGCGCGCCACCTGGGCGGCGTTCGCCACGGCGATGAGCGGACTCCTCGGCGAGCCGTCCCCCGCACCGACCCACCGCACCCGGAAGGCCGGCAGCACCGGCGAGGGCCCCGTGCCCGCATCCGTGAACGTCCGCACGATCGGAGAGAAGCCGTGAACACCGCAGGTCCCACGCTCGACACCCGCATCCGGGCCTTCGCGGCCGCCGTGCGCGCCCGGCTCGTGGACCTCGATCCCGAGGACGTCGACGACCTCACCGGCGGCCTCGAGGCCGACCTGCAGGAGGAGGCCGCGGATCACGACGGCGCCATCCAGCTCGGCGATCCGGTGCGCTACGCCGACGAGCTGCGCAGCTCGGCCGGCCTTCCGGAGCGGGCGGTCGCGACGGCCGGGACCTCGCCGCTGGCGCAGCTCAAGGACACGGTCCGCGAGCGCCTCGAGGAGCTGCACTCGCGGATCCGCGCGCACCGCGAGCTCTCCGCGATCCTCGACCTGCTGATCGTCTTCCGTCCGGTGTGGTGGCTGCTGCGGGCGTGGGCGGGGTACCAGTTGGTGCTGGTCGTGCTCGCCGCGTTCCTCGGCATCTACAGCTACTTCATGCTGCTGCCGTACGGGACCGTGCGCTGGCTGCTCCTGCTCGCGCTCCTCGCGGTCAGCGTCCAGTGGGGCAGGGACCGGTGGGTGCCGACGCGCCCCATGCGCACCCTGCGCACGGCAGTGAGCGTCGCCACCGCGTTCTCGCTGGTCATGCTGATCCCGCTCGCCATCGACCGCTCCGGGCAGAACGCCCGCGTCGAGTACGCGCCCTCCTCGAGCAGCCCCTCCGTGCCGCAGGAGCTCACCCTCGACGGCAAGCGCATCAGCAACGTCTTCGCGTACGACGCCGAGGGGAACCTCCTCGACCGCGTGCAGCTCTTCGACCAGGACGGGGAGCCGCTGACCGTGGTGCCGCCCGCGCTCGCGGAGGTGGACCCCACCACGGGCGAACCGCTCGAGCCGAGCACCGGAGCGTGGAACGCCTTCCCGCTCTCGCTCCGCGACGCCGGGCGGATGGGGCACCTGAGCGTCGAGGAGATGGGGTCCGGCCGGCCTCCGTTCGCGAAGGCGCTGCCGCTGCCCGCACTGAAGGGCTCGACCTCCACGCCGACCCCGTCCGCGACCGCGACGCCCGGATCCGCTCAGGAGGAGGAGGGCACGCCGTCGCCCACCGCCACCCCGGAGCCGACGCCGTGAGCGCCCTCGTCGACCACGGCCACGCAGCGCACCGGATGGACGCGGACCTCGCCCGGCTGACGGCGCGCGAGCGGGAGATCCTCGTGCTCGTGGCGCGCGGCCTGTCGAACGCGGAGATCGCCGGCCGGCTGTTCCTCGCGCCGACCACCGTGAAGACCCACGTCAGCCGCACGCTCGACAAGCTCGGCGTGCGCGACCGCCTGCACGCCACCATCTGGGCCTACGAGAACCGCGTGGTGGAGCCGCTCGCGACGACGCGCTGAGGGGCCGGATCCAGACACCGCCCCGGAGACGCGAACGGCCCGCCAGTGGCGGGCCGTTCGGCATTCTGTCTCAACCAGAGAGATGCACCCGGAGGTGCTGTGCGCCCGGAGGGATTCGAACCCCCAACCTTCTGATCCGTAGTCAGATGCTCTATCCGTTGAGCTACGGGCGCAGTCCTGCGGCGATGATCTCCGCGAGCGGCGATCAGGCCGGGACACAGACTACATGCTGCGGGGCCGCCCCGCGAATCCACGCCGTCGACCGCCCGCCGCGCCCCTCCCGCTGTCCGGCGGGGCCCGGCCGACGGCCGCCCCGACGCCCGCTCATTAGTCTTGATCGACCCGAACCGCGAGGAGCGACCCTTGGCATCCTGGACCGATCACGTCGTCTGGTGGCACGTCTACCCGCTCGGCTTCACGGGCGCGCCGCAGACCCGCGACGACCTCGCCGGACCCGACGGCGGATCCCCCGCGCGTCCCGATGCGCCGCCCGCCCACCGCATCGACCGCCTGCGCGCCTGGCTCCCGTACCTCGTCGACCTCGGCGCCAACGGCCTGCTGCTCGGCCCGGTCTTCGACTCGGAGACCCACGGATACGACACGCGCGACCACATGACGCTCGACCCGCGCCTCGGCGACGACGCCGACCTCGACGCCCTCCTCGCCGACGCCACCGCGCGCGGCGTGAGGGTGCTCCTCGACGGCGTCTTCAACCACGTCGGCCGCAGCCATCCGCGCTTCGCGCAGGCGCTCGCCGACGGCCCCGGATCCGAGGCCGCGTCCTGGTTCCGCTGGGACGACGCCGGCGAGCCCGTCGGCTTCGAGGGCCACGGCGCGCTCGTCACGCTCGACCACGACTCGGAGGCCGTGCGCGCGCACGTCGCCGAGGTGATGATCCACTGGCTCGACCGCGGCATCTCCGGCTGGCGCCTCGACGCCGCCTACGCCGTCCCCGCGTCGTTCTGGGCCGCGGTCCTCCCCCGCGTCCGCGAGCGGCACCCCGACGCGTGGTTCGTCGGAGAGATGATCCACGGCGACTACGTCGGCTACCAGGCGGAGTCGACCATCGACTCGATCACCGCCTACGAGCTGTGGAAGTCCATCCGCAACTCCATCGCGGAGGGGAACCTGTTCGAGCTCGACTGGACGCTCACCCGGCACGCGGAGCTGCTGCCGTCCTTCACGCCGCAGACCTTCATCGGCAACCACGACGTGACGCGCATCGCGTCGGCGGTGGATCCGCGCCACCTCGGCCACGCGATCGCCCTCCTGCTGCTCCTCCCCGGCATCCCCTCGATCTACGCGGGCGACGAGCGGGGCCTCACCGGGGTGAAGGAGGACCGCGCGGGCGGCGACGACGCCGTGCGCCCCGAATACCCGGCCTCGCCCGACGACCTGCACGACGACGAGCACGCCGTCCGGATCCGCAGCCTGCACCAGGAGCTCGTCGGCCTCCGCCGGCGGCACGCCTGGCTGGTCGACGCGCGGATGGAGACGTCCGGCCTCACCAACACCGCGCTCACCATCACCCTGCGGCCGTCGGGCACGGGCACGGGCACGGCCGGCGGCGTGGCACCCGGCTCGCCGGACGCGCTGCGTCTCGTGCTCAACATCGGGGACGAGCCCGTGGAGATCGGGGGCTCGGCGGACGGTCGCGAGGCGGGCGACGTCGCCGGCGACGGACGCGTCCCCGGGCACTCCTGGGCGGTGCTGGCCGGCGCGTAGCCGGAGCAGGACCGCGAACCGCACCCGGTCGGGTCAGATGGCGCGGTGCGGCCAGCCGTAGACCTCGGCGAGGAGCGCGGCCCGGGCGGCGTGCGCCGCCGCCTCCTCCTGCGCCTCGGCGTCCGGGTCCTCGTCCGCGGGGGCGAAGTGCCCGTCCGCGATCTCCGGCTCGTCGTCGTCGAACGGCCGGTGCGTGAGCGGCCACTCGACGGCTGTCAGCGGAGGCCAGACCGAGGGGTCGGTGACGTCCGCCTCCCGTTCCCGCGGCTCGTCGTCCGCATCCGCGTCGCAGGCCTCGGCGCCGATGAGCTGCTCGTCGGACGCATCCGGCTCCACCGCGCGCAGCCCCTTCCCGTCGCCGTACGGCGCGAAGAGGAACTGCGAGAAGTGGCGGGTCACGGCGTCAGGCTAGTAGTCCACGGCTCCCAGGAACGATCCGATGGCGGGGTTGTGGAAGGCTGCCCACTACCTGTTCGCGGACGCCCTCCGATCAGTCCCCCGAGCGTCCCGGCTGCCCCAGCGGGACGGCCTCCGGACGCCCCACGGTGCTCCGGATCTCGCCCGTCGCGCCGGGGTCGAGGATCGCGTCCATGACCTCGAGCACGTGGAACGCGAGCTCGCCGGACGCGCGGTGAGGGACCCCGCGACGGATCGCGTCGGCCATCTCCGCGAGGCCGCAGCCGCGGCCCGCGTCGACGAAGCCGGCGCTCGGCTCGACGTCCGTCCACTCGCGGTCGGCGGACGTCGCGACCTGCACGGGCCCGGAGAAGTGGTTCGGGTCGGGCACCGAGAGCGTGCCGGCGGTGCCGTACACCTCGATGTTCGGGATCCGCGTGGCCCAGACGTCGAAGCTCATCGTGACGGTCGAGACCGCGCCCGACGCGTGCGTGAGCACGGCGCTCACGTGGGTGTCGACGGTCACGGGGATCTCGCGCGAATCCGGGTCGGAGGCGGCCGACCGTACGCGGTCGGAGCGCAACGACGCACCCTGCACGCGCGTGATCGGTCCGAGCAGCGTCACGAGCGCCGTCAGGTAGTACGGCCCCATGTCGAAGAGCGGGCCAGCGCCCGGCTGGTAGTAGAAGGCCGGGGCGGGGTGCCAGAGCTCGTGCCCGGGCGCACCCCAGAAGGCGTTCGCGGCGACGGGCTTCCCGATCGTGCCCGCGTCGAGCACGGCGCGGGCCGTCTGGATCCCGGTGCCCAGCACGGTGTCGGGCGCGGATCCGACGCGCAGGCCCTTCTCCTCGGCGAGCCGGAGGATCGGCTCGGCCTCCGCGGGGCTGAGCGCGAGCGGCTTCTCGCCGTACACGTGCTTGCCCGCCTCGAGCACGCGGAGGTCGACCTCGGCGTGGGCGGCGGGGATCGTGAGGTTCAGCACCGTGTCGATGCGGGGGTCTGCGATGAGGTCGTCTACGCTCAGCGCGTCCACACCCTGCGCCTCGGCCACCGTGCGCGCGCGGTCGAGGTCGAGGTCGGCGACGGCGACGAGCCGCACGCCCGGCAGGGTCTCGAACGCGGCGAAGTACTGCTCGCTGATCTTCCCGACCCCGATGATCCCGAGGGTCATGGCGTCCTCGTCGTGCGTCAACGTGCTGCCCACAGGAGGCCCCTCTCGATGATGGTGCGGACGTTCGGGTCCTCGACGACCTCGATGCGGTGGCCGGGGGCGGAGACGAAGATGCGGCCCTCGCCCCACTGGCGGGTCCAGATGGCGGGCGCGGTCACCGGCCGGTGCCACGGATCCCACGGACGCACGGTCTGCGTCGTGGTGGCGAGCACATCGTTGTACTCGTCGCTGAGGACCCAGTACTGCTCGGTGACGAGGTCGAAGTCCGCGATGCCCTGCGTGATCTCGTGGGTGCGCCCGAGCTCGGTCATCTCGACCGTGTAGGGGATGTAGTTGTCGGACTGCTCGCCCGTGCGCTCGGCCGGGTCCTTGCCCGCGTGGTGGGCGAACTGGCCACCGATCATGTGCAGGTAGTCGGCCGTGTTGCGGTACGAGTCGGCGATGCCGCCGTGCCAGCCGGCCATGCCGGTGCCCGCGACGACGGCGGCGTACAGGCCGGCCATCTCCTCGGGCTCGATCGTGGTCATGGTGTTGGCCTGCACGATGAGGTCGGTGTCCGCCATGACGTCGGCGTCGGCGTAGACGGCCGAGCCCTCCTCGACGCGGACCTCGAATCCGTTCGCCTCGAGGAACGGGATGAACAGGCCCGTGGTCTCCACGGGCATGTGTCCGTCCCAGCCGCCGCGGACGACGAGCGCCTTCCGGTCGGCGGTCACGAGCGGGCCGTGCGGGTCGGGCGACCGCGGTGCGGGCGGCTGGTCGGGCGGGGGATCTGCGACACGGGCGACTCCTTCGTCGGGCGCGTCGGGTGGATGCGGCGCGCGCCTCGAACGCTACGCACCCCTGGTCGGGCGGGGCAAGGAGGGCGCCGTCGATCGGAAAGGTTTCACTCGGGCGACGACACCGCGTCGGCCACCGTGGGCGCGGCAGTGCTCGCACGGACCACGAGCGCCGTCGCGAGGTCGAGCCGGGTGGGCTCCTCGCTCCGGCCCTCGCGGATCCGGAGCACCATGCGCGCCGCGGCCTCCGCCATCTCGCGCACGGGCTGCCGGATGGTGCTCAGCGCCGGCGACACGATGCGGGCGAACGGGAGGTCGTCGTAGCCGAGCACGGACAGGTCGTCGGGGATCCGGATACCGCGCTCGCGCGCGGCTTCGTACAGCCCGAGCGCCTGCTCGTCGTTGCCCGCGAAGATCGCTGTCGGCCGCTCGGCACGGTCGAGCAGCTCGCCGCCCGCGCGCTGCCCGGCGGTCCGCCCGAAGTCGCCCTCGACCTCGACGAGCGACACGTCCGATCCGGCCGCCTCGAGGGCGCTGCGGAATCCCGACATGCGCGCCCGCGAGTAGAGCCGGTGCGGCGGGCCGCTGATCGCGCCGATCCGCCGGTGCCCGAGCCCCAGCAGGTGCTCCCCCGCGGCGTGCCCGCCCTCCCAGTTGGTGGATCCGACGGCCGGCACGTCCGCGGCCGGCGACCCCGCGGGGTCCACCACCACGAACGGGATGCCGCGGCTGCGCAGCTGCCGCTTCTGGGCGGGCGCGAGGTCGGAGAACACGAGCACGAGGCCCATCGGCCGGCGCTGCATGACGCCCGCCATCCAGTCGCTGCCGAGCGCGGTGTCGCGTCCCTGCTCCGTGACGATGACGCTCAGGGAGTGCTCGCGCGCGACGGCGGAGACGCCGCGCAGCAGGTCGACGGAGAACCCGGTGTCGACGACCTCCAGCACGATCTCGATCAGCGCGCCGTGCGGCCGCTCGGCCCCGCGCCTGCTGTAGCCGTGCAGCTCCATGAGCTCCTCGACGCGCGCGCGGGTGGCGGGCGAGATGCCCTTGCGCCCGTTGAGGACCTTGCTGACGGTGCCGATCGACACGTTCGCCTCGCGCGCGATGAGGCCGAGGGTGGTGCCGGAGCCGTGCTCGGGGGCCGGCAGCCGCGTCGTGTCGGGAAAGGTGTCGCTCATGGGGGTGATGCTAGGCCGACGCGAGGGCGGCGACCGGGCGCGCCCATGCCGCCGACGGGTCGCGCCCGCCGACCGGTCGACGGTCAGCGCCGCGTCGCGCGCCGCATCCGGCCGACGACGAGGGCCGCGACGACGGCCGCCACGGGGAGGGCGACGAACACGACCAGCCCCCCCAGTGGACGCCGGTCCGACCGCCCTCGTGGAAGCCGACGAAGAGCGGAAGACCGGAGAGACCGGCGGCCGCGGTGGTCCCGTCGGGTGCCGCATGGCCCGCCTCGGTCGCGGTCACGAGGCAGGCGACGGCGACGGACACGCAGACGACCGCGACGGCCGGGCGATGACGGCCCCTCGCCCCGGTACGCGACGACGAGCGCCTGATGGACAGGCATCGCCACCGGATTCGATCGGGTGCGCGGGTGAGGATCTCGACGCGAGGTCCGCCGAGGAGGCGGGATGGCGGAGACGGTGGGATTTGAACCCACGGTACCCATACGGGTACTCCACCTTAGCAGGGTGGTGCACTAGGCCGAACTATGCGACGTCTCCAGACGTACGCGTCCACTGTACCGGACGCGGCGGCCTGGTCACATCCCCGCCCACCTGGGCGCGGGCCCGAACGGGGGGTGCGGTGCGGTTGTCCCCCATTCGACGGACACGTAGTGTCTGTGACGACGCGTGTGCCGGACCCGACCGGCTTACCCCCCGCGTGTCGATGTGTCAGCCCAGAGATGTCCCGCTCGCCCACGTGGCCGCGGTCCCGGATCCCCCGAACCGGCGCCGCTCACCCTCACGCACGCGACGACGTCGCGAGCCCCCCGTGGGCGAGAACACGAGATTCTCGTCCGGCGGAGGATTCGGGTCGAAAGCTGAACGAGATAGACGGGTCCTCGCTGCATAGGGTGTGCGGCGGGGCCCCGTCGCCCTCCTCGGGCGCGCGGCGCTCCCCGGCCGGCCGCCCGATCGGGCTCACCCCTTGAAGCCCTTCGAGCAGGTGACCGTCCCCGCATCCGTGCCCGTCACGGCGTCGGGCAGCACCGTGGGCGCGGACGTGGCCGGCTGGGATCCGCCTCCCGCCGCGGGAGCGCTCGCCGACGGCGCAGGGGTCGACGCGGCGGGCTGCTCCGCGACCGCGCCGAGGCCGGTGTTGCCGGCCTTCACCTCGAACGGGGCGTCCGTCTTGAGCAGCTGCATCAGCTGGTCGCCGTCCGTCTTCAGCGGCTGGACCTTGCCGGCGTAGACGCCGGTGCCCGCCGTGGTGCCGGGGTACTGCAGGAAGTGCACCTGGTCGAGCGGGATGTCCTTGAGAGCCAGCGCCATGGACGCCATGGTCTGATAGTCGAGCGAGGTGGAGCGCTGCATGTTGTCCACCGCCGCCTTGGCCAGGCCGTAGACGCGCGTGGGATCCGACAGCGTGCTCGACTGCTTCATGGTGCGCACGAGCGCCGAGAGGAAGACCTGCTGGTTGCTGATGCGGGCCAGGTCGCTGCCGTCGCCGACCGCGTGGCGGGTGCGGAGGAACTGCAGCGCCTGCTTGCCCTGCAACGGCGTCACGCCCGCGGGGAGATCGAGGTCGGTGCGCTTGTCCTTGAGCGGGCTCGCGAGGCACACGGGCACGCCGCCGACCGCGTTGGACATCTCGATGACGCCGTTGAACTCGATGAGCGCCGCGTAGGGGATGTCGAGCCCGGTGAACTGCGCGACGGTCTTCGCGACGCACGGCAGGCCGCCGTCGGAGAGCGCCGTGTTGAGCGGCGCGGCCGACTGGGCGGGCGCGGTGCCGGATCCATCGCTGCGCGCGCACGCGGGGATGGGCACGACCATGTCGCGCGGCAGGCTGACCACGCTGGCCTGCGAGTGGTCGGCGGAGACGTGCAGCACCATGTTGACGTCGTTGAGAGCGCCGTCGGTCTTGCCGTAGCCGTCGCCCTGGCCCTGGCGGGTGTCGGATCCCGCGAGGAGCACGTTGAAGCCGCCGTCGAGCGCGCCGACGCCGACCGTGGTCTGCTCGGTGCCGTCGCTGATGTCGACGGTGTTCGCCTGGACGGACCTGTTCAGGTCCCAGGCCGCGATGGTGACGACGGAGAGACCGCTGACGAGCAGGACCGCGACGCCCATGGCGACGCCCTTGGCGACCGTGCGCGCCGCGCTCGGCCGCCCGAGCCGTCCGTGGCGGGCGATGACGGGAGTCGTGGCGGTTCGCCGGGGGCGCAGGGGCGCGTCGCTCATGCGGATCCTCTCCGGGCGGAGGGCGTGGGATTCGAACCCACGAGACATCTCTGCCCACCAGTTTTCAAGACTGGCTCCATCGGCCGCTCGGACAGCCCTCCCGATGCGCGCTCCCGCGTGGCGGGCGACGTGCGATCGAACAGGATCCTACCGGTGGCCGGTCGGCCCGCGGTGGTGCGGCCGGGTGACCGCGCGGGATGCGCCACTCTCGCACGCGCGGGATCAGAAGCGGCTGAAATCTCCCCATGGGGGAATCGGACGCCGCCGGGTGTCAGAGGCGGGCGAGGACCGCCGCGGCGCCGTTCTCGGCGATGGGACCCGTGACCTCGGTCGCGACCGCGATGACCTCGGCGGGCGCCTGGCCCATCGCGATGCCGCGGCCGTGCTCGCCGGCCCACTCGAGCATCTCGATGTCGTTGCGCCCGTCGCCCATGGCGATCACGTGCGTGCGGGCGATGTCGTGCAGCTCGCGCACGCGCTCCATCGCCGTGGCCTTGTTCACGCCGTCCGGCGCGATGTCGAGCCAGGCGGTCCAGCCGATGGAGTAGCTCACGCGGTGGAGGCCCATGCGCTCGACGACGTCCTGGAAGTCCTCCAGGTCGTGGCCGGGCGAGATGACGACGACGCGCGTCGCGGGCACGTGCAGCAGCTCCTCGAACTCGACGTGGCGTCCGTTGGCCTCGAGCGCGCCGTCCGGGAAGTCCCCGCCGGAGTACAGGTAGACGCCCTCCTCGTCCTCGACGGCGTAGCGGCCGCTCGCGAGGTGCGGGCGGATCCGCTGCAGCACGTCGGCGGGGTCGAAGGTCTCGACGATGCGGCGGCTGTACCCGGTGGGGGCGTCCGCGTCGCGCTCGAGCACGATCGCGCCGTTGGAGCACACCATGTACCGCGGGTGGATCCCAAGGCGGTCGACGATCGGCAGGGTGTCGGCGACCGAGCGGCCGGTGGAGGGCATGACCAGGTGGCCGATCTCCTCCATCCGCCGCACCTCGCGGATGACAGACTCGTCGAGCGAGCCGTCCTCGCCGAGGAGGGTGCCGTCGATGTCGAGGGCGATGAGGAGGCGGTCGGCGTCGGGCACCCGCGGGGTCATCGGGCCGCCTTCGCCGCGGCGGGCTCCAGCACCTCGAGGCCGCCGAGGTACGGGCGCAGCGCCTCGGGCACGCGCACGGATCCGTCGGCCTGCTGGTGGGTCTCGAGGATCGCGACGATCCAGCGCGTGGTCGCCAGCGTGCCGTTGAGCGTGGCGACGGGCGAGGTGCGGCCGTCCTCGCCGCGGAAGCGCGTGCCGAGGCGACGCGCCTGGAAGGTGGTGCAGTTCGAGGTGGAGGTGAGCTCGCGGTAGGCGCCCTGGGTGGGGATCCACGCCTCGACGTCGTACTTGCGGGCGGCGCTGGATCCCAGGTCGCCCGCCGCCGTGTCGATGACGCGGTAGGAGAGGCCGAGGTCCTGCATCATGCGCTCCTGCATGGCGAGGAGGCGCTCGTGCTCCGCCTCGGCGTCGGCCGGGTCGACGTACGAGAACATCTCGAGCTTCTGGAACTGGTGCACGCGGATGATGCCGCGGGTGTCCTTGCCGTAGGAGCCCGCCTCCTTGCGGTAGCAGGTCGACCAGCCGGCGTAGCGGATCGGGCCCGCGGCCAGATCGAGGATCTCGTCGGCGTGGTACCCGGCGAGCGCCACCTCGCTCGTGCCCGTGAGGTAGAGGTCGTCGTCGTCGAGGTGGTAGACCTCGTCGGCGTGGGCGCCGAGGAAGCCGGTGCCGGCCATGATCTCGGGCTTCACGAGCGTGGGCGTGATGAGCGGCACGAGGCCGGCCTCGAGCGCGCGGGCGAGGCCGAAGTTCATCAGGGCGATCTCGAGGCGGGCCCCGACGCCCTTCAGGAAGTGGAAGCGGGCGCCGGAGACCTTGGCGCCGCGGCCCATGTCGATGGCGTCGAGGATCTCGCCGATCTCCAGGTGGTCGCGGGGCTCGAAGTCGAACGACGCCTTCTCGCCGACCTCGCGGAGGAGCGCCCAGTCGTCCTCGCCGCCGGCGGGGACGCCTTCGATGACGATGTTGGGGATCCGCCGCATGACCTCGTCGAGCGCGGCCTCGGCCTCCTGCGCGCGCTCCTGCGCGGCGGTGACGCGGGCCTTGAGCTCCTGCACCTCCGCGATGAGGCGCGGCTTGTCGGCCTTGTCGGCCTTCGCGACGAGCTTGCCGTGCGCGTTCTGCTCGGCGCGCAGGCCCTCGAACTCGGTGACCGCCCGGCGGCGCTCGGAGTCCGCGGCGACCGCCTGGTCGACCACCTCCACGGAGGCTCCGCGCAGCTCCTGCGAGGCGATGACGAGGTCGGGATGGTCGCGGAGGGTCTGCGGATCGATCACCCCGTCACTCTAACGAAGCGGGTCGCGCGCGTCCGGGCGTGAGGCCCGCGTCGACGACGCGTCAGGCAGCGGTGCGTCAGGCGCCGGCGCCGGGCTCGGCCGAGACGATGCCGCGCAGCCAGTCGCGCGCCTCGAGGAAGACGTCGTCCTCGTACCGCGCGCGGTAGGTGCTGGGAGTGCCGTCGGCCCGCGGGTAGGAGCCGAGGAAGGTGACGCGCGGGCTGAAGCGGCGGATCCCGAGCAGGGCGTCGGCCACGCGCTCGTCGTGCACGTGCCCCTCGGCGTCGATGACGAAGCGGTAGCGCCCGAGCTCGTCGCCGATGGGCCGCGACTGGATGAGCGCGAGGTTCACCCCGCGGGTCGCGAACTGCTCGAGGAGGTCGAGCAGGGATCCTGCGCGGTCGTCCGGGAGCTCGACGATGAGGCTCGTCTTGTCGGCGCCGGTGCGCGGCGGCAGCGTGGTCGCGCGGCCGACGAGCACGAAGCGCGTGACGGCGTTCGGGTTGTCTCCGATGCCGCGGGCGACGGCCTCGAGCGGGTGGCTCTCCGTGATCTGCGGGGGCGCGATGGCGGCGTCCGCGATGCCATCCTCCAGCAGCGACAGGGCCGCGGCGACGTTCGAGGAGGCGGGCACGTGCCCGTGCGTGGGCAGCTCGCGCTCGAGGAACCGGCGGCACTGGCCGTAGGCGACCGGATGCGCGGCGATGGTGCGCACGTCGGCGAGCGCCGTGCCCGGCCGCACCACGAGGTCGAAGGACACCGGCACGAGGTGCTCGCTGAGGATCCGGAGGCCGGGGATGTTCGCGAGCGCGTCCTGCGTGGCCGTCACCCCGCCCTCGATCGAGTTCTCGATGGCGATCATGGCGGCGACCGAGGTGCCGGACACGACGTCGGCGAGCGCCTCCGAGGCGTTGTTCACCGCACGCCACGTGCGCCCGCGGGCCGCCTCCACCTGCTTGAGCGCTGCCTCCGTGAAGGTGCCCGACGGCCCGAGGTAGCTGTACGTCTCGTCGGGTCGTGGGGTCTCGGCCATGCCTGCACCCTAGATGGGAATCGGCCGGTGCCGGTGCCAGGATGGACCCATGCATGACCGCGCAGGCACCGCCGCCCTCCCGTCCGACCTCATCGACATCGACGAGCTGATCCGGGCGTACCACGAGCTCCACCCCGACGTGGAGGACCCGGAGCAGAAGGTGGCGTTCGGCACGAGCGGCCACCGCGGCAGCTCGCTGAAGACCGCGTTCAACGAGGACCACATCCTCGCGATCACGCAGGCGATCGTGGAGTACCGGGCCGAGCAGGGCATCACCGGTCCCCTCTTCATCGGCCGCGACACCCACGGGCTCTCGAAGCCCGCCGAGGACACCGCGCTCGAGGTGCTCGTCGCCAACGGCGTCCGTGTGCTCGCCGACTCCCGCGACTCCTGGTGCCCCACGCCCGCCCTCTCGCACGCGATCCTCCGCTGGAACCGCGACGACGCCCACGGGGAGGACGACGTGGCCGACGGCATCGTCGTGACCCCCAGCCACAACCCGCCCGCGGACGGCGGCTTCAAGTACAACCCGCCGCACGGCGGCCCCGCGGACTCCGACGCCACCGGCTGGATCGCGGCGCGCGCCAACGCGATCATCGCGGCCGGCCTCGTCGACGTGAAGCGCGTCCCGCTCGAGGAGGCGCGCGCGCGGGTCGAGGGCTACGACTTCCTCGGCCACTACGTGGACGACCTCGGCTCCATCATCGACATGGCGGCCATCCGGAAGGCGGGCGTCCGCATCGGCGCCGACCCGCTCGGCGGCGCCTCGGTCGAGTACTGGGCCGCGATCGGCGAGCGCCACGGCCTCGACCTCGAGGTCGTGAACCCCGAGGTGGATCCCGCCTGGTCGTTCATGACGCTCGACTGGGACGGGAAGATCCGCATGGACCCGTCGTCCTCCTCCGCCATGGCGAGCGTGCTGGCGCGCAAGGACGACTTCGACATCCTCACGGGCAACGACGCCGACGCCGACCGCCACGGCATCGTCACTCCCGACGCCGGGCTCATGAACCCGAACCACTACCTCGCGGTCGCGATCGACTACCTCTACGCGCACCGCCCGAACTGGCGCGCGGACGCCGCGATCGGCAAGACGCTCGTGTCCTCGAGCGTGATCGACCGGGTCGCCGAGTCGCTCGGCCGCCGCCTCTGGGAGGTGCCGGTGGGCTTCAAGTGGTTCGTGCCCGGCCTCATCGACGGATCCGTGGGCTTCGGCGGCGAGGAGTCCGCCGGCGCGAGCTTCCTCCGCATGGACGGCACGGTCTGGACCACGGACAAGGACGGGATCCTGCTGGCGCTCCTCGCCGCGGAGATCCTCGCGGTCACGGGGAAGACCCCGAGCGTCCTCTACCGCGAGCTCACCGAGCGCTTCGGCGACCCGGTGTACGAGCGCGTCGACGCCGCCGCGACCAAGGCGCAGAAGGCGACGCTCGGGAAGCTCGACGGCGACGCGATCACGGCCACCGAGGTCGCCGGCGACCCGATCACCGCCAAGCTCAGCAGCGCGCCCGGCAACGGCGCTGCCGTCGGCGGCGTCAAGGTCGTCACCGAGAACGCCTGGTTCGCGGCGCGCCCGAGCGGCACCGAGGACGTCTACAAGATCTACGCCGAGTCGTTCGTGGGCATCGACCACCTGCACGCGGTGCAGGCGGAGGCCAAGCGGATCGTGGACGCGGCGCTCGACGCGTGACAGGAGGTCTCGGATCCGGTCACGCCCTGGGCGCGTTCGCATCCGAGGTGCTTACGCTGGGTGCATGCGCCATTCCGGGGATGTGGACGCGTTCGTGTGGGACGAGCCGTCGATGCACACCGCCGACGTTCCGGTCGGCGCGGCCCCGGTCGTCTCCCGTGACGTGCGCCTCCCCGACGGGCAGGCGCGCCGCCGCGTCATCGCCCTCGCGGGCCTGCTCGCCGTCGTGGTCGCGGGCATGGCGGTCACCCACAGCGACGGCCGCGGGCTCTGGCCCGACATCTTCTACGCCGCGGCCTTCCACCTCGCGCTGATCGCGGTCCTGCCGCGCGTCGACACCGTCGTGCACGGCGCCGCCGTGCTCGTGTGGTGCACGGGGATCGAGCTGCTGCAGATCACCGGCTGGCCCGCGCTCTGGGCGCTGCACGTGCCGCTGTGCCGCCTGCTGCTCGGCACCGGATACGACCCCGTCGACCTCGCGGCCTACGCGCTCGGCGTGCTGCTGGTGCTCCTGGTCGACCGCCTGCTGCGCGCGGGCCGCGGCCTCGGGGACGTGGGCTAGGCCACGCTCCAGAAGTGGACCTCGGCGCCCGGGTGCTCCGTGGTGATGGTCGCGTCGAGGTCGCGGTAGTCGTTGTCGAGGTTGTGGCCGACCATCTTCACGACGTTCCCGCCGTCCTTCGGCTCGATGGCCGAGACGATCTGCGTGTGGTCGGGCGAGGAGTTGCGGTTCCAGTCGAAGATGACGATGTCGCCGACCTTCAGCTGGTCGCGGTCGGCGAGCTCGAGGCGCTTCACGCCGAGCGTGGACGCGTTGGCCGCGAGCCACTTGTCGAAGGTGGGCACGTGGATCCACGCGTACGTCCAGTCGGACCCGCCGCCGCGGTTGTGCCACTCGTTCGTCATCTGCCATCCGCGCTGGATGAGCGACTGGCTCACGAAGTTGACGCAGTCGCCGCCGGAGGGGTTGAAGTTCCCGTACTCCTCGAGGTTGTAGGCGTCCCAGTGGGCGAGCGCGTACTGGAGCTGCTTGTCGACGGGCGTCTGCGCGGCGTACGCGGCGGTCGCCGTGGTGAGCGGGGCGTCTCCGGCCATGACCTGGATGTCGGCGGAGCGGTCCTCGTAGTCGGTCGAGCGGGGCGCCACGACCGTGACGGTCCCGTCGCCCGCGACCTGCAGGTCGGTGCCCGCAGTGCCCGCGAACATGACCGCGGTGGCGCCGGAGAGGCCGGCGCCCGTGAGCGTGACGGTCTGGCCGCCCGACACCGAGAGCGTCGCAGGCTCGACGGAGGAGACGGCGGGCGAGGATCCGGACGCGGCGGGCTGACCGTCGGCGCCGGCCCCGAGGGTCGCGCGCGGTGCCGGCTCCTGGCGCGTGCAGGCGGCGAGGACGGCGGTCACGGGGACCGCGAGCGCGGCGGCGAGGATGCTGCGGCGGCGGATGTCGGCGATCACGTGCTGCCTCCGGGTACGGGGATGCGCCCGGGATGCCGGACCCCCTCAGGGTAACCCCGGCCCCTGCGGATCGACTCCGCGCGACACCGCGCCTAGTGTGGCGGGATGAGCGTCGACGTGACCCACGACCCCGACAGCTCGCGCTACACGCTGTGGCTCGACGGCGAGCGCGCGGGCTTCGCGGACTACCTGATCCAGGGCGACCGCATCGTCTTCACCCACACGGAGGTCGACCCCGCGAAGCGGCGCGGCGGCCTCGGCGGGGAGCTGGTGCGGGCGGCGCTCGACGACGTGCGCGGCGGATCCCGGACGGTCGTGGCCGCGTGCCCGTTCGTCGCGGAGTGGATCGACGAGCATCCCGACTACCGGGAGCTGCTCGAGCGGGGCTGAGCGGGAGCGCTCGCGAGGCGCACGCCTGCGCCTCGCGAGTCCGCTCCCCCCGACGGGTCTCCCCCCGTCGGCCGCGGTCGCGAGCGGAGCCCCCTGAAGAGGTTCGGGCGGACCGCGGTCGCCGCTCGGCCCCGCGGGGCCGCAAGGACGACGAGGTGACTCTAGGCGTGCGGATCCGGGTGGGCGCCGGGCCCGTCGCCGGGCGGACAGGCCCGACATGGAGCGGACATCCGGGCTTCGCCAGGCGGACAGTCCCCTGTTCAGGGGACGCGCGTCAGCCACTCCGGCGTCGAGAACTTGTCCTCCACGAGCTGGCGGGTCTTCGCCCACTCCTCGGGCGTGACCTCGCCGGGCTTCCCGCCGTAGAGGCCCGTGAAGGTGGCCTTCATGCGGTCGATGATCTCGGCGCGGCTCATGCCGGTCTGGCTGCGCAGCGGATCCACGCGCTTGGCGGCACTCGTGATGCCCTTGTCGCTGATCTTCTCGCGGCCGATGCGGAGCACCTGCACCATCTTCTCGCCGTCCATGTCGTAGCTCATGGTGACGTGGTGCAGCACGGCGCCCGCACCCAGGCGCTTCTGCGCGGCGCCGCCGATCTTGCCGGTGGGGCTCGTGATGTCGTTGAGCGGCTGGTATGACGCGTCGATGCCCAGCGAGCGGAGCGCGGTGATGACCCACTCGTCGAGGTAGGCGTAGGAGTCCGCGAAGGTCATGCCCTGCACGAGGTCGACGGGCGCGTAGATCGAGTAGGTGATGACCGCGCCGGCCTCCATGTACATGGCGCCTCCGCCCGAGACGCGGCGCACGACGTCGAAGCCGTGGGCCGCGGCCTGCTCGGCGTCGACCTCGTTGCGGAGCGACTGGAAGCTGCCGATCACGACGGCCGGCTGCTCCCACTCCCAGATGCGCAGCGTGGGGTTCCGGCGACCGGCGCCGACCTCCTCGGCGAGCACCTGGTCGAGCGCCATCTGCTCGACGGGCCGGTAGGCGCGGTCGTGGATGACCTCCCACTCGTAGTCGCCCCAGTTCGTGGCGCGGGCGAGCGAGCGTCGGATCGCCACGGCGACGGCCTCGGGCGAGAAGCCGAGGAGCACGGCCTGCGGCGGGAGCGCGCGACGGATGGCGGCGGCGATCGCGTTGGCGTCGCTGTCCTCCGGGAGTCCGTTCACCGCGCCGTCGATGGCCTCGAGCGCGTCGTCCGGCTCGAGGAAGAAGTCGCCCGCCAGGCGGAAGCCGGAGATGCGCCCGTCGGTCACGTCCAGGTCGACCACGACGAGCTTGCCGCCGGGGACCTTGTACTCACCATGCATCCACCCAGCCTAGGCCGCGCCATCGGCCGCGCACGGATCCCGGATCACCGCCGCCTGTGGCGATGTGGGACGGTGGAGCGTGCGCATCACCTGGGCTGCCATCCGCCTCCTCACCGCCCTGACCGTGCTGGTCGCCGTCGCGAGCCAGTACGTCGTGAGCTCCTCGTACTGGCGGAGCATCGGGGTCGAGGGCATCTGGGGCAAGACGGTCGACTTCCTCATGTACTTCACGATCGAGTCGAACCTGCTGGCGGCCGCCGTGATGGCGGTCGGCGCGGTGCGGCTGCTGGGGCGGGCGCCCGCGCCCGGACGCGGCTGGACGACGCTCCGGCTGGCGGCGACCACGTACATGGTCACGACCGGCATCGTCTACAACCTGCTGCTGCGCGGCCTGCCGACGATCCCCGGCGGCAACCTCCCGTGGTCGAACGAGGTGCTGCACGTGGCCGTGCCGCTGCTCGTGCTCGCCGACTGGCTGCTCGCGCCCGACCGCCGGGCGCTCGGCTACGGCGCGGTCGGCCGCGTCGTGGTCTTCCCGCTCGTGTGGGTCGCCGTCACGCTCGCGCGCGGGCCGTTCACGGGCAACCAGGTGACGGGGGCGGCGACGTACTACCCGTACCCCTTCCTGGATCCCGCGACGGGCGGCGGCGGATACGGGACGGTCGCGGTCTGGGTGCTCGTCATCGCGGCGCTGATCTGCGGACTGACGCTCCTCCTGACGTGGGCCGGCCGTCGCGCGCCCCGCGCTCCTGCGGCCTGATCGGGCCCTCCCCAGCCGGTCGTCGTTCGAACATGCGTTCGAACATCCGGGCTAAGCTCGCGGCATGAGCATCGCATTCCAGGCCTCCCTCTTCGACGACCTCCAGGCGGATCCCGGCCTCGGCGCGCTCGGCGCGGAGGTCGAGCGGCTAGACCTGGGGCAGGGTGCGTGGCTCGACATCCGGCCCGGCTGGGTCAGCGACTCCGACGCGCTGTTCGAGCGCCTCGTGGAGGACGTGGAGTGGACCGCGGACACGCGGCTCATGCACGGCCGCACCGTGGAGGTGCCGCGCCTCCTGTCGTGGTTCGGCCCGCGCGCGCCCCTGCCCGCGCCCGTGCTCGTCGAGGCGCGCGACGCGCTGAACGAGCACTACGGCCGCCCGCCCGGGCAGGTGCTCGAGACCGCGGGGCTGTGCTTCTACCGCACGGGCAACGACAGCGTCGCGTGGCACGGCGACCGCGTGGGGCGCGCCATCGACCGCGACACCATGGTCGCCATCGTCTCGGTGGGCGCGGCGCGCACGCTGTCGCTGCGGCCGAAGGGCGGCGGCGAGGTGCGGCGGTTCCCGCTCGGGCACGGCGACCTCGTCGTCATGGGCGGCAGCGCGCAGCGCACGCACGAGCACGCCATCCTCAAGACGCAGAAGGCCGTCGGGCCGCGCATCAGCATCCAGTTCCGGCCGGTCTGGCCCGCCTGACGCGCGAGGCCCGAGCCGCTCCACCCCCGGTTCAGGGGGGCTCCCCGGGCGATGACCGGAGGTGACGCGCCGTTCCCCCTCGGCGCGCATGCTCGCCGACGACAGCGATGCCCCGTCGCCGCCCTCCCCGCGACGCATCTCCGCACCACGCTCGCCGCACCACCCTCTCCGCCGCATCCCTCCCCGTCACGTGCCCGGGACGCGTCGCCCGCACCGTGATCCCGTCCGCGCGCCCGCCGTCACGCGACCGCGCGTGGAAGGAGGACATCGCCCCGTGAGCACCTCCCACCCCGACCAGCGCCCCGACGACCACGCCGGGGAGCACCGGCACCGACGCCGCCCCTGGATCCCCCGCACCCCTACCGCGGCGGGATCCGCCCCGGCGTGAGCCGCCGCACCCTCCTCACGAGCGGCGCCGCCGGCCGCGTCGAGTAGCCGCGTCGCCCGCGCTCCGGGGAGCGCGGGCGACGCCCCTGCCTGTTCAGGGATCGTTCCCACCCGCGTCACGCCAGGTGACGCGCTGTTCCGACGGCGGCCGCATACTCGCGCCTGGCACGGCGTCGTCCCCGCGCGATCCGCACCTGGTCGTCATCCCCGGTCGTGCCGGCGCCCGGGCGGTACCGCCATCCCCGGCGCCCGGGATCCGCACCGCCACGCTCCATCGAACCCGCATCCCCCGCCGCGCCCGGGCCCTCCCCGAGCGTCGGGTCACCGCCTGCGCGCGACGCCAGGCACGACAGGAAGAAGGACAGCCACCGTGAGCACCTCCAAGCCCGAAGGGCACGCCCCGGACGTCGACCTCGCGGCCGGCGTCGACGCCGCGCCCCCGCTCGACCCCTCGCGCCAGTACCGCGGCGCCGTCCGCCCCGGCATCAGCCGCCGCACGGTCCTGATGGGCGGCGCGGCCGCGATCATGGCGGGCGTCGCCGCGGGATCCGCCGCCGGCTCCGGCACCGCGAGCGCCACCGCCGCGACCGCCGCCGCGCGCCGGAACCTCACCCGCTCGATCGAGGACGTGGAGCACGTCGTGATCCTCATGCAGGAGAACCGCTCGTTCGACCACTACTTCGGCACGCTGCCGGGCGTCCGCGGCTTCAGCGACAAGCAGGCCGTGGAGTACCCCGGCGGCGGGTCGGTGTTCGCCCAGCCCGACTCGAGCCGTCCCGACGGCGGGCACATGCTGCCCTTCCCGCTCGACTCGTCCCGCTTCAACGCGCAGGGCGCCGGCGGCCTCGACCACTCCTGGAAGGGCGGGCACCAGGCCTGGAACAAGGGCGCGTGGGACAACTGGGTCGTCGCGAAGAGCGAGCAGACCATGGGCTACTTCACGAAGGACGACCTCCCCTTCCACCACGCCCTGGCCTCAGCGTTCACGATCGCCGACCACTACCACTGCTCGCTCATCGGCCCGACGACCCCGAACCGCCTGTTCCAGTGGACCGGCACGATCGACGCCCGCGGGAAGGCCGGCGGCCCCGCCATCGACAACCCCGACGACTATGCGCCCGTCTTCGCGTGGACGACGTACCCCGAGCGCCTCCGGGAGGCAGGGGTCACGTGGAAGACGTACGCCAACGACGAGGTCGGCGACGACGGCACGCACCCCTACGTGGGCGACTACGGCGACAACCCGCTGTGGCTGTTCCACCAGTACCACGAGGCGCTCGCGTCCTCGGATCCCCGGACTCGTCAGCTCGCGCTCGACGGCGGCCTGCACGACGGGTGGAAGCCGGACTCGGGCAAGGGCCTCGACGTCACGCACCTGCTCGAGGAGTTCGGGAAGGACGCCGCGGCGAACACGCTGCCGGCCGTGTCGTACGTCGTGGCCCCGTACGGGTGGAGCGAGCATCCCAAGGCCAGCCCGGACTACGGCGCGCACTACACGAACGCCGTGATCCAGGCGCTCATGAGCAACCCGGACACGTGGGCGAGCACCGTGCTGCTGCTGAACTACGACGAGAACGACGGCTACTTCGACCACCAGCTGCCGCCGCTCGCCGAGCCCGGGACGGCCGACGAGTACGTCGACGGCCTGCCCGTCGGCTACGGCACGCGCGTCCCGATGACGGTCGTCTCGCCGTGGAGCCGCGGCGGCTGGGTCGACTCGCAGGTGTTCGACCACACCTCCGTGATCCGGTTCCTCGAGACGTGGACGGGCGTGCACGAGCCGAACATCTCCGCCTGGCGCCGCGCGATCTCCGGCGACCTCACCTCGTGCTTCGACTTCGCGCACCCGGACTTCTCCATCCCGTCCGCCGACGAGGTGCTGCCGATGAGCGCGACGCAGGCACTCGTCGCGGCCGCCGACGCCGACATGGCGAAGCCGCCCGTGCAGGAGCCCGCCGTGGGCGCGCAGCGGATGCCCGAGCAGGAGGCGGGCAGCATGCGCCACCGCCCGCTCCCCTACCGGCAGGACGCCGACGTGGCCGTCGACCGCGCGAGCGGCCGAGTGACGCTGACGATGCGCAACCAGGGCAAGCAGGGCGTCTCGCACCAGGTGTTCCCCAACATCGCGCTGCCGTTCGCATCGACGCCCTTCACCGTGGCGCCGCGCAGGAAGGCGGCCTACACGTGGGAGAGCTCGGCGCACGAGGGCGCGTACGACTTCAGCCTCTACGGGCCCGACCGGTTCCTGCGCCGCTTCGCCGGCACCGTGATCGCGGCGGGGACGACCGACGTGCCCGTCCCGCGGGTCTCGGCCGAGACGATCCCCGGCGGCAAGGGCGTGCTGCGGCTCACGCTCGCGAACGACGGGACGCCCTCGGTGCACTACACGCTGACGGCCAACGACTTCATCACGCGCGAGCGCCACGAGACGGTGAAGCCCGGACGCAGCACGACGGTGAACTGGCCGGTGGACGAGTGGGGCTACTACGACGTGGTGGTCACCGACGGGGCCGGGTTCCGGTACCGGTACGCGGGTCGCGTGGAGTAGCGGCTCCGATCGGACGACGACCCCGGCCGGCCCCGTGGGGGTCCGGCCGGCGTCGTCGTGCGCGGGGCGGGTCAGGCGCGGGCGCGGCTGTCCTCCGCGGTGGCGGCGTCAGCGTCCTTCGGGCCGCGCGCCGAGCCGTCGAGCGCCTCGGAGGCGTCCGGGCGCCCGGCCTCCACGAGCTCCAGGTCGAGTGGCCGGGCGGCGCGCACGACGGCGTCCGCGTCGTCGATCCCGATGCCGACCAGGAGCGGGATCCAGAGGCTGCGCAGGCGCTCCGCGGAGTCGGGCTCGGCCAGCCGCGGTGAGCGGTAGGAGAGCACGCCGAAGGTCGCGCTCAGCAGGATGTCGACGACGGCGTCGAGATCGGGGGCGCGGATGTCCCGGACCGCGAGCTCCGCCTCCAGGTGCTTCCGGGTGAACCCCCACACGTCGAAGCGGCGCTCGACGGCGAGGCCGAGCCGGGGCATGTCCTGCAGGAGCCGGATGGCACCCGCGGCGACGGGGCAGACCTCCACGGTGCTGGCACCCGTGAGGAGGAAGACGATGAGCTCGTGCAGCGACCCCGGCCGGTCGAGCGCCGCCTCGATGCGGAGCCAGCGGTCCTCCTGGGCCTCGACCACCGCGCCCGCGAGGCTCTCCTTGGATGCGAAGAGGTGGTACCCGATGGCGGACTTGGGCTTGCCCATCGCCTCGGCCACGCGCGAGAACGACGTGCCCTCGTAGCCGTGGGCCGCGAACTGCGCGCCCGCCGCCTCCATGATCTCGCGCCGTGCCCGGGACACCGCCGCCTGCCGCTGGTTCATGTCGCTCCTGTTCCTTCCCCGTCCGGGAGTCGAGGAAGACTACCCGTCCCGATCGACGGGAGTCCCACGCCGGGATGAACGGACGGAGCGGCGGCCATGTCGGGAGGCCTTCGTCAGACGAGCGACTGACGGACATGCGTCGTTCATGCGGAGGTACCCGTTCGACCCCGGAACGGGGGCATCGCGCCCCTACCGTGCTCGCGGGGCGATGGTCGCCCCTCGATACGGAAGGCCAGTCATGTCCCTCGCATCACCCACGGTCCCGGCCCCCTCCCGCCGCTCCGTCCGCCTGCTCGCGGCCGCCGCGACCGTCACCGCGGTCGCCCTCTTCGGGATGGGCGCCGGCGACGCCGCCCAGGCCGCCCCCGCCCACCTCGACCAGTCGGTCGTGGCGTCCTCCCTCCTCAACGGCACGTTCGAGCACGACGTGAAGAGCGGCAAGATCACCGCCGACCAGCTCGCCACCGTCGCGACCGAAGGCACCGTCGTCGCCGGCCAGCACATCCCCGCGTGGGCCGCGAAGGGCGAGAGCCACGCGCAGGCCGCCGCCGAGATCCGCGCGGAGATCCAGAACACCGCCTCCTCCCACGCGAACGCGGTGGAGAACGCGGCGATCCAGCAGACGCTCGACTCGAAGGACGGCCGAGCGGTCACCAAGGCGGACGTCGTCGCGCAGGGCAGCGCGGGCACCATCACCGAATCGAAGTGGTTCTGGAGCAACCACGAGTGGCACATCCCCGGCTACATCATCAAGACGGCCATCACGGTGGGCGTGGCCGTCTACATCGGCACCATGTGCATCACGCTCGACCTGAGCAAGCTCTCCTGCCTCGCGCTGGGCGTCGTCGTGGGCGGCCTCGGCGAGTTCATCAAGAGCTGGACCTGCGGCCAGGGCTACTACTTCGACTTCCCGAAGGTCTGGAAGTCGCACTGCGGCGGATGACACCCGATCCGGTCTCCTGACCGGGACGGGGCGGCGGGCTGGATCTCCAGCCCGCCGCCTCGTCGCATGCCGACGAGGCCGCCCACCCTCCACAGGTGGTGAGAACCGTTCTCATTCAGGGATAGCATCCGCACGCGCCCTCGCGCACTCCCCCCTGAATCGAATACGGATCCCGCATGCCCTCACACCCCTCGTCCCTCCCACCCGTCGAGGCCCGAGGGCCCGCCGCGCGCCCGCCGACGGAGGGCCGGATCCGCGCCCTCGTCCGGCGCCCGTCGTCGCGCGCGCGATCCGTCGCCCTCGGCACGGGCGCCGTCGCCCTCGTCGCCGTCGCGGCGCTCGTCGCGAGCGCGCTCGCGGGCACCGGATCCGAGTCCGCCACCGCCGGCGGCGACCCGACCGCCGCGCGCGTCGCCGCCGGGCTCCGCGCGATCGACGGGTCTGCCCCGTCGTGGCCCGCCGGCACCTCCGCCGTCCGGGTCGGCGACGCACCCGCGGACGCGACGGTCGCGCTCACGGTGCTGCTGGATCCGGCCCGCCCCGACGCCGCGCCGGCCGTCGCCGCCTGGCTGCGCGACAGCGGCCTCGACGTGGGCGACGCGCGCGACGATGTGTCCGCGCTGCCCGTCTCCGGCACGCTGGCGCTCGCGTCGCACGCATTCGACACCGGGTTCGCCCGGTTCCGCGTCGCCGGCCGGGAGGTCGTCGCCCCGGAGCGGACCCTCGCCGTGCCCGCCGCCCTGGACGCCGTGCGCGGCGTCGCCGGCACCGTGCAGGGCGACGTGCTCATGCCGTCGGACACGGAGCCGGACGCGGCGCAGGCGGGCGATGCGCGGGCCGCCGGCGATGCGCAGGCGCCCGACGCCACGGACCCCGTCCCCGCGCCGATCCCCGGGCAGGCGACCGGCGGATCCCCCGCCTCCTCCGCCGACGACGGCACGTGCGCGGCCTGGTGGGGCCAGCGCCTCACCGACGCGTGGCCTGCGTCCGTCGACGTGGCCCACCGCTCGAACTCGCTGTGCGGCTACGGCCCGGCGCAGCTGCGGCGCGTCGACGACGTGCCCGCCGAGGACCGCGGAGCAGGCGCCACCATCGCGATCGTCGCCGCCTACGACGACCCGGACACCCGGGCGGACACCGACACCTACTCCCGCGCGGTCGGCGAACCCGCCTTCACGGCCGGCCAGTACCGCGACCACCCGTCCGCCTCGCCGCGCACCGGCATCTGCGGCGGACCCACCGCATGGACCGACGAGCAGCACCTCGACGTGCAGGCGGTCCACGCGATGGCGCCCGACGCGGCCGTCTCCTACTGGGGCGCGGACGACTGCACGAGCACGAGCCTCTACACGCGGATCCTCGACGCCGCCGAGGACGGGCCCGACGTGATCAGCCTGTCCTTCGGCGCGATGGAGGGCCTCGACACGGCGGACGACCGCGAGCTGCTGAACCGCGTGCTCGTGGAGGCGGCGTCACGCGACGTGTCGGTCTTCGCGTCCACGGGCAACGACGGCGACTACAGCGGCGTCGGCGACCACGGCGGGAACGCGACCGTGGCGTCGCCCGCGTCGAGCCCGTACGTCACCGCGGTCGGCGCGACGAGCACCGGCCTCGCCCAGGACGGATCCATCGCCGTCGAGGCGGGCTGGGAGACCGAGACGCGCTTCGCGCGCAACGGCGCGCTGATCCCGCCGGGCTTCGCGTTCGGCGCGGGCGGCGGTCAGTCCGCGGAGTACGCGCGCCCCACCTGGCAGGCTGACCGGCTCGCGGTCGCGGGCACCGGGCGGCTGCTGCCGGACGTGGCGTCGCTCGGGGATCCGGACACGGGCTTCATCACGTACGGCCCGCACAAGGGCAGCACCCGGTACGCGGCGCACGGCGGCACGAGCCTCGCGACGCCGATGGTCGCGTCCATGGTCGCGATCTCCAAGGCCGTCACCGGCCGGCGCTTCGGGCTCGCGAGCCCCGCGCTCTACGCGCTGATGGGCACGGGCGCGCTGCGCGACGTGCAGCCCGCCTCCGCCGCGACGTGGTCCCCGAAGGGCCCGTCGGCAGGAGCGCTGTGGCCCGAGACGCTCTTCCTCTGGGACACGGGGAGGCAGGGGCTCCGCTCCGGCCCCGGCTGGGACGACGTGACCGGGGCCGGCGTGCCCGCGGGCCGAGCGTTCATCGAGGGCCTCGGCGCGGAGGCGGGACGATGAGCCGGGCGATGCGCGGATCCTCCTCGCGCGGATCCCTCGGCCTCGTCGGCGCGACCGGCGCCGTCGCCCTCGCGACGCTCCTCGCGCTCGGCGGGCTCGCGCCCCTCGCGGCGCACGCGGCCGACGTCGCGCTCGCGCGCGCGTCCGGCGTGGAGATCATCGACATCGACGGCGACACGCTCACCGCGCCGACGCCCCTGGCCGAGTGGTCCGCGGGCGCCGCGGTGACGCGCACCGCCGCGTCCACCGGCGACGTGTTGAAGCTGAACACCACGCGGACGACCGGCCTCTCCTCGACCGCGGGTCCGACGGGCGCGTCCAGCGCCATCGCGACCGGCGAGCTCACGCTCCGCGACCGGCCGGCGATCGTCTTCTCGGGCCTCGCCGTGTCGTGCACGCCGGGTGGCACGCCCGCCGTGCACGTCGACCGGCTCACCATCGGCGGCGTGGACGTGACCGCGGACGCGAACGCGACGCCGGGCTGGTCGCGCGACCTGCCGGAGTCGGTCTACGGCGCGACCCGCGTCATCGTGGGGTCCACCGCGACGGGCGACGACGGATCCGCCACCACCGTCGGCATCGACGTGGAGGCGGAGGCCGGGGCGTCGGAGATCTGGCGTGTGCGCGCCGGATCCGTGACGTGCGCGGCGGCCGCCGCCGTACCGGTGCCGACGCCGTCGGCCGCGTCCTCGCCGACGCCCGCGCCGGACCCGGATCCGACGACGGCCCCCGGCCCGACCCCCGCGCCGGATCCCGCGCCGGCCCCCGCATCCGGCCGCGTCGCGACGGGCGTCACCGTCACGTCTCCCGACGGCACGCGCGTGATCGACGGGCAGCCGCGCGTCGACGGCCTCGACCGCTCCGCCACCGCCGATTCCCTCACCGCGTCGGACGGATCCCCGGAGCACGCCGCGTCCGTCCGCGTCGAGACCGGCGCGGACGGCACGACCACGGTCGGTGTCGGCTCGTTCGAGCAGCTGCCGGGATCCACCGCCGACCCGCTCGCCGAGTACCGCTGGACGGCGTTCCGGGTCTACGGCCTCACCGCCACGATCACGCCCGCGGGCGCCGTTTCGACCGAGTTCGCGGATCCCGGCAGCGCGGTCTTCGTGGACGGCCGCTGGATCGACGCCACGACCGACCTCTACACGGGCGTCGACGAGCAGGGCGCACCCCGCGTCACCGTCGCGTTCGGCGAGCACGAGACGGCGGCCGACGGCACCGTCACGGTCACCGCCGTGCACTACCGCGACCTCACGGGCGCGCACCCGGACGTGCGTCTCGGCACGGTCGTCGTGCCGCCCGCGGCCGGGCAGGTCGTGGGCGCGTACGGCGTCGGGGTCACCGCGGCCGACGGCACGGTGCTCGTCGCGCCGCAGCCGGCCGCGACCGTCGCCGCGCCGCACGCGTCGGCCGACGCCGTGGCCGGCACGGGGACGGATCCCGACACCGCGTCGGCCGTCGCCGTCGACCTCGGCACGGGCGACGCCGCGGGCACCGCGACCGTCGACGTGGGCGCGTTCCGTCAGGTGCCGGGCGCCTCGACGGATCCGCTCGCCGACTACCGCTGGCCCGCCCTCCGGGTCGCCGGCCTGCACGCGGCCGTCTCCGCCGCCGGCGCCATGACCGTGTCCTTCGCTGACGCGGGGAACGCGGTGTTCGTGAACGGCGTGTGGATCGACACCACGACCGACCTCTACACGGGCGTCGACGAGCAGGGCACCCCGCGCGTCGAGGTGCGCTTCGGCGAGCGGACGGTCGCCGCGGACGGCACGGTGACGCTCACCGCGCTGCACTACCGCGACCTCACCGGCCGCCACCCCGAGGTGCGGCTGGGCGTCGTGACCGTGGCGGCGGGCGGCTCGACGACGCCCGCGCCGGATCCGTCGCCGACGCCCGTCCCGATCGTGCCGGACTCCGCGCCTGCGGGATGGTCGGCGTACGGGATCCGGGCGACCGGGCCGAGCGCGGTCGCGGCGACGCCCGTGGCGCGGCCGGCCGACGAGGCGGGCCCGGCCGGCACGACCGCGGCCTCGCCGTCCGCGGCCTCGCCGTCCGCGGCCTCGCCGTCCGCGGCCTCGCCGTCCGCGGCCTCGCCGTCCGCGGCCCCGCCGTCCGCGCTCGCGCCGGACACGCTCGGCACCCCGCGCGCGGTGGCCGCGTCCGACGCCGCCGCCGCGTCGACCGCAGCGCCGGCCGCCGCGACCGATGCCGGCACCATCGCCGGGGACGGCGGCGCGGGCCAGATCCGCGCCACCGGCGTCCGCCTCACCTCGAGCGCGGCGTCCGGCAGCGCCGCCCTCGACGACGTATCGCTGTACCCGGGCAGCCGACTGGCCGTCCGGATCCAGGGCCTCCGGGTCGAGGTCGCCGACGGCACGGCGCGCGTCACGAGCGACGGCGGCAGCGTCGCGGGCACCCCGCTCGCGGCCGGCGACATCGCGCCGGGCACGCGGTTCGCGCTGCCCGACGGCGGATCCGCGGTGCTCGCCGAGGACGTGACCGCGGGCGCGTCCCGCACGGTCACCGGCCTGCACCTTGTCGACGCCTCCGGGCTCGACGCGGACGTGTCCGCGGGCGTGGTCACGACGGCCGCGGTGGCGGCGGACCCGGGTGGCACCGGCACGACGCCCGGCGGGCCCTCGTCCAGCGGAACCGCGTCGTCGCCGGCCGGCACGGGCGGGGCGGCCTCCCCCGGCGCCCTGTCCGCCGACGGATCGAGCCCGGCCGGCACCTCGGGCGGGAGCGCGATCGCGAGCCTCCGCGGCTCGCTGCCGCGCACGGGATCCTCACCCGCGTCGGCGCTCGCCCTCGCGGCCCTGCTGCTGATCGTCGGATCCGCGGGCGCGCTCGAGGCCCGACGCCGCCGACGCGCGCGGACGGGCCGCCCAGCGCGCCCCTGACCGGGCGCACCGCACCGCCGCCGCCCTCCGTCCCGCATCCCGCGGGCCGGAGGGCGGCGTGCGTCACCCGCGGAGCAGCAGCACGTCGGATCCGCCCTCGCGCCCCACGGCCACGAAGCCGAGCGACTCGTAGAGCGCGCGGGCGCGGTCGTTCCCGTCCTCCACGCTGAGGCTCACGGCCGGCGCGCCGGATGCGCGCACCGCAGCCACGAGCGCCACGAGCATCCGCCGCCCCAGGCCCCGGCCGCGCGCCGACGGCACGAGCGCCATGCCGAGCTCGGGGATGTCGGCGGCGACGAAGCCGTAGCCGCGGTCGTCATCGGCGAAGAGGCGGGCCCACGCCGCGCCGACCGGATCCCCGGCGACCTCCGCGACGACGCCCACGTCGCCCGCGCGCGGCCAGCCGGCCACGTAGTGCGCGAGCTCCGGCGTCGCGAGCATGCGCTCGCGTGTCATCGACCCGTCGTCGCGCCAGTCCATCGACGCCACCAGCATGTCCTCGAGGAACGAGAGGTCGTCGGCGCGCGCCGGGCGGAGCGCCGCATCGGGCAGCGCGTCCGTCATCGCGCCGCCTCGCCGTCGGCCGCGACCACGCGCGAGCACGACGTGCCGGCGTGGCCGTGGGCCCCGAACCGGCAGCCGGCGGCCTCCGCGATCGCCCGTCGCGGGCGGTGCACGCCCGCCTGTCGCCGATCCATCCGCAGCTCCGTCCCACCCCTGAGCTGAGGGTAACGGGATGCGGTGCCCGCGGAGGCCGACAGGACGCGGGCGAGCAGGTGGGTGGGGGCCGGTGACGTCAGTCGTCACCGCGCCCCGCAGCCGGTGCGCGCGGCCCACCGCCGGTCTCCGCCGACGCGGCCATCACGGATCCTGATCCGCCCACGGCCTCTTCCCGTCCCGGGATCCGAGCGGGTGGCTCCAGCACGTCGCCGCGAACCCGCGTCCCGCGTGCCTGTGCCTGTACCTGTGCACGAGTCAGACGACCGTCTGACTCGACGTCGTACCGTGCGCTCGAACCATCTACCCGGCTCGGACACAGTGACGTGTCGCAGCACGCCCGTGGAGGACCGGATCCCCGTCCCAACCATGCACACCCGAACACTGGAGGCAAAGATGCCTACCCGATCGCACGCACGACCCGCTCATCGCCCGGCGAGACTCCCTGGCCGGTGGAGGAGCACGCTCCTCCTCACCCTCATCGCCATCACCTCGGTCGGTGTGACGGCCACAGGGGTCACGCCCGCGCAGGCCGCGAGCCACACGACGGGGTCGGCCGCCACCGCCGGACCCACGATCCCACCCGCGCTCGCGGCGTCCGTCCGAGCCGGCACCGCAGAGGACGACATCCGCTCCGGGCGCATCACCGTCGACCAGCTCGCCGACGCCGCGGAGGTCGCCTCCGGGGCAGCCCGCGGACTCTCGCCCGCTGCCCGCGCGGCGGAGCGCGCGCAGCTCGTGCGGGAGACCACGGAGCAGGTGGCGGAGCTGCGGCTCAGCCGCCCCGAACAGTCAGTCGAGACGATCGCGGTCGTTGCCGATGCATCCGGTCGTCTCGTGGCGACCGTGCCGGGACGCGGTGCCGTCGCGCTCGATGCGTCCTCCGGCGCGAGCGCCACGGCGGCCTCCCCTTCGGATCCGCTCGTCGCGTCGGACAGCTGGCGCTCCTTCTGGCACCACATCACCCATCCGTCCATCGTCCTCAGCATCTCGCCCACCGTGGCGAAGATCATCTTCGCGTCGGCGGCCTCGCTCGAGGTGGGCGCGCTCTGCGCGGTCGCCGGGGCGATCGCGTGCGCCTTCATCGGCGCCGCCGGGACGGCGTTCACCACCTGGCTCCTGAACAGCCGGTGGGCGGAGAAGGGATTCTGGCTCCACCTGCCGGACTACTGGGAGAGCCGGCCCAGGTAGTCCGCTGACCCGATGCGCCGCCCTCCGTCCCCTGGGTCGGAGGGCGGCGTGCGTCATCCCCGCGGATCCCCCGGTGTCCCGGCCACGGCCCCCGTCGGCGAGATGCGCGACCCCAGCCAGCTGCGCAGATCCGCGATCACCTCGTCGCGGTTGGTCTCGTTGTAGATCTCGTGCCTGGCGCCCGGGTACACGATGAGCAGCACGTCGCTGAGGCGCGAGCGCCGGTTGTAGTCGCGCGCGAGCAGCTGCATCCCCCGGCGGCCGCCGAGCGAGTCCTCCTCGCCGCCCTGGATGAGCACGGGCAGGTCGGTCGCGAGCTTCCGGGGCGGGCGGCCCATGATCTGCACGGAGTCGCGCATCCGGTACGGCTTCAGCGCGTTGACGTCGAAGTTGCGGTCGTCGGCGCCGAACGCGCGCTGCGCCTCCGGATCCCGCGACAGCCACTCGAAGCCGGACGCCGCCGGAGACCGCCAGCGCTTGTTGAGGTCGCCCGTGTTGATCACGCCGGGCATCGCGAGCGACGCCCCGCTCAGCACGAGCCCCGCGTACAGATGCGACGCCCGCGCGACGATGCGCTGGGCGAGGAGCGCGCCCCAGCTGTGGCCGAGGAGCACGAGCGGGAGGTCGGGGTGCTCGCGCCGGAGCTGCTCGCTGACCAGCTGGATCCCGTCGAGCGCCGCGAGGTGGCGCCTCGGCCCCAGGACGCCGATGCCGAGGTGCCCGAGCCCCGAGGCGCCGTGGCCGCGATGGTCGTCGGCCGCGACCGTGTACCCGGCCGCGTTGAGCTCGTGCGCCAGCCGGATGTAGCGCAGCGCGTGCTCGCCGACGCCGTGCGCGATGTGCACGACGGCCCGTGGGCGCTCCGCCTCCCATACGTAGTAGTGGAGGGTCACGCCCTCCGCGTCCACGATGGTGCGGTGGTCGGCTCCGCCGGTGGAGCGCTCGTCGTCGGGCATGGACCCAGACTAGGCGCGCGTCCGCCCGCCAGCCCCGATCGTGAGGCGCGCGCGGTCAGGACTCCCGCCGGATCAGGACTCCCGCGTGATCTCGACCCGCACGAACAGCTTCGACCGGAACGGCCCCGCGTAGATGCCGCGCAGGGGCGCGACGTCGCGGTAGTCGCGGCCGCGGCCGACGAGCACGTGCCGGTCGCCGATGTCGATGAGGTTCGTGGGATCCCAGCCGCGCCACTCGCCGCAGAACCACTCGACCCACGCGTGCGACTCGCCCGTGACGGTCTCGCCGACGGCCGCGTTCGGCCTCGGGTGCAGGTAGCCGCTGACGTAGCGCGCGGGGATCCCGACGTGCCGGAGCGCCCCGATGACGATGTGCGTGATGTCCTGGCAGACGCCGCGCCCCTGCTCCCACGCCTCGCGCGCGGTCGACTGCACGCTCGTGACGCCGGCCATGTACTCGACCTTCTCGCCGATGGCGCGGGCGATCTCCGCGGCCGCCTCGCACGGCGTGCCCGCGCCGCCCGCGATCTCCTCCGCGAGCGCGCGGACCTCCTCGTGCGGCTCGGTGCGCACGGTCTGCGCGACCTGCTCCACGTGCTCGGTGGCCCGCTCCACCTCGACCGCGAGGTCGTCCCAGCCGAGCTGGTGCGGCTCGTGCGTGCGCGGCCGGACCTCGACGAGGCTCGTCGCCGTGAGCTCGAGCGACCGGTGCGGGCTGAGGATCTCGAACGAGGACACCCGCGTGCCGAAGTAGTCGACGTAGGTGTGGTGCCCCGGCTTCGGCTGGATGTCGAGGTTCGAGTACAGGACGAACTGGTTCTCGCTCGAGACGGGCAGCATGCGCGCCTCGTTGTACGACGCCGTCACCTCGCCCTCGTAGTGGAAGCCGGTCCGGTGGGTGATGCGCAGGCGGTTCACGAGTTCTCTCCGACCCAGCTGGGTGCCGCGTTGGTGGGGAAGTAGCGCTGGCGGACGGCCTCGCTGGTGGCGGATGTCGCCTCCTGCACGGCGTCCATGAAGCGCGGGAGGTCGTCGAGGACCTCCTGGATGGGCCGGTACTCCAGCTCGCTCCGGATCTGCCCGAGCAGCCGCTGCGCCTGGTCGGACACCCCGAGGCGGTCGGTGCGCGGCTCGATGTCGTGCAGGCACTGCTCGGCGCGGCGGATCGAGTGCGTGATCGATCGCGGGAACAACCGGTCGAGCAGCAGGAACTCGGCCGCGTTGCGTGCGCTCGGCACGCCGCGGTACGTGCGGAGGTACGCCTCGTAGGCGCCGCAGGAGCGGAGGATCGTGGTCCACGACGGGCCGCTGGCCTCGGTGAGGGCGCGGGTCGCGAGGAGGCGGGCCGTCATGTCGGCGCGCTCGATGGATCGGCCGAGCGTGAAGAACTGCCACGCCTCGTCGCGGCTCGTGCCCGACTCGACGAGTCCGACCGCGAGCGCCGAGCGCTCGCGCACCCAGCCGAAGAACTCGTGCACGCGGTCGTTGGCGATCTTCCGCGGCATGCGGGCGCGCGTCGTGTTGAGGCACTCCCAGAGCTCCGACGAGACGATCTCGCGGGCGCGTCGGGCGTTCTCCCGCGCGGCGCCGAGCGAGTAGGCGATGGAGGCGGGCTGCGTGCGGTCCACCGCGAGGAGCGCGAGCACGTCGTCCCGCCCGAGCACGTCCTCGGAGGGCACGTCGCTGCCCATCACGCTGAGGAGCGAGCGGCAGGCGGTGTCCTCGTCGATCCACGGATCCTCCAGGAGCAGTTGCAGGTGCACGTCGAGGATGCGTGCGGTGCCGTCCGACCGCTCGATGTAGCGGCCGATCCAGAAGAGCGACTCGGCGATGCGCGACAGCATGGGCATCAGCGGTCCCCCTCGGTCGTGATGTCGGGCCCGGCGGGCGCCGCGGCCTGCTGCTGCTGCTCGTGCTGGTCGCGGTTGCGCGGCCGGTCGTGCGGCGACTGGTCGGGCGCCTTCTCCCCGTTCTGGATGATCGGGATGGACGTGGTGACCGCGGCCTGGTCGGCCACGAGGGTCTGCACGCTGCGCTCGCGGGTCGCCGCGGGGAAGCCGCCGTCGCCCACGACCCAGGTGTCCTTGGATCCGCCGCCCTGGCTGCTGTTCACCACGAGCTGGCCCTCGGGGAGCGCGACGCGCGTGAGCCCGCCGGGCAGCACCCAGATGTCGCGGCCGTCGTTCACGGCGAAGGGGCGGAGGTCGGCGTGCCGCGGGCGCATCCCGTCCTCGACGAGCGTGGGGATGGTGGAGAGCTGCACGACGGGCTGCGCGATCCAGCCCCGCGGGTCCTTGAGCAGCCGCGCGCGCAGCTCGGCGAGCTCGCCCGCGCTGGCGGCGGGGCCGACCACGAGGCCCTTGCCGCCGGATCCGTCGACGGGCTTCACGACCAGCTCCGGCAGCCGGTCGAGCACCTCCTCGAGCGAGTCCGGCTCCTCGAGGCGCCAGGTGTCGACGTTCGGGATGATCGCGTCCTCCGCCAGGTAGTAGCGGATGAGGTCGGGCAGGTACGTGTAGACGAGCTTGTCGTCGGCGACGCCGTTGCCCACCGCGTTCGCGATCGTGACGTTGCCGAGGCGGGCCGCGAGCATGAGGCCGGGCGAGCCGAGCATGGAGTCGGCGCGGAACTGCAGCGGATCCAGGAACTCGTCGTCGACGCGGCGGTAGATGACGTCGACGCGCATGGGGCCGCCCGTGGTGCGCATCCAGACGCGGCCGCCGGAGCAGAACAGGTCGCGGCCCTCGACGAGCTCGACGCCCATGAGCCGCGCGAGCAGCGTGTGCTCGAAGTAGGCGCTGTTGTAGACGCCGGGCGTGAGGACGACGACGTTCGGGTCCTCGACGCCGTCGGGCGCGCTCGCGCGGAGGGCCTGCAGGAGCTTGTTCGGGTAGTCGCCGACGGGGCGCACGCGCATCGAGACGAAGAGCTCCGGGAGCGTCTGCGCCATGACGCGGCGGTTGGAGATGACGTAGCTGACGCCGGACGGGACGCGCACGTTGTCCTCGAGCACGCGCATCTCGCCGGCCTCGTCGCGGACGAGGTCGATGCCGGAGACCTGGATGCGGACGCCGTTGGCCGGGTCGATGCCGGCGGCCTGGCGGTGGAAGTGGCTGGACGAGCTGATCAGGCGGGCGGGGATCACGCCGTCGCGGATCGCGCGCTGCGGCCCGTACACGTCGGCGAGGAACGCCTCGAGCGCCCGGACCCGCTGCGCGACGCCCTTCTCGAGCCGGCTCCACTCGGCCTGCTCGATGACGCGCGGCACGGCGTCGAGCGGGAACGGCCGCTCCTCGCCCGCGAAGTCGAAGGTGACGCCCTGCGCGAGGTAGCTGGTGGCGAGCGCGTCGGTGCGGTCCTTCAGCTCCTCCTTGGTCATGCGGGAGAGGGCCGCGTGGATCTCGCGGTAGGCCGCCCGCGCGACGGCGGGCTCCCCGGCGGCGGGCGGATCCCGGAACATCTCGTCGAACGGCATCGCGCCACCGGAGGCGCGGCGTGCGGCCGCGAGCGTGCCGTATCCCTCGAACAGATCACCCATGCCCGGAGCGTAGCCGGGCCGTGTGTCCGGTTTGTTACCGGACGCGGCGGGCGGAGGCGACGCGGATCAGGCGTCGGTGCGCTTGAGGATGTGCGCGGGGATGGCGATGGACGCCGAGACGAGCAGGATGCCGGCGAAGAAGCTCAGCAGCTCGAAGCCCTCGATGTAGAACGCGAACGCGAACAGCGCCATGCCGCCCAGGAAGAGGGCGAACGCGATGATGAAAGCGACGATGTTCACGAGGGCACCTGATCCATTTCCGAGACTGTGGGCGACCGTCGCGCCGGGGCGCGGACGCGGTCACCCACTAGTCTACGAGATCGCGGGACGGGCGTCGCCCGGCCGGAGGACCGGAACCGGCGAGCGGCTCAGCGCGCGGCCTGCTCCGGGCGGATCCCGCCGGCCAGCGCCTGGTACGCGCGCTGCGGACCGGGCGACCGCGTGAGCGACGCCGCGATGGCATCGAGGCCGGCGCGCTGCGCACCCGACGGGTTGAGCAGGAGCTTGGCCGCCTGCCGCAGCTCGGTGACGGTGGCGACGTTCGGGGCGAGCGCGATCCCGAGCCCCGCGTCCTCGAGGGCCGCGGCCCCCGCGAACTGGTCGGTCGAGAGCGGCAGCACGAGCATCGGGACGCCCGCGGTCGCCGCCTCGGTGACGGAGTTGTTGCCGCCGTGCGTGACCGCGAGGTCGGCGTGGGCGAGCAGCGTCACCTGCGGGAGGAACGGGCGGACGAGCCAGTCCGACGGGATGTCGCCGAGCTCGGCCCGGTCGGTGGATCCGGTCGCGAGCGCCACGCGCACGTCGAGGTCGCGGAGGGCCGCCGCGATGCGCGCGAGCACGTCGCCGCGCACGGAGAGGAAGCTGCCGAGCGACACGTAGACGATGGGGTCGCCGCCCGCGTCGATCCAGTCCCGCACCTCGGCCTCGGGTGCCTCGCGACGGACGGCCGAGCCGATGAACGCGTGCGGCGGCAGGAGCTCGGAGCGGTCGGGGTCGTGCAGCTCCTCGGGGTAGTTGAGCAGGAGCACGTCGCCGGCCTCCGCGAACGCGTCGCGGCTCGGGCGCATCGACGGCGCGAGGATCGCGAGGGCGTCGTTCCACTGCGCGGTGAAGCGGTCGCGGACGCGCTCGCACAGCGCGTGCAGCTCGTCGAGGTCCTCCTCCTCGGGCTCGAAGGCGGCGGGCCAGGCGGGCGGGAAGCCGTAGACCTCGTCGCCCACGGGCAGCGCGCTCGGGTGGCCGAGGACGACGTCCGCGTGACGGGTGCCCGAGGCGAGGAGCGCGAGGCGGGCGCTGAAGGCGAGGTGGTCGACGATCACCTGGTCGGGGCGCACCTCGTCGAGGATCCGCTGCACGGCGCGCGCGGTCTCCACCGGCTCCCACAGCAGGTCGTCGCTGCGCGCCTCGGCCTGGAAGCGCAGGGTCTCGACCATGCCGCGGCGCGTGGCGGCGAAGAAGCCGCGGAGGGCGTCGTCCTCGCCGGTCGGCTGGTCCTCGGCCTTGATGGTGCCGGGGTTGGATCCGCGGCCGAGGCGGAGGTCGACCCGCTCGAAGCCGGAGGCTTCGACGATGCCGGCGGTCGCGGATCCGGTCGCCACGACCACGCGCTCGCCGGCCTGCTGCCAGGCCGACGCGAGCGTGATGAGGGGGAAGAGATGGGACGCGTAGTCCGGGCTGATGACGAGCAGGGTCATGAGGCGCTGAGCTCCCAGAGGGTTCGGTCGTCGGCTGCGGCGACGTCGCGGTAGACGCGGGACAGGGTGCCCGCCATGGCCTGGATGGTGAAGGTGCGGGCGACCATGTCGCGCGCGCGATCGGCGGCGGCGTCGGCATCGGGGCCGGCCGCGATGTCCAGGGCGCGGGCGATGCCGGTGCCGAGCGCCGTGGGATCCGCCGTGTCGACGAGGAGGCCCGTCACGCCGTCCTCCACGTAGGTCGCGGGTCCGCCGGACGCGGGCGCGACGACGGGCAGGCCCATCGACATGGCCTCGAGGAGCGCGACGCCGAACTCCTCCTTGATGCTCGCGCACGCGTACGCGCCGCCCGGCGCGGTGAGCCCGGGGCGGCCGTAGCGGACGGCGGCGAGCCAGCGCGTGACGGTGTCGTTGCCGCGGTGGCCGGCGAGGAGCAGGCCGTGGCGGGCCGCGTCGGCGGGGCCGTCGGCACCGGGGACCGCGTCGAGGATCCGCGCGAGCTGCTCGCGCTCCTCGGAGCTCGGCGCGTCGAGGTCGCCGCCCACGATGAGGAGGTTCGCGCGGGACCGGAGCGCGGGATCCGCCGCCCAGACGTGCGCGAGCGATGCCATGCCCTTGACGCGGGCGAGGCGGCCGACCGAGATGACGAGCGGCAGGCCGCGGCGCTCCTCGGGGAGGCCGGCGAGCAGGTCGTCGAGCTCGACGAAGGCGCGGGCCGGGGATCCGTCCGCGTCGGCGCCGAGCATCGCGTCGTCGCGGGAGCGCTCGATGGCGGCCACGTCGATGCCCTCGGCGACGACGCTGTGGCGCTCGGGGTGCGCATCCACGTCGATGCCGACGAGCCGGCGCATGTCGCGCTTCAGCTCGGGACGCGGGAAGAGGACGGTGTGCGCGGCGTCGGCGGCCAGGCGCTGCACGAGCCGGACGCGGAACCAGTAGTGCTCGCGCTCGTCGACGCTGCCGAAGCGGTCGCGGGTGAGCGCGCCGGACCGGTCGAGCGCGTCGACCACGCCGTGCGGATCCGGCGCGACCGTGAAGACGACGGGGATGCCGAGCTCGCGCGCGACCGTGGAGGCGGCGAGCGTGCCCACGTCGGCCATGCGGAGGTGCACGGCGTCGACGCGGCCGGCGGCGCGCAGCACGCGGCGGATCCCCCGCTCGGCCTCGACGCGGTGCGGCCACGCCTCGGGCAGCGAGCGCGGGCCGCCGAGCATCGGGATGTGCGCGAAGACGTGACCGTCGTCGCCCGCGGTGACGCGGGCGAGGGAGGCGAGGGCCTGGTCGGGTGTGCCGCGGGAGAGCGTGATGACGCGGTCGACCGGGCGGTCGGGGACCGTCGTCGAGGTCATGTCGTGCGCCGCGGGGGCGTGCCCGGCCGTGCCCGCCGGATCCACGAGCGCGTCGCCGAGGCGCACGAGCAGCGTCGCGATGCCGCCGTTGTCGCCCGCGCCCACGTGCGTGAGGCCGGCGTCGATGTCGGCGTGCAGGAAGAGCTGGACGACGGTGAGGCCGGGCCGCTCCTGGGGTGCCGGGTGGTCGCCGTGCTGCCGCGCGATGTCGAGCACGGCCAGTCGCGCGACCGCGGCCACCTCGTCGTCGCCGCGCGCGATGTCGGCCACGAGGGTCGCGATCGCCTCGCCCGCGGGCCGGTCGCCCAGCGCGGCGACCGCGGCGGACCGGGTGAGCGGGCCCTCGGAGGCGGCGGGGGCGATGCGGAGGAGCACGCGCTCGGGGATCCGGCCGGGCACGAGGCCCACGGTCTCCACGAGGCGCGAGCGGGGGCCGTCGCCCTGCACGCCGAGCAGGGCGTTCTCGAGCGCCAGCGCGACGTGGTCGGGCGTCGACCCGGCCCACTGCTGCAGGGTGCGCTGGGCGAGCATGCCGGGGAAGCCGCCCTCGACGACCATCGCGACGAGGCCGGAGACCGCGTCGAAGCGCGGCAGGCGGGTGCCGAAGGCCCAGGCGGCGTGCTCGCGGATCCACCGGGTGTCGTGGTCGAGGAGCGCGACGAGCGCGAGGTCGGCGGCCTCGTCGAAGACCTGGGCGAGCGCGTGGATGGCGGCGACGGCGGTGAGCTGGTCGGCGGGATCCGCGGCGGCCCGTGCGAGCAGGCGCACCGCGCGTCCGCCGCCGTCGCGACTGGCGGCGACCGTGAGCTCGTCGGCCTCCTGCATCACGTCGAGGATGCGCGCGGCCTCCGCGACCTGGTCGAGGCTCGTCTGGATCCCCATGCTCGTGCCCCTTCTCGGGTCGTGCTCCTCTACGCGGAGCCGCGAGGCGCATCACGCGGGAGCGTGAGCCCCCGGGACAGCCACCCGGCCCTCGCGAGTATTCCCCAGTCTGCTGCGAGAACCCAGCCGGGCGCCCGAGATGCCGGCCCGGACGCCGCCCGGCGGGAGGCCCGCGCGACCCCGCGCGACCCCGCGCGTACGCTGGCCGCCATGCCCCACGCCGCGCCGCCCGCCCCGCAGATCCGCTTCGGCATCGTGGGGAGCGGCTGGCGCAGCGCCTTCTTCCTGCGCATCGCGCGCGCCCTCCCGGAGCGCTTCGCCGTCACCGGGCTCGTGACCCGCAGCGCCGACACCGGCCGCGCGCTCGAGGAGGAGTGGGGGATCCGCACCTTCCGCACCGCGGCCGAGCTGCTCGCCGCGGAGGCGCCGTCGTTCGCGGTCGTCTCCGTACCCAGATCCGCCGCGCCCGACGTGATCGCCGACCTCGTCGACCGCGGCGTGGCCGTGCTCACCGAGACGCCGCCCGGCGCGACCGTCGCTGACCTCGAGCGGCTCGACGCGCTCGTGAGGCAGGGCGCCAGGATCGAGGTGGCCGAGCAGTACCCGCTCTCGCCGCTGCTCGCCGCGCAGCTCGCGATCGCGGCCGGCGGCCGGCTCGGGCGGATCAGCCAGGCGACCGTCGCGCAGTGCCACGACTACCACGGCGTCCGCGTGATGCGCCGGGCCCTCGGCATCGGCTTCGAGGACGCGACCATCACGGCCGCCCGCTTCTCGTCGCCGATCGTCGCCGGGCCCGACCGCGACGGGGATCCCGTGCGCGAGGAGGTCGTGACGGCCGCGCAGACCACCGCGCGCTTCGACTTCGGCGATCGCCTCGGCGTCTACGACTTCTCCGACCGGCAGTACTTCTCCTGGATCCGCCGCAACCGGCTCCTCGTCCGCGGCGAGCGCGGCGAGATCGTCGACGAGCACGTCAGCTGGCTGCTCGACGCGACGACGCCCACGTGGGCGGACATCACGCGGGTGGAGACCGGGCAGGGCGGCAACCTCGAGGGCCACCACCTGCGCGGCCTGCTGCTCGGATCCGAGTGGGTCTACGAGAACCCCTTCGCGCCCGGGCGGCTCGCGGACGACGAGATCGCGATCGCGCAGTGCCTCGTCGAGATGCACGCGCACGCGGCAGGCGGCCCGTCCACGAACTCGCTCGCGGAGGCGTCGCAGGACCACCACCTCGCGCTGCTCATGCACGAGGCCGCGGACACGGGGAAGCCGGTCCGCAGCACGCGGCGAGCGTGGGCGGACTGACGCGCTCTCCCGGCTCGGGCGCGGCGGGGCGGATCAGCCCGCCAGGTGGCGCCGGATCGCCTCGACGCCGACCTCGACCTCGCGGAACGACGTCGTCAGCGGGCTGAGCCCGAGGCGGAGGCCGGACGGGGCGCGGAAGTCGGGGATCACGCCCTCCGCCCACAGGGCACCGACGATCTCGCGGAACCGCGGGTGGTCGACGCTCACGTGGCTGCCGCGGCGGTCCTCCTCGCGCGGGCTCGCGACGCGGGCGCCGAGCGGCACGAGGTCGCGGTCGACGAGGTCGAGCGCGAAGCCGGTGAGGGCGAGCGACTTGGCGCGGATCGCCTCCATGCCCGCTTCCTCGATCAGCGCGATCATGTCCTGCATCGCGAGCATGCCGACGATGGGCGGCGTGCCGCTGAGGAAGCGGCGGATCCCGTCGGCCGGCACGTACTCCGGCCCCATCGCGAAGACGTCCTGCGCGCCCATCCAGCCCTGGATCGGCTGCCGCAGCTCGGCCTGCAGATCGCCCCGCACGTAGCCGTGCGCGGGCGCACCGGGGCCGCCGTCGAGGTACTTGTAGCTGCAGCCGACCGCGAGGTCGACGCCCCACGCGTCGAGCTCGGTCGGCACGACGCCGACCGAGTGGCAGGTGTCCCAGAGCACGAGCGCGCCGGCGTCGTGCACGATGCGCGTGATCCCCGGCACGTCCGCGAGGAACCCCGAGCGGTAGGCGACCTGGCTGAGCACGACGAGCGCGGTCCGCTCCCCCACCGCCTCCGCGACGAGCTCCGGCGTGACCCCGGCGTCGGGCGCGACGTCGATCCACCGGATCGTCATGCCGCACTCCTCCGCGACGCCCTCGAGCACGAAGCGGTCGGTCGGGAAGTTGTCGGTGTCGATCACGAGCTCGTCGCGGCCTGGCCGCGCGCGGACGGCGGCGCGCACGAGCTTGTAGAGGATCACCGTGGTCGAGTCGCCGATGAACGTCTGGCCGGCCGCCGCCCCGAGGGTGACACGGCCGAGGTCGTCGCCGATGCGCGTCGGCATCGCGAGCCAGTCCTCATCCCAGCCGCGGATGAGGCGTCCGCCCCACTGGTCGCGCACGAAGTCGGCCACGCGGTCGACGCTCGCGAGGGTCGGCCGGCCGAGCGAGTTGCCGTCGAGGTAGGCGACCACGTCGTCGGCCTGCACGAACAGGTCGCGGAAGCGCGCGAGCGGATCGCGGGCGTCGAGCTCGGCGGCTGACGGGATGGGGCGGGAGGGGGCGTCGGTGCCGCGCGCGTCGGGTGTCACGTCCGCAGCCTACGTTCCGCGCAGGAGGCCGCCGCGATCCCGCGCGCCGACGAGGCCCCGGTCGCGCGCGGGCGGCATCCGGGCCAGCCGGTGGCCGGCTAGCCGGCCCGGAAGTAGTACGCGTCCGCGATCATCCCCGGCGCCGTGGCCCAGAGGCCGTCGGCGGCGCCGTCGATGGGGATCTCGACGACGACGTTCCCGCTCGCGGTGCCCTGCGGCTCGAGCATCTCGTAGGCATCCGTGAACGCGGGCGCCGGCGCCTGCGCGAAGCTGTCGGCGGCCGAGTACTGCGTGCCGTCGGGGGCGAGGAACCCCACGGCCAGCTCGGACAGCGGATCCCCCGTGCTCGACCCGAGGTACGTCGCGGTGACCGGGACGACCGCGTACTGCATGCCGGCCGCGGGCGGTTCGTTGGACGGATCCGCCGCGAGGACCGCTGCCGTGGCGTCGAGGATCGGCGTGCCCAGCGTGACCTGCCACTCCGGCCCGTCGATGCCCTCGCCCGTGACCGGGGTGCCGATCGGCAGCGGGTCGTCGGGGCTCGTGCCGGGCTGGGCCGTCGCGTCGTCGTCGCCTTCGCCGGAGGTCGGCTCGGGGCTGGCGAAGCCGGTATCGGATCCGGGGCCCGCGGTCTCCAGGGCCTCGGTGACCGAGCCCACGAACGCGAACGTGTAGACCAGCGCCAGCACGATGCTGAGGACGAAGCCGACGGCGCCGAGGATGAGGCCCGTCAGCGCCAGCGGCTTGCCGTCCATCCGCCGGGCGAGCGAGACGATGCCGAGCACCGCCGCGACCAGGGCGGGAATGGCCGTGACGTAGTTGAGGAACGGGATGAAGGCGCCCAGTACCGCGGCGATGCCCACGACCAGCGCCGCGATGGCGAGGCCCTTGCCGCCGCGGGGGCGGGGCGGTGGGCCGGAGACGTAGGGCGGCGCGGGGGCGGCGGGCGGGGCGCCGACCGGCGGCGCGTAGGAGGGGCCGGGCGCTGCGAGCCCCGGGGCGGCGCCGGAGCCGGCGCCGAGGCCGGCGGATCCCGCGCCGGCGTCGTATCCGACCGGCGGCAGGGGCGGCGCGGGATGGGCGGGCGCGTCCGCGGGCTCGGGCGCGTCCGCGGGCTCGGGCACGTCGGCGGGCTCAGGCATGGGCTGAGGCTCCGCCGCCGCCGCGGCGGGCTCGGCTGCGGCGGCAGGCTCGCCCGCGGCGGCGGGCTCGGCCGCGGCCGGGACGGCGGGCGGACCGTAGGGGCTGACGGGATCCGCCACGGCACCCACCGCGGATCCGTCCCCCTGGGCCGAGCCGTCGGTGGCCGGACCGCCGGTGGCCGGGCCGCCGGTGGCCGGGCCGCCGGTGGCCGGGCCGCCGGTGGCCGGGCCGCCGGCTGCCGGATCCTCGCCCCGCGGCTCGTCGGGGTGGGATCCGTCGGTCCGGCCGGGGTCGCGGTCATCGCTCATGTGACGTTCATAGCGGAGGGCGCCACCCGCGCGGCAGGGCCGTGCGCGAACCGCCCCGTAATGGGGGCGTCGTGCACCGCGGGCGCAGCCGTCCGTCCCGTCCCGGCGCGCGCCGCGCGTCCGCGGAGGTCCGTTAACCTCGGGGCGTGCCCCAGCCCGCGTGGACCCCCGACGGCCCCGACCTCGTGATCCACGCGGAGAACCTCGAGGCCGTCCGCGCGCTCCCCGACGGCGCCTTCCAGCTCATCTACCTGGATCCGCCGTTCAACACCGGCCGCACGCAGGAGCGGCAGAACCTCACCGTGACCCGCACGCCGGATCCGGCCGCCGATCCCGACGCGGACGCCGAGTCCGAGGCAGCCGACGATCCGGCCACGGACGCCGAGGCCGAGGTCGTTCCGGCCACCACGCTCGACGCCGCCGTGCCACACGCACCCGACGCCGCACCCGACACCTCGTTCGCCCCTGCCCCCGACGCCGCACCCGGCGCCGCCGCGGAGCCCGCCACCCCCGTCGCCCTCGCCCCCGCGAGCACCGCGACGCCCGAGCGGGTCCGCCCGCCGGGGGCGCGCCTCGGCTTCCATGGCCGCAGCTACGACTCCGTGAAGGGAATGCTCTACGGATTCGACGACTCGTTCGCCGACTACTGGGACTTCCTCGAGCCGCGCCTCATCGAGGCGTGGCGCCTCCTGGATCCCACGGGCACCCTCTACCTCCACCTCGACTACCGCGAGGTGCACTACGCGAAGGTCGTGCTCGATGCGCTCTTCGGCCGCCGCTCGTTCCTCAACGAGATCGTGTGGGCGTACGACTACGGCGCGAAGTCGCGCCGCCGCTGGCCGGCGAAACACGACACGATCCTCGTCTACGTGAAGGACCCCGTCCGCTACCGCTTCGACTCCGAGGGCGTGGACCGCGAGCCGTACATGGCGCCGGGCCTCGTGACCCCGGAGAAGCGCGAGCGCGGCAAGCTGCCGACGGACGTCTGGTGGCACACGATCGTCTCCCCCACCGGCCGCGAGAAGACGGGCTACGCGACGCAGAAGCCGCTCGGCGTGCTGCGCCGCATCGTGCAGGCGTCGAGCCGGCCCGGCGACTGGGTGCTCGACTTCTTCGCGGGATCCGGCACCACGGGCGCAGCGGCCCGCGAGCTCGGCCGCCGCTTCGTGCTGGTGGACGAGAACCCGCAGGCCATCGAGGTGATGCGCGCGCGTCTCGCGGGCGGGGGCACCGTCTTCGTCGAGCCGGAGACGGAGCCGGAGCCGGATCCGGTCGCCGACTGATCCGCGATCGCCCGCCCGGCTACCCCTGCTGCGCGAGCGCGAACGGCAGCACGCGCGTGGCCCCCGCCTTCCGCAGCAGACGGCCGGCGACCGTGAGCGTCCACCGCGTGTCGACCAGGTCGTCCACGAGGAGGACGGGACGCGGATCCGCCGCGAGGTCGTCCGCGAGGTGCGCGGGCACCTGGAACCGCGGGTGCACCCGCCCCAGCCGGTAGACGCTGTTGCCGCGCGCGGCGCCGGGCGCGCCCGGATCCACGAGGTCGAGCGATCCCAGGAACGGCAGCCGCCCGACCTCGGCGATGCGCTGGGCGAGGCTGCCGACGAGCTGCGGCCGGCTCGCCGACGGCACGTGCACGACGGCACGCGGACGCTCGGCCCAGCCCCACTCGGCGAGCACGCGGACGCATGCCGCGACGAGCGCGTCGTCGACCGGCGCGTCCTCCGCGCCGGCCGCGAAGACGGTGCGGAGGCGGCCGCCCCAGCCGAGGTCGGTGAGGCGCGCGAGCGCCCGGCCCTCGTCCACCTGCTCGTTCGCCGCGATCGCGCCGCTGAGCGGCACGCCGACGGTCGACGCGCCCGTGGGCCAGCGCAGCCGCGGCTCGATCGGCAGCCCGACCCTGTCGAGCGCCTGCGATGCCGTGGCCGACGCCCGCTGGTCGAGCGACGACGGGTACCACGCACCCGCGCACCGATCGCAGCGCCCGCACGGGGCCGCGGTGTCGTCGTCGAGCTGACGCTGGAGGAACTCCATCCGGCAGCCGAGCGTGGTCTCGTAGTCGAGCATCGCCTGCTGCTCGCGCACGCGCGCCGCGGCGACCTGCTCGTACCTGGCGCGGTCGTAGACCCACGGGACGCCCGTGGCCGACCAGCCCGAGGTGTTCCGCCGCACGGCCCCGTCGACGTCGAGCACCTTGAGCAGGAGGTCGAGCCGGCTGCGCGAGAGCGAGACCCGCGACTCGAGCGCGGGCACGGACAGCGGCCGGTCGCTGTCGCCGAGCGCCTTGATGACGGATGCCGCCTGCTGCTCGTCCGGCATGGAGGCCGTGGCGAAGTACTGCCAGATGTCCGGATCCTCGCGGCCGGGCAGGAGCAGCACGTCCGCGTCGGCGGACCCGCGCCCCGCGCGCCCGACCTGCTGGTAGTAGGAGACGGGCGACGACGGGGCCCCGAGGTGCACGACGAAGCCGAGGTCGGGCTTGTCGAAGCCCATGCCGAGCGCGCTGGTGGCGACGAGCGCCTTGACCTCGTTGCGCTGCAGCTCGCCCTCCGCCTGCTCGCGGTCGGCCGGATCGTCGCGCCCCGTGTACGCCTTGACCGCGTGGCCGGCGTCGCGCAGCAGCCGCGCGGTGTCCTGCGCGGCGGAGACGGTGAGCGCGTAGATGATGCCGCTGCCGGGCAGCTCGTCGAGGTGGCTGAGGAGCCAGCCGAGCCGGTCGCGGCTGTTCTCGAGCCGCAGCACGCCGAGCCGTAGCGAGCGCCGGGCGAGCGGTCCGCGGATGGTGACCACGGGCACGCGGTCGGCCTCGACGACGCCCGCGCCGGCGGATCCGACGCTCAGCTGCTCCTCGACGTCGGCCACCACGCGCGAGTTCGCGGTGGCGGTGGTGGCGAGCACGGGCACGCGCTCGTCGACGGAGGAGATGAGGTCGCGGAGGCGCCGGTAGTCGGGCCGGAAGTCGTGGCCCCAGTCGGAGATGCAGTGCGCCTCGTCGACCACGAGCAGGCCGAGCCGCGCCCGGAGCGCGGGCAGCTGCTCGTCGCGGAAGCGCGGGTTGTTCAGGCGCTCGGGCGACACGAGGAGCAGGTCGACCTCGTCGGCGTCGAGCGCGCGCAGCAGGTCGTCCCACTCGTGGGCGTTGCTCGAGTTCATGGCGACCGCGCGCACGCCGGCACGCCGGGCCGCGGCGACCTGGTCGCGCATGAGCGCGAGGAGCGGGGAGACGAGGAGCGTGGGGCCGAGGCCCTGCTGGCGGAGGAGCAGGGTGGCGACGAAGTAGACGGCCGACTTGCCCCATCCGGTGCGCTGCACGACGAGGGCGCGGGAGCGGTCCTGCACGAGGGCCTCGATGGCCTCGAACTGCCCGTCGTGGAAGTCGGCGCCCGCGACGCCGACGAGCCGGGACAGGTGCTCGCGGGCGGCGGACCGGAGGTCGGAGGTCGGAGCGGCGGAGGACTCAGCGGAGGAGGGTGGCGTCGCGGTGTCGGGCATGCGGCCATGCTCCCATCCGCCCCCGACCCCGCCGTCCCGCGGCGGCCCCACGGAGGGAGGGCGCGGCGGCCCGCGACCTGAGGAGGGACTACCGCTCGGGGGTGGATCCCGGCTCGATGGCCCGTGGCGCCCGCGCCGGTCCCGCGGCCCGGGCGGCCCGCACCGCCTGCTCGGCCTGGAGCTGCTTCATCCGCGCGAGCGCCGAGTAGTGCCGCTCCTCCTCCTCGAGGTCGGCGAGCTGCTGCTCGGTGCTCCGCACGCGCAGGTCGTCCGCGGCTGCCGCGCGCTCGTAGGCCGCGCTCCGGTCCGGCGGGCCGACGGGCTCGCGCCGCGCGTCCCAGTCGTGGCCGACGCAGAACCACACGATGCTGCCGATGAGCGGCAGGAAGACGATGAGCAGGATCCAGACGAGCTTCGGCAGGTGCTTGACCTGGTCGTCCGGGCGGGTGATGACGTCGACGAGCGCGCACACGGTCACGAGGAGGGGGAGCAGCCCGAAGAGGATCACGGTCAGGGAGCCTAGGGGCGGCGCGGGGCCCGGCGGAAGTCCCTTGCACGGACGTCGCGGAGGGTGCAGGGCGGCGGCGTTTCGCTCAGTGGACACGCACCTCCCATCTGTCAGGTGTTCAGGAGCGCTCCGTCCTACAGTCCAGTCGTGGGCCGCACCCGGTGGCCTCAGTGAGGAGGAGATCATGGGTCTCGACGACAAGATCAAGAACGCTGCTCAGGACATCGCGGGCAAGGCCAAGGAGGCGCTCGGCGAGCACAAGGGCGACGAGAGCCTCAAGGCCGAGGGCCAGAAGGACCAGGCCGCGGCGTCCGCCAAGAAGGCCGGCGAGAACGTCAAGGACGTCTTCAAGTAGAGCCGGACCAGCAGCGCCAGGAGAGGCGGCGACCCGTGGGGTCGCCGCCTCTCCTCATGCCCGGGCCCGGTCGTCACGGCAGGGCGGGAGCCCCCGAGTCCGCGATGATCCGCTGCACCAGCTCCGCGTCGAGGAGCGCGACCTCGTCGCCGTCGTCCTCCGCGTGCGCCCGCACCACGACCGACGTGACGACGCCCGCCGGGTCGACGTCGACCACGAGGAACCCGGATCCGCGCACGATGCGCTCCGTGCCGACCTCCGCCGCCACGTCCGTCTCGTTCGCGACTCCGGGCGCTACCAGCACGGGCACGCCCGCCAGCGACCCGACGATGTGGTGGTGGTAGTGCCCCGAGAGGATCACCCGCACGTCGCTGCCGCGCACGATCTCGGCCAGCCGCTCCGGGCCCTGCAGCGCGAGCGACTCGTGCAGCGTCGTGGGCGCGGGCACCGGCGGGTGGTGCAGCACGAGCACGGTGCCGTGCTCAGCCGGGGTCGCGAGCAGCTCGCGGAGCCCGTCGAGCTGCTGCTCGCGGAGGGCGCCGTAGCCCTTGCCGGGCACGGAGGTGTCGAGGGTCGCGATGCGCCAGCCGTCCACGATCGTGACGCCGTCGATGGGCGGCACGGCCGCGGGATCGCGTCCGTCGTCGGTGCCGGGAGCGCCGTGTCCGTCGCCGAGCACGAGCCGGAAGGCGGAGCGCACGTCGTGGTTGCCGGGCGTGAGCACGAGCGCGGCGCCGCGCGACGAGGTCCACGGCACGAGCCGCTCGCTCAGGAGCGCGTACGACTCGGCGGTGCCGTCCTCCGAGAAGTCGCCCGAGCCGACGAGGAGCCGGACGTGCGGGACGCGGTCGGCCTCGACGAGGACGCGCTCGAGGGCAGCGCCCGTGTCGACGACGCCCTGGTGCAGGCCGCCGTCGCGGAGGAGGTGGGTGTCGCTGAGGTGGACGAGGCGCAGGGATCCGGGAGGCAGTGCGTGCATGCGCCGACCCTACGGGGACGGGCCGACACAGCGGGGGACGGCGGGCGGACATCGGGTGACGCCGCCCGCGGGACCGACGGCCGCGCATCCCCGGCGGTAGCCTCGTCCCACGACGAGAGGGAACCCCATGGCGACGCGCGACGAGATGGACTGCTGGCTCACCGACATGGACGGCGTGCTGGTGCACGAGAACCAGGCCCTGCCCGGCGCGGCGGCCCTCATCCAGCAGTGGCAGGACCAGGGCAAGCCCTTCCTCGTGCTCACCAACAACAGCATCTTCACGCCGCGCGACCTCTCGGCCCGGCTCCGCGCGTCCGGCCTGCACGTGCCCGAGGAGTCGATCTGGACCTCCGCGCTCGCGACCGCCGCGTTCCTCGAGCAGCAGATGCCCGGCGGATGCGCGTTCGTCATCGGCGAGGCAGGCCTCACGACCGCGCTGCACGAGGCGGGCTTCATCATGACCGACACGAAGCCCGACTTCGTGGTCATCGGCGAGACGCGCAACTACTCGTTCGAGGCGATCACGCGGGCGATCCGCCTCATCAACGGCGGCGCGCGCTACATCGCGACGAACCCCGACGCGACCGGACCGAGCGCGGAGGGCGTGCTGCCCGCGACGGGCGCGGTGCTCGCGCTCATCTCGAAGGCCACGGGCAAGGAGCCGTACATCGTGGGCAAGCCGAACCCGATGATGTTCCGCTCGGCGCTCAACAAGATCGGCGCGCACTCCGAGAGCACCGGCATGATCGGCGACCGCATGGACACCGACATCATCGCGGGCATCGAGGCGGGGCTCCACACGGTGCTCGTGCTCACGGGCATCAGCGACCGGGCCGAGATCGAGCGCTACCCGTTCCGGCCCGACGAGGTGCTGTCGGGCGTCACCGAGCTGCTGGATCCGGAGCCCGTCGAGTCCGAGCTCTGATCAGGCCGCAGGCGGCTAGGGCACGACGGGCGGCTGCGGGACGCCGATGCTGCCCGTGAAGGTGCCGCCGCCGGCGCGCGAGACGAAGCAGTAGGCGTCGCGGTCGCCGGCCGTCCACTCGTCCTGCGTGATGGGGTACGCCGACTGGTACTGCACGTCGGAGTAGGCGCGAGCCGCCGCGTAGTCGATCACGGTGTCGGCGATGCAGAGCTCGTCGGCGGAGTCGCGCACGGCCTCCTCGCCGGGGAACGTGTCTCCGGTCTGCGGCAGGGCGACGCGGGCGACCATCTGCGCGTGGTGCTCGGAGCCGCAGTCGACGACCGTGAACTCCTCCTCCCACGGCGTCGTGTACGGGTCGATGCACTCGCCGCCGAGGAGCGCGTCCCACGCCTGGACGCCTGCCGCGGCCGGGCCCTGCACGGGATCGGTCGGGGTGGGCGACGGGGTCGGCGTGGCCTCGGCCGTCGGCGTGGCGACGGGGGCCGCATCGGGTGCGGCGGTGGATCCGAGCCGCTGGCCCAGGTAGAAGAGGCCGACGAGGAGCAGCACCAGGAGGATCGCGCCGCCGACCCAGAGGCCGGTGCGACGCGGGCCGCGGGGTCCGCGCGGTGGTGCGGCGGCGGGCGCGGGGATCCGGGCCGTGTCGAGGACGGGGGCGCGCGGCGCCGGCGCCCGGGGTGCGGGCGGAGCCGCGTACGGTGGGGGCACCGGGGCGGGACGCGGGGCCGGATCGGGACGCGGGGAGGCGGCCGGGACGGCGACGGTGGGGGCGTCGCGGTCGGGGCGCGGCGCGGCAGCGGCAGGGGCGGAGGTGGAGGCGGGGAGGATCCGCGTGCGGTCGTCCGCGTCCTCGGGGGCCGTGGGCCGGTCCTCGGCGTCGGCTTCCACGTCGGCGTCGGCGTCGGCGCGCTCGTTCGTGGGATCCGCCTCGACGTCGCCGAAGAGCAGGGAGATCGCGTCGACGGGTTCGGCGGCGGAGGCGTCCGGCGGTGCGAAGGAGCTGGGGGCGGGATCGGGGACGCGAGCGGTCGGGGCGACCTCGTCCCGCGGCTCGGCACCGTGCTCGGGCGCGCGGTCGGCGTCCGACGACTCGACGACCGGCGAGGACAGGACGGCCGCCTCCGGCTCGGGCACCGCCTCCGGCTCGGGCACCGCCTCCGGCTCGGGTGCGGCCTCCGGCTCGGGTGCGTCCTCCGGCTCGGGTGCGGCCTCTGGGCGATCCGCGGTCGGCGGGGCGTCGGCAGGCTCGGCGTGAGCGGCAGCAGCAGCGGCAGGCGCAGCAGCGGGCGCGGATCCGGATGCCCACGCCATCGCGGCGGCACGCGCCGCGGCGGCCGCGGGGGCGAGCGGCGCAGGAGCCGCATCCTCGTCGTCGCGCTCGGCACCGGCGCCGGCGCCGGCGGACGCGTCGACGTCCCCGCCGAGCGCCTGCGGCTCGACCTCATGCGCGGCATCGTCCGCGGGATCGTCGACGACCTCCGCGTCCTCGTCCATCCGGTCGTCCCGGAGCGGCGTCAGCTGGACCGGGTCGTCGTCGGGGGCTGCCTGCACGGCGGGATCCTCGACGAGCTCGGCGTCGACGACCGGCGCGTCCGCGGGCACGACCGGCGGGGCCGCGTCATCCTGCGCGTCGTCGACCGGCTCGAGCACCAGCTCGGCGGGCGCGTCGTCGACCGGCGCGGGATCGGTCTCGACCTCGCCGGACAGCACCTCGCCCGTTCCGTCTGCCGCGGGGGCGGGCACGTACCCGGGGTCGGGCTCGCCGGGGAACTCCACGTCGCCCGCGTCGACCGGGGCGTCCGCGATGCGGGGCTCGGGCGCCGGCGCGTCGAGGGCGGCGTCGAGATCATGGGCGTCCTGGTCCGCGTCCACCTGGTCGAGCGGGGCGACGCGCTCGTCGTCCTCGGTCGGGTCGCGCGGGACGATGCCCGCGAGGATGTCGGCGTCCGGGGGCTGCGGCGCGTCGGCGGGAGCGGGATCCACGCCGCCCTCGGTCTGCCCGGCGGCGTCCTGCTCGGCGGCGTCCTGCTCCGCGGGCACGGGCTCGCGGCCGGCCGGGCGACCCCAGCCGATGGGCGCGAGCGGCTGGGCGGGCCTCTCGCGGTCGGCGTCGGTGGCCGGACGGACCGCGAACGGGTCGTCGTCGTCGCGACCGGATCCGGTGCCGCCGCCGGGCGCCCCGCTCACTAGGCCAGCCCCAGGTCCTCGAGGCCGATCGCGTACAGGTAGCGGTGCCCCGCGGCCTCGATCACCTCACGTGCGTCGGTCGAGCGGTCGACCACGACGGCGACCGCGGCGATCTCCGCGCCCACCTTCTCGAGCGCCTCGATGGCCTTCAGCGGGGATCCGCCGGTGGTGGAGGTGTCCTCGACGACGATGACGCGCTTGCCCTTCAGGTCAGGGCCCTCGACCTGGCGGCCGCGGCCGTGGTCCTTGGGCTCCTTGCGCACGACGAAGGCGTCGTAGCCGCGGCCGACCGCGGCGCCCTGGTGCAGGATCGCGGCGGCGATGGGATCCGCGCCCATCGTCAGCCCGCCGACCGCCGCCACATCGGGCACGTCCGCGATGAGGTCGAGCATGACCTGCCCGATGAGCGGCGCGACGCGGTGGTCGAGGCTCACGCGGCGGAGGTCGACGTAGTAGGTGGCCTTCTTGCCGCTCGTCAGGGTGAAGTCGCCGTGGAAGACGGCGTCCTCCTTGATGTGGGCGATGAGCTGCTGGCGGGCGTCGGAGGTCGTCACGCAGCCGATCCTACGGGCGGGGAACGGCGTGGGCCGGTGCGACGGGCGGGCGGGACGCCGACCGGATCAGGCGTCGGGCCCGGTCGGCAGCCCGAAGACCGTGCCCACCGCGGCCACGTCGTCGCCGCCGTGGCCGGCCGCAGACGCCTCCGCGTACGTCTCGCGGAGCGCCTCGAGCATCGCGGTGTCGAAGTCGTGCGCGTCGGCGCCGTCGAGCGCGGCGAGCATCAGCGTCACGTCCTTGAGCAGGCCGTCGAGCGCGAACGACGGCGCGAGCTCGCCGGACAGCATCGCTCCGCCCTTGAGGTGCGCGTACGGCGTGTCGGCCGCGCCGCCCGCGATCGCGTCGAGGAAGAGGCCCGGCTCGACGCCGAGCAGGCGCGCGAGGCCGAGCGACTGGCCGGTGGCGGCGGTGATGGAGGCGATCCACGCGTTGCACGCGAGCTTGAGGGCGGATCCCGGTCCCGCGTCCGTCCCCGCGACCACGGTGCGCGAGCCGGTCGCCTCGAGGACGGGGCGGGCGACGGCGATGTCGGCCGCGGATCCGGAGACGAGGTGCACGAGGAGGCCCTGCTCGGCCGGACCGCGCGTGCCGAGGACGGGCGCGTCGACGAAGCGGACGCCGTGCTCGGCGGCGAGCGCGGCGATCCGCCGGGTGCCCTCGACGCCGACGGTGGAGGACTGGAGCACGACGGCGTCGGGGCGGAGCGCGGGCGCGACCTCGGCGAGGACCTCGAGCACGGCATCCGCGTCGAACAGCATCACGACCACGACGTCGGCGTCGCGCACCGCGTCGGCGGCGGTCTGGGCGACGGTCGCGCCGGCGTCGGCGAGGGGCGCGGCCTTGTCGGCGCTGCGGTTCCAGACGGCGAGCGGCAGGCCCGCGCGGAGGATCGAGCGGCTCATGCCGGACCCCATGACGCCGGTGCCGAGGAGCGCCACGCGGGGCTGCCCGTCGGATGCGGGGGTGGATGCGGGCGCGGCAGCGGTGTCGTCGGTCATGCCCCGACGGTACGCCCGCGATCTGCGAGGTCCGCAGACGCGACGCCGCCCGGACACGGCGGCGGGCCGCCCGTCGCGAGGACAGGCGGCCCGTCGGGCGCTGCGGGATGGGTCAGACGGCGGGCGCCGCGGACAGGTCGTCGTCGGAGCCCTCGCCGGGCAGCACGATGTCGGCGACAGTGACGTCGACGCGCGTCACCTGGCGGCCGACGAGCTCGGTCACCGCGTCGGAGATGGCCGCGCGCACGCCGGCCGCGATGTCCTGGAGCGGCACGCCGTACTCGGCGACGAGGGTCACCTCGAACGCGACGCCCGCCTCCTGGGCGTCGACGGCGATCCCCTGCGTGAGGTCGGTCTGGCCGATGCGGTCGCGGAGCTGGCCGATGACGCGAGCGGCGCCGCCGCCCAGCGCGTGCACGCCCGGGATGTCGCGGACGGCGAGGCCCGCGACCTTGGCGATGACGGCGTCGGTGACGACGGTGTCGCCCTCCGCGAGGACGCTCCCCGTGATCCCGGTGCTGGCGCCGGTGCTCGCGGGCGAGACGCGTACGACGTCGGCGGGAGTGCTGGGGTTCTGGTCGCTCATCGGTTCCTCCTCGTGGATGCCCGGTCGCCGGGCGCTGCTGTGATAATCATGGATGAGACGCACGGACGGCAGGGTCCGTCACGGATCGCTCCCGGATCCGCCTCGTCTCCCAGCGCACACGGAGGTACGGCATGGCCCTCTCCTCCTCGTTGCAGGACGCGGGCGACGGCATCCTCGCCGAGCGCGCGGCCGACGGCGACGCCCGGGCCTTCGAGGTGCTGGTCCGCCGGCACACCCCCTACATGCGCGCGTTCGCGATCCGGCTCACCGGATCCCGCGCCGACGCCGACGACGCCGTGCAGGAGGCCCTCATCACCGCATGGGACCGCCTGCCGACGCTCGAGAAGCCCGACCGCGTCAAGAGCTGGCTCCTGCAGATCGTCAGCCGGAAGTCCATCGACAGGATCCGCGCCCGCCGCCCCGCCGACGACATAGACGACATCGAGATCGCCGACCGGCTCACGTCCCCCGAGCGCGACGCGGAGACGTCGTCGCAGATGCGCGCGCTGGCGGCTGTCCTCGACGCGCTGCCTCGCGAGCAGCGCGAGGTGTGGATGCTGCGCGAGGTGGGAGGCTTCTCGTACGAGGAGATCGCCGAGAAGCTCGGCTCGACGCCCTCGACCGTGCGCGGCCGGCTGTCCCGGGCGCGCACCACCGTGATGACGAGCATGGAGGAATGGCGATGAGCGGCACCGGACCGGGCGATCCCGGGGAGCGCCTGCCCGTGGATCCCGCACCCGCGCTCGACACCGACGGCGCGCCCCTCGACATGGCCGCCCTCGCGGACTACCTCGACCGCGGGCGCACGCCGCGCATCGCCGCCTACGAGGACGACCCCGAGATCCGCAACGCGCTCCGCGCCCTCGAGCACATGCGCGACCTCGGCCGCGAGCTCGTGCAGGTCGAGGCCGAGGAGCAGGAGGCACCCGGGGACGACTTCTTCCGCGGCGTGCTCGCCCACATCAGCCGCGAGTCGCGCGCCGGCCGCGACATCCCGCTCTCCCACCCGGATCCGGCCGTGCGCCTCGCGCTCACCGAGGGCGCCGTGCGCACCCTGGTGCGGCAGGCCGGCGACGAGGTGCCGGGCGTCCTCGTCGGCCGCTGCACGCTCGACGGCGACGTCACGCGCGCAGGCATGCCCGTGCGGGTGGCGCTCACCCTGAGCGTCGTGTGGGGGGAGCCGCTGCCCGAGATCGCGCAGCGCGTGCGGGAGCGGGTGCACGCGGCCCTGCTCCGGCACACCGAGCTGCGCGTCGAGGCGATCGACGTGACCGTGGTGGACGTGCAGGCGCGTCCCGTGCAGGAGGAGGCCGGAGATGACCCTCGACGATGACGCATCGGCCGCCATGCCCGCGCCCGTCCCCGTGCCGCTCCCCGCGCCCGCCGACCTGTCGCGCGACCTGACCGCCGTCCTCCGCGGCGTCGCGGGCGTGGCCGACGTCTACGCGCCGCGCTCCCCGATCCTGCTCGCCGCCCAGCAGGTGGTCGAGGGCGTCGTGGCCGGATCCTCCACGGCCGTCGAGCAGCTCGTCACCGTCGAGACCGGCGAGGGCACCGTGCTCGTCGAGGCGTCCATCGCGGTGGACGCGTCGGGCCGCGCGAGCGGCACCGCGCGCGCCGCGGTCGACGCGATCCGCGCGAGCCTCGCCGAATCGGTGGGGCCCGAGGCCGCCGCGCGCGCGGCCGTCACGGTGCGCGTCGGCAGCATCGGCTGACCGGCCACGGCCCTGCGCCGGTCCCGCGCGCGACCGGCCGCGCCGCCCGCTCCCGGTACCGTGTACGCATGCGCGTCGCCACCTGGAACGTCAACTCCATCCGCACCCGCGTGGGCCGCGTCGTCGACTGGCTCGTGCGCGAGGACGTCGACGTGCTGGCCATGCAGGAGATCAAGTGCAAGCCCGAGCAGTTCCCCATGGCGGCGTTCGAGGAGGCCGGATACGAGGTCGCCGTGCACGGCCTCAGCCAGTGGAACGGCGTCGCGATCGCGAGCCGGCTGCCGCTCGAGGACGTCGTGACGACCTTCGAGGGGATGCCGCGCTTCGGCAAGCCCGACGCCTCCGGGCAGTCGCCGCTCGAGGCCCGCGCGATGGGCGCGACCGTCGCGGGCGTCCGCCTCTGGAGCCTGTACGTGCCCAACGGCCGCGCCCTCGACGACCCGCACTACTCCTACAAGCTCGAGTGGCTCCAGGCGCTGGCCGCCGACACGCGCGCCTGGCTCGCCGCGGATCCCGCCATCCCGCTCGCGCTCATGGGCGACTGGAACGTGGCGCCGCTGGACACCGACGTCTGGGATCCCGCGCTCTTCGAGGGCAAGACGCACACGTCAGAGCCGGAGCGCGCCGCGTTCGCCGCCTTTCTCGACGCCGGGCTCGCGGACGTCGTGCGGCCGTCGATCCCCGAGGGCTACACGTACTGGGACTACCAGCAGCTGCGGTTCCCGCGGGACGAGGGCATGCGGATCGACTTCATCCTCGGGAACGACCGGTTCGCCGAGCTCGTGGACGCGCCCCGGATCCACCGTGACGAGCGCAAGGGCGACGGGCCGAGCGACCACGTGCCGGTGGCCGTGGACCTCGACGTCGAGACCGAGCTCGACGACGACCGGCCGATGATCTTCTGACCATCCGCCCCGCGCCGCCATGGCCGCTCGCCCTCCCGCCGACCCCGCCGATTCCGGCCCGGCGGGACGCGCCCCGTAGTCTCGTGCCGTGACCCCCGACGACGACGCGACCCCGGAGCGCGGCCGCCGCGCCTCCCGCGGGCGCCGGTCCGCCGCCCCGCCGGCCCGCCGCCGGCGCCTGCCGGAGGTCCCGAAGATCACCCTGCCGACGCTGCCGCGCGGCCGCGGCCGCGCGGACGACCGCGCCGAGACCGGCGAACCCGCCCGCCCGGACGCCCGTGCCGCCGCCCGCTCCGCCGCCCGCGACGACGATCCCGCCGGCCCCGACTGGGTGCCGCGCTGGATCCGCCGGATCGACCGCCGGATCCTCGTCACCACGCTCGTCTCGATGCTCGTCGCCGCGGTCGTGGGCGGCAGCATCGCCGCCATGGGTCTCGGCCTCATCTTCGTCACCGACGCGTGCGACGTGGACACCTACGTCTGCCGCGACTCGCTCTTCACGATCGGCTACGGCATCGCCGTCGCGGGCCCGCTGTTCCTCACGGGCATCGCCGCCATCGTCGCGCTCGTCGGCATGATCCGCGGGCGCACGAGGCCCTGGCTGGTGCTCCTCATCGGCGTGGGGGCGTCGCTCGCGGCGTACATCCTCGGCGCCGTGCTCGTGCTCGTCGCGGTGCCCGGCTCCTCCCCCATCACCTGATCCGCGCGTCGACCCGGCCGCGCGCCGCCGCGGAGGCGGGGGTGCGGCGGTCCGCTAGCGTGGGAGGTCCCGCGCGCCTGACGCGGATCCGGGGTACGGCCGCGCATGCGGCATGCGAGGGGGCGGTAGTGGACAGCGGACGTGTGGCTCTGGTCATCGAGGACGACGGCGACATCCGCCAGCTGCTCGAGGTGGTCCTGCGCCAGGGCGGCTTCGAGGTGCACTCCGCCGGCACCGCGACCGATGGCGTGCGGCTGGCCGAGGAGGTCTCCCCCGACGTCATCACGCTCGACGTGGGCCTGCCCGACTTCGACGGCTTCGAGGCCGCGCGCCGCATCCGCCTCGTGAGCGACGCCTACATCGTGATGCTCACGGCGCAGGGCGAGGAGGTCGACACCCTCCTCGGGCTCGAAGCCGGCGCCGACGACTACATCGTGAAGCCGTTCCGCCCGCGCGAGCTCCGCGCCCGCATCTCGGCGATGATGCGCCGACCGCGCGGCGGCGGGGACGTCACGGCGACGCCTGCCGCGGGGATCCCGGCCGCGGCCGACGCCCCGGGCACGGCCGCCGACGCGGACGAGCCGGTGCAGCCCGCCGCCTTCGCCACCACGGACGTCGTCTCGCCCGCGATGCCGACCGAGGCCGCGCCGGACGACGCCGACGTCCTCCGCCACAACGGCCTCGAGCTCGACGAGGGCACCCGCCACGTCACGGTCGACGGCGAGCCCGTCGACCTCACGCGCACCGAGTTCGACCTGCTCGCGTCCATCCTCGCGAGCGGCGGACGCGTGCGCACCAAGGGCGACCTCGTGCGCGACATCCGCAGCGGCTCCTACGCCGTCGCCTCATCCACCGAGCCGGAGGAGCGCGCGGTCGAGGTGCACCTCGGCAACCTGCGCCGGAAGCTGCACGACGACCCGCGCGAGGCGCGGTGGATCCAGACGGTGCGCGGCGTCGGCTACCGGCTCGCGCCGCCGCGCGGCTGAGGCGCCGGGCGCCGCTCTGCGACGGCCATCGGGTGGCTGGGTGGCTGCCGCGGGACCGGTGGGTCCCGCGGCAGCTGCGCCGTGGATCGGGGTCCCCTCGGGTGGGATCCCGCTCCGTTCCTCCGACCGGCCTGTCGCGGGAGCCGGTCGGGCGTGCGCGTCGGCCGTCGGGTCGGCCTCGCGCACGGGTCTAGTCGGGCGGGTGTCCCGCCTCCGCGCGGATCCACGAGCGCATCGCGTCCATGCTCCGCTCGCCCACCTCGCCGAGCTCCGGCAGCATGGCCGCGGCACGGGCGTGGTCGGCGGCGCGGATGGCCCGCTCGAGGTGCGCCGCGACGTCGCTGAGCAGGAGCGCTCCCACCATCGCCGCCGAGCTCTTCACGCTCAGGCACGCGTCGAGCGCGGCCGGGCGGTCGGCGGCGCGGACGGCGACGTCGAGGCGCTCCCAGCGGCTCGGCCACAGGTCGACGAAGAAGCGCAGGAAGTCGACGCAGGCGTGCTGCCCGTCGGTGAGCGCTCCGGGGCACGTCGGCTCCGAGGCGGCAGGGGCGGAGGTGAGGGCGCCGACCGGACGGGGGGATCCGGCCGGCGCCTGCCCGCGACCGGGTGCGGGGGCACCACGGGTCGCGAGGCGGTCGTCCGGACGGGGGGATCCGGACGACGGGGTCCCGCGGCGCGGCTCGGGGTGGCCGCGCGGCGGGGTCACGCCCTCCGGTGCGGGAACACCGAGGGGCGGAGCGGGGGCGTCCGTCGCGGGGACGACGGACAGACGGGCGGGGCCGGGCCCGTCCGACAGCTCGACCAGCAGCTGCTCCAGGACGCGGACGTCGAGGAGCGGGGGGAGCTGCGGGACACGGGCGGCTCGGGCGCTCACGCTCGGCCGCCGACGAGACGATCGGAAGGACCGGGGAGGCCGCCGTCGGGTACCGGCCGCGCATCCGTTGACCCGGTACGGCACCCGGTGCGCGCGGCTCGGGTGCCGCTCGCGGGGTGGTCGTGGGGGATCATCCGGTCCTTCGATCGCTCGTGTCGGACGGGTGGCCCCGCCGTTGCTCGAGCCTGACACCGCCGCATGCCGGATCGGATCAAGGTGGGGACAAGATCAGCTCAAGTCTGCGGCGATGTGGCAGGCCCTATGCGGAGGGGCAGCCGCACCCGCATGGTGGTGCCCCTCCCGACGGCGCTCTCCACCTCGATGGAGCCGTCGTGCGCCTCCACGATCGAGCGCGTGATGCTGAGGCCGAGCCCCACGCCCGCGACCGTGCTCGCGCGCGCGGAGTTGGTGCGGAAGAAGCGCGTGAACAGCTGCGACGTGTCCTCCGCCGACATGCCCACGCCGTCGTCGGTCACGCACAGGCGGAAGTGGTCGCCGTCGATCCCCACCTCCGTGATGACCGTGCCGCCCTCCGGCGTGTACTTCACCGCGTTGCTGAGCAGGTTGTCGAGCACCTGGCCGATGCGCACGGCGTCGACCTCCGCGACCAGCTCCTCGTAGTCCGGCTCGATCAGGGTGACGCCGCTCGCCTGCGCGTGGGGACGGATCACGTCGAGCGCGTTCTCGACGATCTCACCGACGTCGACGAGGTTGCGGTTGACGGCGAGCTTGTGCTGCGCCTCCGTGAGGAGGTCGCCGATGAGGCCGAGGAGGCGCTGCGCGTTGCGCTCGACGATCGCGAGGCGGGCGGCGGTGATCCGGTCGTCGAGGTCGTCCTCCTCGAGGTCGTCGGCGATGAGCTCGACGTAGCCGAGGATCGAGGTCAGCGGCGTCTTCAGCTCGTGCGAGACGCTCGCGACGAAGTCCTCGCGCTCGGTGACGGCGAGCGCGAGCGCCGTGACGTCGGTGCTGACGACGACCGTGCCGAAGATCCGGCCCGAGTCGTCCACGAGCGGGGACAGCGAGGACAGCACGGCCTTCTGCGCCCCGCCGTCGCCGATCCAGTGCACCTCCCGCCCGACGATCTCGCCGGCGCGGGCCCGGGCGACGAGCTGGCGCTCGGGCGGCACGACCGTCACGCGGTCCTCCTCGTAGACGAGGCGGCCGAGCATCGGGTCGTCCGGATCCACGGGGTCGGCGAGCGCCATGAGCTCGCCGGCCGCGCGGTTGTGCAGCATGGGGCGGCCCGTCACGTCGAGCACGATGACCGTGTCGTCGATCGCGTCGAGCACGCCGTCGATGATCGAGTTGCGCTCCCGCAGGTCGCCGAGCGTGCCCGTCAGCTCGCGCTGGATCTCCTCGAGGCGCGTGTGCTGGCGGAACAGCTGCTGCGCGAGGAGGTTGACGGCGACGGCCACGAGGAGCATCACGACGGGGAGGACGACGAGGTGCGACCAGTCGACCGTGCCCTCCGGCAGCCTCCCCGTGCGGAGGTACGGCAGCGCCAGCACCGCCCCCGTGCCGAGGGCGCCGAGCCAGAGCACGTGCAACGCGAACGCGTAGGCGAGCCAGATGACGGGGAAGACGATGAGCAACGAGGTCGACGGCACCTGGTCGGCGATCGCGTCGTGGCAGAGGGCGAGCGCCGCGAAGTCGAGCATGGGCAGCATGGCGACCCACTCGGAGTCGATGCGGTCCCACGGGACGACGGCCGCGGCGATCGTGACCAGCACGGCGATCACCGCGCCCAGCACGAACCGGGGACCCGCGACGGAGGCGAGGTCGCCCGTGCTCGCGGCGAGACCGACCACGGCCAGGCTCAGGATGAAGGGCAGCTGCGCGTGCAGCGGCTTCGAGAGACTCATGCTGCGGAGCACGGCCTGCGCGCGGGTCACAGAATCGCGCCGCACGTCGGAGGGAGCAAGCTCGCCCACGTGACCCCCCGGATGCGGTCACACCGTCCCGCTCATCGATGATAGCCACGAGTGGAGCGACTGCCCCGGGCTGACGTACCCCGTGGTATGAGCCCGTACGATTCCCGGATGGACGACCTCCCGCACGAGCACCGCGTGGAGATCGCGTTCCTCGTCGCCTCGCCGGTGCACCGGCTGGAGGGACGCCCGTCCGACGGTCCGCGGGACGAGCCGGGCGAGCCGCCGTCGCGGGACTCGGTGCGCGTGCGCGCGGGGCTCGGGATCGTCGGCGACCGCTACTTCGCCCAGCGCGCGCACCGCACGGCGGCGGTCACGGTGATGGCCGTCGAGTCCGTGGAGCGCGTGGCGCAGGAGCTCGGCGTCGAGGCGGGGCTGGATCCCGTCGACACGCGCCGCAACGTGCTGCTGCGCGGCGCGGACGTGGACCGGCTGCGCGGCATGCGCTTCAGCATCGACTCGGGTCACGGGCCGGTCGAGTTCCAGGGCCACCGCCCGGCGAACCCGTGCGCGTGGATGGACGTGATGCTCGCCCCCGGCGCCTTCCGCGCGCTCCGCGGCCGCGGCGGGGTGCGCTGCGAGCCGCTCGGCGACGGGATCCTCACGGTCGGCCCGGCCGTGCTCCGCACCGAGCGGCCGCTCGGCGATGGGGACGAGGACGGGGCCGGCGGGGCGCGCCTGTTCTGACGCGCCCCGCCGCCTCGGACGCGGATCCCGCGCATCCGGTCAGTGGACGGGCGTGCCGCCCGTCACCGCGATCGTCTCGCCGCTCGTGAAGCTCGACTCCTGGCTGGCGAGGAACACGTACGTCGCCGCGATCTCGGCCGGCTGGCCCGGGCGGCCGTAGACCGACTGGGATCCGAACTCCTCCACGTCCGAGGCCGACTGGCCGACGGGCTGCAGCACGGTCCAGAACGGGCCGGGCGCGACCGAGTTGACGCGGATCCCCTTCGGCGCGAGCTGCTGCGCGAGCCCCTGCGTGAAGTTCCGGATCGCGCCCTTCGACACGGCGTAGTCGATCTTGTCGGGGCTCGGCTGGTATGCCTGCGACGAGCTCGTCGTGATGATGCTGCCGCCCTTGGGCAGGTGCGGGATCACGGCCTTGCTCAGCCAGAACAGCGAGTAGACGTTGGTCTTCATGGTGCGATCGAGCTGCTCGGAGTCGAGGTCGAGGATGTCGTCCTCGTTGCGCTGGTAGCCGGCGACCATCACCAGGCAGTCGATGCCGCCGAGCGCCGCGACGGACGCCTGGACGATGTCCTGGCACGCGGTCTCGTCGGAGATGTCGCCGGGCACGAGCGCGGCGGTGCGTCCGTCCGCCTCGATGGTGGATGCGGTGTCGCGCGCGTCCTCGAGCTCATCGTCGAGGAAGTTGAGCGCGATGTCGGCGCCCTCGCGCGCGAACGCGATCGCGACCGCCTTGCCGATGCCGGAGTCGGCGCCGGTGATGAGCACCTTGCGGCCCTTCAGGCGGCCGAAGCCGACGTAGCTGCCCTGACCGTGGTCGGGCGTCGGCTCGAACTCCAGCTCGTCGCCGGGGCCCGTCTGCTCCTGCTGCGGGAACGGCGGCGACGGGTACTGCGCGATCGGGTCCTGGATCTCGTACTGGTTGCCGCCGTTGCGGATCTCGCTCATGGGATGCGCCTTCCTTCTCAGGGTCGTGGGGTCGCATCCAGCCTGGCCCGGCGGGCGCGCGGCGTCCGGTGGGGTGGAGGGGGTTGACGGCGCCGCTCTGCGATCGGGGCATGACCGCCCAGCCCGACCTCCCGCTCGTCGAGTTCGCGTTCCCGGGGCCGCAACGCGATCAGCTCGTCGCGGCGATCGTGTCCGGCGAGAAGACCTCCACCAGCTCGCTGCTGATCGGGTACGCGGCCGACGGCGAGGAGCTGCCGGTCGTCGGATCCCGAGGCACCGTCATCGACTCCGCCGGTGAGCCGGTGCTCGTGATCGAGACGACGGCCGTGGAGATCGCGCGGCTGGCCGACGCGCCGCTCGCGCACGCGCTGGACGAGGGCGATGGCTTCACGACCGTCGCCGAGTGGCGCCGGGCACGAGGGGTTCTGGACGTCGCCGGAGGTCGTGGCCGAGCTCCCCGACGGGTTCCGCCTCGACGACGACACCGAGGTCGTGCTGGAGCGCTTCCGGGTGGTGGGCGCGGCGGATCTACCCGCCTAGGGTCGGGTGATGCGCCGCCTCCTCTCCGCCGCCGTCGCGACCGCCGCCCTCGTCGCCCTCTCCGGCTGCGCGGCGGCGGATCCGCGCCCGGCGTCCGCGCCGACCAGCGCCTCCGCCGACGCGGCCGACGCGGCGACGACCGGCGTGCTCGCGGCGGAGACCACCGCGGGCATCACCCTCCCGCCCGTGGGCACGGGCTTCGACTACCAGCTCGGCGGTGCCTCGCCGGAGCCGGCGGGCGCGGGCATCGTCGTCCGCGACAGCACCGACGAGCCCGCGGCGGGCGCGTACGGCATCTGCTACGTCAACGGCTTCCAGACCCAGCCAGGCGAGACCTGGCCCGACGACCTGCTGGTGCAGGGCGACGACGGCCCGCTGGTGGATCCGAACTGGGACGACGAGTCCATCCTCGACACCTCGACCGCCGCGAAGCGCACGGCCGTCGCGGCGCGGCAGGCGACCACGGTCGACCGCTGCGCCGACGCCGGCTTCCAGGCCGTCGAGTTCGACAACCTCGACTCGTGGAACCGGTCCGAGGGCGCCCTCGACGCGGACGACGCGCTGGCACTCGCCACGCTGCTCGTGGATCACGCGCACAGCCGGGGCCTCGCCGTCGCGCAGAAGAACACCACCGACATCGGCTCCCCCGGCCGCGACGAGGCCGGCTTCGACTTCGCCATCGCCGAGGAGTGCGACCGCTGGAAGGAGTGCGCCGACCACACGGCGGTCTACGGGCCGCACGTGCTCGACGTCGAGTACACCGACGACCTGCGCGGCACGGCCGACGAGGTGTGCGCGCGGATCCTGGCGCTGGATCCCGCTCCCCGCGCCATCGTGCGCGACCGCGACCTCGTGCCCGCGAGCGCGGACGGATACGCGTACGCGGCCTGCTGAGCGGGATCGCCCGCCCATGACACGATGCGGGGATGGACGACGACGACCGGCGCGCGGAGATCGCGGAGCTGCGCCGGCGCGTGTTCGGGCCCGATCGCGACCCGCGCGATGCCGCCTCGCTCGCGCGGCTGCGCGAGCTCGAGGGGCGGGACACGGTGCGCCCGGGCGTCGCTGCGGTGGACCCGCGGGACGACGGCTCGGCCGGCCCGTCGGCCGCCGCAGCCCCGGCCGCCGGGCATCCGCGCGGCGACCGACCCGCGGCACGGCGGACACGGGCGCGCACCCGCCTCCGCCCGCGTCTCGCCGCCACCTGGGCCGCCTCCCTCGTGATCGTCGCGGTCGCCGCCGCGGGTGGCACCGCCTGGTGGCTCGGCGACGAGCGCGGCACCGTCGCGATGCTCGCGCTCGAGCCGCCGCCGGTGCCGGACAACGCGACCTACCTCTCGGTGGACACGGGATCCATCGCCCCCGGCTCGCTCTTCGCGCCGTTCCACGGCATCTCGGTCGGACGCGTGCCGAGGGTCGAGTCGATGACAGGTAAGGAGGTGGTCTGCCTGGTGGCGGGCCCCGCGAAGCAGGACGGCTCGGTCGAGGGCCCCGAGGGCTGCGCGACCGGCGCCGTCCCCGCGCGCACCGCGCTCGTCGTCACGGCCGACCAGCCGCAGGAGCTCCGCGACGCGTTCCCCCTGGGCACCACGCTGACGTTCGAGCTGGAGGACGACGGCGAGACGGTCCGGGTGCGGACCGTCGGCGCCTGACGCCCCCTCCCCACTCGCGTCGCGACCTCGGCGTCCCCAGCGCGACGGCCGACGTGCGGCAGCCCAGGCGGATCCGCTAGGTTGTCATCCGTTCGGGGAGCGCACCTATCGGGGTGCCTCGTCTGGTTCGATTTCCGGAGCTCTCCACCATCCGCCGCCATCGCGGCACACGTGCTCATCGCACGCTCGCGGTCGCCTGCGCGTCGGGCATCACGTACGCGACAGGCAGCAGCTCGCCGATCGCGACCATCTCCGGTCCATCCGCACCGGGCACGGCCACGCGGATGCCGGGCTGGAGGTCCAGCATCACCTGGCGGCACCGGCCGCACGGTGGGGCGCTCCCGCGACCCCCGTCGCCCACCGCCGCCATCGCCACGCCGACGCGGCCGCGCGGGCCCCTATGCTCGACGACCGTGCTCTCCTCCCCCTCGCGTCGCGCCCTCGTCCTCGGCGGCACCGGAGCCATCGGCGGCGCGACGGCCGAGCGGCTGGCCCGAGAAGGGTGGTCGGTGGACGTGACGGGTCGCGATCCCGACCTCATGCCCGCCGAGCTCCAGGACCTCGGCGTGCGCTTCCACCCGCTCCACCGCGCCGACGCCCGCGGCATCGAGCGGCTGACCAGCGACGGCGTCGACCTGCTCGTCGACCTCGTCGCGTTCACGGCGGCCGACGTCCAGGCGCTGCTGCCGGTGATGCGGGCGAGCGGATCCGTCGTCGTCGCGTCCTCGCGCGCCGTGTACGTCGACGACGCTGGACGCCACATCAACGGCGACGAGCCGCCGCGCTTCCCCGTGCCGATCCCCGAGGACAACGCGACCCTGCCGCCCGCCGCCGACGGCACCGATCCGTTCACGCGCGAGGGATACGCGCCCTCGAAGGTCGCCGTGGAGCGGGCGGCGCTCGACGGCGGACTGCCGGTCACCGTGATCCGCCCGTCCAAGGTGCACGGCCGGTGGGCGAGGAACGCCCGCACGCGCGCCATCGCCGAGCGGATGCTCGCGGGCGCGGAGACGATCGAGCTCGCCGACCGCGGCGCGTCCGTCGACCACCTCACCGCGGCGGCGAACGCGGCGGCGCTCATCGCGCGGGTCGCGGACGTGCCGGGCGCGCGGATCCTCAACGCCGCCGACCCGGATCCGCTGACGGCCGCCGAGATCGTCGCCGTCATCGCCGACGAGCTCGGCTGGCGCGGACGCATCGTCCCGCTCGAGGCCGGCGTCGACGGCGGCGCGCACCCGTGGGCCGCGGCGCACCCGATCGTGCTCGACACGCGCGCGTCCCTCGAGCTCGACCACGCCCCCGTCGGCCCGGGCGCCGAGCTGCTGCGCGCCGAGGTCGCGTGGATCCGCGACGGGCTGCGCCCGCGCGGCTGACGCTCGCCTCGGCTCCCGGGGAACGCCGCCGCGGCGACTGACGTGGACAGCCCGGCCGCGGGCGCGCCCGCCCCTGCGACCATGCGCTGCATGCCCTCCGTGACCGTGCGCCCCATGACCCCGTCCGAGTTCGCCGAGATGATGGCCGCCGCCGACGAGGACTACGCGGCCCGCCAGGTCGAGGCGGGCCTGTGGCCGGCGGAGGGTGCGCGCGAGCGGTCGGCGGCGGAGACCGCGAAGTGGCTCCCCGACGGGATCCGGACGCTGCGCACCCTGCTCCTGCGCGGGCTCGGTCGTGTCCGTCTGCTCACGAGGAGGTGCCCCGTTCCGCTGCACTCACGACGCTGCCACGACTGAGCGACCAGTACCTAGCCGGCCTCGGTCGAGGATATTCGCGGCGTTCCTCTGATCCGGAGGAGGTCTGCTGTCACGCGTTGCGCTCGATGCCGCCGTCACAGGCGGAGAGCCGGTGGTCCTCCACATGCACCGTCTCGGCATGGTGGCACCAGCGGGGCTGGGGGCTGACGCGCAGAGGCGGTCCGCGGGAAGAAACGCCGAAGCGGTCGTCGCCCCGCGAGGAGGGGCGACGACCGGTTGAGCGCTGGTCCTTCGGGTGCGGCTAGCGCACGACTCCGTCGATCTCGAAGCTGTCGAAGCTGCCAGCGAGGTACGGGTCGGGGAACTGCGACTTGCCGAGGTAGTTGCCGCTGGTGCGGCCGAGGTCCTTCGGAGCGATCGGCATGGCGGTGTTCTGCCCGACCTGCACTCCATTGGCGAAGATCGTTCCCGTCGTCGTGCCGTTCGCGTTCGCCTTGAACGTCACCTTGATGTCGGTCCACTGCCCAGCGTTCATCGTGAAGTTCGTCGGGATCCGTGTCTCCGCTCCATTACCGGAGGTCGTCAGGGCGAGCCCGAGCTTCCCGTCAGTCGACTTCGGCGTGAGGAACACGTACTTCTGGGTGCTGCTGCCGAAGTCGAACAGCCGGCCGAAGGTTGAGATCGAGTCGACCTTCACCCTCATGGAGATGGTCAGGTCCTTTGAGCGCGACAGGATGTCCGCTGGCAGCTGGGCGTACGCGCCGTCGCTTCCATTCAGCCGCAGCACGCCCGCCGTGCCGTCGGTGGCGGTCGCCGCGGCCCCTTTGAGTGCGAGCGCGTTGCCGTTGCCGGAGCTGTCCGGCACAGTGTCATTCGATGATGACCCGAAGGTGTAGGTCACCCAGTCGGCGGGGAGCGGCTGCAGCGCTTGAACGGTCACGGACACCGTGTCAGTGCTTGCGAGGGCACCGTCGCCGGCCCGGAGTGCGAACACGTAGGTGCCGGCGGCACTCACCGACGAAGACGTCCGGCGAGCTGTCGGCGATGCAAAGGTTGCGGTCGCACCGGCAGGGGCGGACTGCACGCTCCACTGCGTCGTCAGGGTTCCGTTCGGCGAACCGAGTCCGTCGTCGGAGGCGGATCCGCTGAGCTGGATCGGATCGAGTCCGAGGGACAGCCCGGTCTGGTCCGGACCGGCATTGACGGTCGGCGCCGCATTCGCGCCTGGGGCGGTCGAGACCAGGTGGACGATGTACGTGCTGCCCGCGGGCGCATCGAACGGTACGCGAATCGGAGCGGGAAGCGTTCCTGCGAGGGACGCGGGGCGGTAGACGTTCACGGTGCGCTGGCGTACGCCGTTCACGATGACCGCGTAGCTGCCCTGGGCGAGCCCGCTGACTTCGGCGATGCCGGAGTGTGCAGTGCCGGTGCGGTTGAGCATATCCAGGCGCAGGTCGGCGCTGTTCGAGCCGACGATCGCCTGCGAGTAGGCGTCGTTTTCAAGATCGACCGACAGCTGCTGAGTGACCAGGTTGAGGCGGCGCTGCAGGCCGTCCTTCGGGATGACGGTGGTGGAGTAGGCATCCCGCGAGACGTCCGCTCCGTATCCGACGACTCCGAAGATCGGGTCGTCGGTGACGACGTCGGCGCTGAGGGTCTGCAGGGTGCCCCACAGTCCGAGATCGCTCTCGCCGGTCATGCCGCGCCAGCCGTTGTTCAGCTTGACGTTCGGGCCTCCGCCGACCCCGAGGGTGCCGAGGTTGCCGCGCTCGGCCTGGTAGGACCACGATGCAGCTCCGATGTTGGCCGGCGCGTTGCTGATCTGGCCGGAGTTGATGGTCGCCAGTCCTGCCACCTTTCCGGCGTAGTTCAGACGCTGCAGCTCGGCGCGGCGCGCGGCGGTGATGGCCGTGGTTCCGGTCTCGAGGGCCGAGGTGTGGTTGATGTAGTCGTCCATCGTGTAGCCGGCAAGGGAGGCGCTGTACTGGAACTGCCACCAGTTCTCGCCCGTGATGGTGGTGGGGTCGGAGTACCAGTACCAGACAGGCATGCGGCCGCGGGCGGCTTCCGTCTTGGCGACGATGTCGCGCATGACGCGCAGTGCGTTCGCCTTGTCGTCGTTCACGTTCAGCTTGGCGAGGGTGTAGACCGCTTCCTCCCCCGTGTTGTCGTAGCTGTACTCGGATCCGTAGGGGTAGGCGTTGGAGGAGAAGTTGGCGTACTTGATCGCCATCTTCGCTTCGATGTCGTTGGCCTGCATGTCCAGTCCCTCGGCGCGCAGTGCGGCGATGAGATCGGGGGTCGAGAGCTCGCCCATGAGTCCGGTCTCCCAGTTGTAGGCGACGGGTCCCTCGTAGAGCTCCTTGAAGATCCCATAGGCCGTCGTCAGGTACCACTGCGCGGGGTGGGCGTAGGTGATGGCTGAGGGGTTCTGCTTGGCGATGTTGTACATGCCGAAGAACGTGTTGTAGACGTGCGGGTAGGCGTAGCCGCGATAGCCGGGTGTGGTGTTCAGACTGCCGGGCTTCCCCTGCTCCCAGAAGTCGTAGACGGTGTACTTCGGTGCGGCGGTGGGCGAGGTGTTGCCCATCAGGTTCTCCCAGACGGCCTTCTGGAGGTAGTCGTCGAGGGCCTTGATCTGGGTGGTGTCGGGCAGGGCGACGAGCTTCTCCGCGAGGAACTGGCCGTGCGGGAGTCCCCAGTCGTCGCCGAGCCCGTAGTAGCCGGCGTATTCGTTGCGGCGGCCCTGAGGGGCGTTCGTCGCGGTGGCGAGGCTGCCGTCGGGGGCGTTCATCATCCAGTCGTCGAAGGTGTAGTTGCGGATGTCGGTTGTTGGGAGCCCGTCGGACGGCTTCCACTGGGTCTTCTCGACCATGAACTTCGCGTGCGTGTCGAGGAGCCCCGCGACACTGTCGATCACGGAGAACTGGAGGACGGATTGCCGTGCGGCGCCGGTCTGGTCCGTGTACGAGACGGTGACGTCGTTGGCGCCCAGCTGCGTGCGGTCGAAGGTCATCCCGTAGATCCGGTAGTCGCCGTTGCTCCGGGAGAACGTCACGACGGGGTTCGTGGGCGCTGCCCCTTTGAGGTCGTTGCGGTTGCGCGCGGTGACCGACGTGATGGTGCCTTTGATCCTGAACGCCATCTCTGCGCGACGGTCGATGGGCACGATGAGGCCGGGGACCACCGTGGTGTCGAGCAGCCCTCGATCGAACATCGTCTGCTTGAGTGCCGCGTCGTCATCGACCTTGCCGATGCGGTAGGTGTAGCTCTTCGTCGCGCCGGGCGCGATGGCGACACTGCTGGAGCCGATGTAGCCGCGGTTGGTCTTCTGGATCGCGGTGGAGTGCGGGTAGTAGATGTTGAGGCCCTTGATGTTCGAGCTCTCGTTCGCCGAGTTCCAGGCCCAGGAGGTATTACCGACTTCCTCGGTGCGCCAGCGGTCCTGATACTCGAATCCGGAGCCGGATGCGGTGTCGGCGGTCATGGCGATGAACGGGCCCTGGCCGCTGGGACGCTCGAGAGTGACGTAGGAGCCGTTCTTGCCCACATAGGAGTGCGTGAGGACGCGGGTCTCGTAGATCGAGTCGCCCTGCTTCCACAGCTCGTTGCCGGGGACGGGGACACCCCAGTCGCCGATGACGAGCTGCGTGGCAGCGGTGTTCTTGACGTCCTGCTTCCAGACCAGGGACCCGTCAGCGGCGAGGGAGTACGTCTCGGTGACGGTGAAGCCCTTGACGCCTTCCGCGTTGGTGGAGTTCTGGTGGGTGACCGTCACACTGCTCGACGTCGCCGAGACGGTGCGGCCGTCGGCCGACTGGGAGGTCCACGCGGTCTTCCAGGGGTTCGCGCCGACACCGGTACTCGACACTGCTCCCGTGCCGTTCGCGTAAGAGAACATCAGGTTCCCGAACCACTGGCGGTACTTGCTGTTGGTCTCGGAGGCCTGCTCCGGAGCGCTGTCCGGGTTCATCAGGTATTCGGTGTCGTGCAGGTCGCCGACGATCTTGAGCGACTGCATCGATCCGTCCGCGGCGAAGCTCGCGCGGATCTTGTCGGAGGCGAGCCTGTAGGGGTAGCTGGTGGCGGCGTCGGCGGTCTGGCCGACCACCACCGATCCTGCTGCGGCGATTACGCTGATCGTGAGTGCCGCGAGCAGCCGGGAGGCTCTGCGTGAGGTGAGGGACATGTTCTGCCTTCTTCATCGAAGTGCGGATACGGTGACCGGTGGCCGCCGCGGAGGAGCGAGGGTCCACCCGAAGGCAGGACCTGGCCCGGGAATCAGGAGTGGTTCACGGCAAGCCAGATGCGCATCGACACGGGACCTCGGGATCCCCATGACCGGTACGGGGAGAGCGCCACGGTCAGCGGCCGCCGGTGCGGGGTTCGAGGGAGTGTGGAGAAGGGCCATTCTTGCTCGTCGCGTTCGGCGATGCTGCCGGCGAGGGTCACCCGCCCACCTCGTGCGATCGGGACCGCTCGGGCGTCCAAGGCGATGTCGTCGACGTGGGCCCCGGCGGGGAGGTCGACGGATTCAAGGCAGAGGATGTCCGGTCCGTGCTGGACGGCGACGGTGCCGCGGGTGGCATCGATCCTCTCGTCGGGCTGCACGATGACGGGTTCGAAGGGGAGGTGGAGTTCGATCCGGTCGCCGACGCGGAAACGCCGTTCGAGGTGGACCGTGCCGTGAAATGGTCCGGTCGGCGTCTCGGCAGCTTCCCCGTCGGCGGAGACGACGACGATGTTCGCGTTCGTCGCCCAGGTCGGGATCCGCAGCGTCAGAGTCCACGGCTCGGCGGGTGTGCGCGTGACGGTGACGGTGACTCTCCCCCGCTCCGGCAGGTCGCTGGAGACCTCGAGCGAGACGTTTCCCTGGAGAAGAGCAGCGAAGATCGTGGCGGACGCATACTGGTGCAGCTGCACACCCTTCGCGTCCGTGCTAGCGAGGTAGCCGGACAGCGTGGCGAAGGTGCGGGCGAGGTTGTTGGGGCAGCAGGCGACGTCGAACCACGCCGCTCGCTGACTGGAGTCCGCGCGCTTGGACTGCTCATCCGGAGAGGACGCGGCGCCCGGCTCGCGCCGGTGGAGGGTGTTCGCGTAGAAGAAGGAGCGGCCGTCCTCGGAGACAGCGGTGGCGATGATGTTGTACAGAGTGCGCTCGATCAGGTCCGCGTAGCGCGGGCGACCGGTAGCGAGCAGCAGCCGCCACGAGAGCATGATCGAGCCGACACCGGCGCAGGTCTCGCAGTACGCGCGGTCGTTGGGCAGCTCGAAGTCGGCGCCGAATGCCTCGTCCTGGTGATGCGAGCCCATTCCACCGGTGATGTAGGTGCGGCGTGCGACTGTGGCCTCCCACTGCCGCTCGACGATCGCGAGCAGCTCGGCGTCGTCAGTGTCCACGGCGACGTCGACCACCGCGGACGTGAGGTAGAGGGCGCGCACCGCGTGTCCGCGCAGGACCTCCGCCTCGCGGATCGGGACGTCGTCCTGGAAGTAGGCGCGTCCGAACTCGATGTCTTCCAGGCTCTGGTGGCCGCGTCGGTTCAGGAACAGGCGGGCCTGCTCGAGGTAGCGTCCCTCCCCCGTTGCGCGGGCGAACTCGATGAGCCCCACCTCGATTTCCGGATGTCCGCAGACTGTCTGGCGGCCGTTCGCCCCGAACTCCGAGCAGATGTGGTCCGCGAGACGGCGCGCAGCCTGCGTGAACTCGTCCTCACCGTGGGTGCGCAGTCGCGCGACCGCGGCCTGGAGGAGGTGTCCGGCGTTGTACAGCTCGTGGCCCCACTCGAGGTCGCTATAACGCTCGGCCTGACCGTGCCGGCCGAAGCGGGTGCCGAGGTAGCCGTCGCTTTCCTGCGCGCTCACGATGCGGGCGGTGAGACCGCGGATGAGCGACTCGGTCTCCGGGTCCTGACGTCCGGCGGTGTGCCAACAGAGCCCTTCAAGGGTCTTGTAGACCTCGGAGTCGGCGAACTCGCGTCCGCGACGGCCTTCGGCGAGTCCGCCCCCGACGGCAAGGTCGAAGTTGCGTAGCCATCCGGCGCGCTCCAGCCAGCCGAGGTTGTGCTCGAAGGTGGCGGTCGCGTTGACGGCGACCCTGCGTCCCCAGAACCCCTCCGGGTCCAGCTGGACCTGATCGATGGCGAGGGGTGTCAGGGTTCCAGCGGTCGGGTCGACGGGCAGAGCTTGGGAGGAGGGCATGACGGATTCCTTCAACAGCGGCGTGGGAGGAGAGGGAGGTGGGCGGCTACTTGACGCTGCCGACGGCGAGGCCCTCACGCAGCAGTCGGAATGACAGCACGTAGACGACCAGCAGCGGCAGCGAGGAGATGACCGCGAGAGCCATCAGCCCGGGCCAGTCGATCCCGTACCCCGACGTCTGCTGCGCGATGAGAGCGCTGATCGGGTAGTTGATCGGAGAGAGGAAGAGGTTGATCGCGAAGAGGAACTCGCCCCAAGCGACAAGGAAGATCAGGGAGCCGACCGTCGCCATGCCGTTTCGGACGATCGGGACGACGACGGCGAAGAAGATGCGCAGCCGACCGGCCCCGTCGATGGAGGCCGCCTCCTCGATGGCGTCGGGCACAGCGGCGAAGAACGGTCGCAGCAGCAGCACGGCCCACGGCAGCAGCATCGCCGTATTCGCGAGGATGAGACCCGCGGTGGTGTCCAGCAGACCAAGCCTGCTGAAGATCGCGAACAGGGGGATGATGCTCGCCGTCTGCGGCACCATCTGCAGAAAGATCAGCAGCCCGAGGACGAGACCGGACACGACGCCGTCGACACGGCGCAGCGCGTAGGCGAACGGGACGCCGAGCGCGAGCACTAGTGCAGTGGTCCCGAGGGCGATCTGCGCCGACTGCGCGAGCGCCGTCGCGAGGGCGGGGTTCGCGAGCACGTCCGCATACGCGTCGAAGGAGGGAGCCGAGAAGATCGCTCCGCCGACCACGTCGCCTTGGCGCTTGACGGAGGTGAGCACGATCCAGACAAGGGGCAGCCCGTACAGGACGTAGAGCACCATGCGGGCGGTGAGGGCGACTGGCTCGCGGGTGCGGGACGGTCGCGCGACGCGGGTCGCAGCGCCGCCTCGCAGACGGGTCAGGGGGGCGGTGAGGGTGCTCATCAGGACTCGCTCCTGGTCGATCGGACGTAGACGACGGCGAGGACCGCCACGATGACGAGGGCGATGATGCCCGTCGCGGATCCCAGTCCGTAGTCGTGCTGGACGAAGGCCTGGGAGTAGCTGAGGTAGGGCAGCGTGGACGTCGCGTCTCCGGGGCCGCCGGCGGTCATCACGTAGATGAAGTCAAAGCTGCGGAAGGCGTAGACGACGGTCAGGATCGCCAGGATGACGGCGGTCGGCCGCGCTGCAGGGATGAGGATGCTCCGGATCTCCTGCCAGCGGCTCGCTCCGTCGACCGAGGCCGCCTCGAGGATCTCGGGGTCGATGCCAAGCAGAGCCGACCGGAAGACCAGCGCGTTGAAGGGGATGACAGCCCAGGCATTCACGATCGCGACCGAGAGCAGCGCGAATCTCGCGTCGTAGAGGAAGGGGACGCCCTCCGCCGAGAGGCCGGTCGCCCGGACGAGCGTATTGACCAGACCCTGATCGGCGAGGAGGAACTTCCAGATGCTGCCGTTCACTACGGGCGGCATGGCCCAGATGAAGACCATCATCCCCAGGAGGAAGGCACTGCCCGGACGGGAGGACCGTAGGGCGATCGCCGCTCCGAGTCCTCCGACGATCCCGACAACCGTGACCAGGACCACGAAGGCCCCGGTGCGCAGCGTGGCGCCGCCGAGGTCGGAGCCCTGGAGCAGCGCGAGGAAGTTCTGGACTCCGACGAACGGCCAGTCCCCGTTGAGAGTTCCGGAGCTGACCTCGCTGACGCTCATCCTCGTCAGCAGGTAGATGGGGTAGAGCGACAGCGCCGCGAGCAGCACCCCTCCGGGTGCGGCAAAGCCCAATCTGCCACCGCCGACGCCGGATCGTCTCCGGGTCGTGGTCGAGGTGCTGCTCACGGTCGCTCCGTTCTCTTGTCAGGATCTGCTACTGCTGGAGCAGCGGCGTCAGGGTCGTCATCAAGTCGTTCGAGAGCTGCTCGGGGCTCCCGCTACCGGCGACCGCCGCGCTCCAGGACTCACCGACGGTCTGCAGCACCTTTGCGACGTTCTCGGACGGGATCGCCGGGTCGGGCGAGGTGTGGCCGTCGTCCTGGAGGATCGCCGCGAACTGGGAGAGGATCGGGTCGCTGCCGACCTTTTCGTCGGCGGCCGCGTCGGCACGGGCGGGGATCGAGCCGAAGGCGTCGAGCAGCGTCAGCTGCCCCTGCTTCGAGAAGAACTCCTGCTCGAGGTACTCCTGTGCGAGCGCCTTGTTCTCGGAGAAGGCGCCCACGTTCTGCACCTCACCGCCCAGGTAGACCGAGCCGCCGTCACCGACGGGGATCGGCACGACCCCGTACTCGAACGCGGCGTCCTTCTCGGCCGAGGTGATCTGCCAGTTGCCGTTGACGGCGAAGGCCGTGTTCCCCGCGGCAAACTGCTGGAAGGGGACCGTCTGGTCCCACGTCGCCGCCTCCTTGGTCAGGTAGCCCTTCGAGGTCCAGTCCTGCACCATCGCGAACGCGTCCTGCAGAGGCTGCTGCTCGGGTGCGGCGTAGTCCCACCCGGCACGCGAGAGCCACGGGAACGCTTGCCACTCGCCCTCGGAGTTTGCCTTACCGGTCAGCGTGATGCCGTCCTTCCCGGCGGCCGTAGCCAAGGCGAGATCCGCCTCGAGCTCCTCGAACGTGGTGGGAGCGTCGACACCCAGCTCGGTGAGGATGTCCTGGTTGTACCAGAGGCCGATCAGGTTCACGAAGCCCTGCACGCCCATGACGTCGTCGCCGACCTTCTGCACGACGGCGTCGGGGAACTGCCCGGCGTCGGCGTACTGGTCCCACCACTCATTCATCGGCTCGATGGCCTTCGCTTCGGTGAGGGTGTACGTGTCGGCGGCGTTGTAGACGACCACATCGGGGCCGGTGCCCGTTCCCGCGGCCTGCACGAGCTTGTTCGTCAGCTGGTCGAACGGAACGTAGACGTTCTCGACTGCAACCCCCTCGTGCGTCGACTCGAAGTCCGATGCGAGCTCCTCGAGTCCGGCAGTCTGGCCGTCGACGGAGTAGTAGTGCCAGACGGTCAGGGTGTCGCCGCCGTTCCCGGCCGAGGCGCCTCCTGCGGACGACGGCGTGCAGCCGCTGAGGAGGAGGGCCGCAGTGGCGGCTGTGGCCGCTGCGACGATGCTGATCCGGGTGCTGTGACGCCTCACGACGTGCCTCGCTTTCACTGTCTTCGTTGACTCGGCCACCTGTCGCAGGCATTTCATCGATGAAATCGAGGACCGCTGTCGGATAGTAAAGCCGCTGAGCCAGCCTCGTCAACACTCAATGTCTTCTCCGTCGTATCGCGGTGTGGCGGTCGAGCGTGCATACTGGCCGCACCAGTTCATCGATGAAACGGAATGGCCATGACCACGCACCCCGTCCACCATGCGCACGGCGTCGTGCACCCCGCCTTCACGGTCGGGACGATCGATCCGCGGCTCTTCGGATCGTTCGTGGAGCACTTGGGCCGGGGCGTGTACGGCGGCCTGCTCGATCCTTCGCACGAGAGTGCCGACGCCGAGGGATTCCGCACCGATGTCCTCGCGCTCGTCGAGGAGCTCGGGGTCACGACCGTCCGCTACCCGGGCGGTAATTTCGTCTCGGCTTACGACTGGCGCGACGGCATCGGCCCGGTCGAGGACCGTCCCGTCCGGCTCGATCCGGCCTGGCACACCGTCGAGCCGAACCGCTTCGGGATCGACGAGTTCGTCCGCTGGTGCCGGGCGGCGCGCGTTGAGCCGATGATGGCGCTCAACCTCGGGACCGATGGAATCCGCTCGGCCCTGCACCTGCTGGAGTACGCGAACCACCCCGGCGGCACCACTCTCTCGAACGAGCGGCGCGCGAACGGCGCCGACGAGGCGCACGGCATCCGTCTCTGGTGCATCGGCAACGAGATGGACGGGCCGTGGCAGATCGGCCACCTGAGCGCCGGCGAGTACGGGCGTCTCGCCGCCCGGACCGCCGCTGCCATGCGCGCACTCGACCCCGACCTCGAACTGATCGTCTGCGGCAGCTCGAACGATCGGATGGCCACCTTCGGAGCCTGGGAGCAGGAGGTGCTGCTGCACACGATCGAGCACGTCGACTTCGTGTCGTGCCACCAGTACTTCCGCTACGACGGCGACCTTCCCGCGTTCCTCGCCTCCGGCGTCGCGATGGACCGCTTCATATCCGCCATCGCAGACACGATCGGACAGGTGCGAGCACAGACGCGATCAGAGCGTCCGATCGCCATCTCCTTCGACGAGTGGAACGTGTGGGACTTCGTCGCACACGACGAGCGCGTCACCAGAGGGCTCGAGTGGGAGGAGGCGCCCCGGCTCCTCGAGGACCGCTACACGGCAGCGGACGCCGTCGTCGTGGGCGACATGCTCATCAGCATGATCAACAGAGCGGATATCGTCCGTGCGGCGAGCATGGCTCAGCTGGTGAACGTCATTGGTCCGATCATGACCGAGCCGGACGGCCCCGCTTGGCGGCAGAGCACCTTCTGGCCGTTCGCCCAGGCACGGCGCTCCGCCGGCGCAACCGCGCTCCGGACCGTCGTCGAGGCGGACAGAATGGGAGAGAACGAGGACTCCGCTCCCATCCTCGCCTTCGCGGCAGCGGCGCACGTCGACGGATCCCTCGACCTGATGATCGTCAACCGCGCGACCGACGGCGTCACGGCGACCACGGTCGACCTCACCGCGTTCCCCGCCCTCACCGTGACGGAGGCGCTGATCCTCCGACACGAGAACCCGTTCGCGACGAACTCGGCGGAGCTCCCCCATACCGTCACTCCGCAGCTCCTCGCCGTCGCGTTGTCCGACGGCGTCCTCTCGTTCCAGATCCCCGCCATCGCCTGGGTGATCGTGCGCCTCTCGCCGACCGTCGACGTGGGATGATCGGGAAACGCTCATGGGAGGGGTGATGCCGATGCCGCGGTCACGAACTCGCCCGGTGACCATGGCCGATGTTGGCGCTGCCTCCGGTGTCACCGCTCGCACGGTCTCCAACGTGCTCAGCGGTAACGCCAACGTCAGACCCGAGACCCGCGATCTCGTCCTCAAGGCGGTCCGCGATCTCGGGTACCAGCTCAACGTCTCCGCCCGCGGACTACGGACCGGCCAGACCGGGCTCATCACCCTCGCGATCCCGGATCTCGCAATCGAGTACTTCGGCCAGCTCGCGACGGGCATCATGTCGGAGGCCGAGCGGCACGGCTGGACCGTGATCATCCAGCAGACCGGAGCGCGCCGGGACGCCGAGATCGCCGTCCTCTCCGGCTCCAGCCGTCAACTGTCCGACGGACTGATCTTCCAGCCCCACGCCCTCGGCCCCGGAGACGAGAAAGTACTCGTCGGCGACCGACCACTCGTTCTCCTGGGCGACAGGATCTTCGACGGCCCGGTCGATCACGTGACCATGGCGAACACCGCCGCCGCGGCCACTGCCACGCAGTACCTGATCGACCGCCAACACCGGCGCATCGCCGCGATCGGCAGCAACCCGGCCGGCGGATCCGTCAGCGCCGCTGCACTCCGCTTGGACGGGTACCGCGGCGCCCTCAAGGCGAACGCGATCCCGTTCGACCCCGCCCTCGTCGCGGTCGCCACAGAGTGGCACCAAGCCGACGGTGCCGTCGCGATGACCCAGCTGCTCGACTCCCGAGTCCCTCTGGACGCTGTCTTCTGCTTCAACGACACCCTGGCCTTCGGAGCACTTCACGCATTGCACGTCCGCGGCATCCGCGTACCGGAGGACATCGCAGTTGTCGGCTTCGACAACGTCACCGCCGCCGCGTACGCGATACCCGCCCTCACCACGATCGATCCCGGCAGCCGCCAGATCGCCAAGACGGCAGTCGACCTCCTCGCCCAACGCATCAGAAACGGCCCACCGACGCACCCGAGCGAGATCGTCGTCGAGCACTCGCTCATCTCCCGTCGCAGCGCGTAGGCACACGCACGTGCGTCAGCCACCAACTACTCCACGCTCGAGGACCCATCCTCCAGCGCCCTCCGCTCGGCTTGCCACACCCACTTACCCGTACCTCCGGCACGTTGATCCAGCGCGGCGACGGGTCGAGTGACGTCGCGAACGGACCCGTGTGGGAGAACAGCACCTCCATATGCAGGTCAGGTTGGTAGATCTAGTAGTCGTTCAGACCCGCAGGATCCGTGCGAACCTCCTCCCACATCCGCTAAGGCACTTCGTTGCATGTCTACGCCTCGGCACTCCCCCACCACGCCGCTGCCCACCTCTCGCCGCCGTTACGAGCTATGGCCGTCGCGCAGCGCAGGTAGGAGGGCAGAGGGAACTTCCGGACCCACTCATCGACCGACAGCGTTGGTCCGACGAACGACGGCCGCCGGGGATCCCCCGGTGGCCGCCGTCGTCAGCGCTGTGCGCTCAGCAGCTGCGTGCCGTGTAACTGGTTGTCGTAGCCGTGGTGACGGGCGCACCGTTCACTGTCGCCGTCGCAGTGACCGTCGCAGTGCCCGCGGGTATAGACGTTGCGCGTGTCGTGTAGGCGTGGGTCACGGTCTTGCCTGGAACCACGCTCGCGAAGGCCTTCGAGCCGAACGGCGAGCCGATGGTCAGGTCCGTCGGGACCATTGCATCATTGCGTGCTGTCACGGTCAGGACGACCTTGCCAGAGACGCAACGAGACGAAGTCGACGCCTTGGTCGCCAGGGCTGGCGCGCTCTCCTTCACTATCAGCAGCTTGTACGTCGCCGTGGTCGTGTGGTCCTGGGCGGAGGAGGTGATCATGACGGTCGTGGATCCCGTCGTCGCCAGGCGCACGGTCCTGCGTTCGGCATCGTCGATCAGCACGCCATCGACGCGGACCAGTCCGCTCGCGACCGCCGGATCGATGTCGAGCGAGACACTCGTGGTCGAGGTCGGAACTGTGAGGGTGTGGTCCCGCACACCCGTTGCCAAGGCTGGCGCGAGGGTCCCGACATCCGATGTCAGCTTCGTGAGCTCGGCGTTCGTCCCGAACGAGGTGGACTCGGAGGTGTAGACCCCGAAGACACCGCCGACGTTGCTCGTGGTGCCGTTCCCCTGGAAGCGCACGGTCACGACCGGTACCTTCTGGCCCTTCGCATCGAGCACGTAGTTCCCGGCCTGGTCGCGCTTGTAGCTGTCCTTCGCGACGATCCCGTCGAGGACCGCCTTCGGGATCTCGTCGTACTGGATGTACCACTTCGTCGATCCGGCCGCACCCGAGACCACCTCGGTCTTGAGCTTCACGTCGTTGAGGTAGACATCGAAGGTGCGCCCCGCATCCCCGCCGTAGTAGCGGACGCCAAGGTAGTTCTTCGCCAGCGTCGGGTCGACGATCATGTCGTACTGGAAGTAGGCCTCCGGGGAACGCTCCCCGTCACGGTAGCCCTCTCCCTGCCAGGTGCCCACACTGGATCTGTTGGACTTGTAGTTCTTGTCGGCCTCGCTGTTGTTGTTGTCGAACGAGGTCAGCGAGTCGATCGTCGTCTCGTCGGTGCGCAGCTGCTGCTTCTCCTTGAGGATCAGAGCCTGCGCTTCCGGGGAGTCGGGAGCGATCAACGTGAGGTACGTCGCGTAACGCGCGTCGTGGAGGCTGTAGTAGGGCTCGAAGACGCGGGCTGCCGAGGCGGTGTCGACGTTCTTCATGCCGAACCGGATCGTCTGCGCCCCGTTGTTGTTGGTGCCGTTGGGCAGTCGCACCATGTTGTCGCGGATCCCGGATTTCCAGGCGGCCGCGTCGGCGACGGTCACGCTCGAGTTCACCGACTTGTCGGCGACGCTCATCTGGACGAGCACGCCAGCGGGGTAGGACGCCTCGACGTTGTTCCGGTTCAGCTCGGTCGCGAGCAGTACAGGCCCGTACTTGAAGGCTGCGAAGTTCGCGTTCTCGGTCTCGGCCGAGACGGTCACCTTCGCCGGGAGCTTCCAGGAGAGGGTGTCTCCCGCGGCGACCGGGACGACGACGTAACCGCCCTCAGTGAGGGAGGCGATGCTGCGTGCAGCGCCGTTGACCGTGAGGGTCGGAGTTCCGTCGACCCATGACGGGATGCGCAGGCGCACCGTCGTGCCGTCGGCGACCGCGCCCCCGTCGAGAGCCGCGATCGTGTAGCTCGCCGTGTCGGAGTTGGGTATGTCGGCCGTCTGCGTGAGCTTCATGTTCGCCGCCGGCGACTTGAGCACCGATGACCGGAAGAGATTCACGTAGACCGTGCGCTCGCCTTCGAAGTAGATCGAGTCGCCGAGCTTGGTGAAGCTCTCGATGCCTGATCCGTGGTCGCACCAGAACTCGTCTTGCTCCTTGCCGAAGACCTTGGCGTAGCCGGCGGTCTGCGGCTGGAAGTAGGTGACCATGCCGGTGTCGGGGTTCTGTGAGGCGAGGATTCCGTTGATGTAGGCGTCCTCGTAGAAGTCGGCGTACTTCACGTCCTTCGTCACCTCGAACAGCCCTCTGGCGAGCTTGAGCATGTTGTAGATGTTGCAGCCCTCGGACGTCGAGTTCTCGCCGTAGCCGCTGGTCCGACCGCTCGTCGCGTACTCGTAGAGCGTGCCCGCGGCGTGGAAGTGCTCGGACTCGCTGTTCCCGCCGTTGGCATAGGTGTGCGTCTCGTCCACCATGCGGAAGAAGTTCTCCGCGGCGCGGCGGTACATCCCGAGGTCCGCCTTCTCGCCGTCTGTCAGCGTGGCATAGAGGGTGGGGTTGTCCGTGAAGACCGTGTAGCGCTTGAGCGCGCCGATCAGCTTGGGGATCGTCGTGTTCGCGTGCAGGCCATTGAGCACGTCCTCATTGTTCGCCAGACGCTCAAGGAGGGCTTTCTCGTCGAAGTACTCGGCTGCGCGCTTGTGCTCGGGCTTCTCCGTGATCTCGAAGAGCTTGTAGAGCGCCTCGTTCATTCCGCCGTACTCGGTGCGCAGGAGCAGCGTCGGGTCGGCCTGGCGGCCACCCCAGTTGCGGATCCAGGTACCGAAACCGTCGGCGACGGAGAGGGCCGTGGCGGACACCTCACGGGGCGCGTACTTCTGCGCGTCGAGCAGACCCGCGAGCACCTTGTGCAGGTTGTAGAACGGCACGAGCAGTCCGTCGGCTCCAGAGGGGAGGTAGGAGACGGGGAACGGCGAGACGTACCCTGCGTTGGTCGGATCCTTCAGTGCATAGGCATCCTGGACCTTCTTCAGGCCGTTGACGGAAGCAGTGAGCTTGGAGAGGAGCGCAGCCTTCGTGGTCGGGTCCTCTGCCGTGGCGGACGCCTGCGAGAGCGCGGAGATGAAGTGGCCGAAGAAGTGGCCCTGGAAGCGGACGTTGGTGTCGCGCTCCCACCCGCCGTAGCCGGCCGACGTCGTGGGAGCGAGGCCGGCCTCTTCGTAGAAGGAGTGCAGGAAGCGCTCGGGATCCAGACTGAGCAGGTACTCGACAGTCTGCTTCTCACCGTTCTCCAGGTAAGGGTCCTCGACGTCGACGTCGGCCAGCCCGGCTTCGATCAGGTAGATCGAGCTCTCGAGGCCCTCAGGGAGGACCTGCACGGTGAAGGTCCGTGCCACCGGCGCGCTGCCGCCGTAGCTCGCTGAGCCGGTGAGGGTCACGGAGGTGGGGGTGGTGCCGGTGGGAGGGGTGACGACCGCGTTGCCGCCGTCGATCGCGATCCGGTCGGGGTCGGATGAGGTCCATCCGATCGTGGAACCCTTGGCTCCGGTTGTCGGCACCGGGAAGTCCAGGACGGTACTCGACGGCACCGCGGCCGCGTCGAGGTCGCTCTTCGCCACTGCGGCCGCGTCGAAGGAGGGGTTCCCTGCCTTGGTGAGGGACACGACGTCGGTCGTGGTCGCGACACCGTCGTAGAGAACGTATTCGTCGAGGAGTCCTCGGAGGTGCGCGCCGTTGTACTGCGGACCGTTGAAGCCGATGGTCTTGGTCGACGTGGCCTCGGAGCCGAGGATGCCCGAGGCTGCGGCGGAGGGAGCGGTCTTGACCGCCGAGCTCTGCTTCACGCCGTTGCGGTAGAACGCGACCTGCTTGGTGGCCTTGTCATAAGTGGCGACGACGTGGGTCCAGGTGTTCGTCGGGAAGAAGGAGGCGCGAGAGGACTCGACTGCGACCTTGTATGGCTGACTGCTCGAGGGTCCGATCGATAGCGCGAGCGGCGTGCCATCGCCCTCCGAGGTGAGGTACCACCCCTCGGAGTTGTACGCCGTCTTATTCCATGTGAAGACCTGCTCGCCGGTCATCGCGACGCTCGGGTTGAACCAGAACGAGACGGTCAGGTCGGCGGGCTGGAGGGATGCAGAGGTGCCGAGACTTACGGCGTTGGAGCCGTCGAATGCGAAGGCCTGACCCGAGATGCCAGCCGCGTATGCCGCCGCGCCCTTCTGCATGCTGGTGGGAGTGCTGCGGCCGCTGGTGTCGTTGAGGGACCCGTCAAAGGACAGCTCAAGCGCCTTCCTCCCGTCAAGCGAGGTATTCGGCGCGGCGTTCGCCGGCGCGCCGACCGACAGAAGTCCTGCGGTGAGCGCCATCACCACCGCAACTGCCATCGGTGTAGGTCGTCTTGTCGTCATCAGTGGCGCCTCTCATCATTGAGTTCACCGTCCCGGGGCCGCTCTAGGCACACCGCGAATGTGCATGAGCCGGATGTTACCGTTAACAACACGCGGCAGGAAGGCATCTGCCGTGACTGCCGTCTGCAGAGGCGCGAGCCGAGGCCGACGCGAGCCAAGCGACCGACCTCGCCGTCCTCAACTTCGCGCTCGACCTCCAGTGACTCGAGGCCGAGTTCGATCTCCGCGCCTCCACCGGCGCAAGCCTCCCTACGGGCCTACGGACCTCGACCAGGGGATGACCACTGGCGACGGCGACCGCGACCACCAGGAATCCCGCCTCCAGGGGGGTGAAGCCCGCGACCAGCTGGAATCGCTGAGTCGTGACGAGCTGCACGCCGGCGGTCGTGAACATCGAGAATCCTGCTGCGAGGGTCCCCGCCAGGAACGCGGGATTGCGGAAGATCCCGAACACCAGGAGCGGGTAGGGCAGCACCAGCTGCCGCCGGACGAACAGGGTTCCGCCGATGACCGCACCGGCGAGGGCGAGTGCGATGACGGGAACGGAGCCGCCCTTCGCGATCTCCTTGATCGCGAGGACCATGCCGACGAGCGCGACCAATGCCAGCACGGACGACAGCAGGTCCCACTTCTTCGACGCATCGGCGTCGTTGTGCGGGGCCAGGACCACGGTGGCGATGATCGCCGCGATCCCGACGGGCACGTTGATGAGGAACACCGACCCCCATGGAAATCGCGAGAGCAGCAGGCCGCTGACGATGGGGCCGAGAGCGCTGCCGACGACCGCGGTGCTCCCCCACACGCCGATGCCGATGCTGCGCTCCCGCTCGTCCTCGAACGTCAGACGGATCAGCGCGAGCGTCGCGGGCATCATCGACGCGGCACCGACCGCGAGGATGGCGCGTGCCGCGATCAGGATCCCGGGCGTCGGCGCGAAGGCGGCCGCCAGCGACGCGACCCCGAAGATCACCAGGCCGATGAGGAACATCCGCCGGTGGCCGACACGGTCCCCAGCGTGCCGGCACCGAGGAGCAGTCCCGCCATCACGACCGGGTAGGCGTTGACGATCCAGAGGCTCTCCGAGCTGTCCGCTCCGAGCTCCGTCACCAACGTCGGAAGCGCCGTGTACGGGATCGAGTTGTCCAGAGTGATCAGGAGCAGCCCAGCCGCGACGGTCGCCAGCACCGCCCACCGCCGGCCAGCTCCTGTCAGAGAAGATGCGTGTGCGTGCGCCTTCGTCATCCGTGATGATTACCGTACAAAACATACAGTTACGCCGCGCAGGGCTGGTCGGGACGGCTGCTGCGGACGGCAGCACGCATAAAGCCAGGCCGTCGATTCACATACCCGAAACACACCCGATACGGATCCGACCCGCGGACCTGATGGACTGGGCTAGTCCTCGGCGAGGGCGCCCGCCGGCTGCACCGCAGCCCCAGCGGGGAGGCACCCTCGATCTCCTGCATCGGCTTCGTGGGTCTAACGCGCCGGGTCGCAGGCCGACCACGGCCGCGCGGTCCGCACGATGCCGGCCGCGTCACACCTGCTCAGCAAGGAGACGGAATGTCCAGCGCACTGCTCGTCATCGACATGCAGAACGGCTTCATCCACCCCGACGGGTCACTCCCCCGCCTCGGCATGGGGATACCCGACGTCGACTCGGTCATCGCCGCGAACGCACAGGCCATCGCGGCCGCGCGCGCCGCGAGGATCCCGGTCATCTACACCCGCAGCGTCTTCCGCCCCGGGATGGTCGACCTCCCGATGCGGATGGAGGGCTTCCTCCCGCCGAACTTCGAGCTGCTCGAGCGCGGCAGTTGGGACGCGGACGTCCACGCGGACCTGACGCCAGCGGAGGGCGAGGCGGTCATCGACAAGAACCGCTACGACGCCTTCCTGAACACCCCGCTGGAGCAGGTGCTGCGGACGCTCGGCGCCACAAATGTCCTCGTCACGGGGACGGTCACCTCGATCTGCGTGGAGTCGACGGTGCGGTCGGGATACATGCGCGACTTCGACATGTACGTCGCCTCGGACTGCGTCGCCGGCGCGCCCGGTCAGCACGAGGCATCGCTGGCCATCATGGGCGCGGCCTTCGCGACCGTCCTGCCCTGGCGGGAGGCGATGTCCCGCATCACCGGCGAGGGAGTGCTCGCCGCCGCCGGAGCGTCCGCCGCCGACTGACTGCTAGTCACTCTGGCCACATAGCCACGAACGTAGAGACGGCCTCCGGCACCGAGATGGTGCGGGAGGCCGTCTCCGTCATGCGCTCAGGATCAGTGCACCGGTACCGCGGCCTCCGCGTCCGCACCCTGGGGAAGCAGGTCCGACTTCGAGCCGCGGATGAACACGGCCGCGATGATCGAAGCCAGCACCAGTCCGATGGCCGCCGCGAGGAAGGCCACCGAGTAGCCGCTCGTGAAGGCGTCGAGCTCCGATCCACCGCCGTCGTAGCGGTCGACCGTGGAGGCGTACAGGGCGGTGAACACCGACAGGCCGATCGATCCGCCGATCTGCAGGGCGGAGTTCAACATCGCCGATGCGGCGCCGGCGTCCTGCGGCTCCACGCCGGTGAGGGCGAGGTTCTGCAGCGGGACGAAGATGAACGCCATGCCGACGCCCAGGACGATCAGCGCCGGCATCACCTGCACGAAGTAGGAGCCGTCGACCGTGATGCGGCTGAGGTAGGCGAGGCCGGCGGCGGAGATCAGCGGCCCGCCGATCATCATGGGGCGCGGCCCCGCGGAGGAGAGCAGCTTCGTCGCGACGGGCGCCATGAGCATGATCATCAGCGTCATGGGGAGCGTGGCGAGTCCTGCCGGCAGCGGATCCATGCCGAGCACGATCTGCAGGTGGAACGCGACGTACAGCATGGCTCCGATCAGCACGCTGCCCACGATGGCCTGGATGAGGAACGCTCCTCCTCGGACCGGGTCGGTGACCACGCGCAACGGGAGCAGGGGCTGGGCGACACGGCTCTCGATCAGGACGAAGAGTGCCAGCAGGCCGGCACCCAGGGCGAGGAAGCCGATCGTGTCGATCTGGCCCCAGCCGTGCTCGGCGAGGGTGAACCCGTACACGAGCGAGCCGAGGCCGAGTGTCACGGTGACGGCACCGAGGATGTCGTAGCGGTTGTCGCCTTCGGCCTTGCTCTCGGTGACCAGGACGGCGCCGCCGATGACCCCGACGATGACGAAGAACACGTTGACGAGCAGGCACCACCGCCAGTCGGCGAACTCGGTCAGCACGCCGCCGAGGACGAGGCCGACGGCGGCGCCGGCACCCGCGACCGTGCCGAAGACCGCGAAGGCGGTGTTCCGCTCGCGCCCGCTCGGGAAGGTCACGGTCAGCAGCGCGAGGGCGGCGGGTGCGAGCAGGGCCGCGAACACGCCCTGGAGGCCGCGCGCGACGATCAGCTCGGTGCCGTTCTGGGCCAGGCCGCCGATGACGGAGGCGATGCCGAAGCCGATCATGCCCACCATGAAGGTGCGCTTGCGGCCCCAGTAGTCGGCGACCCGGCCACCGAGCAGCAGCAGGGCCCCGAACGCGAGCGCGTACGCGGTGACGACCCACTGGCGCTCGACGTCGCTGAGGCCGAGCTCCTGCTGGGCCTGCGGCAGGGCGATGTTGACGATGGTGCCGTCGAGCACCACCACGAGCTGGGTGAGCGCGAGGACGACCAGCGCCCACCAGCGCTGGGGAGAGGCGGATGCGCTGGAGGCATTCCGCGAGGGCATGGAAGAGGACATGGAGGATCTCCGGGCTTCGATGGGGATGCCGGAGGTTTTCAGCCTCGGACCGACGACGCCTATGCGCCAGGTCGACCGCACCGATCAGAGTCGGCCAGACGGAGACCGTAGCTCGGGTCGCGCGGTCGCCGCACGCGGGCGGGACGACTTCCCCAGCTATGCGTAATGGACCCGAGAAGCGCACCCGGCCCGCACGCGCCGGCATGCCACGCCGACCTCCGCCGCGCGCATCCGCGATCATCGGGGGATGACCGCACCCCTGCGCATCGTCTCGCTCGTCTTCCCCCATGTGACCCAGCTCGACCTCACCGGTCCGGTGCAGGTGCTGTCCCGGCTCCCCGGCGCGGTCGTGGATCTCGCCTGGCACCGGGTCGAGCCCGTGCAGACGGACAGCGGCTTCGCGCTCCTGCCCACCACCTCGTTCGACGACGCGCCGCAGGCCGACGTGCTGCTCGTCCCGGGAGGCCGCGGGGCGTTCGACCTCATGGCCGACGCCGAGGCCGTCGCGTTCATCGAGCGGCAGGCGGCGGGCGCCCGGCACGTGCTCGGAGTCTGCACCGGGGCGTTCGCCCTCGGCGCCGCGGGGCTCCTCCGCGGACGCCGCGCCACGACGCACTGGGCCTCGCATCCGCTGCTCGAGCTGCTGGGCGCGATCCCCGTGGCCGAGCGCGTCGTCCGGGACGGCCGGCTGATCACGGGCGGCGGCGTGACGAGCGGCATCGACGCGGCGCTCGTCCTCGCGGCGGAGATCGCCGACGACGCGGAGGCCCGCGCGATCCAGCTGGCCCTCGAGTACGACCCGCAGCCGCCGTTCGACGCGGGGCACCCCTCGCGCCCCGAAGCCGATCCGGCCCAGGTCGAGGAGGCGATGTCCCACGCCCGGCGTGAGCGCGCGCCGCTCGTCGCCCGCGCGGGCGAGCGGCTGGTCGACGCCCGCTGACCGCCTGGCCGCTGCGCCCGCCTGGCCGTTCCCCGCCGCATCCGCTCCCGACCCGGTCGCGCGCGCCCGGACCTGGCAGGGTCGATGAGCGGGGATCCACCGATCCGCGCAGATCCCCCGAGGAGCACCATGCCGCTGATCCGTTTCCTGTTCGTCGCCGTCCCCGTGATCCGGAAGTTCCTGCGCAGCCGGCAGGGCAAGGCCGCCATGGCGAAGGGCAAGGCGCAGATGGCCAAGCGCTCGCAGAAGCGCGCCGCCCAGCGGGCGACGCCGACGCGCCGCCGCTAGGTCGACGCCCACGGGATCTGGCGCCCGCTAGGTCCCGGGGGCGAGCAGCGCCGCGATCACCAGCAGCACCGGGATCGAGGCGATCGTCGTGATGAGCACGGTGTCACGCGCCAGCACCACGCCGCGCTCGTAGCGCGACGCGAAGTTGAAGATGTTCTGCGCCGTCGGCAATCCCGCGATCACGGTCGCCGCGAAGGTCTGCGGCGCGTCGAGGTGGAACGCGAAGCGCGCGAGCAGGAACGCGGCGAGCGGCATGACCACCGTCTTGATCACCGAGGCCACGATGATCTCTCCGCGGCCGGATCCGGGCGCGAGCGGCTTCCGCCCCACGAGCGACATGCCGAACGCCATCAGCACGATCGGGATCGCCGCCCCGCCGATCAGCCGGAAGGGCTCGTAGATCGCGTCGGGCACCTGGAGCCCGGTGATCGCGACGAGGATGCCGAGAATCGACGCGATGATCATCGGGTTGCGCAGCGGCTGCGTGAGGATCCCGACCACCGATGCGGATCCGCGGCTCGAGATGTCGAGGACCGTCAGCGTGGTCGGCGCCAGCACCAGCAGCTGGAGCAGCAGCACGGGCGCCACGAGCTGCGCGTCGCCGAGCACGTAGATCGCGACCGGCAGGCCGATGTTGTTGGCGTTGACGTAGCTCGCCGAGGCGGCGCCGATGGTGGTCTCGGCGACCGGCCGGCGGAAGAGGATCCGCGCCACGACCAGGTAGAGGACCGCGGCGACGGCCACCGCGCTCGCCGACGTGAGCAGGAACGCCGAGAACACGACGTGCAGGTCGGCCTTCGCGAGCACCGTGAACAGCAGCGCGGGCGTCGCGACGAAGAACGCCACACGGTTGAGGGAGTGCTGCGCGCCGGGACCCGCGATCCCGGATCGGCCGACGCCGTAGCCCACGGCGATGATGAAGCCGATGATGGCGAACCCGGTCAGCACCCCGATCATCCGGCTCCCCTCGCCCGCGTCCTCCCACCCTACGGGCGGGGCCGGGCCCGTCCCGACGCCGGCAGCCGCCCCGCCCGTTCAGCGCCGGGACACCGCCGCGTCACGCGATCCGCCTAGCGTCGGCCGCGTCGCGCCCGCGACCGACCCGCACCCGCCGCCGCGCCTCCCGCGCCGCGCCCGCTCCGCCAGGAACCCATGCGCCTCCGCACACGCCGCCGCCTGTCCGCCTCCGTCACGCTCGCGCTGGCCCTCGGGATCGCCGCCGGCGGATCCGCCCTCCCGGCGCTCGCCGCGACCGGCACCGGCACCGGATCCGCCACCGGCACCGCCGACCGCACGTACTACAGCAGCAAGACCCCCTACCGGCCGCAGGGCACCGCGGCCGACCTCGCGCCCGCGCCCGCCGGGTTCGCGCCCGTCTACACGGAGTCGGTCGCGCGCCACGGATCCCGCGCCCTGTCGAGCTTCAAGTACGACTCGCTCACCACGCAGGTGTGGGAGCAGGCCCGCTCCGAGGGCGCGCTCACGACGCTCGGCCAGACCCTCGGCCCGGAGGTGGCGAAGCTCACGGCCGCGAACGAGAGGCTCGGCTACGGCAACCTCACCGGCCAAGGCGCCGACCAGCACCGCGGCATCGGCTCGCGCGTCGTCGAGCGGCTGCCGTCGCTGTTCGCAGGGATCGACGCGGGATCCGACACCGTCGCGCTCGAGAGCTCCGGCGAGGCGCGCGCCACCGCGTCGGGCAAGGCGTTCGCGGAGGGGCTGAAGCGCGCGGATCCGCTCCTCGCCTCGCACCTGCCGAAGGACATCCAGAAGGATCCCGACACCCTCTACTTCCACAAGTCCGCCGCGAACGCCGCCTACCAGGCCTACGAGGACGGCCCCGTCGTGACCGCCGCGGTGGATGCGATCCACGCCCAGCCCCGCAGCCACGAGGCCGCGCGCGGCCTGCTCGAGCGCATCTACACGGCCGCCTTCGTCGATCGCCTCGCGGCCGGGCAGTACCACTTCGTCGACGGCGGCGACGGCGGCACCCACGTCGACGACGAGCTCGACGCCGCGATGATGCTCTACAACCTCTACATCATCGCGCCCGACATGACGGAGGAGGTCAGCGTCGACTTCGACCGCTACTTCGCCGGCGACGACGCGGACACGGAGTGGTTCGCCTACCTGCTCGACGCGGAGGACTTCTACTCGAAGGGCCCGGCGTTCCAGGGCAGCGACATCACCTACCGGATGGCGACGCCGCTGCTCGACGACTTCCTCGACTCGATGGACGCGCGCCTCGCCGGATCCGCCACCGCCGCGACGTTCCGCTTCGCGCACGCCGAGACGATCATCCCGTTCGCCGCCCTGATCGGCCTGCCCGGCTCGACGCAGCAGGTCACGCCCGAGGCCCCGTACACGTACGCGACCAACGCCTGGCGCGGCGAGACGGTCACGCCCATGGCCGCGAACGTGCAGTGGGACGTCTTCCGCGACGCGGGCGGCCGCGCCATCGTGCGCATGCTGTACGACGAGAAGGCGATCCCGTTCCGCGCCGGCTGCACGCCCATCGCCCCGGGCTCGCTGTTCTACAACACTGCAGAGGTGCGCCGCTGCCTCACGGGCGCTGCCGCGGCGGATCCGGGCACGACCTCGCCCGGGGCGTCCGACCCCGGCGCGCTCCCCGGCTCGCCCGCCGAGCTCGCCGCCGCCGACGCGTCCGCGGCCCGGGGCGACACCCTCGCCGCCACGGGCATGACGGCCGACGAGCTGCCGTTCCTGGCCGTCCTCGCGTTCGCGCTCGGCGCGGCGGGGATCACCGCGGTCGGCGTGGTGCGGCGGCCGCGGCAGGACCGCCCCGGCCGCACGCGCTAGGCGCTCGGCGCGACCAGCCCCTCCATCACGTCGAAGAAGGCGCTCCAGCCCTGGATCGTCATCGCGCGCTGCTCGTCGGAGAACTCGCCCGCGCGCTGCATCATGGTCATGCGCGTCGCGCCGCCCGCGACCTCCTCGATGTCGACCGTGAGCGGCTCGCCCGCGGGCTCGGCGGGCCGGTCGGTCATCGTCATCGCGATGCGCGACGGCCGGTCGAGCTCGACGTACTCCCCCGCCCAGTCGATGGCGTTCCCGTCGGGCAGGCGCATCACCTCGCTCCACGCGCCGCCGACGCGCACGTCCATGCGCAGCGTGTCGCGCGGCACGTCGACCGCGGCGGTGCCGAACCACGCGGAGAAGTCGGCCGGCGTGATCCACGCGTCGAAGACGCGCTCGCGTGGGGCCGCGAACGTGCGGGTGATGACGATGGGCTCGCTCACGGCGACCTCCGATGACGTGGGGCGGACGGGTCCCGCTGCGGCGGCGCCGGACGCGGAAGGGCCGCCGCCTCCGCGATGGACACGGCGGCCCTGCCGCGATCCGACCAGCCGGGGACCGCGTTGTCAACGGGTCGTGCGCCGACCGGATGCCCGGGTCAGCTCCCGGATCCGTCGCGGGCGTCGCTCGACGGCACCGCGATCCGCGACGCGTCGTCGGCCGCGTCCGGTCCGGTCGCCTGCGCCGCGCTCGCGCCGGCGCGGCCGCCCGCGCGCTGCTCCGCCTCGAGCCGCTCGGCCTCCTCGCCGCCGACGGCCTCGCCGCGGGCGACGAGCCCGGCGACGTCCGACAGCGGGATCTGCTTGAGCACGAGCGAGAGCACGAAGGCGATCGCGATGAACGGCACGAGGTACCAGAACACCGGCGCCAGGGCGTCGGCGTACGCGTCGACGATCCCGTCGCGCACCGCGTCCGGCAGCGCGTTCAGCGTCTGCGGGTCGATGCTGCTGGCGGAGGCCGCCGCATCGCCCGGCGCTGCGCCCGCCCCGGCGAACACGGTCGTGAGGTTCTCGGTGAGGCGCGTCGTGAACAGCGTGCCGAACACGGCCGTGCCGAGCGCGGCGCCCACCTCGCGGAAGTAGTTGTTCGTGCTGGTCGCGGTGCCGATCTGGGCGGCGGGCACCGCGTTCTGCACCACGAGCACCACCACCTGCATGATGAGGCCGAGGCCCAGCCCGAAGATGAAGAGGAACACGCAGATCAGCCACACCGGCGTCTGGGCGGTGAGGGAGGTCATCAGCACGAGCGCGAGCATCGTGAGGAGCGTGCCGACGATGGGGAAGATCCGGTACTTCCCGGTGCGGCTGATGAGGATGCCCGACGTGATCGACATGCCGATGAGGCCCACCATCATCGGCAGGAGCAGGAGCCCCGAGACCGCGGCGGAGGTGCCGGTGGACATCTGCAGGAACGTCGGCACGAAGCCGATGGCCGCGAACATCCCGATGCCGAGCGCGAGGCCGATGGCCGTGGCGTTCACGAATACGGGGTTCCGGAAGAGGCTCAGCGGGATCACCGGGTCGTCCGCCCGCGACTCCGTGAAGACGAACAGCGACGCCGCGACCACGAGCCCGAGGCCCCACGCCCAGGTGAGGAGCGAGCCCCAGCCGTAGGCCTTGTCGCCGCCGAAGTCGGTGAAGAAGATGAGGCACGTCGTGGCGATGGACAGCAGCACGACGCCGGCCACGTCGATCCGCTTGGTCACCTTCTTGCTCGGCAGCGTCAGCGCGATGAACGCCACGACGAAGGCCGCGATCCCGACCGGGATGTTGATGTAGAACGCCCACTGCCAGGTGAGGTGGTCGACGAAGAAGCCGCCGAGGAGCGGGCCGCCGACGGCCGAGAGGCCGAAGATGCCGCCGAGCGGGCCGAGGTACTTGCCGCGCTGGTTGGCCGGCACGATGTCGGCGATGATCGACTGCGACAGGATCATGAGCCCGCCGCCGCCGAGGCCCTGCGCGGCGCGGAACACCACGAACGTCCAGAAGTCGCCCGCGAACGCGCAGCCCACGGAGGCGAGCGTGAAGATCGCGATGGCCGCGAGGAAGAGGTTGCGTCGGCCGAGCACGTCGCCGAACTTGCCGTAGATGGGCATGACGATCGTGGTGGCCAGCAGGTACGCGGTGGTGATCCAGACCTGGTGGTCGACGCCGCCGAGCTCGCCGACGATGGTCGGCATCGCGGTGGAGACGATGGTCTGGTCGAGGCTCGACAGGAGCATGCCGGCGATGAGGGCCGAGAAGATGATCCAGATGCGCCGCTGCGTGAGCAGGAGGGGCGCGGGGGCGGTGGCGGTCATGGGGTCCGTTCAGGCTGGCGGGTGGTCACGGTGGTGGTGGGATGGGCGATCTCGCGGAGGGCGTCGAGGCGCCGCCGCATGATGAGCTGGATGGGATCGGTGTTGCCGGGGGCGAGGAACTCGCGCGCGCTCGCCCGGCCGAGCGCGCCCATGGTCTGGACGAGGACGGCCGCGCGGAGGTCGCCGGGCGGCACCCCCTCGCGGCGCTCGACGAGGAGCACGTCCTTCGCCTCGTCCTCGATGGCGGCCTCGAGGGCGCGCACGAGGAGGCCGGGCTCGCGGCGGAAGGCCGCGTGCATGTCCTGCATCGAGGTGCCGTCGGTGTCGAGGCGGGCCCAGCGCTCGAGGCACAGGTCCGCGAAGTCGTCGAGCAGCGACGGCGAGAGCGCGGGATCCGCGGGGTCGCCGGCCGCGACGAACGCGTCCTCGAGGTCCTGGGTCTCGACGCGCGAGGAGCGTCCGAAGAGCGCGTCCTCCTTGGAGGCGAAGTAGTTGAAGAAGGTGCGGCGGGAGACGCCGGCCTCGTCGCAGACCTCCTCGACGGTGAAGCCGGCGAGGCCGCGCTCCGCGGTGAGGCGGCGCGCCAGCGTCGTCAGTCGCGCCGATGTCTCCACCCGGCGGCGCTCCCGCAGTCCTGTTGCACCATCTTCCATGGAGTGCATGTTTGCACTTTCAGGCGCGGAGTGCAAGATGGGCTCCTCGCGGGTTCCCGTTCGACGCGAGGCGCGTGGCTCACGGTCACCCGCCTCCGCGCACGGGATACGACCCGAACGGCGGCATCCGGCCATCCGACCGGTGAACACGTCGATGCGAGATCGACAGAGAGCGAGTGACGCATGGAACGAGATCCCGGACAGCCCGTGCGGACCGCGGACGGCTGGGTCCAGGGCGTCGTCGAGGGCGACGTCGAGCACTGGCGCGGCATCCCCTACGCCGCCGCCCCGGTGGGTCCGCGCCGGTTCCGTGCACCGGCCCCCGCCGAGCCGTGGGAGGGGACCCGGGCGGCCGCCGAGTTCGGGCCAGGGCCCTGGGAGACGCCCCTCGGCCGCTCGAGCCGCCAGGTGCCCGGTGAGCCGACGGTCAGCGAGGACTGCCTGACCGTCAACGTCGCCGCGCAGACGGGGCGGCCTGGCCCGCGTCCGGTCATCGTCTTCATCTACGGCGGCGGGAACCGGAGCGGCAGGTCCTCGCTCTATCCGGGGGAACGGCTCATCGGCGACTCCGACGTCATCGCGGTGACCTTCAACTTCCGGGTCGGGGTGCTCGGCTTCCTCGACCTCGCCGGGCGCAGCGGAGGCGGCGACCACGACTCGAACCTCGCCCTCCGGGACCAGATGGCCGCTCTCCGCTGGATCCGGTCGAACATCGCCGCGTTCGGGGGCGATCCGGAGAACGTCACCATCTACGGGCAGTCCGCCGGGGCCCTGGCCGTCACGACGCTCCTGGCCTCTCCCGCCGCCTCCGGGCTGTTCGCCCGCGCGGTGTCCGCGAGCGCGCCGGCCTTCCACGCCTACTCGCGGGAACGGGTGCAGGACTGGACGGCCCGCTACCTCCGCGTGCTCGGGCTCGACGGCGACGACGTGTCGGAGATCCGACGCGTGCCGGCGAGGTCGCTCATCACGGCCGCCAGGACGTTCGACCGGCAGACGCGTGAGGAGACCACGGGCACCATCAGCATGAGCTACGTCGTCGACGGCGATCTGCTCCCCGAAGCGCCGATCGACGCGTATCGCGGCGGGCGCGCGCTCCGACTGCCCCTCATGATCGGCACCTGCCACGACGAGCACACGGTCTTCCAGAAGGCCATGAAGGGCGAGCTCGCGTCGTCCCGGGATGAGCTCGAGAGGCTGTTCGCCGCGTCGCCCGCGGGGACGCTCGACCGCGTCCGCGGGGCGTACTCCTCCCGGGGGCGGGTCGACGAGGCGCGGATCGGCGGCGACGCGGCCTTCTGGCACCCGGCCGTCGCCGTCGCCGAGGCGCACAGCCGCTACGCCCCGACCCGGATGTTCCGCCTCGACAGGGGCCCGCGGCTCATGTCCCTGCTCGGCTTCGGCGTGACGCACGGATCCGACATCGCCCTGCTGTTCGGACAGCTCGACTGCATCGAGAAGGCCATCGGCGCCTCGCGATCCGATGCCGACGTCGCCGGCGCCCTCCGCGCGGACCTCGTGTCCTTCGCGCACGGGAGCGGCCCCGGCCCGGAGTGGCCGCTCTACGACGCGGACAGGCGCGCGACGCAGGTCTACACGCGCGAGCGGACGATCGTCGACGATCCCCACGGGCCGCGTCGCGCCGCGTGGGAGGGCTTCGTCGGGTACCCCTAGCAGCGGGCGGGCACCGGGAGGCCCGTCCCGACCCGTCGCGGACGGGGACGGCGACGGCCGGTGGAGACGGCGCTCGTCGTCGCGCTCGAGCAGTCCCGCGTCCACCCGCTCGCTCACGATGCGGTGCGCCGTGGTGCTCGGCAGGCCCGACCGGCGGCCGATCTCCACGGCCGTCTGCACGGTGCGCGTCCGCGTGAGGGTGACGAAGATGCGCACGGGGCGACCCGTCGCGGAGTCGCCCTCGGGGGAGTCGGCCACGGCACGTCATCGCACCCGCATCAGCGCACCGACCGATAGCCGACCGTGGATCAGCTGCGGTGCCAGCCCTCGATCGCCGCGAGCCGAAGGGGGCGAGCTCCTGAGGGCGGGCCCCGATCAGATGCGGAAGCCCTCCGGCCAGCCGTGGGACTCGAGGTAGGCGCGCACGCGCTCGATGTCGGCGTCCGACGGCATCTCGGAGGTGACGCCCGCGATGGCCGAGGCGACGTCGAGGCGGCTGGCGGGCAGCCCGCCCTCGGATGCGAGCCGCGCGCTCACCTCCCGCACCTCCTCGTCGCTGAGGCGGCGACGGAGCAGCGCGAGCAGCGGCACGAAGTCCTGCTCGGGCAGGCCGGCCGGGTAGCCCGCGCGCAGCCACGCGACGATGCGGGAGACGAGGCCCGTGCGCTCGGTCGCGCGCGCGTCGGCGGCGTCCGGCTCGTGCAGGTCCTCCGGGGATCCGAGCGGCCAGCCCGCGGCCGCCAGCCGCGCCGAGACGCGCACCAGGTCCTCGGGCATCGCCGGGCCGAGCAGCATCGCCTCGACGCGCTCGCGGAGCTGGCTCCTGCCCATCTCCTCGCCGGCGGCTTCGGCCGCGACCGCGTCGTCGACGAGCTGGTCGACCACCTGCTCGAGCTCCTCGGCGGTGAGGCTGCGGCGGAGGATCCCGAGCAGCGGCACGTAGTCCTGGTCCGGCACGCCGGACGGGTAGCCCGCGCGCAGCCAGCCGACGACGCGCTGGACGATGCCACGGTCGGGGCGGTCGGGCGCGACGACGCCCGTCGCGCCGTCGTCCGGCCCGTCGCCCTCGGATGCGCTGTCGGTCACGGTCAGCCCTTCGAGGTGAAGGTCGGGATGACGTGCTCGAAGCTCACCGACTGGCCGAGGCCCGTCGCGATGATGAGCGTGAGGCCCGCGATGACGGCGAGGACGACGACCGCGTAGCAGAGGGCGCCGGCCACCTGGAGGACGACGGGCGGCAGGCGGCGCGCGGAGTCGGATCCGGCGACGCGGCCGCTGGTGTCGGGGCTGGCGAGCGCGAAGGACCGCACGCCGAGGGCGAAGAGGGCGGGCAGGCCCGCGCCGAGGAGGAGGGCGACGAGGGCGACCTGGCCGACCGCGGAGAGGAAGAGGGGGAGCATGGCGGGGTCCTTCAGACGTCGGCGGGCTGGGCTGCGGGGCGGGCGGTCTTCTCGTCGGACCACTCGTCGTTGACGTTGTGCGCGCCGACGTCGTCCTTGCGCGAGCGGACGTAGACGGTGATGGACACGGCGACGAGCACGAGCGTCATCGCGATGCCGCCGGCCGCACCGCCGATGAGGTGGCCGAGCCACCACATGATCGCGCCGACGAGGGCGGCGGCCGGGAGGGTGATGATCCATGCCACGACCATGCGCAGCGCCACGCGCCAGCGCACCTGCGCGCCGGGGCGGCCGACGCCGGAGCCGAGGATGGAGCCGGTGGCGACGTGCGTGGTGGAGAGCGCGAAGCCGAGGTGGCTGGAGGCGAGGATGACCGCGGCCGACGAGCTCTCGGCCGCCATGCCCTGGTGCGTGTCGATCTCGACGAGGCCCTTGCCGACCGTGCGGATGATCCGCCAGCCGCCGATGTAGGTGCCGAGCGAGATGGCGAGCGCGCAGCTGATCTTCACCCAGAAGGGCACGGACTCGGTGTCGGTCCAGCCGCCCGCCGCGATGAGCGCGAGCGTGATGACGCCCATGGTCTTCTGCGCGTCGTTCGTGCCGTGCGCGAGCGAGACGAGCGAGGCGCTGCCGATCTGGCCGATGCGGAAGGTGCGGTCGAGGCCGCGCCCGGCGAGGTTGCCGACGATCCGGAACACGAGCCATGTGCCGACGGCGGCCACCGCCCCGGCGAGGATCGGCGACATGAGCGCCGGCAGGATCACCTTGCCCACGACGCCGTCGAGCTTGGATCCGTCGCCCGCCCAGTTCACGCCGTTGAGGCCGAGGCCCGCGAGCGTCGAGCCGATGAGGCCGCCGAACAGCGCGTGCGAGGAGCTCGACGGGAGGCCGAGCAGCCAGGTGAGCAGGTTCCAGACGATGCCGCCGATGAGGCCGGCGAGCACGATGAGCAGCAGCGCGGATCCGCCGCCCTGCAGCAGCGCCGGGTCGGGGGCGCCCGACTTGTCCTGGATCTTGACGACCGCGTTCGTGACCGTGAGCGCGACCTCGATGCTGAGGAACGCGCCGACCAGGTTGAGCACGGCGGAGAGCGTGACGGCCACCTTGGGCTTCAGCGCGCCGGTGGCGATGGACGTGGCCATCGCGTTCGCCGTGTCATGGAAGCCGTTGGTGAAGTCGAAGGCGAGCGCCGTGATGACGACGAGCACGAGGAGAATGAATGGATCCACGGCGATGATCCTGCGCCCTGCACGCGTGTCCCCTCTACGGGGGACCGTCGGGTTCACCCGCTGTTCACCCGCGGCTGTGGATGAGCCGGCCCCGGCCGCCGTCGCTCGAACCGACCCGGAGGACCCCCATGCCCGACACCCCGCCCGCATCCCCGGCCGTCGCGCTGGTCCCCGTCGACGTCGAGCGCGACCGCGACGCGCTCCGCGAGTTCCTCACCTCGAACGCGTTCCCGTTCCACGTGCGGCCGGCGCCGACGGCCGAGGACGTCGAGGCGCGCATCTCCGCCGGCGACTTCGACGGCCCCGAGCACGCCGCCCTCTGGATCGAGGTCGCGGGATCCGGCCGCGTGGGCCTCGTCGTGCTGGACGACCTCGAGGATCCCGGCGTGCTGTTCGACCTGCGGCTCGCGGAGGCCGCGCGCGGTCGCGGGCTCGGCGCGACGGTGGTGCGCGCGCTGACCGCGCACGTGTTCGGCTCGTACCCGCACGTGACGCGCTTCGAGGCGCAGACGCGCGACGACAACCTGCCGATGCGCCGCGTGCTCGTGCGCGCGGGCTTCGTGAAGGAGGCGCACTACCGCGACGGCTGGCCCGTCGCGGGCGGCGAACCGCGCGCGTCCGTCGGCTACGCGGTGCTGCGGCGCGACCACGAGACGGGGACGACGACGCCCGTCCCGGCGGACGACGAGGCGTAGGCCTCGCCGTTCGCGCACGGATGCTGCGCGGCCGCGCCGATCCACGCGCGGATCCGGCACACGGGACACGATCCGGCGCCGATCCCGCGGATACGGTGGAGGCACCGCACGCCACCCGCACGATCGGAGGTCGATCCATGTCCAGCGCCGCACCCACCGCAGCCGTCATCGGCGAGCCCGAGGTCGTGGAGGACGTGCGCTCCGTCGCCTCCTCCCCCGCCTGGCTCGCCCTCAAGGACGCCGCCGTGGCGCTCCAGCCGATGCAGGTGAAGGACGGTTCGGTCCCCGACACGGCGCACCATGCGGAGGCCGGGCGGCTGATCCAGACCATCCGCGACTCCGCCCGCGCGCTCGCCCCGCTCTTCCCGCACGACGCCGCCTACCTCGCGGCGCTCGACGTGGACTTCGCGCGATGGGTCGACGCCGGGCTCGGCGTGCCGGACTTCCTCGACTCCCTGAACGCGTTCCAGCCGCAGCGCGACCGGGTGGACGGGATCCGGCACCTCGTCGTCTTCCCGATGACCACGCAGAACGGCAGCGCGTCCAGGCTCGTCGAGGCCGTGCTCATCGAGGTCGTCTGGCCGGAGTTCGTCGCCGAGCTGGAGGCGGGCGACTACGGCAACGCGCTGTTCGTCCCCATCCGCTTCGTCGACTTCACGCCCGGCTACGACACCAACTCGGCCGTGCTGTTCCCCGAGACCGTCGCGATGCGCGAGATCCCGACCTTCACCTGGGGTGCGATCTTCGCCGACCGCGAGGCCGCGCGCTTCCGCCGCGTGGTGCGCCACGCCGCCGAGGTCACGAAGCTCGAGCTGCCGGACGACGCCCGGCGCCTGCTGGAGGACCAGCGGCTCGCGGAGGAGACCTTCGTGATGTGGGACCTCATCCACGACCGCACGCACATGCGCGGCGACCTGCCGTTCGATCCGTTCATGATCAAGCAGCGGATGCCGTTCTTCCTCTACTCGATCGAGGAGCTGCGCTGCGACCTCACGGCGTTCCGCGAGGCCGTCGCGATCCAGCGCCGGCTCGCAGCGGTGGATCCCGCCGAGCGCACCGACGCCGACGACGCGCTGCTCGAGCGCGCCGGCATGGTGCAGCACGCCGTGATCTTCGACCGGATCTTCCGCTTCGCCATCACCGGATCCCGCGTGCGCAACTACGACGGCCTCGGCGGCCAGCTGCTGTTCGCGTGGCTGCACCAGCACCACGTGCTGCACTGGACCGACACGCGCCTCACGATCGACTGGGACGACGTCGCCGACGTGGTCGTGGCCCTCGCCGACCGCGTGAACGACCTCTACTGGCGCTCCATCGACCGGCCCAAGACCGCGCACTGGCTGGCCGCGTACGCGATGGTGACGGAGACGGTCACGCCGCACCCCGCGTCCACGTGGGCGAAGGGACCCGGCGCGCTGCCGCTCGACGGGCCGCCGAAGGGCCTGACGGACCTCGTGCTCGACGACGAGTTCCCGCTCAGCATGTTCTTCGAGGCGCTGGAGAAGAAGATGCGCGACGTCATCGGATCCACCGCCGGGATCACGGGGGAGGCCGCGTGAGCGTCGACGGCCGCGTGGTCGTGGTCGCCGGCGCGTCGAGCACCGCCGGACGCGCCGTCTGCGCCGAGTTGACGGCGGCGGGCGCGCGCGTCGTCGCGGTCGGCACGGACGCCGGGCGGCTCGACGACGTCGATGCGTCCCGGCGCGAGGTGTGCGACCTCGCCGACCACGCGGCCGTCGTGGACCTGGCCGGCCGGATCCGCGCCGAGCTCGGCGGCGTCGACGGGCTGATCCACCTGGTCGGCGGCTGGCGCGGCGGCAACGGCCTCGAGGGCCAGACCGACGACGACTGGGACTTCCTGCACGAGCGGCTCGTGACCACGCTGCGCAACACGACGCGCGCCTTCGACGCCGACCTGCAGGCGTCCGAGGCCGGCCGTCTCGCCATCGTCTCCTCCACCGCCGTGCAGCGTCCGTACCCGGGCGGCGCCAACTACTCGACCGCGAAGATCGCCGCGGAGACGTGGGTGCGCGCGGTCGACCGCGGCTTCTCCAAGGCCGGATCCCCCGCCCGGACCACGATCTTCGTGGTCAAGGCGCTCGGCGGCCTCGAGCGGGCGCTCGCGCGGCGGGTCGTGGGGCTGTGGACCTCCGTGCCGCCCGAGCGGGACCTGATCGAGAGCTGACGCGGCCGCTCCCCTAGCACACGGAGATCGCCCCGGATGGGGCACGGTCCCCGCTCCCGTGGGCGCCGACGCGCGGTATACGTTCACGTGGTGACGCCAGCCGCAAGAACCGCCGAGCACGACGCCTTCGGCCCGTGGATCGACACCGTCCGCACCCTCGACGAGGTCCCCCGCCTGTACCGACCGCACGGCGTCGACCCGTTCGCCGCCCGCCTGGTGCTCAAGGTCCCGCGCGACATCCCGCGCCGCGACACCGACCCGACCATGGACCTGTACGACCACCTCCTCGTCGTCGGCGACCGCGAGCTGGAGGTGCTCTCGCGCGACGGCTCCGCGTACACCGCCCGACGCATCCCCTTCGCCGGCCTCGTGGCCGTGCGCGACCGCGTCGACCTGCTCGACGGCCTGCTCACGGTGCACACGGCCGACGGCCAGGCCCTGCGGATCCCGTTCAACGGCGCATCCGCCGACGTGGTCGTGGAGCTGACCGAGCTGCTGATGACGCTCGCGGGCGAGTCCGCCGGGGTGCCGAGCTCCTGCCCGAAGCAGACCGCACGGGCGACGCCGCGCATCGACGTCGGGCAGGACGAGGCCGGCGTCGCGGCGGCGTACTGGGACCTGGCCGCGCGCGATCCGCAGCTCCGCTACCTGTCGTCGCGCCCGCGCACGCCGCTCGTGCCCACCGCCGACGGACTCATGGGCGCGCTGCAGCGGCTCCGGCCGATGAGCCTCGCGGGCGCGGTGGCGGCGTGCTCCCCGCGCGAGCTGCTGCTCCTCACCCGCCGCGACCAGGTCCTCCGCCGCCGCACCGCGACGCTCTCGATCGACCGCCTCCGGATCCTCCGCCACGCCATCTCCAGCACCACCGCCGAGCCGCACACGCGCTGGGTCGGCATGTCGACGGTGACGATCCGCGCGGGCGCCGCCTCCTTCGAGATCGTCGCCGCGTCCGCGGACGAGCTCGAGTGCCACCTCGTGACCGGCGGCAGCTGAGGTGCGATGACGGACGCCGTGATCCTCACCGGCACGGTCGGCGCAGGCAAGACCACGACGATGCACGCGCTCGGCACGCTCCTGGGCGCCCGCGGCCTGTCGCACGCGCTGGTCGACGCGGACGACGTGCGCCTCCTCCACCCGGCGCCGGCCGAGGATCCGTTCCAGCTGGAGCTGGCGCTCCGCAACCTCGGGGACCTCTCCCGCAACTACCGGGAGGCCGGGGCGCGCGTGGTGGTGGTCGCGGCCGTCGTCGAGGACGCGCTCGACCTGCCGCGCTGCGCCGCGGCGCTCGAGTCCCGCGACCCGTTGGTCGTCCGGCTGTCCGCAGATCCCGACGCCGTCCTCGCGCGCCTCGACGCCCGCCACGACGACGACGCCGCGGCCCTCGCCTGGCACCGCGCCCGCGCCCCCGAGCTCGCAGCGATCATCGACGCCGCGGGCCTCGGCGGCCTCGCGATCGACACCACGTCCCGCACCCCCGCCGAGGTCGCCGAGCTCATCGCGGACCGCGCCGGTTGGTGAGCGCGCCCTAGGGTCGAGGGGTGACCGACGACCTCCCCCTCGGCTTCACCGCGCCCCTGTGGGCCTGGGAGGCACGGCGCGCGCTCTGGACCTTCGTGAGCCTGCCCACCGACCTCAGCCCGATGCTCCACGAACTGGGCGAGGCGGGCCGCCGCGGCTGGGGATCCGTCCCCGTCCGCGTCCGCGTCGGCACCACGACCTGGCGCACCTCCGTGTTCCCGCAGGGCGACGGCACGTGGATCCTCCCGGTCAAGCGGGCGATCCGCGACGCCCACGGCCTCGCGGTCGGCGACGACGTGCACGTCGACCTCGAGCCGCTGCCGTGAGCGGGCTGCGCGACTAGCCTCCGGTCGGCGGCGTGCACAGCTGCAGGTCGTTGCCCTCGCTGTCCTGGAACGGGAGGATGCGGCCCCACTCGTGGTCGCTGATCTCGCCCGTGATCTCGGCGCCGCGCGCCTTGATCCGCTCGAGCTCGTCCTCGATGGAGCCGTCGGGCGTGGACGAGATGACCGCCCCGCCGCGCGACGAGCCGCCCGCCTCCTCGCGCGCGTCGAGCCCGATCATCAGGCCGTCCGCGTCGATCTCGCTCCAGTCCGCGTCCTCGCTCGTGATCGTGAGACCGAGCGTGTCGCGGTAGGACGCCATCGCTCGCGTCATGTCCTTGACGGGTAGCCGGACCGTCGCCACCGAATCGGCCATGGGGTCCCTCCTCGCATCGAGGCCGGTCGGTCGACCGGCGCTCCCTCCCGGTCCACTCCGACGCACGCGGCGTCGGCCTCGGCCCCGGCCCCGGCAGCGGATCCACGGCCAGCGGAGATGGTTGACAACAATCCACCATCGGCATATGGTTGCTTGCAGTCAACTACCCGGAGGATCATGTCCCAGCACCACCCGGCCACCGCGCAATCCGCTAAAGCCCCTCGCCGCACCGTCTCGGCCGACGGATCCATGTCGAAGCGCCAGGTCCTGGAGTCCCTCTCGGGCCTCCTGCTCGGCATGTTCGTCTCGATCCTCGCCGGCACCGTCGTCTCGACCTCGCTGCCGATCATCATCAGCGACCTCAAGGGCGACCAGTCCGGCTACACCTGGGTCGTCACCGCGACCCTGCTCGCCACCACCGTGAGCACGCCGCTCTGGGGCAAGTTCGCCGACCTCTTCAACCGCAAGCTGCTCATCCAGCTCGCCCTCGGCACCTTCGTGCTGGGATCCGCGCTCGCCGGCTTCTCTCAGAACACCGAGACGCTCATCGTCTTCCGCGTGCTCCAGGGCCTCGGCGCCGGCGGACTCGCGGCGCTGAGCCAGATCATCATGGCCGACATCATCAGCCCGCGTGACCGCGGTCGCTACGCCGGTCTCTTCGGCGCCGTCATGGCCGTCGGCACCGTCGGCGGCCCGCTCCTCGGCGGCGTCGTGACCGACGCGTTCGGCTGGCGCTGGAACTTCTTCATCGCGCTGCCGATCGCGATCATCGCGATCATCCTGCTGCAGGTCACCCTCCACCTCCCCGCGCACCCGAAGCGCAAGGTGCACGTCGACTACCTCGGCGCGGTGTTCATCGCCAGCGGCGTCTCGCTCCTGCTCATCTGGGTGTCGCAGGCCGGCAAGCAGTTCGAGTGGGCGTCGATGACGTCGTACCTCATGGCCGGCGGCGCCATCGTGCTGCTGATCGCCGCGGTCGTCACCGAGCTCCGGGTCGCCGAGCCGATCATCCCGCTCACCATGTTCCGCAACCGCACCTTCACCCTGTCGGTGCTCGCGAGCCTCGCGGTCGGCATCTCCCTGTTCGGCACGTCGGTGTTCCTCGCGCAGTACATGCAGCTGTCCCGCGGCGCCACGCCCACCCAGTCGGGCCTGCTCACCATCCCGCTCATGGCGGGCCTGCTCATCTCCTCGACCGTGTTCGGCAACCTGATCAGCCGCCGCGGCAAGTGGAAGGCGATCATGATCTCGGGCGCCGTGCTCATCGTCGCCGGCACCTCGCTGCTGTCCACGCTCCGCTACGACACCGACTTCGTGCTCGTGGGCATCTACATGTTCGTGCTCGGCGCGGGCCTCGGCATGCTCATGCAGAATCTCGTCCTCGTCGTGCAGAACGCCATCGAGGTCAAGAACCTCGGCGTCGCCACGAGCGCCGTCACGTTCTTCCGCAGCCTCGGCGGCACCGTCGGCGTCTCGGTCCTCGGCTCGATCCTCGGCACGATCATCGCGTCGGAGATCACCGCGGGGATCACGAAGCTCGCCCCGGCCGACCAGGCCGCGGCCGCGCAGGCCCTCGGCTCCGGCGTCATCCCGCAGGTCTCGCAGCTCAGCCCGGCCGTCCGCGTCGTGGTCGAGAGCGCGTACGGCGTGGGCATCGGCGACGTCTTCCTCTACAGCGTGCCGCTCGCGATCGTGTCGCTCATCGCGGTGATCTTCCTGCCCAACGCGCAGCTCGGCAGCAAGAACGCCGTGCAGCTGAAGAGCGACAAGGCCGCGTCGCCCGACGCCCGCGAGGTGCACCGCACCGACGCCGAGGACGCCCTGATCGGCGCATCCGCCGGTGCCGTGGCGCTCACCCCCGCCGGCGAGGCGAACCCGACCGGGTCGATCCGGCTGCCCGAGGCCGAGGACGCCGGGGTCGACGCCCGCCGATGAGCGACGTCGACCGCTCCCCCGTGGGCGACGCAGCGGGGGACATCCCGGGCGTCGCCGAGGGGATCCCGGATGCGGTGGCCGCGGGCATCGCCGAGGTGGAGGAGCAGATGACCGCCCTCGCCGCGCGCATCCGGGCCACGACCCGGGAGGCCGCCGCGCGGATCCACCCGGAGCTCCCGCCCATCGGCTACAAGATGCTCCGCGTGATCCGCCGCTGCGGCGCGGCCCACGCGAGCGCCGTCGCCGACCAGCTCGGGGTCGACCGCAGCGTGGTCAGCCGGCAGCTCCGCCAGCTCCAGGAGCTGGGGCTCGTGGAGGTCGGCGCCGACGCGCAGGACGGCCGGGTTCGCGTGCTCGCGCTCACCCCGGCGGGCCGCGCGGGGATCGAGGTGGACGACGCCCAGGGCGGCAGCCGCCTGATCCGCGGCCTCGGCGAGTGGACGCGCGACGACCTCGACGCGTTCGCCGGGTACCTCGCGCGGCTGAACGCCGTCGCCGGTCCGGACATAGCGACCGGCCAGCCCTCCTGCGACGCAGACGCAGAAGCCGGTGTCGCGCCGGATGCGCCGCGCGCATCCGTGCACGCGGCCTGACACCGGGCCGGGCGGCTCAGAGGATCACGACGCGCCGTCGGATGGGGATGCGCTCCCCGACCGGCGGCGCGTCGTCGCGTCCGGCCGCGCTTCTGGGCGTTCCCCTACTCGGCCACTCCGCGAGCGAACCCATCCAGCGCCTGCATCCGCTGCCTCTCGTCCGAGTAGACACCCCATGAGAGAAGCAGGCAGTCGTCCCCGATCTGCGACGCGTGCGGTTCACGCAATGGAAGGACGACCATGACGACGAGGCCGCGTCTCGCTGCTGCCGTCGCGGCCACCCGCGAGGATTCGCTTTCAGGCGGTACGAGGCCGTGAGGTGCCGCTGGGAGAGCCAAGAACCACTCCGTGTAGCGATCGAGGTCAAGGAGGGCCGCGACGTCCCGATCCCACGGGGGAGCGATCACGTCACGGACGGACGCGACGTCTCCCGTATCCGCGGCGACCAAGGTCGCTTGCCTTCTAGCTCCTCCTCCCGCATGCCAGGTGATCGCCTCCAGCCAGTGACGTCGCACGTGCTCTCCGGCCTCGGGGATCGCATCGCCATCGAGTCGGGCAGTGGGCGTGGCGGGCCAGCGCGACGGCGGGATGCCGGTGTCCGCGAGGGCATGCAAGTCGCGGATATGCATGAGCTTCATCAAGCCGTCATCATTGATGAGGGTCGACGGTTTCGATGCATGCGCGGACGAGGACGCTTCTTCCTTCAGCACGACGCACTCCCCTCCAGGCGGGGAGTGCCTACCGTCGGGTCTCCAACGAAGGCGGCATGGGTACTCATCCGAACGCCGCGGTCGGGCCGGCCGAGTAGCAGACCGTTCCGTCATCACCCACGACGTGCGCGGTGAGCGGGACGACGGCGACACCTGGACCCACGAGCGTCGCAGCGGCCTGAGCAGACCAGGCGCCGGCGCTCGGTCCATCCCACGGGAATGTATGAGATGAGAACACCGACACGGCATTGACCCGCCAGGTCTTCTCCGCCACCGGGAACGGGACGTCGTATCCGGTATTGACGGCCAGCGTGTCGTTGGACAGCTTGGCCGCGGTCACGAAGGACGAGCCACAGTCGCCGGGAAGGGCGTTGTCAAGCACGACCTCGCTCTTGGCTTCCGCGGACACCGGCACGCTCGTCTGACGTCCATGCGCGTCGGTCACGATGCGATAGCCGTGCGCCTCGGCCACAGACGTGTCGTAGCCTCGGAAGGACATCGGAGCAGATGAGCTGGTGACGGCCGCAGCTGGGCCAGCGTCTTCGGTGGCGGCGTGGGCGGGGAGTGCGATGGACGTCGATGCGACGATTGCGCCCAGCGCCATCACGACGGCGGCGGTGCGCGGACGGGATTGCATGTGCATGTTGATCTCCTTTGATCAAGTTGCGGGAAGGCCGCCATCATCTGCCTCCACGCGCACATGATGGCGATCCATCCACAGGGGCCATGAGCGACCAGGACTCGACGTCCCGAGCAGGGCCCGGACCCAGAGGTCATGGGTGGGGCTTGTCGGCAGCCTCGGTGCGCCGGGGCTCGCCCCCTATCGCTGCGTGCAGGGCCTCGAGGGCCGGGAGCGCGCGGGCGATGGCGTGGCGCTCGTCGGGCGTGAGACGGCGGAGGGCGCCCACGAGCACGGCCTCGGCCGAGCGGTCGAAGGTGCGCAGCAGATCCCGCGCGTGATCCGTGAGGCCCACCTCGGTGCTGCGGCCGTCGCCCTTCGCGAGGCGCCGATCGACGAGGCCGTCGCGCTCCATCGCGAGGATGAGGTTGCTGACGGTGGAGCGCGCGAGCCCGAGCGCGCGACCGAGCAGGGTGGGCGTGGCCCAGCCGATCGCCTCCAGGCGGCGGAGCACTTCGACCTGCGCGTCCGGCAGGTCCGGCAGGTCCGCCGCGCTCCGCGACGCGTTCATGAGGCGGCGGCGGAAGGGTCCCACCTCCGAGCCCAGTCGCCGGGCGACGACCCGCAGCTCGGCGGCGGTCGGGTCGGAGGGCATGCACCGAGGATACCCAGCCAGATGCGCTTGTGACAAACGCATTCCGGTGTCAGGATGCGCGCATGACAACGATCACCACGAGCGTCGAGCACCCCGTGCCCGCTCAGGACCTCAGCCCCCTCGTCGGACACCGTCTCATCTACACGTACGCCAACGGCTGGCAGTACGAGATGTACGTGAAGAACGCCACGACCATCGACTACCGCATCCACTCGGGCATGGTCGGCGGCCGCTGGGTGAAGGACCAGACGGTCGACCTCGTCGCCCTCGCCGACGGCGTCTTCAAGGTCTCGTGGAACGAGCCCACGGGCACGAGCGTCGTCGTGAACATCATCCCGGCCGCGCGCGTGCTGCACGGCACGATCTTCTTCCCGCGCTGGGTGGAGGAGGACGGATCCAAGACCGTGCTCTTCCAGAACGACCACCTCGACCAGATGCGCGCGCACCGCGACGCCGGCCCCACGTACCCGATCTACGTCGTGCCGGAGTTCGCGCACATCACGCTCGACGAGTTCGTCGGCGCGGACGACGAGACCGTCGTCGACACGGCGCCCGGCGACCTCCCGGCCGGGTTCGCCGACCGGCGCAACTGATGGCCGCGACCCCGGCGCCGCGCGTCGCCCCGCTCGAGCTCGACCACGGCGGGCGCACCCTCCGCGGCTGGGAGCACGGCGCCGTGCGACCCGGCGCCCCCGCCGCGCTGCTCGTGCACGGGTTCAGCGACTCGGGCACGGGCGGCCACGGCCTGTGGGTGCAGGTCGCCCGCGCGCTGGCCGCGTCCGGCACGGCGGCCCGCGCCTACGACCGGCTCGGCCACGGCGTGAGCGACGGCGACTTCGCCGACGTGCGACTCCTCGACGAGGTCGGCCAGGTGACCGCGATGATCCGTGCCCTCGCGCGGGACGCGGGCGGACCCGTGCACGTGGTCGCCCACAGCCTCGGCGCCGTGGAGTCCGCGTTGGCCGCCGCGCGGGCGCCCGAGCTGGTGGCGAGCCTCACGCTGTGGTCTCCGGCCGGCGTGGTGGTGGACGACATCACCCTGCACGGACGCGTCATGCACCTGCCGCTCGCCGTGGCGCGCGAGCGGGGCCTCGTCGACCTCGGCGGCATGGGCCTCGGGATGGCGTTCGTGGACGAGGTGCTCGCGGGCGTCGACGTCTACGGTCCCGTCACCGCGTACGCCGGTCCGGTGGACGTGCTGCACGGCACGGCCGACCAGGTCGTGCCGGTCGCCTACGGCGCGCGCTACGGCGAGCTGATGCCGGGCGCGACCTTCACGGCGGTGGAGGGCGCAGATCACGGCTGGTCGTCGGTGGAGCTGCGCCGGATGCTGGTCGAGCGGCTGCTCGCGCACGTCGCGCGGGCGGCCGGCGGCGCGGCGGCGGCCTAGCCGGGCTGACGCGCGGAGGGGAGGATGGGGGCGTGCTCGCACCCCTCGTCCTCCCCGTCCCGCTCGCGGCACGCGTCCCCGGCGTGCAGCTGCGCCGCGCGGACCCCGCCGACCTCGCGCCGCTCATGGAGCTGCTCGCCGACGACGCGGTGAGCGCCTCGCGCGGCGACCGCGCGGATCCCGCCGACGCGGACCTCTACCGCGACGCCCTCGCGCGCATCGTCGCCGATCCCGCGAACGACCTGCTCGTCGCGACGGACGCGGGCGGCGCGGTCGTCGGCACGCTGCAGCTCACGGTGATCCCTGGCATGGCCCGGCGCGGCAGCTCCCGCCTCCAGGTCGAGGCGGTGCGCGTGCGGAGCGACCTGCGCTCGTCCGGCATCGGCGGCGCGATGATGCGCTGGGTCGCCGACATCGCCGCGCCCGCCCTCGGCGCCGCGCTCGTGCAGCTCACCTCCGACGCGGCCCGCGTCGACGCCCACCGCTTCTACGAGCGCCTCGGGTACGCGCGCTCGCACGTGGGGTTCAAGCTGCGGATCCCGCCACCCGCGTAGCCGCTCAGTCCTCGACGCGCACACGGAAGTGCCGTGCGAAGACCGGGCCGAGCGCCATCAGCTGGGTCGAGTCGAGGACGGCGCCGCGGAGTCCGTCGGGGGTGTCGAGGTCCATGATCTCGGCGCCGCGGAGATCGAGGTGCGTGAGCGACGAGTCGGCGAGGTCGAGCGTGCCGATGGTGGTGCGGGCGAAGGCGATGCGCATGCCGGCGGTGCCGCGGAGGTCCAGCTCCTCGATGGCGCAGTCGGTGATGAGCAGGTCGGTGATCTTCGAGCCGCGCAGGTTCACGAAGCCGAGGCGGCAGTCGGTGATGTGCACCGAGGAGAGCGTCGCGTCGTAGAGCTCGGCGGATCCGACGCGCGAGCCCTCGAGGCGCACGTCGCGCATCCGGATCCGGGGCGCCTTCAGCACGGGCGCGTCGAGGCGGGAGGCGAGCACGTCCACGAGGCTGGCGGCGGTGAGGTCGGCCTCGTGCAGGCGGATCCGCTCGAGCGCGCACTCCTCGAAGCCGATGTCGACGAGGTCGGCGTCCGAGAGGTCGGCGTCGGCGAACCTCAGGCGCTCGAAGGACGCGTGCGCGTCGAGGTCGGACGGGTCGCCGTCGCCCAGGCCCTCGAGCCGGGGGTCGCTGATCCGGGGCGGGAGGATGCGGGTGGATGCGGCCATGCGGGCCTCCGGGTGGTGGGGCGGATCCGTGCGCTGCACGGGCGGCGACCGCCGTCGGCGGGCCGCGCTCCACCGTACGGGAGACCCCCGCGGACGCCGGTCGCGAAGGGCTGGCCGCGCACCTGCGGCGGGGCGGCCCGTACCGGCCGGCCGACCTCGGCCGGCCGGCGGCGACGCCGGTGCGGCTCAGATCAGGGACGCCCGGCCGCGCCCAGCGCCACCAGCTCGTCGTAGAACTCGTCGCCCATGAGCCGCGCCCCCGTGGCGTCGTAGTGCAGGTGGGCGTCCTGGCCGTGCCCGCGCACGCCGTCCACGAACACGGCCTCCGGGTTCTGCACCGCCACCCACTCGTGCGCCGCCTGGATGGTCCGGCGGTACACCGCGTCGGGATGGGGGCCGACGACGCCGTCCGTGCGATCGCCGCGCACCCACTCCGGCACCATGCCGCCGATGAGGAAGGGCGCGTGGCCGTAGCGGTCGCCGATCCCGTCCACCAGCTCCAGCAGGCGGCTGCGGTAGCGCCCCTCGACCGCCGCGCGCTCCGTCGCGTTCGCGGCGTCACGCAGCACGCCCGAGTCGGTCTCGCCCTGGATCCAGATCACGGCGACGAGCCGGTTGTCCTCGTCCGCGAGGGCGCGGTCGATCTGGGTGCGCGCGTTGTCGTAGAGGTTCACGAGGCCGGCCTCGGCGGATCCCGCGTCCGGGCTCGGATCCCACGTGTACTTCTCCCCCTTCACCTTGGTGAGCGAGGTGGATCCCTTCGCCGCGGGGACGAGGAGGACGCGGCGACCGGGCGCGACGCCCTCGAGCAGCCGCCGCCCGAGCTCCATGCCCGGGCCGACGAGGGGTCCGCCGGCGGGGTCCTTCCAGGTGTCCACGTGCAGCAGGCTGTGCGACGCCGGGATGACCGTGCCGATGAGCGGGCCGTTGCCGACCAGCTGGTCGAGCCCCGGGCGCCCGGCGTCGGCCACGGGATCGAAGTGCAGCCCGGCGCCCTGGGCGTTGGACTGGCCGAGGATGGCCACCACGTCGGAGCCCTTGCCGTCGGACGCGCCCGCGGTGCTCCAGGTGACGGCGCCGGAGGGGCCGGCGGTGGACCGTGCCAGGGAGCGGATGCCCGGGGCGGACGCCGTGACCGTGAGGGTCAGGCGCGTGCCCAGCGCGTCGCGTCCGATCGTGTAGGTGGGAGCGGTGCGGGACGGGTCCCACACGCCGTCCACGTACCAGCGGTACGCGTAGGCCGTGGGAGCGGGGGTCCAGGTGCCCGTGACCGCCCGGACGGTGGCGCCCACGTGGAGCTCGCCGGCGATCGTGGGCGCCGATGACACGAGGAACGTGGGCGCCGCGGGTGCCGGGGTGGGGGCCACGGTGGGCTGCGGGACCGGGGCGGCCGTGGGGGCCGTCGTCGGCGTGGGCTGCGGCGCCGGCGGGACGGCGGACCCGTTCACGACGGCGGTGGCGGCGCTCGTCTTCGCGACCGTGGCGTAGCCGGTCTTCGTCGCGGTGACGGTGACGGTGATCCGCGTGCCCGCGTCGGCGGACGTGAGCTTCAGCGTGGCGACCGTCGCCCCGGGGATGAGCAGGCCGTTCCGCCACCAGGCGTAGGAGTACGTGCCGACGGGGGTCCAGCTGCCCGGCCGCGCGGTGAGCGTCGCGCCCACGGCCGCGGTCCCCGAGATGGTCGGCGTGGCGGGGCGGAAGGCCGCGGGCGCGACCGCGGCGGTGGCGGCGCTGGTGCGCGAGGTGGGCTCGTAGCCGGCCTTGGTCATCGTCACCCGCACCGTGATGGGGCGCCCGGCCTCGGCGGCGGTGAGGACCAGCCTCGCGCTCGTGGCCTTCGCGACCGGCTGGCCCGCGGCGAACCACTGGTAGGCGACGGCGCCGAGGGGCTTCCAGGTGCCGGGTATCGCCGTCAGCGTCTGGCCCACGGTCGCCGTCCCGGTCACGGTCGGCGTCGGCGCGACGGTGAAGGCGGCGGCGGCCCGTGGCGCGAGCGCGGAGGATGCGGATCCACCGGCCGGGGCAGGGGTCGCCGCGGAGGCCGGATCCCCGAAGACAGGGGGCACGGCGAGGGACAGGACCAGGGCGGCGGCGAGCGCCGAGCCCGTCAGCAGCAGCCGGCGCGGACGCGCGGACAGCACGGGACCGGATCCGGGCGTGGGAGTAGGGGGACGTCGAGCGGGGATGAGCACATGCGCTCCTCGGGAGGGCCGCATCGGGTATGCGGCGACCCATGTTTACCGTAGTGAGGAAAACAGTGTCGCCCCCCCCCCCGAACGGCCGGTCCGGGGGTCATTGCCGGGCAGGAGCCCGAACTGGGTACACGACACCACCTGCGAGATGCCTGTAAGCATGGCCGACGGTCGCACCCGAAGCGACCCCCGGATCCAGGAGCACCATGACAACCGCACGCCGACGCGCCCTCGTCGGCCTCCTCTCCCTCGCCCTCGTGGCCTCCGCACAGGCGGGCATGGCCACCAGCGCCGTCGCCGCCGACGCGCCCGCCGCCTCCACCACCGCCGTCGGCACCGCCGCCGTCACCTTCACCACCGCGCCCCAGCCGTCCATCACGGGCACCGCGCAGGTCGGCTCCACCCTCTTCGCCGTCACCGGCACCTGGGCGCCGCAGCCCGACTCGTTCACCTTCAAGTGGTGGAGCAACGGGGTCGCCATCTCGGGCGCCACGGGATCCGCGTACACGCTCGTCGCGGCGGACCTGGGCAAGAAGATCACGCTGACCGTTACCGCGAACAAGGCCGGCTACACGTCTCTCGCCAAGTCGAGCGCCGCGACTGCGACGGTCGCGGCCGCGCCCTCACCCGTCGCCTTCACCACTGTGCCGACGCCGACGATCACCGGGACCCCGAAGGTCGGCACGCCGCTCACCGCGGCCACCGGCACGTGGGCGCCTGTGCCCACGACCTTCGCCTACCGCTGGTTCGTGGCGAACGTCGCCGTCACCGGTGCGACCGCCTCGACCTACACGCCCGTCGCCGCCGACGTCGGCAAGCGCATCACGGTCACCGTCACCGGCAGCCGTTCGGGCTACACGACCGCGGCGAAGACCAGCGCCGCGAGCGCTGCCGTCGTGGCCGCGCCCGTCACCACGCCGTCGACGTTCACGACCGTGCCGACGCCCACCATCAGCGGGACGGCCCAGGTGGGCTCGACCCTGACGGCCGCGCCCGGCACCTGGGCACCCGTGCCGACGACGTTCTCGTACCGCTGGTTCGTGGCGAACGTGGCCGTCTCCGGCGCGACCGCGTCGACCTACGCGCCCGTCGCCGCGGACCTCGGCAAGCGGATCACCGTCACCGTCACGGGTTCCCGCTCGGGCTACACGTCGGCCTCGAAGACGAGCGCGGCCTCGGCCGCGGTCGTCGCGGCGCCCGTCACGAGCCCGTCGACCTTCACGACCGTGCCGACGCCCACCATCGTCGGCACCGCCCAGGTCGGCGCCACCCTGACCGCGGCGCCGGGGACCTGGGCACCCGTGCCGACGACGTTCACGTACCGCTGGTTCGCCTCGAACGTGGCCATCAGCGGCGCGACCGCCTCCACGTACGTCCCCGTCGCGGCGGACGTCGGCAAGCGCATCACCGTCACCGTGACGGGCACGCTCTCGGGCTACACGTCGGCGTCGAAGACGAGCGCCGGCTCGGCCGCGGTCATCGCCGCGCCGGCCGCCAAGGCCTTCACGGTCGCGTCTGCGCCGACCGTCACCGGCTCCGCATCGGTCGGCGGCGTCCTCACCGCGGCGACCGGATCCTGGACCCCGACCCCGGCCTTCACGTACCAGTGGACCGTGGGCACCACCGCGATCACCGGCGCCACCGGCTCGACCTACACGGTGGGCACCGCCGACCTCGGCAAGACGATCACGGTGACGATCACCGCGAAGCTGGCGGGCTACGTCACGACGAGCAAGACGAGCGTCGCGACCGCCGCGGTCGGCAAGCCGGCGATCGCGTCGACGCAGCCGGTCATCGTCGGTGATGCGAAGGTCGGCTACACGCTGCGCATCGTGCCCGGCCTCTGGACGCCGAAGCCGACCTTCACGTACGTCTGGTACGCGAACGATGTGAAGATCCCCGGGGCGACCGCGAATGAGTACGTGGTCACGGCTGCTGAGGTCGGCAAGCGCATCACAGCGACCGCCGTCGGCACCGCGTCCGGCTTCTCCACGACCGCTCGCACGAGCGCGAGGACCGCGGCGGTCGTCGCGGAGAACGTGCAGCTCCCGCAGCAGCCGTGGAACGCCACGGTGACGGGCAGCGTCTACCTCGGCTCGGTCAGCCCGGAGAACCTCATCACCGATGGCTACATCGAGGTGACCGACCCCGACTACGGCTGGGACAAGGCGGGCACGCAGTTCACCGGTGGCTCGTTCAGCATCACCGACCTGCGGCCGGGCGAGTACTCGCTGCGGGCCTATGTGGAGGTCGCCGGTGAGTACATCGAGCAGTACCTCGGTCCGACACGGGATTACCGCGCGGCTCAGACGTTCGCCGTCCAGGCCGACGGCACGGTCCGCATCGACATGGTCGTGAAGCGCGCGGCCACGGTCAGCGGCACGGTCACCGCCGCCGATGGCTCTCCGGTGGAGAACGCCCTCGTCACCGTGACGGGCGCGACCGAGGAAGACTGGTACGGCGGAAGCGCCTACACGGACTACTTCGGGCGCTTCACCGTGCGAGACATCCAGCCCGGTGCGTACAAGGTGCAGTACTCGGCTCCGTCGCCCAATCCCTCGGGCCTGACCGGTGAGTGGTACGGCGACGCTGACGATGAGGGCTCCGCGACGGTCGTGACGGTCGCGAACTGGAGCCAGACGGTGCTCGGGATCAACACCGTGCTCGATGCCGGTGCCCGGGTCACCGGTTGGATCTACGACTCCAGCTACGCCTCGGTCGCGAACGCGACCGTCTACCTCGTGCCGACCTCGTCCGCTGTCGAGGGATCCACGCCGTACAGCGCGCGCAACGTGCAGACGGACGCCTCGGGCAACTTCGAGATGACGGGGATCGTCCCGGGCGACTACTACGCGTACGTGTCTGCGACCCGCTACTCCGCCCCCGCGCTCGCCTCGCAGTGGGTCGGCGGTACCGGGACCCTCGCCACCGCATCGGTCTACCGCGCGACGCGCGGCACGCAGATGTCGAGCGTGTACGCGCAGCTCGCGATCAGCCCCTCCGTCACCACGACGGTCACCGGCCTCGCCGCCGCGGGCTGGGACAGCGACTACACCATCGTGAACCTGTACCAGGGCGGGGTCGTCAAGTACTCCGAGTACTCCTGGTACGGCGCCGCCGCCTTCATCAAGGACATCGCACCGGGCACCTACCAGGTCGCCGTGACATATCACCGCGGGACCGAGAAGAAGGCCTACTGGTGGAACGGCGGGACGTACGCCGACAAGTCCGAGATCGTCGTGCGCGCCGGGGACTCCATCTCCATCGTCGCGAAGGCGGTCACGCGGGTCGCTCCGGCGGGGGCGCAGCTCGTCCGCTGATCCCCGCCCCGCCCCGCATCGTCCACGGCGCCGCGACCTCCTCGGAGGTGGCGGCGCCGTCGTCGTGGTCGCCGCCGCCGCCACCGCATCCGCTCCGACCCCTTGACGGGTTTTCCCCAGCCGCAGGATCATGGCGCATGGCCGCTGTCGAGCACTTCGAGATCCCCGCCGACGACATGGCGCGCGCGAGCGCGTTCTACTACGCCGTCTTCGGCTTCCGCTACGAGCCGTGGGGGGAGGACGCGGGCATGATCCTCACCGGCTCGGACGACGGGATCAACGGCGACCTCCACCGGCGCGCGGACGTGCCGCACCCCACCATCGTGATCACCGTGGACTCCATCGAGGAGACGGTCGCCGAGGTCGAGGCGCACGGCGGATCCGCGATGGGCGGGATCCAGATGCTCAACGAGACCGACCGCTGGGCCTACGTGCGCGACAGCGAGGGCAACGCGATCGGCCTGTTCGACCACGGGCCGGCCGGCCAGGTCGCCACGCCGACTGCGGACGCCACCCCCGCCGGCTGACGGCGGTCCGACCGGTGGAGGGCGGTCCGGCCAGCGGGGACGCGCCCCCCCTACGCGTTGTCGTCCCCCGTGTCGATCGCCGTCTGCCGCGACGGATCCGCGAACGGCAGCCCCTCCGCGCCCGACACGTCGTCCATGTCCTCGCCGAACTGGCGCGTGTGCACCCGGTGCGCGATGCGCTCGTCGTCCATGCGCTGCGACAGCGCCGCGTAGGTGGTCTCGAGGTGCGGCACGCGGCGGATCACGTCCATCACGAGCCGGAACCGGTCGAGGTCGTTGAGCATCAGCATGTCGAACGGCGTGGTCGTGCCGCCCTGCTCCACGAAGCCGCGCACGTGCATGTTCTCGTGGTTGTGCCGCTTGTACGTGAGGCGGTGGATGAGCGACGGGTAGCCGTGGAACGCGAACACGACGGGCTTGTCACGCGTGAACAGCGCGTCGAAGGATCCGTCGTCCAGGCCGTGCGGGTGCTGCGTCGAGTCCTGCAGCCGCATCAGGTCGACCACGTTGACGAAGCGCACGCGCAGCTGCGGGATCTCCCGCTTGAGGATCTGCACCGCCGCCATCGCCTCCACCGTCGGGATGTCGCCCGCGCACGCGACCACCACGTCGGGCTCGAGCCCCGGCACCTCGGTGCCCGCCCACTCCCACACGCCCACGCCGCGTGCGCCGTGCGCCCGGGCCTCCTCGAGCGACAGCAGGCTCGCGGTCGGCTGCTTGCCGGCGATCACGACGTTGATCAGGTCCGTGCCGCGGAGGCAGTGGTCCATCGTCACGAGCAGCGAGTTCGCGTCGAACGGCAGGTAGACGCGCACGATCTCGGCCCGCTTGTTCACGACGTGGTCGAGGAAGCCGGGGTCCTGGTGCGAGAACCCGTTGTGATCCTGCCGCCACACGTGTGACGACAGCAGATACGTGAACGACGCGACCGGCCGCCGCCACTCCACCTTCGAGCTCGACTCGAGCCACTTCGCGTACTGGTTGAACATCGAGTCGACGACGTGGATGAAGGCCTCGTACGAGGTGAAGAGCCCGTGCCGGCCGGTGAGCAGGTACGCCTCGAGCAGTCCCTGCGTGATGTTCTCGTTGAGGATCTCGATGACCCGGCCCTCGTGCGCCAGGTGCTCGTCCACCGGCAGCACCTCGCCCTGCCACGCCTTCGCGGTGACCTCGTACACGTCGTCGAGCCGGTTGCTGGCGGTCTCGTCGGGGCCGAAGATCCGGAAGTCGAGCGGGTTGCGGGCGATCACGTCGCGCAGCCAGCCGCCGAGCACGCGGGTCGGCTCGGCGATGACGCCGCGGCCGTCGCTCAGGTCGATCGCGTTCACCTCGAGCGGCGGCAGCCGGAGGTCGCGCCGGAGCAGGCCGCCGTTCGCGTGCGGGTTCGCGCTCATGCGCCGGTCGCCCTCGGGCCGGTTCGGCTGGAGCGCGGGCGTCAGGCGTCCGTCGCGGTCGAAGAGCTCGTGCGGGCGGTAGCTCTCGAGCCACTCCTGCAGCTGGCGCAGGTGGTCCGGGTCGTCGCGCACGCCGGAGAGCGGCACCTGGTGCGCGCGCCACGTGCCCTCGACCTGCTTGCCGTCGACCTCGCGCGGTCCCGTCCAGCCCTTGGGCGTGCGGAGGATCAGCATCGGCCAGGCCGGCCGCTCCTCGCTGCCGCCCGTGCGGGCCGCGAGCTGGATCCGGCTGATGTCGTCGAGCGCCTCGCCCAGCGCCAGCGCGAACCGCTCGTGCACAGCCGCGTGGTCCTCGCCGTCGAAGCCGCCCGAGACGATCCGCGGGGAGTAGCCGTGACCGGTGAAGAGCGCGAGCAGCTCCTCCTCGGGGATGCGCGCGAGCACCGTCGGGTTCGCGATCTTCCAGCCGTTGAGATTGAGGATCGGCAGCACGGCGCCGTCCGACTCCGGGTCGAGGAACTTGTTCAGGTGCCAGCTGGAGGCGAGCGTCGCGGTCTCCGCCTCGCCGTCGCCGATCACGCAGGAGACCACGAGGTCGGGGTTGTCGAGCGCCGCACCGTAGGCGTGCACGAGCGAGTAGCCGAGCTCGCCGCCCTCGTTGATGGATCCGGGCGTCTCCGGCGCCGCGTGCGACGGCACGCCGCCGGGGAACGAGAACTGGCGGAACAGGTGCCGCAGCCCGTCGCGGTCGGGCGTCGCCGCCGAGAACAGCTCCGAGTACGTGCCGTCGAGGTAGGCGTTCGCGACCATGCCGGGGCCGCCGTGGCCGGGGCCGGCGATGTAGATCATGTCGAGGTCGCGCTCGATGATCGCCCGGTTGAGGTGCGCGTAGACGAAGTTCAGCAGCGGGGTCGTGCCCCAGTGCCCGAGGAGTCGCGGCTTGATGTCGTCGCGCGTGAGCGGGCGCTCCAGCAGCGGGTCGTCGAGCAGGTAGATCTGGCCGACGGAGAGGTAGTTGGCGGCGCGCCACCAGCCGTCGACGACGTCGAGGTACAGGGGCGCGGCGGGGTCTCGGGGTGCGGTGTCGGAGGCCATGCATCAGCCTACGGCGGCGGGTGGCGGGTGTCCCGGGGTCGCACGATCCGGTCAGCGGGCTCGCAGGGGGCGGGCTCGTCGGACGGGTCGAGCGAGTGCCCGGCGGTCATCGCACCCGGCCCCGCGCGGATCCGCCCCGGTAGGGTGTGCCCAGCAATGGGGATCCGACCAGCCCGCGACCCGGCGGGCGCGACGTCCGTCGCCGCCTCGGAGGATGCCGGATGGAGCACGGGTGAGCATCAGGAGCGGCGGCGAGCGGCTCGGGCTCCGCGAGGTCGCGGAGCGCGCGGGGGTCTCGCACATGACGGTGTCGCGCGTGCTCAACGGGCACCCGCAGGTGAAGGAGTCGACCCGGCAGCGCGTGCTCGAGGTCGTGGCGGAGCTCGACTTCCGGCCGAACAGCGCGGCCCGGCAGCTCGTCACGCAGCAGGCGCTGCGCATCGGCGTGCTCATCGAGAGCGCCGTGGAGTTCGGGCCGTCGAGCATCCTGCGGGCCATCGAGCGGTCGGCGCGCGACGGCGGCTACTCGGTCGCGTCGTTCGCCCTGCGCGACGACGAGGACGCGACGCCCGAGGAGGCCGTGCGCCACCTGACCAGCCAGGGCATCGACGCGCTGTGCGTGGTCGCGCCGCGCTCGTCGTCCGTCGCCGTGCTCCGCACCATCACGACCGGGCTGCCGACGCTCGTGGTGAAGGCCGAGAAGGATCCGGCGTTCCTCACGGTCTCGGTCGACCAGTCCGCGGGCACGCGCCTCGCGGTCGACCACCTCGCGAGCCTCGGCCACCGCGACGTGCTGCACGTCTCGGGCCCGCTCGACTGGCTCGACGCGCGCGCCCGCGAGCGCGCCTTCCACGCGCGCACCCGGGCGTGGGGCATGCGCGAGCGGCCCATCGTGATCGGCGACTGGTCGAGCGACTTCGGCTACGACTTCGCGAAGAGGCTCACCGCGGTGCCGGAGTACACGGCGGTCTTCGTGGCGAACGACGAGATGGCGCTCGGCGTGATCCACGGGCTGCACGACCGCGGGATCCGCGTGCCGGAGGACCTCAGCGTCGTCGGCTTCGACGACCTGCCCGTCTCGCGCCACTTCCTCCCGCCGCTCACGACCGTCCGGCAGGACTTCCCGGCGCTCGGATCGCTCGTGGTCGACGTGCTCATCGCCGCGATCGAGGGGCGCGAGATCCCGCAGGCGACGCGGATCCCGGCCGAGCTCATCGTGCGCGACTCCAGCGCCGCCGCCCGCCACGTGGACTGAATCCGACACCAGGGGGTTCCGGCGCCCCCGCCCCTCGCCGGGGCCGATCCCGGCCGCTACAGTCGAGCCAGCCGGCACCACCCGGCGCGCGGCCACGACGGCCCGGAGACCGAGGAGCAGCAGGTGCGTCACGCATGGGGATCGCCCACGAGCCGCCCGACCGGCACGACGGCCCCGACCGTGCCCGCGCCCGCGCCCGGCCGCTCCGCGCGGGGCTCGTCCCCGACCGGTCCCACCGTGCGCATGCGCGGCATCACCGTCGCGTTCCCGAACGGCGTCGCGCTCGACGGCGTCGACCTCGACCTCCACCCCGGCGAGGTGCACGCGCTGCTCGGCGAGAACGGCGCAGGCAAGTCCACGCTCATCAAGGCGCTGCTCGGCGTGCATCGGATCCGGTCGGGTGAGATCCTCGTCGACGGCGAGCCCGTGCGGCTCGGCGGGCCGGCGGACGCGCGCGCCCTCGGGATCCAGGCCGCGTTCCAGGAGTCGCACCTCGTCGAGAACCTCAGCGTCGGCGAGAACGTGATGCTCGGCCACGAGGCGCACGGCCGCCTCGGCATCTCCTGGCGCGCCACCCACGCGCGTGCGGCCGCGATGCTCGCCGAGCTCGGCCTCGCGGACCTGGATCCGCGCGACCGCCTCTCCGACCTCTCCCCCGCCAGCCGCCAGCTCGTCTCCATCGCCCGCGCCATGGTCGACCGGCCGCGCGTGCTGGTGCTCGACGAGCCCACCTCCAGCCTCGACGCCGACGACGTGGCGCGCCTGTTCCAGGTGATCCGCCGCCTCCGTGACCAGGGCGTCGCGATCCTGTTCGTCTCCCACTTCCTCGAGCAGGTGCTGGCCCTCAGCGACCGGATGACCGTGCTCCGCGGCGGCGTGAAGGTGAGCGACCACCTGCCGCACGAGATCGACCGGGCCGAGCTGATCGCGCGCATGATCGGCTCGGACGTGGCGCACCTCACGCGCATCGGCTCGCAGCGGCGGGCGCACCGCGTGGATCCCGTCGGGCCCCCGCTGTACCGCGCCGCGGGCGTCAGCCGGCGCGGGATGCTGCGGCCGGTGGACCTCGAGCTGCACCCGGGCGAGGTGGTGGGCATCGCGGGCCTCCGCGGATCCGGCCGCACCGAGCTCGCGCGCCTGCTCGCGGGCGCCGACCGGGCCGACGGCGGCGTGGTGACGCTCGGCGGGCGCGACATCGTGATCGACCGGCCGGCCGACGCGCTGCGGAACCGCGTGGCCCTCTCCGCCGAGGACCGCGGCGCCGAGGGACTCATCGGCGAGCTGAGCGTGCGCGAGAACATCGTGCTCGCGCTGCAGGCGCTGCGCGGCTGGGCGCATCCGCTCTCCAAGGCCGAGCGCGAGGACCTCGTCGAGCGGCACATCGAGCACTTCGGCATCACGCCGGCGGATCCCGCGACGCCCGCCGGCCAGCTCTCCGGCGGCAACCAGCAGAAGGTGCTGCTCGCGCGCTGGCTCGCGATCCGGCCGCGCGTGCTGATCCTCGACGAGCCGACCCGCGGCGTCGACATCCGCGCGAAGGTCGACATCCAGGCGCACATCGCGCAGCTCGCGCTCGAGGGCGTCGCCGTGGTGTTCATCTCGAGCGCGTTCGATGAGCTCGTGCGCGTGAGCGACCGGATCGTCGTGCTCAAGGACCGGGAGAAGATCGGCGAGCTGGCCAACGGGCCGGGCGTGACGGTCGACACGCTCGTCGAGCTGATCGCGGCGCCCGCCGACGAGGACGACGAGGCGGACTTCCCGCTGCCGACGTTGCGCCCCTGAGGTGTCCTCGGTGAGACAGGCCTTGTGCGGCAAGGACTGTTACCGGTAACATCCCGAGCACGCGGCAGCACCCCGCGCAACCGCAGCACGGCCGGTCCCCGAGGACCGGAACGGGACGCAGTAGTCCCGACATCTCAAGGAGGAGATACATGTTCACGAAGAGGCGCATCGCCACAATCGCCGCAGCCGGGGCCATCGCCCTCGGACTCGCGGCCTGCTCGAGCAACTCGGGCACCGGAGACACCGCGGGCGGCGCGGCCGACAGCGGCGGCGAGACCACCACCGTCGGGTTCGTCGCCGTCGGCCCCGAGGGCGCCTGGCGCCAGGCCAACGAGAAGAACATCCAGGACACCTTCACGAAGGAGGCCGGGTTCGACCTCAAGTACGCGCCGGCCACCAACAACGACCAGAAGTCGCAGATCGACGCGTTCACGTCGTTCGTCGACGAGGGCGTCGACGTGATCCTGCTCTCGGCCACCGAGGGCTCCGGCTGGGAGGACTCGCTCGAGCGCGCCAAGGAGGCCGAGATCCCCGTGGTCCTCATCGACCGCGGCATCGAGCCGGACGACACCTCGCTCTACGCGACCCGCATCGCGCCCGACAACATCGCCGTGAGCGAGTCGGTCGCCGACTGGGCGAAGACCGCGCTGCCCGAGGGCGGCAAGTACTTCACGCTCGAGGGACCCGCGGGCGTCTCGGTCGTCAACGAGCGCAACGAGGGCTGGAACGACGTCATCGGCGCCGACACCGCCTTCACGAAGATCGGCGCGCAGACCGCCAACTGGTCGACCGAGGAGGCCAAGAGCGTCTTCGAGACCGTGCTCAAGTCGAACAACAACGACGTGCAGATGGTCTTCGCGCAGAACGACGAGATGGGCCTCGGCGCCGTCCAGGCCGTCCAGGAGGCGGGCCTCACGCCCGGCAAGGACGTGAAGATCGCGACCATCGACGGCACCAAGAGCGCGCTGCAGGCCCTGGCCGACGGCCAGCTCAGCTTCGTCGCCGAGTACAACCCGCTGTTCGGCGACACCGCCCTCACGGCCGTCAAGTCGCTGCTCGCCGGCGAGAGCGTCGAGTCCTCGATCGTCGTCCCGTCGGACACGTTCGACTCGCCCGAGAAGGCCGCCTCCGCGCTGCCCGACCGGAAGTTCTAACCCGCCCGCACGGAACACACGGCGGCGGGGCGGATCACCCGCCCCGCCGCCCCCGCCCGTCGAGAGCCCCGCTGCCGCGCGCAGCCGGCGCCCGGCAGACAAGGAGCACGCGCCATGCAGGCACCCATCCCCATCGTCGAGATGCGGGGCATCACCATCTCCTTCCCGGGCGTCAAGGCGCTCGACGGGGTCGACCTCCGCCTCTTCCCCGGCGAGGTCCACACGCTCATGGGCGAGAACGGCGCCGGCAAGTCGACGTTGATCAAGGCGCTCACGGGCGTCTACGGGATCGACTCCGGCACGGTCGTCGTCGACGGCACCGAGCGCCGCCTCTCCGGCACCGCCGACGCGCAGGCCGCGGGCATCTCCACGGTCTACCAGGAGGTCAACCTCTGCGGGAACCTCACCATCGGCGAGAACGTCATGCTCGGCCACGAGCGCCGCGGCCGGTTCGGCATCGACTGGAAGGGCACGCACGCGGCCGCCTCCGAGGTGCTGGCCCGCGTGGGGCTCGGCCACCTGGATCCGCGCACCCCCCTCTCCTCGCTCAGCCTCGCGCTGCAGCAGCTCGTCGCGATCAGCCGCGCCACCGTCATCGACGCGAAGGTGCTCATCCTCGACGAGCCCACCTCCAGCCTCGACGCCGATGAGGTCGAGGGCCTCTTCCGCGTGATGCGCCGCCTCCGCGACGAGGGCGTCGCCATCCTCTTCGTCTCCCACTTCCTCGACCAGGTCTTCGCGATCAGCGACCGCCTCACCGTGCTCCGCAACGGCAAGCGCGTCGGCGAGCACCTCACCCGCGACATCGACCGGGCCGGCCTCATCGCCCAGATGATCGGCAAGGACCTGCAGGCTCTCCGCTCCCTCGACCGCGAGCGCGCCAGCCGTCGGGTCGCCGACGGCGAGCCCGTCTACCGCGCCACCGGCCTCGGCCGGAAGGGGTCGCTCGACGCGACCGACATCGAGCTGCGCCGCGGCGAGGTCGTGGGCCTCGCCGGCCTCCTCGGCTCCGGCCGCACCGAGCTCGCGCGCCTCCTCTACGGCGTCGACCGGCCCGACTCGGGATCCGTCACCATGGACGGCGCATCCGTCGCCATCACCTCCCCCGCCAAGGCGCTGAAGCGCCGCATCGCGTTCTCCAGCGAGAACCGCCGCGACGAGGGCATCATCCGCGACCTCAGCGTGCGGGAGAACCTGGTGCTCGCCGTGCAGGCGAAGCGCGGCTGGGCCCGGCCGCTGTCGGCCAAGGAGAAGGACCGCATCGTCTCCAAGTACCTGACCGAGCTCAACGTGCGCCCGGCCGACCCCGACCGCCCCATCCGGAACCTGTCGGGCGGCAACCAGCAGAAGGTGCTGCTCGGGCGGTGGCTCGCGACCGAGCCGGAGCTGCTCATCCTCGACGAGCCGACCCGCGGGATCGACGTGGGCGCGAAGGCCGAGATCCAGGAGCAGGTCGCGGCCCTCGCCGACACGGGCGTCGCCGTCGTCTTCATCTCCTCGGAGCTCGAGGAGGTGGTGCGCCTCAGCGACCGCATCGTCGTGCTCAAGGACCACCGCAAGATCGCCGAGCTCGAGGCCGGGCCGGACGTGACGGCCGAGTCCATCGTGACCACCATCGCCGAGGAGGGGATGTCCGTCGTCGACCTCGACGCCGTGCCGGACCCCGCCCGCGACCCCGCATCCGCATCCGCATCCGCATCCGCCGAGGAGGCCCGCCGATGAGCGGCACCAAGACCGCGACCGCCCGCCCGTTCGCCGACCTGCTGCACCGGCCCTGGTTCTGGGGTTCGGTGGCGATCATCCTGCTGCTGGCCGTGAACGTCGCCAAGGACCCCGGCTACCTCGCCCTGTCGGTGAACCCGGACACGGGCAACCTCGTCGGCAACCTCGTCGACATCCTCCGCGCCGCGGCGCCTGTCCTCATGATCGCCGTGGGCATGTGCCTCGTCATCGCGACCGGCGGCATCGACCTCAGCGTCGGCTCGATCATGGTGGTCGCCGGCGCCGTGTCGATGGAGTTCCTGAAGGCCGCCGGATCCGACTCGCTCGGCGTCGCCCTCGGCGCGATGGGCCTCGCGCTCCTCATCGCCGGGATCCTCGGGGCCGTGAACGGCATGCTCGTCTCCGTCGTGGGGCTGCAGCCGTTCATCAGCACCCTCGTGATCATGCTCGCCGGCCGCGGGCTCGCGAAGGTCATCACGGCCGGGCAGAACACGGCCGCGTCCAACGAGCCGTTCCGCTGGGTCGCGAACGGCTACCTCGTGGGGCTGCCGGTGGTGTTCCTGCTGGCCGTGCTCATCACGATCGGCGTCGCCGTCCTCGTGCGGCGCAGCGCCCTCGGGCTCATGATCGAGGCGATCGGCATGGACCCGCAGGCCGCGCGCCTCGCCGGCCTCGACCGACGCGCGCTCCTGTTCACCGCGTACATCGCGAGCGGCCTGCTCGCGGGAGTCGCCGGGATCTTCGCCACCGCCAGCGTCATGACGGTCGACGTCTCCCGCACCGGCTACCAGCTGGAGCTCGACGCGATCCTCGCGGTGGTCATCGGCGGCACCTCGCTCGCCGGCGGCAAGTTCCACCTGCTCGGGGCCGCCGTCGGCGCGCTCCTCATCGCGACCCTCGACAAGACGGTCGTGTTCCTCGGCGTCTCGTCCTCGGCCACGCCCGCCTTCAAGGCGATCGTGATCGTCGCGATCGTGCTCCTGCAGTCCCGGCGCGTCCGCGCGCTGTTCACGAGGCGCCGCCCGACGGCGCCCACCCCCGTGCCGACCGAGAAGGAGGCCGTGCCCGCATGAGCGCCACGACGATCCAGCCGCCCCTGACCCCGACACCCGCACCGGGCAGGGGCACCGCATCCCGGCCGCCGCGCCGACGGATGCGCCTCCGCCTCGACTCGCTGCCGACGGTCGCCGCCCTGGTGATCCTGCTCGCGATGCTGGCCTACGGCGAGATCGCGTACGGCCGCATCCTGCAGGCCGCGACGCTGTCGAACCTCCTCATCAACAACGCGCACGTCATCGTGCTCGCGGTGGGCCTCACCTTCGTGATCCTCACGGGCGGCATCGACCTATCCGTCGGCGCGATCGTCGCCGTCAGCAGCGTCGCGGGCGTCCTGCTCGCGAACGCCGGCTGGAACCCCTGGGTCGTGATGGTGCTGATGATCCTCATCGGCACGGCCTCCGGCGTGGTCTCGGGCGTGCTGATCCAGTTCTTCGACGTGCAGCCGTTCATCGCGACGCTCGCGATGATGTTCCTCGGCCGCGGGCTCGCCTCCATCCTCAGCACCGTGCCCGAGCGCCTCGACGACGCGTCGCCGATCCGGTCGCTCGCCACGAACATGAAGGTCATCGACGGCCCGAAGGTGAACGACTTCGTCACGACACCCGGCGTGCTCATCGCGCTCGTCGTAGTGGCCGTCGCGTTCTTCGTCCTGCACCGCACGCGCCTCGGCCGCACCGTGTACGCGACGGGCGGATCCGAGCAGTCGGCCGCGCTCATGGGCCTGCCCGTGCGACGTACCAAGCTCGCCGTCTACGTGATCAGCGGCACGCTCGCCGGTCTCGCCTCCGTCATCTACACGGCCCGCCTCGGCAGCGCGCAGAACATCACCGGCATCGGCTGGGAGCTCGACGCGATCGCCGCGACCGTGATCGGCGGCACCCTCCTCACCGGCGGTGTCGGCTTCGTGCTCGGCTCGGTCGTCGGCGCCCTCGTGCTGGGCCTCATGAACGTGCTCATCACGCGTGACGGCGGCATCCCGCCCGAGGCGACCACCATCATCACCGGCGGGATCCTCCTGGTCTTCGTGCTGCTGCAGCGCGCGGTGATGGCGAGGCGGCGGCGGACCTAGCCGCCGAGGCGGCGGACGCGGGACCATGAGGGGACCGCGCCCGCCCGCCACGCCAGGACCCCCGTGACCCACTCCCTCCCCCTGCACGTCACAGACGCCGACCTCGACGACCTGCGCGACCGGATCCGCCGCACGCGCTGGGTGCCGGAGTGGCCGGTCGAGCCGTGGGAGGGCGGCACGGACCAGGTGACGCTCCGCCGCCTCGCGGCCGTCTGGGTCGACGGGTTCGATTGGCGGGCGCGCGAGCGGGAGATCCGAGCCCTGCCGTGGACGGTCGCCGACCTCGACGGCACGGCGATCTCCTACCTCCGCTTCGAGGCGGAGCAGGCGGATCGCGCGGAGCAGGCGGATCGCGCTGGCAGGCTCCCGATCGTGCTCACGAACGGCTGGCCGAGCTCTGCACTGGAGATGGTCCCGCTCGCCGAGCGGCTGTCGCAGCCGTCGCGGTACGGCGGCGATCCAGCCGACGCGGTCACCGTGATCGTGCCCGCACTGCCCGGCTTCCCGTTCTCGCCGCAGCGTCCGCGGATCGACGAGCGGACGCACGAGCTCTGGCACCGGCTGATGACCCAGGAGCTGGGCTTCGCGCGGTACACGGCGCACGGCGGCGACCTCGGTGCCGGGATCACGTCGCGGCTGGCGGAGGCCCACCCGGAGGCGGTGGCGGGGATCCACCTGATGGCGGTCGCCGCACCTCGCGACCTCGACGAGGCGACGCTCACGGACGAGGAGCGCGCGCACATGGAGGAGGTGCGCGCATGGGAGTCGGCCGAGGGCGGCTACGAGCACCAGCAGCAGACGCGTCCGCTGACCCTCGCGCCCGCGCTGCAGGACTCGCCCGTGGGCCTGCTGTCGTGGATCCTCGAGAAGCACCGTGCGTGGAGCGACTGCGGCGGCGACGTCTCCCGGGCCTTCAGCGACGACCACCTGCTGACGCTGGCCTCCCTCTACTGGTTCACCGGATCCATCGGCACGTCGCTCCGCCCGTACTTCGCGTACGGCTCCGGACGCACCGCGCCTGTGGGGCGCGTGCGGGTGCCGACCGCGGTCGCCGTCTTCCCGCACGACCTCGTGCATCCGCCGCGGAGCTGGGCCGAGCGCACCTACGACGTCGTCCGGTACACGGCCATGCCGCGCGGCGGCCACTTCGCGCCGCACGAGGAGCCGGGGCTGCTGGCGGACGACATCGCGGCGTTCCTGCGGATGCTGCGGTAGGGGCCGCCGGTCAAGCGCCGGCATCCCCCAGGTGCGGCACGCCGCCCTCCGGGATGGGCCCCATGTGCCCCAGCTCGATCACGTTGCCGTCCGGATCGCGGAGCTGCCGCTGGTACATGAAGCCGAGGTCGACGGCGGGCCGCGCCTCGGATCCGCCGGCCGCGAGCCCCGCGGTCGCGCGCGCGTCGACGTCGGTGCGGCTGTCGAGCATCACCGCGGTGATCGCGGCGGCGCTCGCGGACGGATCGCCCACCGGCACCTCGAGGAACGACTGGAAGAAGTCGCGGGTCAGGAGCATGAAGGCGCTGCGGTCGGCCTCCACGACGAGGCACGCCGCATTCTCATCGCTGAAGTCCGGGTTCACGGTGCAGCCCACGGCCTCGTAGAACGCGGTCGCGCGCGGCAGGTCGGTGACGGGCAGGTTGACGAAGATCATGGGCATCGGTCTCTCCTTCGAGACGCAGGGACCGCGGATGGTGCGGATCCGCCCATGCTGGCGACGTGCGACCGGCCCCGTCAAGACGGACGGCCACCGGTCCCCCTCCGGGATCCGATGGCCGTCGTCGTGCGTGCGGCGGGTCAGCGCTTCGTGAGCGCTCCCGTCGACCAGAGCGCGAGCCCGATGAGCACCGGCTGGAAGAACAGGCGGCGGAAGCGCTTGGCGTCGGTGTCGAGGCCGAACGCGTCGCGCCTGTGGACGTACTGGGCGATGTTGCCCGGGAAGATCGCCGTGAAGAACGCGGCGGCCGCCCAGCCCGCGAGGCCGCGGCGCGAGCGCGCGAACAGCAGGGCCGAGCCGAGCGTGATCTCAGCCACGCCGGATCCGATGACGGTCACGTCCTCGGGCACCGGCAGCGACTTCGGGACCTGCGCGCGGAACTCCTCGCGCGCCACCGTGAGGTGCGAGACGCCGGCGAACGCTAGGAACGAGCCGAGCACGACGCGGGCGGCCGTGCGCGGGAAGGACCTGCGGGTGAGGCCGGCCATCAGTCGTCCGAGACCGTGACGGTGACCTCGATGTTGCCGCGGGTCGCGTTCGAGTAGGGGCAGACCTGGTGGGCCTGGTCGGCGAGCTCCTGCGCGAGGTCGTGCTCGACCCCGGGGATCACGACCTCGAGGTGCACGGCGAGCTGGTAGCCGCCCTGGCCGTTGGATCCGATGCTCACGCGGCTGCCCACGCTCGAGTCGGCGATCTTCACCTTGCGCGCGCGGGCGACGCCCTGCAGCGCGGAGTGGAAGCACGCGGCGTAGCCGGCGGCGAAGAGCTGCTCGGGGTTCGCGCCCTCGCCGGATCCGCCCATCTCCTTGGGGATGGAAAGGTCGAGCGCGAGGTCGCTGTCGCTGACGGCGACGCGGCCGTCGCGGCCGGCTCCCGTGGCGAGGGCCTCCGCGGTGTAGAGGGCGTCCATGTGGTTCCTTCCGTTCGTGGCCGCTCGTGGCAGCCGGATTCGATGAGGGGTGGATGGTGCGGATCAGGGGGTGCGGGCCGACGCGTCGGCGGGCCGCGTCGCGGGGTGCGCGAGCGCCTCGGCCGTCGCGTCCTGCATGCCCGCGGTGAGCAGGTGGAGGGTGGCCAGCAGCTGGCGCGCGCGGTCGAGGTCGAGGCCCATGCCGCGGATGATCGCCGCGGGCACGTGCGCGAGCTCGGCCCGCACGGTGCGCCCGCGCTCGGCGAGCGAGACCGTGACGACGCGCTGGTCCGCGGAGATCCGGCGGCGGGCGATGAAGCCGGCCTCCTCCATCCGCGCGAGCAGCGGCGAGAGCGTGCCCGAGTCGAGGTCGAGCTGCTGTCCGAGCTCGGTGACCGTGCGGTCGTCGCCCGACCAGAGCAGCACCAGCACGAGGTACTGCGGGTAGGTGAGGCCCCACGGCGCGAGGAGCGCGCGGTACGCCTGCGTGGTCGACCGCGACGCCGTGTAGAGCGAGAAGCACACAAGCTCGTCGGCGATGCGCGCGGGCGGCGCGGTCTCATCGGCGGGGGCGCAGGGCTCGCGATCGGTCATGCGTCGACCCTGCCACGGAACAAGGTTGTGCGCAATTCATCTCGGCCGATGCCCAGCGGACACACGCAGCCCAAGTACCCTGGAGCGACATGATCACGAGACGAGAGGCCGCGCTGCGGCTGGGCATCCCGCTGGAGATGGCCACGCGCCACGGCATCCCGGGGCGCGTACCCGAGTCCGAGATCGCCGCGATGGATGCGGATCCGCCCGCCTGGCTCGCGCAGTCCCGCGCCAACGCGACCGGCAAGCGGCCCGTCTGGGTGCAGCTGACGTGCGAGGTGTGCGGCTTCACCGAGGCCGTGCGCCCGAAGAAGTGGTGGCCGGAGTTCTCCTACCTGTCCTGCGAGCGGCACTCCCCCGACGAGCTCCCCGAGCCCGCGCTGGGCCTGGCACGCCGCGAGGTGGACGGGATCGGCAGCCGGTTCGTGGGCGTGGTGGACGAGCGGCCGTAGCGGACGTCGCCCGCGGCAGTTCTCACAGCATCCCGCCGCTCGTCCGCAGTTCTCACTCGTTCGGCCGGTCTTGACGCTCTGCGGTCCCGTGCTTCGTGAACTGCTCGGCCGAGAAGGCTACGAGGACGACGGCGTCGAAGGCCACAGAAAGAAGGAGCGACACGGCGATGACGCCTTGGTCGAGTCGCCAGACGCCCTCGAGAAGATGGAGACCGAGGACGACCAGAGCAAGCACGACGCCGACGCGAGCGAGTCGCGATATCCACGGCCGCGAATCAGCCCTGCCGAACGCCACCCCCGAGATGAGGATGACGTTCGACAGAGCGATGATCACTGAGGAAGACAGAAGAAACCCAATCTAATAAAGGTCGTCCCGAGGCCGGGCGGTATCGCGCCCGCGAGCCACGATTGACCGACGATCACGCCACGTCCGTTGAAATTGCATGCATTCCACAGAGCCGTACCCGCGATGGCCAGGGCCGCAGCGAGGCGGACCGCGAGCTGCACGTACGGATTCGGGATGTAGCTGACGAAGATGTTGGCGATGGTAGTGGCAGCCGCCCCGACGGCTAGAGCCTTAAAGACCTTCTGGTGCACGGAGTTGGGGATGAACGCGTTCCAGCCCCACCAGAAGGTCGGATCGGCGACGACCGGGAACGCCGTCGAAGCATCGACCTGCACGTTCTGGCGAAGCAAACCATCACGGACTTCGTACTCCGTCTTCACGGGCGCGCCGTTCGCGTCCACCGCCCACGCAGGGTCAACATGTCCGTACTCGATGACGACGCTCTCGCCGCTCTCGAGATCGCCGCCGGTGAACTCGGACCTGAGGAGCACAGATCCATCCGGCTGGATCACAGGCGCCACCTCCTGGGGCAGGCCGTAGTCATACGAACTCGGACCCGAAGCATCCTCGATGACGGTGCTCAGCCTGAGCCCGTCCTCGAAACCGTGGATGACAGTCGAGGCGGATCCGCCCTCGAAGACGGACGATGACGAACCGCTCTGCAGCGAAGACGCTCCCGTGGCGTTGGACGGGAGACTGATCGTCAGCCCGGTCACGTCCTGCTCACCAGGCACGGAGACGACGATGTCGGATTCGCTGTTCGACGGTATGTGGACATTCGCCCCACTCCCCGAGATCAAGCTTCCATCGGCGACGATCGTCGGCTGAACTGCTGCGCCGGGATCCGCGACCCCTACCGGCACCGATTCAGCTGCCAGCGTCCCGATTTCCAGATCTCGCTGAGACTCAGCCGATGCGATTCCCGCACCTGATGCCACCAGAGTGAGCGTGAGCGCTCCCCCTAGAGCGGTACGGAGTGATCTCTTGTACATGAGATTCCCCCTTGAACGACCCCATGTCGATTCCATGAGCGTCTCGGGGCGGTTGGTTGGGCGGCAAGTCGTTTCCTTTGCCGACTTGCGCTCGGGCCGATGAGTGAATAAGGTTCTATCTCGAATCCGCAGACCCGCTTCCATGGTCGATTATCGCGGTCGGTCCGGTCACTGGAGGCGCACGGTCGCCGAGGCTGGATCCTCGGTCGGGCCAAGCCCTGATCGTCGGGTGCCGGCTGTCCTGGCCGAGAGCAGTCGGTGCGGCTCAGGCCGCGACGCTCTCCTTGCGCGCCCCCGCGTACGCCGCCCCGCCCTCGCGCAGCGCCGGGCAGTGCTCCGGCGTCGGGTGCAGGCAGACCTCGATCACGCGCTCCAGCTCCGCGCGGGCGCGCTCGAGCTCGGCGATGGCCGCGGTGATCCGGTCGCGCTCGGAGCGCAGGAGCGCGAGCGACTCGGGCGCCGCGACGCCGGTGTCGACGCTCGGCAGCAGCTGGAGGATCGTGCGGCTCGGCAACCCCGCCGCATACAGCCGCTGGATGAGCTGCACGCGCTCGACCGCCGCCTCCGGGTAGACGCGCTGGCCGCTCGCGGTGCGCTCGGCGGGCAGGAGGCCCTGCTCCTCGTAGTACCGGAGCGCCCGCGTGCTCACGCCCGCGCGTCCCGCCACGTCGCCGATCCGCAGCATGCCGCCCTCTTCCCTCGTGCTGATGGTGGTGGTGATCCTGTCGATCCGTCGGGCGGACTTGCCCTTCACGTCGACGTCAACTCCTAGCGTAGGCCGCGCCGCACCCCGCGAACGACGCGGGCGGCAGGAGGAAGAGCACGCATGGACATCCAGGATCAGGTCGCCCTCGTCACCGGCGCCAACCGCGGCATCGGCCGCACCTTCGTCGAGGAGCTGCTCGCGCGCGGCGCCCGCAAGGTCTACGCGACCGCGCGCCGACCCGAGGCGATCGACATCCCCGGCGTCGAGGTGCTGCGCCTCGACCTCGCCGACCCCGCGTCGGTGACCGCCGCGGCCGAGGTTGCCTCCGACGTGACCCTCGTCGTCAACAACGCCGGCATCTCGACGGGCGCGGCGCTTATCACGGGCGACATGGCGGAGATCCGCCGCGAGATGGACACGCACTTCTACGGGACGCTCGGCGTGATCCGCGCCTTGGCGCCCGTGCTCGCGGCCAACGGCGGCGGCGCGATCGTCAACATCCTCTCGGCGCTGTCGTGGTTCTCGACCCCCGCCAACGGCGGCTACGCGGCGGCGAAGGCGGCCGAGTGGAACATGACGAACGCGGTGCGGCTGGAGCTCGCCGGGCAGGGCACGCTCGTGCAGGGCGTGCACCTCGGCGCGGCGGACACCGACATCATGGCCGGCTACGACGGGCCGATGATCGCCCCGCGCGACGTGGCCCGCGCGTCACTCGACAGCGTGGCCGCGGGATCCGTCGAGGTGGTCGTGGACGACTGGAGCCGCATGGTCAAGGACTCGCTGAGCGGTGACCCGGCAGCGTTCTACGAGAGGATGCGCGCGATCCTCGGCTGATCCCCGCGGCCGGACGCCGCCGCCGTCAGCCCGACGTGACCCGCACGGATCCGTCCTCGAGCACGAACTCGAGCGCCGTGCCCTCGGGGAACTCGTCGCGGAGCTCGGCCGGCATGTCGCCCGTGACCGTGAGCACGCCGCGGGCCGGGAACGACCCGGCCGCGCATCCGCCGATCGGGTTCGCGCCGCGGGCGAAGCGCGGGGCGACGACCGTGACGCACGCCTGGTCGTCCTCGGGGTTCTCCAGGCCGATCACCGTGAGGCCGTGGAACTCGCCTACGCCCGTCGCGACGTCCTGGTACAAGTCGTCCCACCGGTCGGGCACGGGCCGGTCGGGATCCAGCGCGACGGTGCCGACGTCGCGGCCCGTCATCGACGCGAGGCCGGAGGTGAGCGCGACGGTCCCGCCGACCGCGACGAGGACGGACGCGGCCCAGAGGATCGCGGTGCGGCGGCGGGATGCGGGCGCGCGGGATGCGGGGGCGCCGTCATCGTCGGCGTCGCGCTCGTCGAGGGCGGGATCCGCGGGGGCGGGAGCCACGGGGTGGGCCGCGGGCGGAGCGACGGGCGAGGCAGCGCCCGCCAGGTGCGACGCTGTGTCAGCCGCTCCGCCCTGTCGCGCCTCGAGCTCCCGCAGCCGGTCGAGCTCGGCCCCGTCGAGATCAGGGGCGGGTGCGTACGCGCGACGGCGCAGCTCCCGGAGCTCGCTGCGCTGCGCCTCGTCCATGCGCCGATCCTGTCACCGTGCGGCGCGCGCGTCCCGGCTCCCGGCCGCCCCTGTCCGCCGGGCGCACGCGCACCTACGCTCGGCCCATGCTCACCGAGACGGATCTGCGGCTCCCCGACGGCCGCACGCTGCACTGCTACGACACAGGATCCGGCGACGGCGCCGACCTCGTGGTCGTCTACCACCACGGCACCCCGAACGTCGGGCCGCCGCCCGCGCCGCTCGTCGAGGCGCCCGAGGGCCGCGGGATCCGGTGGGTGTCGTACGACCGGCCGGGGTACGGCGGGTCCACCCGGCACCCGGGCCGGACCGTCGCCGACGCGGCCTCCGACGACGCGGCCGTCGCCGACGCCCTCGGGATCGACCGGTTCGCCGTGCTCGGGCACTCGAGCGGCGCGGTGCTCGCCCTGGCCGCAGCGGCTGCCCTCCCGGACCGCGTGCTCGGCGCGCTGTGCGGGGCCGCCCTCGCGCCCGTCGAGGCGGAGGGACTCGACTGGTTCGCCGGGATGCACGCGGGCGGGGAACGCGAGCTGCGGGCCGCGGTGGCGGGGCGAGAGGCGCTCGAGGAGGAGCTGGCGGCGTCGACGTTCGACCCGGCGATGTTCACCGACGGCGACCTCCGCGCGCTGGAGACCGATTGGGCCTGGCTGAACGGGGTCGCGGCTCACGGGCTGGACGCCGGTCCCGGCGGCATGGTCGACGACGACCTGGCGCTCGTCGCCGACTGGGGCGTCGACCTGGCGGCGGTCCGCACCCCGGTGATCCTGCTGCACGGCGACGCCGACCGGATCGCACCGGTCGCCCACGCGCGCTGGCTCGCCGACCGCGTGCCGGGCGCCGAGCTCGTGATCCGCCCGGGCGACGGCCACATCGCGGTGCTGCACGGCGCCGCGGAGGCGCTCGGGCGGCTGCGCGAGCGGATCCACGCGGCCGGCTAGGCGTCCGCGTCCGCGCCCGGGTCCATCCAGAACGGCGAGTAGTGGTACCCGTCGAGGTCGTCGAACTGGCGCTGGTACATCGCGAGGTGCTCGTCGGTGTCGCCGATGCGGCCGCCGGCCGCGCGGGCCCGCTCGACGAGCGCGTCCACGGCCGCGCGGCTGTCGAGGTCGAACGAGACGTTCACCTTCGAGGGCGTGTCGGGGCCGCCGACGAGCTCCTCGACGCCGCCGACGCTCGCGTACATCTCGCGGCTGGCGAGCATGACGAACTGGTCGGGCGCGATCGCGAAGCAGGCATTGCGCGGACCGGACATGGCGTCGATCCGGGTCCAGCCGAGAGCGACGTAGAAGGCGGCCGCGCGCTCGACGTCCGCGACAGGGCAGGTGAGGAAGATGCTCATGCGGACGACCCTCGCGCGTGCGGGGCCCGTTGTCGAGAGCCGTGCGCGCGCCGGCCTGCCGGGCCTCCCGACGGCTCTCGCCGACCCGGACGGATCCGGATCGGCGAGAGGTGGAGCGGGTGGAGCGGCGCGGATCAGTGCCCGCGCGACACCCGCCGCGGCAGGGCGAACACGAGCGCGAAGGCGACGACCGCGAAGATCGCGCTGACGCCCATGGCCGAGGCCGACGCGTCGGTGAACGCCTGCGGCACCATCTGCGGGCCCTGGATCCCGGCGCCCGCGACGCCCGCGAACAGCACGCTTCCGATCACCGCGATGCCCACCGCCGAGCCGACGCGCTGCACGGTGCCGATCACGCCGGATGCCGCGCCCGCCTCGGAGGGGTCGACCGTCGCGACGATGAACTGCGCGTTCGGGGCGATGAACAGGCCGTTGCCGATGCCCGCGAGCAGCAGCGGGACGAGGAGCATCCAGCTGGTCAGATCCTCGGCCGCGGTGTTCAGCAGCACGAGCCACAGCCAGATGAGGCCGACGCTCACGAGCGCGGTGCCGATCACGAGCACGGTGCGGCCGAGGCGGTTCGTGAGGCGGTTGCTCTGCGAGGAGCCGACGATGCTGCCGATCGCGAACGGGATCGAGACGAGGCCCGACTCGAGCGCCGAGTTGCCGAGGCCCGACTGCCACAGGATCGAGACGGTGAAGAAGATGCTCGTGAAGGCCGCGAAGTAGACCATCGCGAGGATCACGCCGCCGGTGAAGGCCGGGTGCGTGAACAGGCGCGGCGGCACGAGGACGCCCTTCGAGCGCTTCGTCTGCATGACCTCCCACGCGCCGAAGAGCGCCAGGAGCACGACGCCTCCCGCGAGGGAGAGGTAGGTCCAGAGCGGCCAGCCCTGGTCCTGGCCGTCGATGAGCGGCACGAGCAGCGCGACGAGGCCGGCGCTCACGAGCAGGATGCCGACGAGGTCGACGCCCGAGGCCGCGGGTGCCGCGGCCTTCGCGGGGGCGGATCCGCCCTGCTGGGCGCCCGCGCGCTGGCCGGACTGGGCCCGCACGTCGCGCGCGACCTCCTCCGCCACGCGGCGGCTGGGGAGCAGGAAGATGGCGGCGATCACGGTGGCGACGCCGACGGGCAGGTTCACGAAGAAGACCAGGCGCCAGCCCGACTCCTCCCCCGCCGCCTGGATGATCAGGCCGCCCACGATCGGGCCGAGCGCGGAGGAGACGCCGATGACGGCGCCCATGATGGCGAACGCCTTGCCGCGCGCCTGCGGCGGGAACAGCAGCTGGATGAATGCGGTCACCGCGGGCACGAACAGGCCGCCGGCGAGCCCCTGCACCACGCGCGAGATCACGAGCTGGAGGTCGTCCTGAGCCACACCGCACGCGAGGCTGGCGAGCGTGAAGAGCGCGATGCCGGTCACGAACACCCACTTGTGCCCGTAGCGGTCGCCGAGGCGGCCGGCCGGGATGAGCGCGAGGCCGAACGCGAGCGCGTAGCCGGAGATGATCCAGCTCAGCGTCGACTCGGAGGCCTCGAGGCTCGTGCGGATGGTGGGCAGCGCCACGTTCACGATGGTCGTGTCGAGCAGCGCGATGAACATGCCGGCGAGCAGCACGATGAGCGTCTGCCATGCGCGGCGGGAGACGACGGGGGCGGCGGGCCGGCCGGCGCCGGGCGTCCCGGACGCGCCGGTGCCCCCGGCCGCCGGGCGGGCGGATGCGGTGGTGTCGGACATGGGGGTCCTTTCGTGCCGGCGCGGGCGTCGGCGGTGGTGCGAGCGGATCCGGCCGGCGAGCGCGAGAGCGGGCGACGAGGGCGCGGGACGGGGGTCGGGCGCCTCTCGTGCGGGCGGACGGCGTGCACGGAGGAGGATCCGCGGCGGTGCGGGAGAGACGGCCGGGCGGATGCGCCCGTCGGGCCAGTCTGGCACCGGTTGACCCATGCGGCCTATCCCGGTGTCCGGCCACAGCCTCCCGTCATCGGCGGGCGTTCCGTCATCCGGCGGATGCGGTGCGCGGGGCCGCGTCGATACCGTGGGCGCATGAGCGCCGCATCCGCCCCCGACAGCGTCGACCGCTTCTGGGTGCGGCCCCGGCCCGACCGCGCGGGGCTGCGGTTCGACGCGATGCTCGCCGCGGTGATGCTGGTGCTCACCACCTTCAGCGTCATGCAGTACTACGCGCTCGGCATGTTCCCCTCGCGGCCGGCGATGTGGATCATCGCCGCCTGGATCCTGCTCATGACCGCCCCTCTGGCGTTCCGCCGCCTCCAGCCCGAGGCCGTGACCCTCGTGCTCGGCGTCACGTTCGTCGTCGGCGCGGACCAGTTCGTGCCGGAGGTGCTGTTCTCGAACATCGCCATGTTCATCGCCATGTACTCGCTCGGCGCCTGGGGCCGGAACCGGATGCGGGCGAACATCACGCGCGGCATCATCGTGGTGGGCATGTTCGCGTGGCTCTTCAGCTCGCTGCTGCAGACCTCGGGGTTCTACTCGCTCGCCGGGTCGACGTTCGAGAAGGCGCCCGCCGACGCCTGGATCCCCGCCCCCGTGGCCGCGGGCCTCATCTCCATCATCACGAACCTCCTCTACTTCGGCGGGGCCTGGTACTTCGGCGACCGCGCGTGGGCGTCGGCGCGCGACCGCTGCGCGCTCGAGACGCGCACGGCCGAGCTGGCGACCGAGCGCGAGCGGGTGGCGGAGCAGGCGGTCACGATCGAGCGGGTGCGCATCGCCCGGGAGCTGCACGACGTCGTCGCGCACCACGTCTCGGTGATGGGCGTGCACGCGGGTGCGGCCCGCCGGGTCCTCGGGCGCGACGCCGACAAGGCCGCGGCCTCGCTCGGCATCGTGGAGGACAACGCGCGCAGCGCCATCGAGGAGCTGCACCGCATGCTCGTCGCGCTGCGGCAGGAGGATGACGGCACGGGATCCACCGGGCACGACGGCGCCGCCGACGACCAGACCCGCACGGCGTCCACCCGCGGCGTCGACCAGCTGCACGAGCTCGTGGCGGAGGCGTGCGGTGCGGGCCTCGCGGTCGCGTACGACGTCATCGGCACCCCGCGGCCGCTCACGCCCACGGTCGACCTCATCGTCTACCGGGTCGCGCAGGAGTCGCTCACGAACGTGCGCAAGCACGCGGGCACGGGCGCCCGCGTCGACCTCCGGCTCCGCTACCTCGACGACCGCGTCGAGGTGGAGGTCAGCGACGGCGGACCCGCGGGAGCCGCGGCGTCGGCGGCCGCGGGCCCTGTGCGGAACGGGCCGGGGGGGCTCGGCCAGCGCGGCATGCGGGAGCGCGTGGCGGCGGTGGGCGGATCCATCGAGATCGGCCCGAAGGCGCGCGGCGGCTACCTCGTGCGCGCCTCGGTGCCCACGGGGCGGGCGCCGGTCGCGCCGCCGGCGCCGATGCCCGTCCCGGTCGACGCGTCGATCCCCGCCCCGACCCCCGAGGAGACCCGCGCATGAGCACAGAGCCGACCGACCCGACCGGACCCGCCGCGCCCGCGTCCGTCCGCGTCCTCCTCGTCGACGACCAGGCGCTCGTGCGCGCCGGCATCCGCGTGATCCTCGAGAGCGAGGACGGCATCGAGGTGGTCGGCGAGGCCGCCGACGGCGAGGAGGGCGTGCGCCTCGCCGCCGCGCTCTCGCCCGACGTGATCTGCATGGACGTGCAGATGCCGCGCGTCGACGGCCTCGAGGCCACGCGCCGCATCGTCGCCGACCCGGAGATCACCGCGAGCGTCCTCATGCTCACCACGTTCGACCGCGAGGACTACCTCTTCACCGCGCTGGATGCGGGCGCGAGCGGGTTCGTGCTGAAGAGCGCGTCGCCGGAGTCGCTCGTGGAGGCCGTGCACGTGATCGCGCGCGGCGACGCCCTGCTCTCGCCCGACGTCACGCGCCGGGTCATCGAGCGCTTCGGCCGCGGATCCGCCGACGCCGCCTCCACCGCGCCGATCCCCACGATCCCGACCGACCCGCGCGTCGCCACCCTCACCGATCGCGAGCTCGAGGTGCTGCGCCTCCTCGCCGAGGGGCTCGCCAACGCCGAGATCGCCGAGCGCCTCTACCTCGGCGAGGCCACCGTGAAGACGCACGTGTCCCGCCTCCTGCTCAAGCTCGGCGTGCGGGACCGCGTGCAGGCCGTCGTGTTCGCGTACGAGCGCGGGATCGTGGTGCCGGGGGCGAGCTGATCGCCGCCGGCGCACGCGCATGCCACCCATCGCCATGCGGGTCGCGCCGCACCTAGGGTGGCGCCATGGATTCCCCGCCGTTCCTCCTCGGCTACGCCGTGTTCCTCGTGCTGGTCCTCGTCGCCGGGCTGATGGGCTTCGGGACGTCGCGGGACCGGCGAGGCCCGCGGAACCGCCGAGGCAGCACACGGGACGACGGCGGCGGCATGTACGTCCCGACCGACGCGTGGAGCGGGCACATGGCCGACGGGCACGGCGGCGGTCATGGTGATGGCGGGCACAGCGGTGACGGCGGTGACGGCGGTGCCCACGGCGGCGGAGGCGACAGCGGTGGCGGTGGCGGTGGCGGAGATGGTGGAGGCGGCGGCGGCGACTGACCGCCACCGCCCCTCGCAGGTCGGGCCGGACTAGAACCCGCCGCGCTGCGACATCGGGGAGAGCACGAGCTCGTCGATCCGCACGTGCCGCGGCGACGCCAGCACGAACATCGCGGCCCGGGCCACGTCGTCGGGCGTGAGCATCGCGGCGCGCTCGGCCGCGTCGGGGACGGTGGGCCGGAGCGCGAGGAACTCGCTGTCGATGGTGCCGGGGCAGAGGTGCGTGGCGCGGATCCCGCTGCCCGCCTCCTGCGCGTTGAGGTCGCGCACGAGCGCCCCGAGCGCCGTCTTCGAGGCGCTGTAGGCGACGCCCGCGCCCGGCGAGTGGGTCCACGCGGCGTACGAGGAGACGAGCACGACCGTGCCGCCGGACACCCGCAGCAGCGGGAGGGCGGCGGCGACCTGGTGCGCCGGGCCGGTGAGGTTGGTCGCGACGATGCGGTCGAAGTCGGCGGTCTCCTGCTCGGCCCACGAGCGCCGCGGGGCGTTGAGGCCGGCCGCCACGACGATCCCGTCGAGCCGGTCGAGGCCCGCGACCACAGCGGCGAGCGCGTCGTCGTCGGTCACGTCGAGCGGCGCGACGACGGCGGTGGATCCGAGGTCGTCGACGAGAGCGCGCGTCTCCTCGAGCGCCTCCCGGCGGCGGCCCGAGAGCACGAGGTCCCAGCCGTCGCGGGCCGCGGCCACCGCGGTCGCGCGGCCGACGCCGGACCCCGCACCGCTGATCCACAGCGTCCGCGGACTCGCCGCTCCCTCCCCACGCGCATCGAGGTCGTGGTCGTCGTGCTGGTCGTGCATCCGTGCTCCGGACATGGCGGTCTCCCCTACGTTGAGGGAAACGCTATTAGGACCGAGGGGAACACGCATGCTCATCGATCTCAACGACAGGGTCGTCGTCGTCTCCGGTGCCGCCCAGGGCATCGGCCGCGCCATCGCCGAGCGCTTCCTGGCCGAGGGGTGCCGGGTCTTCGGGCTCGACCTCCGCTTCCGCGACGCGCTGCCGGAGGGGATCACCGCGATCGTCGCCGATGTCACCGACCAGGCCTCCGTGCAGGCGGCGATCGCGCAGGTGGTCGAGGCCGCCGGTCGCGTCGACGTGCTCGTGAACAACGCCGGGATCAACGTGGAGGGATCCGTCGAGACGCTCGAGCCCGCGCGCTTCCAGGCCGCGTTCGACGTGAACGTCGGCGGGGTGTTCCTGCTCTCGCAGGCCGTCATCCCGGCCATGAAGGCGGCGGGAGGCGGGCGCATCATCAACGCGGCGTCGTTCGCGGCCGTCATCCCGAGCGTCGGAGCGGCCGCGTACGGCGCGTCGAAGGCCGCGGTCGTGCAGTTCACGCGCGTGCTCGCGAGCGAGCTCGGGCCATGGGGCATCACCGTCAACGCGTACGCGCCCGGCATGATCCCCACCGCCATGAACGGCTTCGCCGAGATGCCGGAGCCCGCGCAGGACCGGCTGCTCGACACCCTCAGCATCCGCCGGTGGGAGCGGCCCGACGACGTCGCCGACCTCCTCGTGTTCCTCGCGAGCGACCGCGCCGGGTACATCACGGGCACGCTCGTCGATGTCAGCGGCGGCAAGCTCGCGACGCAGATGCCGCAGCGCGCGTACGAGGGCGAGTGCGCCCCGGAGCGCGGGCCGCGGGACGGCGCGCGATGACCGTCACGACCTGGGAGGCGCAGCCGCTCGACACCGTCCGCTCCGAGCACGCCGAGGCGCCGCTCTGGGACACCGCGCGCGGCACCCTGCTCTGGGCCGACCAGTACGCGGGCATCCTGCGCGAGGCGACGTTCGACCCGGTCACGCTCGCGGTCGGGCCCGTCACCGAGACGCACGTCGACGGTCCGCTCGGCGCGGTGGTCCGCCACGCGGACGGCGGCCACGTGCTCGCCGCGCGCGACGGCTTCGTCCGCCTGACGGCGGACGGCGAGCTGGTCCCCATGGCGGACGTGCTCCCGGCCGACGGCATCCGGCGCCGCATGAACGACGGCGAAGTGGATCCGCGCGGTCGCCTCTGGGCCGGGTCCATGGCGTTCGACAAGACGCCCGGCGCCGGCGCGCTGTACCTCCTCGACCGGGGCGTCGCGACGACCGTGCTCGAGGGCGTCACCATCTCCAACGGCACCGCGTTCTCCGCCGACGGCGCCGAGATGCTCTACATCGACACGACCACGCAGCGGGTGCAGCGCTTCCGGGTCACGGAGGAGGGCGGCCTCGCGGATCCCGAGGTGGTGGTCGAGATCGACCCCGCCGACGGCCACCCCGACGGCATGTGCGTCGACGACGAGGGCTTCCTCTGGGTCGCGCTCTGGGGCGGCGGCGAGGTGCGCCGCTACTCCTCGACCGGCGAGCACGTGGGATCCGTGCGGGTCGACGCACCCCAGGTCTCGAGCTGCGCGTTCGTCGGGCCCGACCGCGACATCCTCGTGATCACGACCTCGCAGGAGGGCTACTCGGCCGAGGACTCGGCCCGCCATCCGCGCGCGGGGATGCTGTTCGCGGTGCGGCCGGGCGTCACCGGGCCGGCCGCCAGCGCCTACGCGTAGGCGGTGACGGCGGCGGAGTCGACGAAGCCCGTGCCGCTGTCGACGCCGGATCCGCGCCCGGCGCGACGGGCGGCCCCTCCCGCGAGCGCGGCCGAGGTGACCCCCACGCCGACGCCGACGATCGCCGCGGTCGCGACAGCCCCGACGGACGAGTGCGCGAGCACCAGCCCCGCGACGAAGGCGAGGCACTGCACGATCCAGAGGGCGTGGATCCACCGGGGCCACGCGCCACGACCCCGGCCGACGAGCGCGAGCCGGCGCCGCGCCCACACGATCGCGACGACCCGCACGATCGCGGACAGCCCCAGCAGCGCGAGACCGCCGATCGCGAGCGGCGCGGTGCCGACGCCCGTGGCGATCAGCGCGAAGAGCACGCATCCCGCCGCGGAGGCTCCGTCGGCGACGGCCTGGACGAGGGTGGGGAAGCGCATGCCCCGACCCTAGGAGGGACCGGGCCGCGGATCACCGCCGGCCGCGCCCCCATCCGCCGCGACCGCGCCCCATCCGCGCCCCGTCGCCGCGGCGCGCGACCCATCCCCCACCCGGTTCCCCCACCCGGTTCCCCCTCACGGCGGACTCCCCCGCGCGCCCCCGCACCTAGCGTGAGCAGCACGGATCACCGACGCCCACCGAGGAGGCCATTCGTGCTCGAAGTCCAGAACGTCACGCGATCGTTCGGGGACCGCAAGGTCCTCGACGACGTGTCCTTCACCGTGAAGCCGGGGAGGCTGACCGGCTTCGTCGGCGGCAACGGCGCCGGCAAGACCACCACCATGCGGATCATGCTCGGCGTGCTCACCGCCGACTCCGGCACCGTCTCGCTGAACGGGAGCGACCTCGGCACCTCCAGCCGCCGCACCTTCGGCTACATGCCCGAGGAGCGCGGCCTCTACCCGAAGATGAAGCTGCAGGAGCAGATCGTCTACCTCGGCCGCCTGCACGGCATGAGCGCCGCCGACGCCACCGCGAGCACCGAGCGGCTGCTCGAGCGGCTCAGCCTCGGCGAGCGCCGGAACGACCCCATCGAGTCGCTGTCGCTCGGCAACCAGCAGCGGGCGCAGATCGCCGCGAGCCTCGTGCACGACCCCGAGGTGCTCGTGCTCGACGAGCCGTTCTCGGGCCTCGACCCGATCGCGGTCGAGACCGTGCTCGGCGTCCTCACCGAGCGGGCCGCGCAGGGCGTGCCCGTGCTCTTCTCCTCGCACCAGCTCGACATCGTGGAGCGCCTCTGCGACGACGTCGTCGTCATCGCTGAGGGCCGGATCCGCGCATCGGGCGACCGCGAGGAGCTGCGCGACCAGCACAGCCGCCCCCTCACGGAGCTGCAGATCTCGGGCGACGGCGGCTGGGTGCGCGACGTGCCCGGCGTCGAGGTCGTCGAGTTCGACGGCGGCTACGTGCTCTTCGAGGCCGACGAGGAGGCGCGCCAGCGCGTGCTCGCCGAGGCCGTCTCCCGCGGATCCGTCACCGGGTTCACCCGCCGCCGCCCCACCCTCAGCGAGATCTTCCAGGAGGTCGTCCAGTGAGCACCACCAGCACCACCCGACGGGGCACGGCCCCGACGTTCGCCCAGTCCACGATGCTCGTGACGGGCCGCGAGGTGCGCATGCGCCTGCGCAGCAAGTCGTTCCTCATCAGCACGGGGATCCTGCTGGTCGGGATCCTCGCCTCCATCATCGTGAGCGGCTTCCTCACCGCGAACGGCGGTCCCGGCGGCGGCAGCGACCCGACGCGCGTCGCCGTCGTCGGTTCCGCCCAGCAGGCCGTGTCCGGCGCCGAGTCGCTCGAGGGCGTGCCCGCCGACAGCGTCGAGGACGCGCAGGCGATGGTGCGCGACGGCGACGTGGAGGCCGCGGTCGTCCCCGACACGCAGGCCGACTCCGACGGCGCCGTGCTCGTGATCGGCGACACCTCCGCCCCCGACGGAGTCGTCAGCGCACTCACGGACACCCCGCGCGTCGAGCTCCTCGACGAGCCGACCACGAATCCCGCCATCGCCTACATCGTGGCGCTCGCGTTCGGCGTCGTGTTCTTCATCTCGGCGCTGACGTTCGGGCAGATCATCGCCCAGAGCGTGGTCGAGGAGAAGCAGACCCGCGTGGTCGAGCTGCTCATGTCGACCATCCCCGTGCGCGCGCTGCTCGCCGGCAAGGTGCTGGGCAACAGCATCCTGGCGTTCGCGCAGATCGCGCTCATCGCCCTCATGACGGGCGTCGGCCTCCTCGTGACCGAGCAGACCGCGCTGCTCGCGATCGTCGGCCCCGCGGTGATCTGGTTCGTCGTGTTCTTCCTCTTCGGGTTCGTGCTGCTCGCGTCGCTCTTCGCGGCCGCGGCCTCGCTCGTCTCCCGCCAGGAGGACGTGGGAGCCGTCACGGCCCCGGTCACGTACCTCGTGATGATCCCGTACTTCGCGGTCATCTTCTTCAACGACAACCCCGTGGTGATGACGGTCATGTCGTACATCCCGTTCTCCGCCCCGGTCGGGATGCCGATGCGGCTGTTCCTCGGCGAGGCCCAGTGGTGGGAGCCGCTCGTGTCTCTCGCCGTGCTCATCGCGACGACCGCCGTGGTCGTGGCCCTCGGATCCCGGATCTACAGCAACTCGCTGCTCCGCACCGGATCCCGCGTGAAGCTGCGTGAGGCGCTGAAGGCATGATCGACGCGCTGCAGGACTTCACGAACGGGCTGCCGGAGCTGCTCCGCTGGTTCGGGGTCATGGTCACCGCGATGATCCCGTTCCTCGAGGTCGAGTTCGCCGCCGTGGTCGGCGTGATCAGCGGCCAGCACGTCGCGATCGCGGTGCTCGCGGCGGTGGTCGGGAACGTCGCCGTCGTGGCGATGATCGTGCTGGTCGCGTCGCGCACGCGCTCACGGCTCACGCGCGACAGCGCGAAGGAGGAGACGCCGAGGCGCGCCAAGATCCGCCGCACGTTCGACCGCTACGGCGTGCCGGGCGTCAGCCTCCTCGGCCCGCTCCTGGTGCCCACGCACTTCACGTCGGCCGCGATGGTCTCCTTCGGGGCCCGCCCGCGCGCGGTGCTGATCTGGGAGACGATCGCGATCGCCGTCTGGGGCATCGCGTTCGGGGCGCTCGCGGTGCTGGGGCTCTCGGTGGTGTGATCGCGCCCCGACCCCGCGCCCTCGACCGCCCGGCCGCGTCCGCTCCCCCGCGGATGCGGCCGGGCCCGCGTACGGTCGACGCATGACCGACGCGACGCCGCCCGGATCCCGCACGCACCTCGAGCTGCCGCTGTACGGCGCGTCCTGGCAGGAGGCGATGCGGAGGTTCTTCCTCAAGTACGCGACCTTCCGCGGCCGCGCCAGCCGGAGCGAGTTCTGGTGGTGGATCCTCACGAGCGTCGTCGGCACGTCCGCCCTCCAGACCCTGAGCAGCGTGAACGCCGACCGCCGGGAGCCGCTCGGGGGTCTCGGTCTCCTCGACGAGCTGGCCATCGTCGACTCCTGGAGCGCCGTGCTCGCCGTGCTCCAGCTGGCGGTCTTCATCCCGGCGCTGGCCGTCTCATGGCGGCGGCTGCACGACGTCGACCGCAGCGGCACGTGGATCTTCATCACGTTCATCCCGGTCCTCGGGCTGATCGTCTACGTGGTCATGACCGCTGGTCGGTCGCGGCCGGGCGGCGCGCGGTTCGACTGACGCCGCGGATCCCTCGCGCGGAACTCGCGCGCGCAGCCGAGCGGCGACGCTTCGGTGAGCCCGATCCGCTCCCCGAACCCGAGGACCCCCCATGGCCGTCGCCGCCCGCCGCATCCTGCCCTCCGCGTTCGCGGCCGTCCTCCTCGCCGCCGCGCTCAGCGGGTGCACGCTGCAGCAGCTCGCCGACCTCGTGCCGCACGCCGAGACGCGCGACGACGACGGATCCATCACGGCCGGCGGCACGACGGACGTCTTGACGCTGCGCCAGGGCGACTGCCTCGACGACGCAGCGTCGGCCGCCGTGATCGAGCAGGACGCGGCCGATGCGCACCCCGCGAGCGACGACCACTCGGCGCATTCGCACGAGGTGGACGACGTGAGCACGGTGCCGTGCTCCGACCCGCACGACTTCGAGGTGTACGCAGCTCCCACCCTGACGGGCGGTGACTTCCCCGGCGACGACGCCGTGGACGCGCAGGCCGACGACCTGTGCGGTTCCGCGTTCGGGCCCTTCATCGGCTTCGACCACCAGGACTCGATCTACGACTTCCAGGGGCACAAGCCGACCGGCGACAGCTGGAGCACGGGTGACCGCACCGTGGACTGCATCATCGGCGATCCCGCGGGCACGACCGCCGGCTCGCTCGCGGGCATCGGGCGGTAGCGGCGCGCCCCGGCCTGCCGACCGCTAGGAGCGGTCGGCGGCCTCGTCGTCGTCGCGGGTCGCGGCGGCGCCGTCGACCTCGACGCGGTCGCCCTGGACCTCCACCGTGGCGGGGCCGTCGACCTCGACGCGTGTCGTGCCGTCGCCGTGACCGTCGACGACCACCGTGACCTCGGGGGCGGATCCGGTGGGCGCGGCGTACGTGTCGAAGTCAGCCGCGTCGTCGGCGGACGCATCGTCGGCGTCGCGCTGCTCAGCCGCCTCCCGGGTCTCCTCGACGTCCGCCTTCGCGGAGTCGGCGAGCACGGCGCCCGCGGCTTTCGCGCGGTCGGCCGCCTCCGCACCGATCCCCTTCGCTGCGTCGGCGGCGCGCGATCCGGCGTCCTGCGCGCGGGCGGCGGCGTCAGCGGACGCGTCCTGGATGCGGTCCCCGGCCTCGCGGGCACGGTCGGCGGCCTCGGACCCGGCGGCCTTGGCCTTCTCGAGACCCTCGGACCCGGCCGCCTTGGCCTTCTCGAGACCCTCGGATCCGGCCGCCTTGGCCTTGTCCAGCGCGTCGGAACCGGCGTCCTTCGCCTTCTCGAGCGCGTCGGAACCGGCGTCCTTCGCCCTCTCCAGCGCGGCCCCCGCGGGCGACTGCTCGTCGTCGAACGGACCGTGCACGTCGATCACGCGGATGTTCACACGCACCGCTCCGGGCGCGATCTGGCGGGCCGCACGGGCGACCTGCTCGCGCGTCTCGTCGACGACGTCCTGCACGGGCGTCGGGTACTCGACCACGAGGTCGATGTCGATCACGGTGCCGCCGGCCTCCTCGGAGACCGTGACGCCGGGGCCGGTGCTCGTGCCGCGGATCGCCCGGGACGCCGCGTCGAGCGCCCGCGCGGCCGTGCCGCCGAGGTGGTGGACGCCGGTGACGCCCGCGGCGGTCTCGGCCGCGGCGACGCCCACCCGGTGCGCGGTCGTCTCCCCCTCCGGGTGCGCGGCGTCGATGCCGGTCAGGTCGATGGGACGGATGGCGGGTGCGGCGTCGTTCACGGCGGTGCTCCTTCGGTCGTGCGGTGCGGTGCGGGATGGGTGCGGGTGCCCGCCGCTGCGCCGGGCGGGACGCGGCGGCAGGGGGGGCGGATCAGGCCGGGACGTCGGCGGCGCGGGCCAGCGCGCGGTGCGCGAGGCCGGCGATCGCGGCGCCGACCAGCGGCGCGACGATGAACGCCCACACCTGGCCGAGCGCGACGGGCCCGCCGTAGATCGCGGCCGCGATGGAGCGGGCCGGGTTCACGGACGTGTTGCTGACCGGGATGCTGATGAGATGGATCAGGGTGAGCGTGAGCCCGATGACGATGGGCGCCACGGCCGCGTACGCCTTCTGGCCGGTGACGGCGAGGATCACGGTCACGAAGACGGCGGTGAGGATCACCTCGACGAGCAGCACGGCCCCGAGGCCGAAGCCGCCGGGCGATGCGCCGCCGAAGCCGTTGGACGCGAAGCCCGCGTCCTGCTTCGACGCGAGGTAGCCGGCGGGGCCGTCGGAGGCGATGAGCGCGAGGGCGCTGGATCCGAGGATCCCGCCGACGAGCTGCGCGACCACGTAGCCGGGCACCTCTCGCCAGCCGATGCGGCGCGCAAATGCGAGTCCGACGCTGACGGCGGGGTTGAAGTGGCCGCCGGAGATACCGCCGACCGCGGCGACGCCCGCCATGACCGTGAGGCCGAACGCGAGCGCGACGCCGAGGAAGCCGACGCCCGTGGCGTTGCCGACGTCGGGGAAGGCGGACGCGTAGAGCGCCGTGCCGACGCCGCCGAACACGAGGAGGAACGTGCCGAACGCCTCCGCGCCCCAGCGGGCGGCGGCGGACGGGCGGTCGCCGGCGGATGCGGCCTTCTGGCCGCGGCCCTGGGCCGGGGTGTCGCGGGGTGCCTTCGTCGTGGCGGTCGACTTGCTCATCGGTCGGGTCCTCTGTCGGGAACGTGGAGCGCGGGTGGATGCGGGGTGGGAGCGTCGGATGGCGCTCCCGTCGGTGCGGGGGATGCTCCGGAGGGTGCTGCGTGCTCGGTGTCGGGCGCCTCGTGCTGGGCGCTGTGCGCTGCGGGTGGCGCGGGCCGTCTCGGGTGCGGCCTGCGCACGGCGACGGGACCGGGGCGTGCCCGGTCCCGTCAGCGGGCGGTGCTACTGGACGCGGCGCGTGGAGTCGTCCTCGTCCTTGTCGTCCGACGGGATGTGCACGTCGGAGACGGTGACGTTGACCTCGGCGACGTCCATGCCGACGACCTGCGAGATCGCGTCGGTGACGGACTCGCGGATCCGGTCGGCCAGGTCCTGCAGCGCGACGGGGTACTCGGCGACCACGACGATGTCCGCGGCGACCTGCTTCTCGCCGACCTCGACGGAGATGCCCTGGCCGCGGTCCTGCTGGCCGATGACGTTGCGGATCGCGCCGACGGCCCGGGCCGCGCCGTTGCCGAGGTCGTGCACGCCGGGGACCTGGCGGGCCGCGATGCCGGCGACCTTCTCCACGACGCCGTCGGCGATCGTGTTCTTGCCCGAGGCGGAGCCGGCGGGGGTGTGCTTGGCGGCGGCGCGGCTGGAGGCGGTGGCGGGGGTGACGTCGGTCATGTGGTGCTCCTGATGCTCAACGGCGCGATCCCGGATGCGGGATCGCGGTGCCGGCTGGATGACCGGCACGTCAAGGAGACGGCGGAGGCGCCCGGGTCGTCCCAGACGTCCAGCGTTCCTCCAGGCGGCAGCGGCCGGGCTTCGCTGGGCGGCCACCGGGCGGCGCGCGCCGTGCGCATTCCGGCCAGGGCACGAGCCCGGCCAGGGCGCGAGCCCGGATCCCGCCGCGCGCGTCACCGGGCAGCCGGACGCATGCCGCGCACCCGGCCTAGGTTGAGCCCATGACCGATGCCCCCGGCACGACCCCGCACCACGACGTCCTCGTCATCGGCGGGGGGAACGCCGGCCTCTCGGTCGCGGGTCGGCTCCGGCGGTACGGCGTCGACGACGTCGCGGTCATCGAGCCGCGCGACACGCACTACTACCAGCCGATGTTCTCGCACGTGGCGGGCGGCACCGCGCGGGCGTCGCAGGCCACCCGGCCGCAGGGATCCGTCACGCCGAGGGGCGTCACATGGATCCGGGACCGCGTCGCCGGCATCGACCCGGTCGCGAAGACGGTCGCCCTCGAATCCGGCACTCGCCTCTCCTACGGCGACCTCATCGTGTGCCCCGGCATCCAGAAGGACTGGGACCGCGTGCCCGGCCTCGCCGAGGCGATGGACTCGCCCGTCGGCATCTCCAACTACGAGCACCACTTCGCGGCCAAGGCCTCGCGCGTGCTTCGGGACGTGCGCGCCGGCACGGTCGTCTTCACGCAGCCCGACGGTCCCGGCACGTGCTCGGGCGCGGCGCAGAAGCCGATGTACCTCGCGTGCGACCACTGGCGCGCCATCGGCGTGCTCGACGACATCCGCGTGGTGCTGGTCGTGCCCACGCCGACCATGTTCGGCATGCCGCTCGTCGACGCCGAGCTCGAGCGCAAGGTCGCCGAGTACGGCATCGAGGTGCGGTACGGGCGCGAGCTCGTGGGCGTGGATCCGGACGCCCGCACCGTGGAGATCGCCGGCGACGACCGTGCCCGCGCCCTCCTCGGGCCGGATCACGCCGCTCACGCCGACGACGCAGGCGTCGCCGAGCGCGAGACCATCGCCTACGACGTGCTGCACGCGGTCCCGCCGCAGTCCGCGCCCGACTGGCTCGCCGGCACGGGCCTCGCGGCGCCCGGCGACGCGGGCGGGTTCGTCGAGGTGGATCCGCTGACCCTCCGCCACCCGCGCTACCCCGACGTGTGGGCGCTCGGCGACGCGGCGGCCACCACCAACTCGAAGTCCGGCGGCGCGCTCCGTCAGCAGACCACGACGGTCGCGAAGAACCTCGTCGCGGCGCGGAAGGGGAAGCCGCTGCCGCAGACGTACGACGGGTACTCGGTGTGCCCGTTCGTCGTCTCGCGCTCGACCGTGGTCTTCGCCGAGTTCGACGACCGCTACCGCCCGAAGCCCACGATCCCCGGGTGGAAGGGCCTCGCCAAGGAGCGCCGCATCACGTTCCTCGCCGACCGCTACGTGCTGCCGTGGGTGTACTGGAACCTGATCCTGCAGGGCCGCGCCTGATCCGCGTCCGCCCCGCGGATCCGCCATCGGGCGGACGCGCGACCGCCACACGCACCGCGAGGATGGATCCATGACGCGCCCCGGTGAGACCGCCCCCGACTCCCGCGGCCGCACCGGCCTCCACCTCCGCGGCACCGACCTCGACCGCAACCCCGACGTGGTCGTCAGGCGCGTCGAGGTCACCTCCGACGGCTGGCACGTGCTCCGCCGGACGACGCTCGACCTGCGCCTGCGCGACGGGTCCTGGCAGGAGCAGCAGCGCGAGACCTACGACCGGGGCGACGGCGCGACCGTGCTCCTGTACGCGGCTGACACGCACCGGATCCTCCTCACCCGCCAGTTCCGCTACCCCGCCTACGTCAACGGCCATCCCGACGGCAGGCTGATCGAGGCAGCGGCCGGCCTCCTCGACGAGGACTCCCCGGAGGACGCCATCCGCCGCGAGGCCCGCGAGGAGCTCGGCGTCGAGATCGTCGCGCTCACGCACCTGTTCGACCTGTTCATGAGCCCCGGATCCGTCACCGAGCGCGTGCACCACTACCTCGCGTCGTACACGCCGGCCGACGTCGTGGGCGCGGGCGGCGGCGTGGCCGAGGAGGGCGAGGACATCGAGCGGATCGAGGTCACGCTGGACGAGGCCCTCGCGATGGTCGCCGACGGCCGCATCGCCGACGGCAAGACGGTGATCCTGCTCCAGCACGTGGCGCTGCACGGGTTCCCGGCCTAGGCGCAGCGCAGGCGGACGGGCACGGGCGGACCGGGCCGTAGGCGAGGATGGACGGGTGACCGACGCCACCGCCGCCTCCTCCCTCCGCCTCCACGACACCGCCGCCCGCGGCTTCGCCTCCGACAACTACTCCGGGATCCACCCCGAGGTCCTCGAGGCCATCGCAGCCGCGAACGGAGGGCACCAGGTCGCGTACGGCGGCGACGCGTACACGGCACGCCTGCAGGAGGTCGTGGGCGAGCACTTCGGCCGCGGCGCCGAGGCGTTCCCCGTGTTCAACGGCACGGGCGCGAACGTCACGGGCCTCCTCTCGATGCTGCCGCGCTGGGGCGCCGTGGTGTGCGCGACCACCGCGCACATCAACACCGACGAGGGCGGCGCCCCCGAGCGCGTGGGCGGCATCAAGCTCCTGCAGGTGCCCACCGAGGACGGCAAGCTCACTCCCGAGCTCATCGACCGCGAGGCGTGGGGCTGGGGCGACGAGCACCGCGCGCAGCCGCTCGCCGTGAGCATCACGCAGACCACCGAGCTGGGCACCGTCTACACGCCGGCCGAGGTGCGGGCGATCGCCGACCACGCACACGAGCGCGGCATGCGCCTGCACATGGACGGCGCCCGCCTCTCGAACGCCGCGGCCACGCTCGACGCGCCGTTCCGCGCCTTCACGTCGGACGCGGGCGTCGACGTCGTCAGCTTCGGCGGCACCAAGAACGGCCTGCTCTACGGCGAGGCGATCGTGGTCCTCGATCCCGAGGCGTCCGAGGGGCTCACCTACCTCCGCAAGCTCAACATGCAGCTCGCCTCGAAGATGCGGTTCGTGAGCGCGCAGCTGCTGGCGCTGCTCGGATCCGAGGTCGACGGGGTGCCGCTCTACCTCCGCTCCGCGCGCCACGCGAACGGCATGGCCGCGCGCCTCCGGGCGGCGCTCGACGGCGTCGACGGCGTCGAGTTCACGCAGGAGACGCAGGCGAACGGCCTGTTCGCGATCCTCCCCGAGGGCGTCGCCGACCGCCTCCGCGGCGAGTTCCGCTTCTACGACTGGGACCCGGCCCGCCGCGAGGTGCGCTGGATGTGCTCGTTCGACACCACCGAGGACGACATCGACCGCTTCGCCGCGGCGATCCGCCGGGAGGTCGGGGCGGCGTAGCCTCCCGCGGCATCGTCGAAGCCGCGGAGGCTCATCGTCGCGGCCGGATGGGGATCCCCATCCGGACGCTCGCTTGGCGGCGACGCGACCGTGTGAGGTGCGTCGCTCCGTGTCGTCGAGGCGAGGACGACAGCCGGCGTGGATGGGCTCGCTCCATCGCGCGGGCCCACCCGAGCGCGGTCACCGGACGTGCGTCATGAGCCACTCGTACGGGTCGATGCGCTTGGAGCCGTAGGCGAGCTCGAAGTGCAGGTGTGGTCCCGTGCTGGCACCGGTGGTCCCGACCCGACCCACCGGCGTCCCGGCCTCGACGACCTGTCCCGCACGCAGCGGCACGGAGCCGAACCGCATGTGGGCGTACGTGCTGCTGATGCGGGTCCCGTCGATGTCGTGCTCGATGACCACGTGCACGCCCAGGCCCGTGTTCGAGCTGACGACCTGGCGGACGACTCCTGGCGCGATGGCCTGGATGGCGGCCCCGCTGCCGGGGTCGAAGTCCAGACCCTGGTGGTTGGAGGAGCACCCGGAGCAGGGCGATGCGCGCGGTCCGAAGGGGCTGGAGATGCGCAGCGACGACGGGATGGGCCAGCGCACATCGGTGCCTGCGGGAACGGCGGCCAGGGCCGCGCCGGCACCGGCGGTCGTGCTGAGCGCCTGCACGGGAACCACGGGCGGCGGGGGCGGGGGCGGCAGGGTGACGGAGAAGGCCTCTTCGCTGGTGACGGTGTAGTCGGCGCCGTCGACCTGCAGCGTCTGGATCTCGCCCGTGGCGGGGTCGTGCACGGCCACGGCGCCGCCGGCGATGTCGTCGGGGACGGCGTACGCAGGGAGGCCGTAGGTGACGGCGATCGCGCCGGCGGCGAGCATCGCGCCGATCGCGGTCTTCCACGGGTTCGCGCCGCTCCGCCGGGTGTGGGCGGTGGTGGGCGCCGCCGTGGCCTGGATCATGCGCGCCCGCCGCCGCGCTTCCTGCTGCCAGGTCAGTGTCCGGCCGGCGGGCACCGGGTCAGCGTGCTCGAAGGTGCTGCGGCGGGTGGTCGTGCGGGTCGGCGGGATGACGCGGGAACGTCGCCCACGCGCGAGGGGCGCCGGGGGTGTGGCGTTGGGCAATTGGTGCCTTTCATGGGGGCACGCAGGCAGGGCGGCATCACGGGATCGCCGCCCACGCTGCGGAATGCGGAAGTGGGAGAGGAGTGAAGGGAGAGGGTCAGGAGCCGAGGAGGGTGCGCATGCGGGAGATCTCGTCCTCCTGCGTGCGGACGATGTCCTCGGCCATGGCGATCGCGTCGGGGTTCTGGCCGTCGTCGATCTCGGTCTGCGCCATCTCGATCGCACCGGTGTGGTGCTCGATCATCTGGTTCAGGAACACCTCCTCGGCTTGGGTGCCCTCGGCGCCGTCGAGCTCCTGCATGTCGGAGTCGGACATCATGCCGTCCATGTCGTGGTCCATGCCCGACATCTCCTCGACGCCCCACTGCTCAGCCCACGCGTCCAGCTGCTCGATCTCCGGGACCTGTGCGTCCTTGATCCCGGTAGCCAGTGAGGTGACCTCGGGTCGGATGCCGGTCTTCTCGAGCAGGGAGTCGCTCATCTCGATGGCCTGCTCGTGGTGCGGGGCCATCATCTGCACGAACGCGAGGTCGGCATCGTTCGTCTGCGCGCTGGTCGAGCTGTCCGCGAATGCCGACGAGCTCGTCTCGGGGGTGGTCCCGGCATCATTCGTCGCGCAGCCGGTCAGCGTGAGCGCGGCCGTGAGCACCAGGCCGGCGGTGATCGTCGTGGTCTTCTTCGTCATGGGGTTGGTCCTGTTCCTGCAGAGGTATGGCAGGGCACGATCATCACCGCGCTGGGCGCGGTGGATCAGCCCAGGTCATGGGTCGATGCAGGACGGATCAGATGCGGAAGACGGACAGAGCAGCTGGCGACGGAGGCGAGGGCAGCCGGGCCGGCGGGCGGACCATGCGTCGGAGCACGAGGGCGGGGAGGACGCCGAGGGTCGCGTCCCGCCACAGCGCACGGGCCACGACCATGCCGACCGCCGCCAGGAGCAGAGCGATCGCGGACGCAGCCGTGGCCGGGAGAAGGGCGAGGTCGGGCAGCGCGGCCGCACCGAGCGCATCGGCGACGACGGAGGATGGGACATCGACGGCGGGGCGCCTGTCGCCCACCCCATGACCGGTCCCATGGGCATGCAGGTCGCCGGCGGCGTGCGTGTGGTCGCTGCCGGTCGACTCGCCCCAGCCCTGTGCGGCAGGGGTCATCACGACCAGTCCCACCACGACCGCGACCAGAGCCAGCAGACGGAGGAGGACACCGGCGACAGAGGCGCCGAACGCCCGATGCGACAGGGTCGAGGAGGACACCGGGATCACCTGGGCTCCTCTCCGCTGCCGCTGATACTCGGCGTACGTTACCCGATCGTGACGTGAACACCGCACACCTGTTCGCACTTCACACGCGCCTATCGGCTAGCACCGGACCACGCTCCGCTCCGCAGCACCAGCGACCCGCCCCACCGCAATGGATACCCCACAGGGGTATGCATATACCCCTATGGGGTAGACGTTCGGATCCATGAACGATCGACGCCTCTCCACCTCCGCGCAGCACGCACAGCACGTCCACGGCGCACCGGCGGACACGCACGAGCGACTACATGGCGCGAGTGATGACGCTGGGTCCGGCAGCCACGACCGGATGAGCGCGGGCGACCACGAACACGCTGACCACGGCGGGCACGCAGGTCACGGCGGCCACGGAGACCACGTCGCCCGCTTCCGGCGGTTGTTCTGGATCATGCTGATCCTCGCGGCCCCGGTCGTGGGCGCGAGCGGGATGTTCGCCACGATCCTCGGCTACACGCTCCCCGACGTCGCCGCTCTCGGGTGGGTCTCTCCCGTCCTCGGGACGCTGATGTACGCGTGGGGTGGGCGGCCCTTCCTCACGGGTGCCGTCAGCGAGTTGAAGAGTCGTCGTCCGGGGATGATGCTGCTGATCGCGCTGGCGATCACCATCGCGTTCCTCGCCTCGTGGGGGGCGAGCCTCGGGCTGCTGGATCACGAGCTCGACTTCTGGTGGGAGCTGGCGCTGCTGCTCGTGATCATGCTGCTGGGGCACTGGATCGAGATGCGTTCCCTCGCGCAGACCTCCTCCGCGCTGGAGTCCCTCGCGGCATTGCTTCCGGACGAGGCTGAACGCGTCGACGGCGATGACGTCGTGACGATCTCACCGGCCGAGCTCCGCATGGGGGACGTCGTCATCGTCCGTCCCGGCGGGCGCGTCCCTGCTGATGGCACGATCGCGCAGGGGACGGCCGATGTGGATGAGTCGATGATCACCGGTGAGTCGCAGCCGGTGTCTCGAGGCCCGGGTGCCCGGGTAGTCGCCGGCACCGTCGCGACCGACACCCCGATCCGGGTCCAGGTCACCGCGATCGGTGACGACACCGCACTGGCGGGCATCCAGCGCCTCGTCACCGAGGCGCAGAGCTCCACCTCGCGCGCGCAACGTCTCGCCGACACCGCCGCCGGATGGTTGTTCTGGTTCGCCCTCAGCGCCGGGATCCTCACCGCGATCGCCTGGACGCTGCTCGGCCGGCCAGAAGACGCGGTGATCCGCACCGTCACCGTCCTCGTCATCGCCTGCCCGCACGCGCTCGGTCTCGCGATCCCGCTGGTGGTGTCCATCGCCACCGAGCGCGCCGCGAAGGCCGGGATCCTGATCAAGGACCGCCTGGCGCTGGAGACGATGCGCACCGTGGACACCGTCCTGTTCGACAAGACCGGCACCCTCACCAAGGGCGAGCCCACCGTCGTGGACGTGCTCAGCACCGACCGACGTGACGCGGACGGCGTCCTCGCCGTCGCGGCCGCCGTCGAAGCGGACAGCGAGCACCCGCTCGCGCGCGCCATCGTGGCCGCCGCTGCCCGGCGCGAGCTCGCCGTCCCACGGGCACGGGAGTTCCAGGCGTCCACCGCGGTCGGCGTCACCGCACAGGTAGACGCCGCAACGGTCAGCGTCGGCGGCCCCGCCATGCTCGACACGCACCACACGACCCCGATGGATGGAACGAAGCAGTGGGTGCATGAAGGCCGGATCATCCTCCACGTCCTCCAGGACGGGGACGTGATCGGCGCGATCGCCCTCTCGGATGAAGTACGCGAGGAATCTCGGGACGCCATCCACGCCCTGCATGCCGCTGGCGTGGAGGTGGTCATGATCACCGGCGATGCCGAAGCCGTCGCGCACACGGTCGGTGACGAGCTCGGCGTCGACCGGGTCTTCGCGGGGGTGCGCCCGGAGGACAAGGCCGCGAAGGTCCGCGAGCTCCAAGATGAGGGCCGGAAGGTCGCGATGGTCGGCGACGGCGTGAACGACGCCCCAGCCCTGGCTCAAGCCGACGTCGGCATCGCGATCGGTGCCGGCACCGATGTGGCCATCGCGTCCGCCGGCGTGATCCTCGCCTCCGACGACCCGCGCTCCGTGCTGGCCGTGATGGAGCTCTCCAGCGCGAGCTACCGGAAGATGACGCAGAACCTCTGGTGGGCCGCCGGCTACAACCTCATCTCCGTCCCCCTCGCTGCCGGGGTCCTCGCGCCGATCGGGTTCGTGATGCCCATGTCCATCGGGGCACTGCTGATGAGCGCATCGACCATCGTCGTCGCCCTCAACGCGCAGCTGCTCCGCCGCCTGGACCTGCGAACCACGCGCACTGAGCCGTCTCGATGGGGGATCCCTCACCGGACGCCGCCGTGGCCTCGCGAACGGGCGTCTGCCGGGCCCGCGCAGGAGCCCGTGCGAGGGTGCCTCATGGATTTCACGGGGCGAGCAAGCACGGACCGACCGGACCCGAGGGCCTCATGGCGCGATCAGGCGCGCGAGCTCGGGGTGTCGGCGGCGGGCCTGGTGCCGCAACGGCATCTGGAGGACTGGGGCATCAGCGGCCTCCAGACATCCCAGCGGACAGTCGCCGGGGTGCAAGTCATGCAGCCTGTCACGCTGTCGCGGTCCTACACCGTGCTGCGGAACCCGGACGACCTCGGGGACCCGGCTGACCTCCGGCCGCTCGATGACGATCTGCGCCGCATGCAGAACGAAGCGGTACCGGATGACCTGCCGGAATGGATGGTGTGGATGCGGGACCGCGGCCGGTTCCCGCAGCTCTGGGAAGCGGTGCAGACGCACTGTCCGCCGTCAGGGGTGTCCACTGCCGACGCGTTGGATGTCGCGGGGCTGCTCGCCTTGCACGCGGACTACGTCCTGCACGACGTCTTCCGGGAGGAGTCGGGTCTCGGTGACTTCACCGAGCATCCGTGGGTGCCGCTGGTCGACCGCGAAGACGCCCGGCCTGCGGCGGTCGTGGTCGATGGCGAGGTCGCCACAGGAGGACTGACGATCGACAGCAACGAGTTCGTCGTGGCTGTCGGCGCGCCTGTGGGTGGCGGACGAGTCGTCACCGCCGTCGTGTCCCGGGCGCAGCTCCACCTCGTGTCGCTGGAGTTCGTTGCCGACGGGCCCGATGGTCCGACTGCGCCTCTCGCCGGCTGAGAACACGAGCGCCTTGTCGGACCCCTGGTGCGTCGCGAGTCGTGGGCTGCCCGACGCGTCCAGGTGGAGATCCCTACCCGGACGATCCTCGGGGAAGCGCAAGCACGCTCGCCGTCCTCAAGGAGCTGGCGCTGTCCGCGACCGCGAGCGTCTTCGTGACGGTCCGCGCCCCGTGCCCGTGCGCTCGGAGATCGCCGTGGCGCGCAGGGTCGTCGCTCGTGAGCGGCAGGGCCGAGGACCCATCCGCTGACGGTGAGGTACCGTGTGCACGCCCGGACTGCTTCGTCAGCCACGTGGGCGCCGGGTGTCGTGGGTCCACGACACCCGGGCCCCCTGGCGTGCACGGCATGACGCGACGGATCCGGGCGACCATGCCGGGGGTCCGGCTCCCGAGCGGGTTCATGAGGAGACGCGGTGGCCACCATCGGCGATGTGGCGAGAGCCGCCGGCGTCTCGCGCAGCACCGTCTCCTACGCGCTGTCCGGCAAGCGCGCGATCTCGCTGGAGACGCAGCAGCGCATCCAGGACGCGATCCGCTCGCTGGACTTCACGGTCAACGCGGGAGCGCGCGCCCTGGCCACCCAACGGACGATGGTGCTGGGGCTGCTGGTCCACTTCGACCCGGACGAGTTCGCGCCGGCGATGATGGAGTACGTCCTCCCCGTCACCGCACGGGCGCGTCTGCTGGGCTACGACATCCTGATGGTCACCGAGCGCGACGGCGCCTCGGCTCTCGCCCGGGTGATGAGCGCCGGCATGGTCGACGGGGTGATCCTGCTCAGCGTCTCCACGGACGACGACCGCCTTCCGATCCTCCGCCGAGGCCGCCAGCCCGGGGTGGTGATCGGACTGCCGCAGGACCCGACCGGCATCGACGTCTTCGACCTCGACTTCGCGGAAGCCGCGACGGTCACGCTCGAGCACCTGCGCGGACTCGGACATGACGCGGTCGCCATGATCGTGCCCCCGCGACACGTGTTCGAGCGAGGCGGGACCTACGGATGGCGCTTCCGCGACACGGCACTCGCGGCAGCAGGGAGCCTCGGCATGGACCTGCGCGTGCGCCATGCGGAGACGACCGCCGAGAGCATCGAGCCGATGGTCGCCGCGCTCCTGGACGAGGAACCCGACACGACCGCTCTGATCGTGCACAGCGACCGGACGGCGGCGATGCTGCCCGGCATCCTCGGCAGACGCGGCGTGTCGGTCCCCCGGGACCTGTCGGTCATCACCCTGCACTCCGCCGGGTTCGCGCGCGACTTCTCCGTCCCCTACAGCTACATCGAGACCGGGCCGGCGGAGCTCGCGGCGCGAGTCGTCGACCTGCTCGTCGATCGCATCGCCGATCCCCGATCCCCTGCACAGCCGAGCGTCACGCTCCTGGAAGCCCGGCTGGTCGACCGAGGAAGCGTCCTCCCGCGATAGACATCGCCGCTCGTCGCTCACACCTCATCCATGCCTCGACCGAGGACGGCTGCGGCGGTCGATCCCGCCCCGGATCCGGTGCTGCCCTTGCGTCCTGGCCGTGAACGAACCTATGGTCGTCGAACCGGTTCGATGCGGAACCTACAGCCGCCCCTGCGCCGACCATCCAGTCGACCACCGGTCTTCCTCGCAGAAAGGGATCCCAGGTGACAAAGACGTCCCCCCGGCGACGCGGCACTCGTCCGCTCGCCCTCACACTGAGCGCGGCGACCATCGCCGCCCTCGTCGTCGCCCTCCCCGGCGACCCGGCCACCGCCGCAGTCGATGCGACCATCCCCGCAGACGCGCTGGTGCTGCAGTACGACTTCGAAGAGGGCCAGACCCCCGGTGACACCGTCACCGACCTCTCCCCCAGCAGCCTCGACGGGACGGTCGTCAACAGCGCCGGAGCGTCGTTCGTCCCGGGCCGCAAGGCCGGAACACGCGCCATCGACCTCCCCGGCGGAGCGGCGGACTCATCGACCGCGCCGTACATCACCGTCCCCAACGGCCTCTTCGACGGCGTGACGCAGACCACCGTCTCCGCGTGGACGCAGTGGTCGGGGACCGGCGGGTTCCAGTGGCTCTGGTGCCTCGGCATCAGCCCCGACGCAGCCTCCGCGTTCGCGCCGTCGTTCCGCGACGGCGACGGCGCTGCCCGCGCGATCATCAAGCAGCTCCGTGAGGGCGGGGAGACCGGCGCCTCCAGCACGGGCCCGCTGCAGAAGGACCAGTGGGTCAACGTCACCGCGACCATGGACGGCACGGACATCGTCCTGTACGTCAACGGCCTGCAGGTCGCCACGGCACCCGCCTCGGTCGACCTGGCAGCCCAGCTCTACTCCGCATCCGCATCGAAGAGCGGCAACATCGGCCGGGCGCTCTGGGACGTGCACCCCTACTACGACGGCGCCATCGACGACTTCCGGGTCTACGACCAAGCCCTCTCCGCAGCGCAGGTCCGCGGACTCGCCGGCGATCTCGTACCGACCGTCACCGAGGTCACCCCGACCGAGGTGGCGGTGACGACCGCGATCGGGACAGCACCCGAGCTCCCGGGCGTCCCCGCGCTCTACTCCGACGGCGTCACCCGACCCATCGCCGTGACCTGGGACGAGATCCCCGCCTCCGCGTACGCGAAGCGCGGCTCCTTCACGGTGCGCGGCGAGGCGACCGAGACCGGCACCCCGGTCACCGCCACCGTCACCGTCCGCCTGCCGGGCGAGCTCACCATCGACCTCGGCACGACCACCGGGGACTTCATGGGCGGCGCCTCCGGCACCCTCTACGGTGTGTACGGGCAGGGCCTCCCCTCGAAGAACCTGCTCGAGGGCATCGACCTGCGCACCGTCTCGACCAAGGCCCAGGACGGCCCCCAGCACCCGGGAGCGGACGCCCTCGACGTCGCGAAGGCCGTCACCGACGCCTCCGACGGCGACACGTACATCTACATGACCGACATCTACCGCGGATTCCCGTACCAGTGGCCGGGAGACACCCCGGAGGCGAAGCTCGACGACTTCCTCGGGAAGATCGGCACCCAGGTCGACCAGGTGCTCCAGATGCCGAAGGAGTACCAGGACAACATCGTCTTCGTCCCCTTCAACGAGCCTGAGGGCAACATGTTCGGCACCGGCGAGTGGAGCTATGACGGTGTCAGCTGGCTGGACGACCCGACGGACTTCTTCTCCGCCTGGGACCGCGCCCACGCGCTGATCAAGGGCAAGATGCCCGACGCGCGCATCGCGGGGCCGAACACCAGCGTCCTCTACGACCAGGTGCGGGGCTTCATGACCCACACCATCGAGGCCGGCACCCTTCCCGAGGTGATGACCTGGCACGAGCTCAGCGCGCCCGGCGAGATCCGCAAGAACGTCGACCGGTACCGCGAGTGGGAGGACGAGCTGTTCACCGGCACGCGCTTCGCCGGCAAGCACCTGCCGATCAACCTCAACGAGTACGCCTTCAACTACCACACCTCCGTTCCCGGTCAGATGATCCAGTGGATCAGCGCCATCGAGGACAAGAAGGTCGACGGCGACATCGCCTACTGGAACATCGACGGCAACCTCAGCGACTCCGCCGTCCAGGCGAACCGTGCCAACGGCCAGTGGTGGCTGCTCAACTCGTACGCGCAGATGAGCGGCAAGACCGTCGCCGTCACGCCGCCGAAACCCGGAGAGAGCTACACGCTTCAGGGCGTCTCCACTCTCGACACGGAGAAGAAGCAGGCGCGCGCGCTGTTCGGGGGCTCCGAGGGCCAGCATTCCGTCTTCTTCGACCGCATCCCCACGAAGACCTTCGGCTCGAAGGTGCACGTCAAGGTCAACGAGATCCGTTGGACCGGACAGGTGGGCGACTCCCGTGAACCGGAGACCGTCAAGGAGTTCGACGCGAAGGTCGTCGACGGAGCCATCGCACTGGACTTCGGCGGATCCCTCCCGGCGCTGGACATCGACTCCGCCTACGAGGTCATCCTGACCCCCGGCGCCAAGGCGACCTCCCCGTCCTCCTCGCCTGTGCAGTTCCGAGAGAAGTACGAGGCCGAGGACGCCGCCTTCACCGGCCAGCGCTTCCTCAACGGCCCCGAGGGCTCCCCCAGCAACGTCGGCGGGTTCTACACGTCCGGCGGCCGCGACATCGGCGGCTTCCGCACGGGTGGGGACCTGAAGACGGACTTCCAGGTCACGGTCCCGAAGGACGGCGAGTACGACCTCAGCGTCTTCGGCGGGTCGCAGAACACTTTCGCGGCCAACGCCACCCAGGGGCCCATCAACACCTTCCTCACCGTCGACGGTGCGGCAGAGCAGGAGATCTACCTGCCGCTCGCGTACAAGTTCGTCGTCTGGGACCACGTGGACACGAAGGTGCGACTCACCGCCGGCACCCACACCATCAGCCTCTCGGCGAAGAACCTCGCCGGGACCGCGGGCACCATCGGTGACGGCATCGTCGACAAGATCGAGCTGTCACTGCCCAGCACCACCGCGGGCTCGACCATCTACGAGGCCGAGCTCGGATCGTTGACCACGGGCGCGCAGACCGACTACACCCGCGCAGGAGCATCGGGATCCGGGACCGTGAAGCTCAAGGCAGGAGCCGCCAGCGTCATGTGGGCGTACAGCAGCGAGGACGCGCCGTCGTCTCTCACCGTCGACACGCTCGGCGGGGGCACGGGGAAGCTCCACGTGAACGGCGTCGATGTGGGCACGGTCGGCAAGAGCACCACGAAGCAGGTGTTCCTCTCCGGCGGCGTCAACAAGATCGAGGTCATCGGCACGGGCGGATCGCTCCGCGTCGACCGCGTCGTCATCGGCTCCGCTGTCGGCGCGCAGGCGTCCACCTCCTATGAAGCGGAAGCCGCCACCATCGAAGGGCCCGCGGTCGTGCGTGACCTGTCGCTCGCATCCGGCGGCAAGGCCGTCGGGAGCATCGGCGGCGGTCGCTCCGGCGACTCCTCGGTCACGTTCCCCGACATCCAGGCGAAAGCGGACGGAACCTACGCACTGACGTTCCGCTACTCCAACGAGGAGCAGTCCCCCGCGACGCACTACAACCCGGATCCCCTCGCCCGCCACGCCGACGTCACCATCAACGGTGCGACGCAGAAGGTCCTCTTCCCGCACACGTTCCACCAGAACCAGCTGTGGGAGCTGACCGTCCCGGTGACCCTCAAGAAGGGAGCGAACGTCATCTCGATCACGTCCAAGGAGCTCCCGGGTTTCGATGGGAAGACGTACCTCTCCGACACGTTCCCCGGCGTGCTGCTCACGTCGCAGTACGCGCCGAACCTCGACAAGATCACGATCACCCCGTTCGTGGCCTCGCCGACGGCGGCGACCGTGCTGTCATCAGCGGTCGCGCGTTGCGCCGCGGGCAAGGTCACTGTCACCGGACGTGTGACCAACACGACCGGTGCGACCGCGGACATCACCGTCGAGTCCCCGTGGGGGCGTGTCACCCACCCGTCCGTCCCTCGCGGCAAGACGGTCAGCAGTGCCTTCACGACGGACAGCAAGTCCATCACCGCGGGCTCGCTCGACGTGAGCGCGACCGGGAGCGACGGCCAGACGACAGGAGCCGCGAAGCCCGGCTACGCCGCGACCGCCTGCCGCTGACCCCTCACGGGTGGGGTGGTGACCACGAACGTGTTCACCACCCCACCCGTGCCGTCTCATGGAGGACTCGACACCCGACGCCGGCCTCGCCATCGCATGGCCTGACGCCGGCGAGACGCAGGAGATGGCGCTCAGTGCGGTCGCTGTGGCGTCGCGGCTCGACAACCGAATGTTCTCCCGCCGTCCATGGGCAGCTCTGGCGTCCCGCGGACGCCTGGTGGGATCCTCGAGCATGGCGAGATGGATGAGAACCACCGTCCTCGGGCTCCTCGGAGTCGGCGTCCTCTCGGGCGCGCTGATCATCGTCGGGTGGAGCATCGACGAGACGCACTTCGAGCGACGGGATGCGGGCTTCGACCACCTGACCACGCGGATGGCCGACCTGCCCGGCGTGGAGGTCCGCGATTCCGAACGGTGGGTCGAAGCGCCCACCTTCTCCGACGCGATGTCGCGCATCGACCTGGACGTCGATCCGGAGGGCCTCTCCGAGCTCCTCGACGCGACATGCACGACGGAGTACCAGGGCACGGTCTCGTGGTCGGTGCGGATCGCCACCGATGAGGGGGCCTCCGTCTCCGCGCACACCGCCGGGACGCTGCCGTCTCGGACTGCCTCCTCGCCCACCTGCATCGACTTCGGATACGACATCGAACGGCTGACCGACGCGATCGGCGAGACGGTCCCCGGCATGGACATCCAGCCGATGATCGGGGATCGCGGTCAGTTCACGCTCGTCCAGACCGAGGAGGAGCCGGACGGGCTCCTCTCCCTGCTCCCGCTCGTCGCCCGCGCGGACGATCTCCGGGAAGCCGCCGGGCTCCCCGACGACGTGCCCGTCGAGATCAGTGCGGCGACGCTCGGCATGACCGCCGATCCCGGCGACCACGACCGGTACGCGACCCTGCTCCGCGACCTCGTCGAGGAGCACGACGTCGCCGCCTTATGGGCGGACGACGGGGCGTCTCGGATCGACGGCGTCGCCACGGTCCAGATCGTCGCGCCGGAGCGGGAGCAGGCCGCGATCCGGGAGCGCATCTCCTCCTCCGGCCTGCCGCTCGACGACTGGGAGGTACGGTTCCTGCTCCCCGAGTCGACGAGCCGGGAGGCGAGCTGAGGCCTCACCTGGGCCTTCGGGATGTGGTGGCCGCCTCCGAGGGGAGGCGGCCGAGATCGAGTGCGGGCGGACGCCGATGCCGGCGAGCATCGGGAGGGCGCGGCGGGGTGGGGGCGGCTCCGCAGCTGCCGCGCAGACGCCTGGCTATGCTCTAGGAGGTGGGCGGAGCGCGCTCCTCGCCCGCCCGCTCGCTCGCTCGTCTGCGGTGCGCTCGCCCGGAGAGCGGAGGGGGTCGTGGTGGTGGCTGGTCGCCCGGGCCTCAAGCAGGTCGCCGCCATCGCGGGCGTCTCGCACATGACCGTCTCGCGCGTCTTGAACGGGCACCCCAACATCAAGGACTCGACGCGGCAGAGGGTGCTCCAGGCGGTCGACGAGCTGAACTACCGCCCCAACGTCGCGGCCCGGTCGCTCGTCACCCGACGCACGCAGCGCATCGGCGTGATGGTCGAGAGCGGTGCGGAGTTCGGCCCGTCCAGCACGCTGCGTGCGATCGAGCGGGCCGCGCGCGAGAAGGGCTATTCCGTCACATCGGTCGCCGTGCACAACGACCGGGACATGACCCCGCTCGACGCCATCGAGCACCTGACCGGCCTCGGGATCGACGCCCTCTGCGTGATCGCGCCGCGCTCCTCGTCGGTCGCAGCCCTGCGCACCATCGACATCGGCATCCCGACGCTCGTGGTGAAGTCGGAGAAGGACCCGACCTTCCTCACGGTCTCGGTGGATCAGCAGGCGGGCATGGTCGAGGCCGTCGACCATCTGGCGTCGCTGGGGCATCGCGACGTCCTGCACATGTCCGGTCCACTCGACTGGCTCGATGCCCGTTCCCGTGAACGCGCGTTCCACTCGCGGGCGAAGTCCTGGGGCATGCGGGAGCGCCCGATCGTGATCGGCGACTGGACCTCCGACTCCGGCTACGACTTCGCCTCCAGCCTGACCACCGTCCCGGACTTCACCGCGATGGTCGTCGCCAGCGACGAGATGGCCCTCGGCGTGATCCACGGACTCGTCGAACGGGGCATCCGCGTCCCCCAGGACGTCAGCATCATCGGCTTCGACGACCTGCCGACCGCGCGCCACATGCTCCCGCCGCTGACGACGATCCGGCAGGACTTCGACAAGCTGGGGACGGCGGTCGCCGAGGTGATCCACGCACGGATACGCGGCGACGAGATCCCGCAGCGCACCCGCATCGCGACGCATCTGATTGTCCGGGAATCGACCGCGCCACCACGCGGGGGCTCCGCCTAGGGGGCCGTGAGCTCCCCCGTCGCGTAGCATCGGCACCCCGCGCGGCGCCCCGATGCCGCGCCGCGCACGACCGGAGGACGGCACGTGGCCACGCAGTCGAGGACGACTCCGCGATACCCCCATCCCATCGTCGAGATGGTCGGGATCCGGGTGGACTTCGAATCCGGTCCCGCCCTGTCGGGGGCGCACCTGCGCCTCGTACCCGGGGAGATCCACGGGCTCCTGGGCGGGAACGGCGCGGGCAAGTCGACGCTCATCAAGACGCTCACCGGCGTCCACCGTCCCCACGCCGGCGTGATCGCGATCGACGGGGTCGAGCGCGCATTCTCCGGACCCGCGGACGCGAGATCGGCCGGCATCTCGGCGGTGTTCCAGGACGAGCGCCTCACGGACAACCTCAGCATCGGCGAGAACATGATGCTCGGACACGAGCTCCGCGGCGGGTTCGGCATCTCCTGGTCGCGAACCCACCAGCGCGCGGCCGAGATGCTCAGCGAGCTGGGCCTCGGCGATCTCGATCCCCGACTCCCCCTCCGGTCGCTCTCCCCCGCGCTCCGCCAGCTCGTGGCGATCAGCCGCGCCATGGTCGACCGGCCCCGCGTCCTCCTGCTCGACGAGCCGACGTCGAGCCTGGACGCCGGCGACGTCGCCCGGCTCTTCGTCGTGCTGCGGAAGCTGCGGGACGGAGGCGTGGCGATCCTCTTCGTGTCGCACTTCCTCGAGCAGGTCCTCACCTTGAGCGACCGCATCACGGTGCTGCGGGACGGCAGCACGGTCGGCGAGTACCCCGCGCGATCGATGGACCGGGCCGAGCTGATCGCCAAGATGATCGGGAAGGACATCGACGCGCTCCGCAGGATCGGCTCCGACCGTCGCGAACATCGCCGACAGCCCGTCGGCCCCCCGTTCTACCAAGCCGTGGCCCTCGGCCGCCGCGGAGCCGTCGCCCCGACCGACCTGGAGCTGCACCGAGGCGAGATCGTCGGCTTCGCCGGCTTGCGAGGGTCAGGTCGCACGGAGCTGGCCTCGCTCCTGAGCGGGGTGGAACGCTCCGACTCGGGCCGCATATTCATCGACGGAGAGCCGACGCCGTTGATCGGACCGATCGCCGGTCTCCGCAACCGGATCGCGCACGTGAGCGAGGACCGTCACCGGGACGGGATCATCGGCGATCTGTCGCTCCGGGAGAACATCGTGCTCGGCGTCCAGGCCCGCCGCGGATGGGCCCACCCGCTCTCGTCCGCCGAGAGCGACGACCTGGTCAGCATGTACATCGACATGCTCGACATCCGGCCGGCCGACCCGGACATCCCGGTCAGGTCCCTCTCGGGCGGCAACCAGCAGAAGGTGGTCCTCGCGCGTTGCCTCGCGACCCGGCCGCGTGTGCTCGTGCTGGACGAGCCGGGCCGTGGGATCGACATGGCCGCGAAGGTCGACATCCAGGCCCGCATCTCGCAGCTCGCGAAGGAGGGCATCGCTGTCGTCTACATCTCGTCGGAGCTCGAGGAGGTCGTCCGCCTGAGCGACCGCATCGTCGTGTTCAAGGACCGCGAGAAGATCGGCGAGGTGAGCAATGGCCCGTGGCTGACGGTCGACACGGTCGTCGAGATGATCGCGGCGGACGCCGATCCCGACCTCGACGAGGACGCGGAAGATCCATGGTGAAGAACGCATTGCGTTCCTCGGAATGTTCACGGTAACATTCCCAACACGACGCGACCCCCTCGCGCCTGACTGCACAGCAACCACATCCCTCGTGCCCGGACGCCCCCTGTTACAGGATCGCCGGGCCGAACCCCATCCCGGGCGCGATTCGTCGCGCCCGCGGTCTCAAGGAGGAGACACATGCTCACGAAGAGGCACTTCAGCAAGGTCCTGGTCTTCACAGCCCTCGGAGCGATGGCGTTGGGCCTCGCGGGCTGCTCCGCAGGCGACTCCGGCGCAGGCGGAGGCGGGGACGGCGACCTGACGACCATCGGATTCGTCGCCGTCGGCCCTGAGGGCGCATGGCGCCAGGCGAACGAGGGCAACATCGAGGACACCTTCACCAAGGCGGCCGGTTACGACCTCAAGTACGCGCCGGCCACCAACGGCGACCAGAAGTCCCAGATCGACTCCTTCACCTCGTTCGTGGACGAGGGAGTGGACATCATCCTGCTCTCCGCCACGGAGGGTTCGGGCTGGGAGGACTCCCTGCAGCGCGCCAAGGAGGCCGAGATCCCGGTCATCCTGATCGACCGCGGCATCGAGCCGGACGACACCGACCTCTACACCACGCGCATCGCGCCCGACAACATCGCGGTGAGCACCAGCGTCGCGGACTGGGCCGAGTCCGCCTTCCCCGACGGCGGGAACTACTTCACGCTCGAGGGACCCGCGGGCGTCTCGGTCGTCAACGAGCGCAACGAGGGCTGGAACGACGTCATCGGCGCCGATTCCAAGTTCACGAAGCTCGGTGCCCAGACCGCCAACTGGTCGACCGAGGAGGCCAAGAGCGTCTTCGAGACCGTCCTCAAGTCGAACAACAACGACGTGCAGCTCGTCTTCGCGCAGAACGACGAGATGGGCCTCGGCGCCATCCAGGCCGTCCAGGAGGCCGGCCTGACCCCCGGCAAGGACGTCAAGATCGCCACCATCGACGGCACCTCCAGCGCGCTGAAGGCACTCGCCGCCGGCCAGCTGAACTTCGTCGCCGAGTACAACCCGCTGTTCGGGGACACCGCCCTCGACGCCGTCAAGAAGACGCTCGCCGGCGAGAAGGTCGACTCCTCGATCGTCGTGCCGAGCGAGACCTTCGACTCGCCCGAGGTCGCCGCCGAGGTCCTGCCCGACCGCAAGTTCTAGGGCCCGACCGCACGACCCCAGTGCACCACCCCTCCCGCGGATCGCGCGGGGTCCGGATCACCTCCTGGCCCCGCGCGATCCGCTCCATCGGCGTGTCCGCTCCGGTCCGCTCTGCTCCACAACGGAAGGACGCGACATGATCGCCTCACCTCCGATCGTCAAGATGAAGAACATCTCGATCAGCTTCCCCGGCGTCAAGGCGCTCGACGGCGTCGACTTCCGCCTCTTCCCGGGGGAGGTCCACACGCTCATGGGCGAGAACGGCGCCGGCAAGTCGACCCTCATCAAGGCCCTGACCGGTGTCTACCGCATCGACAGCGGCGAGATCGTCATCGGCGGCTCGCCGCGACGCCTCACCGGCACCGCTGACGCACAGGCCGCCGGCATCTCCACCGTCTACCAGGAGGTCAACCTCGTCTCGAACCTCTCCATCGGGGAGAACGTGATGCTCGGCTACGAGGTCCGCGGCCGGTTCGGCATCGACTGGAAGGCCACGCACGCGGCGGCCGAGGTCGCCCTCGCCAAGCTCGGGCTGGACCACCTCAACACCCGCCACTCCCTTTCGACCCTCTCGATCGCCATGCAGCAGCTCGTCGCGATCAGCCGCTCGACGGTGAGCGAGTCGAAGGTCCTGATCCTCGACGAGCCGACCTCGAGCCTGGACGCGAACGAGGTGGAGAACCTCTTCGTCGTCATCCGGCGGCTTCGGTCGGAGGGTGTCGCGATCCTGTTCGTGTCGCACTTCCTCGACCAGGTCTACGCGATCAGCGACCGTCTCACGGTGCTGCGCAACGGGAAGTACATCGGCGAGTACCTCACCGCCGAGCTCGACCGCACCTCGCTCATCTCCAAGATGATCGGCAAGGACATCGCGGCGCTGCGCTCCCTCGACGCCGAGCGCGAGGGCAGCGACCACCTCTACTCGGACGCACCGCTCTACTCGGCGAAGGGCCTGGGACGGAAGGGCTCGATCGAACCCACCGACCTCACCCTGCATCGCGGGGAGGTCGTCGGGTTCGCCGGGCTCCTCGGCTCGGGCCGCACCGAGCTCGCGCGCCTGATCTACGGCGTCGACAAGCCCGAGACGGGTGACATCACCCTGCACGGCAAGAAGGTCGACGTGCCGACCCCGACCGCCGGACTCGCGCACAAGATCGCCTTCGCGAGCGAGAACCGCCGAGACGAGGGCATCATCCGGGACCTCTCGGTCCGGGAGAACCTCATCCTCGCGGTCCAGGCCAAGCGCGGCTGGGCCCGACCCCTCTCCAAGAAGGAGAAGGACGAGATCGTCGACAAGTACCTGGTCGAGCTCAACGTCCGCCCCGCCGATCCCGATCGCCCGATCAGCAAGCTCTCCGGCGGGAACCAGCAGAAGGTCCTCCTCGGCCGCTGGCTGGCCACCAAGCCGGAGATCCTCATCCTGGACGAGCCCACGCGCGGCATCGACGTCGGCGCCAAGGCGGAGATCCAGGAGAAGATCGTCGCTCTCGCCGGTGAGGGCGTCGCCGTCGTCTTCATCTCCTCCGAGCTCGACGAGGTGGTCCGCCTCAGCGACCGCATCATCGTGCTCAAGGACCACCGTGTGATCGCGCAGATCCTCAACGACTCCGCGGTGACGCCGGAGTCGATCGTCAACACCATCGCAGCAGAGGGAGTCGTCGACGAGGACGTCGTCGTCCTCGAGGGCACCATGCAGGAGGCATCATCATGAGCACCGACACCCGGACGAACAGGCCCTCGCTCCTGACCGGCCTCGTCCGCAGGCAGTGGTTCGGGGGCGCCGTCGCGATCCTCCTCCTCCTCCTGGTCAACGTCGCGAAGGACCCGGGGTACCTCGCGATCTCGACGAGTCCGAGCACGGGCTACTTCGTCGGCAACCTGATCGACATCGCCCGGGCGGCGGCACCGATCCTGATGATCGCGGTCGGCATGTGCCTCGTCATCGCGACCGGCGGCATCGACCTCTCGGTCGGCTCGATCATGGTGGTCGCCGGCGCCGTGTCGATGGAGTTCCTGAACGCCGCCGGCGCCCCCGACTCGCTCGGGGCCGCGGCCGGCGCGTTGGGCCTGGCCCTGCTCATCAGCGCCGTCCTCGGCGCCATCAACGGCATCCTGGTCTCGGTGGTCGGCCTCCAGCCCTTCATCAGCACGCTCGTCGTGATGCTCGCCGGTCGAGGCCTCGCGAAGGTGATCACCGGGGGCCAGAACACGGCCGCCACCAACGAGCCCTTCCGCTGGCTGGCCAACGGCTACGTCTTCGGCCTCCCGGTCGTGTTCCTCCTCGCCATCGCGATCGTCATCGCGGTCGGGCTCCTGGTCCGCCGGAGCGCGCTCGGTCTGATGCTCGAGGCCATCGGCATGGACGCCAAGGCCGCCCGCCTCGCGGGCCTCAACCGCCGAGCGCTGCTGCTCACCGCCTACATCAGCAGCGGCATCCTCGCCGGAGTGGCGGGGGTCTTCGCCACCGCGAGCGTCATGACCGTCGACACCTCCCGCACCGGGTACCAGCTCGAGCTCGACGCGATCCTCGCCGTCGTCATCGGCGGCACCTCGCTCGCGGGCGGCAAGTTCAACATCGCCGGAGCCGCGGTCGGAGCGATCCTGATCGCGACCCTCGACAAGACCGTGGTCTTCCTCGGCGTCTCCTCCTCCGCGACGCCGGCCTTCAAGGCGATCGTGATCGTCGCCCTCTGCCTCCTGCAGTCCGAGCGCGTCCGCTCCGCCTTCTCCCACCGCCGCGAAGCGCGTCGTCGCGCCCCGCAGAAAGAGTCGATCCCCGCATGAGCGCCCTGCTGACCCGACCCGCCCCGCAGGCGGCCCCCGAGCGCACCACCGTCCGGTCCTACCTCAGCCAGCACCGCGAGAAGCTGCCGACCGTGGCGGCCCTCGTCATCTTCGTCGGCATGCTCCTCTACGGCGAGGCGGCCTACGGCCGCATCCTGCAGGCCAGCACGCTGTCGAACCTCCTGGTCAACAACGCGCACCTGATCATCCTCGCGGTGGGGCTCACCTTCGTGATCCTGACCGGCGGGATCGACCTGTCCGTCGGTGCCGTCATCGCCTTCAGCAGCGTCAGCGGCGTGCTCCTGATCAACGCCGGCTGGAACCCCTGGGTCGTCCTCCTCCTCATGGTCCTCATCGGCTCCGCGTTCGGCTTGGTGTCGGGCATCCTGATCCAGTACTTCAACGTGCAGCCGTTCATCGCGACGCTGGCGATGATGTTCCTGGCTCGGGGGCTCGCCTCGATGCTGAGCACAGTGCCGGAGCGCCTCGCCGACGACTCGCCGGTGCTCGCGCTGGCGGCGCCGATCAAGCTGATCGACGGACCGAAGGTCAACGACTTCGTCATCAGCCCCGGCGTGATCATCGCGGTGGTGGTCGTGGCCGTGGCGTTCTTCGTGCTGCACCGCACCCGGATCGGGCGCACGGTCTACGCGATGGGCGGCTCCGAGCAGTCGTCCGCGCTGATGGGCCTGCCGGTCCTCCGCGCGAAGCTGCTCATCTACGTGATCAGCGGCACGCTCGCCGGTCTCGCCGGCGTCGTCTACACCGCTCGCCTCGGCAGCGCGCAGAACATCACCGGCACCGGATGGGAGCTCGACGCGATCGCGGCGACCGTCATCGGCGGCACCCTGCTCACCGGCGGCGTCGGCTTCGTCCTCGGCTCCGTCGTGGGAGCGATGGTGCTCGGCCTGATGAACGTGCTGATCACCCGTGACGGCGGCATCCCGCCCGAGGCGACCACCATCATCACCGGCGGGATCCTGCTGGTGTTCGTGCTCCTGCAGCGCGCGGTGATGGCCCGCAGCAAGACCTGATCCGGCACGGTCCCGCTCGACGACGCCCCCTCGACCGCACGCGCGGGGAGGGGGCGTCGGACGTCCTGCGGATCCCCGCGCGATCCCAGTAGGAGTCTGCCGACACTGGCTATCGCGCCCGCCCCAACTTGGTGTTACCGTGAACATCGTTGATGTCCCGTCAGCTCTCCTCTGCAATGATGCCGAACTAGGAGCAAGTGCGATGAAGCCCTTCCTGCGTCCGCTCGTCCTCGCGACAGCCGTCGCCCTCACAGCTCCCCTGTTCGTCGCATCGGCGGCGTCCGCCGCGCCGGGCGATCCCGCAGGCGCGATCCTGCGCTACGACTTCGCTTCGGGCTCCGGGACATCCGTCGTCGACAGCAGCGGCAACGGCCGCGACGGGCAGATCGTCGGCGGCGCCACGCGGCAGGACGGCGCCCTGCGCCTCGACGGCGTCGACGACTACGTGGACCTCCCCGACGACCTGCTCGCCGGCATCACCGACATCACGGTCGAGGCCGACGTCTGGATCGATCCCGCCCAGGCCACGCCGTACTTCATCTACGGCCTCGGCAACACCACCTCTGGTGCGGGGAACGGATACCTCTTCACCTCGGGTGACGGCTACCGCACCAGCATCACGACCGGCGACTACCGGTCGGAGCAGACGGTGTCGCAGGGCAGGGCCGTGCCGCGCGGAACCTGGGCGCACCTCACCTACACGCTGGCCGGCACGACGGCCACCATCTACCTCGACGGCGTGAAGGTGGGCAGCTCCACCGTGACCATCGACCCGAAGGACATCGGCGGCGGCCGTACGACGGCCAACTACATCGGCCGCTCGAACTACGACGCCGACAACCGCTTCCGCGGCCAGATCCGCGAATTCGCCATCTACGACCGGGCGCTCACCTCGACCGAGGTGCTCGCCGCCTCCGGCAACACGACGATCCTGGCGGACGCCACGCTCTCCGGGGACGTCCTCAAGACGGCGCCGATCATCGACTCCGTCAACCACGTGGTCACCTTCCCGGTGAAGCCCGGGGTGCCGCTGACCTCGCTGACCCCGACCTTCACGACCGCGGCGGGGGTCACCGCCAACCCGGCATCCGGGACGGTCCGGGACCTGTCCAGCCCGAAGACGGTCGTGCTGACGCCCTCGGACGGCGGGCCGACGACCACCTGGACGCTGAAGGCGATCACGATGAACAGCCCCTCCATCCCGGGCCTGTACGCCGACCCCAACATCGCAGTCTTCGGCGACACCTACTACCTCTACGCGACCACCGACGGCCTCCCCGGGTGGGGCGGCAACCAGTTCTTCGTCTGGTCGTCGAAGGACCTCGTCGACTGGACCCGCTCGAGCCAACCCATCATCACCCTCGACGGCGCGAACGGCAACGTCCCCTGGGCCGTCGGCAACGCCTGGGCGCCGACCATCATCGAGAAGGGCGGGAAGTACTACTTCTACTTCTCCGGCCAGAACGCCGCGCTCAACCGCAAGACGATCGGCGTCGCGGTCGCCGACAGCCCGACAGGGCCGTTCACCGCGCAGCCGACGGCCATGATCACCAACGGCGAGTCCGTGAACTCCGGTCAGGCCATCGACCCGGCCGCGTTCACCGATCCGGCGACAGGGAAGTCGTACCTCTTCTGGGGCAACGGCGTGCCCCTGTACGCCGAGCTGTCGGACGACATGCTCTCGGTCAAGTCCGGCACGATCAAGCGGATCGACGGCCTCACCGACTTCCGCGAGGGCGCCTTCGTGAACGTGCGCGACGGGCTCTACCACCTGACCTACTCCATCGACGACACCGGCTCCGAGAACTACCGCATCGGCTACGCCACCGCGACGAGCATCGGCGGACCGTGGACCTACCGGGGCGTGGTCCTGGAGAAGGACCCCAGCCAGGGCATCCTCGCCACCGGCCACAACTCGATCATCAACGTCCCGGGCACCGACGACTGGTACATCGCGTACCACCGCTTCGCCTTCGCCGGCGGCGACGGCACCCACCGTGAGACGACGCTCGACCGGGTCACGTTCTCCCCCACGACCGGGCTCATGGAGAAGGTGAAGCCCACGCTGCAGGGGGTGAGCCCGCAGCGGGTGCAGGATTCCGCGCCGCTCGCGGCGTCGATCACCGGCACGGCGACGGTGGGCAGCACGCTCACCGCGGTCGCCTCCTCGCCCTGGACCGCCACCGCCTACCAGTGGAAGCGCGCGGGCACGGCGATCCCCGGCGCGACCGCCTCGACCTACACGCTCACGGCCTCCGACAAGGGGACGATCGTGTCGGTCGCGGTCACTGCTGCGAAGCCGCAGTGGTCGCCATCCACCCAGTCCGCGCAGGTCGGCCCGATCGCCGAGGCCGCCGCCTCCCCCATCACCGTCACCGCCTCGAGCAGCACGCGCTGCGTGCAGGGCCGGGTGGTCCTGTCGGTCACCGTCACCAACCCGAACCCCTTCCCCGTGAAGGCGGCCATCAGCACGGCCTACGGCACGAAGTCGATCGCGGAGATCGCCGCCGGCAAGAGCGCCGTGCACGCGTTCACCACCCGTGAGGCGAGCATCGCCGGCGGCTCGGCGAGCGCATCCGCGACGGCCTTCGTCTCGGGGAAGCCCGCGACCGCGACCACCGTCGCCCCCTATCCCGCCGCCAGCTGCGGCTGATCCCAGGTTCCACCCCTCACCACCACAACGAGTCGGCGATGCTGCCGGCGCAGAACGGAGAACACCCGAAATGAACACCCGCTCCTTCCTCACCCGCGGAGCCGCAGGCGTCGCCGGAGGGCTCCTGCTCCTCGGCGTCGCCGGGACAGCGGTCGCCGCCGAGTCCCAGGTCGACACCAACGACGTCGACGTCACCGTCGGGATCGCCCCGCTCGCCGGTGGCGGCGCCCTCTCCATGTCGGTCGCCGGCTCGTCCGCAGCGCTGACGGAGGACGGCTCCACCGCCGCCGTCCGCCAGTTCACCGGCACCCTGCCGACCGTGACGGTCACCGACACGCGCGATCCCGCCGACATCCCCGCGGGTGCCGGCTGGTACGTCCTCGGCAGCGCGAGCGACTTCGTGTCGACCGACGGCCAGAGCACGATCGGCGCCGAGAACCTCGGCTGGGCCCCGAACCTCATCGATGGAGGCGACAGCGGCCTCGTCGCCGAGGGTGACGTCGTGGACACCGCCATCGACGGCGGCCCGGACGGCGTCGGCCTCGTCGACCAGGAGCTCCTGGCGATCACCGACGACTCCGCCGCCATCGCAGGAGAGGGTTCCTGGACCGCGAACGCCGGGCTCACCCTGAAGACCCCCGCCACCGTGGACGCCGGCGACTACAGCTCCACCATCACGCTCTCGCTCTTCGAGTAGCGTTCCCGACGCACGACCTCACCCCAGCCGCGGCCGGGCACGCCCCCCTGTGCCCGGCCGCTTCCCCCTTCCCTCCGCGAGACCCCGAGGTGCCCATGACCGGTCGACGACGCTCCCCCCGTTCCGAGGGCCGCATGACGGTGTTCGGGCGCTCGATGGTCGCCCTCGTGGCCGCGGGGCTCACGTTGGGCGCCGCGCCCCCGGCCAGCGCGGCCGAGGACGTCACGTGGGCCGTGAGTCCGGCGACGGACGGCGCCCCCGACGAACGGTCCTGGATCGAGCTCGACCTCGCGCCCGGCGCGACCGCGGACGAGGAGGCGGCCGTCCGCAATCTCAGCGACCAGACCGTGACCTTCCGCGTCGACGCCGCCGACGGCTACTTCACCGACACGGGCCGCTTCAACATGCTCCCCTCGGACACCCCGTCCGTCGATGCCGGCACGTGGATCTCGGCTCCCGAGTCCGTGACCGTGGAGCCGGGCGCCACCGCCATCGTCCCCTTCACCGTCACCGTCCCCGAGGACGCCGAACCCGGCGACCACGCCGCGGGCATCGCGGCCTCCCTGATCTCCGCCGGCGCCGACGCCTCCGGCGCCTCCGTCGGCGTCGAGAGCCGCATCGGCTTCCGCGTGATGACGCGCGTGACCGGTGATGTCACCCCGGGCGTCGCCATCGAGAGCGCGCGCTCCGAGTACCACCCCTCGTGGAATCCCTTCCGACCCGGCTCGGTCACCCTCGACGCCGAGGTCGTCAACACCGGCAACGTGCGCCTGCTGGTCGGCGGGACCGCGTCGGCACAGGGCGCCTCGGCCCCCATCGTCGCCGGGGACGCCGCTCAGCAGGAGCTCCTGCCGGGCGATCGCCGCGCGGTGTCGATCCCCCTGGACGGGGTCTGGCCGCTGTTCCTGGTCGGGGCCGACCTGACGGTCACGCCGACGGTCGTCGCGCTCGATGGAGCGGAGCCCGCTTCCGTGGACCCGGTCACCGCGTCGACGACGGTCGTCGCCATCCCCTGGGCGCAGCTGCTCGTCCTGCTCGGCGTCGCGCTCATCCTCGCCGCCGTCCTCGTCGGCCGCTCGCGCTCGCGCCGCCGTGTCGTCGCGCTCGTGCAGCAGGCCAAGGAGGAGGGACGGCGCGAGGCCGCGGGGAGCGGCCGCCCGGATGACGGAAGCGCCGCCGCCTCCGTCTGACGCGCTCGGCGACCTCCCCCATGGGTCGTCTCCCCCTGCCCTCGACGGTCGGGCATCGCCGGGATGCGCCTTCGGGCCGGCCCCGTCGATGCCCTGCTGCCGCCAGCCGCGCGGGCCTCGATCCTGCGTGCCGCATGCGCCGGACCCGTGATGCCGGTCGTCGTGTGACGTCGCGGGCGGGGCATCGCGGGTGATGCGGGGTACAGGAGACGGTCGGACGGTCGACGCCCACCGGGCGGTGATCCTCCCGCTCCGTCCTAGTCCCGCACTGCCCCGGGAGCGCACGCGGCCTGTCCGCCCGTCCACGGCGGTCCTCGCCGGACACGGTAGGCGAGCGGGTGGCGGAAACGTTCTGTCGGACGGCCCATCGGACGGCCCATCGGACCGCGGATCAGGGATCGCGGATCACGGCTCACGGATCGCGGACCGCGGATCACGGATCACGGCGCCGTGCGCATCCCCGCGGCGCGAGGACCGACCCGGTCAGCACGGCGGCCTCGAAGGGCCGTCTACAGGAGAGGGAACGCGTTGCCGTTGATCAGCAGGACGTCGTGGTCGCCCCCGACGTCCATCGCGTCGAGGATGCGGTCGACCGCATCCTGACCGTGGTCGTCCTGGTCGGCGCACGTCGGCGCGAGCACGACGGCGGCGGTCAGGAGTCCGCAGGCGAGCGCGGCGGTGACGGCGTGGTGGGGGTGCATGTCCAGGCTCCTCATCGTGTCGGTGGGACCGGCGTCCTCGGCGGCGGTGGTGCGGGTCGAGCCGGAGAGGGAGCAGGCCTGTCGATGGCCTGCTCCCTCCCCGGTCAGCGGCAGCTGCGCGCGGCGTAGCCGGCGCTCTGCTGCACGGTGCTCGTCGTGCTTCCCGCGGTCGATGCGGTGACCGCGACCGTCCCTGCCGCGATGGAGACCGCCCGCGTGGTGGTGGCGGTCGTCGCCGACGCTCCGGGAGCGACAGCCCTCACGGTCTTCGTGCCGTAGGCGGTCTCGGTGGTGACGTCGATCGCAGCGGGTCCCTCGTTCTTCACCACGGTGCTCAGCACGACCTTGCCGCTGACGCACCGCGTCGAGGCAGCCGAGGAGACGGTCACGTTCGATCGGACGGTCACCTTGGTCGTGACGGACCGGAAGGCCGGCGCGACCTCCTCGTCGGGGGTGACGTCGAACACCGGTCGGCCGTCGGCGGCGTAGTGGATGCGGATCAGCCGGGTGTCGCGTCCGTCCCCGCCGACCCCGTTGCCCCACGTGTGGTACACGTACACGTCGTTGCCGTCCTCGTCCTGCGTGACGGCGCCGTGGCCGGGCCCCTGCTCGTAGGTGCGGTAGTCGACGACGCCGTCGGGCATGGGGACGCTCGACAGCAGCGCAGCGTCGTACTTGGTCCAGCTCGCGATGTCGGTCAGGTCGCTCCCCTCCGCGGCCCAGGCTCCGCCCACGATGTACTTCGGGCTGACGCCGCTGCTGGAGTACACGAGGGTGATCCGCCCGTCGCGCTGGATGGCGAACGCGCCCTCGGCGAGATGGTCCTCGAACGTCAGCGAGGGGACGACGATCGGGGTGGGCTCGCCGATCACGCGAGTGGGGTTCGCCGGGTCCACCTTGGCGATCCAGGTCGCGGGATCGCTGATGCCGCCGTCGAGGTACCGCTGTGACCACGCGTAGTACGCGGTCCCGCCGGACTCGAAGTAGGTCATGTCGAGGCTGATGTTGCGTCCCGTGCCGCTGCGGCCGAGCGGGCTCGAGTCGCTCTTCACCACCGCGCGGGGCGCCGACCAGTCCGCGGGGTTCGCGGGGTCGCCGCCGTCGCGCAGCTGCATGATGTGCGCCTGCACGGTGAACCACGCGCCGCCCTGGTTCGACTGGTCGTCGTCGGGGTTGAAGCACGGGGCGAACAGGATGGAGAGCTTGCCGCCGATCTCGTGGATCTCGGGGGCCCAGTAGCAGCCCGCGATCACCCTGCCCTCGGCGGTGCGGTCCTTCCGCGTCGTGCGGTTGAGCAGGTCGACCTCGCGGCCGCGGCCGCCGGCGTCGTCGCTGAGCTGGGCGATGGAGTCCGCCACCCGGATCGGGAGGTGCTGGGAGGCGACGTTGTCGTTGGCCGTGTCGTCGGTCGCGGTGAAGAGGTACTGCGTCTTGCCGCCGCGCTCGTACCGGTAGATGGTCGGGTCGGCGCGGTTGTACGCGAACGGCTCGGCGTACTGCCGCTGGCGGACGGTGCCGGAGAGGTCGTACGTGCCCGGCCCCTTGGTGGCGAGGTCGGCGAGCTGCTGCGCGTTCCAGTCGACGCCGAGGCTGCCGGTCGACCCGTCGGCGTAGGACAGCCGGGCCTTCACGCCGGACAGGGCGGCGGTGCCCCCCTGGTCGATCGTCTGCGGAGCGACCAACGAGCCGGTGTTGACCGTGCGGCCGAACGCCTTCGTCAGCGCGTCGGCCGTCGAGGCCGAGACCGTCAGCGCGCCGCCCGGGAGGGCGTCGGCGACCCGCCCGGCGAATCCGGAGAGGTCGGGGCCCGCGACAGTGGCGGGGCTCCCGCCGAGGACCGCGCCGCGGTTCCCGTCGGTCACGACGACGCTCCTGCGGCCGCCGTCCTTCGGCCAGAAGGGCTGGGCGCGGAGCTCGGTGCGGGCGAGATCCGTGACGGTCGTGTACTTCGCGGCTCCGGCCGCGTCCGTCCACGAGACCAGGTAGCGCTTCTGGTCGGTGTCGTACACCGCGCGGGGCGAGACGACGCCTCCGGTGGTGCCGAGGTCGATCAGGCCGAGCTCGGTGAAGTCCGTCGCGGTGGCGTCGGTGGCCTTGAACACGAGCGCGCTCGAGGCCTCGGTGCCGTCGGGGGCGCCGTTGTCCCGGACGCGGGTGGCGAGCACGCCGACGGTCCCGTCGGCGAAGGTGAACAGCGACGGCGCGGCGATGGCGCGGTTCTCCACCTTGTCGGTCCCGACGAAGACGCCGTCGGCGTAGAGGACGCCGTTGTTGCCTGCCAGCGCGGTCGCCGTGCCGGCGGACGCGCCCAGGGCCAGGTGCATGCTGCGGGCGACCGTGTCCTGGTTGGCCTTGAGCTCGCCGGTGGGCGTGCGGGTGTAGGCGACGACGGTCTTGGCCGTGCTGGCGCTGAGGATCGTGGTGCGGAACGTCTTCGTCAGCGTGGTGGCGCCGACCTTGACGGTCGCGGTGACCGCGAGCGCCCGGTCGGTCGCCGTGTCGTTGACGAGGCGTCCGCCGGACAGGTCGGAGCCGTCGGCGCTCCACGACACCGTGTACCCGGCGACGGTGGGCAGCGCGGTGCCGGATGCGACGGTCAGGGGGACGACGAGGGCCGTGCGCAGGCGCGCGGTCGCGTCGGCCTCCGTGTCCGCGGCGACGGTCACCGAGCGCACGGTGCCGGTGGCGCTGGCTCCGGCGAAGGTCGCTGTCGGCGTCAGGCGCACGGTGGCGTTCGCGGATCCGGGTGCCGGGCGGCGCACGGTCCCGTCGGTGCCGATCACCGACGGGTCGCTGCTCGTCCACGTGAGGACCGAGCCGCCCGCGCCGCGCGTGGGGAGGGCGATGTCACCCGTGACGGGCTCGGTCACCGAGATGGTCGCCGCCGCGGCGTCCGACGCCGCGATGACGGAGGCCGCGGGGGCCGCGTCCTCGCGCACCTGGTCCTGCGAGAGCGCCGCGGGATACACGTGCACGTCATCCAGAGCGCCGGCGAAGAGGGGGTCGGGTCCGAAGAGCGACTTGCCCAGCAGGCCGGAGAAGGTCGCGGTGCCGATGGTGGCCGCGCCGGTGGCGGAGGTCGGGGTCGTCTGCGCGAGCCGGCCGTCGACGTAGGTCGACACGCTGACGCCGCTGCGGAGCACGACGGCGACGTGGCTCCATCGACCGGATGCCGCCGGACCGGTGTCCGCCGCGCGCTGCTCGGAGCCGTTCTTCACGGCGCCGATGAGGTTCCCGCCGCACTCCGGCGTGGTGAAGAGGTACCGCTCGGTCGACTGTCCGAGCGAGTACGCCCAGCTGCAGCTCTGACCGCCGTCCCAGCGCAGCCAGGCCGACATCGTGATGTCGGTGGTCGAGGCCGAGGTGAGGCCCGGCGCGATCTCGGCGAACGCGGCGGAGCTCCCTGCCGCGCCTCCCGGGAGGCGGAGCGCGCGGTCGGTACCGCCGCGCGGGCCGGCGACCGTGGTGGCGCCGGTACCGCGGACCGTGGCGGACCGGCCGGCGACGGAGTCGGTGAAGCCCGTCCCCGCGGCGACGGCGGATCCCGCTGCGGCGGTCGAGGCGAAGTCGTAGGAGAGGATCGGGCTGGGCACCGCGGCCTGAGCGGGCGCGCTGCTGAGCGCAGCACCCCCCGCTGTCAGTGTCGCGGCGACCATGAGGGCCGTCGTGCGTCGGAACCGCATCGTTCGTCAACTTCCGTCAGGGGTGGGGCGGGGAGCACGGGCCGTGCGGTCCGTGCTCCCCGCGGGGTGGGAGCCTCAGGCTCCGGGGTGGATGAGATCCGGGAGGGGGATCAGGTCCCCTCCCGGATCCCGGTCTAGCGGCAGGCGATCGCCGCGTACGGCGCGGTCACCGTCCGGGAGCCGGAGGCGGCCTTCGACGTGACGCTCAGCTCGCCGGCGCCGATGGAGACGGCGCGGGTGCTGAACGCCGCGGTGACGGTCTTGCCGGGGGCGACGCCCGTGAACGTCTTGCTCCCCCACGGCGAGGTCACCGTGAGCTCGACGGTCGTGTCGCTGGCGTTGGTGGCGGTGCCCGTCACCGTGACCTTGCTGGCGACGCATCGGCTGGAGGCCGAGGCCTGGACGGCGGGTCCGGGAGGAGCCGTCGCCGTGACGGTCGTGATCGCCGGGGTCGCCGCCGAGTTGGCGAGCTGGCCGCGGACCTGGACGGTGTCGCCGGCCTTCTTGAGCGAGCTCAGGTCGGGGGTCTCCCACGTCACGGCGACCGTCTCGCGGTGCCCGTCCTTGAACGACGCGCCCACGGTGGCGGGCAGGTCGACGGTGGTCGATCCGGCCGGCACGGTGCGGGCGACCGCGTCGATCGAGGTGACCAGGAGCGACGGGTTCCACTTCGCCGCGAGCGCGTCGCGCTCCTTCGCGGTGATGGAGATGACGGATCCGTGGCGGGGCGAGGCCGGCAGCGAGAAGCTGCCGGGGATCGTCCACTTGATGTCGCCCTCGAGCGAGTTGGTGCCGAGCGGGATGTAGCCGCGTCCGCCGTAGTTGTCGGTCCAGAGGAAGTACTTGTACCCCGCCCGGTCGCCCTCGTTGGCCTTGAAGATCTCGGGGCCCTCGACCTCCGGCGTCCCGGCGTCGCGGCCGATGCAGGTGTCGATCAGGCTCCAGGCTCCGGAGGCGGTGGTGGCGCGCAGGTTCGTCGACTTCTGTCCGATGATGTCGGGTGAGGGGCAGCCGGTGGTCTGCGTGCCCTTCGTGAACCGGTAGTAGGTGTCGCCGTCCTTCAGCATGGTGGCGTCGATGAGCCCGTTGCTCTTGTTGAGCGAGGGGACGTCAGCGGCCTTGAACCAGACCTCGGGGGTGGTGAAGTCGCGGAAGTCGCGGGTGATGGAGGTGAGGATCTGCGGTCCGTTGCCGTCCTCGACGTTGCGCGTGCTGTCGGTGAACAGGGCCGAGGTCCAGTAGACGACGTAGGCGTCGATGGTGGGGTCGTAGCTGGCCTCGGGCGCCCAGGTCATGCCCGCGTTGGGCAGGTTGACCTCGATGTGGCGCTGCTGGCCCCAGTTCACGAGGTCGGTGGACTCCCAGATCTCGAGGTGGCGGCTGCCGCGGTTGGTCGATCCGCCGAAGCCGGTGGTGCCGACGGAGAGGTCGGTGGCCATCAGGAAGAAGCGGTCGCCCTCCTTGGAACGGAGGATGAACGGGTCGCGCAGGCCCTTCGTGCCGAGGGTCGAGGTGAGGATCGGCTGCGCGTCGTTGAGGGTCTTCCAGTTCAGCGAGTCGTTGCCGTCGGAGGTCGCGAAGCGGATCTTCTCGCCCTCGACGCTGTCGCCCGTGAAGTAGGCGAACATGTACGCGTCGAGGTCGCTCGCGGCGACGGGGGCCGCCGCCGGGACGGTGCGGGTCAGCTGCCGCACGACGGCCGCCGTGCCGGGGACGGTCACCGTCGCCGTGAGCGTGACGCTCGTGTCGGCTGCCGGTCGCGTGACCGCACCCTTGACGACGACGTTCGGCGCGGTGCCCTTGTCGGCGGAGGAGATGACGGCCTCGTTCGAGGAGGTCCAGGTGATGACGGCGCTCGAGCTGCCGGGCCGCGAGGCCGTGGCGGCGACGTCGGCTCCGGTCGCGGGCAGGGTGAGGCTGCCGCGCACCGGTCCGGCGAGTGCGGGGTCGGCGCTGACGGCGTCGGCCACGGTCCGGGCGAGCTCGGACTCGGCCGTCTGGCCCGCGGCGTAGGCCGGGACGGTGACGGTGGTGGCCCGGCCGACGACGGAGGTGCCGCCGTGGACGGCCGTGGGGGTCAGCGTGACGACGGCGTCCGGGTTGCCCGCGGCGGGCCGGGTCACGATGCCGGTGGTGCTGACGGTGCCCGGGGCGCTCGATGCCCAGGTGATCGCGGAGCCGTTGGCACCGGTCGTGGGCAGGGTCAGGTCCGCGGTGACGGAGGAGGTGTCACCGAGCGAGATGGTGGCGTCCTTGCCCGCGAGCACGGAGTGCACGCCGGCGGCGCTCTGCTGCACCTGGCCGGCGGTCAGCGCCGAGGTCCAGACCTCCATGTCGTCGATGGCTCCTGCCCAGTAGGCGTCCGCGCCGTAGAACGACTTGCCGAGGAAGCCCGAGAAGGTGGAGGTGCCGATCGCGGACGCGGCGGTGGAGGAGGTGTTGCCCTGGCCGACGAGAGCGCCGTCGAAGTAGGTGGAGACGGACTGGCCGCCCTTGACCACGACCGCCATGTGCACCCAGCGGTCCGTGGCGACCGGCGTGTTGCCGGCGCCGCGCACCTCGGAGCCGTTCTTGATCGCGCCGAACCCGGCGGGTCCGCACTTCGTGGTGGCGAGGACGTGGGAGTCGACGCTCGAGCCGAGGGTGAAGGGCCAGGTGCAGTCGGGGGCGCCGCTCCAGCGGAGCCAGGCGGACATCGTCACGTCCTGCGTGCCGGCGGGGATGAGCCCGGGCGCGATGCGGACGTGCGGGGCGGCGGACGTGCTGGATCCGCCCGGGAGCGAGAGCGCGCGATCGCCGGGAGCTCCGGAGGGGCCGGCGACGCTGGTCGCGCCGGCGTTGACGAGGGTGCCGGGGTGGTTGCCCGGCGCCGCGTCGGCGATCACGGCACCGTTGCCGAGGGTCGCGTCGATGGCGTCGAACGAGTACTGCAGCGCGGGCGCGGGGACGGTCTCGGCCGCGCCGGCGGCGCCGATGGGGCCGAGCACGCCGCCGAGGGACACGGCGGCGATCGTCAGCGCGGCGCCCGCTCGAGGGAGGCGTGAGCGCCGGGTGCGCTCCTGCCGGAGGGTTCGTGACATGGAGGTTCCTTCTTCATGGTGGATGGCGGTGGAGGGGAGTCGAGGCGCACGCCGGTCGACGGGTCGACGGCGGGTGCGGGTGGGGAAGGGCTCCGCTGATCAGGGCGGCGCGGGCGCCGACTGGCGGCGGCGGCGGCGATCACCGCGGTGGCGGACCCGATGCGGGAGTCGCGGCGTCTGGCCGTGCGCCCTGCAGTCGAGCGGGAGCCCGTGCGCGACAGCCGGATGGCGGGGCTAGCCGCGATGGAGTCCGGGTGGGCGGGCGCAGCGATCGGCGGGGGGAAGGTGCGGCATCGTCGTCATCGACGGTCCTCTCAGGTTCTTCGTCGAACCGGTAGATCGGGGTGTCTCGCACGGGACGGTGTCCCGCTCGACCACTGCCGGTCACTGTAGCCATGTTTGTTACCGTGAACAACAGTGGTGGTCGTCCGGGCGTGATCCGGACACGTGCGCGTGCCACGGATCGCGCGACCGGCTCCCCCATCTCCCCACGAGGGAGTCGGGTCCCCTGCCCGACGTCCCTGGCCGGGGTGCTCGACGTGGCCCAGCGTCCGAGTCCGAGAGCGCCCGGCCGGATCTCGACCTCCCGCCCGGCGAGGCGCACAGGCGTTGCATCCGGACCGCCGCGCACGCGCGTCGGCCGCCTTCTCGTCCGGTATTCCTAGCGCTCGTCCGCGTCCCTCCGGCGACGCCTGGCATCTCCCCCAACGAGAGTGTTAACGTGAACAACCAGCCGGTGGATCCACCGGGACGTCATCGACGACGAAGAATCGGAGAACAGCATGCAACGACGCACTCGACACTCCCTCCGCACAATGACCCTCATCGCCGCCGCCGTGGCGGCCACCACCCTCGGCGGAGCGCTCCCCGCGCAGGCCGCCGAAGGGGAGATCACCTACACCCTCGTCCGCTCCGCGAATCCCACCGCCGACGAGCAGGACGCCTATGCGCGCATCACCGCCGCCATGGACCAGGCCGTCGCCCGGTACAACGCCGAGTCCGACATCACGAAGGTGATCGAGGTCTCCTACGCACCCGGCGTCCCGACGGCGGAGGGCAGCACGAACGGCGACCTGCGCTTCGGGTCGAACCGCAGCTACATGGTCGAGGGCACGGCCCTTCACGAGATCTCGCACACCATCGGCGTCGGCCTCAGCGGCGGCTGGTCGGCGCACTGCGTCGGCGGCGTCTGGAACGGGCCGACCGCGACGGCGCTCGTGCAGTCGTACGACGGGTCCGGCGCGCGGCTCTCCTGCGGCGGCTCGCACATGTGGCCCTACGGCCTGAACTACTCGAGCGAGTTCTCCGACGCCGCGTTCACCCGTCACGTCGACGTGGTGGAGGCCATGCTCGCCGACGGGCTCTAGTCCGACCCGACCCCTCCGACTCGATCACGTCGAGACCGGAGGCGTCGTCGATCGGCGACACCCGGGCCTGCCCGCTCGCGGGAGGCGGGGGCGCCGCCGATCGCGGCGCAGATGAACGAGAGGACGCCCATGACGACCGATCACGGGCCCGCCGCCGACGGGTCGACGCCGCCGACGCCGGCCGTGTACGCCGACGACCTGTCCGACGAGACGCTCGCTCGCCTCATCGACGCGGTCATGCTGCTTGCTGAGGACTTCCACATGTCGGCCACTCCGTGGTGGGAGCCCCTGACCGGGCTGCAGATCCTGCTCCTCCGGACGATCGCCCGTGCGGGAAGGGTCACGCGGACGGATCTCGGGCGGGACTGCCGCACATCCCGCGCCGCGGTCTCGCCGGGATTGGCGTCGCTCATCCGCCAGGGCTACGTGACCGAGGCCGCTGCCGACGGCGACTCCGTCCTCACCCTGGGGACCGCGGGGCGCGACATGCTGGATCGGATCGGCCGCGCACGGGTCGATCTGGTGCGCCGGGCGCTCCACGAGCGCCCGCGCCTGGGTGCGGATTCCGCCCGGCATCTCATCGCCTGCATCGAGCACCTGCGACGGTCCGAGGACCTGGCCTCCGGAGACCGCGGCCCCGGCCCCGGCCCCGGCCCCGGCCCGTCCGAGGGTGCTGTCCGCTGACGACACCCGACGTCGCATGGGCCCCGCCCCTCGGAGGCCGTGCCCTATCGTGAGCTCGTCATGGTCATGCGGCAGCTCCTTCTCCGCCGCGACGGGTCCTGAGCAGGTAGGCGCCCCCGTCGCGGTGGTCGTGCTGCCTTCGCAGATCCCCCTCGTACGGAGCCGCTCATGACCCATCCATCCCCACCGCCTGCTGCCTCGCGCGTCTGGCGCCGCAACCTCCTCGTGTGCGCGCTCGGCTCGTTCACGACGATCATCGGCATGACGTTGATCCTGCCGATCCTCCCCCTCTACGTCCGGGACCTCGGCGTCGACGACCCGCGTGAGGCCACCCTCTGGTCCGGCATCGCCTACGCGGCGACGTTCCTGACCGCGGCGCTGACGGCCCCGCTGTGGGGCTACCTCGGTGACCGGTTCGGACGGAAGCCCATGCTGATCCGCGCGAGCCTCGGCATGGCCATCGCCATGTCCCTGATCGGACTGGCCCAGGACGTGACCCAGCTCGTGCTGCTGCGCCTGCTCGTCGGGCTCCTCGGCGGCTACGCGTCGGGATCGACGATCCTCGTGGCCGCCCAGACCCCGAAGGAGCGCTCGGCCTGGGCCATCGGCGTCCTCTCGTCCGCGATCATGGCCGGCACGATCGCCGGCCCGCTGATCGGGGGGACCCTCGCGCAGTCCATCGGCGTGCAGGGCGCGTTCCTGGCGACGGGCGGACTGATCTTCATCGCCTTCATCGGCACCAGCGTGTTCCTCCGGGAGGTCCCCCGGGACGGCACCGCACGCGCCGGCTCGCGGCGAGCGGGGTCCTGGGCCGCCGTGCCGCACAAGCTGGCGATCCTCGCCCTGCTGAGCCTGTCGACGCTGCTCACGTTCGCGACGATCTCCGTGGAGCCGATCATCGCCTCCCACGTCCAGAGCCTCACCGGCTCCACCGACGGCCTGGCGATCTCGTCCGCGGTGGTCTTCTCGCTCACGGCGCTCGGCACGATCCTCTCCGGCCCGAACCTCGGACGCCTGGCCGACCGGATCGGGCACATGCAGGTCCTCGTGGTGAGCCTCGTCGCCGCGACGCTCCTCCTCGCGGTGCAGGCGCTCGCGACGGACCTCGTCACGTTCGCGATCCTGCGGTTCCTCACCGGCGTCGCCCTGGGCGGGATCACACCGAGCGTCGTCGCGACCATCCGGCGGCTCCTCCCCGACACGAGCGTCGGGCTGGTGCTGGGGTACAACGTGTCCGCGCAGTACGTCGGGCAGGTCGCCGGCCCGATCCTCGCGGGCGCGATCGGCAGCACCGCAGGCACCAGCGCCGTCTTCCTCACCACCGCGGGGGTGACCGCCGCAGGTCTCGTCACGGCGGCGGTCATCCGGCGGCGCTTCCGCGCGCAGCTCGCCGCGTAGCACCGCCGCGAGGAGCTCGCTGAGACGAGGAGGTGCACGACGACGACGACGGCGCCGGCCGCCCTGCATCCGGTGGCACGGGCGAGGAGAGGGCCAGGGGAGCGAGGAGCACTGAGCGACCAACGCTCTTGTTACCGTGAACAATCTGCACTACGTTCAGCGTGTCGATGAGGCCTCACGTCCTCTCCCACTCGACTCGCGATGCGCGCTCGCGCCTCCGCTCCCCCGCGTCGGGTTCATGGGTGAATCCGGAGAGGAACCGTCAATGTCGACGTCCCCCCTACCGAAGAGGCTCGAACCGAGGACCATGCGCGTGCCCGTCGTGGCCGGCGTGGCGTCGATCGCGCTGCTGGTCTCGTGCGCCGTGCCCGTGGTCGCCGCGTCGGCGGCCGACACGGTCCCGTCGCCCGAGCAGAGCCTCCTCGCCGACTTCACCTTCGACGCCGCCCCCACCGGCGGGGCGTTCGTCGATCGCACGACGCGTGCCTCCGTCGTCGGTGCCCCGGACCTCGTCCCCGGCAAGACGGGCCAGGGGACGGCAGCGCGCATCTCCCCCTCGTCGTGGCTCGACCTCACCGCCACCGACGGCAAGGCCGTGCTGGCCGGCCGTCAGAGTGTGACGATCTCGTACGACAGCAAGCCCGACTCGGCGGCGAACGCCGGGTGGACGGTCTTCGCGGCGCGCTCCGCCACGCGTCAGGAGTACGCCCAGGAGCACTATCTCGGCGTGCTCGACCGCACATCCGGGGTCACCGTCGAGCGGTACGACAACGCCACCGGTCGCAACACCTCCGGCAACCTGGACGCCCCCGCGGCGAACGCGGAGTGGAAGCACGTGGACCTGGTGGTCACCGCGACGACGACGCGGCTCTTCGTCGACAGGAAGCCGGTCGCCGTCAACGCATCCGGGATCCCGCTGACCCAGATCCTCGGATCCTCCGGCGGCGTCCTGCAGGTGGGCAAGGCGAACTGGGGTGGCGGCGAGTACTTCTCCGGCCTGGTCGACAACCTGCGCATCTACGACCGGGCGCTCTCCGGCACGGAGCTCGGCGCGGAGGCCACGGCCCTGCCCTCCGACGTCGGAGCCGCCCTCGCAGTCCCGTCCACCGTGCTCGGCGACCTCCCCTCGCGCGTCCTCGGCAAGCAGGTGACATGGGCAGCCACGGGCGCCGGCGCGAGCCGCGTGCAGGCGAACGGGGCGGTGGACACCACCGGGCTCGGCACCGGGACGGCGGCCGTCACGCTCACCGCCACCGTCGAGGGCTCTGCCCAGACGTACCGGTGGGACAGCCGCATCGCCGCCGCCGGCGGCCGGATCGCCACGTACGTCAAGACGGTGACGACCACCGACGGGACGAAGGACGACCCGCTGGCGTACCAGGACGACCGCCGGGCGGACGCCCTGTACGCCGCCGCGCTGCCCGCGGGCAGCACCACCTGGGAGCCGTTGAACCGCGCCCAGGCGATCCTGTACGTCGGCAACGACGGCGACCAGGGCGCGCGACCGAACGCCCAGGTGGGATCCCCCGGCCTCTTCCGCTTCGCGAACGGCGCTCTCGGCGCCGTCTCCTCCCAGAACAACGCGACCGACTCCATCTACGTGTGGACCTCCCCCGAGGGACGCACCTTCACCCAGCAGCGGGCCGTGCGGATCGCCCCCGGCTCGGTCGTGAGCGACCCGCGGATCGTGTTCGACGCCACCAGCCAGAAGTACAAGGTCTTCTGGACCGATCTGCTCACCGGCGAGGGTCGCGTGACGGTCCTCGCGGACCTGACCACGAGCACCGCGCTCGGCGTCACGTCGAAGGCCGACGTCCGATCCCTCGGCGTCCAGGGCGCGGGACTCCCGTCCTGGGCCACGCAGGACCAGGCGAGCGATCTCGCGCTGTCCACCACCGAGTTCGACACCTTCTACAAGAACTACGTCGACCTCCGGAACACGGGCGTCGAGAAGATCGACGCCTCCGTCGCCCAGGGCGCCGGAGCCGGCGGTGTCGCCGCCGCCCTCCCGAAGCAGGCCTCCCTCACCTACAACGACGGGTCGAAGAAGAGCCTGAACGTCGACTGGCAGGACGACCTCTCCGGCGTCGACACCAGCAAGCCGGGCACGTACCAGGTCTCCGGGACCGTCCAGCAGGACCCCGAGGAGATGGTCAGCGACGCCCGCGCCGATCCGTTCGTCTTCTTGAACCCCGACGACGGCTACTACTACCTGACCGGGTCGCACTACGGCCAGCCCTCCACCGGACCGATCGAGGAGAGCTCGAGCTACCGCAAGATCGGCCTCAAGCGCGCCACGACCCTCGCAGGGCTGCAGGACGCGCCGGAGCAGATCGTCATCGATCCCGACAAGGGCACACCCGGCAAGCAGGCGCAGTACCCGAACACCTTCTACGGCTGGGGCGGGTACATCTGGGCGCAGGAGTTCCACAAGATCAACGGCACCTGGTGGATCGTCGCCGGCATGAACAAGGGCTACGCCCCCGTGGGCGGCTGGTGCGACAACACCGTCATGATCCCCTACACGGGCACGGACGCGTCGATCGCCGCCGGCGGCTTCCTCGACCAGTCCAATTGGGGCGAGCCCGTCGTCCTCGACGGCGCCGCGTTCGACGTCAGCTACTTCGAGCGCACGGAGGCCGGAGCCCAGCAGGGCTACTGGATCATGCCCAACGGGGGCCAGATCCTGATCGGCAAGGCCAAGATGGGCCCGAAGGGCACCGTCCCGCTCGTCGACGGCCAGCTGACCCGGGTCTACAGCGAGTCCCAGCCCTGGGAGAGCGGCAAGCGGTCTCCCACGCCCAGCGACACCTCCGAGGGAGCCGACCAGGGCATCGTCGAGGCGCCCTTCATGGTGCAGCAGGGTGATGCGATCTCGATCACCTACTCCGGCGGCACGGTCGACAAGTACTACAGCCTCGGGCTCCTCACGACGACCGCGAACGCGGACCTCCAGGACCCGGCCAGCTGGAAGCAGACCGCCTTCCCGGTGCTCGACACGAACGACACGTCCACCGGGCGGATCGGGGCGGACGAGACCGCGTACTACACGAAGAAGCAGGCGGGCACGGGCCACAACTCGTTCGCCAAGGACGAGTCGGGGAACCTGGTGCTCGCGTACCACGCCCGCCCCTACCCGGACCCGCACACGGCGACGGACCCGCAGGGCGCCGGCGGGCTCTTCGACTCCGACCGCAACACCTGGTTCAAGGCGGTCAACGTCCGCGCCAACGGCACGCTCGACCTGTCGCTGACGAAGGACCAGGAGGTGGCGCCCGCGAACCGGACCGTCACCGCCACGGTCGTCGTCCGTGCGGCTACCTCGGCCGTGACCTCCACCGCCACGTCGCGGTGCGTCTCGGGCAAGGCCGTCGTCACGATCGTCACCAAGAACACCGGGGCAGCCACGGTCGTCACCTGGGCGACGCCGTGGGGTGAGCGCACGCAGAGCATCGGGGCGCAGAAGACCGCCACCCTGGCGATCACCACGCGGGCGACGGCGATCACCGCGGGAACGCTGTCCGGCACTGCGGTGGCGGGGACCGTCAGCACGCCGGTCACCACCGCCTATCCCGCCGCTCGCTGCGGCTGAGGCTGAGGCTGACGAGGTGCGGGGCTGACCGGAAGGTCCGCCCCGCACCCCGTCCACCCGTCCTCCTCCCCCCCCCCCCGACATCGACCCCCGACGGATCACGGCCGGCAGCGCCGTCGTCTCGCCTCGCACACGAAGGACCTCCCATGAGAATCTCCCCGCGGTGGAGCACCGCTCTCTCCGGTGCACGCCGGCGCGCGATGCGGCCTGAACCGGCCAGCCACCCCATCCGTCGATCCCCGCTGCGGGCCGCGGTCGCCGCGATCGGCCTCGGGGCGGTGCTGGCCTCGGGGCTCGTCGCCCCCGCCGTGGCCACGGCCGCGGAGCCCGTCGTCCCGACCTCGGGTCTCCTCGCCGACTACCGCTTCACGCAGGCGAGCGGCACGTCGGTGCCGAACGCCGCCGGTGGCGCCGTGGGTGCCGCCCGCGTCGTGAACGGGAGCGACGCTCTCTGGACGGGGACGTCGCTGCGTCTCACGGGCGGCGCGAAGTCCAGCGCCGCACCGTGGGTCGAGCTGCCCGACGACCTGCTGACCGGGAAGACGTCCGGGACGGTGACGATCGAGACCCGCGCGAACGCGTCGATGCTGGACACCTTCCACTTCCTCTGGAACATCGGCAGCGACAGCACCTCGCAGTACTGGTTCGCCTCCGTGCGCGACAAGGTGCGCACCGCGATCACCACCACGGGCGGGAACGGCGAGAACAACGCCCGCAGCGCCTCCGGGATCTCCGCCGACCGCTGGTACAGCCTCACCTCGGTGATCGACGCCGGCGCGGGGACCATCTCGTTCTTCGTCGACGGCGCGCGCGTCGCCTCCGCTCCGACCGCCCTCCGGCCGTCGTCGGTGGCCGACCAGTCGCTGAACACCATCGGCCGGGCACCGTATCCCGACCCCTTCTACGCGGGCGAGGTGTCGACGTTCCGCGTCTACGACCGCGCGCTCACCGGGGACGAGGTCGCGGCCGTGTCGAACGTCGACGCGAAGCTGCACGCATCGTCCTTCACGGCGGCGACCTCCGCCGTGCTGTCCGGGGTCGCGGCCGTGACCGTCGACGACGCGACGACGAACCTCCCCGACTACGGCGGAGCCGTCACCTGGGCCTCGAGCGACCCGACGCTGCGCATCGCCGCCGACGGCCGCACGCTCACGGCCGATCGCCCGGCCGCCGGTCAGGCGGCGCGGACCTCCACGCTCACGGCGACCGCGTCGATCCGGGGCGTCGCGCAGTCGCGCCAGGTCGCGGTCACCGTCGAGCCGCAGGTCGGCGTCGACACCCCGTACGGCTACATGATGGTGCACTTCGTCGAGGACGCTCAGGGCTACGCCGAGAAGATCTACCTCGACGTCTCCCGCGGCGACGACCCCGAGAAGTGGGATCCGCTGAACGGCGGCAAGGCCATCCTCGCGTCCGACCTCGGGACGACCGGCGTCCGCGACCCGTACCTCACCTACAACCCGCAGACGAAGAAGTACTACATCATCGCCACCGACCTGCGGGTCTTCGGCGGCGACCGCGGCACGGGCTCCTGCACCACCTGGTGCTACTGGACCACCCAGGGCAGCACCAAGATGAACGTCTGGGAGTCGACCGACCTGGTGTCCTGGAGCGACGTGCGCCAGTTCGACGTGGCGCTCGACGCCGCCGGGAAGAAGACCCTCGAGGCCGGCATGATGTGGGCTCCCGAGGCGACCTGGGTGCCCGACTACGCCGGCGCGGGCAAGGGCGCGTTCGTCGTCTACTGGTCCTCGACCGTCTACCCGGACGCCGGGCACGCACCGGGCTCGGGCGCGTCCCGGGTGCTGTGGGGCGCGACCACCGACTTCACGCAGGCCACCTACTCCTACGGCGGCACGTTCATCGACACCGGAGCCGACGTGATCGACACGACGATGATCCAGGACGGCGGGACGACCTACCGCATCTCGAAGGACAACGGCACCGGCCGCGGCATCTACATGGAGTCGACGACGGCGACGCAGTGGTGGCTCCCGGCGACCAAGTGGACGCAGCTGCAGGATCGGATCGGCGCCGTCTGGTCCGGGGGGAATCCGAGCGGTGTGGAGGGGCCGGCGGTGTTCAAGGACCACGGCGCCGATCGCTGGTACCTCTACGTCGACGTCATCCCCGCCGCCGGCTACCGCCCGATGGTCACGAACGACCTCGACGCCGGCTGGACGCAACTGGTCGACCCGGGCTTCTCGCTCGCGCCGTCGACCAAGCACGGTGGAATCGTCTCGCTCACCGCCGGCCAGTACGCCGAGGTGCGCGCCGCGGACGCGGCATCCGCCGTGCGGTCCGACTTCGGCGAGGTCGGATCCGTCAGCTCCCTCCCCGCGCGCACCGATGTCGTGCTCGCCTACGGACGCGGCACCGCTTCGCAGCCCATCACCTGGGACACCTCGTCGGTGGGCACGGCGCCCGGCCGCTACCCCGTCACCGGGGTCGTGCGCACTGTCGGCGCGAACGACGACCAGTGGATCGGGGCAGGCGGGTCGACTGCCTACGACGCGTCGGGTCGAGTGCTCTCCAGCTCGACGGCCGTGAAGGTGACCGCGACCGTCGTCACCGCGGCGACGGCCTCGCTCACGGCCTCGACACGGTGCGTGGCGGGCAAGGTCGTCGTGACCGGCGTGGTGCGGAACACCGGCACCTCGCCGCTGTCGGTCGTGATCGGCTCGGCGTGGGGCTCCTCGCCGACGCTGACGGCGGCTCCCGCGGGGAACGCCACGCACGCCTTCACGACGCGCGCCACCGCCGTCGCGGCCGGTTCGCTCACCGCGACGGCCGCCGGCGCCCGGCTGACGGCCGCGTACCCCGCTCGCGCCTGTGGGTGACGCGGGCGGTGACGGAGTCCGGGCAGCTGCTGGCGCTGACGCGGGGCACCATGACGCCGGTCGTGGAGCGCCTCGCGTCGCCCGGCTGCATCGGTCGGGCGCGAGCGACCCCGGACAGGCCTGAGCGGGTCACGGAGCTCGTCGGGCTCTCCCCCGGACGGCGTCAGCTGCTCCACACGGACATCGCCATGCTCCCGCATCCGATACCGGAGCGCGGGGGAGGCTCAGGGGACGAGGCGCCGTCGTGCACGTGAGCTGTCTGCACGTGATGTCACGACGGACCTCCCCGGCCTGCCCGTCAGGGGACGCGCGCACGGCACACCGCGAGGGGCACGTGGCGCGGGGCGATCCCGCTCTCCGCGTGCCCCGAAGCAGTCCACGGAACCTCCGAGCGTCCCCGACGCGCTCGGCGTCGCACCTGTCCCGCGAGATCACCGACACGTCCATCGCGGACCTCGTCGTCGGCGGCGGAACCGGACAGGTCACATCCGGCGCCCCCGCCCGCGGAGAACGCGTCGCGAAGCACGACCGGCCCACCGAGATCGCGGAGGACGATCCGGAGCCGCCCTACGGGCTGCGCTGACCCCGACCGGCCACCTCGTGGGCGACGCGCAGGAGAGCAGAACCAGCCGGCTGGGGCTCCCCCGACCAGATCGCCCGCAACGGCCGGGCGAGTGGCGGCCCGGAGAGCGGGACCCGCACCAGCGATCCAGCGTCGATGTCGGCGGCGACCGTGCGGAGGCTCATCACCGCCGGTGCGATGCCGGCCTGCGCGTTCGCCCGGATGATGCTCGTGGTCTCCAGCACCGCGGCCGGAACCGACATGTCCACGCCGGCCTCCCTGAGCCATGCGGCGAGGGTCGCGCGAGTGCCGGAGCCTTCTTCCCTCAGGAGCAGAGCCGTCGCCGGCCGGCGCTTCCGACGAGGCAGTCGAGCCGGCCGTCGTCGAGCATCCGGCGAGAAGGACGGCGGCGAACGCCGCAGTCGTCACAGTGGTCGCGATTCGCTTGAGCATGATGCCTCCTTTAGCGCGGGAACCGAGGTGGTCCCACCGAGGACACGACACAGCGGTCGCGAACGTTCAACGAGGCGAGGAGATCGCTGGCAGAGCATCCGCGCGGCAGGCGGCGTCAGCGAGAGCGATGATCCGTCGCGCGCACCTTCGCGTGAGGGCCCGAGACATCGCGCTGCTCGACGGCATCCCCGCGCAGACCGATGCGCCGGCCCCGTCGACGCCCTCACATCCCACGGATCCGTCATCCGCGGCACCCTGCTGGCACCGCCACAGGCGGCATGAGCGCCCCCGGAGAACTCTCGAGCGCTCAGATCGGATGCGCGTCCCCGGGGATGCGAGCCCAGCGCCCGTGCCCGGGATCACCCCGTGTTCTGCAGCCCCGCCGCGATGCCGTTGACCGTGAGGAGCAGGAGGCGGTGGTCCGGATCCGTCGGGTCGGCCTGACCGGGAACGCCCTGGCCGGGCGCGTCGGTAGCCGCCGTGCGCAGCGCGCGGAGGGCGCGGAGCTGCAGGAGCGAGAGCGCGTCGACGTACGGACTGCGGAGGCGGACCGCGCGACGCAGCACCGGCCGGCCCTCGAGGATCTCGTCGCGACCGGTGGCCTTCCGCACCCACTCGCGCGTGAGCTCCATCTCCTCGGTGACGAGCGCCGCGAGATCCGGTCGGTCGCCGAGCGCGAGGTAGCGCTCGGCGAGGCGGCCGTCGGTCTTGGCGAGCGACATCTCGACGTTGTCGATCATCGAGGTGAACAGCGGCCACTCCTCGTAGGCCTTCCGGAGCACGGCCTCGTCGCCGACGGCGGCCAGCGCCGAGCCGAGGCCGAACCAGCCGGTGAGGTTGATGCGCGCCTGCGTCCACGCGAACACCCACGGGATCGCCCGGAGGTCCTCGAGCGACTCGACCGAGAGGCCTCGGCGGGCGGGCCGGGATCCGAGCGCCAGCAGCCCGATCTCCTCCATCGGCGTGACCTGCGCGAACCACGGCGCGAAGCCGGGCGCCTTCACGAGCTCGAAGAAGCGGGCGCGGGAGGCCTCGTCCATCGTCCGGACCATCTCCGCGGATCCCTCGGCGGCGACCGCGTTGCGCTCCTCGTTCGAGGGCGCGGACGCCAGCAGGGTCGCGGCGGCCATCTGCTCGATGTGGCGGGCGGCGATGCGCTTGTCGCCGTAGTGGGCGAAGATCACCTCGCCCTGCTCGGTGAGCTTGAAGCGTCCGTCGACGGATCCCGGCGGCTGGGCCCGCACGGCGCGGTCGGCAGGCCCGCCGCCCCGGCCCAGCGCGCCGCCGCGGCCGTGGAAGAGCGTGAGCTCGATGTCGTTCTCGCGCGCCCACGCGGCGATGCGCGCCTGCGCGTCGAACAGCGCGAAGGTCGCCGACACCGGCCCGACGTCCTTCGACGAGTCGGAGTAGCCGAGCATGACCTCGAGCTTCCGGCCCGTGGCGGCGAGGCGGGCCTCGACCTGGGGCAGGCGGATCATGCCGTCGAGGATCTCGGTGCTCGCGTCGAGGTCCGCGAACGTCTCGAAGAGCGGGATCACGTCGAGGACGGGCGCCTCCTCCGCGGAGCCGAGAGCGAGCGCGGCCAGCTCGTGCACCGTGCGGATGTCGTCGGCGGATTGCGTGAACGAGACGATGAAGCGGGAGAACGGCGCGACGCCGTGCCGCTCCTGCAGGCGGGCGAGCGTGCGGAACACGTCGAGCACCTCGACGGTCATGGGCGCGAGCTCGGGCGCCTGGTCGCCGGACGCGTCGGCATCGGCCACGGCCAGCACCTCGCGGAGCGCCTCGCGATGCACCTGCGAGTGCTGCCGCACCTCCATCTCGGCGAGGTGGAAGCCGAACGTCTCGGCCTGCCAGACGAGGCCCTGCAGCTCGCCGCCCGCGATGCGGTGCGCGCCTGCGCTGCGGAGCGAGGCCTGCAGCACGCGGAGGTCGGCCAGCAGCTCGGCGGCCGACGGGTAGGCGATCGGGTCGTCGTGGCGCTCGCGCGTGGCGGCGAGGCGGCCGGCGATGACGAGCAGCACGCGGCGGTGCAGCTCGGCGGGGGCGCGCGTGCCGATGCGCGCGGTGAGGTGCGGCGCGAGCGCGTCCTGCGCGGCGGCGAGCTCCCGCAGCTCGGGGCTCGGCGGGGTGTCGGCGTCGCCGAGCGTGAGAGAGCGGCCGACGCGGAGGGCGACGCGCTCGAGCCCGAGGAGGATGTGCTCGCTGGCGATGCCCGCGGCCTCCTCGGTGACCGCGGCGGTGACGTACGGGTTGCCGTCGCGATCCGCGGCGATCCAGTTGCCGAGCCGGAAGAACGCGGGCGCGACCGCGTCGCGCACGCCGGCCTCGTCGCCGAGCAGCCAGTCGTCGAGCAGGCGGTAGACGCGCGGCACGACCTCGAACAGCGTCTGGTCGAAGACGCCCATGGCCGTGCGCACCTCGTCGAGCGGCGTGGGCCGGGTGGTGCGCAGCGGCGAGGTGCGCCACAGGCCGTCGATCTCCTCGAGCAGCCGCCGGTCGACGTCCTGGCCGGTGAGGGTGCCTGCCATGGCGCCGTCGCGCTCGGTGAGCAGGTCGCCGATGCGGCGGATCCCCGTGGCCACCGCCCGCCGACGCGCCTCGGTGGGGTGCGCCGTGAGCACCGGGTGGAACCGCATCTCGCCGAGGCGGCGCATGGCCTCATCGCGGCCGAGCTCCTCGGTGAGCCTGCCGACGGCGTCCGGGATGGAGTCGGGCACGAAGCCCGCGGCCGCCTCGCGCTCGCGGAGGACGCGCACGCGGTGGTGCTCCTCGGCGAGGTTCGCCAGGTGGAAGTAGCAGGTGAACGCGCGGGCGACCTGCTCGGCGCGCTCGGGCGTGAAGGTGGCGACGAGCCGCTCGGCGTCGTCGATGGAGGCGTCGCGCGCGCTCTCGTATGCGTCGATGACGAGCTCGCGGAGCCGCTCGACGTCGTCCAGCAGGTCCTGGCCGCCGGACTCGCGGAGCACCTGGCCGAGGAGGCCGCCGAGGTGGCTGACGTCGGCGCGGAGCGCCGGTTCGACGGCGTCGCGCGTACCGTCGCGGGTGGAGTCGTGCTCGAGGGGAAGCGGCTTCTTCGGGGGAGTCGTCACGGTGTCGAGGATACGGAAAGCGCGCGGCGGATCCTGCGCATGACGTCCGGGGACGCGCGCACCGGCTACGGATCCGGCTGTGCAGGGCGTGCCGGGCGACCGGATCAGCTCGCGGCGGGTGCCGCCACGCGCTCGTCCCGCGGCATCCGCAGCAGCGCGTACGCGGAGGCCGCGAGCAGCAGCACCGCGCCCGTCGCGAAGGCGACCGGGTAGGAGAACGCGTCGGCGAGGAAGCCGGCGACGAGCGGGCCGACGATCGCGCCGAGGTCCGAGACCATCGAGAACACCGCGACGGGCCGTCCGCTGCGGGCGCCCGCGGCGTCGCCGACCGCGGCCGCCGGCGCCGTGCCCATGAACGAGGCCGCCGCGCCGTACACGCAGAGCAGCACGGTGAGCACGACCATGTCGGGCGCGAAGGGGATGGCGATCATGAGCAGCCCGGCGACCCCGTACGCGCCGACGATCGCGGGTCGGCGACCGACCGTGTCCACGAAACGCGCCGCCGGCGCGAGCGCGAGCGCCTGCACCACGGCCGCGCACGCGAACGCGATGCCGGTGGCCGAGGGTTCCGCGCCGATCACGGCCACGACGAGCAGCGGGATCAGCGCGCTGCGGACGCCCATCGACGCCCACCCGTTGCCGAGGTTCGCCAGCAGCGCGGCCCGGTAGCGCGGGTCGCGGAGCACGCGGCCGAACGGGATCACGACCTCGTCGGCGCCGGTCGCCTGGGCCTCGCGCGTGCGCGGCCGGAGGAGCAGCAGCCCGATGACGCTCGCGACCGCGAGCGTGGCCGCATAGAAGAAGAAGGGTGCGGTGAGAGAGATCTGCGCGAGCAGGGCGCCGAGCGCGGGCCCCGCCATGCCGCCGATGAGGAAGCCGCCCTGGTAGAAGCCGATCGCGCGGGCGCGGCGGGTCGGATCCGTGGAGCCGAGCAGCAGCGTCATCGCGGCCACCGAGAACATCGCCGACCCGATGCCGCCCGCGCCTCGGAGGAGGAGGAGCTGCACGTAGTCCTGCGCCAGGCCCGCGAGGCCGGAGGAGACCGCGACGATCCCGATGCCGACCGCGAGCACCGTGCGCTCCCCGCTCCAGTCGATGAGGCGGGCGACGAACGGGCTCATCACGAAGCGCATGAGCGCGAACGCGGAGATCACCGCACCGACCTCGAAGCTGCCGACCCCGAAGCTCTCGGCGTAGACGGGCAGCACGGGCACGACCACGCCGAAGCCGACCATCACGAAGAAGGCGATGACGCCGAGGACGACCACGTCGCGCGGGAGCTTCGCGCGCGGTGCACGTGCGGGGCCGCGGGTGTCGGGCATCGAGCCGTCGCCGGGCTCGAGGGTGCTCGCGGATCCGCCACGACGAAAACCGCGCATGCGTTGAGGATACGCGCTGCGTGGTGAGCGCCCCCGCGCGCTCAGGCCCGGCCGTGCTCCACGTCGAGCTCCACGCGGTCGGCGGCGAAGCGCGTCACGTTGAGGAGGAGCGGCGTGCCGTCGGGCAGCGTGTTGAGCGCGCGGACCACGAGCACGACCGCGCCCGAGGGCAGCTGCAGCTCCACGGACTCGGCGGCCGTCGCGAGGCGCCCGGTGACGGTGGTCGCGGAGCGCAGGTAGTCGTCGACGCCGACGGCGCGCAGGGCGTTCGTCATCGACCCGTCGGGTCCGTAGCGCTCGACGATCCCGGGCACGAGCTCCTCCACGAGCCACGACGTGCCGCGCACCACGGGCCGGCCGTCGACGAGCCGCAGCGTCTCGAGGCGGAGGGCGGGGCGGCCGGCGAGGGCGAGGCGCTCGGCGACGTCGGCGGGCGGATCCCCGATCGCCCACTCGAGCAGCTCGCCCGTGGACGCGGATCCGCGGCCGGCGAGGCTGTCGCTGAGCCGCGTCCGCAGGCCGATGCGGTGGACGATGACGTCGTGCGCGGTCACGAACGTGCCGCTGCCGCGCCGCGAGACGACGAGCCCGTCCGTCGCGAGCGCCGCGACGGCCTGGCGCACGGTGTGGCGGTGGACCTCGAAGCGCTCGGCGAGCTCGCTCTCCGACGAGAGCTTCGTCCCGGCCGGGACGGTGCCCTGCAGGATCTCGGCGCGCAGCTCCTCCGCGATGAGCCGCCAGGCGGAGTACCCGCTCGTGGATCTGCTCTGCGTCGCCATGTCCCGTCGACCCTACCGGGCGGTCGCGCGCCGGATCCGGTCGCGGTCGCGGATCCGGCGCCCACCGCCCGCCCGGCCGCCGCCCGCGTTCCCCACCTGTTCACCTGCTCGCGTCCGACTCGTCGCGCGCGGGCGGGTTCCGGCGTGCCGTCGACCGCTAGGTTCGACTTATCTAGATCAGCAGACAACTTGGAGGGATCGCGGCCATGACGACGACCACGACCAGCAGCACCGGACGGGGGGACGTCGCCGCCCGGCAGCGCTGGATGCGCGTCCTCTCCGCGGCCGACGTCGGCGCGCTCGACGCCGCGTGGACCGCATGGGAGCCCAAGCCCGAGGTGCAGCACATCCGGGGTCCGGAGGCCGGGCTCGTCATGGTGCGCGGCCGCGTCGACGCCGGCGGCGCGCGCTTCAACCTCGGAGAGGCCACCGTGACGCGCGCCACCCTCCGCCTCCACGGACCCGCCATGGCGGCCGACGCCCTCGGCAGCTCGTACGTCCTCGGATCCGACCTCGAGCACGCACGCCTCGCCGCCCTCTTCGACGGGATGCTCCTCGACGCCGGCCTGCACGACCGCGTGGTCGCCGAGGTCGTGGCGCCGCTGGAGCGCGCACGCGCCGCGGCCGACGACGTCCGCGCCGCCGAGGCGCGCAGCACGCTCGTGGACTTCTTCACGGTCGCCCGGGAGAACGGGTGACTGCGGCGACGGGCCGCGCGCCCGGCATCCCCGCCCCCGGCTTCCCGGACGCGACGCGCGGCGCGCAGGCCGCGTTCCGCGCGCTCCTCGACGCGCTCGCGCACCCGACGCGGATCCAGCCGCTCACGGGCCCCGCCGAGGCGCCCGCCGGTCTCGGCCCGGGCCTCGGCGCCGTCGCCCTCACCGTGCTCGACGAGGAGTCGGCGCTGTGGCTCGACCCGCGTCGCGCGGCCGACCGGGAGGTCACCTCCTGGCTCACCTTCCACACGGGCGTGCGCCTCGTCACCGCGGCCGCGGACGCGGACTTCGTGCTCGCCGACCCGGCGTCGCTCCCGCCGCTCGCGGAGCTCGCCGCCGGCACCGACGAGGAGCCGCACCGCTCCGCGACCGCGCTCCTCGACGTGCGCGACGCCGCCGGCACCCTGCGGATCCGGGCCGAGGGCCCCGGCATCGACGGGCACGCGATCGCCGACGCCCCCTGGGCGGACGACGCCCTCATCGACGCCTGGCGGGCCAACGGCGAGCGCTTCCCGCGCGGCGTCGACCTCCTGCTCGTCGACGCGGGATCCGTCTCCGCTCTGCCACGCACCACCCGCCTCCGGGCGGCCGACCCCCGATCGGAGGCCTGATGTACGTCGCCGTCAAGGGCGGGGAGAAGGCGATCGCCGCCGCGCACGCCCTGCTCGCCGCCGAGGGCCGGGGCGCCCCCGGATCCTCGCGGATCGAGGCCGGCCAGGTCGCCGGCCAGCTCGGCGTCCTCGTCTCCCGCGTGATGACCGAGGGGTCGCTGCACGACCCGGAGCTCGCCGCGCGGGCCCTCATCCAGGCGCAGGGCGACGTGCTGGAGGCCGTCACGCTGCTGCGCTCCTACCGCACGACGCTCCCGCGCTTCGGGTGCACGCTGCCGGTCGACACCGCCGGGCTCCCGCCGCAGCGCCGCGTCTCGGCGACGTTCAAGGACCTGCCGGGCGGCCAGCAGCTCGGCGCGACCTTCGACTACACGCACCGCCTCTTCACCGACGCCGAGCCCGCCGCGGTGACCTCGCGCTCGGCCGACGCGGGCGCCACCATGCCGCGCGTGGCCGACCTCCTCGGCCACAGCGCGCTCATCGAGCCCGACTCGCACCCCGGCCAGGACGACGAGGAGCCCGCGGACATCACGCGCGAGCCCACCGTCTACCCGATGACGCGCGCCGAGCGCCTGCAGGCCCTCGCCCGCGGCGACGAGGGCTTCCTCCTCGGCCTCGGCTACTCCACGCAGCGCGGCTTCGGCACGACGCACCCGTTCGCGGGCGAGATCCGCGTGGGCGAGGTCGAGGTGGAGATCGACGCGCCCGAGCTCGGCTTCGCGGTGCCGCTCGGGCGGATCGAGGTCACCGAGTGCCAGATGGTCAACCAGTTCACGGGCAGCGCCGACCGGCCCGCCCAGTTCACCCGCGGCTACGGCCTCGCCTTCGGGCGCAGCGAGCGCAAGGCGATGTCGATGGCGCTCGTCGACCGGGCGCTCCGGGCCGACGAGCTCGGCGAGCGCGTGACCGCCCCCGCGCAGGACGAGGAGTTCGTGATCAGCCACTGCGACAACGTGCAGGCGACCGGGTTCGTCGAGCACCTCAAGCTGCCGCACTACGTGGACTTCCAGGCCGAGCTCGTGCTCGTGCGCCGGCTGGCCCGCGAGTGGCGCGAGCGGCAGGAGGCGCCCGCCGCCGAGGAAGCACCCGTCGACGATGCATCGACGGGCGTCCCCGCCGGGGCGGGGGCCCGCGCATGAGCGCCTCCCTCATCGGCTACAACCTCGGCTACCTCGACGAGCAGACCAAGCGCATGATCCGCCGCGCGCTCCTCAAGGCCGTCGCGATCCCCGGATTCCAGGTGCCGTTCGCGAGCCGCGAGGTGCCCATGCCGCGCGGCTGGGGCACGGGCGGCGTGCAGGTCACGGCGGCCGTGATCGGCGAGGACGACGTCCTGAAGGTCATCGACCAGGGCGCGGACGACACCACGAACGCCGTCTCCATCCGGCAGTTCTTCGCCTCCGTCGCCGGCGTCGCGACCACCACGCGCACCGACGAGGCCACCGTGATCCAGACCCGGCACCGGATCCCCGAGACGCCGCTCGCCGAGGGCCAGGTCATCGTCTACCAGGTGCCCATGCCGGAGCCGCTGCGCTTCCTCGAGCCCCGCGAGACGGAGACCCGGCGCCTGCACGCGCTCGAGGAGTACGGGCTGATGTACGTGAAGCTCTACGAGGACATCGCGCGCTTCGGGCACGTCGCGAAGACGTACGACTACCCCGTGATGGTCGCCGGCCGGTACCTCATGGCGCCGTCCCCCGTCCCGAGCTTCGACAACCCGAAGATGCACATGAGCCCGGCGCTGCAGCTGTTCGGCGCCGGTCGCGAGAAGCGGATCTACGCGGTGCCGCCGTACACGAGCGTGGAGAGCCTCGGCTTCGAGGACCACCCGTTCGAGCCGCAGTCCTTCGAGGACCCGTGCACGATCTGCGGATCCACGGGCGTGTACCTCGACGAGGTCATCACCGACGACCGGGGCGCGTCCATGCACGTCTGCTCCGACACCGACCACTGCGAGCGCACGGTCGAGGCCGCTCGCGCCCACGACGAGGAGGCGCGCGCATGAGCGACGACGACCGACCGCTGCTCGAGGTCCGCGGGGCCGCCCACCGCTACGGCGACCGCTACGGCTGCCGCGACGTCGACCTCGACCTGTACCCGGGCGAGGTGCTCGCGGTCGTGGGCGAGTCGGGATCCGGGAAGTCGACCCTGCTCGGCACCCTGTCCCAGCGGCTCGCGCTCAGCGCGGGCAGCATCCGCTACCGGCTGGCCGACGGCGAGGTCGTGGAGCTCGCGGACCTGTCCGAGAGCGCGGTGCGCCGGCTGTGGCGGAGCGAGTGGGGCTTCGTGCACCAGGATCCCGCCGACGGCCTGCGCATGCACGTGAGCGCGGGCGGCAACGTCGGCGAGCCGCTCATGACGAACGGGTGGCGGCACTACGGGCGGATCCGCGAGACGGCGGCCGAGTGGCTGCGGCACGTGGAGATCCCGGTCGACCGCATCGACGACCACCCGACGACGTTCTCCGGCGGCATGCGGCAGCGGCTGCAGATCGCCCGGAACCTCGTCGTCTCGCCGCGGCTCGTCTTCATGGACGAGCCCACGAGCGGCCTCGACGTCTCCGTGCAGGCGCGCCTGCTCGACCTCATCCGCGGCCTGGTGGCGGAGCTCGGCCTCGCGGTCGTGATCGTCACCCACGACCTCGCCGTCGCCCGCCTCATCTCGCACCGCACGCTCGTGATGAAGGACGGCCGCGTCATCGAGTCCGGCCTCACCGACCGGGTCCTCGACGACCCGCAGGCCGCCTACACCCAGCTGCTCGTCTCCTCGATCCTGCAAGGATGATCCGCCCCATGACCGGAAGCACCCCCGGACCCGCGCCCGCGCCAGCCCCGATCCTGACCGTCGACGGGGTGGGCAAGACCTTCACGATGCACCTGCAGGGCGGCCAGCGGCTCGCCGTCCTCGACGGCCTCTCCTTCGTCGTCGGCCGCGCCGAGGCGGTCGTCCTCGGCGGCGCCTCCGGGGCCGGGAAGTCCACGGTCCTGAAGCTCGTCTACGGCAACTACCTCGCCGACCGCGGCCGCATCGTGGTGCACGCTCCGGGCGGCGACGTCGACATGGCGACCGCCCCGCCGCGCGCCGTGCTCGCGGCCCGCCGCGACGCGGTCGGCTACGTGAGCCAGTTCCTCCGCTGCGTCCCGCGCGTCGGCACGCTCGACGTGGTGGCCGAGCCGCTCGTCGAGCGCGGGGTCGACGCGGAGGACGCGCGCGACCGGGCCGCGCGCATCCTCACGCGGCTGTCGATCCCGGAGCGGCTGTGGTCGCTGCCGCCCGCGACCTTCTCGGGCGGCGAGCAGCAGCGCGTGAACGTCGCGCGCGGGTTCCTGCCGGAGCTGCCGCTCCTCCTCCTCGACGAGCCGACCGCGTCGCTCGACGCCCGGAACCGCGACGTGGTGGTCGAGCTGATCGCCGAGAAGCGCGCCGCCGGCGTCGGCATGCTCGGGATCTTCCACGACGCCGAGGTGCGGGCCGCGGTCGCCGACCGGGCCGTGGACGTGGAGGCGTTCGTACCGGCCGTCGCGGTGGCCGCCCGATGACCCGCGTCGCGGTCTACGCCATCCCCGGCGTCGGCTCGGACGACCCCGTCGGGATCCTGCTGCGGGAGCGCGCCGAGGCGTGGCTCGGGCGGTCCGTCGTCGGCGGATCCGCGGCACCCGCCCCCGGCGCGCCCGTGGGCTGGACGCGCGCAGAGGTCGACGCGATCACGGTCGACGCCCGGCGCTACGGCTTCCACGGGACGCTCAAGGCGCCCTTCCGCCTCGCCGACGGGCACGACATCGCCGGGCTCGAGGCCGCGGTCGCCGAGCTCGCGGGCGCCCGCGATCCCGTCGCGCTGCCCGGCCTCCGGGTCGCCTCGCTCGGCGGCTTCCTCGCGCTCGTGCCGACGGGGCCGGTCCCGGCGCTGGACGCGCTCGCCGCGGACGTCGTCATGGGCCTCGACGCGTTCCGCGCTCCCCCGACCGACGCGGAGACCGCACGCCGGGACCCCGCCTCCCTCAGCCCGCGCCAGCGCGAGCTCCTCGCGACGTGGGGCTACCCGCACGTGCTCGACGGGTTCCGCTTCCACCTGACCCTCACCGACCGGATCCCCACCGCCGCGCGCCCCCGCGCCGAGGCCGCCCTCGCCGCCTGGTTCGCGGACGGGACGGACCGCCCGGTCGCCGTCGACGCGCTCGCCGTCGTGATCGAGGACGCCCCCGGCGCCGCCTTCCGCCTCCACTCCGTCCACCCGCTCCGCACCCCGCTCCTCCCCCGCGCCGCCCTCGAGGACACCTCGCACGACCCCGACACCACGCCCCACCCCCGCGCCGCCCCGGCGCTCGAAACCGAAGGACCCCGATGAGCCGCGAGACCGTCCTGCGCAACGCCCGCATCGTCCTCGACGACGAGGTGCTGCACGGATCCGTCCTGATCCGCGACGGCCTCGTCGCCGACATCTCCCCCGGCACCGCGGGCGAGGTCGGCGGCACCGGCGACGACCTCGACGGCGACCTCCTGATCCCCGGCCTCGTCGAGCTGCACACCGACCACCTCGAGTCGCACGCGCAGCCCCGGCCGGGCACGCGCTGGGATCCGATCCCCGCCGTCCTCGCGCACGACGCGCAGCTGAGCGGCGCCGGCGTCACCACGGTCTTCGACGCGATCCGCATCGGCACCCTCGAGGGCCGGGACGACGCCACCACGCTGTCGCTCTCGCTCGCGGAGGCCATCGAGCACGCCGTGGCCGCCGGGCTGCTGCGCGCGGAGCACCTCATCCACCTGCGCTGCGAGGTCGCGGCGCCGGACACGGCCGCCGAGTTCCGCGAGTTCGACCGCATCGCGTCCGTCCGCCTGGCCTCGCTCATGGACCACACGCCCGGGCAGCGCCAGTACGCGGACGTCGAGGCGTTCTCGCGCTACATGGTGGGCCGCGGACGCGTGTCCCAGGCGGGGATCGGCGCCCTCATGGAGGAGCTGCAGGCCGTCGCAGCGGAGCACTCGACGCCCAACCGCATCGCCATCGCCGAGCTCGCCACCGCGCGCGGGGTGACGCTCGCGGCCCACGACGACGCCACCGTCGCGCACGTCGAGGAGTCCGCGGCGCTCGGGGTGCGCATCTCCGAGTTCCCGACGACCGAGGTCGCCGCGCGCGCCGCCCGCGAGCACGGGCAGCTGATCGTCATGGGCGCGCCGAACATCGTGCGCGGCGGCAGCCAGTCGGGCAACGTCGCGGCCGCCGAGCTGCTCGCGCTGGGGCTGCTCGACGTGCTCTCCTCCGACTACGTCCCCGCGAGCCCGCTGCAGGCGATCGTGCAGCTCGACGCCGACGGGATCCTGCCCCTCACGCGCGGGGTGCGACTCGTCAGCGGCGACCCGGCGCGGGCCGTCGGGCTCGACGACCGCGGGTCGATCCGCGTGGGCGCGCGCGCGGACCTCGTGCGCGTGCACCGCCACGTCGTGCCCGCGAGCGAGCGCCACCCCGGCGGCCGCACCGTGCCCGTCGTCCGCGGCGTGCACCTCCGGGGAGCGCGGGTGTCGTGAGCGACGCCGTCTCTGCCGGCGCCGCGCCGGCCGCTCCCGCTCCCGCCGCTCCGGCTCCCGTCCCCCTCGGCCCCGGCCCGTTCGTCGCCGTCGTCGGCGCGAGCGGGGTCGGCAAGGACGCGCTGCTCGGCGCCGCCCGCGCGCGCAGCGGACCGGACGCGCACTTCCCCCGCCGCGCCATCACCCGGCCGCCCGGGCCCGGCGAGGACTTCGACGCCGTCGGCGACGAGGAGTTCGCCGCGGCGGCCGCGCGCGGCGACTATGCCGTGACCTGGCACGCGCACGGCCTCTCCTACGGGATCCCCGCCACGACCGACGACGCCATCCGCGCCGGCGCGGCCGTGGTCGCGAACGTCTCCCGCAGCATGCTCGACGTGCTCCAGGCGCGCTACGCCCGGCTGGTCGTGGTGCGGATCACGGTATCCGACGACGTGCGGGCCGCCCGGCTCCGCGAGCGCGGACGAGAGGCCGCCGACGACATCGCCCGGCGGCTCGCCCGCCAGGATCCGGCGCCCGACCGGGTGGCCGACCACGAGGTGCGGAACCACGGCACGGTCGCCGAGGGCGGCGAGGCGCTGCTCCACGCCATCCGGGCGGCCCGCGCGTCCGCCCTGGCCGGATCGGCACCTGCCGGATCTACACCGACAGCATCGGCACCGGCCGGATCGGCACCGACAGCCTCGGCGCCGGCCGCCTCCCCGCTCCCCCACCCCATCGACCCCGCGCCCCGCGGACGGACGGAGACCCCATGACCACGAAGCTCACCGAGGAGCCCCTGATCGCCCCCGACGTCGTCATGGCCGGCAGCGAGCTCGGCCGCTGGACGCAGATCGGCGCGGGCACGCGCCTGCTCGACACCGTGATCGGCGACTACAGCTACTGCGACCGCCTGTGCGACTTCGCGCACACCGACGTGGGCCGCTTCTCGAACATCGCGAGCGCCGTGCGGATCGGCGCCACCGACCACCCGCTCGATCGGGCGACGCTGCACCACTTCATGTACCGCAGCACCATGTACTGGGACGACGTCGACGACGACGCGGAGTTCTTCGCGCACCGCCGCTCCCGCCGCACCTCCATCGGGCACGACACCTGGATCGGGCACAGCGCCATGATCAAGCCGGGCGTGCGCGTCGGGGACGGCGCGGTCGTCGCGTCCGGCGCCGTCGTCACGCGCGACGTGCCGGACTACGCGATAGTCGCGGGCGTCCCCGCCACCGTGATCCGCTTCCGCCAGCCGCGCGAGATCGCCGAGCGCCTGCGCCGGCTCGCGTGGTGGGACTGGGATCACGCGACCCTCCGCGCGCGCCTGGACGACTTCCGCGCGCTGCCGACCGAGGCGTTCCTGGAGCGGTACGAGGGCTGACGCGCGACCGGCGGGTCAGCCGGGGCCGTCGCTCGACGCCGCCAGCAGCGGCACGAGGACGTCGCCGATCGGCGTGGGCAGGCCATGCGCCCGGGCCCGGCGCAGGATCACGCCGTTGCGCGCCTCCCACTCGAGCGGCCGGCCCGCCTCCCGGTCGGCGAGGATCGAGGTGCCCTGCTCGGCGGGGGCCGCGGCGAAGTCGTCCACGATCCGGTCGGCCACCCCGTCGTCGAGGACGGCGCCCTCCGCGCGCGCCACCCCGAGGCACTCGCGCGCGTAGGTCCGGGCGAGCCCCGCCACGTCGTCCCGCCGGAACACGCCGGCCCGCCGGCCGGTGGCGGCCATGATCCCCGCCACCGCGTTCTGCACGAGCTTCCGCCAGGCGACCGTCCGGAAGTCGGCCGCGAGCTCGACCCGGCACCGTCCGCCGGCGAGCGCGTCCACGGCGACGCGCGACGCCGGCACGTCGGGCAGCGTGATGCACGGGTCGCCGCGGAGGAGCACCGATCCGTCGCCCCGCGCCTCCGCGGGGAACCAGACCACAGCGGGCACGACCGGGCAGCCCGGTACGTGCGGCGTGACATCCCCCACCTGCTCGATCCCGTTCTGCAGGACCACGACCACGGTGCCCGCGTGGCACAGGGCGGCGAGCCACGGTGCCGCGGCCTCGACCTGCGTGGCCTTCACCGCGAGGAGCACCAGGTCGACGGGCGCGCTGATCCCCGCCGGATCCGTCCGCACGGGACCGGGGACCACGACGGTCGCGTCGCCGGCGACCAGCACGAGCCGGTCGCGCGGCGTGCGCCCGCAGAGGACGACGGGCACCCCCGCCTCGTGCAGCGCCGCGGCGACGGACGTGCCGATCGCGCCCGGCCCGACGACGGCGACGGCGGGCCGGTCCGCCGTCACCGGAACACGCGGCGGAGCCAGGCGGCGAGCGCCTCGACCGCGAGCACGCTCACGAAGACCATCGCGACGAGCGTGGTGACCTGCCCGTGCAGCGTCATCACGGAGGAGGCGTTCGTCAGGTGGAACCCGATCCCGCTGCCGCCGACGATGCCGAGGATCGTGGCCGCCCGGATGTTCGTGTCCACGAGGTAGAGCGAGTTGCCGACGAGCGACGGCAGCCCCTGCGGCCAGGTGGCCGACAGGAAGCGCTGCCCACGGGTCGCGCCGACGGCGGTGAGGGCGCGCTCGGGTCCGGCGCCCACCTCCTCGAAGGAGTCGGCGATGAGCTTGCCGAGGAGGCCGACGCCGCCGAACGCGAGCGCCACGACGCCCGCCTGGTTGCCGAGCCCGGTGATCATGATCAGCAGGATCGCGAGCACCAGCTCGGGCACCCCGCGGAAGACGACGAGCACGGTGCGCGCGGCGTTGCGCACGGCGGGGCTCGGCGCGACGTTGCGCGCGGCGAGGGACCCGACGACGAGCGCGAGCACGATCGACAGCAGCGCCGCGGCGAACGCCACCTGGATCGTCACCAGCAGCGCCTCGGCGAACTCGCCGAACGTGTGCGACCCGGTGCTCGGCGGCCAGAAGCTCTGGAAGGTGGGGCCGACGTACTCCCATGTGATCTGGTCGAGGTCGATGTCGGCCATGAGGTAGCCGCCCACGACGACGACCACGGCGAGCGCCGACCACGCGACGGTGCGCACCCGGTCGGGCGTCCACGGCCGCCGCTGCATCGACTCGACGGTCACGGCGCGTGCGGTGCCGGCGCTGCCGGCCCTGTCGGGCAGGGCGCGATCCCGCGTGAGGCGCCGCACGATCCGGTCGCCCAGGCCGCGTCCGGCCGGCCGCACCCCGAGCGCGCTGCGGCGGATGGACGACGACACGACCTCCAGCAGCACGCACAGCGCGAAGATGACGATCGCGATGCCGATCCCGCGGCCGTAGCCCTCCGGGAACTGGCCGAACGCGACCTTCATCGCGTAGCCGAGCCCGCCCACGCCGGCGTAGCCGAGGATCGCGGAGCCGCGGAGGTTGATGTCGAAGCGGTGCAGCACCGTCGCGATCCACGACGGCAGCACCTGCGGGAAGACGCCCGCCCAGAACTCCTGCGCGCGCGTGCCGCCCGTGGTGCGGATCGCGCGCTGCGGCCCCTCGTCGACCTGCTCGATGGCGTCGGCGAAGAGCTTCGAGATCATGCCGATCGAGTGGATCCCGATGGCGAGGATGCCGGGCAGCGGGCTCCCGAGGGCGAAGGCGAGCGCGAACGCGAGGGCGAGCACCACGTCGGGGACCGCGCGCGTCACCACGCCGATCGTGCGGCCGAGGCCGCGCAGCCACGGCGCCGGGGTGGTGTTGCGCGCCGACGCGTAGGCGACGGGCACGGAGACGAGCGCGGCCGCGAGCGTGCCGAGCACGACGATCCCGAGCGTGAGCCCGATCAGGTACGCGAGGTCGCCGGGCGCCGGGAAGCTGATCGGGTCCATGCGCGAGAACACCTTCGCGGCGTTGCCGACGCTGCGGAGGACGTTCGACCAGGTGAAGTCGAGCGTCGTCAGCGCGTGGACCGCGAAGGCGACCATGGCGAGGACGACGACCAGCGCGAGCGCCTTCTGCCGGTCGGGCTGCCGACGCGGCGCGCGCTCGTCGACGCCGGGGCGGACGCCGGGCGGGGCCTCCCCGGGGCGCTCGGCGACCGCGGTCACCGGGTGCCGTCCGCGCGCACGTCCGCGTGCTCGCCGAGCGGCAGCACGTCGCCGAGCTCGGTCGCGATGGCTGTGAGCGCGGACGTCGTCGACGCCACGCGGCCGTAGATCTCCATCACCTGGGCCTTGCCGATGCCGCGCGTGGGGGTGTCGAGCACGACCTCGCCGTGCCGGAGCCCGACGATGCGGTCACCCCAGCCGAGCGCGAGGTCCACCTGGTGCAGGCTGCACACCACCGTGAGGCCGTCGTCGGCGGCGATCTCGCGGATGAGGCGCATCACCTGCTCGCTGGACTCGGGGTCGAGGCTCGCGACGGGCTCGTCGGCGAGCAGGATCTCGGGCCGCTGCATGAGCGCCCGCGCGATCGCGACGCGCTGCTGCTGGCCGCCGGAGAGCTGGTCGGCCCGCTCGTAGGCCTTCTCGAGCAGGCCCACGCGGTCGAGGTGCGTCAGCGCCTCGGTGCGCGCCGCGCGGGGGTAGGTCCAGATGCCGAGGCGCGGGCCGCGGAGCCGGCCGAGCGCGCCGGTGAGCACGTTCTCGAGCACCGTCAGCGAGGGCACGAGCTCGAACTGCTGGAAGATCATCGCGACCCGACCGCGGAGGGCGCGCAGGTCCTGCTGGCCGAGGGATGCGACGTCCTGGTCGAAGACGCGGACGCTGCCCGAGGTCGGCAGCTCGAGGCCGTCCAGGTGCCGGAGGAGGGTCGACTTGCCCGAGCCGGACAGGCCGAGGAGCACCACGACCTCCCCGCGCTCGACGGTGAGGTCGACGTCGCGGAGCGCCCGCGTGCTGCCGAAGTCCTTGGTGACCGCGGAGACGGAGACGAGCGGGGAGGTCGTGGTGCCGGTCATGGTCGGATCAGTCCGTCCGGGTCACTTCGCGCACTTGGCGGCGGCGATGGAGTCGCAGAGGTCGGCGATGCCCGCGTAGTAGGAGACGTCCTCCGGCTGGGCGCCGAAGTAGCCCTTCGTGAAGCCGTCGGTCAGCGGGACGCCGGAGGCCGTGATCGCGTCGAGCGTCGCGCCCTGGAGCGCCGTGGTGAGCTTCCCCTTGACGTCGGCCGGCAGGGTCGAGGAGATGGAGAGCGGGCCGCCGGGCACGTACTCCTTGCCGATCGAGGTGAGCTGGCCGGCCGCCACGGCGGGCTCGACGATCGAGTCCTCGGCGAACCCGACGTCGCACTGGCCCGACGCCACGGCCTGCGCCGACTTGTCGTGCGCGCCCGCGAAGTACGGCGTGAAGTCCGCGAACTGCGGGTTGCCGTTGGCGTCGGCGCCCGTGCTCGTGACGTCGATGCCGGCCTTCTGCAGCTGGTACAGGCCGAAGAGGAAGCCGGAGGTCGAGTTCGGGTCGACGAAGCAGACGGTCTTGCCCTTGGCACCCGCGAGGTCGGTGATCGTGGACCCCTTCGGCACGATCGCCTCGGAGTAGTAGCCGGGGTCGGTGACGTCCTTCGAGGTGAGGGCTGCGGCGACGGGCTCGATCTCGGCGCCCTTGTTCGATGCCATGACGTACTGCAGGGCGCCCGAGCTCATCATGTCGATCTTGCCGGCGACGGCGGCCGCGATGAGCGCGGTGTAGTCCGCCGTGGGGTAGTACTCGACCTTGAGCCCTGTCTCCTTGGCGATGTAGTCCTCGAGCGGCTTGTTGTTCGAGTCGGAGCCGGCCTGGTCGGGCGTGGCGCCGAAGACGAGGGTGCCCTCGGACTTGGCCCAGGTGCCCGAGGTGTCGGCGGATGCCGCCGACGCGCCGGAGCCGCCGGCGGAGCAGCCGGAGAGCGCGAGGGCGGCGACGAGCGCGGAGGCCGCGAGGGCTCCGATGCGGGTGCGGGGGGACAGGGACATGGACGTGCCTCTCGAGTCGGTACCCGCGAGCGGTGAGGGGGGATGCGCGGGTCGATCTCGAAGCTAGGAACGCGGGATGGAACCGCCGTGGTGGTCAGGTGGCGGATCCGTGAACTTGTCCGGAAGAGCAGACATCTCCGTCCTCGGCGGCCCGACTCACCCCATGTCGGAGCCCAGCTCGACCTCCGTGAAGATCGAGCCGAGCAGCACGCCCGCCGGCGGCGACGTGTCCGCGCCGAGCTCCGGGAAGCGGTGCGCGAAGACCTCGGCGTCGTCCTCGGGGTGGTAGCCGATCGCCTCCCCGGCCGCGAGCGAGACCCAGCGGCGGGTGTTGCGGGAGACGCCCCAGACGATCCGGTGGCCGGGCTCATCCCACCGCAGCACGGCCTCCACGAGCCGCACCGCGTCGGCCGCGGAGAGCCAGGTGGAGATGCTGCGGGCGGCGGACGGCTCGGGCTCGGCGGTCATGATCCGCACGCTCACCACGACGTGCCCGTGCCGGTCGGCGTAGAGGCTGCCGAGGCCCTCGAGCAGCACCTTGCTGAGGCCGTAGAAGGTGTCGGGGCGGGGCGCCGGCACCTCCTCGCGCGCGGCCTCGGTCGCGGGCAGGAAGCCGACCGCGTGGATGGAGCTGGCCGCGAGGATCCGCGGCACCCCCGCCCGCACGACCGCCTCGTGCACGGCGTGCGCGCCGTCGTTGTTCACGGCCTGGATGGCCTCCCACGGCCGCTCGGCCGCGTGGGCCGCGAGGTGCACCACGAGGTCGGATCCGCGGAACGCCTCCGTGCACGCGTCCACGTCGGTCGTGTCGACCACGGCCGAGGTCTCCCCCGGCGCGAGCGGCGTCGGCGGCGCCACCACGTCGAGCAGCCGCAGCTCGTGCCCGGCCGCGAGGAGGAGGGGGCGGATGCTCGTGGCGATGCGCCCTGATCCGCCCGTGATCGTGATGGTGGCCATGGCGGATCCCCTCGTCGTCGACGCCCGGCCCGAGTCGGCCGTCCTCCCATCCTGCCGGGAGGACGGCCGCGCGCCGAGGCCGGCGTCATTTCTCGGCGCCGGCCACCATCCCCTTGATGAAGAACCGCTGGAGGAAGAGGTACGCCACGAGCACGGGCACCACGGCCATGAGCGAGGCCGCGGCGGCCGCCCCGAGGTCGCTGCTCTGCTGCCCGAAGAACGCGGCGATGGCGGGCGCGATGGTCCGCACGGCCGGGTCGGTGAGCAGGTACCCCGAGAGCGCGAACTCGTTCCACACGGCGACGCTCGTGAGGATCACCACGGTCGCCGTCACGGGCTTCAGCAGCGGCAGCACCACCCGCAGGAACACCTGCAGCGTCGAGGCGCCGTCGAGCGCGGCCGCCTCCTCGAGCGACTCCGGGATCGACCGGATGAACGCGCTGTAGAGGAAGATCGCCAGCGGCAGCTGCGTGGTCACCATCACGAGGATCACGCCCCAGTACGTGTTCGTCGCGCCGAGCTGCGTGAGGAACGAGTACAGCGGCACGAGGATGCTGAGCGGCGGCACCATGATCAGCGCCACGATGCACGCGAACACCAGCTTGTTGAGCCGCGTCGCGCGGCGGGCGAGCGGGTACGCGGCGAGCGCCCCCAGCACGCACGTGATGGCGGTGGCCGCGACCGTCACGATGGCGCTGTTGCCGATGGCGCGGAGGATGCCGCCGTCGCGGGCCGCCGTGACGAACGCGTCGCCGGTCAGCCGGTCGAGCGGGAGCGCGAGCTGGGCAGCGGGGTCGCCCGGCGCGCGCAGGGCCGTGGTGAGGGCGATCCAGAACGGCAGCAGCTGCACCGCGCACATGAGCGCGAGGGCCGTGCCGAGCGCGATCATCGCGAGGCGCTGGCGCGGGGTGCGGCTGCCGGCCGTGCGGGGGCGGTCGGCGTCACGCGGCGCCTCCGCCGCGTCCTCCGGGTCGGGGACCCGTGCCGGGGCGTCCGGCCGGGTGGTGTCGAGGGCGGTCATGTCATGCCTCCAGTCGGCGGCGGTTGAGGAGGGTGTTGAGCACCAGCGTGAAGACGACGATCACGGCGAACAGGGCGACGCCCATCGCGGACGCGTAGCCCGCGCTCTGGTTGTCGAAGTACGCCTTGCCGATGAGGGTCGACACCGAGTTGGTGGAGTAGCCGGGCCCGCCGCCCGTGAGCACCTGGATCACGTCGAAGAGCTTGAGCCCGCCGATGAGGTTGAGCACGATGCTCGTCGCGAACGCGGGCTGCAGCAGCGGCAGCGTCACGTGCACGAACCGCTTCCACCCGCCCGCGCCGTCGAGCATCGCGGCCTCGTGGTACATGGCGGGGATCGACTGCAGGCCGGCCAGGTAGATGATCATCGAGATCCCCGCGAACTGCAGCGAGTTCACGAGCACGACGATGGCGACCGAGGTGCCCGCGTCGGCGAGCCAGGCCTGCCGCTCGCCGCCGAACGCGATGACCACGTCGTTGAGCGTGCCCTCGTTGTACTGGAAGAGCAGGTAGTACATCGTGCCCATGATCACGGGCGAGACGAGCACGGGCAGGTAGATGATCGCGCGCATCGCCATGCGCCCGCGGATCGCCTGGTCGAGCGCGAGCGCCAGCCCGAGGCCCAGCAGCTGCTGCACGATCGTGGATCCGAACCCGTACACGAACGTGTTGAGGAGCGAGCTCCGGAACACCTCGTCCGTGAGGAGCCGTGCGTAGTTGTCGAGGCCCGTGAAGGTCATGGTCGGCGAGTAGCCGTCCCAGTTCTGGAACGAGAGCATCACGCCGCGCACGAGCGGGTAGGCGGTGAACGCGCCGAGCAGCACGACCGCGGGCAGGTACATGAGGTTGATGCCAGGACGGGTGGCGGATCCGCCGACCCGGCGCCTGCGCACCGGGCCCGCGGCTCGCCGACGCCCGAGCGGCGGCACGACGGGGGTGGTCGCCACGGGGAGCTACTTCCCCTGGCCGTGGAGGCTCGTGAAGTCCTGCTCCACCTGCGCCACGGCCTTCGTCACGTCGGACTGGCCCGTGATGACGGAGTCGGTGGTGGTCACGAGCGTGTTCCACATGCCGTTGGGCAGGTGCACGCGGTCGAAGTACGGCACGAGCGGCGTCTTCGCCTGGGTGACCCAGGCGTCGTAGCTGCCCTGGAGCGGGCCGAGGTCGCTGGCGGCGTCGGTGAGCCCGGGCGCGGATCCGCCCGCCGCCGCGAGCTCGGCGTCGTTCACGGGCTCGGCCAGGTAGGAGAGGAACGCCTTCGCCTGGGCGAGGTGCGGGCTGGTCTTCGAGACGCCGAACGCGTTCATCTCGCCGCCGATGAGGTACGGCTCGCCGGTCGAGCTCGGCACGGGCATGAAGCCGAGCGACGCGTCGGGCGAGGTGCGGAGCGCGTTGTTCGCGACCGAGTTCTGCTGGAAGACGAACGCCGCCTGGCCGGCGCCGAGCGCCTTCGACATGTCGTCCTGCGTGGCGGAGGAGTAGTCGGGATTCACGTAGCCGGCGTCGACCCAGCCCGCGATCATGTCGAGCACCTTCGTGTAGGCGCCGTCGTCGAACGTGCCGTCGGAGAGGCCCTCGAGCTGCGCGTCGGTGTACTGGCCGGGGGCGATCCAGTCGACGAGGTTGCCCGCCGGGCCGTTGGCCTTGCCGCTCACCTGCACCACGGTCGTGCCCTTCGCGTGGATCTTCGCGGCCGCCGCGTCGAACGCGTCCCACGTGGTGAGCGAGGCCGGGTCGACGCCCGCGTCGCGGAGCACGTCGGCGTTGTAGAGGATCCCGGCGATGTCGGTGTCGACGGGCAGCGCGTAGATCGCGCCCGACTCGTCGCGCATGGCGGCGTCGAGCTGCGGGTTCACCTTCGCGGCCCACGGCTCGTCCTGCAGCGGCGCGAGGAACTGGGCGTAGCGGTCGCGCGACCAGCCGTGGGTCATCCAGATGTCGGGCACGTCGCGGGAGGCGAGCTTCACCTTGAGGTCCTGCTCGTACTGCGTGCTCGACGGGATCAGGTCGATCTTCACGTCCGGGTTCTGCTGCTCGTACGCGTCGGTCAGCTCGGTGAGCGTCTTCAGCTGGTCGGTGCCCTGGGCGAAGCCGGTCTGCATCTGGATCGCGCCGTCGGAGCCGGCGCCGCCCGCGCATCCGGTGAGGAGGGCCGCCGAGGCGACCACCGTGGTGAGGAGTGCGCCGGTGCGCAGGATTCGTGACTTCATCGTCGGCCCTTCGTGGCTGCTGACCGGGGCGCTCGGGATGCGGCTCGTCGGTGAGCCGCGGCGACGCCGGTCGGTGGGCGCGAATCTACACGTGTAGCTATGCCATGGCAAGGTTTCGCGATGCGCCGCCACGGAGCCGCCATCCGGGCAGGGTGAGCGGGTTGTCACGAGTAGATAGCCCGTGCCAGACTTCCCGACACAGCGCCGACGACGATGCCCGGGCCTCGTCGCGACGACGCTGCCCCACCCGCTGAGCGACGACGCTCACCATCGAAAGGCCGCACATGCTCTCCCTCGGGATCGTCGGCGCCGGACAGTTCGCCGGCCAGTTCGCCGCACTCTTCAAGATCCACCCCGACGTCGGACGGGTGCTCGTCACGGACCTGCTCCCCGAGCGCGCGGAGGAGCTCGTCGCCCGCGAGGGGCTCGACGGCGCGGTCGACTCGTTCGACGCGCTCCTCGAGACCGACGTCGACGCCGTCGCGCTCTTCACGCAGCGCTGGACCCACGGTCCGCTCGTCGTCCGCGCCCTCCGCGCCGGCAAGCACGTCTACTCGGCCGTGCCCATGGCCGTGTCCGAGGAGGAGATCGCCGAGATCATCGAGGCCGTCCGCGAGACCGGCCTCACCTACATGATGGGCGAGACGAGCTACTACAACCCGGCCACGGTCTTCGCCAGGAAGAAGGTCGCCGAGGGCGCGTTCGGCCGGATCTTCTACGCCGAGGGCGACTACGTCCACGACATGGACCTCGGCTTCTACGCCGCGTACCAGTACAGCGGCGGCGAGGACTGGAAGCGCACGGCCAGCTACCCGCCCATGCACTACCCGACGCACTCGATCGGCGGCGTCCTCGGCGCGATCCCGGGCCACGCCGTCAGCGTGAGCTGCATCGGCGTGCGCGACGACCGCGGCGACGGCGTCTTCGACCGCGAGGTCAGCCAGTTCGACAACGACTTCTCGAACGCGACCGCCCTGTTCGAGCTCGACAACGGCGGCGTGATGCGGATCAACGAGATGCGCCGCGTGGGCTACCCATCGCAGATCCGGGAGTCGCGCTTCCGCTACTTCGGCACGGAGGCGAGCCTCGAGCAGATCGCCACGGTGAGCGTCTGGCAGGACAAGCGGGACGTGACCGACATCTCCGAGGAGCTCACGACGCAGCCGAGCATGCCGCTCGACGACCCGTCGCTCGCGCACGTGGCGCCGGAGCTCCGCGAGGCGTTCGTCTCCGGATACGCGCCCGTGCACGACAAGGACCGCCTGCCCGAGGTCTTCCACGGCGTCCCGAGCGGCCACGAGGGCAGCCACCACTTCCTCGTGGACGACTTCGTGCGCGCGGTGCTCGACCGCACCCTGCCGCCCGTCAACGCCTGGGTCGCCGCGCGGTACACGATGCCCGGCATCGTCGCCCACCGCTCGGCGCTGCAGGGCGGCGAGCGGCTCGACGTGCGCGACTTCGGCGACGCCCCGGCCGACCTGCCGGCCACGGCACCGGCCGCGGCACCGGCCGGCTCCGCGGATAGGATCGCTGCAGGATCCCGCTGACCGGCGCGACGTCGGGTCGCCGGGACCCGGTCGGGCAGGGAGGAGCGAGGCGCATGGCGACCTCCGCCCCCCTCCCGCGCGACGGGTCCCGCCCGCGCGGCGGATCCCTCCCCCGCGGCCAGGTCACCCGATCCGACGTCGCCCGGTACGCCGGCGTCTCCACCGCGGTCGTCAGCTACGTCGTCAACAGCGGGCCCCGGCCCGTCGCGGAGGCGACCGCCGAGCGCGTGCGCGACGCGATCCGCGTGCTCGGCTACCGCCCGAACGCGAGCGCCCGCGCGCTCCGCACCGGCAGCACGCAGATGCTCGGCCTCGTCGTGCCCGAGATCGCGAACCCGCTCTTCGCGGAGCTCGCCATCGCGGTGGAGCAGTGCGCGGCCCGGCGCGGCCACGCGGTGCTCCTCGTCAACAGCGAGGGCGATCCGGAGATGGAGCGCACGCTGATCCGCTCGCTGACCGCGCGGCAGGTCGACGGCATCATCATCAGCACCGTGCAGCACGGCAGCGCGGTCGTCGACCTGCCGACGCTCGGCATGCCCGTGGTGCTGCTCAACACGTTCGCGGCGAAGGACGGCGTCGAGACCGTGGGCGTCGATGCCCGCGCGGGCGCGCGCCTCGGGGTCGAGCACCTCATCGGGCACGGGCACGCCCGGATCGGCCTCATCATCGGCGGCGGCGAGGTGGAGGCGCGCGAGTGGGGCTGGCAGGACGCCACCCGCGCGGCGGGCCTGCCCGACGGCCCGCTCGCCCGCGAGCCGTTCACGCGCGAGGGCGGCTACCGCGGCGCGCTCCGGCTCTTCGGCGGATCCGACCGCCCCACCGCGCTCTTCGCGAGCTCGGACATGCAGGCGATCGGCGCCCTCCGCGCGCTCGGCGAGCTCGGGCTGCGCGTCCCCGAGGACGTCGCCGTGCTGTCCTTCGACGGCACCGACGAGGCGGAGTACGCGGCGCCGCGGCTCACGGTCGTGCGGCAGCCGGTGGAGGAGATGGCCGAGGAGGCCGTGGCGCGCCTCATCACCCCGGATACCGAGCGGGCACCGCACCACGCGTCGTTCACGCCGACGCTCGTGATCGGCCGGTCGTGCGGGTGCGCGGCGCCGGCCGAGGGGACGGCGACGACCGCGCCCGCCTCCCGCTAGAGCGGCGCCGCGTCGAACAGCACCCGCGAGCATCCGACCGCCTCGTCGTGCGACACGACCGCGCGCACCCCGTAGACGTCGGCGATGAGCTCCGGCGTGATCACCTCGCGCGGATGCCCGCCCGCGACCACGCGCCCCTCGCGCAGCACGAGCACGGCGTCGCAGAACATCGCCGCGAGGTTGAGGTCGTGCAGCGCGATCACCGTGGTCACCGGCAGGTCGCGCACGAGCGCGAGCAGCTCCAGCTGGTGGCGGATGTCGAGGTGGTTGGTCGGCTCGTCGAGGAGCAGCTCGCGCGGCTCCTGCGCGAGGGCGCGCGCGATGTGGGCCCGCTGCCGCTCGCCGCCGGACAGCGTGCGCCAGGCGCGGTCGGCCTTCGCCTCGAGGCCCACGTGCGCGATGGCGCGGTCGATGGCCGCCGCATCCTCCGCCGTGTCGCCGCCGAGGAGCGTGCGGTACGGCGTGCGGCCGAGGCGCACGACATCGCGCACCACGATGTCGACCTCGGTCTCCCCGTGCTGGGTGACGGTCGCGACCCGGCGGGCGACGTCGCGGCGCCGGAGCCCCGCGAGGTCGGCGCCGTCGAGCGTCACGCGGCCGGAGTCGGGCGACGCGGCGCCCTGCAGCAGCTTGAGCAGCGACGACTTGCCCGACCCGTTCGGCCCGAGGAGCCCCACGGTGGATCCGGGCGCCGGCTCCAGCGTGACGTCGTCCACGACGATCCGCCCGCCCCGCGACCAGCTGACCGCCCGCGCCTCGAGCGTCATGCGCGCCCCCGGTTCCGCATCAGCAGCAGCATGAAGACGGGCACGCCGACGAGCGCCGTGCCGACGCCCACGGGCAGCGGCGTGGGCGCGAACGCGAGCCGGGAGACGGCATCGACCCACACCATGAAGACGGCGCCGAGCACGATCGTGGCGGGCACGACGCGCGCGTGCCGCTGGCCGAACAGCAGGCGCGCGGCATGCGGGAGCACCAGGCCGACGAATCCGATGGCGCCCGCGATGCTCACGAGCGTGGCGGTGAGGAGGGCGGTGACCACAAGGAGGATCGTGCGGGTGCGGACCACGTGGATCCCGAGCGACGACGCCACCTCCTCCCCGAACGCGAAGGCGTCGAGCGAGCGGGCGTAGGCCAGGCAGACGACCGCGCCGACCGCGACCACGGAGACGCTGAGCCCGACCTCGTCCCAGCGCATGCCCTCGAGGGATCCGAGGAGCCAGAACGTGATGCCGCGCGTCTCGTCGGAGTCGGCGAACGCGAACACGACGAGCGAGGTGAGCGCGGAGAACAGCTGCGTGCCGGCGACGCCCGCGAGGATCACGCCGGCCGTGCCCGCCGAGGAGAACCGCGCGAGCAGGAGCACGAACCCGAAGGCCACGAGCGCGCCGATGAAGGCGCCGCCCGACATGCCGATCGCGCCGCCGCCGAGGCCCAGCACGCCGATGAGCACCGCGCCCGTGGAGGCGCCGGACGAGACGCCGAGCACGAACGGATCCGCGAGCGGGTTCCGCAGCAGCGACTGGAGCACGACGCCGCAGAGGCCGAGTCCCGCGCCGCATGCGGCCGCGACGAGCGCCCTCGGGAGGCGCTCCTGCCAGACGATCGCGTCCTCGGAGACCCGCACCGGGATGCTCGCGAGCCCGGCGTGGTTGAGCAGGATGTCGCGCACGTTCACGAGCGACACGTCCGCCGGGCCGAGGGTCACGGCGACGCCCACCGAGAGCGCGAGCGCGACGATGCCGAGCGAGAGGAGCACCACGACGCGGAGCGCGTGCGGGAGCCCCATGACCCGCCGGGCGACCGCGGCGAACGGCGCCCGCGGGGCCGCCGCGCTCAGAGCCGGTCCCCGCGCGCGTCCCACCAGGCCCGGATCTTCTCGAGCCCGTCCACGAACCGGATCGACGGGTTCAGCTCGGCGCCGTGCAGCGCCACCATCCGGTCCTCCTTCACGGCCGTGAGGTCGCGCGTCAGCGGATCGCTCGTGAGGAAGTCGATCTTGTCCTGCAGCTTGTCGCCGGGGAAGCGGTTCCGCTGGAGGTCGCCGAGCACCAGGATGTCCGGGTCGCGGTCGACCACGGTCTCCCACCCGGTGGCGATGAAGTCGTCGCGCACCTCGGGGAAGGTGTCGGTGAGGCCGGCCTGGCGCGACAGGAGCGCGGTGGCGCCGAATCCCCCGCCCATGTACGGCGTCTTCGTGTCCGCGAACCAGTACATGACCTTGGCGCCGCCGAGGTCCATGCCGTCGGTGGCCGCGGCCGCGCGCTGCTGGAGCGAGGAGACGAGCGCCTCGCCGCGGTCCTGCACGTCGAACACCTCGGCCATCTCGCGGATCTCCTGGTACAGCGCGTCGACCGTGAGCGCGGTCGTGCGCTTGCCGCCGCCGTTGATGCTGACGTCGGAGTCGCAGTCGGTGGGAGAGAGGTAGGAGGGGATCCCCGTCTCGGCGAGCCGGTCGCGCGTGACGACGCCGCCGGTGCCGTAGTGGCGGCCGAAGGAGGCGGTGACGAAGTCCGGATCCGCGTTCAGGAGCACCTCGTAGGTGGGCGCGTTGTCGGCGAGGCGCGGCACCTTCGCGTTCGCGTCGGCGAGCGAGTCGAGCACGGGATCCGTCCACGACGCCGTGCCGACCATGCGGTCCTGCAGGCCGAGCGACAGCAGGATCTCCGTGGAGTCCTGGTCGAGCGACACCACGCGCTGCGGCGCCTGGTCGATCGTCACGTCGTGGCCGCAGTTCGAGAGCGTCAGCGGGTAGGCCGTCGCCCCCTCCCCGGCATCGGCGACGGATGCGGCCGGCACCTCCTCGGAGGCGCCGCACCCGGTGAGGGCGACGAGCACGAGGCCCGTCACGGCGGTGGCGGTGAGGCGGGCGAGGGCGCGGGGCATGGGTCTCCTGGGGTCGAGGCCGGCGTCGGCCCGGCGGGGAGCCCGGGCCGCAGGTAAGCATAGCCTTACCTCACTGGGTGGCTCGACCCGCCTCCGCGCCCGGTCGGCCTACCGCCGCGGCCGCCGGGACACGACGCGGTAGACCACGGCGATGCCCAGCGTGAGGACGGCGAAGAGCGCGAGCGACCACTCGGATCCGACGAGCGCGAAGCAGATGACCTCGCAGACGCCGAGGACGAGGACGGCGATCCAGGTCGGGACGGGCTTGCGGTCCATGTCCGTGCTCCTCCTGATCTGCGACACGATCCGGGCGACGGTTCGCACCGGCGGCTGCTCGTGGGCGCCCGCCCGGCGACCACCGGCACCCTATCCGGCCCCGTCGCCCGGCGGAAGGCCGTCGCCGACCCCGCGGACGGCCGCGCGTCAGGCGACCGCGCCGCCCTCCGGCAGCCGCACCTCCACCGCCGCGCCCTCGCGCACGAACACGGGGATCACGTGCAGCGGCGCGTCCGCGACCACCCGCTGGCCGCCCGCGTGCCGCGCGCCCGTCGACGCCTCGATCCACGACGTCCCCTCCGGCAGGTGCACGCTCCGCGACCGCGCACCCGCCTCGAGCACGGGCGCGATGAGCACGTCGGCGCCGAGCATGTACTGGTCGCCGAGCGACCAGCACTCCGCGTCGTCCGGGAAGACGTGGAACATGCCGCGCATCACGGGCTGGCCGTCCTCGTGGGCCTCGCGCATCACGGCGCGGAGGTACGGCCGCATCCGCTCGCGCAGGTGCACGTAGCCGGCGAGGATCCCGTAGACCTCCTCGCCGAAGCTCCAGAGCTCGTTGCCGGATCCGCTCGGAGCCCGGCGCGACCCGTCCGCCGCGCGCACCTCCACGCTCGGCCCGCGGTCGCCGTGCAGCCGCATCACGGGCGAGAAGGCGCCGAACTGGAACCAGCGCACGAGCAGCTCGTGGAACGCCGGGTCGTCCGTGCGGGCGCCCGCGAACCCGCCGATGTCGGTCGTGAACCAGGGGATGCCGGCGACGCCCATGTGGATCCCCGCGGTCACCTGCCGCGCGAGCGCCTCGAACGTGGAGTGGATGTCGCCCGACCACACGAGCGCGCCGTAGCGCTGGCTGCCCGCCCACGCCGCGCGGACCAGGTCGACGCCCGGCTCCTGCCCCGCCTGGATCCGACCCTCGTGCATCGCGCGGGAGAACATCTGCGGGTACACGTTGCCGACCCGCACGTTGGGGCCCGCGTGGTACCGGTAGTTGTCGTAGTCGTAGACGCCGTACTCGGGCTCCGCCTCGTCGAGCCAGAACAAGCGGATCCCGTGCGCGCCGTAGCCCCGCTGCGCCGTCTCCCAGAGGTACCGGCGCGCGTCCGGGTTGGTCACGTCGACGAAGGCGCTCGGCCCCTCGAACTGCATCTGCACGTCGATCCCCCGCTCGCTGCGCACGAGGAGGTTCTCCTTCTTCATGCGCGCGTAGTTCTCGCTCTCGAGCGACACCTGCGGCCAGATGGAGACCATCAGCTCGATGCCCATGCCGCGCAGCTCCTCGACCATGGCGGTCGGATCCGGCCAGAACTCCTCCTCGAAGCGGAGGTCGCCCATCTTCGGCCAGTGGAAGAAGTCGGCGACGATCACGTCCATCGGCAGCCCGCGCCTGGTGTGCTCGCGCGCCACCTCGAGCAGCTGCTCCTGGTTCCAGTAGCGCAGCCGGCACTGCCAGAAGCCGAGGCCGTGCTCGGGCATCATGGGCGCGGATCCGGTGGCCCGGGCGTACGCGCGGCTGATGTCGGCCGGGGTGTCGCCCGCGGTGATCCAGTAGTCGAGCTGCTCGCTCGTCTCCGCCGTCCACTCGATGCGGTTCGCCGCGAAGGTCGCGCGGCCGATCGCCGGGTCGTGCCAGAGGAACCCGTAGCCGCGGCTCGACATCACGAACGGAACGCTCGCCTGCGAGTTGCGGTGCGCGAGCTCGAAGGTGGATCCGGCGAGGTCGAGGATGTCCTGCTGGTACAGGCCCATGCCGTACAGCCGCTCGTCCGGCCCGGTCGCGAACGACGCCGTGATGCGGAAGTCGCCGCCGAGGTGCGGCCGCTGCTCGCGCGCCCGGAGGTGCAGGGCGCCGCCCGTGCCGATCTCCTCGAGCAGCACCTCGCCGTGCCGGTCGAGGAACGTCACGTGGCAGCGGTTCTCCTCGTACCCCGTCTGGTAGCCGTAGGAGGACTCGGAGACGAGCACGGCCGTGATGCCGCCGTTCGTGATCCGGGCCGTCGGGCCGTCGACCTCGATGCGCGGGTCGGCCGCGGGCTGCGGCAGCAGCGCCCAGTCGGCGTCCGCCACGGGCGCCATGATCCGGGAGCGCACGCGGAGGCTGTCGGGCCCCCACGGCTCCACGACGAGGGTCTCCCCGTCGCCGCGCCAGACGAGGCGCGTCCCGTCGGTCGTGAAGTGCTGGTCGTCGTCGATCATGCGTGCTCGTCCTCGGTGTCGTGGTGCGTCGTGTCGTGTCGTCGTGCCCGGGTGCGGCGCCGGGCGCGCCCCGCTCAGTCCTTCACGGCCCCGGCGGTGACGCCCGCGGCGACGAACCGCTGCGCGACGACCAGCAGGACGGCGGCGGGGATGGATGCGATGACGGCGGTCGCCATGATCCCGTTCCAGTTCGTCGTCGTGGACCCGATGTAGCGGTACAGCCCGAGCGTGAACGGCACGATGCTGTTGCCCGAGGTGAGCGAGTTCGCGTTGAGGAAGTCCGCCCAGGCGAACAGGAACGAGAACAGCGCGGCCGTGACGATGGCGTTCCGGCTGAGCGGCACGACGATCGAGACGAACGCGCGCCAGCTCGAGGCGCCGTCGATGCGGGCGGCCTCGAGCAGCTCGTCGGGGATCCCGAGCATGAAGGCGCGCAGCACGATGACCGCGAACGGGACGGACGCAGTGGCGTCGGCGAGGATCAGCCCGGGGTACGTGTTGAGCAGCCCGAGCGCGTTGTAGATCGCGAACAGGGCGGTCACGAGCACGATGCCCGGGATCATCTGCGCGAGCAGGAACACGAACATCACCGCGCCCGTGCCCCGCACCCGGAACTTCGCCATGGCGTAGGCCGCGGGGAGCGAGATGAGGAGGGTGAGGATCACGCAGCCGATCGAGATGACCAGGCTCGTGACCAGGTTCGGCAGCTGCGTCGAGATGGCCTGCGCGTACCCGTCGAGCGTGGGATCCGCGGGGAACAGGCTCGGCGTGCTCGAGATGAGGTCCTGGGGCTTCGTCAGCGAGACGTTGAGCATCCAGTAGAGGGGGAACAGCAGGACCGCGCAGATGACGAGGCCGATGGCGGCGTTCGTCCACCGGCGGACGGGGGTGTCGACGGTGTTCACGACTGCGCCTCCTTGCGCTGGGCCCGGACGTAGATGAGGCCGAAGACGAGGGCGACGACCACGAGGATCTCCCCGGCCGCGGCGCCGACGCCGAAGTCGAGGTCGGTGAACGACTTCTCGTAGGCCCACGTGCTGAGGGTGTGGGAGCTGTTGGCGGGGCCGCCCTTGGTGAGGATCCAGATCACGTCGAAGACCTTGATCGTGTAGACGAGGCCGAGCAGCAGCGTCACCGCGGTGACGGGGCGCAGCAGCGGCCAGGTGATGCTGCGGAAGGTGCGCCAGCGGCCGGCGCCGTCGAGCGCGGCGGCCTCGTAGAGGTTCTCGGGGATGCCCTGCAGGCCGCCGTAGAGCAGGATCATGTTGAACGGGATCCCGAGCCAGATGTTGGCGATGATCACCGACCACAGCGACACCGACGGGTCGCTCAGCCAGCCGATCGGCGTGCCGAGCACCGAGTTGATGATGCCGAACTGCTGGTCGAACATCCACCGCCAGGCCGTCGCCGAGACGATGAGCGGCAGCAGCCACGGCAGCAGGATGAGCGACCGGAACGTCGTCGACAGCGGGAACCGGCGCGTGAAGAACACGGCGAGCGCGAGGCCGATGGCGAACTGCCCGGCGAGCGAGACCACCGTGAAGACGACCGTGTGCCACGCGATGGTGGCGAAGAGGCTGTCGCTGAGGATCGTCACGTAGTTCTGGAAGCCCACGTAGGGCGCCTCGCCCGTCACGAACGCGCGCGGCCCGTACTCCTGGAGGCTCAGCAGGAAGCCGCGGATGATCGGGTAGACGAAGAAGATCGCGAGGAACGCGACGACCGGGGCCATGAACCCGATCGCGGCGACGATGCTCACCGTCCGGTACGGCCGGCGGCGCGGGGGCCGCTCCTCGGCCGGGCCCGCCGCCCCCGCGCCCCGGGTGGGGGCGAGGGGGCGGTCGATCACGCGGCCGCTCACTTCTTGAGGCTCGCCGCGGCGTCGTCGAGCGCGGCCTGCGGCGTCTTGCTGCCGGTCAACGCCTCCTGGATGGCCTGGTACAGCGCCTTCGAGGTGTCCGGGTAGGCGATGCCGAGGTCGGCGGTGCGGCCCTGCGCGACCGAGACGGCGTCGACCCACGGCACGAGCTCCGGATCCGTGGACGCCTGCTGGGCGGCCGCGTCGGCATACGGGGAGATGTACGACTGCCCGGCGGTCCAGTCGGCCAGGTTGGCGGGGTCGATCATGCACTGCGCGAACTTCGCCGCGGCGTCCTGCTTCGTCTTGTCGCTCACGACGACCTCGACGAACTCGCCGCCGAGGGGGCTGGGCGCGGCGCCGCCGTCCTCCGCGGGGAGCGGCACGACGCCGTAGTCGATGCCCGCCTGGTCGAGGGCGGAGAGCTGCCACGTGCCGTTGACCATCATCGCGAGCTTCCCGGCGAGGAACTGGTCGCGGATGTCCTGCTGGTTGGCGTTGACGTTGGCGCTCGACGCCTGCCCGTCCTTCACCATGTCGGTCCAGAGCGTGAGCGCGCGCACGGCGGCGGGCGAGGAGATGTCGGACAGGTCGGCGCCGGCTCCCCAGAAGAAGGGCAGGAACTGGAAGGTGCCCTCCTCGGTGCCGATCGCGGAGAAGCCGAGGCCCTTCACGTCGCCCTGCGTGGTCTTCGCGGCGGCGTCCTGGAGGCTCGCCCAGTCGGTGGGCGGCTGCACGCCGGCGGCCGCGAGCTTGGCCTTGTCGTAGAACAGCGCGAGGGTGTTCGCGCCGATCGAGGATCCGTAGGTCTTCCCGTCCAGCTGACCGGCGGCCAGCACGTTCGGCAGCACCTTCGAGGTGTCGAGGCCCGACTCGTCGTTGGCGACGAGGAGGCCCGTGTCGGCGAAGCGGGCGATGGCCGGGTTGTCGAGCACGATGAGGTTCGGCGTGGTCTTCGACGAGGCAGCCTGCAGGAACTTGGTCTCGTTGTCCGGGTTCTGCGTGCGGTCGATGGTGATGCCGGTGCTGGTCTCGCAGCCGCTGATGAGCTTCCCGTACGGCGACGACGCGTCGTACTGGGTGAAGCTGTCCCAGAGGGTGAGCGAGTTCGCATCCGACGAGCCGCCTCCCCCCGTGGAGCAGCCGGTGAGGGCCAGGCCTGCGGTGACGACGACGGTGGCCGTCAGGGCGGCGCGGGTGCGCGTGTTGATCACGGTATTCCTCTCTGAATACGTACCGGTGCGCCGGGAGCCGTCTCCGCCCACGGCGGCGGTGCCGGGAGGAGCGGCCCGTCACGGCGGCTTCGCGGCGAGCCTAGGCGGTTTGGAGAACCGGTTCAACACTTTCGGCGAACCGGTTCTCCGATCGTGATGATCGGGAGTCGGGAGTCGGTGCGCCGCGACGCGCGGGTGCCGGGCCGCGGCTCAGGCGGAGGCGCCAGCGGGGCGGAACGCGGATCCGCTCGCGCCGGGCACGTGCGGCCCGGTGGATCCGAGCTCGACCAGCACCGCGGGCAGCAGCTCGAGGACGCCGGGCTCGGCCGTGCCCGCGAGCTCGTCGACCGCGAGGCCGGTGGCGCGGCGCACCATCTCGTCGCCGGGCAGGTCGATCACGGTCAGCGGCAGCGCGGCCTGGCGCATGACCACCTCGGGCGCGACCGTGATGAGGGAGCAGTCCCGGGGGATCCGGATGCCGCGCGCTCGGAGCGCCGCCGCGATCGGCTCGAGCTCGCCGGGCGTGTGGGCGACGATCGCGCTCGCGTCGGGCAGGGCAGCGCGGGCCGCGTCGAGCCAGCGCTCGGCCGCGTCGTCGCCGCCGCCCTCGGTGGGGACGACCGCGCCCCGGATGCCGTGGTGCGCGCATCGCTCGGTGAAGCCGCGGCGGAAGCGCACGGCGAAGCCCATCTCCGTCCGGGCGGCGGGCGCGCCCGACCCGAGCAGCGCGATCCCCCGGTGCCCGAGCGCGACCAGGTGGTCGACGGCGACGCGGCCGGCCTCCTCGAAGTCGAGGTCCACCGCGCTGAACGCGGACGAGCGGCCCGGATGCCCGACGAGGACGGTGGGGAGGCCGATGGCCTGGAGCACGGGGATCCGGGGGTCGTCGTCGCGGATGTCCATCACCACGAGCGCGTCCGCCAGCACGTCCCCGCGCAGCTCGTCCTCGCCCTTGCCCATGATGAGCAGGTCGAACCCGCGCGTGTTGGCCTCGTACATCCCGGCCCGCACGAAGCGCATGAAGACCTCGATGTCGGACTCGCGCGACGCCGGGTCGATGGAGGCGAGGAACCCGAGGATGTTGGTGCGCCGGAGCGCGAGCGCGCGGGCGGCGGGATCCGGCCGGTAGCCGAGCTTGCTGACGCTCGCGAGCACGCGCTCGCGGGTGGCGTCGGGCAGCTTCTTCTTGCCCGAGAGGACGTAGGAGACCGTGCTGCGCGCGACGCCCGCGTCGGCAGCGACGTCGCGGATGGTCACCATGCGCTCAGGGTACCCAGCATGCGCGGGCGCGCTCGGCCAGCGGGCGACGAGCGCCTCGATCCGCTCGGCCGACCTCGCCGGGGCGCCCGCCCGCCGCCGAGGGCCGCGCACGACGAGGGGCCCGGACGATCCGCCCGGGCCCCTCGCGTCGCGCGCCGCCCGCTACGCGGAGACGGCCTGCAGGTTCTTCTCGATGTGCGCGTGGAACGCCTGCAGCCAGCCGACGAGGAACTCCTCGGTGCCGGCGTTCGAGATCTCGCCCTCGGGCGAGATGAGGCCCTCGGTGGTCTGGATGTACGCCTCGGGCTGCGAGAGCTCGGGCGACGCGAGGAACGACAGGATGCTGCGCAGGTGCTGCTGCGCGACGGCCGTGCCGACCGCGCCGATGGACGTGCCGATGACCGCGCTGGGCTTGCCCTGGAACGCGTTCTCGCCGTAGGGGCGGCTCGCGAAGTCGAGCGCGTTCTTGAGGACGCCGGGCACCGAGCGGTTGTACTCGGGCGTGACGATCATGACGGCGTCGACGTCGGCGATCTGCGCCTTGAACGCGTTCGCGACCTCGGGGTAGTCCCCGTCCATGTCCGCGCTGTAGAAGGGCAGCGGCGCGATGGGGATCTCGGTGAGCTCGAGGTCGGCCTGGGCGCCGAGGCGCTCGAGCGCGAGCGACAGGGCCCGGTTGATGGAGGTGGACGACAGGCTGCCGACGAGGTAGCCGACGCGGTAGGTGGTGCTCATGGGGTGCTCCTTCTCGCACGGATCAGTTCCATGCGCGCGCATGGAGCCTAGCGCCGGCGGATGGGCGTCGCCCGGGTGCGCGGAGCCCCCGCGGATCCCGGACAGCACGACCGGCGCCGCCTCACCCCAGCAGCACCTGCCACGTGCGCAGCGACGGCCAGAGCGCATGGCGCGGCAGCACGTCGGGGCCGCACGCGCGGGATCCGAGGCCGTGCTGGGCGTCGTCGAGGAAGAGATGCAGGCCGTCCGAGGCCGGCAGCTCGTGCGGGTGGCCGACGTCGGTCATCTGCTGCGGCGTCCAGCGCGAGAGCTGGAAGCCCGCGCGGTGTCCGGATCCGTCGGGCACGGGCGTCACGGTCAGCGGCGTCGCGGACCCGTCGCCGATCACCAGCGAGCGCAGCTCCGGCCGGTGGCCCGTCTCCTGCGGACGGGCGTAGGCGACCGCGAGGCCGTCGACGCTCGACGCGAAGCGGCCCACGCGCGAGGCCGTTCGGCTGTCGGCGTACGACTCCCCCGGCCCCGTGCCGTGCCAGGCGACGGGATGCTCGGCGAGCGCGGCCGGGAGGTCGATGCGGACGCCGACCCGGGGCCACGTGCAGTCCCACGGGCCGAAGGGCACGACCTCGGTCGCGAGCAGCAGGCCGCGGTCGGTCGCGGTCCAGCGGAACGCGACGTCGACGCCCGCGCCCGAGTGCGCGGCCTGCACGCGCATCCGCGTCTCGAGGCGGTCGTCGGTGCGGCTCGTGCCGAGGAGACGGTGGGTGAGCCGGTGCAGGCCGCGCTCGCGCCAGCGGTCGGCCGACGGCGGGGTCTCCTCTGCGCCGCGGCCGCGGGTGAGCTCGGGCTCGGCCAGCTCGTAGGATCCCTGGCCGGCACCGCGGTCGTTCTCGGTGGGCGCGCGCCACAGCTCCAGCCGCGGGCCGCGCACGGGCACGCCGTTCCACGCGACGAGGTCGCCGCGCGCGTCGAAGGTGCCGACGCCGAGGGCGTCGCCACGCCAGCGTCCGGCGGGCCGGGGCCGGGGTGCGGGCCGGTCGCGCACGAGCGCCTGGTGCGACGACACCACGTGCCCCGCCTCGGCCCACGGCGCGTCGTGGCGCGTGACCACCTGCACGGTCACGTGCGCCTCCTCGGCGTGGCCGGCGGCGCGCGCCTCGGCGGGCAACGGGATCGTCGCCGCATCACCGGCGGCCAGGGGCGCGTGCTCGAGGATCCCGCGGGCGACGGACCTGCCGTCGTGGGCGAGGATCCACACCAGGTCGACGTCGTCGGTGGATGCGCTGTGCCGCCGGTTCTCGACCCGCACGCCGGATCCGTCGGCCGCGACCCGCACGCGCACGGGCGCGATGACCGCCGCGAGCTCCGCGAGGCCCGGCGTGGGCGTGCCGTCGGAGAGCAGCAGGCCGTCCATCACGAACGGGCCGTCGTGCACGGGCTCGCCGAAGTCGCCGCCGTACGCGTGGAAGGGGCGGCCGTCGGCGGTGCGCGTGAGCAGCCCGTGGTCGCGCCACTCCCATACGAAGCCGCCGTGCAGGCGCGGCCAGCGGTCGATCGCGTCCTCGTAGTCGGCGAGGGATCCGGGCCCGTTGCCCATCGCGTGCCCGTACTCGCACAGGATGAACGGCTTCGCGCGCTGCTTCGCGCCGGTCGCGCCCTTGGTCTCGTGGATGCTCGCGACGGGCGTGCCGCACACCGAGTCGATCTCCTCCAGCGTCGGGTACATGCGCGAGTACACGTCGGTGTGCTCGCCCGTGAGGTCGCCCTCGTAGTGCACGGGCCGGGTGGGATCCCCGCGCCGCACCCACGCCGACATGGCCGCGATGTTGCGCCCGGTGCCGGACTCGTTCCCGAGCGACCACATCACGATCGACGGGTGGTTGCGGTCGCGGCCGACGGTGCGCGCGATGCGGTCGAGGTAGGCGTCGCGCCAGCGCGGGTCGTCGGACGGGTTGTCCCGCCACTCGACGTCCCAGAAGCCGTGCGTCTCGAGGTCGCACTCGAGCACGACCCAGAAGCCGAGCTCGTCGGCGATGTCGAGGAGGCGCGGATGCGGCGGGTAGTGGGAGGTGCGGATCGCGTTCACGCCGCTCCGCTTCATCAGCTCGAGGTCGGCGCGCGCCTCGGCCTCGTCGAACACGCGGCCGCGCTCGGGGTGCGACTCGTGCCGGTTGACGCCGCGGAAGGTGAGGCGGCGGCCGTCGACGAGCAGCGCGTCGCCGTCGATGCGCACCGTGCGGAACCCGATGCGCAGCGACGCGGTCTCCCCGGGCGACGACACGGTCGCGTCGTACAGGCGCGGCCGCTCGGCGCTCCACGCGTCGACGGCGGGGATGGAGACGGGCGCGACGTCGGCCGAGGTCTCCCAGGTCGCGTGGATCCCCAGCTCGGGCACGCGCACCACCACGGGGAACGCGCCGTCCACCTGCACGTCGAGGCGGCCGGATCCGTCGGCCGGGTCGCGGTCGGCCCGCACCCGCACGTCGTCGAGCGCGCCGGCGGGCCGCGCGAGCAGCTCGACCGGGCGGAAGATCCCGGGCAGCCACCACTGGTCCTGGTCCTCGAGGTAGGAGGCGGCGGACCACTGGTGCACGCGGATCCCGAGCACGTTCTCGCCGGGCACGAGCAGCTCCGTCACGTCGAGCTCGGTCGCGAGGCGGCTGCCTATGGTCCAGCCCGCCTCGACGCCGTTGACCCAGAAGGTCGCGAGCCCCTCGATCCCGTCGGTGCGCAGCAGCACGCGCTCGGCGTACGCGAACGAGTCCGGCAGCTCGAAGGTCCGCCGGTGCTCGCCGGTCGGGTTCGCGTCGGGCGCGTGCGGCGGGTCGATGGGGAAGGGGTACTGCAGGTTCGTGTACGCGGGCGATCCGTGGCCGTGCAGCACCCAGTGCGACGGGACGGGCAGCGTGGTCCAGCCGGCCGCGTCGAGCGCGGCGTCGTCGAGCGCCGGATCCGCGACCTCGGGTGCGCGGCCGGCGGCGTCGACCGGCGCCTCCGGCAGCAGGCGGAACCGCCAGCCGCCGTCGAGGGAGTGGACGGGCGCGTCGGTCGCGAACCGGGCGCGCGGCTCGAGCCGCGAGGCGGATCCGGGGGCGACGTCGTCGAGGTGGGACATGCGGTCTCCCGTGCAGGTCGGTGCGCCGAGGCGCGTGGGGCGGCGGGTGCGGAGCGGCCGGTACGGAGCGGAGCGGTGCCGTGCGTTGCGTTGCGGTGCGGAGCGGTGCGGTGCGGTGCGGAGCGGTGCCGTGCGGTGCGTTGCGGTGCGGAGCGGTGCGGTGCGGGGCGGGGCGGGTCAGGCGAGCGCCACGAGCCCCGCGAGCGCGGCCCGGTCGGCGACGACGGTCACGCGTTGGTGCCGCTGCAGGATCGAGGCGGGCACGTCCTCCGTGACCGGTCCGGCGAGCGCCGCCGCGAGCGCGTCGGCCTTCCGCGCGCCCGAGGCGACCAGCAGGATCCGCCCGGCCGTCATGATCGTCGCGATGCCCTGCGTGATGGCGTGCGTCGGCACGCGGCGGGGATCCCCGCCGAAGTACCGCGCGTTGTCGCGTCGCGTGCCCTCCGCGAGGCGCACCACGCGGCTGACCCCGTCGAACGGCGAGCCCGGCTCGTTGAAGCCGAGGTGCCCGTTGGCGCCGATGCCCACGATCTGCAGGCCCGCGCCGCCGAGCCGCCGGATCCGCCGCTCGTGCTCGAGCGCCGCCTCGCGCGGGTCGGCCGCCGTGCCGTCCGGCACGATCACGCGCGCGCCCGGCACGCCGAGCGGCTCGGCGATGCGCGCGAGCACGAACGCGAGGTACGTCTGCGGGTGCCCGGCCGGGAGACCCACGTACTCGTCGAGCGCCACGAGCGAGAGGCCGTCGGTGACGAGGCCGCGCTCCCGGTGCCGCCGGTCGAGCTCGGCGTAGAGCGGCTCCGGGCTGGATCCGGTCGCGACCCCCAGCACGCCGGACGGGTCCTCGCCGAGGAACGCCTGCACCACGTCGGCCGCGGCGTCGCCGAGGGCCGCCTGGTCGTCCACGGCAACGATCCGCGGCGGCCGCGTCGACGCCGCCGTCACTTCAGCGCGCCCTTCGCGATGTCGCCGATGAACTGCTTCGCGCCGATGAGGAACACGACGATGAGCGGGATCACCGCGAGCAGCGCGCCGGCCATGACCATGCCGTAGTCCTTGCCGTGGGCGCTGTTCAGCTGGCTCATCGCCACCTGCAGCGTCAGCGTGCCCGGGTCGTTCAGCACGATGAGCGGCCAGAGGTAGTCGTTCCAGGCGGCGATGAACGTGAAGATCCCGAGGAACCCGAGGCCGGGCCGGATGAGCGGCAGGCACACCGTGAGGTACTGCCGGAAGAACCCGGCGCCGTCGATGCGGGCCGCGTCGATGAGCTCGTCCGGCACGCTCGAGATGATGAACTGCCTCAGCCAGAAGATGCCGAACGCGTTCGCCGCCGCCGGCACGATGAGCGCCTGCAGCTGGCCGACCCAGCCGAGGTTGATCATCGTGACGAACTGCGGGATCACCGACAGCTGCGCCGGGAGCATGAAGGTCACCAGCAGCAGCGCGAACAGCGCACGCCGCCCGGGGAACTCGTACTTCGCGAACGTGAATGCGGCGATCGAGTCGAAGAACAGCACGAGCACCGTGACGGACACCGCCACGATCACGGTGTTCATGAGCGATCCGCCGAAGTCGATCGTGCGGAACACGGCCTGGATGTTGTCCCACAGGTACGGCCCCGGCACGAGCACGGGCGGCGACTTGTAGATGTCGCTCGTGGTGTTGCTCGCCATCACGACGAGCCAGTACAGCGGGAAGAGGCTGACGATGGATCCGGCGAACAGGATCCCGTGCAGGATCACCCGGCCGGGCGGCAGCTGGCGACGACCCGCGGGCCGGCCGGTGCGCTCGGCGCGCGGCCGCCCTGATGCCTGGTCGGCGACCCGGGCCGCGGCGGATCCCGCGGCGTGGACGGTGGCGCTCATGCGCGGTGCCCCTTCCTCGTGCCGGGCGCGCGCACGGCCTTCTCCTTCTTCTCCGACCCGAGCCGGAAGCTGATGATGGAGAAGATCACCACGAGCAGGAACACGCCCCACGCGATGGCGGCGCCGTAGCCGAAGCGGTTGTAGTTGAAGGCCTGCTGGTAGAAGTACAGGACGGTCGTGAGGCCGGCCTGGCCCGCGCCGCCCGAGTTCGGGTTCGTCGTGCTGGAGGAGGCCGTGAGCACCTGCGCCTCGGTGAAGCTCTGCAGGCCCGTGATGGTCGAGACCACGAGCACGAAGAGGATCGTGGGGCGCAGCAGCGGCAGCGTCACCGACCAGAAGGTGCGGATGGCGCCCGCGCCGTCGAGCTTGGCGGCCTCGTAGACCTCGGTGCCGATGGCCTGCATGCCCGCGAGGAAGATGATCGCGTTGTAGCCGGTCCACTGGTACGTGATGAGGATCGCGATGGTCACCTGGATCGCCCACGGCGTCGAGAGCCACGCCACCCCGTCGAGCCCGATCGCGCGGAGGCCCGCGTTCACGAGCCCGAAGCTGTCGCCGAAGATGGATCCGAAGAGCACCGCCATCGCGACCACGCTCGTGACGTTCGGCACGAAGTAGCTGATCTTGTAGAAGGTGCTGAGCCGCTTCGCCGAGTTGAGCATGGCCGCGACGACCACGGCGATCGCCATCATCGGGAACGTCGACAGCGCGAAGATGACGAGCGTGTTCTTGATCGACAGCCAGAACGTGCCGTCGGCCGCGAGCGCCTGGAAGTTCGCGAGGCCCACCCACTCGGCCGTGCCGAGCCCGTTCCAGTCCTGGAACGAGAGCACGAGCGAGTAGAGCGCCGGGAAGAGGCCGAAGATCGCGAACAGCACGAAGAACGGAGCGATCGCGACGTAGTACGGCCACGTGCGGCGGAGCCCGCGGGTGCCCGCACCCGCCCGGGACGGCGCGGAGCCCGAGGGACCCGCGCCCGCCCGGGATGGCGCGGGTGGGCGCCCTCCCGGGCGGACGGCGACGGGGATCACTGCTTCGCGGTCTTCAGGGCGGCCTCGCCGGCGGCGACGGCGTCGGTCCAGGCCTGGTCCGGATCCTTGCCGAGCGAGGTCACGTTCTGCAGCTCGGTGACGAACGCGGCCTGCACCTGGTTGTCGTAGGGGCTCGTGTATGCGGTGGGCATCGTGGCGGCGGCGTCGGCGAAGATCCCGACGGTCGACTGGCCGCCGAAGAATTCGTCGCCCTTCTGCAGCTCCGGGGAGTCGTAGGCGGCGGTGGCCGACGGGAAGATGCCCTTGTCGGCGTCCGCGGTGACCTGGTTGTCCTCGCTCAGCACGTCCTTGATCACGGCGAAGGCCGCCTGCGGGTCCTTGGTGCCGGCGGGGATGGAGAGGAACGAGCCGCCGATGTTCGCGGGTCCGCCGGGCATGGGCGCCACGCGCCAGTCGCCCGAGGTGTCCGCGGTCGCGCTCTTGAGGTCGGCCTGATACCAGGAGGCGCCGAGGAGCGCGGGGAGGGATCCGTTGCTGATGGCGGACGCCCAGTCCGGGCTGCCGTCGGTGACGTTCGCGGTCAGGCCGTCCTGGTACGCGAGCACCGCGCGGTCCCACGCGGCCTTGATCTCGTCGCTGTCCCCGGTGAAGTCCCCGTCGGCATCGACGAAGCGCGTGGTGCCCTGGCCGATCGACTTGGTGAACACGTCGGAGGCGTCCACGAAGATCGCGCCGCCGGTCGCGGCCTTGAGCTTCTTGCCGAACGCGAAGTAGTCGTCCCAGGTGGCGGTGGCCTTCGCCACGTCGGCGGGATCGCTCGGCAGGCCGGCCTTCTGGAACACGTCCGCACGGTAGTAGAGGGCGGTGGGGCCGATGTCGATGGGGAGGCCGATGAGCTGGCCGTCCTTGGTGGTCGCCTCCTTGAGCTTCCACGCCGGGTACTGGTCGGTGACGTCCTTCGCGCCCAGCTCGTCGAGGTCCTCGAAGAGCCCGTCCTCGCTGAGGAAGTACGGCATGTCCTCGCCCTTGACGCCCGTGATGGACGGGAGGCCCGAGCGGCCCGTGAAGGTGGTGACGAGCTTCTGCTTGAAGTCGCCGCCGATGGTGGACACGTTGAGCGTCGTGCCGGGCACCTCGGCCGGCACCTTGTCGAGCACCGTCTGGCTGAGGCCGTCCGGCCAGATCCACAGGTCGAGCTGGCCGCCCGCCGAGGATCCCGACGACGACGAGCAGGAGGCGAGGACCGGCGCGAGGAGCGCGAGGGTCGCGACGCCGACGACGATGCGCCGGGCGCGGGAGCGGCGGGTGGGGGGCAGGGACATGGTGGTTCTCGATTCGGTGGGGATCAGGGTGTCGGGAGCGGGTGTCGGAGGGGTGGGCCGCGCTCGGCGGCCCGTGTCAGGCGAGGAGGCGGGCGCCGTCGGGATGGTCGAGGGCGTCGGCGAGGTAGTCGTAGCGGCCGGGCTCGGCGGCCTCGGGATGCGCGCGCAGCCAGGGCACGAGCTCGTCGAGCCGCGGGGCCCCGGAGGCGCCGCCGGGACGCGTGACCGTGATCCCCGCGACGAGGCAGGCGAAGTCGACGCGCTGGGTCAGCGTCCACGGCGCCCGGGCCGATGCGGCGAGCGCCGCGCCGAACACGTCGCCCGCGCCGGTCGCGTCGATCGCGCGGACGGCGAGCGGGGGCCGCACGACCTCCTCGCCGCGGGCCGCGTCGACGGCGACGACGCCGCGGGATCCGGACGTCACGACGCTGAGCGGCACGCGCGCGGCGAGCGCCCGGGCGGCCTGCACGGCCGAGCCGGTGCCCGTGTACGCCGCGGCCTCGAGCTCGTTGGGGATGAAGGCGTGGCAGTCGTCGAGCTGGTCGAGGATGGCGGGGTCCCAGCGCTCGGACGGGTCCCAGCCGACGTCGGCGTAGACGTCGGTGCCCGCGGCGGCGGCACGCCCGATCCAGATGCTGCGGTGCGGATCCAGGTGCACGAGCGCCGCGGCGGCGGCCGGCACCTCCCCGGGCACGAGCTCGTCGGAGTCGAGCGGGCAGGGCACGCCGCCCGTGACGAGCGCGCGGTCGTCGTCGTAGCCCAGCGACGCGGTGACGGGCAGCGACCAGTCGTCGAGGGTCACGAGGTGGTCGAGCGTCACGCCCTCGGCGGCGAGCGCGGCGCGCACCAGGAGGGAGAAGGGATCCGTGCCCACGGCCGCGGCGACGGCGGTCGGCACCCCGAGGCGCGCGCCGGCGACCGCGAAGTTCGCGATGCCGCCGGGGCCGTGCCCGAACGACGACGTCCAGATCTCGTGGCCCGGCCGCGGTCCGCCCGGCAGCTCGCCGAACACGACGTCCGCGAAGAGCTGCCCGACGACGAGCAGCCCGGCGGGGGTGCGGTCGGCGGGCTGCTGGTCGGCGGGAGCCTGGTCGGTACGCGTGGCTGCGGGCACGAGGACCTCATTCCTTCGGGTGGGCCGCGACGCTGCCTCGGCGGCGAGCGGTGCGGGTCCGCCGACGGCGACGCTGCCAGCGGGACGAGGTCGACGGGTGCCCGCCGACCGGTAGTGACGTTTCTAGCCCATGTGAGCACATGGATGGAAGACCTTGCCCATTACGAGATTGTTTCTGACTGAAACTGCGCGCTAATGTTCACTTCATGAGAGACGCCCGAGAGTTCGTGATCCTCGACCGGTTGCGCGCCACCCGCAGCGCCACGGTCGCCGAGCTCGCCGAGGCCGCCGGCACGAGCGACGCGACCATCCGCCGCGACCTGGCCCGCCTTGACGAGCAGGGCGCGCTCCGGCGCACCCACGGCGGCGCCGTGCTCGTGGAGGTCGACGCGCCCTTCGCCGAGGTCGAGCAGGTCAACCGCGAGGCCAAGGAGCGCATCGCGCGGGCGGCGGCGGCGCAGATCCAGGACGGCCAGTCGGTCGTGCTCGACATCGGCACCACCACGCTGCACCTCGCCGAGCAGCTGCGCGGGCGGGCCGTCACGGTGATCACCGCCAACGTCGCCGCGTTCGACGTGTTGCGCGACGACCGGTCGGTGCGGCTCATCCTGCTGCCGGGCGACTGGGATCCGGTCTACCGCTCGGTGTCCGGCCCGCTCACCGCCGAGAGCCTGCGGATGCTGCACGCCGACCACGCGTTCGTAGGCGTGAGCGGCATCGCCGACAACGGCGACCTGCGCGACACGACGATGGCCCAGGTGCCCATCAAGCGCGCGATGGCCGAGATGAGCGACCGGGTCACGGTGCTCGCCGACTCCTCCAAGTTCCCGGGCACCGGCGCCGGCCGTGTCGCCCCCACCGCGTCGTTGACGCAGCTGATCACCGAGGCCGCCCCGCACGAGCGGGTGTCGCAGGGCCTCGCGGACAAGGGAGTGTCGGTGACCGTCGCATGAGGCTCACGATCCTGGGCGGGGGCGGCTTCCGCGTCCCGCTCGTCTACTCGGCGCTGCTGCGCGACCACGAGGCCGGCCGCGTCGACCACGTGGCCCTCTACGACACCGACGAGGTGCGCCTGACGGCCGTCGCGCGCGTGCTCGCCGAGCAGGCGGCGTCCTACGCGGACGCCCCCGTGATCACGCTGCACACCGACCTCGACGAGGCGCTCGCGGGCGCCGCGTTCGTCTTCTCGGCGATCCGCGTGGGCGGCATGGCCGGGCGCTCGTGCGACGAGCGGCTCGGCATGGCGCACGGCGTCATCGGCCAGGAGACCGTCGGCTATGGCGGCATCTCCTACGCGCTGCGGACGCTGCCGGTCGTCATGGACCTGGCCGAGCGGATCCGCGTGCGGGCCCCCGACGCCTGGGTCATCAACTTCACGAACCCGGCGGGCGTCGTCACCGAGGCCATGTCGCGCGTGCTCGGCGACCGCGTCATCGGGATCTGCGACTCCCCCATCGGCCTCGCCCGCCGCGTGCTCGGCGCGCTCGGCGTGCAGGGCGACGACGTGGTCATCGACTACGCGGGCCTCAACCACCTCGGCTGGCTGCGCGGCCTGCGGGTGGACGGCCGCGACGTGCTGCCGGACCTCATGGCGCGTCCCGACCTCATCGGCACGTTCGAGGAGGGGCGCCTCTTCGGCGCCGAGTGGGTCACCGAGCTCGGCGCCGTGCCGAACGAGTACCTGCACTACTACTACTTCCGCCGCGAGGTGCTGCACGCCGACCAGCTCGCCGCGCAGACCCGCGGCGGCTTCCTCGTGGAGCAGCAGGGCCGCTTCTACGAGCAGCTCGAGCACCGGCACGACGTGTCCGCGCTCGCGCTGTGGGAGCGCACGCGGCTCGACCGCGAGACCACCTACATGGCCACGAACCGGCAGTCGGCCGGCATGGGCGACCGCGACGAGGACGACCTCGTCTCCGGCGGCTACGAGGACGTCGCGATCGCGCTCATGCGCGGCATCGCGTACGACCAGAGCGCGCGGCTGATCCTCAACGTGCGCAACCGCGGCACCCTCGCGGCGCTCGACGCGGACGCCGTGGTCGAGGTGCCGTGCGTGGTCGACGCGTCGGGCGCGCATCCGGTCGCGGGCACGGAGCTGCCCGACTTCGGCGTGGGCCTCGTGACCAACGCGAAGTACGTGGAGCGGCAGACCATCGAGGCCGGCGTCGGCGGTTCCCGCGCCGCGGCCGTCCGCGCCCTCGCCCACCACCCGCTCGTCGACTCCGTCACGGTCGCGCGCTGCCTGCTGGAGGACGCGATGCACGCGTTCCCGGCGCTCTCCTACCTCCGCTGACGCGCGGCCCTCCCGGCCCGGCGCGACCGCCCGACTGCCTGCATCCCGACCTCCCGAAGGACACCCCATGCACCAGAACCAGAAGCTCGTCCAGGAGCGGATCCTCCGCGCGCTCGACGAGCGGATCACCCCCGCCGTGTACTCGGCGAAGACGCCCGTGACGCTCCGCGCGTGGATGGCGCCCGACGAGCCCGTGCCCGTCGCCGAGGCGATGCGGCAGGAGTACGCGCCCTTCGCGCTCGGCGAGCCGTGGGGCCGCGCCTGGTCCACGTGGTGGTTCGAGGTGACCGGCGAGGTCCCCGCCGAGTGGGCCGGCCGCACGGTCGAGCTGCTCATCGACCCCGGGTTCATCGGCGACTGGCCGGGCAACCAGGCCGAGTGCCTCGTGCACACGATGGACGGGGTGCCTGTCAAGGGGATCCACCCGCGCAACACCTACGTGCGCCTCGCCGACGAGGCCGCGGGCGGCGAGCAGGTGCGCTTCCTCGTGGAGGCGGCCGGCAACCCGGACATCCTGGTGAACGAGTTCGTGCCGACCCCGTACGGCGACAAGGCCACCGCGCCCGCCGAGCCCATCTACCGCTTCCGCCAGGCCGAGCTCGCCGTGTTCGAGCCCGAGGTGTGGGCGCTCCGCTTCGACGTCGAGGTGCTGTACCAGCTGCTGATGGAGCTGCCCGAGACCGAGCCCCGCCGCCACGAGGTGCTCCGCGCCATCGAGCGCGCGCTCGACGTGCTCGCGATGGACGACATCGTCGGCACCGCGGCCGCCGCCCGCGCCGAGCTCGCCGACGTGCTCTCGCGTCCCGCCGTCCCGAGCGCGCACACGCTGAGCGGCGTCGGCCACGCCCACATCGACAGCGCCTGGCTCTGGCCCATCCGCGAGACCAAGCGCAAGACCGCGCGCACCTTCTCCAACGTGCTCCGGCTCGCCGAGCAGTACCCCGACTTCCGCTTCGCGTGCTCGCAGGCGCAGCAGTACGTCTGGGTGAAGGAGAACTACCCGACGGTGTTCGAGGGGATCAAGGAGGCCATCGCCGCGGGCACCTGGTACCCGGTCGGATCCATGTGGATCGAGCCCGACGGCAACCTGCCGGGCGGCGAGGCGATGATCCGCCAGCTCACCCACGGCATGCGCTTCTTCCAGGAGGAGCTCGGCGTCGAGACCCACGGCATGTGGCTGCCCGACTCGTTCGGCTACACGGCGTCGTTCCCGCAGATCGCGAAGCTGGCGGGCCTCGACTGGTTCCTCACGCAGAAGCTCTCCTGGAACCAGACCAACACGTTCCCGCACCACACCTTCTTCTGGGAGGGCATCGACGGGTCGCGGATCTTCACGCACTTCCCGCCCATCGACACCTACAACTCCACGCTCGAGGCGGAGGAGACGCACCACGCCGTCCGGCAGTTCCGCGAGAAGGGCCGCGCGACCATGTCGCTCGCGCCCTTCGGCTACGGCGACGGCGGGGGCGGGCCCACGCGCGACATGATGGAGCGCCAGCGCCGCACGGCCGACCTCGAGGGGTCGCCGAAGGTCATCGTGGAGCACCCGGACGAGTTCTTCCGCAAGGCCGAGGCCGAGTACCCGGACGCGCCCGTCTGGGTCGGCGAGCTGTACCTCGAGCTGCACCGCGGCACGTTCACGTCGCACGCCCGCGAGAAGCGCGGCAACCGCCAGGCCGAGCACCGCCTGCGCGAGGCCGAGCTGTGGTGGACCATCGCGACCGTCCGCACGGGCGCCGACTACCCGTACCAGGCGCTCGACCGGCTCTGGAAGCAGACGCTGCTGCAGCAGTTCCACGACATCCTCCCCGGCTCCTCCATCACCTGGGTGCACCGGGAGAACGAGGAGGACTACGCCCGCAGCCTCGCCGAGCTCGACGCGCTCGTGGCCGACGCCATCGCGCGGGTCACGGCGCAGGCGGTCGCGGACGGCGAGGGCGACGGATCCGGCGCGTTCGCGGTGAACTCGACCGGCCACGCGCGCACGGCGCTCGTGGAGGCGGCCGACGGATCCGCGCTCGCGCTCGTCGCGGTGCCGGGCAGCGGGATCGCGCCGCTCGTCGCGGTGGAGCCCGTCTCGCCGGTCGCCACGACGCGCGCCGACGGCGGCACCGTCCTCGACAACGGGCTGCTGCGCGTCACGCTCGACGCTCGCGGCCTCATCACCTCGATCGTCGACCTGCGGCACGCCGACCGCGAGCTCGTGCCCGCCGGCCGCGCCGCGAACCTGCTCCAGCTCCACGAGGACATCCCCACGGCGTGGGACGCCTGGGACGTGGACGCGCACTACCGCGCGAGCCGCACCGATCTCGTCGAGGCGGCGTCGGTCGAGCTCGTCGAGGACTCGGAGCTCCGCGCGACCGTCGAGGTGGTCCGCCAGTTCGGGCGCTCGCGCGTCGTGCAGCGGGTGTCGCTGCACGCCGACGACGCGCGGATCCACGCCACGGCCGAACTCGACTGGCTCGAGGACGAGAAGCTCCTCAAGGTGACCTTCCCGCTCACGATCCACGCGCAGCACCACAGCGCGGAGATCCAGTTCGGGCACGTCCGCCGGCCCACGCACACGAACACGTCGTGGGACGAGGCGCGCTTCGAGGTCATGGCGCACCGCTTCGTGCACGTCGAGGAGCCCGGCTACGGCGTCGCGCTCACCAACGCGGGCAGCTACGGGCACGACATCACGCGCTCGGTCGGCGCGACGGGCGAGGTCGAGACGGAGCTGCGGATCAGCCTGGTCCGGGCGGCCCGCTCCCCCGACCCGGTGCAGGACATCGGCCACCACCGGTTCGAGTACGCGCTCGTGCCGGGCGTCGGCATCGAGGGCGCGGTGGACGCCGGGCTCGAGCAGAACCTGCCCGTGCGCGTCGTGCGGCCCGGTGAGACGGCCGAGGCGGCGCCGGCCGCGGTCGGATCCGCGCCCGCGTCCGCCGAGGTCGTCCCGTCCTCGTTGCCCACCGCCGCTGGCCTCGTCTCCGTGCACGGCGGCACGGTCCGGATCGAGGCGCTCAAGCTCGCGGACGACGGCTCGGGCGACGTGATCGTGCGGCTCTACGAGTCCACGGGCGCGCGCGCCGCCACCCGGCTCGAGGCGCACCTCGCCGCCGACCGCTTCACCGAGGTCGACGTGCTGGAGCGCCCGCTCGGCGCGGGCTTCCCGCGTTCGATCGCGTTCGATCCCGAGGCCGACGGCCGCGGCGTGCGGCTCGTGCTGCGGGCGTTCCAGGTGATCACGGTGCGGATCCACCGGACCTGACGCGCGATCCGCTCACGCGACGAGGGCGCGATCCGGCAGGTGCCGGGTCGCGCCCTGTTCGTCGTGCGGTCGCGGTCGCGGTCGCGGTCGCGGTCGCGCTAGTTGAGCGGCTTGCCGCCCGTGGTGAGCGGCTCTGCCGAGCTGGGCGTGAGCGCGAGCGCGAGGCCGGAGAGGCCGATCCCGAAGAAGAGGAAGTCGTCGACGATCGTGAAGCCGGTGGGCGCGAGGCCGCCGAGCCGGGGATCGAGCAGGCTCAGCACGCCCATGAGCGTGTACAGGCCGCCGAACGCCGCGAGCGTCGCGCGGATCGCGCCGGGGCCGAGCTGCCGGGTGCCGGCGACGAGCAGGGCGACCGCGCTCAGCAGGTAGAGGGCGTCGAGGAGGAAGTCGACGTTGAGCACCCCCAGCATGTGCGACCCCTCGATGAAGAGCCCCACGAATCCGTGGCCGCCGAGCACCGCCGCGACCATCACCATCCAGGCCTTGCCCATGGCAGCCGTCCCCTCGTGTCGTCGGCCCGCCGCGCGACGGGCTAGCGTCCAGCCAACCGGGCGGGAGGGAGAGCGCCAAGGCCGCGGGCGACGACTCCCAGCATCCGTTGACGTCCATGGCCGGTCCCCTCCGGATGCGCTCCCCTGGGCATCGGCCGAACCCTGCACACTGCTCGATGCCGGGCGTAGCGTCCACAGCACACGCACCGGCCGCCCCGCTGGCGGTCTCGGAGAGACGACTCGGGAGAAGCACCATGTCAGAACGCAACACCGTCATCAGGAGCATGCACGACCTCGGCCTCGCGGCCTGGTTCGGCGGATCCCTCATGGGCGCCGTCGGCCTCAACGGCGCCGCGGCCGCCGCGAAGCAGCCGCAGGAGCGCCTGCGCCTCTCCTCCATCGGCTGGGCGAAGTGGGCGCCCGTGCAGCTCGCCGCCCTCGGCGCCCACGCGGTCGGCGGGCTCGGTCTGATCTACGCGAACAAGGGCCGCCTCGCCGCCCAGGGCGAGGCCCGCACCAACACGAAGGTCAAGGCCGTCCTGACCATCGCGGCCGCCGGCACGACGCTGTACTCGGCCCTCGTCGGCGGACGCATGGCCAAGCACGCGGACGAGGCACCTCGGGGCACGACCGAGCCCGGCACCGGCGTCTCGGACGAGCTGGCCAGCGCACAGAAGCAGCAGAAGGCGCTGCAGTGGGCGATCCCCGCGCTCACGGCGGTGCTCGTGATCCTCGCCGCGCAGCAGGGCGAGCAGCAGCGCCCGATCGCCGGCTGGGTCGACCGCTTCCGCAGCTAGTCGCGACGCACGGACGACGGCGGGGTGCTCACGGGCGCTCCGCCGTCGTGCTGTCGGGCGCCACCCCCGGACGCGGGGCCTGGCTCCGCATACCGGTAGCCGGCAGGCCGGATCCCAGCGTCTGGCGGGGGCAAAGGCATTGTGCACGACGCGAGAGCGGCGGATCGTGAGCACCGCGGATGCCCATGGACGAGCCATGCGCACCGTCGACCTCCTCGGAGCGTGCCATGTTCGACAGGAAGTTCATCACCCAGGCCATCGACCGGAGCGCGCAGTCGCCCCTGGATCGCCGTCGTTTCTTCAGCGCCGCGGGCGTCGCGGGTCTCGGCGTCGGCGCCGCTGCCCTCATCCCCGCGACCGGGGCCCAGGCCGCCGACGCCCAGGCCGAGGCCGATGCGGGCGCCGTCACGGACGCCGCCGTCCTCAACTTCGCGCTCAACCTCGAGTACCTCGAGGCCGAGTTCTACCTCCGCGCCGTGACCGGCAACGGCCTCGTCCCGAACGACACCACGGGCGTCGGCACCCTGGGCGCCGTGACGGGCGGCCGCGCGGTCCAGTTCCAGGACTACGCGATCCGCCAGTACGCGTACGAGATCGCGCAGGACGAGAAGGCGCACGTCAAGTTCCTGCGCGCCGCGCTCGGCTCCGCCCGGGTCGCGCGTCCCGCGATCAACCTGGACGCCGCGTTCACCTCCGCGGCCCGCGCCGCCGGCCTCATCAGCGGCACCCAGACCTTCGACGCGTTCGCCAACCAGGAGAACTTCCTGCTGGCCTCGTTCATCTTCGAGGACGTCGGAGTGACGGCGTACAAGGGCGCCGCGCCCCTCATCACGAACAAGACCTACCTCGAGGCGGCCGCCGGCATCCTCGCGGTCGAGGCGTACCACGCGGGCATCATCCGCTCGCAGCTGTTCGCCCGCGGCCTCGCGGCACCCGCCAACGCCATCTCGAACGCGCGCGACTCGCTCGACGGGCGCACCGACCTCGACCAGGGCATCACGGTCTCGGGCGGCGCGAACCTCGTGCCCACGGACGCGAACAGCATCGCGTTCAGCCGGACGACCGGCCAGGTGCTCAACATCGTGTACCTGAACAGCAAGGCCGTGAACCGCGGCGGGTTCTACCCGGCCGGCATCAACGGCAGCATCACCACGAGCGCCGCGAACTGACGGGAGCGCGCCGGCCGGGACGCCGTCTGGGCGTCCCGGCCGGCCGCATCCGGCCCGACCGGTGGAGGCGGGACCACCGGGAGAAGCGTGACGAACGCGCCGCCGGGAACGTCCACTCCATGACACGCGATCTGATCCCGGTCGCGCAGGACGGAGGATGAATGAGCACCGCCACCGCGCCCGACGGGCGCCGCCGCCCCGCTTCCCCCCTGCACGCTGTCCACGCCCTGTCCGCGTCGGACGACGGTCGGGCAGGCGACGACGCCGTGCACGCGACGCCGGGACGTCCCGGACCCCAGACGCACCCGCAGGACGGCGTCGCGACCGTCGACACCATCGCGCCCCACGAGGGCGGCGCGCGCTCCGACGAGCGGACCGCCGACCTCGCCGACTGGGCCGCCGAGGCCCCCGCGCCCGCACTCCGCCGCGGCCACATGGCCGGCACGGACGTCGACGAGGCCATCGCGCGCTACGCCGCCCTCTTCCCCGGGACCGAGTTCCGCGCCGCGAAGGGACCGGGCGACTTCTCGTACCGGTACTCGTTCGTCGGCGACGAGAACGTGACGCTCCGCTCGTCGGTGTTCCCGGCCGAGCACTGGGGCCGGATCCCCGTGCTGCCCGACTACGTCGTCGCCTGGTGGCGCGAGGGGTCGGGCGCGGTCGACGTCGGCTCGCACGAGGTGCGCTCGAGCGGATCCCGTCCCTTCCTCCTGCCCTCCGGCCGGTCGTTCAGCTTCCGCTCGGAGCCGGCCGTGCAGAACCTCGTGCACATCGACGCGACCTTCCTCGAGGAGACCGCCGCGGAGCTGCACGAGGGCCGCTCGCGTCCCCTCGTCTTCGACCACACCCGCCCGCCGTCGCCCGAGCAGACCGCCGCATGGCGCCACGCGGTCGGCGAGGCCAGCCCCGTGCTGCAGGACGCCACGTCGAGCCCGCTGCTGCGGATGCAGGCCGGCCTGCTCATCGCCCGCGCCACCCTCCAGCTGTTCCCGTGGCACGACGTGCCGTTCAGCGCGGAGATGCGGGCGCCGCGCATGAGCGCCGTCCGCGCCGCCATCGAGTACCTGCACCACCACGCCGACCGGCCCATCACGCCGGCGGACGCGGCCCGGGCCGCGGGGATCAGCACGCGCGTGCTCCAGCTCGCCGTGCGACGCCACGAGGACACGACCCCGAGCGCGCTGCTCCGCGGGATCCGGCTCGACCGCGTGCACGCCGAGCTGCGCGACGCGTCGCCCACCACGACCACCGTGCGGGCGGTCGCAGAGCAGTGGGGCTTCGGCCACCTCGGCCGCTTCGCCGCGTCCTACGCGGAGCGCTTCGGCGAGCTGCCGAGCGCGACGCTCCGCGGCTGACAATCGTCGGCGCGGTGTCCGCTCCCGCCCCGATCGGTGTCCGACAGGCGAAGCGGTGATCGTGCTCCCTGGGAGTCACCTGAACCGCGTGCCGAACCACCCGGCCCATGCGTCTGAATGACGAGGCGGGATCGCGGGGCATCCTCGGATCCGCGCCGTGCAGCAGCAGCACCACCACCACCGTCCGACCACCACGAGAGAGAGACACCATGTCGAGCATCACCCCCACGTCCGCGTCCACCGGCGTCACCGGCACCGGGACCACCGGCGGCAAGAACACCATCGCCGACGGCGTCATCGAGAAGGTCGCCGGCATCGCGGCCCGCCAGGTCCCCGGCGTCCACGACCTCGGCAACGGCGCGGCCCGTGCCGTCGGCGCGATCCGCAACGTCATCGGCCAGCAGGACCGCGGCCAGGGCATCTCCGTCGAGGTCGGCGAGACCCAGGTCGCCGTCGACGTCACGCTCATCGCCGAGTACCCGGTCGACCTGCAGCAGGTCGCCGACGACGTGCGCTCCGCCATCACCGACGCCATCGACCAGGTCGTCGGCATGGAGGTCACCGAGGTCAACGTCACGATCACCGACGTGAACCTCCCCAACGACAAGTCGTCCGACGACGACGCGGCCGAGAAGCGCGTCCAGTGACCCCCACGACCACGGGCCTCCTCGTCGGCGCGGTCCTCGCGCTCTCCGGGCTCGCCTTCGGCTTCGGCGGCTTCCTCCTCGTCCTGATCTTCATGGCCGTGGGCTTCGGCGTCGGCCGCGTCCTCGAGGGCAAGCTGGACGTCCGCGGCCTCGCCGACGCCCTCCGCGGGCGCCGGTCGTCGTGAGCTCCGCGATCGCGGCCCCCGGGACGCCCGGCACCGCGTCGCAGGCGACCCGCGGCCGCACCACGATCACGTCGCGCGCGGTGCGCCGGGTGGTGTCCGCCGTCACGGCGGACGCCCTCGAGGTGCCGGCCGGCGACGTCTCCGTCACGCTGACGGACGCCGGCGGCAAGCTCACCGTCGAGGCGCGCACCCCCATCCGCGTCCCCGCCCTCTCGGACCGCCCGGTCCGCGAGGGGTCGCTGGTGGAGCGCCTCACCGCAGCGCAGACCCAGGTCCGCGAGCGCGTGCTCGGCCTCACGGGATCCACCGTGGGCCGGGTCGACCTCCGGATCACGGGCGCGCGCATCCAGGAACGCAGGAGGGTCTCATGAGCACCGACAGCACCTACCGCCGCCTCGTGCGGCGGGAGACGCACTCGTCGCGCGCCGGGATCGCCATCACGCTCGCCGTGCTGCTGATCCTCGTGCTCGCCTGGCTCGGCACCGAGTCGGTCCTCGCGGCCGTCGGCACCGCGCCGCTGCTCCTGGCGCCCGCCGACCTCGCGTCGGCCACCCTGGACGCCGCATCGGCCCCGGCCGGCGCGCTCGTCGCGATCGGCGTCGTTGTCGCGATCGTCGGCCTGATCCTCGTCATCGTGGGGATCTCGCCCGGCAGCCGCGGCCGTCGGGGCGGGAGCCTCGGCCGCACCGCGGCCGTCGTCGACGACCGGGTCATCGCCCGCTCCGTAGCCCTCACCGCCAGCTACGCGGGCGAGGTGTCGCCGGACCAGGTCGACGTCTCGGTCTCGAAGCGCCAGGTGCTCGTCCGACTGACCCCCTCCACGGGCTACACGCCGGACAAGGCCACCATCGAGCAGGCCGTCCGCGCCGAGCTCGACGGGTACGACTACACGCCGAAGCTCACCGCCAAGGTGACGCTCGCGAAGGACGGGAAGGTGGGCTCATGACCAGCACGAACAGGGCGCTCAACCGCCTCCTCGTCATCGTGGTCGGGCTCGTCCTGATCGCGGCGGGCGTCGCGCTCGGCGCGGGCAGCCTGCTGCCCGGTGTGCAGTCCACGGTCTCCGGCGCCGCGTCCGACGCGAAGCAGCCGGTCGGGGACGCGCTCTCCGGCGGGCAGCCGTGGATCCTCTGGGTCGTCGCCCTCGTGGCGCTCGTCCTCATCGTGGTCCTCGCCTGGTTCGCGCTCCGCCAGGGGCACGGACGCACCGGCACGCTCGTCCGGCTCGAGGGCGGGCGCGACGCGTCCACCCCCACCGGCGGATCCGTCGTCATCGACGCGAAGGTCGCCGAGCAGCTGCTCGGGGACGCGCTGCGCGACGACTCCGCGATCGTCTCCGTCGACGTCACCGCGTTCGAGGTGGCGCACGCCACCACCCTGCGCGTCACCGCTGTCGCCCGCCGCGGCGTCTCGCCCGTCGCGGTCCGCCGCACGGTCGACGAGGCCGTGACCCGGCTCGACGCGGTGCTCGGCACCGAGGTGCCGGTCCTCATCCAGATCACCGGCGGCCTCCGCTCGAGCATGTCGAGCGAGACCCGCCTGGCCTGATCCATCCCGCGGCCGCCCCGGCACGGATCCCGTCGCGATCCGCACCGGGGCGGTCGTCTGCCACCCTGCACGAGAGAAGAGACGCACCATGACCGACGACGACAGCTCCTCCCGCGGCGGCTGGCTGGGCGGATCCTTCGCCCAGAAGGCCATCGACCCCCTGCTCCGCGCGGTGCGCGCCGAGATCGACTCCGCCAAGCGCGAGATCGGCGAGCGCGCCCGGTCCGCCCGTTCGGGCGCCATCATGCTCGGCGCGGGCGTCGCGCTCGCGCTCGTCTCGCTGGGACTCCTCGCCGCGGTGATCGTGGCGCTCCTGCTGCTCGCGCTGCCGCTGTGGGCGGCGACGCTCATCACGCTGGCGCTGTTCGGGATCGCGACCGCGGTCGTCGTGCGGGTCGGCATCGCGCGGCTGTCCCGCGGCGTGCCGCCCGTGCCGTCGGACACGCTGCACCACGCGCGCGACCGCATGCGCCCGGGCGACCGGGGCGCGGGCGACGGAGGATCCGACGGGCCGACCGGCCCCGCGGCATCGGCGCCCTCCGCCGGCTGACGCGCGCCGCGCCGCCCGGCATCGGACGGCACGGCCCGCCCCGCCGCCCGGCTCCCCCTGTGGACGCCGGGCGGCTTCGCGCACCGGCCTCGCGTACGGTGACCGTTCACGCCCGCTCGGCCCGGCGGCACCACGCGTCGCCATCAGGCCGTCGGACAATCGCAGACCGCCGTCCCCCCGGACTCGTCGCCCGCCGCGCGGGCGGTCTGCTCGGTGGCCCGGCATGGGAGGCACACCGATGAACCAGTCCCGACGCTCCGACCACTCCCGACGCTCCGTCCTCTCCCGACGCTCCGTCCTCTCCCGACGCTCCGTCCTGGGCGGCGCACTCGCCGCCGTCCCCGTCGCCCTGGTCGCCGCGGGTCCCGCGCACGCCGACGAGGCCACCACCCCCGCGACCCCGATCCCCGAGGTCCCGCTCGCGTCGAACGGCCGCCCGGTCGTCCGCGACATCCAGAGGCAGCTCGTCGCGCGCTACGGCGCCCGCGCCGGCTTCCCCGCCGTCACCACCGACGGCGTGTGGACGGGCGACTCCCACACGGCCCTCATCCACGCGCTCCAGCTGGAGATGGGCATCGACGAGGCTACCGCCAACGGCGTGATGGGCCCGCTCACCCGCACGACGCTGCAGGAGCAGGCGACCCTCACCGTGGGATCCGCCGACACCACCGGCTACCTCGTGCACCTGCTCCAGGCGTCGCTCGTGGTCATGAGCACGTGGGACGGGCCGGTCGACGGCACCTTCTCCGCCGAGCAGGGCGTGCGGATCTCCCAGTTCCAGCGCTCGATGGCGCTCCCCGAGACCGGTCGCGGCGACCACCGCACGTGGGCAGCGCTCCTCGCGAGCAACGGCGACCCGACGCGACCGGGCGACGCGGCCGACGGCATCACCGTCATCACCGCCGAGCGCGCCAGGACCCTGAAGGACGCCGGCTGCACGATCGTCGGCCGCTACCTCACCGACTCCGACCGGCCGGACGCGCTGGCGAAGCGCATCGTGGACGGCGAGCTCGACGCGATCTTCGCGGGCGGCCTCAAGGTGTTCCCGATCTTCCAGGAGGGCGGCACCGACACCACGTACTTCTCGTACGACCTCGGGGTGCGCGCGGCCGGCCGCGCCGACGACGCGGCCCGCCGCCTCGGCTTCCTGCCGGGCACGCCCATCTACTACGCGGTCGACTTCGACGCGACGGGCGATGAGGTCGAGACGTACCTCGAGCCGTACTTCCGCGGGATCCACGCGGAGCTGGAGCGCCGCGGCAGCGCCTACCGCGTGGGCGTGTACGGCGGACGCCGCGTCTGCGGCACCCTCGCCGACGCGCACCTCACCGAGCTCAGCTTCGTGGCCGACATGCCCACCGGCTGGGGCGCGAACCTCGGCGTCAAGATCCCGGGGAACTGGGCGTTCGACCAGATCCTCGAGCACACGGTCGGCACGGGCGACGGGGCGATCGGCATCGACACGAACGTCGTCTCCGGCCGCGACGTCGGCCAGAGCCGGATCGAGCCGCGGGGCTGATCAGACCCGGGTACGACGCGACCCACGGGGCCGCCCGGACGATTCCCCCTCCTGGGGGACGCCCGTGCGGCCCCGTTCCTGTCGGATGGACGCATGCCCGCGTCACCGCTCCGACCGCCCCGTCCCACGCACACCGCGATCGCCCTCGCGATCGCCGCCGTGACCGCCCTGACGACCGGGTGCGCGGCCTCGCCCGCCGATCCCGCGACGTCCGCGCCTGTCGGCGAGCCCGTGGTCCTGCCTGCTTCGCCCGTCGGCCAGCAGGCGCAGTGGCTGCTCGACACGGTGGACTCCGATGACGCGGTTCCCGTGCAGGAGACCGGCGAGCGCCTCGCGCAGGTGATGCTCGACGCGGCCTCGGCGGAGGAGATCGCGGCCGTGCTCGAGCAGGTGCGCGCGGGCCGCCCGTGGACCGCGACCGCGCACGAGGAGCAGGGCCAGCAGTCGACGACCACCATCGCGAGCGTGGAGGCCGGCACCTTCGACATGCAGGTCTCCGTCGATGACGCCGGGCTCATCGAGGGCCTGTTCTTCGGCGAGCCCGAGGGCGACCGCGAGCCCGCCACCAGCTGGGCGGAGCTGGAGGAGCAGGCCGCGGCGCTCGGCGGCGACGTGTCGCTCACGGTCACGCGCGTCTCCGACGGGGAGCTGGGCGAGCGGATCCTCGAGGTGCTGCCCGACGGCGTCGCCGCGACCGAGGCGCGGCCCATCGGATCCATCGTGAAGCTCTACGTGCTCGGTGCGCTCGTGCAGGCGGTCGAGGAGGGCCGCATCGGCTGGGACGACCCGCTCACCGTGACCGACGACGTGCGCAGCCTGCCCTCCGGCGAGCTGCAGGACGCCCCCACCGGCACCGTCGTCAGCGTGCGCGAGACCGCGGAGAAGATGATCGCGATCAGCGACAACACGGCCACCGACATGCTCATCCAGGCCGTCGGGCGGGAGGCCGTCGAGGCGGCGCTCGCGGACCTCGGCCACTCGGATCCGCCGCGGAACGTGCCGCTCATGAGCACGCGCGACCTGTTCCGCATCGGCTGGCAGGACGACGGCGCGCTCCGGGACGCGTGGGCCGACGGCGACGCGGCCGAGCGGCGAGCGCTCCTCGACGCGCTTCCGGGCGGCGTCGTCGACGTGCCCGTCACCGCGGTCACGGACGTCGTGTGGACCGAGGGCGCCGACTGGTTCGCGACGCCCGACGACATCGCCCGCGCGCACGTGCGCCTCGCCGAGCTGGCGGCGACGCCCGCCGGGGAGCCCGTGCGCGGGATCCTCGCGGCGAACCCGGGCCTGCCCGAGCCGGAGCGCTTCGACCGCGTCGCGTTCAAGGGCGGCAGCTCGGTGGGGACGCTCGCGCTCGCGTACCTCGTGGAGGACGGCGACGACGCGTGGACCGTGGTGGTGCAGGCCGCCGCGCGGGACGCGGCCGACCTCGAGCGGCAGTCCGCCTACTCGGGTCTGGCGGCCGACGCCGCTGCCCTGCTGACGGGCGGATCCCGTGGTTGACTCCGAGTGCGGCGGGGGCCGCGCGAGGGGAGCACGATGACGAGCGCTGACGCATGCGGCCGGGACGACGCGGGCGGTCGGGACGAGGACGTCGCCGCCGAGGTCCTCGAGGCGCTGCTGGACGCCGGCCCGCGTCGGCCCGTGCGACGGGCGGTGCGCGCGATCGCCACCGTCGCGCTCACCGCCGTGGGCCTGGGCGGGGACCTCGGCGGTCTCGGCGGGGAGGCGCAGCTCGTCGTCCGCCGGATCGACACGGGCCGGGAGGTCATGCGCACGGACGCTGGCGACCTCGACGAAGCGGACCGGCTGCTGCAGCGCGTGCGGCTCGACCTCGAGACCCGGAGCGTCCGCGACTTCGTCGCCGAGTGGCGGCTGGTCGACGCGGATCCGGGGCCGGGCTCGGGCACGGGGGCTACCGGTGCGTGAGCGCGCGGGGATCCGCGCCGGCCGCGCCGCCCGGATCCGCCTCGCCGTCGTCGCCGCGCTGCTCACCGCGCTCGCGATCCCGCTCGGCCTCGCCGCCCCGGCGCACGCCGACGTGGACGACTTCTCGTTCCGCTCCTTCGACGCCGTCTACCGACTGTCGGCGGACGCGGACGGCCGCTCGGTCCTCCGTACGACCGAGACGCTCGTGGCCGAGTTCCCCGACCGGGACCAGAACCGCGGGATCCGCCGCGAGCTCGTGCGCGACTACGACGGCCACCCGACCGGGCTCCGCGTGCTGTCCGTCACCGACGGCGCCGGGAATCCGCGCGCCTACGAGTCCGAGACGGATGACGGCGCGCTCGTGCTGACCATCGCCGACGACGCGTACGTGCGCGGCGAGCAGACCTACGTCATCGAGTACGAGCAGCACGACGTGACCCGCACGTACGCGGACACGGCGGCCGACGAGTTCTACTGGGACGTCAACGGGCTCGGCTGGGCGCAGCCGTTCGGGCGGGTGACGGCGACCGTCGAGATCGCGCCGGAGCTCCTCCCGCGGCTCACGGGCGGCGCGGATGCCGCGGCAGGTCCCGAGGGCGTGGACGGGCCCGCCGAGATCACCCGCACGGATGCCGGCTTCACGGCCGTCGCGGAGGGCATCGGCCCGCGCGAGAACCTCACCTTCAGCATCGGGTTCGAGCCCGGGACGTTCACGCCGCGCGACTCGTCGTTCCTCGCCGCGCCCTGGCCGAGCCTGTCGCTGGCGGGCGCGCTGCTGGCTCTGGCCGCCGCCGCGGGTGCCCTCGTGCTGCGACGCCGCCGCCTGTCCGACGCGCCCGGCCGCGGGACGATCGTCGCCCAGTACGAACCGCCGGAGGGCGTCGGCGTGCTGGTCTCCTCCGTGATCTCGGGGAACGCGGCGCGCGCGACCACCGCGCTCGTGCTCGACCTCGCGGTGCGCGGGGCGGTGCGGATCGTGGAGCGGGACGGCGGCCGGAAGAAGCCGACGTTCTCGCTGGAGCTCGTGGATCCGTCGCGCGTCACCGACCCCGACGAGCGGGCGTTCCTCGACGCGGTCTTCGGCGACGGCGCGGGCGCGGGCGCCGTGAAGGACCTGGCGCGCACCGATGCGAAGGCGGCCGCGCGGATCCAGAGGCTGATGGCCGCCGTGACGAAGCGCACGGTCGCCGACGGCCTCCGGAAGCCGCTGCCGGTAGGGCCCATCGTCCTGCTGCTGGTCGCCGCGTCGCTCGGCATGGTCGCCGCGATCGTCTTCGCGGTGCTGTCGCTGGTGGACGCGTACGGCGGGCCGGTCGTGATCGCGTTCCTCGTCGCGGGCGTGCTCGCGACGGCGGTGACGATCCTCGCGCTGGTGAAGCACCCGCTCACCGAGCGCGGCGTGGCCCTCCGCGACCACCTCGCGGGGCTCCGCGAGTTCATCCGGCTGGCCGAGGCCGACCGGATCCGCATGCTGCAGTCGCCCGAGGGCGCCGAGCGGCGGGACCTCCCCCGCGACGACCGCGACGTGCTGCGCCTGACCGAGGAGCTGCTGCCGTACGCCGCGATGTCCGGCCAGGAGGAGGAGTGGGCCGACGAGCTCGGCCGACGCTACGAGCACGCGCGGGACCGGCCGGGCTGGTACGCGGGGCAGACGCCGTTCGCGCCCGCCGCGTTCGCCTCGAGCCTCGGCTCGGTGTCGTCGAGCATGCACGGCACGTACTCCGGCTCGAGCTCGAGCGGCGGATCCACGGGAGGCACGACCTCCGGCGGCGGCGGTGGAGGCGGCGGGGGCGGCGGGGTCTGAGCCGCGCCGTCACCGGCCGGCGGCGGCTCCCCGCGGGGCGCGGGAGCCGGTGCCGGCCTCGTCCGCGGCCTGCGCTCCGGCGCCCGGTTCGCGGGCGCGCACGACGTGGTCGGCGATGCTCGCCAGCTTCTCGCGCGTCTCCTCCAGCTCGCGCGTCGGACGGGACGCCCCGACGACGCCCGCGCCGGCCTGCAGCCACGTCGTGCCGTCGCGCCGGAACAGCGTCCGCAGCACCAGGGCCGCGTCGAGGGCGCCGTCCGCGTCGATGCGGAGGACCGCGCCGGCGTAGAGCCCGCGGTCGTGCCCCTCCAGCCGGCGGATGAGGTCGAACGCGGCGCGCTTGGGGACGCCCGATGCGGTGACGGCCGGGAACAGCGCGGCCAGCGCGTCCCAGCATGTGAGGCCGTCGACGAGCTCGCCCGCCACCCGGGAGGCCAGGTGCTGCACGGTGCCGCGCTCCTCCACCACCATGAACTCCTCGACGCGCACGCTGCCCGGGCGGCACACGGGCGCCATCTCCTCCACCGCGAGCTTCACCGAGATGGCGTGCTCGTGGATCTCCTTCGCGTCCGACAGGAGCTCCTCGCGCAGCCGCCGCGACTCGACGGGGTCGGCGACGAGGGCCCGCGTGCCGGCGAGCGGCTGGGTGCGCACGGTGCCCCGCGCATCCACCGCCACGACGATCTCGGGGCTGAAGCCCACCGCCTCGACCCCGCCGAGGCCCAGCAGGTAGGAGCGGGCGGGCGTGTTGGCCCGGCGTCCGCGCACGAAGGTGGCGGGCAGGTCCACCTCGCCCGCGACGGGCACGCGGCGGGACAGGACGACCTTCTGGAGCTCCCCCGCGTGGATGGCGGCGATGCCCGACGCGACCGCCGCCAGGTAGCGCGCGCGACCCTCCTCGGGATCCGGGACGCCGGGGCGCGCGGGCGCGGGCGCGAGGGCGGTGGGGCCGGACGCGGGCTCGGCGGCGGGCTCGGCGGCACCGAGGATCCGGGCGACCGCCGCCGCCTCCCGCGCGTCGCCCGAGCGGACGGTCGCGAGGCCGTCCGCGACGGTCACCTCCGTGCGCGGCAGGATCACGTGCAGGAGCTCCCCCGCGTCGGCGGCGACCGGGAGACCCGCGTGCGCGCGCGCCAGCTCGAAGGACGCGGTGCCGTAGGCGCGCCCGCGGCCGGGGCCGAGGCCCTCGAGCAGCCGGTCCACCACGCGCAGGGGCTGCTCCCGCCACGGCACGACCACGTCGTCCTCGCCCGCGACGCGCAGGCGCACGACCCGCCGGTCGACCACGACCTCGGCCCACGCGCCGATCGCGCAGGAGAACCGCCCGGCCTCCTCGAGCATCACGTGCGGCTCGTGGCGGAAGGCCCGCGCGAGGTCGGCGACGGCGCCGAGCGGGTCGCGGGTGATCCGCAGCTCGGCTACGCGGGTCACGGGGGCTGCGGGCATGGGGGCTCCTTCAGGCGAGGCGGGGGACGGCGGACGGGATGCGGGGGACGGCGAGCCACGCGCACGTGAGGACGAGACCCTCCGTGACGCGCCAGCTGCCGCGGTAGGCGGGGAACGGGACGGGGCCGGGCTTGCACCGGCGGGCGGTGAACGCGCCTCCGGGATGGAGCGTCACGTGGAGGTCCGCGAAGCCGAGCCACTCGCGGTACCGGGCGTAGTGCGCCTTGCCCACCGACTCCTTGGCGCTGAACAGCACGCAGTCCGCGTGAACGTCGACGCCGAGCGGCGGACGCGGATCGAGCTCGCCCGCCAGCCCGACGACGTCCCGGGCCTCCCGGGGCAGCGGTGCGTGCGGCTCGGCGTCGATCCCGATGGTGCGCAGCGCGTCCGCGCCCGCCACGACGGCGGCCCGGTAGCCCGCGCAGTGCGTGAGGCTGCCGATGACGCCGCGGGGCCAGACGGGGTCGCCGCCCTGGCCCTTCGGGATCGCGACGAGGGGGGATCCGGGGGCCGCGACGGCGGCCTCCCCGGCGCGGGCGCGGAGGGCGGCGAGCGCGCTGCGGGCGCAGGCCCGGGTCGCCGCGAACTCGCGCCGACGCGAGGGCACCGCGCGGGCGACGGCACCCGCCTCGGCCGGATGCAGGTCGTGCTCGCGGGCGGGACCGCGCTCCTCCGCCAGCACGGCCCCGGCGGGGAGGATCGCGTCAAGCACGGGGGCCGCCGTCGGCATGGGGCTGCGCGTCCGCGTCCGCATCCGCGTCCGCGGCCAGCAGCGCGGCGATCCGGGCCTTGTCGATCTTGCCCACCGCGGTGAGCGGCAGCGCGCGCAGCGCGACCACCCGGTCCGGGTGCTTGTACGCCGCCACCCCGAGCGCGCGGAGGTGCGCGACGACCTGGCGGCGATCCGGAGCGGGCCCCGCGCAGGCGATGACCGCGACCGCGCGCTCCCCCAGGTCGGGATCCGGCACCGGCACCACCGCGGCCTCGCGCACGGACGGCATGGCCAGCAGGTAGCGCTCGATCTCCGCGGCCGCGTACTTCTCGCCCCCGCGGTTGACCTGGTCCTTCGCGCGTCCCGTGACGACGAGGTGCCCCGACGGGAGTCGCCGCACGATGTCGCCCGTGCGGTAGAAGCCGTCCGACGTGAAGGCCGTCGCGTCCGCGTCGGGGGCCGCGTGGTACCCGCGGAGCGTGCACGGCCCGCGCGTCTCCAGCTCGCCCTCGTCGCCGTCGGCCGCGAGGGATCCGTCGGCGGCTCGCAGCCGGACCAGGTCGTCGGGGCTGGTCGGGCGGCCCTGCGTGCCCCAGCGCAGCTCGGGCGGATCGTCGAGGGCGGTCGTGCAGACGAGCCCCTCGGCCATCCCGTAGACCTGCTGGAGCGTGGCGCCGAGCGCGGGCTCGAGGGCGCGCGCCGTCGCGTCGTCGAGCCGGGCGCCGCCGACCTGGACGACGCGGAGGCTCGAGAGGTCGGCGGTCGTGTGCGCGGCCTCGTCGATCCACGCGCGCGCCAGCGTGGGGGTGAGGGCCACGTGGGTCACGCGCTCGCGGGCGACGAGCGCGAAGGCCGTCGCGGGATCCGGGTCGGGCGCGATGACGACGGTGCCACCCGCGTCCAGCACGCCGAGCACGCCCGGGCACGCGAGGGTGAAGTTGAAGGCCAGGGGCAGCACGGCCAGCAGCACCGAGCCGGGACCGACGCCCGCGGCGCGCGCCGCCGCCCACGCGTTGTAGGAGTACTCCGCGTGATGGCGCGGGATGAGCTTGGGCAGGCCCGTGGTGCCGCCCGAGTGCAAGAGGAGGGCGAGGCGGGGGGCGCCGTCGGGCGCGACCGGGTCGAGGCCCGGTCCGGGTGCGCCGGCGGGATCCTCCGCACGGCCCCGGTCGCGGACCTCCTCCCACGTGAGCCCGCCGTCGCCGCGTCGGGCGCCGTGCACGATCACGAGGTCGAGCCCGGGGCAGGCCGCGCGCACCCCGGCCGCGAGCTCCCCGCCGTCCTCGCGGCCGACGCGCTCCGCGACGACCATGCCGCGCGCGCCGCTGCCGACCGCGAGATGCGCGAGCTCCATCAGCCGGTGGGCCGGCATGGCGTGCACGGGCACGGCGCCGGCGCGCACGAGCGCGCACCAGGCGATGACGAAGGCGGCGCCGTCGGCGAGCTGCAGGAGGATCCGGTCGCCGGGCCGGACGCCCGCCCGACGGAGGCCGCGCGCGGCGAGGTCGACCTCGGCGTCGAGCTCCGCATGGGTCCAGCGCCCGCCGCCCCCGACGAGGGCCGTGCGGTCGGGCACGCGTGCGGCGCTCCGGCGCAGGATGCCGTCGAGCCGCGCATCCGGCTCGCGCCCCGCTGCCCGGGCGGCCCGGGCCATCGCGTCGGCCCAGTCCGCGGATCCGCCTGCGGCCCCGTGGTCCGGCTGCTCTCCGCTCTCGCGCTCGTGCATCCGTCGGCGTCCTCCTCATGCCGTGGACGGATCTCGTCCCGGCGCGTCAGCGAGCCATATGATAACGGTTCTCAACAATGCGAGTCCGAGGAGCGTGCACATGACCGAGCGGATCCCCTCCGTCCCTCCCGTGGCGCTCCTCCGCGACCAGGTGGCGCGGGCCCTGCGCCTCGACCCCGCCGAGGTGGGCATCGACGACGACCTCGTGGACCTGGGGCTCGAGTCCACCGCGCTCATCCGCCTCGCGGGACGCTGGCGACGCGACGGCCTCGCGGCCGACTTCTCCCGGCTCGCGGCCGACCCGACGATCCGCGCGTGGACGCGCGTGCTGGGCGACGCCGCCGCGGACGACGCCGCCGCGGACGGGAGCGCGCCCCCCGCGGATCCCGCAGGGCGCACCCCCGCCCCCGCCCTCGATCCCGCGTCGCCCTCGCCGCTCACCCCGCTGCAGCACGCGTACTGGCTCGGCCGGCAGCCCAGCCAGCCGTCCGGTTCGGTCGCCGCGCACTTCTTCGTCGAGCTCGACGGGGCGGAGCTCGATCCCGAGCGGATGCACGCGGCCCTCGCCGCCCTGGTCGCCCGGCACGCGTCGCTCCGGATGCGCTTCCGGGACGACGGGACGCAGCAGCCGCTGCCCGCCGACGAGGAGCCGCCCGCCGCGCGGCTGCGGGTCCACGACCTCCGCGCGTGGGACGGCGACGCCGTCGACGAGCGCCTCGCGCGGATGCGCGACGAGGGCACGCACCGCCGCATGGCCGTCGAGCGCGGCGAGGTGCTCCGCGTCGACCTGACCCTCCTGCCGGGCGGCCGCAGCCGACTGCACGTCGACCTCGACATGCTCGCGGGCGACGCCATCAGCCTCCGCGTGCTCCTCGCCGACCTCCGCGATCTGGTGGAGGAGCCCGAGCGGCCCCTCCCCGCCATCCACCGCGACGTGCGCGCGGAGCTGGCCGCCCGGGCCGCGCGGGCCGCGGCGTCCCGCACCTCGGCCGACGCGCGCTGGTGGCGCGAGCGCGTGCCCGACCTCCCGGCGGGCCCCGCGCTCCCCGTCCGCGACGACGCCGAGCGGGCCGACGCGTCGCCGCGCTCGCGCCGGCTGCACCACCGCGTGGACGCGGAGGGGCTCCGCCTGCTCGAGGCCGCCTCCCGCGCCCGCGGGTTGACGGTCGCCGCGGTGCTCGCGACGGCCTTCGCCGAGGTCGTGGCCGCCTGGTCGGCCGACGGCCGCTTCCTCCTCAACCTGCCCGTGCTCGACCGCGGCGACGAGGAGGGGCTGGAGCTGCTCGTCGGCGAGTTCAGCACCTCGATCCTCCTCGACGTCGACCTGCGGGAGGAGCGGTCGTTCCGGGACGACGCGCGGCGGATCCAGCAGGGCGTGCGCGACGCCGTCGCCCACGCGGGCTACGGCGGGGTCGACGTGCTCCGCGACCTGGCGCGCCGCGAGGGCGGGAGCCCCGTGCTGGCGCCGGTCGTCTACACGAGCGCCATCGGCCTGGGCGAGCTGTACGACGCGTCCATCCGCCGCGCGCTCGGGGAGCCGGTCTGGATCATCTCCCAGGGCCCGCAGGTCTGGCTCGACGCGCAGGTCACCGAGCTCGATGGCGGCCTGCTGCTCAACTGGGACGTGCGGGTCGACATCCTCGAGGCCGCCCCCATGGAGGCCGCGTTCGCGGCGTACCGGCGGCTCGTGGACGGTCTCGTGCACGACCGGCCCGGCGCCTGGGACCTGCCGGCGCTCGCGGTCCCGGCCGTGGAGGACGTGCGGGCGCGCCTCGCGCGCGAGCGGCCCGCGCCCGACGCGCCCGACGCGGGCGACGACCTGCTGCACGCGGCGTTCCTCGCGCGCGCGGCGGCGGATCCTGGCCGGCCGGCGGTGATCGGGTCCGACGGCCGCGCGCTCGCCTACGGCGACCTGGCCGACCACGCGCGGCGGGTCGCCGGGCTGCTGCGCGACCGGGGCGTCGGCCCCGGCGCGACCGTGGCGATCACCGCGCCGACCGGGCCGGATCGCGTGGCCGCCGTGCTCGGGGTGCTGCTCGCCGGCGCCTGCTACGCGCCCGTCGGGCCGGACCAGCCGCCCGCGCGCCGGGCGCTGGTCCTCGAGCGGGGGATCGACGCGGTCCTCGCCGACGACGGGCTGGTCGAGGGGATCGCGGCCGGCCTCGGGGCGGACGGGCCGCCCGTGGTCGCGCTGGGCGACGCCCGGCACGCGGAGCCGCGGGCGGATCCCGTCGCGGTGGATCCCGACGCCCCCGCCTACCTCCTGTTCACGTCGGGATCCACGGGCCGGCCGAAGGGCGTCGAGGTCGCCCACCGGGCTGCCGTCGCCACCATCCGGTCGCTCGCGCGCGTCGCCCCCGTCGGCCCGGACGACCGCGCCATCGCGCTCTCCGCGCTCGACTTCGACCTCGCCGTCTACGACCTGTTCGCGGTGCTCTCGGTGGGCGGCGCGGTCGTCGTGCCCGCCGAGCACGAGCGCCGCGACGCCGACCGCTGGCGGGAGATCGTGCGCGCGCACCGCGTCACGGTCTGGAACACCGTGCCCGCGCTCCTCGACATGCTGCTCGCCGCGACCGCCGGCGGGCCGCTGCCCCTGCGGCTCGTGCTGCTCGGCGGCGACGTCGTCGGGCCGGACCTGCCGGGCCGCCTGGCCGCGTGCGCGCCCACCGCGCGGCTGCTCGCGCTCGGCGGGATGACCGAGGCGACCATCCACTCCACCGTGCACGAGGCGGGCGCCCGGGTCCCCGCGGGCACGTCGACGACCGCGCGCGGCCTCCCCTGGGGCGAGCCGCTGCCCGGCGTGCGCCTCCGGGTCGTGGACGAGCGCGGCCGCGACCGTCCCGACGGCGTGCCAGGCGAGCTGCTCGTGGGCGGGCACGCGCTGGCCAGGGGCTACCGCGGCGATCCCGATCTCACCGCCGCCCGCTTCCCGGTGCGGGACGGCGAGCGCTGGTACCGCTCGGGCGACCGTGCCCGGTACCGGCGCGACGGCGCCGGGCGTCCCGTGCTCGAGTTCCTCGGGCGCGCGGACCACCAGCTGAAGATCCGCGGGCACCGCGTCGAACCCGGCGAGGTCGAGGCCGCGCTGGCCTCCTTCCCGGGCGTGCGGCGCGCCGTCGTGGTCGCCGTCGCGGGCGCGCTCGCCGCGATGGTGGTGCCCGAGGCCGGCCGCGTCGTCGCGCCCGACGACGTCGCGGCCCACGCGCGCGCCCTGCTGCCGCCGTCGATGGACTGCGCGCGCGTGGTCGTGCGGGCCGAGCTGCCGCTCACGCCCAACGGCAAGGTCGACCGGGCCGGGATCCGCGCGGAGCTCGCCGAGCGGCCCGCCTCCGCCCCGGCCCCGGCCCCGGACGACGCGCCGCGGTCACCCGAGGAGCGGCTCGTCGAGCGCGTGTGGAGCGAGCTGCTCGGCGTCCCGTGCGGGCGCGGCCGCTCCTTCTTCGCCGCGGGCGGCGACTCCCTCCAGGCCACCCGCAGCGTCGCCGCCCTGCGCGAGGCGGGCGCAGCGGACGCGAGCGTCGCCGCGCTCTTCCGGCACCCGGTGCTCGCCGACTTCGCGGCGACGCTGCACCTCACCGCGCCGGAGCCGGCGGACGCCCGCGCCCGGATCGTGCCCGACCCCGCGCACGCCCACGACCCGTTCCCGCTCACCGACGTGCAGCGCGCGTACGCGGTGGGCCGCGATCCGCGCATCCCGCTCGGCGGCGTGGGTACGTACCACCACACCGAGTTCGACGGCCAGGGCCAGGACCTCGACCGGCTCGCCGCCGCGTTCGACGAGCTCGTCCGCCGGCACCCGACGCTGCGCACGGTGATCCACCCCGACGGCACCCAGCGCGTGCTCGAGGAGGTGCCGCCCGTGCGCGTCGACGTGCGCGACGTGCCGGCGGACGCGGATCCGGACGCGGTGGACGCCGCCCTCGCGGGGTTCCGGGAGCGCACGTCGCACCGGGTGCACGACCTCGCCGCGTGGCCGCTGTTCGACGTCGACGCGCTGCGCTACCCCGACGGCCGGGGCGGGATCCGCACGCGCCTCACGATCGGCGTCGACTACGCCGTGGTCGACGCGCTGTCGATCATGATCCTGTACACCGAGCTCGACCTGCTCATGCGCGGGCTTGCGCTCCCGCCCGCCCCCGCCGAGCTGACCTTCCGCGACTGCGTGCTCCAGACCCGGCCGGACCCGGAGCGGCGGCGCGTCGACGAGGAGCACTGGCGCGCGCGGCTCGCCGACATGCCCGACGCCCCGCGGCTGCCGCTCGCGGACCCGGATCCGGCGCCGCGCTTCACGCGCCGCACGCACCGCTTCGACGCCGCGTGGTGGACCGCGTTCCGCGACCGCTGCCGCGCGGCCGGGCTCACCCCCACGAGCATGCTCGCGACCGCGTACGGCCACGTGCTCTCCCGCTGGACCGGGCAGCGCGACCTCACCATGACGCTGACGCTCTTCGACCGGCGCGACGTGCACCCCGAGATGCCGCGCCTCGTCGGCGACTTCACCGGGCTGACCCTGCTCGACCACCGCGCAGCGGACTCCGCGGGGGAGGCGGCCCGCGGGCTCCAGGAGCGCCTCGCCGGCGACCTCGACCACCGCGATGCGCCCGCGTCCTGGATCCTCCGGGAGCGGGCGCGCCTGCAGGGCACGGCCGTGGCGCCGGTGCCCGTCGTGTTCACGAGCGCGATCGGCGTGGGCGACGGCGTCTCGGCCGACGTCTCGGGCTCCTTCGGCGAGCGGATCCACGGCGTGTCCCAGTCCCCCCAGGTGCTCATCGACGTCCAGGTGCTGGAGGACCACGGCGGGCTGCGGATCGACGTGGACGCGCGCGACGCCGCGTTCCCGCCCGGCCTCGTCGACGCGCTGTCCGGCGCGTACGCGGCGACGCTCGCGCACCTCGCCACCGGCGACTGGGACGCGCCGCTCCCCGTGGATCCCCCGGCCGACCAGGCGCGCGCCCGCACCGCGGCGCCCGCCGGCCCCCGACCCGGCCGGCTCCTGCACGACGGCGTGCACGAGGCCGCGCTCCGGACGCCCGACGCCCCCGCGCTCCTCACGGGGACGGGCGCGTCGCCGCGCGTCGTGACGCACGGCCAGCTCGCCGACCGCGCCCTCCGGATCGCCGCGGCGCTCCGGCGCCGCGGCATCGGCCCGGGAGACCTCGTCGGCGTCACGCTCCCGCGCGGCACGGACCAGGCGGCGGCGGTCATCGGGATCCTCTCCGCGGGCGCCGCGTACGCGCCCGTCGGCATCGCGCAGCCTCCCGTGCGGCGGCGCGCCGTCCACCGGGCGGGCGGCATCCGCCTGGTCATCGCCCACGACCCGGCCGCGGCGGGCGGCGACGAGCCGGGCGCGCCCGCCCTCCTCCGCCCGGCCGACGCCGCCGCCGAGGAGCCGCTCGCCGAGCCGGTGCGCCCTCCCGCATCCGCGCTCGCCTACGTCATCCACACCTCGGGGTCGACGGGCGAGCCCAAGGGGGTCGAGATCACGCACGACGCGGCGTGGTCCACGGTCGACGCCGTGGGCCGGATGCTCGACCTCGGCGCCCGCGACCGGATCCTCGCCCTGTCCGCGCTCGACTTCGACCTCTCCGTGTTCGACGTGCTGGGCGTGCTCGGCGCGGGCGGCGCGCTCGTGCTCCCCGAGGAGGGCGAGGAGCGCGACGCCCCGCGCTGGCTCGACCTGGTGCACGAGCACGGCGTGACGCTGTGGGACACGGTGCCGATGCTGCTCGACATGCTCCTGGTCGCGGCCGACGACCGGCCCGGGATGCTCGGCACGCTGCGGGCGGCGCTCGTCTCCGGCGACCGCGTGGGCACCGACCTGCACGGGCGCCTGATCCGCGCGGCCGGCCCCGGCACGCGGCTCGTCGCCCTGGGCGGCGCGACCGAGGCGGCCATCTGGTCGAACGCCTGGGAGGTCGACGGCCCGCTGGAGGGCTGGCAGTCCGCGCCCTACGGACGACCGCTGCCCGACCAGGCGCTCCGGGTGCTCGACGCGTCCGGCCGGGACTGCCCCGACTGGGTGCCGGGCGAGCTCGTCATCGGCGGACGCGGCCTCGCCCGCGGCTACCGCGGCGACCCGGCGCGCACGGCGGCCGCGTTCGTCGAGCTCGACGGCGGACGCTGGTACCGCACGGGCGACACGGGCAGGTACCGGCCGGGCGGGATCCTCGAGATCCTCGGCCGCGCGGACCGGCAGGTGAAGCTCGGCGGGCACCGGATGGAGCTCGGCGAGATCGAGGCCGCCCACGCGGCCGCTCCCGGGGTCCGGCGCGCGATCGCGGTCGTGGTCGACGGGCCGGGCGGTCGCCGCCGCCTGCACGCGGCCGTCGAGCCGGACGACGGGCACGACGGGGCCGCCGTGCTGGCCGCGGCGACCGCGACGGCCGCCGACCGGCTGCCCGCGTACGCGGTGCCGCACCGCGTCCACCTCGTCGACGCGTGGCCGCTGACCGCGAACGGCAAGGTGGACGCGCCGGCGCTCGCCCGCGCGCTCGCGGAGGCGGACGCGGACGCGGATGCGGGCGCCGGCGCCGGCGCTGGCGCGGATCCGGATCCGGCGCTGCCCGACGCCGCGACCGCCACCGAGGCCGCCCTCGCCGAGCTGTGGGCCGGGATCCTCGGCGCCCCGCCCGCCCCCGACGTCGCCTTCTTCGCGGCGGGCGGCGACAGCCTCGCCATGCTCCGGCTCGTGACCGCCGCCCAGCGCCGCTTCGGCGTCGACGCGGGCGTCCGCCGCTTCCTCGAGGAGCCGACCGTGCGGGCGTACGCCGCCTGCATCGACCGCCTCCTCGCCGCGCCCGCGCCCTCCAGCCCCGCCTCCGCGACCTCCGCGGACGCACCCGCCCGACCGCCGGCCACCGCCGGCGCCGACCTCTTCGAAAGCGGAGACCTGTGAACGCTGAACAGCTCATCGACGACCTCACCTCCCGCGGCGTCCGGCTCTGGGCGGAGGACGGGCGGATCCGGTTCCGCGGGCCGCGCGGCGTGATCGACGACGACCGGCGCGAGCTCATCCGCCGGCACCGCGACGACGTGCTCACGATCCTCGAGCGGCAGGACGCGACAGGCCCGGGCGCCCCGCGGGCCGCCGCCGACCCGGCCGCCGCCCACCTGCCGTTCCCGCTCACCCCCGTGCAGACCGCCTACCTCCTCGGCCGCACCGACGCGTACCCCTACGGCGGCGTCGCCTGCAGCGCCGACCTCGACCTGTCGTGGCCGGCGTCCACCGACCCCGCGCGCATCGTCGACGCGTGGATCCGCCTGGTCGAGCACCACGGCATGCTGCGCGCCGAGGTCCACCCCGACGGCTCGCAGCGCGTCCTCGCCGACCCCGGGCCCGTCGTGGTGCCGGTCGACGACCTCCGCGGCCTCGGCCCGGCCTCGATCGGGCACCGGCTCGACGCCGTGCGCGCGGACCTCGCGCAGGGCACGGGCCGCGACCCGGGCTGGCCGCGCGTGCGCGCCATCGTGACCCGCGCCGACGACGCCGTCCGCCTGCACCTGGCCGTCGACCTGCTCGTGCTCGACCACGCGAGCCTGCAGCTCGTGCTCGACCAGCTGCGCGCGCTCGTGGCCGACCCGTCCACGGAGCTGCCCGACGCGTCCGAGGGGCCCGGCTTCCGCGACTGCGTGCTGGCCCGTCGCGCCCTCACGGCGTCGGCCGCGTACGAGCGCGACCGCTCCTACTGGTGGCGGCGCCTCGACGACCTGCCGCCCGCGCCGGAGCTGCCGCTCGCGGACCACGACCCGATGGCCGCCCCCGCGAGGTTCCGCCGGCTGTCCGCCGTGCTGGATCCCGCCGCCGCCCGGCGCCTCGACCGGGCCGCCGCCGACGCGGGCGTGACCCCCACGAGCGCCCTCCTCGCCGCGTACGCCGAGACCGTGGGCCGGTGGAGCCGCAGCCCGCGCTTCGTGCTCAACGTGCCCGTCTCCGACCGCGGCGGCCTGCCCGCTGCCGCCGACCGCGTGGTGGGCGACTTCACGTCCGTGGAGCTGCTCGAGGTCGACCTCACCGAGGGCGTGCCCGCCGTGGAGCGGATGCGCGCGCTCTCCTCCCGCCTGCTCGAGGACCTCGCGCACCCGCTCTGCGGCGGCACCGAGCTGCTCGCCGAGCTCACCCGCAGGCGCGGCGGCGACGCCCGCGACGTGGCGCTCGCCCCCGTGGTCTTCACGAGCGCCCTCGCCGGGGACGCCGCGAGCGCGCCCACGGGCGACGGCGGGCGGATCACCGCGGCCGTCACGCGCACGCCGCAGGTCTGGATCGACTGCCAGGCCCTGCGCGTGCCCGACGGGCTCCAGCTCAGCTGGGACGTCCGGGAGGGCGTGCTCGCCGACGGCGTGGCCGACGCGGCGTTCGGCGCCTTCCTCCGCGCGGTGCGCGCCCTCGCCGACGACCCCGCCGCCTGGCACCGGCCGTGCGCCGTCGAGATGCCCGCCGACCAGCGCGAGCGGCGGATCCGGGTGGGCGACACCGGGGACCCGGTCGCGCCCGCGCTCGTGCACGAGCCGCTCCTCGCGGCAGCGGACGCGACGCCGGACGCGCCCGCCGTCATCGCCCCCGACCGCACGCTCACCCACGACGAGCTCGTGCGGCGCGCGGCCGCCGTCGCCGAGCGCCTCCGCTCCACCGGGCACCGCCCGGGCGACCGGGTCGCGATCGTCGCCGAGCGCGGCTGGGAGCAGGTCGTCGCCGTCGTCGGCGTGCTCCTCGCGGGCGGCGCCTACGTGCCAGTGGACGTGGCCCAGCCGCGGATCCGCCGCGACACCGTGCTCGCCGACGCCGGCATCCGCCAGGTGCTCACCCCGCGGGCCCTGGTGGGCGCTCCCGCCGACTGGCCCACGGGCGTCGAGCGGATCGCGGTCGACGCGCTCGAGCCCGCCGCCACCCGGCCCACCCCGGACGCCGGGCGCGACGGCGTGGATCCGGCCGACCCCGCGTACGTCATCTACACGTCCGGGTCCACGGGCACCCCCAAGGGCGCGATCCTCTCCCACCACGCCGCGCACAACACGCTCGTCGACGTCCGCGAGCGCTTCGGCGTCGGCCCCGACGACCGCGTGCTCGCCCTCGCCGGCCTCGGCTTCGACCTGTCGGTGTTCGACGTGCTCGGCGTGCTCGGCGCGGGCGGCGCCATGGTGCTGCCGGATCCGCGGCGGCGCGACGACCCGTCGCACTGGGCCGCCCTCATCGCCCGCCACCGCGTCACCCTCTGGAACTCCGTGCCCGCGCAGGCGCGCATGCTGCAGGACTACCGCGATGCGGTCGCCGCGACCGGCGGGCCGACGGGCGACGACGGCCCGAGCACGCTGCGGCTCGCGCTGCTCTCGGGCGACTGGATCCCCGTGACCCTCCCCGACGCCATGCGCGCCGGCCACCCCGAGCTGACGGTCGTGAGCCTCGGCGGCGCGACCGAGGCCGCCATCTGGTCGGTGCACCACGTCATCGGCGAGGTCGACCGGCTGCGGCCGAGCATCCCGTACGGCACGCCCCTGCGCGGCCAGCGGCTGGCGGTCGTCGACCACCTCGGGCGCGACCGTCCCGAGGGCGTGCCCGGCGAGATCCTCATCCGCGGCGCGGGCGTGGCGCTCGGGTACCTCGGCGACGCGGAGCGCACGCGCGCGCGGTTCGGGGTGGATCCCGCCACGGGCGACCGCGAGTACCGCACGGGCGACATCGGGCGCTACCTGCCCGACGGCAGCATCGAGCTGCTCGGGCGGAAGGACGCGCAGGTGAAGATCCGCGGCTACCGCATCGAGCTGGCGGAGATCCAGGCCGCGGTGCTCGCCCACCCGGGCGTCGCCGACTGCGCCGTGCAGGTGGCCGAGGGGGCCGCGGGCCGGCACCTGGTCGGGATCGTGCAGCCCGAGCGGATCGCGCCCGTCGAGGCCCCGGAGGACCCCGCCCCCGGCGACGCCGCGCGCGCCGCGCTCGCGGTCGCCGCGGCGGACGTGGACACGGACGCCCTCGGCGCGTTCCTGGCCGGCTTCGACGAGCACGCGCTCCGCGTCATCGAGCGCACGCTCGCCGCGGCGGGCGCGCTCGTCGACGACGCCGCGCCCGTCAGCGCGGACGAGGTCGCGGGCCTCCTCCGCGCGAGCGACGCCCACCGCGTCGTCGTGCGCCGCTGGCTCGGCGCGCTCGAGCGGCGCGGGCGCATCGCGCGCGACGCCGACGGGCGCTACCGGGGCGCGCTCTCCGCGGATCCGGAGCGGGTCGCCCGCGCCTGGGCCCGGGTGGAGGAGGCCGAGCGGGAGATCCGCTGGAGCGCCGAGCTGCTCCGGCACGTGCAGGCGTCGAGCCTCGCGCTCGCGGACCTCGTGAGCGGCGACCTCGACATCGCGGAGCTGCTCTACCCGGGCGCCCCGAGCGACGCGATCGGCGCGGCGTACCGCGACAACCTCGGCGTGCGGCTGCTGACCGCCGCGCTCACGGCCGCCGTCGTCGCGCTCGCCGACCGGCACGAGGCACGCGGGCACGGCGTGGACGAGCCGCTCCGGATCCTCGAGGTGCGCGGCGGCGTGGGCGGCGCGGCCGACCAGCTCATCCCCGCGCTCGCGGGCCGCGCCGTCGAGTACGTGTTCACCGACCCCTCGATGTTCCACGTCGGCGAGGCGCGCGAGCGCCACCCCGACCGGCCCGGCGTGCGGTTCCAGGCGTTCGATCCCGCCGCCGATCCGCTGCCGCAGGGGCAGCGCCCGAACTCCTACGACGTCGTGATCTGCTCCAACGGCCTGCACGGCGTGCCCGACGTGCCCGCCGCGCTCCGCCGCCTGCGCGGGCTCCTCGCCCCGCACGGCCACCTCGCCGTGATCGAGAGCACGCGCGAGGACAACCCGCCGCTCATGATCGCCACCGACTTCATGGAGGTGCGTTCCGGCGGACCCGCGGACGCGCGGCTCGCCGACGACGCCCTGCTCTTCGAGGCCGCCGCGTGGCGCACGATGCTCGGCGACCTCGGCGCCCGGGGGATCGAGCAGGTGCCCGCCGACGCGGATCCGCTCTCCGGGCTCGGCCAGCACCTCCTGCTCGCGCAGGTGAAGACCGACCGCGCGCCGCTCCGGGCCGCGTCCCTCCGCCGTCACACCGCCGACCGCCTGCCGGAGTACATGGTGCCGCGCCGCTGGCAGGTGCTCGACGCGATGCCGATCACCGCGAACGGCAAGGTCGACCGGGCAGCGCTCGCCCGGCTCGCGGAGGACCGGGCGCCCCAGGCGACGGTCGCCGCCGGATCCGACGCGCCCCGCGACGACGTCGAGCGCCGCCTCCAGGAGCTGTGGGCGGAGCTGCTCGGTCGCCCCGGCATCGGCCGGGACGACGACTTCTTCGCGCTCGGCGGCGACTCGCTCCTCGTCGCGCGCCTCGTCGGCCGGATGCGGGAGCAGCTCCCCGAGGTCGTCGACCTCGAGTGGGACGTGGTGCTCCGCCACATGCTCCGCCGGCCCACCATCGCCGGGCTCGCCGGCTACGTGCGCCAGGCCGGGCAGGGCGCCGCGGGCGAGCGGGACGCGCCCGCGACGCCGGCCGTGAGCCTGCTCTCGGGATCCGGCCGGGGGCCCGCCACGGTGCTCGTCCACGCCGGGATCGGCACGATCATGCCGTACCGCGCGCTGATGACCGAGATCCGCCGGAGGTCCCGCGGCACCGGCTCGCTGTACGGCGTGGAGGTCCCCGACCTCGACGCCTTCCTCGACGCCGACCCGCACGGGCTCATCGACCGGATCGCCGCGGAGTACGCCCGCGAGCTCCTCGCCACGGGGATCCGCACCTTCCACGTCGTCGGCTACTGCCTCGGCGGCCTGGTCGCCACGGAGGTGGCGCGCGCGCTCACCGAGGCGGGCGCCGACGTGGCGTCGTTCACCGCGATCAGCAGCCACAGCCCCGCGTTCCGGCTCGACGACGAGATGGTGTCCGAGTACTCCTTCGCGATGATGATCGGCATCGACCCCGTCGACCTCGGCTTCCCCGCCGACCCGTGGCGCATCGCCGCGGCGGGCGCGCGCATCCTCGAGCGGACCCCCGGGGTCATGCCCGTCGACGGCTACGCGTCGCTCGACGGCGAGTTCGCGGACATCGGCCGGGCCTTCCTCGACCTGTCGCGCATCCCGCGCCGGGCCCGCATCGCCCGCATGTGCGAGGTGGTGCCGCCCGCGTCCGGCAGCTACACCCCGGAGCAGATGACGCGCTTCTTCCGCACCTTCCGACAGAGCGTGTTCGCGATCACGCGCTACCGGCCGGATCCCTACGCGGGCGACATCACGTTCCTCCGGCACAGCGGCGCGTACCCGTTCCCGGGCAGCAGGGAGGCCGTCACCGACTACTGGGAGGAGCTCGCGCTCGGCGAGCTCGACATCGTCGACATCCCCGGCGACCACTACGACTGCCTGTCGGTCGAGCACGCGCCGCGCGTGCTGTCGATCCTCACGCGCGTCACCGGCGGGGCGGTGATCGCGTGATCGCGGTCATCGGCGCGTCCGGCGCCGTCGGGCGACCCGCGGTGCTCGCCCTCCGCGCCCTGACCGACGAGCCGCTCCGGCTCGGCGGGCGTCGCGAGGCGCCGCTCCGCGCGCTCGCCGAGGAGGCGGGCGGCCCGGTCGAGACCGTGACCGTCGACCTGATGGACGACGACGCCCTCGCCCGCTTCTGCCGCGGCGCCGACGTGGTGGTGCACTGCGCCGCGCCGGCCTTCGCGTTCGGCGACCGGATCGCGGCGGCCGCCCTCGAGGCGGACGCCGACTACGTGGACGTCTGCGGCGAGGAGCCCGTGCGCGCGGGCCTCGTCGCGCGCGGCCTGGCCGACGCCGCCGTCCGCGACGGCCGCCGGGCGGTCGTCTCGACGGGCGTCGTCCCCGGCCTCTCGGGCCTCCTGCCGCGGCTCGCGGCCGAGGGGCTCCGCGGTCCGCTGCGGCTGCGCGGCTGGGTCGGCGGGGTCGAGGCGTGCTCGCCCGGGGTCGCGCTCGACGTGCCGCTGTCGCTCGCGGCCGGCGGCCCCGGATCCACCGCGTACGGCACCCCGCTCGCCGCGTGGTCCGGCGGTCGGCGCGTCGAGCGGGCGCTCCGCGCGGAGGAGGACGCGACGGCGCCGTTCTTCGCGGGCCGGGTCGCCCTGCAGCCGTACCTGTCGGCGGAGACCGAGCGGATCGCCCGCAGCGCGGGCTTCGCGGAGGCCGCGTGGTGGAACGTGCACCCGGGCCCCGCCGTGCGCGACGCCCTCAACCGCCTGCCCGCGCTCCTCGCGGGCGAGGACGGCGCGTCGGCGGCCGCCGATGCGCTCATCCGCGCGGGCGACCTCGACCTGGCCGGCACGCGGCCGTTCCACGTGCTGGCCGTCTCCGTGCACGGCACCGCGGCCGACGGCGCACCCGTCGAGCGCGCGATCGTGCTGCACAGCGACGACAGCTACGTGCTCGCCGGCCACCTGGCGGCCATCACCGTGCAGGAGATCCGCGCGGGCGCCGTGGCACCCGGGGTCGGCTTCGCGCACGACGTGCTGGATCCGCAGCGCGTCCTCGACCTCGTCACCGCGTCGGGCGCGAGCACCGTCACCCGCATCGACGATGCCGGCGACGCGGGCGAGATGGTGGAGGAGGACCTGTGACGGGCGACGTCGACGACCCCCCGCTGCGCGTCGTCGTCTGCGGCACCGGCTTCGGCCGCATCCACCTCCGGGCCGTCGGCGCCGTGCCCGGGCTCCGGCTCGCCGGGATCCTCGCCCGCGGCGGCGACGCGTCCCGCGCCGTCGCCGCCGCGCACGGCGTGCCGCTCTGGACCGACGTCGCCGACCTGCCGGACGACGTCGACGTGGCCTCGGTGGCCGTCGGCTCCGCCGTGCAGGGCGGGCCCGGATCCGACCTCGTGCTGGCGCTGCTCGCCCGGGGGATCCACGTGCTCCAGGAGCACCCGGCGCACCCCGACGAGATCACCGCCGCCGCCCGTGTGGCGCGGAGGGCCGGCGTGCGCTACCGCCTCTCGACGCACTACCGGCACGTGCGCGCGACCCGCGGCTTCCTCGCGTCGGCGGAGCGGCTGCGGGCCAGGAGCCCGCTCGTGCACGTGGACGCGGCGGGTCCCGTCCACCTGCTGCAGCCGCTCGTCGACGTCCTCGGCCTGGCGGTCGGCGGGCTCCGGCCGTGGGCGTTCGCGGATCCCGTCGAGCGCCCGCGCGAGCTGACCGCGCTCGAGACGCGCGCGTCGCCGCTCACGGCGATCGAGGGCGTGGTCGGCGGCATCGCCCTCTCGCTGCGCGTGCACCACGAGCTGCACCCCGCGGACCGCGACAACCACGCGCTGCTCTGGCCGCGCATCGCGCTCGCGTCCGAGGCGGGCGTGCTGTCCCTCGCGGACGTGCACGGGCCCGTCACCTGGAGCCCGGCGCTGCACACCCGGCGCGACGCGGCCGGCCGGCTCGACCTCGACGGGGATCCCGCACGGCGCGCGATGCCGCGGCTCTCCTCCTGGCCGGACGCGCCCGCGCCGAGCGCGGGCGACCTGTTCGACGACGTGTGGCCGGATGCGGTGGCGCACGCGCTCGCGCAGCTCGTGGCGGAGATCCGCGCGGGCGACGGCGACGCCCTCCGCCACGCGCAGGCCGACATCACCATGGCGCGCGCGTGGGTCGACCTCACCCGGCGGCTCGGCCCGCCGCGGAGCATCCGGCCGGGCGAGCCGCCGCGCGTGACGGCCGCGGCGATCCTGCCCGCGGCGGAGCCTGCCCCCGCGTCCACGGGCCCGGGCTCCGCGGGCGAGCTCGCGTCCCCCGGACCGACGCCGGCCGACCCCTACGGACCCGCGGCCGAGCTCTTCGACCTGGCCGCCGCCACGCACGCCGAGCTCACGGCCACCGCGGTGTGCCGCATCCTCGACGGCCGTGACCTCTCCGCAGCGCCCGTGCTCGACATCGGCGCGGGGACGGGCGTCATCGCGCGGGCCGTCGCGCGCTCCCATCCCGAGGCGCTCGTGGTGGCCGCCGAGCCGTCCGAGCCGCTGCGGGCCGTGCTCACCGCGCGGATCCTCGACGCCCCCGGCCTCCAGGAGCGCGTGACCGTGACCGCCGGATCCGCGCCCGACCTCGAGCTGCCCGACCGCCTCTCCGCGGTGCTCCTCTGCGGTGTGCTCGGCCACCTCGACGCGAGCCAGCGCGCCCGCCTCTGGCCGCGCATCGCCGAGCGGCTGCTGCCGGGCGGGGTCGTCGTCGTCGAGACGATGGGGCTCGAGCCCGGGACGCGCGTGCCCGAGTCGCGGCTCGCGCGCACGCACGTGGGCGACGACGAGGTCGAGTGGTGGTTCCGGGCGGATCCCGCGCCCGAGGGCCTCCTCGCGCTCCGCACCCGCTGGCGCAGCGTCGCGCCCGACGGCCGAGAGCGCGAGGTGCACGACGCGTACTCCTGGGATCCGGTGGGCTTGGAGGCGATCGCGCGCGAGGCCGGCATGGACCTCGTGCGCCTTCCCGCCGCCGCGGGAGCGTCGCTGCCGCTCGGCGTGCTCGTGCCGCGGGAGGCGGATCCGCCGACGTGACGCGCCCCCTTCCACACCGCGAGGCCCGCTTATCGCGCATGGTTCTCAATAAGGGCTACGCTCCTCCCGACCGCCCACCGCTGCGAGGAGCCGCACCATGATCGAGACCCCGCGCGCCGAGGGCGGCTGGCTGCGGCGCGTCGCCCCGGCGCCCGACGCCCGCATCCGCCTCCTCTGCCTGCCGCACGCCGGCGGCGCGGCGTCGGCCTACCGCGGGTGGGCCCCGTTCGCGCCGCGGGGCGTCGAGGTCGTCGCGGTGCAGTACCCGGGCCGCGCGGACCGCTACGGCGACCCCGTCAGCCCCGATCTCGACGCGCTCGCCGCCGACGTCGCGGCGGCCGTCGACGCCCTGCCTGACCGCCTGCCCGTCGTGCTCTTCGGGCACAGCATGGGCGCCCTGGTCGCCTACGAGACCGCGCGCGTCCTCGCCGCGCGCGGCCGCCCCGCCGTCCGGCTGGTGGTGTCGGGACGCCGCGCGCCGACCGTGCGGTGGGGCGGCACCCTGCACAGGCAGGACGACGACGTGCTCCTCGCCGACCTCGAGCGGCACGGCGGGACGGCGCCCGCGCTCCTCGCCGACGACGACATGCGGCGCACCGTGCTCGCCTGCCTGCGCGACGACTACCGGCTCGTGGAGACGCACCGCACCGCACCGGGGCCCGGACCGGGCTGCCCGGTGAGCGTGTTCAGCGGCGACGCGGATCCCGAGCTCAGTCCCCCGGAGGCCGAGGCGTGGCACCGCCTGGGCGTCGACGACGGCTCCGCCACCGGGCCGGAGACCGCCGACGGCCTCCGGGTGTTCCGCGGCGGCCACTTCTACCTGGCCGAGCGGCCGGCCGAGGTGGTGGAGGCGATCGTCTCGCTGCTGGATCCGGCGCTCGCCTTCCCCGCCGCGGCGGAGTCGATGTTCCCGTGACGCTCGATCTCGAGGACTACTCGCCGGGCGCGGAGTTCTACGACCTCGTGGCCCGGCGCCACACGGAGGCGCTCGCGGGCGTGCTCGCCGAGGCGCTGGCGGGCGTCCCGGCGGGCGCCGCCGACCCCGGGACCGTCGTCGAGCTCGGCGCGGGCACCGGCCGCGTCACGCGCCTGCTCGCCGACCTCGTCCCCGGCGCGCCGATCCTCGCCGCGGAGCCCTCCCCCGTCATGCGCGCCGTCCTGCGCAGCCGCGTGCACGAGGATCCCGCGCTCCGCCGTCGGGTCACCATCCGCCCCGAGACGGCGCAGGAGCTGACGCTGCCCGACCGGATCCGCGCGGTCGTGCTCATCGGCGTCGCCGGCCATCTCGGAAGCGACGACCGCGCCGACCTCTGGCGCCGCTGCCTCGAGCGCCTGGTCCCCGGCGGCGTGGTCGTCGTCGACCTCATGGGGACGAGCGCGCGCTCGCTCCCGCCGACCCGCCTCCTGCGCGAGCGCATCGGCACCCAGACCTACGAGTGGTGGACCACGGCCGAGCCCGGCCGCGACGGCGCCACCCGCTTCACCACGCGCTGGCTCGTGCTCGACGGCGAGCGGACGGTGCGCGAGGTCCGAGGAGGATACGAATGGCACAGCCTGGACCAGGCGATGTTGGCACGCGAGGCGGGCCGGTCGTGGACCGTGCTCCGCGGCGGGGCCGAGGACGCGGCGACCGAGGTCGCGGTGCTCCGCCGGTGACGGACGCGACGGACGCGACGGACGCAGCCGGCACCTCCCACGCGACCGAGCCGCCCGCGACCGTGGCCGATTCCGTCCGGGCGGTCCGCGGCCGGCTGGCCGCGGCCGTGCTGGTGCAGGCCGTCGCCTCCGCGAGCGGGCTCGCCGCCGTGGTGGCGGTCGCCGAGATCGGCCGGTCCGCGGTCGCCGACCCCGGCGGTCCCCCGGCGTGGGGCGCCGTCGCGGTCGCCGCCGCCGCGGGCCTCGCGGGCCTCCTGCTCTCCGCCGCCGCGGACACGCTGACCCACCTCGCGGATGCCGACCTGCAGCTCGACCTCCGGCGCCGGATCGTCGCGCGGCTCGGCCGGGTGCCGCTCGCCTGGTTCGACGACCACGACGCCGGCCGGGTGCGCCAGGCCGTGCAGCAGGACGTGGCCGCGCTGCACGCGCTCGTCGCGCACACGCTGCTCGACGTCACGCGCCTGGTGGTCGTCACCGTCGCGTCGCTCGTCTACCTGCTCGCGCTCGACGTGCCGCTCGCGCTCGTGTGCCTCCTGCCGCTCGTCGCCGGCGTCGTCCTGTTCGCGCGGGCGATGTCGGGCGCCATGTCGTCCATGGCGGAGTACGGGCGCGCGTCGGCCGAGATCGCGGGCAGCGTGGTGGAGTTCGCCGACGGGATCCAGGTGGTCCGGTCCTTCGGCCGGCCTGGCCGCGCGCACACCCGCTACCTGCAGGCGGTCGACGCGTTCGCCGCGTTCTTCGGCGCCTGGGTCGCGCGCACGACCGCGGCCACGACCGCGTCCTGGCTGACCGTCTCCCCGATCGGCGTGCTCGTGCTCGTCGTGCCGGTGGGCGGGGCGATGGTCGCGGCCGGCGCGCTGCCCGCCGCCGACCTCGCGCCGTTCCTCCTCCTGGCGCCCGCGATGGCGGCCCCGGTGGGTGCCATCGGCCCGCGCGCGCAGGCCATCCGGGGCGCGGTGGACGCCGCGACGGCCGTCGACGAGGTGCTGCGCGCACCCGTCGAGCCGGACGTCGCCGACCCGCGCGAACCCGACGCCCGACGCGGGCCGGGCCTCGTGCTCCGCGGAGTCTGCTTCTCCTACGACGGCGAGCGCGACGCGCTCCGGGACGTGGACCTCGACCTGGAGCCTGGATCCGTCACCGCGGTCGTCGGCCCGTCCGGCTCCGGCAAGTCCACGCTCGCGGCCCTCGTCGCCCGCCTGCGCCTGCCTACCCGGGGCACCCTGGAGCTCGGCGGCGTGGACGTGCGCGACGCGACGCCCGCCGCCTGGCACGCGCAGGTGGGCTGCGTGCTGCAGGACACGGTGCTGCTGCGCGACACCGCCCTCGAGAACCTCCGGCTGGGGCGCCCCGACGCCCCGCTCGACGAGGTGCGCGCCGCCGCCCGGATCGCGCAGGTCGACGACGTCATCGAGGCGCTCCCGGACGGCTACGACACCGTGCTGGATCCGCGCGGCGGCCTCTCCGGCGGCGAGGCCCAGCGCGTCGCCCTCGCCCGCGCGCTCGTCGCCGACTGCCCGGTGCTCGTGCTCGACGAGCCGATGGCGCACGCCGACCCGAGCACGGCCCGGCGCATGCAGCGCGCCCTCGCCTCCGCCACGCGCGACCGGACCGTGCTGGTCGTCGCGCACCGGCTGGAGACGGTGGAGCACGCCCACCGCATCGTCGTGATGGATCAGGGTCGCGTCGCGGAGCAGGGCACCCACGCGGAGCTCCTCGCCCGGGACGGCCTGTACGCGCGGCTCCTCCGCGCGAGCGCGCCGACGACCACCACGAGCACGACAACGACCACCGACGCCTCCGGGGAGGACCGCTGATGCGCGCGATCGACGACGTCCGACGGACGCTGGGACCCGACGGGGAACGCGAGCTGCGCCCGGTCGTGGCGCGCATGGTCGCGGCCTCCGTCCTCCACGGCGCGGCGGTGGTGGCCCTCGTGCCGGTGCTGGAGCGCCTCTTCGGCCCGGATCCGTCGTCCGCGTGGCCGTGGATCGCCCTGTTCCTGCTCCTCGCCGCCGCGCACCTGGCCGTGCAGGCGCGGGCGCAGGCGGCCGCGTTCGGCGCGGGCGTCCGGGCGGCGAACGCGCTGCACCACCGCATCGGCGACCACGTGGTGCGCCTCCCGCTGGCCTGGTTCGACGCCGCCCACCGGGCGGAGCTGACGGCGGCCGCGGGCGGCAGCGTGCTCACGTCGATGGGGGTGCCCGCCTACCTGCTGCGGCCGCTCATCACCGCGACCGTGGTGCCCGCCGTGATCACGGTCGCGCTCCTGGTGGGGGATCCCCCGCTCGGCGTCGCCCTGCTCGCCCTCGCGCCCGTCCTGGTGCTGGCGCTCCGCGTCGGCGGCCGGATCGCGGCGCGCGCCGACGCCGCGCGCGCCGCGGCCGACACGGGGATCGGCGAGCGCGTCGTGGAGTTCGCCCAGGCGCAGCACGTGCTGCGGGCACACGGGCGCACCGGGCGCGACGCGGGCCTCGTCGACGCGATCCTCGTGCGGCACCGCGCCGCGTCCCGCGCGCTCATCGGCCGCACCGTCGCGGGGCTGGTGGCGTTCGGCGGCGTGCTGCGCGTCGTGCTCGTGGCGGCCCTCGCCCTCGCGGTCGCCCGCGTCGGCGGCGGCCCCCTCGACGCCGGCCGCACGGTCGCGACGCTCGTGCTCGTCTTCCACGCCGCGGACCTCGTGGGGCAGGGCGCGGAGCTGGCGGTCGGCGTGCGCGCGGCGCGGCGCGACCTCGGGGCCGTGGCCGGGATCCTCGACGCCGCCCCCATCCCCGAGCGGCCGCCCGGCATGAGCCGCGTGCCCGTCGGCGCCGACGTGGAGCTCGACGGCGTGTCCTTCTCCTACCCGGGATCCCGCGCGGAGGCCGTCTCCGGCCTCGACGCGACGCTGCAGGCCGGCCGCATGACCGCGCTCGTGGGCCCGTCCGGATCCGGCAAGACCACCGTCGCCCGGCTCCTCGCCCGCGACGCCGACGTGACCGGCGGGGCCGTGCGCATCGGCGGCGTCGACGTGCGCGACATAGCGCTGGCCGACGTGGCGACCTCGGTGTCGACCGTCTTCCAGCACGTCCACCTGCTCGCGGGGACGCTCGGCGACAACGTGCGCCTCGCGGATCCGGACGCGGACGACGCCGCCGTCGCCGACGCGCTCCGCCTCGCCGGCCTCCCGCTCGGCGACGGCCTCGACCTCGACACGCCCGTGGGCGAGGGCGGCCGTCAGCTGTCCGGCGGCCAGCGGCAGCGCGTGTCCATCGCCCGGGTGCTCCTCGCGGACACGCCCGTCGTCGTGCTCGACGAGGCCACGGCGGCGCTCGACGCGGAGAGCGCCGCGGCCGTGGCCGAGGCGATCCGGCTCCTCCGCGGGCGCCGGACCCTGCTCGTGATCGCCCACCGGCTCGACACGGTGCGGAGCGCCGACGAGATCCTCGTGCTCGACGGCGGCCGCCTCGTGCAGCGCGGCACGCACGACGCGCTCGCCGCCGAGCCGGGCGTCTACGCCGGGTTCCTCGACGACCTGGTCGCGTCGGACGGCTGGCGGGTGCGGGCCCAGTACTCGTAGCGCGACGCCGGCTGGAAGCCGAGCCCGTCGTACAGGGCCCGGGCGCCGTCGTTCTCGGCCACGACCTGCAGCCAGAGGCCCGTGATCCCCCGCTCCACGCCCGCGCGGACCGCCGCGCCCATGGCCGCCCGCGACAGGCCCCGGCGCCGGGCCTCGGGGCGCGTCGCGACGGCGAAGAGCCCGCCCCAGCCCCCGACGAGCGCGAGGCGCGCGGTGGCGAGCACGCGGTCGCCGTCGCGCACGGCGGCGTAGGAGGACGGGCCGCGCTCGAGGATCCGGCGCGCGACGTCGAGCTCCGCGGATCCCCCGCGCCCGTCGACGCTCCACCAGGCGTCGAGCCAAGCCTCGTCGGGGGCGTCCGCGACCGTGACGCGGAGCGCGGGATCCGCGGGTGCCGCGTCCGCGAGGCGCTCCGCCGCGGCTGTCGCGTCGGCCACCAGCACGAGCGTGCGCGCCTCGGCGACGTAGCCGCGCGCCGCGAGCCGGGCAGGCAGGTCGGCCGGCTCGGTCGCGGGCGACACCTGCACGCACGCGTCGATGCCGTGGACGCGCGCGAACGCCTCGACCGCGTCCAGCGCGGCCTCCGGATCGGCGACGGGGCCGACCGGCAGCGCCGAGTTCGCGCGCTTCGTCACGCCGCCGGCCGCGCGGAGGATCCAGCCCGCGTGCCGCTCGCGGTGCTCGGCCGGCCAGCCCCGGTCCGCGAGTCCGTCGAGCAGGGCGGCCGCGGCGCGCGGGTCCCGCGCGGCCACGGCGGCGGCCGACGCGGCGGGTGCGGCCGGTGCGCCGGATGCGCCGGCCGCGCCCGCGCTCACGCCAGCTCCCCCGCGTCCGCCGCCCCGCGCGACACCTCGTCGTCCGCGTCGGCCGCCCGGAGCACGCGCAGCGCGTTGCCGCCCGCGAGCGCGCGGAGGTCGTCGTCCGACCAGCCGCGCTCGGCGAGCGCGGCGATCAGCGCCGGGTAGCGCGACACGTCCTCGAGCCCGTCGGGCGTGCGGTCGATGCCGTCGTAGTCGCCGCCGAGGCCCACGTGCCGCGGCCCGGCGACCTCGCGGATCCGCTCCACGTGCCGCACCACGTCCGCCAGCGTCGCGCGCGGCCGCTCCCCGGGCCGACGCGCGGCGACGGCCTGCACGCCCTCGTGGTCGCGCGGATCCACGCCCTCCGCCACGGCCAGCGCGAGCGTCTCGTCGTGCCACTCCGCGACCGCGGGCGACACGAACTGCGGCACGAACGTGGCCATGCAGACGCCGCCGTTCCCCGGCAGCGCGGCGAGCACGTCGTCGGGCACGTTCCGCGGCACGTCGCACGCGGCGCGCGCCCCCGAATGGCTGAACAGCACGGGCCGCCGGGCGATCCGCAGCGCGTGCCGCATCGCGTCGGCCGACACGTGCGAGAGGTCGATGAGCATGCCGATCCTCTCCATCTCGGCCACCACGCGCTCGCCCGCCGGGCTCAGCCCGTGGTGCACGGGCGCGTCGGTCGCCGAGTCGGCCCACGCCACGTTCGCGTTGTGCGTGAGCGTCATGTACCGGACGCCGAGCGCGCGCATGGTCCGCAGCGCGCCGAGGGATCCGCCGATCGAGTGGCCGCCCTCCATGCCCATCAGCGACGCGATGCGTCCGGACGCGACGACGCGCTCGACGTCGTCCGCGGTCACGGCGAGCGCGAGCCGGTCCGGGTGCGCGGCGACGAGGCGGCGCACCACGTCGATCTGCTCGATGGTCGAGCGCACGGGATCGATGCCCGGCAGGTCCGGCACCCACACCGACCAGAACTGCGCCGCCACCCGGCCGCGCGCCAGGCGCGGCAGGTCGGTGTGCAGCCCGGGCACGGCGTCCTCCACGGCGAGGCGCGCGATCACGTCGTCGGCGACGGATGCGCTCGGCCCGCACTCCCGCACCGCGCGCTCGCGGAGCGCCCAGGCGAGGTCGTCGTGGCCGTCGACGATCCCCTGCGCGTCGAGCAGCCGCGCGACGCGGTCGGCGAGCGCGGGCGAGGCGGCGGGTGCGGGTGCGTCCGTCATCCGCGGATCAGCGTCCGGTGCCGTCGACCGCGAACGGCTCGATGGCCGCGAGCTCGTCGTCCGTCAGCGCGGGAGCGCCGGCCGCGGCCACGTTCTGCTCCAGCTGCTCCACGCTCGACGCGCCGATGAGCGCGCTCGTGATCCCCGGGTGCCGCAGCACCCACGACAGCGCGAGCTGCGCCAGCGTCTGCCCGCGCCCCTCGGCGACGGCCTGCAGGCCGCGCGCCCGCTCCAGGTAGACCGACGAGACCGCGGACTCGTCGAGGAACCCGCTGGTCGCGGCGCGCGAGTCCGCGGGGATGGATCCCGACAGGTAGCGGTCGGTGAGCAGCCCCTGCGCGAGCGGCGAGAACACGATGCAGCCGGATCCCGTCTCCTCGAGCACGGGCAGCAGCCCGCCCTCGACGTGCCGGTTGAACATGGAGTAGCTCGGCTGGTGGATGGTCAGCGGCACCTTGTGCTCGGCGAGCGCCGCCACCGCGCGCTCGGTCTGCTCGGGCGAGTAGTTGCTGATCCCGGCATAGAGCGCCTTGCCCTGGTGCACCGCGGTCGCGAGCGCGCCCATGGTCTCCTCGATGGGCGTCTCCGGATCCGGCCGGTGCGAGTAGAAGACGTCGACGTACTCGAGGCCCATGCGCCCGAGGCTCTGATCGAGTGACGCGAGCATCGACTTGCGGGATCCCCACTCGCCGTAGGGGCCGTCCCACATGAGGTAGCCCGCCTTGGAGGAGATGACGATCTCGTCGCGGTACGGGCGGAGGTCCTCGGCGAGGATCCGGCCGAACGCGGTCTCGGCGCTGCCGGGAGGCGGGCCGTAGTTGTTGGCGAGGTCGAAGTGCGTGATGCCGAGGTCGAACGCGCGACGGACGATGGCGCGCTGGGTGTCGATCGGGCGGGCGGTGCCGAAGTTGTGCCAGAGGCCGAGGGACAGCTCGGGGAGCTTGAGGCCCGAGCGGCCGGAGCGGCGGTACGGCATGGACGAGTAGCGATCGGGATGAGCGACGTAGGTCATCCGCCGAGCGTACCGAGGGCGCGCGGCCGGCCCGGCGCGCACGGCGGACCCTCCTCCGGCTGTCCGCCCGCGACAACCCCCTAGGCGGGCGGCGGCGGAGGGCCTTCACTGAGATCGTGCACACCATCCGCTACGCCGAGGGGCGCTACTTGACGGGCGACGACATCGCCCGGGCCGTCGTCGAGTGCGCGCAGGCGCTCGCCCGGGAGGGCATGGCGGCGGCGACCGTGACGGTGCCCGTCTGGCTGCCCGAGGGCGGCGTGGGCGAGGTCGCGATCCTCATCGGCCCGGCCAGCCAGATCGTGGTCGAGCCGGCCGGCCCCTCGGAGGACGAGCTGCGCGACCCGGAGGCCGTCGAGCGGATCCGCGCGATCTCCGTCCGTGCCCGCCGGTCGCAGTCGGGCACGAGCGTGAGCGCCGATCGACAGGACGGCATGTCCGTCCCCGGGCTCGAGGACCTCGACTGACGGCACGCCCGCCGCCCGGCGCCCGCACCCCCGCGGACCCGGGAGGATGGAGGCATCCCACCCGCATCGACGCGAGGAGCCCCCATGCCCGACACCGCCGCCCCCTCCGCCCTCCTCCACCTCCGGGCGTCCGGCGTCTCCCTGTTCCTCGACCTCACGGAGGGCCGCCTGCCGGCCGTCGTGCACTGGGGCGCCGACCTCGGCGACACGACCGGGGATGACCTCGCGACCCTGGTGCTCGCGGCCGTCGAGCCGATCGCGGGCAGCGTCGCCGACGACCCCATCCGCCTCGCGATCCTCCCCGAGGCCCACACGTCGTGGACCGGCAAGCCCGGCCTCGAGGGCCACCGCGACGGCGCCGACTGGTCGCCGCTGTTCCGCGTCACGTCCGCCACCGTCGACGGCGATCCGCTCCCCGCCGGCATCGACGGCCGCCCCGGATCCGCGTCCGCCGGCGCCGCGCTCGTGCACGTCGACGCCGTCGACGAGGTCGCGGGCCTCGGCCTCGCGCTCGACGTCGAGCTGCTGCCGTCCGGCCTCGTCCGCACGCGCGCGGAGGTCACGAACCTCGGCGCCACGACCTACTCCGTCGGCGGCGTCACGCTCGCGCTGCCCCTGCCGGCCGAGGCCCGCGAGATCCTCGACTTCGCCGGACGCTGGGGCCTCGAGCGCACGCCGCAGCGCCGCGAGCTCGTGGTCGGGATCCACGAGCGCGAGGGCCGCAAGGGCCGCACCGGCCCCGACGCCGCGACGCTCCTCTCCGTCGGCACGCCGGGCTTCGGCTTCCGGCAGGGCGAGGTCCGCGGCGTCCACGTCGCCTTCAGCGGCAACCACCGCCACTACGCCGAGCGCCTGTCCACCGGCCGCCAGGTGATAGGCGGCGGCGAGCTGCTGCTGCCCGGCGAGGTGCGCCTCGCGCAGGGCGAGGCGTACGCGAGCCCGTGGGTCTACGCCGCGTACGGCGACGGCCTCGACGACCAGGCCGCCCGCTTCCACCGCCACCTGCGCGCGCGGGACACGCACCCGCGCCGCGACCGGCCCATGACGATCAACGTGTGGGAGGCCGTCTACTTCGACCACGACCTCGCGCGCCTGACGGACCTGGCGGATCGCGCCGCGGCCCTCGGCGTCGAGCGCTACGTGCTCGACGACGGCTGGTTCCGCCACCGCCGCGACGACCACGCCGGCCTCGGCGACTGGTACGTCGACGAGGACGTCTGGCCGGACGGCCTCGGCCCGATCATCGACCACGTCACGGGACTCGGCATGGAGTTCGGCATCTGGTTCGAGCCCGAGATGGTCAACGAGGACAGCGATCTGGCGCGCGCCCACCCCGAGTGGATCATGGCCACGGGCGGCCGCCTCCCCGTGCGCGCCCGCGACCAGCAGGTGCTCGACCTCGCGATCCCCGAGGCGTACGACCACGTGCTCGAGCGGATGACCGCGATCCTGTCCGAGAACGACATCGCCTACATCAAGTGGGACCACAACCGCGACCTGGTGGATGCCGGCATCGCGCCGCGCGGCGAGGCCGGAGTGCACCTGCAGACGCTCGCCGCGTACCGCCTCATGGACGAGCTGAAGGCGCGCTTCCCCGGCCTCGAGATCGAGTCGTGCTCGTCCGGCGGATCCCGCGTCGACCTCGGCGTGCTCGAGCGCACCGACCGCGTCTGGGTCTCCGACTGCATCGACCCGCTCGACCGGCAGACGATGATGCGCTGGACCATGCAGCTCCTCCCGCCGGAGCTGATGGGCTCCCACATCGCGTCGCGCGTCAGCCACACCACGGGCCGCGCGCACCGGCTCGCGTTCCGCGCGGGCTCGGCGCTCTACGGCCACCTCGGCATCGAGTGGGACCTCGCGCAGGCCACCGACGAGGAGGACGCGGACCTGGCGGCGTGGATCGCCCTCTACAAGGAGGAGCGCGCGCTGATGCACACGGGCACGGTCGTCCGCGCGGACGAGAGCGACCCGACCCTGCTCGTCTACGGCGCGGTCGCGGAGGACGCCGGCTCCGCGCTGTTCTTCCTCGCGTCGATCGGCCGCTCCGAGGTCTCCCCGCGCGGCCGCTTCCTGCTGCCTGGCCTGGATCCCGAGCGCCGCTACCGCGTGGAGCCCGTGCGCGTCGGCACCCCCGAGCCCGGCTTCGCGGCGCCGGCCTGGTGGGACGGCGTCGAGCTGACGGGCCGCGCGCTCGCCGCGTCGGGTCTGCACGCGCCGCTGATGCTGCCCGAGTCGATCGCGATCCTGCGGGTCACCGCGGTCTGATCCGGCGGCGGACATGACGACGGCCCGCCGCGAGCACCCGCCATCGAGCGCGCGGCGGGCCGCACGGGGATCAGGCTCCTGGCGCCGCGTCCTCCGGCTCGTCGCTCCACGCGCGGCTGACCGTGAGGCCCTCGCCGTCGGGCGCGAGGTCGACCCGCACGGCGTCGCCGTCGCGGATGTCGCCCGCGAGCAGCTCGCGCGCGAGGCGGTCGTCGATCTCGCGCTGCATGAGCCGGCGCAGCGGCCGGGCGCCGTACAGCGGGTCGTGGCCGCGCTCGGCGAGCCAGCGGCGCGCATCCGGCGTGACGCCGAGAGAGAGCCGGCGGTCCGAGAGCCGCACGCCGAGCCGGTCGATGTAGAGCTCGACGATCTGCGCGAGGTCGTCCATCGACAGCGTCTGGAACACCACGATGTCGTCGAGCCGGTTCACGAACTCCGGCTTGAACGTCTGGCGCACGAGCTGCTGCACGGCCTGCTCGCGCTGGTCGAGCGGCAGCGTGGCGTCGCTGATGAACTGCGAGCCGAGGTTGCTGGTGAGCACGAGGATCACGTTGCGGAAGTCGACCGTGCGGCCCTGGCCGTCGGTGAGCCGTCCGTCGTCGAGCACCTGGAGCAGGACGTCGAACACCTCGGGGTGCGCCTTCTCGACCTCGTCGAGCAGCACCACCGAGTACGGGCGGCGGCGCACGGCCTCGGTGAGCTGGCCGCCCTGCTCGTAGCCGACGTACCCGGGAGGCGCGCCCACCAGGCGCGAGACGGCGAACTTCTCGCCGTACTCGCTCATGTCGATGCGCACCATCGCCTTCTCGTCGTCGAACAGGAACTCGGCGAGGGCCTTCGCGAGCTCCGTCTTGCCGACGCCGGTGGGGCCGAGGAAGAGGAAGGAGCCCGTGGGCCGGTCGGGATCCGAGATGCCGGCGCGCGTGCGGCGCACCGCGTCGGCGACGGCCCGCACGGCCGGCTTCTGGCCGATGAGGCGCTTGCCGAGCTCCTGCTCGAGGTGCAGCAGCTTCTCGGTCTCGCCCTGGAGCAGCCGGCCGACGGGGATCCCCGTCCATGCCGCGACGACCGCCGCCACGTCCTCGGCCGTCACCTGCTCGTTCACCATGCGGTCCTCGGCCGACGGCACCGACTCGGCGGCCTCGGCCTGCGCGACCTCCCGCTCGATCACCGGGATCTCGCCGTACAGCAGCCGCGACGCCTTCTCGAGGTTCCCCTCGCGCTGGGCCCGCTCGGCGCGGATCCGCAGCTCGTTCAGCTCGTCCTTCAGCTTGCCGACGCGGTTGACGCTCGCGCGCTCCGCCTCCCAGCGCCGCTGCAGCTCGCCGAGGGTCTGCTCGCGCGCGGCGACGTCCTCGCGCAGCTTCGCCAGCCGCGCCTTCGACGCCTCGTCCTTCTCGCGCTTGAGCGCGAGCTCCTCGAGCCGCATGCGGTCGACCGCGCGCCGCAGCTCGTCGATCTCCACCGGCGACGAGTCGATCTCCATCCGCAGGCGCGACGCGGCCTCGTCGATGAGGTCGATGGCCTTGTCCGGGAGCTGGCGAGCCGGGATGTAACGGTTCGAGAGGGACGCGGCCGCGACGAGCGCCGCGTCCGTGATGGGCACCTGGTGGTGCGCCTCGTACCTGCCCTTGAGCCCGCGGAGGATCGCGACCGTGTCCTCGACGCTCGGCTCGCCGACGTACACCTGCTGGAACCGGCGCTCGAGCGCGGCGTCCTTCTCGATGTACTGGCGGTACTCGTCGAGGGTGGTGGCGCCGATGAGGCGGAGCTCGCCGCGCGCGAGCATGGGCTTCAGCATGTTGGACGCGGCCACGGATCCCTCGCCGCCTCCCGCGCCCATGAGCGTGTGCAGCTCGTCGACGAAGGTGATGATCTCGCCGTCGGCGTCGTCGATCTCCTTGAGCACCGCCTTCAGCCGCTCCTCGAACTCGCCGCGGTACTTGGCGCCCGCGACGAGCGCCGCGAGATCCAGCGACACGAGCTGCTTGCCCTTGAGCGAGTCGGCCACGTCGCCCGCGACGATGCGCTGGGCGAGGCCCTCGACCACGGCGGTCTTGCCGACGCCGGGCTCGCCGATGAGCACCGGGTTGTTCTTGGTGCGCCGCGTGAGCACCTGGCTGATGCGCCGGATCTCCGCGTCGCGTCCGATGACCGGGTCGAGCTTGCCGCTCTTCGCGATCTCGGTCAGGTTCACCCCGTACTGCTCGAGCGCGGTCTTCGCGTTCTCGTCGGTGGCGGGTGCGCCCTGCATGTTGGCCACTGCGTTCCCTTCGGTCGTACTTGAGTCGTGCGGACTCAAGTTTACTTCGGGATTCGACTCAGCGCTACCGGGCGACGGCCGCCGCCGGCATCGCCGCCATCGCGATCGCCACGTCCTCGGTGACCAGGTCGGCGTTCGCCATCGCGCCCGCCATGGTGCCCGCGGCCATCGCCACAGGCACGTTCGCCGAGGCGCTGGACGCGTTGCCCGCGACGAGGAGGCCGGGGACGCTCGTCCGGCCCATCGGGTCCACCGCGACGAACGGCCCCCAGGGCGTGTCCTCGGTCGCGGCGCCGAGCGCGCGGGCGATGGCGTCCCGCGGGGCGACGCCCGGCATGGCGAAGAGCGAGTCGAGCGGGACCCTCCGTCCGTCGGCGAGCTCCACGCCCTCCAGCGCACCGCGGTCGCCGAGCACGCGCACGACCGCCGCCTCCTCCACGCGGATCCCGCGGGCGTCGATCCCGGCGCGGGTCGCGGCGTCGATCGCGAGAGGCGCGCCGTCCGCCGTCCCGCCCGCCACGAGGAACGTGACGTCTGGCGACCACTGGCGCAGCATCTGCACGTGGTGGAGGCTGCCGGGTCCGGTCGCGAGCACGCCGATGCGGCGGTCGCGCACCTCGTAGCCGTCGCAGTACGGGCAGACGACGACGCCCGCGCCCCAGTGCGCGGCGAGGCCGGGCAGCTCGGGGAGGACGTCGGCGAGGCCGGTCGCGAGGACCACGCGGCGGGCGGCGACCTCGGCGCCGCCGTCGATCGTCACGCGGAAGCGCGGGCCGGCGGGGTCATCGAGCGCCGCGACCACCTCGACGCGCCCGTCGACCACGACGCCGCCGTAGCCCTCGATCTCGCGTCGCCCCTCGGCGACGAGCTGCCGCGGCGGCTTCCCGTCGTGGCCGAGCACGCCGTGCATGTGCGCGGCGACGGCGTTGCGGGGCTGGCCCGCGTCGACGACCAGCACGCTCCGACGGGCCCGCGCGAGCATGAGCGCCGCGCTCGACCCCGCCAGGCCGCCCCCGATGACGACCGCGTCCCACTCCTGCTGACCTTCGATGCGCTGCGTGATGTCCATGGAGTCACTCTCGCCGCCGCCGTCGCTCGGCGCATGATCCCTTGCGGGATGCGCAAGACGAGCGCTCCGAGACCGCCACCTCAGCGCGCGAGCGCCTCGATGCGCCGGACGACCTCGGCGGGTGACGGCAACGCGCGCATCTCCGCAGCCACCACGGCGGCGCCGTCACGGAGGGCCGGTTCCGCGACCGCGTCGCCGATGGCCGCCGCGAGCTCCGCCGACGTGGCCCGGGCGTCGAGCATCGCGCCGGCCCCCAGGCCCCGGACGCGCTCGCCGTTCGGCAGATGGTCGGCGCCGAGCGGGAGCACGAGCAGGGGCACGCCGTGGGAGAGCGCCTGCGTCATGGTGCCGGATCCGCCGTGCGTCACGACGAGGTCGGACACGGCGAGCGCTCCGTCCTGCGGCACGTACCGCTCGACGCGGACGCGCGGGCTGCCGGTCGGGAACCCCGCGGGGTCGATCTCGGGCCCGGTGGTGACCAGCGCGCGCACCGGGAGCGACTCGAGCGCGGCGATGATCCGCGGGAGCAGGTCGCCGGACGCGCGGTTGAAGACGGTGCCGAGCGTCGCGTAGACGCGGTGCTCCTCGTCGCCCGCCGCGAGCCAGGCGATGGCGGGGTGGTCGCTCCCCGGCTGCGGCGCCTCGGGGCGCATGCGCGTCATCGGGCCCCGCGGTGCGCGATCGCCGCGGAGCGCGGGTGGGAACGGCACCACCGTGAGGGCGCCGTGCGCCCCGCGCAGCTCCGGATCGGGCTCCAGGCCAGCCTCCGCCCGGAACGCCCGCATCGGCTCGCGGAGCCGTTCGAGCCAGGCGTCGGGCGCGGTCGCGAACACCTCGACGACGACGCACGGGATGCCGACGACCTCCGCCGCGATCATCGCCCCGAAGTCCTGCCCGTCGCAGACCACGACGTCCGCCGCCCATGCGGTGGTGATCCCGACGACGGCGTCGCGCGCCTCGCGGGCGCTGTCGCCGAGGAAGTACGGCGCGACGTTCGCCAGCAGGCCGGAGGAGGTGACGGGCGTGAGGATCCCGGTCCCACCCTCCCGCCAGGTGGCGTCGGCCGTCGACGGCATCGTCGACACCTCGCGCGCGTGGAGGTGGTCGAAGCCGGTCTGGTCGCGGACCACCGACCGCGCGCCGCAGAGGGCGGTCTCGTGGCCGGCGACCCTGGCCGCGTGCGCGAGCGGCAGCATCGGGCCGAGGTGGCCGCGCCCGCGGGCGAAGGAGAAGAGGATGCGCAGGGGCGCCTCGGTCGCGGGCATCGGGGCGTCGACTCTCCTTCGGAGGCGGGCGGGAGCGCGGGCCGGGGGACTCGCCGCCGCCGCCACGCGGGAGCGTCGACCATCCCATGCGCCGCCCACACCCGGCCGCGGCCCTCCCCAGGCGCCACGCCCGCCCGCCCGCTCTCCTGCTCAGTGCCGGTGCTCGGTGTCCCACACGGGGAAGGGGTCCGCGTAGCCGTGCCACTCGGCAGGCCCCGCGACCAGCTCGGCCGCGTCGAGGAGGCAGGCGCCGAGGATCCGGTCGAGCAGTCCGCCGTCGAGGTGCTCGCCGACGAACGCGATCTCCTGCCCGGCGGGCGAGTCAGCGTCCCAGCTGCGCATGCCGGTCGGGTCGAGGCTCAGCACGTCGCCCGCGGTCGCCCACGATCCGACGGTCGCGGGCCGGGTCGCGAGGCGCACCAGGCCGCGCGAGCGGACGATCCGGCCGACCGGCCCGGGCACCAGGTCGTGCGCGACGGCGGTGTGCAGGCGGCCGGGGTGGAACGGGCGCGGATCGCGGAAGACATGCACGCCCATCCCGTCGGCGGCCGTCGGGGCGGCTTCACCCGCGAGCGCGACCTGCCAGCCCATGCCCGCGGCGAGCCGCCTGGCCCGCTGCCGTCCGATGCGGAGGGGCGCCGGCACGAGCGAGCCACGGTCGGCCGTGGCGACGACGCGGGCGTCAGGGGCCAGGTGCGCGAGCAGGGCGACGGTACGGCGGGCGTCGGGGGCGGGGCGTTCGGGATCCAGGTCGTCGAGCACCACGACGCTCGCGCACTCGAGCCGCGCGGCCAGCCGCTCGGCCGCGTCGAACGGCGTCGCGTCGGCGTCTCCTGGCTCGAGCAGCAGGTCGCGGATCTCGGCGACGGAGGAGACCGCGACCACGTCGAGGATGCCGATGTGCGTGGATCCGGGGTGCCGCGCCTCGACGACGTGCTCCAGCACGAGCGCGACCTCGAGCGGATCGGCCGCCGGATCGAGCGCGACGACCGCGAGCCCGGTGCGCCCGTCGTCGGCGTCCGCGATGAGGCCGTCGGCGATGTCCGCGCCGAGGTCGCCGCTGTCGCCGCCCGGTGCCTCGACCACGGCGGGCGGGGCCGACGCGGGTGCGTCGACCGCCGCCGCGGCGACGCGCGATGCGGCCTCGAGTCCGCTCGCGGAGACGAGCATGACGGCCAGCCCGCCGCGGACGACGGGCGGGCGGGCGTTCCGGTGGGGATCCATCCGCCCAGCCTAGAAGAGAATCGTTCTCATCTACGCCGCGGGCGATGTCGCCGCGGAGACCTAGGCTGCCGGAGGGGATCGAGAGCGCGAGGAGACGGCATGAGCGACGACGTGGATCCGCGCGGCGAGGACGAGCGTGACGACGCGACAGGCGGCGCGACACCCACCGCCACCGAGGCGGTGCGCTTCGGGCTCGACGGCGTCGTGCACGAGATCGACCTCGACCCCGCCGGCGCGCGCGCCCTCCGCGCCGCGCTCGCGCCGTACGTCGCCGCCGGGCGCCGCACGACCGTGACGATCACGCCGATCCGCGACGAACCGGCCCGCCCCGCCAGCGGCATGACCGCCGCCGCCGCCCCGACGGGCGAGCGCGCCGCCGCCCGCGCCTGGCTCGAGGCGAACGGCCATCGACTCGGCCCGGGCGGCCGCATCTCGGCGACGCTCATGACGATCTACCGGAGCCGCGACGGGCGCTGAGCCGCACCCTCGGCGCGGACACCCGGCACCAGCACGACTCCGAGGCGAGGCGCTCGGCGCCCGCACCGGATCCGCGGTCGGCGGACTGGCGTCTGCCGCAGCATCACGGCTGCTTCGTGATCAGGCGTGGTGACCGTCGGCTCGGGTCCCGGGAAGGACTCGCCGGTGGGCCCGGCCCCCTGAGGGGGCCGGGTTCCCTCTCGGCGCTCCGCGAGACGCACGACGGCCGACGCACGACGCCCGCCGGCCGCGGATGCGGCGCGACGGGCGCGTGGTGGCGCGGATGCGCGGGGCGGGTGCGACTAGCCGAGCGACACGGCCGTCCACGACACGGGCGGCAGCGTGATCGTGAGGGTGCCGGCGGCGAGCGACGCCGACGCGTTCGGCGTCAGGCCCACGCGCTCGCGGTCCTCGAAGGTGTTCTTCGCGTAGGCGTCCTCGTCGTGGATCCCCACGGCCTCGAGCACCTCGGAGACCGCGAGCCCGGCGACGTCGACCTCGATCGTGAGCGCGTCGGACAGGCTGCGGTTCACGAGGAAGACCGCGGCTCGGCCGGTGGCCTCGTCGAAGGTCGCGACGGAGTCGACGAGCGGCGCGGTGCCGTGCACCTCGGTCTCGTACGTGCCCACGTCGATCCGCGGCTTCAGCACCTCGCCCTGCGCGAGCCGGCTCGTGACCGAGAACGGGAAGAAGGTGGTCTGGCGCCAGGCGCCGCCGCCGGTCTCCGTCATGATCGGCGCGATCACGTTCACGAGCTGCGCGAGGCTGGCAGACGTGACACGGTCGCTGTGCTTGAGCAGCGTGATCATGAGGTTGCCCAGCACGACCGCGTCCGCCACCGAGTAGACGTCCTCGAGCAGGTGCGGCGCGTAGGGCCAGCCCTCCGTGATGACGCCGGACTCCTGGTGCTCGTCGAGGTACCAGACGTTCCACTCGTCGAAGGAGATGTTGATGGTCTTGTCGCTCTTGCGGCGGTACTTGACCTGGTCGGCGGACGCGACGACCGTGCGGATGAAGTACTCCATGTCGAGCGACGAGGCGAGGAAGCTGCCGAGGTCGCCCTTGCGCTCCTGGTAGTAGGCGTGGGCGGAGATGAAGTCGACCGAGTCGTAGGTCTTCTCCAGCACGGTCCGCTCCCACTCGCCGAAGGTCGGCATGCCGGATCCGCTGCTGCCGCACGCGACGAGCTCGAGGGTCGGGTCGACCATCTTCATGGCGCGGGCGGTGCGGCCGGCGAGCGTGCCGTAGTCCTCGGCGGTCATGTTGCCGACCTGCCAGTCGCCGTCCATCTCGTTGCCGAGGCACCACATCCTCACGTTGTGGGGCTCGGGGGATCCGTTGGCGATGCGCTGGTCGGAGAGGGCGGTGCCGCCCGGGTGGTTGGAGTACTCGAGGATGTCGAGGGCCTCGAGCACGCCGCGCGTGCCGAGGTTCACGGCCATCATCAGCTCGCTGCCGGTGAGCTCGCACCAGCGCGCGAACTCGTCGAGGCCGACCTCGTTGGTCTCGAGCGAGTGCCAGGCGAGGTCGAGGCGCTTCGGGCGGTCCTCGCGGGGGCCGACGCCGTCCTCCCAGCGGTAGCCGGAGACGAAGTTGCCGCCGGGGTAGCGGATGGTGCTCGTGCCGAGCTCCTTGACGAGGTCGACGACGTCGCCGCGGAAGCCGTCGGCGTTCGCGGTGGGGTGGCCGGGCTCGTAGATCCCGTCGTAGACGCAGCGGCCGAGGTGCTCAACGAAGGAGCCGAACGTGCGGCGGTTCACGGGGGCGACGACCGCGGTGCGGTCGATCGCGATGCGGGCGTCGGGCGACGTGGAGGCGTCGGTCATGGAGTGGTCCTTCACTTCATCGGGAACGGGGCCGATCGACGCCGAGCGGTCGCCGGCGGGATCTGATGCCATTACAACGTTGTAAGAGCAACGTCACCCCATTCTCCCGGGGGCGCGGGGGAGGTGTCAACGCGACGCGGGCACCGCGGCCGGGGAGGCCGCGGTGCCCGCGTCGCAGGGGGACGGATCAGCGGCCGTCGGGGGCGGCGGGGATCCAGACCCGCATGGTCGACGGGCCGCGGTTCGCCCAGGAGGCGTACGGCACGAGGTCGACGAGGCCGAGGTCCTCGACGCGGTCGGCGCGCCTGTCGGCCTCCGCGTAGGGCCAGGCGGCCGGATCCGCGATCGCGCGGGAGAGCCGCACCCGCGCGCCGCGCCCGGTCCGTTCCGGCGGCGTCGCCGTGTCGACGACCACGTCGCCCACCTCGCCGGAGGACAGATCGACCGACTCCAGCGCGAGCACGAGCGGCCCGCGCTCGACCGCGACCTGGCCGCGGACCGCGTCGATGCGCGGATCCGGCGCCACGAACCGTGCGGTCACCGGCAGCTCCACGGCCACCGTGTCCCCCGCGCGGAAGCGACGCCGCACGACCGTCCGCCGTCCGCGGACCTCGACGGGGGAGCCGCCCGGCTCGGTGACCGTCGCGGTGCGGGCCCACGCGGGGATGCGCACGGCGAGCTCGACCTCGCGGTCCGTGTCCTCGCGGAACGTGACGGCCACGTCGCCGGCGTACGGGTAGCCGCTGCGCACCGACAGGGCGACGCGCGTGCCGTCGTCGAGCGTCGTGTCGACGTCGTAGGAGCCGAGCTGGTGGATCTGCACGCCCTCCGCCGAGCGCGTCGCGAAGGTCAGCTCCATGCTCGCGAGCGTCCGGGCGACGTTCGTGGGGCAGCACGACACCTCGAACCACGGCGCCCGGAGGCTCGCGAGTGCGCGCGCGTTGACCACGTCCTCGTCGGGCGCGACGCCGGGGGTCCGCTGGTGCAGCGTGTTCGTGTAGAAGAAGGCGCGGCCGTCCTCCCGGGGGGAGGCGAGCACGGTGTTGAGCAGGGTGCGCTCGATGAGGTCGGCGTAGCGAGGGTCGTCCTCCTGCAGGAGCAGCCGCCACGACAGCATGTTCGAGGCGATGCCCGCGCAGGTCTCCGCGTAGGCGCGGTCCGGCGGCAGCTCGAAGTCCGCGCCGAACGCCTCGTCCTGGTGGTGGGATCCCATGCCGCCCGTCACGTACGTGCGGGTGCGGACGGTCTCCTCCCACTGGCGGCGAACGGCGTCGGCGAGCCCCGCGTCCCCCGTCTCGACGGCGACGTCGAGGGCGCCGGCCGCGAGGTAGAGCGCGCGCACCGCATGGCCGCGGAGCACGTCGGCGTCCCGCACGGGCACGTCGTCCTGGAAGTACTCGGCGCCGTACTCGATCGGCCCGAGGAGCCCGTGCCCGCGCCGCTCGACGAACAGGCGCGCGAGCTCCACGTACCGCGGCTCCTCCAGCGCGCGGCCGAGCTCCACGAGCGCGACCTCCACCTCGGGGTGCCCGCACACGGCGACCCGGCCCTCGGGCCCGAACGTCTCCCAGAGGTGGTCGGCGACGCGACGGACCACGCCGACGAGCTCGTCCGACGCGCCCGTGCGGTGCGCCGCGACGCCCGCCTGGATCAGGTGCCCCATCGAGTACAGCTCGTGGCCCCACTCGAGGTCGGAGTAGCGGGGGCGCTGCCACGGGCGGCCGAACGACGTGTGGAGGTAGCCGTCGGGATCCTGCGCGGCCGCCACGCGCGACACGAGCCGCGCGAACCGGTCGGCCAGGTCCACGTGCGCGGCCGTGCCCGCGCCGTCCGCGGCGTCGACGGGCCGGCCCAGCTCCCACGCCATGCCCTCGAGCAGCTTGTGGATCTCCGAGTCGACGAACTCGATGCCCGCGTGCTCCCACCCCTCCTCCCCCGACGCCGAGCGGTCGAGGTTCGAGGTCCAGCCGATCCGCTCCATCCACTCCTCGCAGTGGCGGAGGATCACGTCGGCGTTGAGCCGCTGCCGCTCGGCCCAGAAGCCGTCGACGAGGCGGATCTCGGACGCGTCGAGCGGGGTCAGCCGCGACCGCGACGGCGCGACGGGCCCACCGGGGCGGTCGGGATGCCCGTCCCGGGAGGCGGAGGCGGACGGGTCGGCGGTGGAGGTGGTGGTCACGGGTGGTCTCCTCGGAGGGTGGTGGGGATGCGGGTCGGGCGGCGCCGGGCGGCGGACATGCGTCAGTCCTTGACGGCGCCGGCGGTCACGCCCGCGGCCACGTAGCGCTGCGCCACGACCAGCAGGACGGTCGCGGGGATGGAGGCGACGACGGCGGTGGCCATGATCGAGTTCCACTCCTGGTTGTTGTTGCCGATGTAGCGGTAGATGCCGAGCGTGATGGTCTGCGCCGTGCCGCCGCTGTTGAGGGTGGACGAGAAGACGAAGTCCGACCACGCCCACAGGAAGGCGAAGAGGCCGACGGTCACGACGGAGTTGCGGCTCACGGGCAGCACGATCGAGACGAACGTGCGCCAGGTGCCGGCGCCGTCGAGCTCGGCCGCGGACAGCAGCTCGTCCGGGATCCCGCGCATGAAGGCGGTGAAGATGAGCACGCCGAAGGGCACGGCGAGCGTGCTGTCGGCGATGATCAGGCCCCACCACTGGTTCAGGATCCCGGCGTTGAGGTAGATCGCGTAGAAGCCCATCGCCATGATCACCTGCGGGATCATCTGGGCCACGATCATCACGAAGCCGAGCGCTCCCCCGCCGACGGGCCGCAGCTTGGCGAGCGAGTAGGCGGCCGGCGCCGAGAGCGCGATGGTCACGATCACGGTGCCGAGGCCGACCACCAGGCTCGTGCCGAGGTACGGGAGCTGGTCGCGCACCACGGCCGCGTAGCCGTCGAGGGTCGGCGTCGAGGGGAACAGCTGCGGCGGGCTCTGCCGCATCCGGTCCGTCGGCGTCAGCGAGACGTTCACCATCCAGTAGACGGGGAAGAGCATCACGGCGGTCAAGAGCACGCCGACGACGGTCGTGGCGGTGCTGCGGCGGCCCTTCCGGCGGATCTGCGCGGTGCGCTCGGCGGAGATGGCGGGAGACGGGCGGCGATCGGGGGGCGGGGACCCGGTGGATCCGGACGGCCGGGCGGGAGCGGCGGCGGACATCAGCTCTCCTGCTTCCTCTGCACGCGCAGGTAGACGAGGCCGCAGACGAGGGCCATGACGATGAGGAGGTTGCCGACCGCGGCGGCCGGCCCGAAGGTCGGCAGCGTCGAGCCGAAGCCGAGCTGGTAGGACCAGATGGCGAAGGTCGTCGAGGTATCCCCGGGGCCGCCGCGGGTCATGATCCAGATGATGTCGAACACCTTCAGCGTGTAGACGAGGCCCAGCAGGATCGTGATCGCCGACACCGGCGCGAGCAGCGGGAACGTGATCCGCCGGAAGCGCTGCCACGAGGTCGCGCCGTCGAGCGACGCCGCCTCGTAGAGCTCGCCGGGGATGTTCTGCAGGCCGCTGTAGAGGATCACGAGGTTGAAGGGGATCCCGATCCAGATGTTCGCGACGATGACCGAGGCGAGCGCCCACTGCGGCGACGTGAGCCAGTTGACCTGACCGCCGCCGAGCGCGCGGATGACCGCGTTGACGATGCCGCTCTCGCTGTTGAGCATCCACGACCAGGTCGACGCGCTCACGATGAGCGGCAGGAGCCACGGCACGAGGAACAGCGCCCGCAGCGTCGCCGAGAGCCGGAACCTCTGGAAGAAGAAGACCGCGAGCGCCATGCCGATCGTGAACTGGAAGGCGATGGAGACGAGCGTGAAGGTGAGCGTGTTCGCGAGCGCCGGGCCGAAGGTCGGGCTCTGGACGACGCGCGCGAAGTTGTCGAGGCCGATGAACGGCGCCGATCCGTCGAGGAAGGAGCGCACCGTGTAATCGCGCACGGACAGGTCGACGTTCCGGATGAGCGGGTACGCGTAGAAGACCGCGAGGTAGACGACGACGGGGACGAGGAACGCCCACGCCGTGAGCTGCCGGGGCCCCACGCGGCGGGGCCGTCGGCCGTCGGGCCGGCGCGCGTCGCGGCCCCGGCGGGGCGGGTCCGCGACGTCGCGGACCCGCCCCGAGGGCGCCGCGTCGCGGCGGTCGATGGTGTGGGCGCTCATCCGGGTCAGCCGTTCGCCGACTCGGCGGCCTTCTGGGCCTCGTCGAGCGCGTCCTGCGGGCTGGCCGCCCCGCTGAGGCTGTTCTGCACGGCCTTCCAGAGCTGCTCGGAGATGCGCGGGTACTTCGTGCCGAGGTCGTCGCTCGTCCGGCCCTTGGCCTCGCCGACCGCGGTCACCCACGGCTCGAGGTCCGGGTCCGTCGCCACCTGCGCCTGCTGCGCCTCCGCGGTCGGGGCGACGTAGGACAGCGTCGTGTCGGTGGCGACGAGGTTGTCGGTGCTCGTGAGGCAGGCCTGGATCCGCTTCGAGACGTCGTAGCGCGCCTGGTCCCGCTGCACGGGCACCGTCAGGAACTCGCCGCCGGTGGGCGCGGGGGCGGAGCCGCCGTCGCGCCCCGGGATGGAGAGGATCCCGTAGTCGATCCCGGAGTCCTTCACCCCCTGCAGCTGCCAGGTGCCGTTCTCGCCGAACGCGTACTCGCCGGTGAGGAACTCCTGCCACGACGTGGTCTGCGTGTTGCCGATGACGCTGTTCGGCGCGAGGCCCTCCTTCACCCAGTCGGTCCAGAGGGTGAGCGCCGAGACGGCGTCGTCGGAGGAGATGTCGGTGAGGTCGGCTCCGGACCCCCAGAAGTACGGCAGGAACTGGAAGCTGCCCTCCTCCGTGCCGATGGCCGAGAACGTGATGCCCTTGCCGCCGGACGCCGTGACCTTCTCGAGCGCCGCGGTGAGCGACGCCCAGTTGGTGATGGTGGCGGGATCCACCCCCGCCTTCGCCAGCACCGTCTTGTTGTAGTAGAGCGCCAGGGTGTTGGCGCCGATGGGGACACCGAAGGTGTCGCTACCGAGCTGGCCGGCCGCGAGGATGTTCTCCTCGAAGCCGGACACGTCGGCGCCGGTCTCCTCGGTCGTCGTGAGCAGGCCGCCCTCGGCGAGCGTCGAGACGACGGGGTTGTCGACGAGCAGGAGGTCGGGCGAGTTGCCCTGCTGGCCGGCGAGGAGCGCCTTGCTCGTGAGGTCGGACGTGTCGTAGCCGGTGCGCTCGACGGTGACGCCGGCCTCCGTGCCGCACTGCTCGACGAGCTTCGTCCAGTCGGAGGAGGCGTCGAACTGGGGGTACGGGTCCCAGAAGGTGTAGGTGCCGCTGGCGGCGGATCCGTCGGAGGCTGCGCCGCCTCCGGTGGAGCAGCCGGCCAGGGCGAGGCCGGCGACGAGCGCGCCGGCCGCGACGGCCGTGCGCGTGGTGCGGGGGAAGGAGTTCACGGTTGTCCTCTCGGGATGCTGCAGGGCAGGCCTCCCGGGGGACCGCGCGCATCGCGCCGCCGCCTCCTCCTCGAGGACTGCAAACCGAAACCGGTTTCGGTAGGAAGCTACGTCGCCCTCCTTTTGCTTGTCAAGGCCGGGATGAACTAATTTCGTCACCGTGACCATCGACGGATCGAGACCGGGCGCGGGCGCCGTGACCCTGGCCGACGTCGCCCGGGCCGCCGGCGTGAGCGTGGCCACCGCCTCGAAGGCGCTCAACGGCCGGGCGCAGGTGCGCGACACGACGCGTCGCCGGGTCGAGGAGGCCGCGGCCGCGCTGTCCTTCACACCGAACTTCTTCGCGCAGGCGCTCAACTCGTCGCGCACCGGCACCATCGGCATGGTCACGAGCGATCTCGACAACCGCTTCGTGCTGCCGATCCTGCTCGGCGCGGAGGACGCCTTCGGCAAGGGGTCGCTCTCCGTCCTGCTGGCCGACGCCCGCGACGACGCCCTGCGCGAGCAGATGCACCTGCAGTCGCTGCTCACCCGCCGGGTCGACGGCCTGCTCATCGTGGGCCGCACGACCAACCCGCGGCCGCCGGCGCCGGTCATGGCGGGCGTGCCCGTCGTGTACGTCTACGCGCCGTCCACCGGCGAGGGCGACGTCTCGTTCACGCCCGACAACGTGATGGCGGGGCGCCTCGCCGCCGAGCACCTCATCGCGCAGGGGCGCACGCGGATCGCGCTCGTCAACGGCGAGTCGTCGTACGCCGCGGCGCGCGACCGGGCCGAGGGCGTGATGGGCGCGCTCGCCGCGCACGGGCTCGAGCCGGTCGGCGGATCCTCGCTCTACGGCCAGTGGGGCGAGGCCTGGGGCAGGGACTGCGCGCGCCTCCTGGTGCGCGGCGGGGATCCGGTCGACGCGATCATCGGCGGCAGCGACCACATCGCGCGCGGCGTGCTCGACACCCTGCGCGACGAGGGCCGCGACGTGCCGGGGGACGTCGCCGTCATCGGCTTCGACGACTGGGACCTGCTCGTCCGCGAGGCTCGCCCGCCGCTCTCGAGCGTCGCCATGGAGCTCGAGCACCTCGGCAGGGCCGCGGCGCAGCGGCTGGTCGACATGATCGACGGCGAGACCGTCCCCGGGGTGTCGGCCGAGCCCGTGCGCGTCGTGGCGCGGGCGTCCACCGGCGCGTGACGCCCATCGTCACCCGGGCCCTGTTCCTCGGCGGCCGCTCGGGCGTCGGCAAGACAACGGTGGCGGCGGAGGTGTCGCGGGGGCGGGGGCGGCGGATGCGGTGCACCGCGTGGCGACCGACGGTCGGGACGTCGCGGAGATTGCGGCGGAGGTGGTGGTGATCAGCGGCTGGCTCACCGGCTGACGACGCGCCGGGACGCGCGGCCGCCTCATCCCACCCGCGGCCACGAGCTGGTGAGGTGCGCCTCGATCGCGCGATGCCGGAAGCCGTAGGACGTCCCACGGTCGATGATGCCGCGCACGGTGTCCAGGCGCTGCGCCGTGGTGCCGACCTCCGCGGCCCTCGAGCGGCCCATCTCCTTCGCGATGCGGGTGAGCGTGCGCTCCTCGGCGGGCAGCGCGGCCATGGCCTCCACGAAGGCGCGCTCCCGCGGGGGCAGCCGCTCGAGGATCCGCTCCACGTGCGCCGCCGCCTCGCGCTCCGCGCCCCGCCAGCCCGCGCGGACCTCGTCGCGGGTGATCGTCATCCCCGATCCGGCGTACCAGGCGCGCTCCCCCGCCAGCTGGAAGAGGAACGGCTCCCCGCGGCACAGGTCGACGATCGCAGCCGCGGCGTCCTGGTCCATGCGGATGCGACGGGCGCGACCCGAGCCGTCCGCGACCTCCCAGCCCGGCATGACGAAGTCCTGCAGCGCCGCCCGGATGTCCTCGTCGTCGATCGCGGTCAGGACGGTGGTGCGGAAGCGGCGTGCGAACGTCGCGCCCTTGTGCGCGCCCGCCCGGTCCTCGAAGTCCGGCAGGCCCGTGAGGTACACCGCGATCGGCAGGGACCGGCGCACGTGCGCACCACCGGGGATCGCGACCTCCTCCTCGTGCGTGATGGCGTCGCCGAGGGCGATCAGCAGCTGCGAGAGCGCCCGCTCGTCCGTGATGTTCTGCACCTCGTCGACGTGGACCAGGGCGACCCGGCCCTTCCGCATCGCCGCGCGGCCGACCTCGACGAGCAGCGCGGTCAGCGACGTGTAGGGCTCCGGGCCGCTCTGCTCGGATCCGCGCAGGGTCAGCGAGAGCCCGGCCGCTGCGACCGCCTCCACCCGGGCGATCGCCTCCGCGATGCGCCTCTCGCGCGCCGAGGGGAGGCCGGCGGAGCGCGCGAGATCCAGCACGGCAGCGGCGACCGGCTTGAGCGGATCGGCACCGAGAGGGATGCGGAGCTGCGGCGTGACCCAGTCCCCGTCGCGCGCAGCGGTCTGCGCGATGCGCCGCACGAGCGAGGACTTGCCGAGCCCGGGCTCCCCGAGCACGGTGCGCCCGCGCTCGGGGAGCCCGCGGAGGAGCCGAGGCCGGACCACGTCCCGCCAGTCGCCGAGCTGCTCGGTGCGGCCGGCCCATATCTCGGGGACGGTGTCCGAGCCGGGGCTGAAGGGATTGCCGGTCGCATCGCGCATGTCGGTAATGTTACCAAGCGACACGCAACTTGGTAATGTTACCAAAAACGGCCGAGCCGCGGCGCGGATCAGGCCGGCCCGACATGACGCCCCGGCACCGGGCTCGAGTACACGACGTGGGTCGTGATCCCGCCGAGGGCGGCGAGGCGGCCCGTGATGCGCTCGAGGTCGCGCATCGACCGGGCGTGGACCTTGATGATGAAGCAGTCGGCGCCGGTGACGTGGTGCGCCTCGACGATCTCCGGCATCTCGGCGACCAGCGCGTGGAACGGCCGGTAGTCGCCCGACGGGTACGCGAGGCGCACGAAGGCGGTGACGGCCCAGCCGAGGGCCTCGGGATCCACCGTGATCGAGTAGCCGGTGATGATGCCCGCCTCGGTGAGGCGACGCACGCGCTCGGCGGTGGCGCTCGCGGAGAGCGAGACGGCGCGGCCGAGCTGCGCGACGCTCATCCGGCCGTCGCCCTGGAGCTCGGCGATGATCGCGTGGTCGGTGACGTCGAGGGTCAGCGGCGGATTCGTCGGCATGCGGCCGAACCTACCGGGCGATCCGCGGCGCGACGGCCCCGATGCCGCGCGACGGCCCTTCCCCGCCCCGGTGCCCGGCGGCTTCGATGGAGGCATGCACACGAGCCTCTCCGCGATCGACTTCTTCGCCGCCAAGCTGACCTACGAGACCGACCCCGCCGACCTCGCCGCCGACCGCGCGAGCGGCGCCGCGCCGCTCGTGGTCGACGTGCGCTCGGACGCCTCGTGGGCGCAGGGGCGGATCCCGGGTGCCGTCCACATCCCCGGCGCGGAGATCGCCGCGCGAGCCGCCGCCGAGCTCCCCGACCGGGACGCGCGGGTCGTCGTCCACTGCTGGGGCCCCGGCTGCAACGGCAGCACGCGCGCGGCCCTCACCCTCGCGACGCTCGGCTACACGCGCGTGCAGGAGCTGATCGGAGGCTTCGAGTACTGGGCGCGCGAGGGGTTCGCGGTGGTCGGCGACGCGGGGCGGACGCGGCGGGAGCCGGATCCGCTGACGGCGCCGGTCGGCTGACGGTGCGGCGGCGGCCAGCTGGTCAGCCGACGACGGGAGCGGTCTCCGCGACGGCCGCCGCGGCCAGCTCCGCGAGCCGGTGGTCGCGCTCCTCCTCGTGGGCCGTGATGGTGACGACCGCGTCGCGGGATCCGTCGACCAGCACGTACTGGCCGTAGCGGCCGTCGAGGCGCCAGGCGTCGCCGGGGCCGTCCCAGGTCGCGAGGCCGTAGCGGGCGAAGGGCGCGGCAGGATCGGCGCCGGTGTCGACCCAGGATCCGTGCATCCGGTCGACCCACTCCGCGCTCACGAGCTGCCGGCCCTCCCACGCGCCGCGGTCGCGGAGCAGCCGGCCGATGCGGGCGAGCTCGCCGGTGCGGAGCTCCAGGCCGCTGCCGCCCACGACGAAGCCGAGCGGGCAGCGGTGCCACTGCGGGTTCTCGATGCCGAGCGGATCGAAGAGGCGCGGGAGGAGCCAGTCGCGCACGTCGCCGACGGCCGCGGCGAGCATCCGCATGGCGACGTAGGGGCTCGCGTCGCTGTAGCGGAAGACGGTGCCGGGGCCGCGCGTCGGGAGCGCGAGCATGGCCTGCGCGAGGTCCGGGCTGGGCACGGGCTCGTCGCCGAACCAGGCGAAGTCGATGCCGCTGGTCATGGTGAGGAGGTGCTCGACGGTGACCTCGGCGACGCCCGCCCCGAGCTCGATGTCGGGGAGCAGCTCGGGCACGCGGGTGTCGAGCGAGAGGATCCCCGCGTCCACCGCGATGCCGACCGCCAGCGCGCAGACGCCCTTGGACACCGAGTAGAGGTTCTCGCGGTCGTCGCTGCGCCAGCGGTGCGCGGCCTCGTCGGCGCCGATCCGCACGACGACGCCGTACGCGCCGAGCCGCTCGCGGTCGATGCCCTCGACGAGGCGGGCGAGGGCGTCGTCGGCGGTGCTCATGGATCCAGTGTGGCGCGGCCAGGCGGGGGCACGCCCCTTCCCCGGCCGGGGGAACCGTGCGAGGGTGGCGGCTCGGCACACGGCAGGGGACGGCATGAGGCTGGCGACGCGCATCACCATCGGGTTCCTGGCCGCGGAGCTCGTCGCCCTCGCGGTGCTTCTGCTGCTCGCCGACCGCTGGGAGGACATGGGCTGGCCCGCGCTCGGCATGGAGCACCCGCTGATCGCGCTGGGCTTCCTGCTGCCGCCGCTCATCGTGCTGACGGCTGTCGCGCTCGTGCTGCTGGCCGGGACGCGGATCCTCGTGGCGGAGGTCGGGGCGTGGCGAGCCCGTCGCGCGCCGGTCGTGGACGGACTCAGCGCATCGTCGCGTCCCGCTGCGCGTCGGTGAGGGCGCGGTCGGCGTAGACGAGGCGCAGCACGTCGGGGTCGGGGTTGCCCGGATCCGGCCCGCGGTGCACGAGCGTCAGTCCCACCTTCTCCGCCACGGCCGCCGAGGCGCGGTTGTGCGCGACGAGGTACGCGACGACGGGCAGCTCCGGGCGGAGGATGCGTGCCCGCGCGATCGCCCGCGACGCCATCTCGGTCGCGAAGCCGCGGCCGTGCACGGCCGGCGAGAAGCGGTAGCCGAGGTTCCAGAAGGCGTCGTGCGCCACGTGGCAGCCGCCGAACCCCACGACCGCGTGGGCGTCCCGCTCGCGCACGATCCACGTGCCGAGGCCGTCGCGCTCCCAGCCCTCGGTCCGCGTGCGGAGGAAGCGGTCGGTCTGCGCAGGATCGGTCACGCGCAGCGTCGGGTAGTGGGTCCAGACGGCGGGGTCGGAGAGGATCGCGTGCACCTCTGCGACGCCGTCGCCCGAGACGGTCGTTCCCAGACGCCACCGGACGGCACGCTCGTTCGCGACCGGACTCCCGACCGAAACGCCGGGGAAACAGTGGGCGGTTAGCGTCCGGACATGAGCACAGCATCGCGCCGACGAACAGCCGACACCAGCACCGGCGACGGGGTCGACACCGTCCCGCCGCTCGCCCGGCTCCTGCCCCTCGGGCTGCAGCATGTCCTCGCGATGTACGCGGGCGCGATCGCCGTCCCGCTCATCGTCGGCGGTGCGCTCGGCTTCGACAGCGCCGACCTGGCGTTCCTGATCAGCGCCGACCTGTTCGTCGCCGGCCTCGCCACCATCGTGCAGTCCGTCGGCTTCTGGCGCTTCGGCGTCCGTCTGCCGCTCGTGCAGGGTGTCACCTTCGCGGCGGTCGGACCGATGATCGCGATCGGGACCGAGCACGGCATCACCGCCGTGTACGGGGCGACGATCGCCTGCGGGATCTTCATGGTCGTCGTCGCGCCGTGGTTCTCGCAGCTCATCCGGCTGTTCCCGCCGATCGTCACCGGGACGGTCATCCTCATCATCGGGCTGTCGCTCATGAGCGTGGCAGCCGGGTGGATCACCGAGGGCGGGGAGGACGGCGCCGCCCGCCCCACCGACGTCGCGTTCGCCGCCGGCGTGCTCCTCGCCATCGTGCTGGTCGAGCGCTTCGCACCCCGGGGGCTCGCCCGGGTCTCGGTCCTCGCCGGCCTCCTCATCGGCACCCTCGTGGCGCTGTTCGTGCCGGGGATGGTCGACGGGTCCGGCATCGGCCAGGCGCCGTGGTTCGCGGTCGTCACGCCGTTCCACTTCGGGCTGCCGACGTTCGACCTCGCGTCGATCGTGTCGATGCTCGTCGTCGGGCTCGTGATCATGACCGAGACCACGGGCGACATGGTGGCCGTCGGCGAGATCGTCGATCGGCCGGTCTCGAACCGGACGCTCGCGGACGGCCTCCGGGCGGACGGCCTCGGCACCGTCGTCGGCGGGGTCTTCAACACGTTCCCGTACACGGCGTTCGCGCAGAACGTCGGACTCGTGGCGCTCTCGGGGGTGCGTTCCCGGTACGTCGCGACGGCTGCGGGCGGGATCCTCGTCGTGCTCGGCCTCGTGCCCAAGGTCGCTGCGGTGGTCGAGGCGGTGCCGCACGCGGTCCTCGGCGGTGCCGGCGTCGCGCTGTTCGGGATGGTCGCGGCGAGCGGCATCCGCACCCTGTCGCGGGTCAGGTTCGACAACCGGAACGTGCTCGTCGTGGCCCTGCCGCTCGGGATCGCGCTGCTGCCGACCGTCGCGCCGTCGATCTACGCGGCGTTCCCGACGTGGTTCACGCTCGTGTTCGACTCGGGCATCTCGGCCGGCGCGGTCGCCGCGATCCTGCTCAACCTGCTGCTCGGCACCGGGAAGGCCGCCGGGCCCGCGGACCTCCCCGGTGGCGTCGCGATGACGGACGCCGACCAGCCGTGACGGCACCACGACCGGCGGTGCTCGCCTTCCGATGCGCCCGAGCCTGGGTCGACGGGGCGCTGCGCCCGGCGACCGTCACCGTCGTCGAGGGACGCATCGACGAGGTCCTTCCCCTCGACGCTCCCCTGGGCATCGATGCCGACGTGCACGTCATCGGCGGTGGCCACGTCCTGCTGCCCGGGCTGGTCGACACGCACGTGCACGTCAACGAGCCGGGGCGCACGGAGTGGGAGGGCTTCGCGTCCGCCACCCGCGCTGCGGCGCTCGGCGGCGTCACGACCATCATCGACATGCCGCTCAACTCGATCCCGGCCACGACGACCGTCGACGCCCTGGCCGTCAAGCGCGCCAGCGCCGCGGGCCGGCTGGCCGTCGACGTGGGGTTCTGGGGCGGCGCCGTGCCGGACAGCCTCGGCTCGCTCGACGCGCTGCACGCGCAGGGCGTGTTCGGGTTCAAGTGCTTCACGGCGCCGTCGGGCGTGGACGAGTTCCCGCACCTCGGACCCGATCAGCTCCGCGCCGCGCTCCAGGAGGTCGCCGACATCGACGCGCTGCTCATCGTGCACGCCGAGGACCCCGCGCACCTCGTCGACCACGGTGCCCTCGGCGGCCGCTACGCGGACTTCCTCGCGACCCGCCCTGCCGCAGCCGAGGGGTCCGCGATCGCGCAGGTGATCGAGGGCGCGCGCGCGACCGGGGCCCGGGCGCACGTGCTGCACCTCTCCGACGCCGGAGCGCTGCCCATGATCCGAGCGGCGAAGGACGACGGCGTGCGGATCACGGTCGAGACCTGCCCGCACTACCTGGCGTTCGAGGCATCGACCATCCCCGACGGCGCGACCGAGTTCAAGTGCTGCCCGCCGATCCGCGACGACGCCAACCGCGACGCGCTCTGGCACGGGCTCCTCGACGGCACGATCGACATGGTCGTGTCGGACCACTCGCCGTCGACCGCCGACCTGAAGACCGACGACTGGGGCCTGGCGTGGGGCGGCATCGCGGGCCTGCAGGTCGGCTTCCGCGCCGTGTGGACCGAGGCGATGCGCCGCGGCATGTCCCTCGAGGACGTCGTGCCCTGGTTCACGACCGGCCCCGCAGCGCTCGCCGGCTTCGCCGACCGCGGTCGCATCGCGCCCGGAGCGCTCGCCCACCTCACCGTGTTCGACCCGTCCGCCACCGAGGTCATCGAGGTGGCCGGACTGGCGCACCGCAACCCGGTCTCCGCGTTCGCCGGCCTGGAGGCCCGTGGCCGGGTCACCGGGACCTGGCTGCGCGGCGAGCCGGTCACCGCCACCTCACTGGCCGGGGAGCTGGTCGCCCGTGGCTGACGCGCGACCCCGTGCGGCGGTCGACGCATGATCCTGCACGGGAGCTGGCCCGAGGGGCTCGAGCGGGCGTTCACCGCCTACGAGGACGCCCTGATGAGCGACGACACCACCGCGCTCGACGCGCTGTTCGAAACCGGCGAGGGCACCCTGCGCGGCGATGACGCCGGGCTGCTCCGCGGGCATGACGCGATCCGCGCGTTCCGCTCCGGGCGCGGCGGCGTCGCACGCCGGACCATCGCGTCCGTCGACATCCGGCGGCTGACCCCGGACAGCGCCCTGGTGGTCGGGGAGTCGGTCTTCGTCGACGGTGGCCGGGGACTCCAGACGCAGCTCTGGTGCCGCACCGACGCGACCTGGCGGATCCGCGCGGCGCACGTGACCGGCAGACCGACGGCGTTCGCCCGGACGGTGTGGCGCGTCGTCGGCGACCCGCTCGTACACGGCGCCCCGAATGGGCCGCTCACCGGGATCCGCGTCGCCGTCAAGGACCTCTACGCGGTCCGCGGGCACGTCGTCGGCGCGGGCAACCCGACCTGGGAGCGATCGGCGTCGGTGTCGACGGTCACCGCCCCGGCCGTGCAGGTGCTCCTCGACGCGGGGGCCGACGTCACCGGGATCGCCCGCACCGACGAGTTCGCCTATTCGCTCGCGGGTCGGAACGCGCACTTCGGGTCGCCGCCCAACGGCGCCGCCCCGACCCGGATCGGCGGCGGGTCGTCCTCGGGCTCGGCGTCCGCGGTCGCGCTCGGGCAGGCGGACCTCGGTCTCGGCACCGACACCGCGGGGAGCCTCCGCGTGCCGTCGAGCTACCAGGGCCTCTGGGGCCTCCGGACGACCCACGGCAGCGTCCCGCGCGACGGGCTCGTGCCCCTGGCGCAGTCGTTCGACACCGTCGGGTGGATCGCCCGGTCGGCGTCCGTGCTCGCGGCGGCGGCCGGCGCCTCCATCCGCCCGGGCGCAGACGCGGACGTCGACGTGGACGACGGCACGCTCCTCGTCTGCGACGCCCTGCTCGACGTCGTCGAACCCGCGACCGCCGAGGCGTTCCGGGGATGGCTGGCGGCGACCCGTCGGCCCGTCCGCCGGATCGACCTGCCGCCGCCGGACGAACTGGCCGAGACCCTCCGGATCGTCCAGGCCGCCGAGGCCTGGCGCAACCACGGACCCTGGGTCGACGCGCACCCCGGCGCCCTCGGGGACGACGTGGCCGCGCGGTTCGCGGCAGCGGCCACGATCACCGCGGAGCACGAGGCGCGCGCGCGGGAGCGGCTCGACCGCCTGCGCACCCGCGTCCGCGAGGCGATCGGCCCCGGCGTGCTGGCCCTCCCGACCGTGCCGGGACCCGCACCGCTCCGGAAGGCCACCGGGGACGTGGTCCAGCGCACCCGGCTGGCGACGCTGCGGATGACGGCCGTCGCCGGCATCGGCGGGCTGCCGGCGGTCAGCGCGCCGTTCCTGCGGGTCGCGGACGCACCCGTCGGCGTCTGCCTGATCGGACCGGCCGGGTCCGACCGCGCGATCGTCGCGCTCGCCGGGACGCTGTCGTAACAGGCGTTCCATTATCCTCATGATCGGAACGGAGATCCCGATGCTGCCAGTGAACCCGCCCGCTCGACTCCTCATGGGCCCGGGGCCGATCGACGCCGACCCGCGCGTGCTGCGCGCGCTCTCGACGCCGCTGGTCGGCCAGTACGACCCGTGGATGACGTCGACGATGAACGACACCCAGAGGCTGTACCGGCAGGTGTTCGGCACCGCGAACGTGGCCACGGCGCTCGTCGACGGCACCTCCCGGGCCGGGATCGAGGCGGTCCTCGTGTCGCTGCTGGCGCCGGGGGACCGCGTCCTCGTGCCCGTGTTCGGGCGGTTCGGCCACCTGCTCGCCGAGATCGCCGGGCGGGCCGGGGCCGAGGTCCACACGATCGAGACCGCATGGGGGCAGGTGTTCCCGACCTCCGCGATCGAGGACGCGATCGTGGCGACGAGGCCGAAGGTGCTGGCGGTCGTCCAGGGCGACACCTCCACGACGATGAACCAGCCGCTCGACGAGCTCGGCGCGATCTGCGAGCGACACGGCGTGCTGCTCTACACCGACGCCACCGCATCCATCGGCGGCAACCCGCTCGAGGTGGACGCGTGGGGCATCGACGCCGTCAGCGTCGGGCTGCAGAAGTGCCTCGGCGGGCCGTCGGGCAGCGCTCCCGTGACGCTGTCGCCGCGCGCCACGGCCGTGCTCGACGGGCGGCGCAGCGTCGAGGCGGGCATCCGCGAGCCGGGCGACGAGGTCCTCGACGAGCCGATCCGATCGAACTACCTCGACCTGGCGATGATCCTCGACTACTGGGGACCCCGCCGGCTGAACCACCACACCGAGGCCGCGTCGATGCTCTACGCCGCCCACGAGTGCGCCCGGATCCTGCTCGAGGAAGGCCGCGACGCCGTCGTCGCCCGGCACGAGCTCGCCGGCCGCGCGATGCTGACCGGCGTGCAGGAGCTCGGGCTGCAGGTCTTCGGGGACGTGGCGCACAAGATGCACAACGTCGTCGCGGTGCGGATCCCGGACGTCGTCGACGGGGACGCCGTGCGCGGGGCCATGCTCGCGGACCACGGCATCGAGATCGGGACCTCGTTCGGGCCCCTGCGCGGGCGGGTCTGGCGCATCGGGACGATGGGCTACAACGCCCGCAAGGACGCCGTCGTGACGACGCTGTCCGCGCTCGAGCAGGTGCTGCGTCGGGGCGGGTTCCCCGTGCCGCAGGGCGGCGGCGTCGACGCGGCGCTCGACGCGTACGCGGCCCCGACCGCGGCAGCCCCGGCGTCCTCGGCGGTGGTGTCGTGACGGCCGCCGCCGTACCGGACGCCGCGACGATCGTCGGATGGTGCGGCGAGCTCGCCGCCGTGACCTCGACGCCCGGGAGCATCACCCGCGTGCACCTGTCGCCCGAGCACGCGCGCGTGAACACGATGGTCGCGCGGTGGATGCAGGACGCCGGGATGACCACGTGGCAGGACGACGCCGGCAACCTGCACGGCAGCGTCCCCGGCGCGACGGACGACGCCCCCGTGCTGCTCGTCGGGTCGCACCTCGACACCGTCGTGGACGCCGGGCCCTACGACGGAATCGTCGGCGTGCTCATGGGGGTCGCGGCGGTCGCCCGGCTGACGGGCCAGGGGCCGCTGCCGTTCGGCATCCAGGTCATCGCCTTCTCCGACGAGGAGGGCACCCGGTTCGGCAAGGCGCTCCTCGGGTCCTCGGCGGTCGCCGGGGTGTGGGACGACGCCTGGTGGGATCTCGCCGACGCCGACGGGATCTCGCTGCGGCAGGCGTTCACGGACTTCGGGCTCGACCCCGCCCGCGTCGGCGACGCCGCGATCGACCCGGCCCGACTCGTCGGGTACCTCGAGGCGCACATCGAGCAGGGGCCCTTCCTGGACGACGCGGGCCAGGCGCTCGGCGTCGTCACGAGCGTCGCCGGCGCCCGACGGTTCACGGTCGAGGCGGTCGGGGAGGCCAGGCACGCCGGTGGCACCCCGTACGAGCGGCGACACGACGCCCTGCTCGCCGCAGCCGAGGCGGCACTGGCCGTCGAGCGGATCTGCCGCAGCTCGCACCACCTCGGCGCGGTCGGCACCGTCGGCACGATGACCATCGCACCGGGCGCGGTGAACGTCGTGCCGGGCCACGCGTGGTTCTCCGTCGACCTGCGTGCGGAGTCCGACGACGGACGCGACCGCGTCTGGGACGAGATCGCCACGGCGTTCGCCGGCATCGGGGAGCGCCGTGGGGTGAGCGTGACCCCTACGGAGGTGCATCGCGCTCCCACCGTGCCCTGCTCGCCGCGCCTGATGGCCGCCGTCCGCGCCGGCATCGTCGCCACCGGACAGGCGCAGCCGATGGAGCTGTTCTCGCGCGCAGGCCACGACGCCATGTCGCTCGGGCGCATCACCGACGTCGCGATGCTGTTCCTCCGCAACCCGGACGGCATCAGCCACCACCCGGACGAGTTCGTCTCCGAGGGCGACATCGCGCTCGGGCTGGATGCGCTCGTGGAAGCGATCGCCCATCTGGGACGGAGCGCGTCATGACGGCGGCGCAGCCCGACGTGCGCGAGCGCATCGACGCCGTCTGGGATCGGCTCTCGCCCGCCGAGCGCCGAGTCGCCGCGATGGTCCGCCACGACCCGGAGCTCCTGCTCGTCGGGACCTCCGCGCACCTCGCCGCCGAGTCCGGGACGTCGAAGGCCACCGTCTCGCGGCTGGTGCGCTCCCTCGGGTTCCAGGACGCTGCCGACGTGCGGCGGGAGCTCATGGCCGCCCGGGGCAGCGGGATGCCGTGGGTGGCGGAGGATGCCGCTCACGTCGACCAGCGCGCAGTCGAATCCCGAAACCTCCACGCGGCGTTCGCGTCCCTCGCGCGCGCGGATCGCTCGCGCCTCGCCCGCCGGATCGTGCGCGCCCGCAGGGTGATGCTGTTCGGCGAACGCGGAGCGCACCCGGTCGCGCTCCAGCTCCGGGCGCAGCTCCTCCAGGTGCGACCGGATGTGCGCATCGTCCCCGCGCCCGGGCAACGCCTGGGAGAGGAGGTCGCCGACCTCGACCGGCGTGACGTGGTCGTCATCGTCTCCGTGCGCCGACACGCTGCGGGGGTCGACCGGCTGGTCGAGCGCTGCGTCGCGTCGGGAGCCGACGTCGTCGTGCTCGGCGACCCGACGGCAGCCGTGCTCGCCGCGCCCGCCGCCACGACGATCCTCTGCCCCGTGGACTCGCCGTCGGCGTTCGACTCGCTCGCGGCGATGTTCGCCGTGATCGCCGCGATCGCGAACGACGTCTACGACGCCTCAGGTCGGACGGGTCGGGACCGGATCGCGGCCATCGCGACCACCTACGACGCGCTGGACGAGCTCGCCAGACCGTAGGCGGCGCAGGCGACGGCGCCGGCGCTCCCGTTCCGGGGCCGGTGCGCCGCGACCACCCTCAACACGCCGGCAACAAGGGGGAAACATCCGCCTCGTACGGTCGATCACAGGAACGATCGCCGCACACCGGAGGGAGCCGACGATGTCGGGTACGTCCACGTCCGTCGCTCGCACCGCCTGGAACCGCGGGGCGATCGCGCACGGAAGGCAACCCCCGGTCCGTCCCTGAGCGGGACGCTGCCTCCGACCGGCGCTCGACCGGTCGCCCGCTGCATCCGCAGCCCCTTCTCGCGCGATCGTCAGGACCGACATGACCACCACCACGAGCCGTGCGCTCGCCCTCTCCCACCACCATCACCTCGGGATGACACCGTGACCGCGGCCATGCCCACGACGCTGTCGACGCACGTCCTCGACACCAGCCGAGGCGAGCCCGTCCGGGGCCTCCGCGTGGATCTCGCTCGCGCGGACACCGGCGACCGCATCGGCTCGGCCACGACCGACGGCGACGGCCGCGTCGCATTCGCCGAGGCGCTCTCCGCCGGCATCCACACGCTGACGTTCGACACCGGCGCGTACTTCGCGTCGACGGCCACGGCGCACTTCTTCCCGCACATCACCGTGGCGTTCGCGGTCCCGGACGGGGCTGCATCGCACTACCACGTGCCCCTGCTGCTGAGCCCGTTCGCCTACTCCACCTATCGAGGGAGCTGACCGTGCCCCATCCTCCCGGTTTCGTCCTCGGAACCCATCAGTACGGCAAGGCCGAGGTCCGACTCGTGCGCGTCACCCGCGACACGTCGCAGCACGCCATCGAGGACCTCAACGTGACGACGCAGATGCGCGGCGCGGCACTCGACGAGTCCTATTACAGCGGGGACAACTCGCTCGTCCACGCGACCGACTCCCAGAAGAACACCATCTACGCGTTCGCGAAGAGGTTCGGCGTGCGCAGCCCCGAGAGGTTCCTCCTCACCCTCGCCTCCCACTTCATGGACGCCTTCCCGCAGTTCGACGGCTGCACGCTCTCCGCTGAGCAGTACGGCTGGTCGCGGATCACCGCGGACGGTGCACCCCACGACCACTCGTTCGTGCGGACCGGCGGAGGAACCCGCACCAGCGTCGTGCAGAGGGACGCCGCGACCGTGCACGTGCTCGGCGGCGTGACGGACCTGACCGTCCTCAAGTCCGCCGGCAGCGAGTTCCACGGGTTCCCGCGCACGGAGCACACGACGCTCGGGGAGACCGCGGACCGCGTCCTCGCGACGGATGTCACCGCGCGATGGCGCTACGCGGAAGCCGCGGCGGACACGGCGGACTTCGACGATGTTCACGGCCGAGCCGTCGCGGCCCTGCTCGAGGCCTTCGCCACCGTGCATTCCCTCGCATTGCAGCAGACGCTCTTCGCGATGGGGCGAGCCGTCCTCGAAGCCTGCCCGGAGCTCGCGGAGGTGAGGCTCGCGATGCCGAACAACCACCACTTCCCGGTCGATCTCGCGCCCTTCGGCCTCACGAACGACAACGAGGTCCTCTTCGCCGCGGACCGCCCCTACGGCCTGATCAACGGCTCGGTCGTGCGGGACGGCGAGCCGGCAGCACCTGGTGCATGGGTGTCCGTCCCCGGGTTCCTGTGAACGCCGTGGTCGTCGACGGCGCACGATGGCACGAGTTCCTCGCCATGCCCCCTCTCGCCGCGCAGGAGCTCGCGCTGGAGTGGGCGGCGATCCCCTCCTGGGCGTCCACCCTCGCCGCGGGGCGCCCCTACGGCTCCGTGGCGGAGCTGAGCGGGGCGGCGAGCGCCGCAGCGGATGCGTGGACGTGGCCCGAGGTGATGGCGGCTCTGTCGGAGCACCCCCGCATCGGGCAGCGAGCGGCGGAGACGAGCCGCGCTGCGTCGTCATCGGCGTTCGAGCAGGCCGCGTCCGCGCGCTCGGATGCCGACACCACGGCTGCGATCCGGGCAGGCAACGTCGCGTACGAGGAGCGGTTCGGGTGGGTGTTCCTCATCCGCGCCGCAGGACGCTCCGCCCCCGAGATCCTCCTCGAGCTGCAGCGACGATCGGAGAACGGCGTCGCTGATGAGCAGGTCGAGGTGCGGGCAGCCCTCCGCGACATCGCCCTCCTGCGCATCGAGCGCACGTTCGGGCGCTGACGCCGCCGACCCCCAGGGCGGGCGGACGAGCGTGCGCGGATCAGCCGCGGGCGACCAGCGCCGCGAGGCGGTCGAGGTCGTCCGAGACGAGCGCGACGTCCTCCGCGAAGGCGACGTCGGAGACGCCCGGCCGACGGAAGAGCGTGAAGACGACCTCGCTGCCGTCGTCGTTGGGGAGGACCCGCAGCGGGTTGCGGACGACGGTGCCGTCGGGGAGCGTCACGTCGTGGTCGAGGATCCCGAGCTCGCGCGGGCCCGCGAACGCGAACTCGATCGGGCCCATCGGCGACTCCGACAGCCAGCGGCCGCCCTCGAGCCGGATCCCCGAGCTGACGCCCGCCGCCCACTCGGGCAGCCGTGCTGGATCCCCCGCGACGGCCACCACGGATGCCACGTCGGCGTCGACGGAACGGGTGATGTGCAGCGCGGGCCAGGTCACGGTTAGACGCTACCCGGGAGCGGCACGACGTCGGGAGCCGGATCCGTCGCCAACCGCGCGTGCGTCTCCACGGCGAAGCGCGCGTCGCCGTAGCGGAGCTCGGCCCCCTCGGTCCCCTCGGCGATGAAGTCGGCGCGCGTCGCGACCCGGCAGGACGCCGGGTTGTCCACGCGGTACCCGAGCTCGAGGCGGAAGTGGCCGTCGGCGAAGGCCCCGCGGCGGCGCCCGCCAGCGCCCGGGTGGCCAGGCCGCGTCCCCGGCTGGATCCCGCCAGCCAGTGGTGCAGCCACGCGGTGTCGTGCCGGCGGCCGTCGCGGGTGGACGCCGGATCCCGGGTGCAGGCACCGGGCCGCGCTCCTCAGCCCCTCGCGTCGACCGCCGCCCGCGCGTACGCCCGCCGCCGCGTCTTGCCGGCGTCGTCCCGCACGGGCGTCCGGGTGAGGCGCACGGCGGCCGGACGGCGCTCCGCGTCGAGCCGGGCGCGGGCCCACGCGAGCAGGTCGGCGGGGTCGACCTCCGCGTCCGCCACGTCGACCACGGCCTCGACGCGCTGGCCGAGGTCGTCGTCGGGCACGCCGAACGCGACCGCGCCGCGCACGTCCGGGTGCTGCTCCAGCACGCGCTCGACCTCGGCGGGGTGCACGTTCACGCCGCCGCGCAGGATCACGTCGTCGGCGCGGTCGAGCACGAACACGTACCCGTCCGCGTCGACGCGCCCGAGGTCGCCGAGCGTGTCCCAGCCGTCTGGCGTGCGGGCGGATCCGGCGCCCACGTACGCGTACGCCGGCCCGCCGTCGCGGCGCATCCAGATCCGGCCGACCTCGCCCGCGGGCAGCTCCCGTCCCTCCGCCGAGCGGATCGACACCGCGGTGCCCGCCGCGGGCCGGCCGACGCTGCCCGGGTGCCGCAGCCACTCGTCGCCGCGGATGGTGAGGATCCCGTTCGACTCGCTCCCCGCGTACACCTCCACGAGCCGCTCGGGCCCGATCCAGTCCATGGTCGCGCGCTTCACGCCGGGCGGGCACGGCGCGCCCAGGTGCAGCACCGTGCGGAGGCTCGACAGGTCGGCCGCCCGCCGCTCGTCGTCGGGGAGGCGGAGCAGGCGGTGCAGCATCGTCGGCACCAGCAGCGCCCACGTGATCCGGTGCTCGGCGATCGCGGCCAGCACCCGCCGCTCGTCGAAGCGCGGCAGGAGCACGAGCGCATGGCCCGTCATGAGGCCCCGGAACGCGTAGGTGAACGCGGCCGAGTGGGTGAGCGGCGCCGAGACCAGCTGCACCTGGTCGAGCGGGAGGTACGGTGCCACGGGGAGCGTGGGATCCAGCAGCGCGGGAGCCGTCGTCGCCACGACCTTGGGGCGGCCGGTGGATCCCGACGAGGTCGGCGCCTTCCAGCTGCGCGCCCAGGCGTCGGGCAGCGGTCCGTCGTCGGGCGGCGATCCGTCGTCGGGGCAGGCGGACGACGACCAGCCGACGGGCACGGACGGGACGCCGTTCCGGGTGGACTCGGCGCCGACCACGAGCGCGGGCCGGGCGAGGTCCTCGACGTGCGCGCGCTCCTCGGCGGAGAGGCCGGTCGACATCGGCTGCGGCGTCGCGCCGGCCTTCCACACGGCGGCGCAGACCACGACCATCTCGCGGGTGTTCGGCAGCGCGATCGCGACCCGGTCGTCCTGCTCGACGCCGAGCGCCAGGTAGGCGCGCGCCAGCCGGTTCGACGCCCGGTCGAGCTCGCGCGCGCTGAGCGCCCCGGCGTCGTCGCGCACGACGACGCGGTCGGGATCCGCGTCAGCGAGACCCGAGATGATCCGCGAGATGGACTGCCTGGCCACGATCCCCCTCCGTCCCCGTCGCCCGGTAGAACGCCTCGTGCCGACGGGCGACGTCGTCCCAGTCGTGGGACCCGGCGAGCGCGCGGCCCTCGGCCGGGTCGGGCGCGCGCCCGTCGAGTGCCGCGGCGATGGCGTCGGCCGCGCCCGCGGGATCCGTCGCGAACAGCACGGACGACCCGAACACCTCGCGCAGCACGGGCAGGTCGCGCGCGACCACGGGCACGCCCGCGGCGAGCGCCTCCATCGCGGCGAGGCCGAAGCCCTCCTTCGTGGAGAGGAACGCGAGCGCGCCGGCCGCGGCGACGAGCGGCGGGACGTCGGGGTCGTCGATGACGCCGAGGATCACCGGCCGGATCCCCAGCTCGGCCGCGCGCGCGTCGAACGCCTCGCGGTACGCCCGGTAGTCGAACAGCGTCTCGCCGCCGCCGAACACGAGGCGGAGCCCGGGCCGCGACGCGCGCAGCAGCGCGAACGCCTCGAGCAGGTCGACGCTGCCCTTCCGCGGCTCGATGCCGCCCAGCGCGAGCACGTAATCGCCGTCCACGCTGTGCTCGCGCAGCGCGGCGCGGATCCGGTCGCGGCCCGCGGCGCCCGCGGGCCCCGCGGCCGCCCGGAAGCGCGCGCCGTCGACGCCGTTCGAGATCACCGTGGGCACGAGGCCCCAGCCCTCCTCGACCTCCGCGGCGACGGCGGCGGACACGCACAGCCGAGCGATCGGCTCGCGCACGGCGGCGTCGTGGCAGCGCACGAGCTCCGGCGTCGTGAACTCGTCGAGGTGGTGGATCGTGCGGATGCAGGGCCCGGCCGCGTTCGCCGAGATGCAGTCCTGCGCGTGCACGACGCCGTACGCCTCGGCCTGGCGCGCGGCGGCGAAGGCCTCGCGCATGGTCACGATCGAGCGGACGATGCGCTCGCCCACCGTCTCGTCGTCACGCGCGGCGAACGGCACCACGCGGATCCGCACGGCCGGGTCGACCTCGCGGAAGAACGCGCGGTCGCCGCCGCGCCCCAAGGTCCAGACGTCGACGTCGTGCCCGCGCCGGGCGAGCGCCTCCGCGAGGGCGAGCGTGTGCACCACCCCGCCGCGCGGCTTGGTGGAGTAGGTCAGCAGGGCGATCCGCACGGGGCGCTCCTCGGGTGGGTCGGCGGGCGGCGGGTCGGGGGTCGGCGGGTCAGCCGACGGCGGGCGCGAACGTCGGCGCGTAGGCCGCCGGCACCCGGTCGCGCAGGTGGTGCATCGTGCGTCGGGCGCGCGCGATGTCCGACGACGCATCCGCGGTCGTGACGGCCAGGCCGCCCTTCGCCCACGTCTTCGCGACGATCTCGCCGGCGGGATCCACGACCTTCGCCTGCCCCAGGAACCGCAGGCCGCCGAGCACCCCGGTCTGGTTCGACGACACGAGGTAGAGCTGGTTCTCGGCCGCGCGCGAGCAGTCGTAGAGGTCGAAGAGGTGCGCCTGCCGGTCGTTGCGGAGCCGGTCGGAGCGGTCCGTGACACTGGCCGGCCACGCGCTCAGGCACGCGAGGATCTCGGCGCCGTCGAGCGCGAGCGTGCGCGCCGACTCCGGGAAGGTCTTGTCGAAGTCGATCATCATGCCGACGCGTCCCACTGGGGTGTCGAACGCGGCGAACGCGGATCCGGCCCGGTACGCCTCCGACTCGCCGAGCGGCAGGTGCACCTTGCGGTGCGTGCCGAGCACCCGGCCGCCCTGCACGCAGACGGCGCTGTTGTACCGGATCTCCTCGCCTCCCTCGAGCGCGCGCTCCGCCACCCCGAAGCACACCGTCATGTCGCCGGCCATCTCGGTCACGGCCCGCACCTCCGGGCCGTCCAGCTCCACGGCGGGCGGCAGCGCGTCCGGCCCCGGGTGCTCCATGTCGAGCAGGTAGCCGCCGATGGTCGCGTCCGGGAGCACCAGCAGGTCGACGCCGCGCTCGCGGGCCTGGTCGATCATGCCGGGGAGCTTGGCGAGCGTCCGCTCGACGTCGCGCCCGAAGTGCGCCGCGACCGCCCCCATCGTGATCTCGGCCATGGCGACAGGCTAGCCGGACCAGGCCGCCCCCACCCCGGCGCCGGCGTGCTGCGTCGCCCGCTCCGCCGTGCTGTCCATGGCCCCGGCGGGCGTCCGGTCCGCCGCGCGGTCCCCCGAACGCTCCTCGATGCGGTCCGCGAGGTGCTCGGCGTCGCGCGCGATGGCGGCGAAGCGCCCCGAGCCCCACGTGTGCAGCCACGGCAGGCCAAGGAAGTGCAGGCCGGCGACGGCGCTGGATCCGCGCTGGTGCATCGGGTGCCCGGATCCGTCGAACGCGCCCACCTGCACCCACGAGTAGTCGGACCGGTAGCCGGCGGCCCACACGATGCTCGTGATCCCGGCCTCGGCCAGGTCGAGCCCGGTCTCCTCGCGCTCGGGCCGCCAGACGGGCACGTACCGCGGCTCGGTCGGCGCGTCGACGCCGGCGCGCGCGATGTGCCGGTCGATGTCGTCCTTGATCGACTCCATCACCGAGTCGGCGTGGTCGAGCGACGCCCCGACGGTGGGCGTGAAGGCGAGCCGCGTGCCCTCCGCGCCGGCGAGCCGCCCGTGCAGGCGCATCCCCTCGCGGGCGAAGGCGCGCAGGTCGATGTCGCGCCCGCCGCCGCGCCCGGTCATGTAGTGGTTGGTCGACTCGCGCTTGGTGAGCCCGCCGACGTGCGCGGTCACGGGGATGTCGTACACGCCCATGTCCTCGAGCCAGGCGATGCAGTCGCGGCCGCGGTACCGGCGGGCGCAGCGGGGCGCGGATCCGAGGGCGAGGTGCACCTGGCGGCCCGCGAGGTGGAGGTCCTCCGCGATCTGCGCGCCGGACTGGCCGGATCCCACCACGAGCACGGCCCCGTCGGGGAGCGCGTCGGGCGAGCGGTAGTCGGCGGAGTGCACCTGCCGGATGCCGTCGGGGATCCGCGCGGCAGCGGCCGGGAGCACGGGCCGGTGGTAGCCGCCCGTCGCGATGACGACCTGCTCCGCGACGATCGTGCCCTGGTCGGTGACGACCTCGAAGCCGCCCGCGGCGGCGTCCCGCAGCCGGGTGACCAGCACTCCCTCGACCACGGGCGCGTCGAAGGAGTCGGCGTAGCCGCGGATCCACGCGAGCACCTCGTCGCGCGTCATGAAGCCGTCGGGGTCGTCGCCCGCGTACGCGTACCCGGGGAGCCGGCACTGCCAGTTGGGCGTGACGAGGGTGAAGGCGTCCCAGCGGCGGTCGGCCCAGTCGTGCCCGACGCGGTCGCGCTCGAGCACCACGTGCTCGACGCCGCGCCGCGTGAGGTGCCAGCTGATCGAGAGCCCGGCCTGGCCGCCGCCCACCACGGCGACGGGCACGCGCGCCCCGTCGACGACGCGGGTCGCCCGGGTCACGCGTGGGCCCCCGTCGCGGTCACGGTCGTCGCGGTCGCGGTCGTCGCCGTCGTCGCCGGATCCGGCAGCGGCGGCTCCATGCGCAGCACCGCCACGGTCCCGCCGTCGAAGCCCGCGGCCGCCCGGAGGATCTCCTCCTCCTGCTGCATCGCGGACGTGCACGCGAACCCGTGCCGCGCCCGCACCCGCTCGCTCGCGACGCGCAGCGCCTCGGTGGACCGGCGCACGAAGTCGTCGAGCGGGTACGCGGATCCGGCGGCGAGGTGGTCGTGCATCACGAGGCTCGGCGAGTAGCAGTCGGCCTCGGATCCGTCGGGCCAGCGCACCCGGAAGGTCATCTCAGGCACGGGCCAGCGCCTCCTCGGCGGGCAGGCCGGCGGCGGAGAGGCCATCGGCGGGGACGCCCTCGCCGGTCCGGTACGCGTCGGGCCGCCGGTCGCGCAGGTGGAACATGCCGCCGCGCATCGCCCGGAACGTGCCCTCCACGTCGATCTCCGCGATGGCCAGCCCCGCGTCGAGCAGCGTCGTCGCGAGCACGTTGCCGCCGGGATCCACGACCTTGGCGTTGCCGACGTAGCGCAGCGAGCCGAACGACCCAGCCTGGTTCGAGGCGATCCAGAACACCTGGTTGTCGAGCGCCCGCGCGGAGTCGAAGAGGTTGAACCGGTAGGTCCAGCGATCCTGCTGGAGGTCCTCGGCGGTCGCCGTGCGCGCGACCGGCCAGGCCGACATGCTCACGATGATCTCGGCGCCGTCCATCGCGAGCGAGCGCGCCGCCTCGGGGAACGCCTTGTCGTAGCAGATCTGGAGTCCCACGCGGCCGACGGGGGTGTCGAACGCCTCGTAGACGTCGCCCGCCGAGTACGACATGGCCTCGCCGAGCGGCTGGTGCACCTTGCGGTACGAGCCGTACACGCGGGATCCGTCGAGGCACGCGGCCGCGTTGTACCGGGTCTCGCCGTCGTCATCGAGCTCGCAGAAGCCGATGCAGACGATCATGTCGCCGGCGATCTCCTGCACGCGCCGGATCTCCGGCCCGTCGAGGCGGATGGCGGGCGGGAGCGAACGGGTCGTGGTCCTGAGGGTGTCGCCGTGGTTGCCGAGCGAGGAGAGGTACCCGCCGATCGCGGCCTCCGGGAACGCGATGAGCTCCACGCCGTTCTCGCGGGCCTCGGCGATCAGGCTCGCGATGAGGGCGTAGTTCTGGTCGAGGTCCCGGGTGAAGTTCGCCGAGACGGCGGCGACGGTCGTCGACATCGTGCCTCCTGAAGGGGGTCGGTGCGGTGGGCGCAGGATCCTGCGCGTGGGGCCCAGTCAAGGCCACGCCCTGTTTCGGCTTGGTTTCGGACGGAACAACTTCTCGTTTCGCGCGCGCCGGTCGAATGGCCCGAATGCGTTCTTCACCGGCATATCCGGCTCCGCAAGCCGAGGCGGGGAAACAAACGGAATCATCGCCGTAATCCACTCGCAACAGCACGGCCGAAGACTCGTGCCAGACCCCGAACCCGCCGCATCCGATCGCCCAAGGAGAGCACCATGACCGACGCCGACATCGACCAGCAGATCCTCGACAACATCGAGAGGTCGCGCGAGGAGATCGCGCACCCCTCGCTCCCGAAGGGCAGCAGCCTCTACGGGTCTACGAAGATCTTCCCCGACTACACCGCCTCGAAGGACGAGTACTACTTCCAGCTCGTGCACGGCATCGCGCACGAGTCGTCGGTGAGCTTCGTCGCCGTGCTGCAGGCCACGCGCGCGCTCCGCAAGGGGTTCACGAGCGTCCTGTACTTCTACGGGCCCGGATCCCTGAACGCCATCGCCAACCGCGGCTTCCCCACGACGGGCGCCGACGGGTTCCCCGGCGAGAACAACATCAACAACGCGCTCGAGACCTTCATCGCCGAGGGCGGCACCGTCTTCTGCTGCCGCTTCGGCCTGGCGCTGCACGGCGCACGCGAGGAGGACCTCATCGCGGGCGTGATCCCCGCGCACCCGCTCGACGTGCAGGACGCGGTGATCCACTACGCCCGCAAGGGCGCCATCATCAACAGCACGTACATGGTCTGACCGGTGCCGGCATGACCGTCACCAGAAGGACGACGACGCCGACCCGCGCCCGGCAGGCGGACGCGGGTGAGGATGCGGACGCCGCCGCGCTCACCACGCGGGTCGACATCGCCATCCGCGGGATCCGCGTCGCCGCGCCCGTGCACCGCGAGGGCGGCGCCGGGCCGAGCGACGACGGGCACGTGATGTTCCGCGGGCTCCAGTCCGCGGTGCCGGCCGACCCGGAGAGCCCGTACCTCGTCGACGACGGCAAGCTGCTGCTCGACGGCGAGGACACCGGCTACGAGGTGGACGCGGTCGACCGGCCCCGGTTCTACGACCTCGAGACCGCCGACGGCGTCTCCTACGAGAAGATCGCGCGGCTGCACGGCGCCAAGGTGCTGGCCACCACGGTGGTCCAGACGTGCGTGCGGTACGACGAGTCGGAGCGCTGCCGATTCTGCTCGATCGAGGAGAGCCTCGCCTCGGGCAGCACCATCGCGGTCAAGACCCCGGCCATGCTCGCGGAGGTCGCCGAGGCGGCCTGGCGGCTCGACGGCGTCGAGCAGATGGTCATGACCACGGGCACGAGCAACGGACGCGACCGCGGGGCCACCCACCTCGCGCGCTGCGTCCGGGCGGTCAAGGCGGCCGTCCCCGGCCTCATGATCCAGGTGCAGTGCGAGCCGCCCGCGCAGCTGTCGACCATCACCGACCTGTACGAGGCCGGGGCGCGCTCCATCGGGATCCACGTGGAGTCGATGGACGACGACGTGCGCCGCCGCTGGATGCCGGGCAAGTCCCGCGTCTCGATGGACGAGTACCGCGCAGCGTGGCGGGAGGCAGTGCGGGTCTTCGGCCGCAATCAGGTGTCCACCTACCTGCTGGTGGGGCTCGGCGAGGATCCGGACGAGATGGTCGCCGGCGCCCAGGAGCTCATCGGGATGGGCGTCTACCCGTTCATCGTGCCGTTCCGGCCGCTGCGCGGGACGCTCGCGACGGACGTCGACCACGTGCCCGCGCCCGAGGGATCCGTGCTCCGCGACGTCACGTTCCGCGTCTCGCGCGCGCTGCAGGCCGCCGGGATGCGCGGCGCCGATCAGAAGGCGGGCTGCGCGGCCTGCGGCGCCTGCTCCGCCCTGCAGACCGCCGGGGGCTGATCCGTGCTCCTCGACGTCCCCGCCCTCATGGGCCCGCCGGTCGTCCGGTCGGCGCCGGCGTTCCTCGTGTCCGAGGCCGATGGGCGCGACCTCGACGCGTACCGGCGCCTACGGCACGACGCGTTCGTCGAGGAGCAGGGGATCTTCGCGGACACCGACCTCGACGCGCTCGACGAGGATCCGCGCACGGTCGTGCTGGTGGCGCGCGCCGCGGGCGGGGTCGTCGGCGGCGTGCGGCTCGCGCCCGTCGGCGCGCGGGACATCGGCTGGTGGACGGGGTCGCGGCTGGTCGTCGCGCCGGGCGCGCGCGGGATCCGGGGCGTCGGCTCGGCGCTCGTGCGGGCCGCGGCGGTGCACGCGGAGCAGGCCGGCGTGCTGCGCTTCGACGCGACCGTGCAGTCGCGGAGCGCCGTGCTCTTCCGGCGGCTGGGCTGGATCCCCACTGGCACCGCGGTCGTCGGCGGCGTCGACCACGTCACCATGCGCTGGCCCGTCGGCCGGATCCAGCGGCTCGTCGACGCGACCAAGGCGCACCTCGCCGCGGTGCTCGAGCCCGGGGCGCCGGACGGATCCGCCGCGCTCGGCGCCGCGCTCGGCGGCCCCGGCTGGGTGGGCGACGACGGCGCCCCCGTGCCCGGCACCGACGTGATCGCCGCGTGCGACGCGATCCTCCCCTCCATGGTGGAGCGGGATCCCGAGTGGGCCGGCTGGTGCGGCGTGCTCGTCAACGTCAACGACCTCAGCGCGATGGGCGCGACCCCCGTCGGCCTGCTCGACTCCGTGGCGGGCCGCGACGCCGCGTCCGTCCGCCGCGTGATGGCCGGCGTCCGCCGGGGCGCCGCGGCCTGGGGCATCCCGATCCTCGGCGGGCACACGCAGCTCGGCGTGCCCGCCGCCCTCAGCGTCACCGCCCTCGGCAGGACCGCCCATCCGGTCCCCGGGGGCGGTGCGTCCGCCGGCCAAGCCCTGAGCCTCACGGTCGACCTGTCCGGATCCTGGCGATCCGGCCACCGCGGAGCGCAGTGGAACTCGACCGAGGGGCGCTCCCCCGCGGAGCTCCGCGACCTCGCCGCGACCGTCGCGCGCGCCCGCCCGGCCGCCGCGAAGGACGTGAGCATGGCCGGGATCGTCGGCACCGCCGGCATGCTCGCGGAGGCGAGCGGCACGGGCGCCGTGGTCGACGTGGCGGACGTGCCCGTCCCCGGATCCGCCGACGTCGCGATGGGCGACTGGCTCACCTGCTTCCCCGGCTTCGGGATGCTGACCGCGGACGCCCCGGGCGCCTCGCGCATGGCGTCGCCGCACGCGACGACCGCGGCGATCGGACGACTGACCGCCGAGCCCGGGGTGGGCCTGCGCTGGCCCGACGGCGTCGTGACGCCCGCGGTCGCGGCGGGCGTCACGGGCCTCGGCGCGGCCTGAGCCGGGCGCGGCGCGCGCCAGCGCCCCTGCCCGGGCCTCAGTACTCGATGCGCCCGTGCCGGCTGTGGAACTCGCCGGTCGGCCCGTCGGGTCCGACGAGCGCCATCGCGACGGTCGCGTCCGTGCCCTCGGTCACCGTCTGGTGTCCGCTGTTGCCGTTGAAGTCGGTCGCGGTGTACCCGGGGTCGGTGGCGTTGATGCGGAAGCCCGGCAGGTTCTTGGCGTACTGCACGGTCGCGGTGATGAGGGCGGCCTTCGAGGTCGCGTACGGCACGGTCATCACGTGGCGCTCGTCGGTGTCCTCGCCGCGGAGGGCGCGCGGCCAGCCGACGCCCGACGCCACGTTGACGATCACGGGAGCCGCGGATGCGCGCAGCAGCGGGAGGGCCGCCTGCGTCACGCGCACCACGGCGACGACGTTCGTCTGCAGCACGGCCGTCATCGCCTCGGGCGTGAGGTCGTCGACGCCCTGTGCGCCGCCGAGGATCCCGGCGTTGTTGACGAGCACGTCGAGCTCGGGCAGCGAGGCGATGGCGCGGTCGACGCTCGCCTGGTCGTCGACGTCGAGCTGCACGGGGTGGGCGCCCACGGCGCGGGCGGCGTCGCCGTCGGCGGTGTCGCGCATGCCGGCGTGCACGGTGTGGCCGGCCTCGACGAGGCGGCGGGCGGTCTCGAGGCCGAGGCCCCGGTTGGATCCGGTGATCAGTGTCGTGGTCATGGGTCGAGCGTGCGCCCCGGCAGCCGCATCGCCCAGGCACCGGTCGACGGGAGGACCGGCGGTACCAGGCTGATCCGCCCGCCGACGCGGAGGATGGGGGCATGACCGAATTCGCGAGCGTCCTCCGCTCCTGGCGCGAGCGCGTGCAGCCGGCCGACGTGGGCCTGCCCGCGGGCTCCCACCGCCGCACCGCGGGCCTCCGCCGCGAGGAGCTCGCCGCGCTCGCGGGCGTGAGCGTCGACTACGTCGTGCGGCTCGAGCAGGGCCGGTCGGTGAACCCGTCGCCGCAGATGCTCGGCGCGCTCGCCCGCGCGCTCCGCCTCACCGAGGACGAGCGCGACCACCTGCACCGGGTCGCGGGCGTCGCCCCACCCGGACGCGGAGAGGTGCCGCGGCACATCACCCCGGGCGTGCACCGGATCGTCGACCGGCTCGGCGACGTGCCCATCGCGGTGTTCACGGCGACGCACGACATGCTGCTCTGGAACCCGCTGTGGGCCGCGCTCAACGGCGATCCGTCGACGCGCACCGGCTGGGACCGCAATCTCGTCTGGACCTACTTCACGCGAGGCCACGCGGGCACCGACTTCGACGCCGTGCACGAGGAGGAGTTCGCGCGCGACCTCGCGGCGGATCTGCGCACCGCGGTCGGCCGCTACCCCGCGGATCGCGCGCTCGCCCGCCTCGTCGCCCGACTGCGTGCGGAGGTGCCCGAGTTCGAACGCCGCTGGAGCGAGGGGCGCGTCGCCGAGCACCGGTCGAGTCGGAAGACCGTCACGAGCACGCCGGTCGGCCCCATCACGATCGACTGCGACACCCTCTCGGTGCCGGGCAGCGACCTCCGCATCGTCGTCTACACGGCGGAGCCCGGCAGCACGGACGAGGCGCGGCTGGATCTCCTCCGCGTCACGGGCCTGCAGGCGCTGACGACGGCGCCGGTGGAGGTCGCGGGGGCCTGAGCCACGCGTCGACTGCCCCCGCGCCGGAGCCCCGGCCGCGGCGTCGCGAGGACGCGGCGCCGGGGCTCCGTCGTGATGGGGATCAGCTCGGCGCGAGCACCCGCTCGGCGACGCCGACGCGCTCGACCGACGTGCCCACGTACCGCTCGTCCGCGATGGTGACGTGGCACGCGGATCCGATGATCGCGATCGCGGCCTCCGTCTCCTTCACGGCGCTCGACGGACCGACCCACAGCTCCACCGCGCCCGGCTCGACCACGCGGCGGTACCGCAGGTCGGTGAGGGCGAGGCGCGTGGTGGGCACCCGGAACGTGACGCGCACGGACTCGCCGGCCGCCAGATCCAGCCGCAGGTAGCCGAGCAGCTGCGCCACGGGCCGCGTGACGCTGCCCTGCACGTCGCGCGCGTAGAGCTGGACGACGTCGGTGCCGTCGCGGTCGCCCGTGTTGCGGACCTCGACGGTCGCGGTGAACGCCTCCCCCGCCGCCACCTCGGCCGTCTCGACCCGGAGGTCGCTCCGCGCGAACGTCGTGTACGACAGGCCGTACCCGAACGGGAGGACGGGCGTGGGATCCGCGCTCGTCACCTCGCTCGGGCCGCCCAGGATCGGGTGCAGGTACGAGAACGGCTGCGCGCCCGCGGACCGCGGGAGCGAGACGGGCAGGCGGCCCGACGGCGACACCCGGCCGGAGAGGACGCCCGCGATCGCGGATCCGCCCTCCTCGCCCGGGAAGAACGCCTGGAGCACGGCCGCCGGAGCCGCATCGCCTTCGAGAGCCCATGCCACCGCGTACGGCCGACCGGTGAGCAGCACCACGACCACGGGCGTCCCGGTGGCGCGCACGGCCTCGACCAGCTCGCGCTGCACTCCGGGCAGCTCGAGGCTCTCGACGTCGTTGCCCTCGCCGACCGTGCCGCGGCCGAACAGGCCCGCCCGGTCGCCGACGACCACGACCGCGAGGTCGGATCCGCGTGCCGCCTCGACCGCTGCGTCGAAGCCGGAGCGGTCGTCGCCCCCGACCTCGGCGCCCGCGACGACCACGAGCTCGCTGTCCGGCAGCTCCGCCCGGAGCGCCTCCGCGACGGTCGGGATCGCGAACCCGAGCGGCGTGCCCGGGTGGTGCGCGAGCACGTGGTTCGCGAACGAGTAGCAGCCCATGAGCGCCTCGGCGCTGTCGGCGTTGGGGCCGATGAGCGCGATGCGGCCGGGAGCGGTCCTGCCGGCGCCGGCGAGCGGCAGGGTGCCGTCGTCGGCGAGCGGCAAGGTGCCGTCGTTGGCGAGCAGCACGATCGACTCCTCCGCGAGCCGGCGCGCGACGTCCCGGTGGGCGGGGGTGTCGAGATCGATCGACGTGGGCGGATCCTCGAACGTCGCGTCGAGCAGCCCCAGCTCCTCCTTCTCGGCGAGCACGCGGAGCACCGCGCGGTCGACGAGCGACTCGTCGGCGAGCCCGGCGCGGATCCGCTCGGCCAGCGGCGCGAGGTACGCGTCGCCGGTGGGCAGCTCCACGTCGATGCCCGCGGCGAGCGCCGACTCGGCCGCCTCGCCACGGTCGCCCGCGACGGCGTGCATCACCTGGAGGAACGCGACCGAGAAGTAGTCGGAGACCACGACGCCGTCGAAGCCCCAGCGGCCGCGGAGCACGTCGGTCAGGTACTCGGGGGTGGCGCCGACGGGCGCGCCGTCGATCTCCGCGTACGAGTTCATGACCGACCGCACCCCGCCGTCGAGCACCGCCATCTCGAAGGGCGGCAGCAGCACGTCCTCCACGAAGCGCGGGCCCACGTGCGCGGGCGCGTGGTTGCGTCCGGACTGCGAGACCGAGTAGCCGACGAAGTGCTTGAGCGTCGCGTGGATCCCGGCGGACTGCAGCCCGCGGACGTACGCGGTGCCGATGGTGCCGACCACGTACGGGTCCTCCGCGATGCACTCGTCGACGCGGCCCCAGCGGGCGTCGCGGATCACGTCGAGCACGGGCGCAAGGCCCTGGTGCACGCCGAGCTCGCGCATGGATCTGCCGATGAGCGCGGCCATCTCCTCCACGAGACCCGGGTCGAAGGACGCGCCCCACGCGAGCGGCGTGGGGAAGGTCGCGGCCTGCCACGCGGCGAGCCCGGTGAGGCACTCCTCGTGCACGAGCGCCGGGATCCCGAGCCGCGTCTCCGTCCGCAGCCGCCGCTGCTCGGCCCACAGCCAGGAGGCGCGCTCGACCGGATCCACCGGTCGCGTGCCGTACACGCGGGTGAGGTGCCCGAGGCCGTGCTCGGTCGCCTCCTCGTACTTGCCGGTCGTGGCCATCTCGCCCTGCATGGGAGCGACGACCTCGCCGCCCTGGTCGACCCAGTAGCCGACGATCTGCGCCAGCTTCTCCTCGAGGGTCATGCGCGCGTGCAGCTCGCGCACGCGCTCCGACACCTCGGGGAGCTCCACGGCGCCGGGCACGGGGGCCTCCGCCCCGGTCACCCCTTCACCGCGCCGGTGAGGCCGCCGACGATGCGGCGCTCGAAGATCGAGAAGAAGATCAGCGCCGGGATCATCGACAGCGACGTGAACGCGAGCACCTTGGCCGTGTCCACCGAGTACTGCGACGAGAACGACTGCACGCCGAGGGGCAGCGTGTAGATCGACGCGTCGCTCAGGAGGAACAGCGGCAGCAGGTAGCTGTTCCAGCTGCCGATGAACGCGAGGATGCCCACCGTGATGACGCCCGGCATCGACAGCCGCACGACCATGCGGAAGAAGAACCCGATGCGGCTGCACCCGTCGATGAACGCGGCCTCCTGGATCTCGTCCGGGATGGCCCGCAGGAACGGCACCAGGATGATGATCGTCGTCGGGAGCGCGAACGCGATCTGCGGGAGGATGATCCCCGGCAGCGAGTTCGTGAGGCCGAGCGAGCGGATCACGATGTAGAGCGGCGTGATCGCCACCGTGATGGGGAACATGAGCCCGGACGCGAAGAGCGCGTAGAGCGCTCCCCGGCCGAAGAACGTGTACCTGGCCAGCACGTAGCTCGCCATGAGGCCGAGGACGACCGCGCCGACCGTGGTGCCGATGGCCGCGATGAGCGAGTTGCCCACCTGCCGCCAGAACATCGAGCCCCCGAGCACGTCGACGTAGTTCTGGATCTGGAACGGCGACGGGAAGCCCGCCGGGTCGGTCGTGATCTGCGCGTTCGTGCGGAACCCGCCCAGGATGATGTACGCCACCGGCGTCAGCATCAGGGCGATCAGCACGACCGCGACGAGGTACGGGATGGGGTTTTTGCCCTGTCCGGGCGTCTTCGCCCGCTTGGGCTTCGGCGTCTTCGCCGAGTAGGTGGGATCCAGGTCCGCGTTGCGCGGAGCCGCGGTGACGGCGGTCACTTCTTCTTCCTTCCCGCACCCGTGAGGGCGCCGGCGGTGTCGCGGTTGAGGATGAAGCGCTGGTAGACGAGCGCGACGACCAGGGAGATGAGGAAGAGCACCACGGCGACGGCATTGCCGTACCCGTAGTTGCCGGATCCGCGTCCGTTCGCCACGAGGTACGTGGCCATGGTCGAGGTCCCCGCGGTGGCCGAGATGTACTGGCCCCAGATGATGTAGACGAGGTCGAACAGCTGCAGCGAGCCGATGATCGACAGGAACGCCCAGATGCGCAGCGTCGGCGCGAGCAGCGGCAGCGTGATGCGCCGCTGGATCTGCCAGTACGACGCGCCGTCGATGGCGGCCGCCTCGGACAGCTCCTCGGGGATCCCCTGGAGGCCGGCGAGGAAGAGGATCACCGCGAAGCCGATGTACTTCCAGGTGATGATCGTCATGAGCGACCAGATCGCGATGTCGGGGTTGGCGAGCCAGTCCTGCTGGAGGTCGGCCAGGCCGATGTTCGCGAGGAAGCCGTTGAGCGCGCCGGAGCCCTGGAGCATGAGGCTCCAGCCGGTGCCGACGACGACCTCGGAGATCACGTACGGCACGAAGATCAGCACGCGGATGATCGACTGGCCGCGCAGCTTCCGGTTGAGCAGGAGCGCCACGAGGATCGCGACCGGGCCCTGGAGCACGAGCGACAGGATCACGATGACGGCGTTGTGCATCAGCGCCTCGTGGAACGTGGGGTCCTGGAGGATCGTGATGTAGTTCCGGAAGCCCACGAACACCGTGGGCGGGCCGAAGCCCTGCCAGCTGAAGAAGCCGTAGTAGGCCGCCATCACCACGGGGTAGATGACGAAGCCCAGGAAGAAGAGGAGGGCCGGGCCGACGAGGATCAGGACCTCGAGGCGACCGGACCAGCCGAGGCCGCGGCGTCGCGCACGCACCGCCGAGGGCGGCGTCGTCACGACGCCGCCCTCGGGGTGTGCAGGATCAGCCGCGGGACGCTGCTCGTCGAGCGAGCTCTCGCGGATAGCCATGTCGGATCGCCTAGGCCTTCTTGGCCGCGTCGCCGACGGTCTGGATGAGCTTCTCCGGGCTGCCGTCGCCCGCCATGAGGTCGACCACGCCGACGTTCATCGCGTTGCCGACGTTCAGGCCGTAGACGGTGTCGAGCCACTGGGAGACGTAGGGGGCGTCGTTGTACGCCGCGATGATCTCCTTCAGGTACGGCTCGGTGACCGCGGTCTGCGCCTCGGTGTTCACGGGCGGGGCGTTGAAGGCCGCGTAGTACTCCTTCTGCACGTCGGCGGTGCCGATGTAGTTGAGGAAGTCGACGCACGCCTTCGGGGCCTGCGCGGAGCAGGAGTACCCGTCGATGCCGCCCATGATGGAGCCGGGCTCACCCGCGCCGCCGGAGATCTCCGGGAAGGGGAACCAGGACAGGTCGGCCAGCGGCTTCGTGTCCGGCGTCAGGCCCGCGATGACTCCCGGGTCCCAGGCGCCCATGAGCTCCATGGCCGCCTTCTTGTTGGCGATGAGGCCGGCCGAGGAGCCGGCGCCCTGCTGCGCCGCGGTGGTGAGGAAGCCGTCGTTGAAGGGGTTCGTGCCCACGAGGTCCTCGACGTCCTGGCCCGCCTTGATCCAGCAGTCGTCGCTGAAGTCCTTGTCCGTGGCGGCCTTCTCGAGCGTGGCGGAGCTGCACTCGCGGAGCGCGAAGTTGAAGTACCAGTGCGCGGCGGGCCACGCGTCCTTCGCGCCGAGCGCGATGGGGGCGACGCCCGTGGCCTTGAGCTTGTCGACGGCCGCGTCCAGCTCGTCCATGGTCTTCGGCGTCTCCGTGATGCCGGCCGCCGTGAAGAGGTCCTGGCTGTAGAAGATGCCGCTGGGGAGCACGGCGACGGGCATGGCGTACGCCTTGCCGTCGATCGAGTTCGCGTCGAACGCGCTCTGCGCGATCCCGGCCTTCGCGTCGGCGGAGATGCCGTCCGTGATGTCCATGACCTGTCCCGCGGCGACCGTCGCGGCGAGCTTGCCGCCGCCGCGCTGCAGGAAGATGTCCGGCGCGTCGCCCGAGTTGAGCGCGGTCTGGAGCTTGCCGTCGAGGTCCTCGTTCTGGATCGACGTGGGCGTGACGGTGACGCCGGGGTTCGCGGCGTTGAAGTCCGCGGTCGTCTTGTCCCAGAACGCCTTGCCCGGGCCGGTGGTGGAGTTGTGCCACAGCGTCATCTCGACGGGGCCGCCGTCGTCGCCGTTGCCGGAACCGCTGCCGCTGCAGCCGGCGAGGGCGAGGGCCCCCACGAGCAGGGCCGCGGATCCCGTGAGGATCTTCCGTGCCTTCATGTCGTTCTACCTGTCTCTTCTTTGAGCGCACCCTGGTGGGTGTCGGGGGTGGACGTGCGCGAGCCGCGTGCCTGGTGCTGTGGGGTGCGACTCGGTCCGGGCCCTCTGTCGCGTCGTCGCTTCGTCGCTTCGTCGTGACGGGGGCCGGTCGGGCCAGTCTCGGTCGCGCTCCGATCTTCGTCAAACGTTTTCGAAATCCTTTTCTCCGGGCGTAGGGTCCAATCCATGCCCCGCCGCGCCACCATCCACGACGTCGCCGCTGCCGCCGGCGTCTCGGTGTCCACCGTGTCCAAGGCGGTGAACGGGCGCTACGGGATCTCGGCCGAGACGTCGCGCCGCGTGATGGAGGTCGTCGAGCGCCTCGGCTACGAGTCGAGCCTCGTGGCGAGCAGCATGCGCTCCCACCGCACGGGCGTGATCGGCGTGCTGGTGGCGGGCTTCGAGCCGTTCAGCGCGGAGATCCTGAAGGGCGTGGGCGCGGCCCTGCGGAATTCGCAGTACGACCTCCTGGCATACAGCGGCTCCCGTCCCGTCGACAACACGGGGTGGGAGCGCCGGTCGCTGAGCCGGCTGAGCGGCACCCTCATCGACGGCGCGATCATGGTGACGCCCACGGTCGTGACCGCCCAGACGGAGATCCCCGTCGTCTCCATCGACCCGCACACCGGGCCCGCCGACCTGCCGAGCGTCGAGTCCGACAGCCTCGGCGGCGCGCTCCAGGCGACGCGGCACCTCCTCGAGCTCGGCCACCGGCGGATCGGGTTCCTGGCCGGCCGCCCCGACCTCCGCTCGGCGAGCCTGCGTGAGGCCGGCTACCGCCGCGCCCTGCAGGACGCCGGCATCGCGTTCGACCCGGCGCTCGTGCGGTCGGGCCTCTTCCTCACCGCGGCCGCGCGGGAGCCGGCGCGCGCCCTGCTGGCGATGCCGGACCCGCCGACCGCGATCTTCGCCGCCAACGACCTCTCGGGCATCGCGATCCTGCAGGTGGCCGCCGAGCTCGGAATGCGCGTGCCCGAGGACCTCTCCGTCATCGGCTTCGACGACATCCCGGAGGCGTCGCAGATGACGCCGCCGCTGACCACGATCCGCCAGCCCATGCAGCGCCTCGGCACGACCGCGGTCGATCTCCTCATGTCGCTGATGTCCGGCACCGGGCCCGAGGCGATGCACGTGCAGCTGCCGACGCGCCTCGTGCGCCGGGCGACGACGGGGCCGCCGCCGCCGCGCGGCCGCTGACCGACGGGCCGCCGACCTGGCACGCTCGAGAGATGGGAGACGACGACGACCGGGCCGCGCCGCGCGACGATCAGAAGGGCACGAGGCCGGCGTGGATGCGGCGGCTCACGCCGACGGAGATACGGGACCAGGAGGACTTCCAGAACCAGAACGCGATCGTGAAGTTCTACGCGGTGATCCCGCTCATGGTGGTGGCGGTCTTCCTCCCTGCCGGTCCGATCCGCGGCATCTGGATCGCCCTGGTGATCGTGGGGTACGTGGTCTGGGGCGTGAGGAACGTGATGCGGTCGTCGCGGAAGCCCACGGCGGACAAGGCGGGACGGGCCGCGCCATCGGCGAGCGGCGAGGATCGACCCTCGAGCGCCGCGCTCGGAGACTGACTCCCCGCCTGACAGGCTGGGTCCATGGACCACGACGACTGGGACGTACGGGTCGCCGCCTTCTGGGCGGCCGCCGACGACGAACGCGCGGACGAGACCGTCGCCGCGATGCGGGAGCTGGTCTCGGAACGCCCGGCCGGGGAACCGCGGGCGCTCTTCGAGCTGGCGTGCGCGCATGACCTCGTGGGCCGCGAGGCGGAGGCCGTGCCGCTGTACCGGCGGGCGCTCGACGGCGGGCTGGATCCGGAGCACCGGCCGCTCGCGGTGATCCAGCTCGCGAGCTCCCTGCGGAACGTCGGCGAGGCCACGGAAGCGGTCGACCTCCTGGAGGCGCTGCCCGACGACGAGCACGCGACGGGACGCGACGCGTTCCTCGCGCTCGCGCTGCACGACGCGGGACGCCCGACGGAGGCGCTGGCCGTCGCGCTCCGACGGCTCGCGCCCACGCTGCCGGCGTACGGCCGGGCGGTCGCGGCCTACGCGGACGAGCTCGCGGAGCGCGCCAGCGACAGCGACGACGGCAGCGACGCACGATCCGACCTGCCAGGCTGAACGCGTGGACGCCCGACTCCCCTACCTCCTCGCCCTGCCCGTGCTGCTGCTCGGCGGGCTCGCGCTGCTGCGCACCGGACACATCGTGCTGGGCGTGGTGGCGCTCGTGCTCCTGGCCGTGGTGATCGTCCTCGCGCGCCGCACCCAGAGGGCGGACATGGCGCGGGACGCGGCCGCGCACGCGGACGACGCGGAGGCCGCCGGCCCCGACGCCCCGCCCCGCGACCCCGCGGCCGGCTAGGAGCCGGGCGTCGCGCGCGCCGGGTCGACCGGGGTCGCGCCGGACGCCGCGGGGGCGCCGTCGGGATCGGCGTCCGCCGCGTCCGCCTCCGCCTTCTTCTCCCGGGCGATCCGGATCGCGGCCCGGCCGGACGGGAGGGAGATCGCCACCGAGATGACGACGACCGTGATGATCCCGGCCGCGACGAGCAGCGTCTGGACGCTGAAGACGTCGGCGAGCGGCCCGAACGCGACCGCGCCGATCGGGGTCGCGAGCGCCATCACGATGCCGACGTAGCTGAAGACGCGGCCGTGCATCTCGGGCGCGACGGTCTCCTGCACGAGCGTCATGAACGGCGCCGAGAACAGCGGTACGAACAGGCCGATCGCGAACATGAAGCCGTAGAAGACCCAGAGGTTGGGGCTGAGGCCGAGGCCCGCGGTGAAGATCGCGAAGCCGAAGCAGCTCACGAGGATCAGCGTCATGCGGTCGGACTTCGCGAACAGCGTCGACACGAGCGCGCCGCCGCCGAGCATGCCGACGCTGAAGGCGATCTCGAGCACGGTCACCATCCAGACCTCGGTGCCGTAGGTGCGGGCCACGAGCAGCGGCGTGATGAACGACGGCGCCACCGTGAGCAGGAAGATGATCGCGAAGACCACCAGCAGCCAGCGCACGACCGGGTTGCCGCCGATGTAGCGGATCCCCTCGACGAGGTCCTCGCGGTACGTCGACGTCTTGTCGGCGATGGACGCGAGCGTCGGCACCGCGACCGAGAGCAGGAACGCGATGCCGATCGCGGCCGTGATCGCGTCGACGAAGAACAGCGGCACGAGCCCGTAGGCCGCGAAGATCGCGCCCGCGGCGGCCGGCGCGAGCAGGGCCATCGCCGACTGGATGGTGCCGAAGATGCCGTTGATCCGCAGCAGCTGCTCGGGCGGCACGATCTGCGGGATCATCGCCTGCACCGCGGGTGTCTGGAACCCGGCGCCGACGGAGCGCACGGCGACCGCGAGCAGGATGATCCAGAGGTCGGTGACCCCGTTCATCATGAGCAGCGCGAGGGCGAGCGTGACGATGGCGATGGTGCTGTCGGACGCGATGACGAGCACGCGGCGGTTCATGCGGTCGGCGAGGGTGCCGCCGAAGATCGAGACGATGCCCTGCGGCAGGAACGCGCAGACCGCGTAGAGCGCGACCGCGAGGCCCGAGCGGGTCTCGAACGTGACGTACCACATGACCGCGTACTGGACGAGCATCGAGCCGAACAGCGAGACCGTCTGGCCGCTGAGGAAGAGGGTCGCGTTGCGCTTCCAGCGGGCGGCGACGACGGCCGCGTCGGCGTCGCTCATCGCGGGCACGTCGGGCACGTCGGGCACGTCTGCCTGCGCTGCCGGGTCGCTCATCGGATCCTCGCCGCTCGCTTTTCCTCAGGTGTGGGACGCCAGGTTACGGCGCGGCGCGTGCGGCGCGCCAGGGCTGATGCGGTCGGCTGGGACCGCCGACTCATCAATCCAGGCGAGGTGCGGGCGGGCGCGCAGCGCGTTCCGGCAACCCGCCCTCGAGGATGCCCTCCACCATGCGCACCGCCCTCCCGGTCAGGCACTCGCCCGGGTAGTACGCCTCGAACACCTCCTCAGCGCCACCCGACGACGAGACGCCGCAGATGGCCATCAGCTGCGCGATGTCCTCGTCGTCACGTCCAGGGCGGTTCGCATTGAGCTTCATCGCCAGGAGGGCCTCGGCCGACGCCAGCTGGATCGCCACGCCGTCCCGGTCGAAGATCGTCTCCCAGTCGACTTCGCGGCCGTACAGCGGGAGGAACCCCCTACCTGCGTCGTTGAGCCAATCGCGCTGCCAGCCGCGTCTGTCCGCGATGAGCTGCATCAGATCCGTGATGTCCGCGTCGAAGCGCACTCGCGCGTCGATGTCGGCAGTGGTGCCACGGTCGAAGAGCCCGAGCGTCAACGCCGCGCCCCCGAAGATCTGCATGTTCCCGGTCGTCCCGCGCTCGACGAGGAGCGCAGCGAGCTCGCCCAGCGCCGACTCGAGGTCGTCCCTATCGAACATGGCCATCTAGACGCTCACCAGGGTGTCGGCGTCCAGGAGAACACCGTGGCGGAGGAAGGCCTCCGGAACACGGTCGCGATCCACGGGGATGGCGTAGCGTCCGGAGCCGAAGGTCCACTCGTCTGCGAGGCGTCGCTCATCGGAAGCGACCCACGCGGGCACGGGAAGCCCCTCCTCCTCGAGCCGGTGCTCGACCAGGGCGGCGATGGCCGCGTCCCAGTGCTGCGCACCCGTGGGCGCCGGCTCCGCGATCGCGAGGACGAATCGCACGCTCCCGTGCTCTGCCGCGAGATCGTCGGCGAGCTGGATGAAGTGACGCACGGCGTGGTCGCCCCGCCGCGAGGAGAGGCTGCGGGCGATGCCCTCGGCGGCGGCGGCGGCATCCGACCGACGCGTGGGGATGGCGACGAGCTGGTGGCCGGTGGAACGCAGGAGCCGCTCGACGGTCGTGACGCTCGGAACTCGGTGTCCGGACTCCACCTCCGAGACGGTCGACTGCGCGACGCCCGAGATGCTGCTCAGCTCGCGTTGCGAGAGGCCGCTCGCGCGCCGCGCTCCGTGGATCACCTGCCCGATGGTCATGACCGCCTCCTTAGTGATAGCGCCGATGCTATCAAGGACCGGCGGCCCACTCTCTAGAGATCCCTACTCGCCAGCACCACGTCGGAGTCGGATGGGGTGATCTGCACCTCGCGGATGCGGTCGATCGGGAGGGCCGACGTCGCCGTGAGCTGGGTCGCCTCGGCCTGGCCGGCGCCCCACGTGGCGACGATCGTGCGGGTGCCGTCGTCGGCGATCGCGACGAGGTCGTAGGCGCCCTTGCCCGCGCTGCCGCCCGCGTACGCGCAGCTCCAGTCGAAGCGCGTGCCCCACGGCTTGGCCGTCACGGCGAGCTGCGCCGTGACGCTGTCGTCGAGCTCGGAGCGCATGCTGACGGCGTCGGCGGGCAGGCCGGTGTCGGAGGTCGGATCCTGGGCGGGCGACGAGACGGCGGGGGTCGGATCCGCGACGGGCACGCTCACGCCGGCGCGGAGCGCGGAGCCGAGGCCCGCGCCGCCGACGAGGAGCACGACGGCGGCGGCGGCGAGCAGCCACCTGCCGGTGCGACGGGACAGCCGCGGGCGCGCGGCACCCGAGAGGGGGCGACGGCCCCGGCGCGGCACCCGGTGGCCAGGCGCGTCCTGCGCTGGCGCGACCTGCGCTGGCGCGACCGGCTGCGGAACGGCGGGACCCTCGGGCTCGTCCATCAGCACGATCGCCTCCTCGACGGGCAGCATCCGCAGCACGCCGGGCAGGCCGGAGAGCTCGGCGAGGGAGCGCATGCACGCGTCGCACCCCTCGAGGTGGGCCTCGAAGAGCGCGCGATCGGTGGCGCTCAGGCCGCCGAGCACGTACGCGGCATCCCACTCGTGGATGTCGTCGGCGCGGTCGTTCATCGGGTGACTCCTCGTTCCTGCAGGGCGAGCCGGAGCGCCTTGAGCGCGTAGTGGAGGCGGGACTTGATGGTGCCGGGCGGGACGCCCTCGCGCTCCGCGGTCTCCGCGACGGACCGGCCGAGGTGGTAGCAGCTGACGACCGCGCGGCGGTGCTCGGCGGAGAGCGAGACGAGCGCCTCGGCCACGAGCAGGCGGTCGATGATGGCGTCGGAGGCGTCCGCGACGGGATCCTCCGGCAGCACGTCGGTCGGCGTCTCGCGGCCGCGCCAGGCGCTGCGCCGGTCGTCGATCACCAGGTTGCGCACGACGGTGAAGAGCCAGCGGCGAGCCGACTCGTCGTCCTCCGCGAGGATCGCCGGCGAGCGCCAGGCCCGCAGCAGCGCCTCCTGCACGACGTCCTCGGCGAGCGCCGGATCCCCCGTGAGCCGCAGCGCGTACCGCTGCAGCGCAGGCGCGTGCGCATCGTGCAGCGCCCGCATCCGGGCCGTGCTCTCCGTGGTCATCCGTGCCTCCTCCCTCCACGACGAGATGGACGGCCGGATGGTTCACCGCTCGCGGGAATCATCTCAGGGGGATCCGCGAACCTGGCAGGACCCTGAGCCCGTGAACGTTCTCCGCGGCTGGTCCGTCGTCCCTGATGTCGACGCAGCCTCTCGCGGCGATCAGATGAGCACCATCCGGATCAGGAGACCCCCATGCAGAAGAAGACCAAGATCATCCTCGGCACGAGCGCGGCCGTGGTGGTCGTGCTCGGTGTCAGCGCCGCCGCGTTCGGCCCCGCCTTCTACCGCGACGTGATCGTCGGCGCCCCCGCGGCCGCCCCGTCCGTCTCGGCCGCCCCCGCCGACTCCTCGCTCGACACGAGCGACCTGTCCGGCGAGTGGCAGATCGGCACCGGCAGCACCGCCGGATACCGCGTCGCCGAGGTGCTCAACGGCACCGACGTGACGGTCGTCGGCAAGACCGAGGACGTGACCGGCAGCATCACGGTCGACGGATCCACCCTGTCGGCCGCCACCGTGAAGGTCGACGTCGCGAGCATCGCCACCGACGCGGCCCCCCGCGACGAGTACTTCCGCGGCACCGCGATGGAGGTCTCCAAGTACCCCGACGCGACCTTCACCCTGACCCAGCCGGTCGACGCGGCCGTGCCCGCCGACGGCCAGGTCGCCACCGTCCAGGCGACCGGCGAGCTGACCATGCACGGCGTGACGCAGACTGTCACCGTGCCGCTGCAGGCCGCGCTCTCGGGCGACGGCGTGCAGGTGAGCGGATCCATCCCCGTCACCTTCTCGGACTACGGCGTCCAGGCCCCGAGCCTCGGCTTCGTGAGCGTCGAGGACCAGGGCACGGTGGAGTTCCTGGTGAAGGCCACGCCGACCAAGTAGGCGTCTGCGCGGCCATCGGGCCGCACGGCCGAGGGGAGGGGGAGCGCATCCGGGTCGCTCCCCCACCCCTTCGTCGTGCTCGGGGCGCGGTCGCGGGCGGGGGCGCCGCCCGCGGATCCGGCGTCCTGGATCACCGCTCTCGACGCACTGCTGTTCCTCGTCGCGCCGACGACCACGGCGGCGGGCGCGCTCCTGATGGGCGAGCGGATCACGCCGGTCACGCTCGCGGGGTTCGTGCTCCGCGGTGCGGGCATGGCGGCGGTGCTGGTGACGGAGGGGCGGCGCCCGGCACGGGACGGCGCTGCCGCCGTGGATCACCCCAGTCCGGGCGCGCATCGCCGCGAGCCCGCCAGCCGAGCCGCATGACCCCCTATCGTCGGGGCATGCGCGCACCTCGCACCACCGTCCCCTGGGCCGGCCTCTGCGCCGCCGCCGTCCTCACGATGAGCGGGTGCGCGGCGCCCGGCGGGGCGGGCGGCGGGCTCGCGCAGGAGGAGCCGCCGATCATCCTGCCGACCTCCACGGCGACGCCGACGCCGACACGCACCCCCGAGAGCCTCGTCACGGAATGCGGCGACGCCTCGCCCGCCGCGCTCGCGGCCGTCAACGCGAGCATCGCGGCGGATCCGGGGCCCTACCCGGACCTGCAGCTCGACGGCCTCGAGACCGTCTGGGACCCCGACGAGGAGGTCTGGACGCTGGCGGGGATGGTGGTTCCGCCGGTCGAGGACGGCGTGCAGCCGGAGCAGTTCGTGGCGCTCTGGGCGACGGACCAGGATCCGACCCGGCCGGACTTCGCGGGCACGATCTGGTCGGCCGTGAACGGGTCCGACATGGTCTCCGACGCCCCGCGTCTCGAATCGTTCCGACCACTGACCATGGACGACCTCGACCCGGCGGGGCTCTGGTGCAGCGACCTCTACCCGGAGGCGGACGGCGGCACCGGCGGCTGATCCCGCTGCGGCGGCTGACCCGCGCCCGGCAGCCCGCGCAGCCACATGTCGACCTCGCGGGGCGAACGCAGCCGCACGATCCGCAGGTGGGGGTGCTTGACGGCGGCCAGCACCACGCGCTTCCGCGCCTTTGCGCGCCCCTTCCATCCCCACCGGACGATGTGGTCGGGGTCGGTGAGGACGGTCCACAGCGGCGGCTCGACGTTGCCGTGCCAGAGCGGCTCGCGGCTCCGGCGGCGGACCACGGTGCGGCGGATCAGCCGCCCCATCTGCACCGCGACGGACAGGTCGAGCCACACGAGGGTGTCGGCGCGCGACGGCAGGAGATCCCCGAGCTGCGTCGTGTACTGCCACTCGGTGACCCACGCGTCGCGCGATGAGAACGCCTCGACGTCGTCGCGGAAGGTGGGCAGCTCGCTCCAGTCGGGCCCGTGGAAGAGGGCGTCGATCTCGGTGTGCGGCAGGCCGGTGCGGGCCTGGATGCGCCGGGCCAGCGTGGTCTTCCCTGCCCCGGACGCCGCGCCGATGAGGACGCGCCGGGCGGGTGGATCGAGGCGGTCGACGGGTCCGAGCATCCCGCGATCCTAGGGCGGACGGCCGCCGCAGCGCGGGGATCCGCCCCCGCTCCTTCCCCGAGCGGAGCCCGTACGGGCGCTCCCCGCGGCGTGGAGCCCATACGGTGAACTGCGTGACCCCCGCCGCCGGATCCGCCGCCGCCCTCCTCGCCGCCTACGACGCCCAGCTCCGCGCCGACGCCGAGACGCCGAGCGCGCTCGACGTGCGGCTGCTCGGCCCGCTGCGGCTCGTCGTCTTCCCCGGCCGGCGCGGCTTCGTCACGTACGCCGACCTCGGCGGCCTCGACGAGGCCGGCCTGCGCGAGCTCGTCCCCGCCGCGCTCGCGCGCTACCGCGACGACCCCGCGATCACGACCGTGGAGTGGAAGACCCGCGGACACGACCGCGCGCCCGGGCTCGACGGGATCCTCCGCGCGAACGGGTTCGTGCCGGAGGAGCGCGAGTCGATCATGCTGGGCGAGACCCGCGCGCTCGCGGTCGACGTGCCGCTGCCCGCGGGCGTGACGCTCCGGCGCGTCACCGCGGAGGCCGAGGTGCGGGCGATGAGCGCCATGCAGGACGAGGTCTTCGGCGACGCGGTGTCCGCGGATCATGCCGACGCGATCCTCCGCCGCCTCCGGCTCGACGACGGCATGGAGCTCTGGGTCGCCGAGGCCGACGGGCGGATCGTCTCGGCGGGCCGGCTCGAGCCCGTCGCGGGATCCGACTTCGCCGGCCTCTGGGGCGGCGCGACCCTGCCGGAGTGGCGCGGCCGCGGCATCTACCGCGCGCTCACCGCGGCCCGCGCGCGCTCGGCGCTCGCGGCCGGCCGCACCCTGATGCACAGCGACTCGACCGACTTCTCCCGCCCGATCCTCGAGCGCTCCGGCCTCATCGCCTGCTCGACGACCACGCCGTACGCCTGGTCGCGCTGACGCTCGGCGAGCCGGCACGTGAGCGATTCCCTCACGCGAGGTACCGTTGCCGCGTGAGCAACACGAGCAGCGCGGCGCCCTCGGGGCGTGGGGAGGTCGTCGGCGGCACGTCCGTCGGCACCAGGTAGCCACCGGATCCGCCGCCGCGCCCCGCGAGGGCCGGCCGCACCCGGTGCGCCGTCGATCCACGAGGATCCGGCCGCCATTCTCGACACCCGTTCCCGCGGCACGCCCGCGACCCCGCACGAAGGGCACCACATGCTCCCCCTGACCGAATCCGACATCCGCGCCTCGCTCGTCAACGCCTCGCAGCGCGAGCGGCGCGACATCCACCTCCCCGAGGGCTTCGCCGACCTGGCGTGGGACCGCCTCGACTTCCTCGGCTGGCGCGACCCCAAGGCGCCGCAGCGCGGCATCGTCGTCGCCCCCGTGGGCGACGAGCTGATCGGCGTGCTGCTGCAGCAGTCCGCCACCGCGCCGCGATCCCGCGCCCAGTGCACGTGGTGCCAGGACGTGCGCCTGCCGAACCCCGTCGTCTTCTACGGCGCGCGCCGGGCGGGCGCCGCCGGCCGCAACGGCAACACCGTCGGCACGCTCGTCTGCACCGACTTCGAGTGCAGCGCCAACGTGCGGAAGCCCCGGCCGATCCCGTACCTCGGCTTCGACCCCGCGGCGGCGACGGCCCAGCTCATCGACGACCTGCGGAACCGGGTGGCGGCGTTCGCGGCGGACATCGCGTCGACCGCGTGATGACCGCGTGAGGGGCTGACCCGCTGACCCGCGCGCCCGCGTCCGCCATGCTCGGAGCATGCTGCTGCGCACCGTGATCCTGTTCGCCCTCGCCGCGGTCGCCGAGATCGGCGGCGCCTGGCTCGTCTGGCAGGCGGTGCGCGAGGGGAGGCCGTGGTGGTGGGCCGGGCTCGGCGTCATGGCGCTCGGTGCGTACGGCTTCATCGCGACGCTGCAGGCGGACGCGTCGTTCGGGCGGATCCTCGCGGCCTACGGCGGCGTGTTCGTCGCGGGCTCGCTCGTCTGGGGCGCCGTCGTGGACGGCTACCGGCCCGACCGGTGGGACGTGATCGGCGCCGTCGTCTGCCTGCTCGGCGTCGCCGTGATCATGTTCGCCCCGCGCGGGCAGGGCGCCTGACGCGGAAGACGCGCAGATGCGCGCGTCCACCCCGGAGGGCGGACGCGCGCGTGTGGGTCGGCCGGGTCAGCGCGTCGGGGCAGCTGGCCCGACCGGGTCGGTGGGCCGGCTCAGGACTCCGGCGTGCAGACGGTCGCGAGGGCCGTGCGGAAGGCCTTGCGGTGCGCGTCGTCGAGGCCCTGGCCGAGCTGGCCGCGGGCGTCCTTCACGAGGTGGCCGCACGCCGGGTCGGCGAGGGCGGCGGACGCGGCGCCGACGGCCGGGACGAGGCGTGCATCCACCGCGTTGATGCGCGGGCGGACGCTCGTGGTGAGGTCGGGCGCGGTCGTCGGCGCCTGCGCGGGGTTCGCGTGCCAGAAGGCGATGAGCGCGTACTGCACCTGCTTGCTCGCCGTGATCTGTGCCCGCATGATGCGCTCGGCGGCGACCGGGTCGACCCCATCGGCCTTCGCGGCGGCGATGGTGGCGTCGACGACGGCCTGCTCGCGCGCGGGATCCGCCACGGCCTTGCCCGACAGGTACTTCGACGCGGCCACGTCGTCGGCGATCTCGAGGCGGTCGAGCGCGGCGGACGCGACCGCGGTGACCGCCTGCTGCTCCGCCGGGTCGCGCGGGCACGCCTGGGCGGGCGCGGCGGCGCCGAGGAGCGCGGCGAGGGTGACGGCGAACGCGGACGTGGTGAGCAGGGCGCGGCGGGGCATGGCGGATCCGTTCTTCAGGAGCGGGCGGAGGGGGTCGGGCGCGGCGATCGGGTCGGGCGATCGGGTCGGTCGGTCGGGCGCCGCGAGCATAGGCAGACGACGCGCCCGGGCGGGCGCCGGAGTGCACAGGCCGGCCCGATCGGGGGCGCGCGGCCTCTGCGAGCCCGTCGATAGCGTGGGCGGATGACCACGCCCGACACCGCGCCCGCGCCCGCGCCCGCCGCCGGCCCCGACCCGCGGGCCTCCCGCGCGATCCCCGGGATCCGCGGCGCGCTCCTCGGCCTGGCCGTGGGCGTCGCGGCCGCCGTGCTCGGGCTGCTCCCGTGGATCCTCTCCGGCCTGCGCCTGCCGCTGCAGAACCTGTGGGCGGAGGACGTGACGTCCGCGGCCGACATGCCCATCGCGCTGCTGCCGTTCAACCAGTACACGGCGGGGCTGCTGGCCGGGGTGATCCTCGTGGGCGGCGGCATCGCGGGCGCCGCCGCACGCGCGCTCCGCTCGCGGCTCCCGCGGCGCGGATCCTGGCTGGTGGTCGCCGGGCTGCTCCTCGTGCAGGTCGTCGCGCTCGTGCAGACCGCGACGGTGACGGCCGACGGGCTCGGCATGGACGACGTCTCCGGCGCGGTCGACCGCACGGGCGCCTCCATCAGCGAGGCGCAGGTCTACCTCGTGGCGTTCGTCGCGGGCACCGCGGCGATGGTGCTGCTCGCGGGCATCGTCGCGGCGCTCATCGCCCACGCGCCCGCCGGTCTCGCCGTCGCCGCGTCGGCCGTCCCGATCGTGCTGCTCGGCGGCTGGCTCGGCGGGCTCGTCGCGCGCGGGGCCACCGGGATGCTGAGCGACACGGCGTACGCGATCCTGCCGGTGATCTCGTGGGTGCCGCCCGTCGTGCTCGGAGTCGCCATCGCGCTCACCGGGCTGCGCTCGGTCGGCCGGATCGTCGGATCCATCGTTGCCGTGCTGCTCCTCTGGGTCGGGACGGCCGTCGTGGTCGGCGTCACCTACGCCCTCGGCAACCGCGTCCTGCTCCGCTACCCGCTCGAGCTCCTCGACGCCGGCGGCATGGTCGGCGGCGCGGTGCTCCGCGGCGAGGGCGGCGTGCTCGGGCAGCTCGCGGTGGCGGTGGTCGTCGGGATCATCGGCGCGCCCGTCGTGCGCGGCGTGCGGCGCCGCCGGGCGGTCAGCGCGGGATGACGGGCTCGTCGCCGTCGCAGGCGACGCCTCGACGCGCCGCGCGGCGGACGCACATGGCCGCGCAGGCCGCGCAGACGACGGCCACGAGGATCGCGCCGGGCCAGCCGAGGGCCGGCTCGGACGTGCACTCCCCGGGGAAGGCCGCGCAGTCGACGCAGCTGCCCGACCAGACGCCGATCGCGAGCGCGCCGACGACGAGCAGGGCCACCGCTGCCGCGGTCCACATCGCTCGCCGGGATGCCCTCATGCGGACGACGCTACGGCCCGCGCGGGCTCCTGTCGCACCCCCGATCGCGGTGCGGGCGGTTGCCGGGTCAGGCCGCGAGCCCGCGCAGCAGCCGCGGGAGGTCCCGCATGTCGTCGAAGACGGTGGCGCCGGCATCGCGCAGTCGGCCGGCCGGCGTCAGCCCGCCCGCGTAGCCCAGCGCGCGCATGCCCGCGGCGAGCGCGCCCTGCACGCCGTACGGGCTGTCCTCGACGACGACGCAGCGCGCGGGATCCACGCCCATCCGCGACGCCGCGAGGAGGAAGAGGTCGGGCGCCGGCTTGCCGTGCGCGACCTCCGTGGCGCTCGAGATCCGCCCGTCGAAGCGCGGGAGCAGACCCGTGCGCGCGAGGTTGGCGCGGATCTTCGGGTGGCCGCCGCTGGACGCCACGCACGTCGGCGGGGCGATGGCGTCGAGCGCCTCCGTGATCCCGTCGACCGGGCGCAGGTGCGACGCGAAGGCATCCGCGTACCAGTGCTCGTAGGGCGCGTCCCAGTCGTCGGCGAGGTCGCAGCCGAGGTGCGCGGCGACCTCCGCCGTGAACGTCGCGTGCGACTTCCCGACGAAGCGCTCGACGATCTCCTCCGTCGTGACGTCCCAGCCGAGCTCGGCGAGCACGCGCTTGTCGACCTCGACGGCGAGCACCTCGCTGTCGACGAGCACGCCGTCGCAGTCGAGGATCACGAGGTCGATCGGCGCGCTCACGCCGTCGTGCGCTCCGCGCCGATCATCAGCCGGTCGGGGCCGAGGGCCGCGCGGCGGATCCGCAGGGCCTCGCGCGCTCCGGGGAGCGCCTGGGCGGTGGCGCGGGCGAGGATCCGGTCGGGATCCGCCGCGTGCAGCGACCCGAGGAACCCGCCGAGCACGACGAGCGACGGGTTGAAGATGTTGACCACGTTGCGGAGCGCGACGGCCAGGTTGTCGATCTGCCGCTCGACCTCGCGGGTGACCGCCGGATCCCCCGCCTCGAGCGCAGCCGCGAGCACCTCGCCCAGCTCGTCGGCGCGGGCGCGCGGGAGGCCAGTGACCTCGAGCAGCGCGTCCTGGCCGACCGTGGTCTCGAGGCAGCCGACCGCGCCGCAGTGGCAGAGCTCGCCGCCGGAGTCGACGAGCGTGTGGCCGAGCTCGCCGCCGTAGCCCTCCGCGCCGCCGAACGGTCGCCGGCCGATGAGCACGCCGCCGCCGACGCCCGACGCGCCGCCGTTGAGGTAGACGAGGTCGTCGACGTCGCGGCCGGATCCGAAGCGCCCCTCGGCGACGGCCGCGAGGCTCGCGTCGTTGGCGGCGAGCGCCGGCAGGCCGGTGGCCTCGGCGAGGAGGGCCGCGAACGGCTCGTCGACCCAGCCGAGGTGCGGCGCGAGGCGCACGAGTCCGCCGTCGAAGCGGACGAGGCCCGGGACGGCGACGCCGATGCCGAGGACGCGCGCGTCCGGTCGGGTCGCGCGGAGGTCGGCCCGCAGCTCCGCGATGATCGTGCTCGCGAGCTCGGCGGCCTGCGCGGCCGTGGGCACGCCGTCGGTGTCGCGGCGGATCCGCTCCTGCACCACGCCGTCGAGGCCGACCAGGCCGACCGTGACGGCGTCGATCTCGGGGTTGACCGCGAAGACGACCACGCGCGGATCCGCCGAGACGATGGGGCTCGGCCGGCCGACGCGGTTGGTGCCGGGCGGCTCCGACTCCACGACGAGGCCGAGCTCCTGCAGCTCGCCCACGAGCGCGGCGATGGTGGAGCGGTTGAGACCGGTCGCGCGCGTCAGCTCGGAACGGGACGCAGGGCCGGTCTCGTGCACGATCTGCAGCACGGTCGCGAGGTTGGAGCGGCGGACGTGGTCGGGCGTGGTGCCGCGGGAGCGGGCGTCACCGGCGGGCGGGAAATCGCGGGACCGCGGATCCGGCGCGAGCGGCACGGCGCGCGCGGGCCGGGCGGGATCCCCGACCGGGGCGGACGGCTCGGGCGCGCGCGCGGCGTCGCCCGCCTCGTGCCCGGTCACTGGATCCCCACCCGACGAGGCTACCCGGCGGCGGCCGGGCGGGCGACGGCCGCGACGCCCTCGGGGCCCGCGCGGCCAGCGGTCGCCGGCGGCCCCTGGAGCGCCTCCCGCACGCCCCGCTCGCGCCACGCCTCGAGCCGGGCGCGCACGTCGTCGCGCCGCTCGTCGGCGAGCGCGGTCGCGTGCGCCCGCTCGAGCACGTCGTCGATCGCGAGCCGCCGACCCGTGCCCTTGGACTCGATGGCGGCCTCGACCATCGCGAGGCTCATCACGTTGCCGTGCACCTCGCCGTGCGGGCGCTCGCCCGTGCGGAGCGCGCGCACGAAGGCGCGCAGGGATCCGGCGATCTCCACGCCCACCGACTCGGCAGCCGCGGGCTCCGCGGGCGGGCCGCCGGGTGCCTCCGGGATCTCGCTCGTCGGGTCGTGGTCGCCGTCCCAGAGCGCGGTGCCGTGCGCGCCGCTCACCCGCCAGGATCCGTTCCACGACGTCTCCGCCCCCGGGCTGCACCAGCTGCCCGTGTAGACGTACCGCACGCCGCCCTCGAACGCGAATACCGCGGTGGCACCGGCGTCGCCGCGGTACCAGCTCCACGCGGGGTTGTACGACTCGCAGTAGACGCTCACGGGATCCGCGTCGAGCAGGTACCGCACGGCGTCGAACTGGTGCACGGCCATGTCGAGCAGCAGCACGTCGTCCATCTCCTCGCGGAACCCGCCGAAGCGCGGGGCCTTGAAGAACTCGGTCGTGACGATGCCGACGCCGCCGAGGTCGGCCGCCCGCCGCTTGAGGGCGACGAGGTGGTCGTTGTACCGGCGCGACTGGCTGACCATGAACAGCTCGCCCGTGATCTCCGCGGCCGCCGCGAGCGACAGCCCCTCGGCGACCGTGAGCGCGACGGGCTTCTCGCCGAGCACGGGGATCCCCGCGAACAGCGCCTGCGTGGTGACGGGGTGGTGCGCGCGCGGGATGGTGACGTCGATCACCGCATCCGGCCGCACGCGCGCGATGAGCTCGCCGAGGTCGGTGGACGCATCGGCCGTGGCCCCGTGCGCGGATGCGCCCGCCCGCGCCGCCTCCGCGTCGAGGTCGACGACGCCCACGAGCTCGACGTCGGGATCCTCCGCGACGGTCTGCAGCCACTGCCGTCCCATGCCGCCCGCGCCGACCTGCACGACCCGCAGGCGCGCGCCGTCGGCGGGCGCGACGATCCGGTGCGCCGGGCTCGTGCTCTCGTCCCCGGACGTCATCGCTCGAGCGCCCCGGCGTAGTCGTTGCCGTCGAAGTACTCGCCGAGCTCGTAGCGCAGGAGCGTGGGCGTCTCGCGGCGGTCGGGCCGCGCCCACTCGCACGCGTTCGCGATCACGCGGCGGACGTCCTCGTGGTGGTACACGGGGAAGTCCTGGTCGCCGGGCGAGAAGAAGAAGATCCGGCCGAAGCCGCGGCGGTAGGTCATGCCGCTGCGGAACACCTCGCCGCCCGTGAAGCCCGAGATGAAGACGAGCTCGTCGGGCGTGGGCACGTCGAAGTACTCGCCGTACATCTCCTGCTCGTCGATGACGATCGGGTTCGGCACGCCGCGCGTGATGGGGTGCTGCGGGTTCACGGTCCACACCAGCTCGCGGTCGTGCTCGCTGCGCCAGCGGAGGGTGCACGTGGTGCCCATCAGCTTCGTGAAGATCTTCGACCAGTGCCCGGAGTGCAGCACGATGAGGCCCATCCCGTCGAGCACATGGCGGTGCACGCGCGCGACGATCTCGTCGTCCACCTCGGCGTGGGCCGCGTGGCCCCACCAGGTGAGGACGTCGGTGCGGGCGAGGAGCTCCTCGGTGAGGCCGTGCTCCGGCTGGTCCATGGTTGCGATCTCGATGTGCGCGTCGGGCAGGTTCTCCTGCACGCCCTCGGCGACGGCGCCGTGCATCCCGGTCGGGTAGCGGTCGCGGACGTGCTGCTCGATCTGCTCGTGGCGGTTCTCGCCCCAGACGGTGACGCGGAGCGGGGATGCGGTGTCGGTCATGGTCGTCCTTCTGATGGGGGTGGTGCGGGTGTCGGAGGCGGCGGGAGGCGTCGGCGGGAGGCGTCGGCGGGAGGCGTCGGCGGCGACGCTAACACCGGATCCGCTCTCGTGTAAAGCGGTTAACCGGAGGTGCGTCCGCGGCCGGACCCGCGTGCCGTACGGCGCGGACGCGGGCGCCCGGACCCGGACGCGGACGACGCCCCCGATGCGGCATCGGGGGCGTCGGGGTTCCCGCGCGGACGACTCAGGGGCCGGCTAGACCGCGATGGGCGCAGGCGGTGCGGTGGCGCTCACGTAGAACACGGTGTACGTCCCGGTGGCCGGCAGGAGGCCCGCGCTCCGGGGGTAGGCCCGCCCGGGCCGGCAGCCGCTGCCGAAGTAGGACGTGATGCGGTACGTCCCCGTCGTCACGGTGAAGAGCGCGGAGCCGGTGACCTCGACGCACTTCGCGAAGTGCTTTCCCGCCGTGAGCAGGACGGATCCGATGCCCGGGCCCTTCTTGGTCCAGATGAGATCGAGGAACTGCGCGTCGTCGGGATCGGCCCGCCCGTCGCTCCGGACGGCATCCGCGGGCGTCGTCACCTGCGCGGGCGTCATCGCCTGCGCGTCCGTCATCGCCGGCGCGGGCATCGTCACGTGCGCGGGCGTCGCCGCGGTCGCGTGCGGGGCGGGCGCGACCACCGTGCCGGCCACGAGGGCCAGGCCGAGGGCGAGGGGGACGAGGAGATGTCGAGCGCGTCGGCGGGGTGTTCGCGGGTGGAGGAGGTGCATCGGGCGCGGTCCTTTCCCAGGGAGAGACGAGGTGGATCGCCAGAGGCTAGGGCACGGCGCGCGGGTCGCGAGCGCGTCGCTCCCCGCACCGGAGGCGGGCGCGAGGAGCCGCGCACGAGGGAAGCCCGCGGTCCGCGGTCCGCACCATCGACGGCCCCGACGGATGCCGGGGGCGTCGATGGCGCAGGGCATGCCGTGGGCGATCCCGCGGTGGCCCTCGCGCACCTCACCCTCGGCGGCGCCGTGGTGCTCAGGCGGGATACCGGGTGCCGGCCGATCGCCGGCAGCGGACCTGCGCTGCGCCCGTATCCGAAGATGCGCTCGACGCACCCGTAGACGGCGCGCACGACAGCGCGGATCATGGCGATCACACCCGAGAGCTCGAGGAGGAGCCCGTGCGACGACTCACCGCAGGCCTGTTCACGTCCGTCGACGGCGTCGTGCAGGCGCCGAACCTGTTCCAGTTCGACAGCTTCGACGCCGAGCTCGGAGCCGGCATGACCCGCCTGATGGAGACGGTGACCACCGCCGTGCTGGGGCGGCACGGCTACGAGGAGTGGTCCTCGTACTGGCCGGCGGCGCCCGCGGACGACCCGTTCGGCTCCTTCATCAACCCGATCGAGAAGCTCGTCGCGTCGCGGACCCTCACCGGTGCGCTCGACTGGAACGCGACCCTCATCGAGGGCGACGTCGTGCAGGCGCTCGCGGACCTGAAGCGCACGGACGGCGGCGACATCGGCGTCTTCGCGAGCATCTCCCTCGTGCGCCAGCTGCTGTTCGCGGGGGTGCTCGACGAGCTGACCCTGATGATCCACCCCGTCGTCGCGGGCGCCGGCCGCCGCCTGTTCGAGCCGAGCGATCCGGTGACGCGGCTGGAGCTGAGGCGCTCCGAGATCACGAGCGCGGGCAACGCGCTGCTGACCTACGGGCTGCGCGCCGCCGGCTGATCAGCTCGCCTCGCGGGCACCGGTCGGACGCGCGCGACGCCCCCGATGCGGCATCGGGGGCGTCGCGCGAGCACGGCGTGCGGCTAGTGCAGCGTCGGCTTCGGGGTGCGCGACGTGTACACGGCCCAGTTGTGGAAGACACGGGTGTCGATGTAGCCGATCGAGCCGACGTACGCGGACTCGCGCGAGCAGGCGAAGTCGTTGTACGCCGTCGCCCGGTAGTCGCCGCGGTACACGCGCACGTCGAGCCCGACCCACCGGTCCAGGCCCGACTGCGGCAGGTCGACGCAGCGCGACCAGCCCGGTCGTCCGTTCTCCGGGCTCGGCCCCTGGAGGAGGACGGAGGTGACCACGAACCCGCGACGGAACATCTGCGTCTCCAGGTGCAGGGTGACGCGGTCGGGCTGCCAGGCGGATGCAGACGGATCACCGGCGGGCGCGGCGGATGCGGTCCCGTAGTCGACCGTGGTCGCGGAAGCCGGTGCGGCGACGGCGACGGCGGACGCCTGCGCGGCGGGGGCGGTGCCGACGCCGACGAGCGCGGAGCCCGCGATGACGAGGGCGGCCAGGGCGACGCGGGTGCGGCGCGGACGAGGAGCGGTGGTGCGAGCGTGCACGGGGTTCTCCGATCGGGTGGGGGATGCGGGCGGCGACCCGCGGGACGACGGTAGGGCCGCGACCGCGCCCGCATCGGTCTGCCAGACGAACGTCTGGTGAAGAGGGGATAGGTGGCGCATCGGAGGTCGGACACGTCGCCGACGCGGCAGCGCTGCGGGGCGCACCACCGAGCCCGGGCCCGGGCTTCGACGAGGACGGCCCGGCCGCCGATAGGGTCGCGGGATGCGGATCTCTGTGCTCTTCGGCGGCGAGAGCGAGGAGCGCGACGTCTCCATCGCGAGCGCCGCGCAGGTCGTCCCGGCGCTCCGGGCGCTCGGGCACGAGGTGGTCGCGGTCGACACCGCGCACGGGGCGCTGGACGCCGCCGCCGAGTCGCGGATCCTCACCTCCGACGTCGGCCTCCGCCCGCCGACGTCCGCGGAGCTGGCCACCGCGAGCGCGGGCGGGTCCGGCGCCGTGCTGCGCCTGCCGGCCGACCTCCGCGACAGCGACCTGGTGTTCCTCGCGCTGCACGGCGGATCCGGCGAGGACGGCCGCCTGCAGGCGCTCCTCGAGCTCGCGGGCATCCCGTTCACGGGCTCCGGCTCCCTCGGCAGCGCGCTCGCGATGGACAAGGACGTCGCCAAGACGCTGCTGCGCGCCGGCGGCGTGCGGACGCCCGACTGGCTGATCGACCCGGAGCCGGATGCGGTCGAGCCGGCCCTCGGATTCCCGGTGGTCGTGAAGCCGACCGGGCAGGGATCCACCGTCGGCCTCTCCGTCGTGCGCGCGGCCGCGGAGCTGCCCGCCGCGCTCGAACTGGCGCGCCGGCACGGGACCGTGATGGTCGAGCGGTTCGTGCGCGGTCGCGAGCTGACGGTCGGCGTGCTCGACGGCGAGGCGCTCGCGGTCGGTGAGATCGGCGTGCCCGTGGACGAGGCGTTCACCTACGCCGCGAAGTACCAGGCGGGCGCGATCGCGGAGACGTTCCCCGCCGAGCTGCCCGACGCGGTCGCGGAGGAGGCGCGCGCGGCGGCGTCGGCCGCCCACCGGATCCTCCGGCTCGCCGGGTACAGCCGCTCCGACTTCCGCCTCGACGACGCGGGCGCCCTCTGGATCATCGAGGCCAACAGCCTGCCCGGCCTCACCGCGACGAGCCTCCTGCCGCAGTCGGCGGCGGCCGTCGGCGTCGGGTACGGGGAGCTGTGCGAGCGGATCGCGCGGATCGCCCTGGGTGGGCGCGCGGGCTGACCGGTCGGGCTACCGCGCCGGCGCCACGGGCGGCAGCAGCCCCTGCTCGGCGGCGGCCGCGCGGGCGATCAGCAGGGTCGGGTCCTCGATGCCGCCCGCCGCGATGAGCGCGTCGAGCTCCGCGACGGGCATGCGGACGAGGCGCACCTGCTCGGACGGGTCGGAGCGGTCGGCCGTGCCCGCCGTGGTCGGGGTCGTGCAGGCGAAGACGTGCACGAGCCAGGACGCGCGGCCGGGGTTCACGGCATAGGTCCGCAAGTGGTGGAGGTCGGGCGCGACCAGGCCGAGCTCCTCCTCGAGCTCGCGGCGGGCGGCCTCGGCGGGCTGCTCGGAGGTGTCGCCCGCGCCGCCGGGGAGGTCGAGGATCCACCGGCCGAGCGGGTGCCGGTACTGGCGCGAGAGGATCACGGAGTCACCGTCGACGACGAGCGTCGCGACCGCGAACGGCACGCTCTCGTCGACCTCGTAGCGCGACGCGGACCCGTCGGGCAGCAGGACGTCGTGCTCGACGAGGACGACGCGGCCGCGGTGCAGGTCGCGGCGGCCGGTCGTGGCCCAGACGAGCTCGGGGTCGGGATGCGGTTCCGCGCTGCTCATCCGGCGAGCCTAGGCCGGGGAGTCCGCGGGGCGGCGCGCGACGACCGCGAGGTGCGGTCGCTGCGCCGACGACGTGCGCGTGTGCAGCTCATCCACCTCGAAGCCCGCGGCGCTGATCCGCGCGGCCAGCTCATCCGGCTCCCAGCGCCACGCGCGCGTCACGGCGTGGTCGAACGGCTCGGTGGCCGTGCCGGCGAACGCGCCGAGGAGCAGGCCGCCGCCCGGCCGGACGACGCGTGCGAGCTCGGCGAGCGGCACGGCGACGCGGTCGGGCGCGTGGTGGATGAGCGAGTACCAGGCCAGCACACCGCCGAACGCGGCGTCAGGGGCGTCGAGCGCATCCAGGTCGCCGACCTCGAACGGGAGGCCCGGATGCGCGGCGCCGGCATGCGCGACGAAGGCGGGCACGAGGTCCACGCCGCGCGCGTCGAGGCCGCGGCAGGCGAGGTGGGCGGTCCAGTGCCCGGGCCCGCAGCCGGCGTCGAGCACCGGGCCCGCGATCCCGTCGGCCCACGTCGTGACGAGCGCGAGATCAGCGGGGTGCACCGCATCGAGGGTGCCGAGGCGCTCCGCGTACTCGGCGGCGCGCGCGGCGTAGGCGTCGCCGACCGGGCCCGTCATGCGTGGCGCTCCTGATCCTCCGCCGCCCCGAGCGGCCGCGACCACGCGACCTCGCGCGCCAGCTGCCCGCTCGCGCCGAACGCGACGACCTGGCGGGCGTCGGGGAGCGCGGCGGCGAGCGCGTCGCGATCGGCCTCCTGGAAGCCGAGGCCCCGCCAGAACGGACCGGACCTCCGCGAGAACAGCCATGCGCGCCCGGCACCGGCGGCCGCAGCCTCGGCGAGCGCGTGCCGGGCGAGCGTCGAGCCGAGGCCCGCGGACCGGAGGGCGGGATCCACCGCGACGCTGCGGATCAGCGCGTGCCGCCCGTCCGCGCTCAGCTCGAACCCGGTGCTGCCGGTGATCCGCCCGTCGGCGTCGCGCTGGGACCAGAGCCGCACACCCGGGTCGTCGAGCCCGGTGACCGTGAGGTCCGCCGCCGCGAGGAACGCGTGCAGCGCCTCGACGTCCGCGGGGCCCACGGGCGCGAGGGCCGTCACAGCGCCCCGCCCACCACGATCCCGAGGCCTGCCGCCACGATGCAGACGACGAGCATCCCGACGCCGTTCGCGAGCGCCGCGCCGACCCGGCCCGCTTGGGCGAGCCGCACCGTCTCGAGGCTCGCGGTGCTGAAGGTCGTGTATCCGCCCATCAGGCCGCCGCCGAGGATGAGGAGGAGGTCGTGCGGGAGGCCCGACTGCGCGGCGGCGCCCGTGAGGAGGCCGAGCCCGAGGGATCCGGTGACGTTGATGACCGTGGTGCCCCACGGGTACGCGGCGCCGAGGCGGCCGCGGATGGCGCCGTCGAGGAGCAGACGGAGGGCGGCTCCGACGCCGCCGGCCACGCAGATGAGCGCGAACACGAGCGGGCCGGTCACGACGCCGCCCCCGTCGCGCGGCCGGCCGCGGCGCGGCGGTGGATCGCGGCACCCGCGGCGACCCCGGCGACGGACGCCGCGGCTCCGACCACGAGCGAGAGCCCCGCGTACGCGAACGCGAGGCCGAGCGCGGATCCGGCGAGCGACGCCGCGTCGGTGGCGAGCGAGCTGTAGGTGGTGAAGCCGCCGAGCACGCCCGTGCCCACCAGCAGGCGGATCGCGCGGCGTCGGCCCTCGTCCGGCCCGCGGCGGGCGAGCGACTCCAGCAGGGCGCCGAGCACGAAGGCGCCGACCACGTTGATCAGGAGGATGGTCACGGGGATGCCCCCGGCGGGCGCGGGCCACGTGAGCGCGAGCGCCTCGCGGATGCCCGTGCCGACGGCACCGCCGAGCGCCACGAGGCCGAGGGACGACCAGCGGAGGTGGACCGGGCGGCCCGGGTCGTCGTCCACCTCGATGTCGCTGTCGAGCGGCTCGTCGTAGAGGGGCGCGCTGTCGCGGGGTGCGCCGTGGTCGGGCTGCGGGTGGTCGGTCATGCGGTCTCCCATCTCGGATGGCATGGCGGTGCCGTGAGACAGGGACTGTCGTCGACGAGGGTGTCGAGGTTCGGGTACGGCGAGCCCCACCGCCGTGCCTCCCGTGGGAGGCACCTCCCGTGGGAGGCGGGACCATTGAACCACGAGGGTCGGGCGTGGCCCGGCGCGTAGCCTGGGCGGATGCGGACCCGCCCCCTGCTCGTCGCGATCGGGGCCTCCGCCGCGGTCGCCTTCGTCGCCAGCGAGGTCGCGCACCGCCTGGCCAGCACGCGCGGGCTCGACCCCCGCCGACCGGGCACCGAGGTCGGCCGCGAGGCGATCGTGGTGCTGGGCTACGGCAACCGCGGTCCGCGCGCCAACGCCATCAACCGGTACCGGGTCCGGGCGGGCCTGCGCTCGATGGATCCACGTGCCACCTCGAGCACCCTCATCCTGTGCGGCGGATCGGTGATGGGCACCGAGCCCGAGGCGCGGATCCTCGCCAGGTACGCCCGCGACGAGCTCGGCTACCGGGGCCCGCTCGTCCTCGAGGACAGGAGCACCAGCACGCGCGAGAACATCGCCAACGCGATCCCGTTCCTCGAGGACGCCGACACCATCCGCATCGTCTCCGACTCGGTGCACGCCGCGAAGGCCCGCCCCTACCTCCGGGAGCTGCGTCCCGACCTCGCCGGACGCCTCGCGCGGGCCGAGGAGTACCGCGTGGGCGAGGTGCCGTGGATGAAGCCGACCGTGCTCGTCGTGCTCCTGCTGAAGCGCCTCGGCCTCGCGTAGCGCCCGGCGGATCGCGCGTCGGCCGTTCCTCCGCATGGTCCTGCGCGCGATGCTCCGGCTCATGGCGACGATCCCGCTCGTCACCTCGCTGTTCTTCGGGGCCGTCTCCGGACCCCTGTCCGACCGGCTCGGCCGTCGGAAGCCGCTCGTGATCGCCTCCGCGTCCCTCGTCGCGACCGCGTCCCTGTTCCCGTTCTCCGTGGCGCAGCCGTGGACGATGCTCGTCTGCGCGCTCATCGCCGCCACCGGGTCCGGGCGAGCGGGCTCGACGCCCCGAGGCCACCCGCGGACGGGGACGGCCTCCCCCTGACGAGGGCGGAGAGCAGGGTGGTCAGGCCGTCGTGGGCGGCTCCATGTCCGTCGCCGGCGGGGCGCTCGGAGAGTCCGCCCCGCGCACCTTCCGCTTCAGCGCCCGCCACGGCACGACGAGTCCGCGCTCGGACGGCGCCTCCACCTCGAGCCCGTAGTGCACGCCGATCCGGTCGAGCAGCAGATCGCGCTCGGCCTTGTCGTAGGCGCGGCGCTCCCGGGTGAAGGCGATCATCGTCGACCAGCGGGAGAGGAGCAGCACGACGCTGAACGGCAGCGCCGTCGTGATCGCCGCGGTCTTCAGCGCGTCCAGGCCGCCGGTGAGCAACAGCGCGATCGCCAGGAGGGCCGCGAGGACCGCGAAGAACACCCGGAGCCAGTTCCTCGGCTCGATGTCGCCGCCGGACGCGATCATCGCCATGACGAGCGAGCCGGAGTCCGACGACGTGACGAAGAAGACCCCGATGAGGAGGATCGCGCCGAACGTGAGCACGGTCCCCGCCGGCAAGCCGCCGAGCAGGGCGAACAGGGAGCCCTCGATGTCGACCGAGCCGTCCGCGCCGACGAGCCCGCCCGCGCCGTCCGTCTGCTGGTGGATGGCCGCGCCGCCGAGCACCGCGAACCACAGGAAGGTCAGCGCCGTCGGCACGAGCAGGACCCCGGAGACGAACTGCCGCACGGTGCGGCCCTTCGAGATGCGGGCGATGAAGATGCTCACGAAGGGAGCCCACGACATCCACCAGCCCCAGTAGAAGGTGGTCCAGGAGCCCTGCCAGGCCTCGCCGGCCGCGCCCTGCTGGGCGGTGACGTTGAAGGAGAGGCCGACGACGTTCTGCAGGTACGCGCCGATGGACTGCACGAAGTCGCGCAGCAGGAGCTGGGTCGGGCCGACGATCAGCACGAAGAGGAGCAGCGCCGCCGCGAGCGCGAGGTTGAAGTTCGAGAGGATCTTCATGCCCTTGGTCACGCCCGTGACGAGCGAGACGATCGTGACCGCGGTGATCACGCCGATGATCGCGATCTGGCTCACGGTGCTGCTCTCGGCGAGGCCCGCGCTCTCGAGGCCGGCGCCGATCTGGATCACGCCGAGTCCGAGGGAGGTCGCGACGCCGAACAGCGTGCCGACGAGCGCGATGATGTCGATGACGTTGCCCCATCCGCCGCGCACGCGCTTGCCGAGGAGCGGCTCGAGCGCCCAGCGGATGGAGACCGGACGCCCGCGGCGGTGGATCGCGTACGCGAGCGCGAGGCCGAGCACGACGTAGATCGCCCCGCTGGCCGGACCGGGCACCAACGGGAGCGCCCGTGCGCTCCGCGGAAGACGCCGCGCACCCCGGGTCCGCGCCCCTGGTCCGCGCCAGGAGCCGCGGGTACGGTCGCAGCATGAGCCCGCACGGCATCGCCGCCCCGCCCCCGCCGCCCGACGGGCAGAAGGCGAAGGGGCCCGCCTCCTACTTCCCGAGCATCGAGACGACCTACGGCCAGCCTGTCCAGCACTGGATCGACCTCGCCGACGCGCGCCTCGACGCCGAGCCGCACATGCAGGTGGTCGCCTGGCTGAAGGCCGAGCACGGCCTCGGGCACGGCCATGCGAACGCGGTCGTCGCGTTCGTGAGGGCGGCGCGCTCCGCCTGATGCGCGGCGCCTGACCTACCCCATCGAGCGTCGGCGCGCGCGGATCATCCCGAGCCGGCCTCGTCTCCCCAGCCCCCAGCGCGCGACGCGCCCGGACGGTTAGCGTCAGCCGCGATGGACACCCTCCGCCCCCTCCTCGTGATGGACTACGCCTTCTCCTACCTCGGTGGGGCCCAGACGGCCGTCGTCCAGCAGGCGCTCGCGCTCGCGCGCGCGGGCCACGCGGTCACCGTCGCGGCACCCGACGCGACCGCCGTACGCGAGCTGCACGGAACGGGCGTCGCCCTGCACGACGTCGCGCCCACCCTGCCCGTGCCCCTCCTCGGCCTGCCGGTGATCCGCGCCGACGCCGCCACCCGCCGGGACCTCGGCGCGCTGATGGACCGGTCGGGCACCGACCTCGTCCTCACGCACTCCGAGCACGGGCTGGCGGCCACCGCCCTGCGGCTCGGGCGCGAGCGGGGGATCCCGACGCTGCACACCGTCCACACCTTCTTCCTGCGCGGCCCGGCGTGGGGCGGGTTCCTCGCGCCCGCCGTCACGGCCGTCCACCGCGCGATGACCGGGCTGCCGGATCCGCGGGTGCAGCTGGCCCCGCGCCGCCTCGACAGCGCCCTCCGCGGCATGACCCTCGCCGTCAGCCGCGAGGCCGACCTCGTGCTCTCGCCCTCCGCGCACCAGGCCGTCGCGCTGCGCCGCGCGGGCCTGCCCGCCGTCGAGGTGCTCTCGAACACGAGATGCACCGCGCGCGGGGCGTCCGCCGAGCTCCCCGCGAGCGGCGCGCTGCGGCTCGTCTGGGCGGCGCGGTTCGCGCCCGAGAAGCGCCTCGACGTGATGCTCGAGGCGATGGCGCTGATCGCCGAGCTGTCCGGGCCGGACGCCGTGCACCTCGACCTCGCCGGAGGCCGACCGCGCGGTGCCGTCCCGCCCGGCGTCACCGTGCACGGCCGCGTGTCGACCGCCACGGTGACCGCGCTCCTCCGCGGGGCGCACGCGGCCGTGATCACCTCGCTCGGCTACGACAACCAGCCGATGGTCGCCTTGGAGGCCTTCGCGGAGGGGCGCCCGGCGCTCGTCAGCGACCCCGTCCTCGCCGCGGAGTTCGGCGGGGCGGCCCTGCTCGCCGATGACACGGACGCGGAGGGGCTGGCCGCGTCGATCCTCCGGCTGGCCGCCGATCGGCGCCCGCTCGACGGCCCCGCCCGCGAGGCCAGGCACCTCGCGGCCGAGGTCGCCCCCGCCGCGCACGCCCGCGGCGTCGAGGAGGCCTGCCGTCGCGTGACCGGCGCCCGACGCGGATCCGCCCCGGCGTGAGCCGCACGACCGCGCGACCGGGGGCCGTCGGCGGCGGCGGTGAGGTCGTGGGAACCTCATCCGTGCGCATCCTCCTCTCCGTCGTCCGCATAGCCACCGCGATCGCCGCCGTCGTCGGCGTCATCGCCCAGTACCACGTGAACCACGCCTACTGGCAGGACCTCGGCATCACCGGCATAGCCGGGAAGTCGCTCGACTTCGCCCTGTTCTTCACCGTCGACGCGAACCTGCTCGGCGCGGTCGTGCTGGTCGTCGGCGGCGTGCGCTTGGCGCTGGGCCGGGTGGCGGATCCGGGGGTCGGCTGGGTCACGCTGCGCCTCGCGTCCACCGTCTACCTCGTCATCACGGGCATCGTCTGGAACCTGCTGCTGCGCGGGCAGCCCCAGCCGGAGCCGCTGAAGCTCGACTGGGCCGACCAGATCGTGCACGTCGCCGTGCCCCTGATCGTGCTGCTCGACTGGATCCTCGCGCCCGACCGTCGGCCGCTCCGCGCGGGCGCCATCGGCCGCGTCATCGCGTTCCCGCTCGCGTGGATCCTCGTCACGCTCGCCCGCGGCCCGTTCACCGGCGACGAGGTCTTCCGCACCGCCACCTACTACCCGTACGGGTTCCTGAACCCGGACTCGTCGCCCGGCGGCTACGGCACCGTCGCCGCGTACGTGGTCGGCCTCACGCTCGCCGTCTGCGCGATCGCCGGCGCGCTCATCCTCGTCTCGCGGTTCCGCGCCCCGACCGACCCGCACCGCCGCGCGACGCCCGCTATACGCTGAGCACTCGCCCGGCCGATCGCCCGCCCGGCGCCGCCCGAACCCGAGGAGCCGCCATCCCGACCATGCGAGAGGTCGCCGCGCGCGCGGGGGTCTCGATCGCCACGGTCTCCTTCGTCGTCAACGGCACCAAGCCCGTCTCCGAGCCCACGCGCCGCGCCGTCACCCAGGCGATGCAGGAGCTCGGCTACCGCAACAACGTCGTGGCGCGCGCGCTCGCGAGCAAGCGCACCCGGATCGTCGCGCTGCTGTTCCCCGCCGACGTGCAGCGCCTCAGCCGCATCGCCCTCGAGATCTTCATGAGCGCCGCCACGCGCGCGTCCGAGCTCGGGTACCACCTCGTGCTCTGGCCCACGGGCACGTCGCCCGACGACGTGTCCGACCTGGTGAGCGGCCGTCTCGTCGACGGCGTCATCGTGATGGAGGTGCGCATGGACGACTCGCGCATCAGCGAGCTGGCCGCGCTCGACGTGCCGTTCGTCTCCATCGGGCGCACCGCGGACATGCACGACCTGCCGTTCGTCGACATGGACTTCGAGCACACCGTCGCCGACGGGATCGACCATCTGCAGGCCCTCGGCCACCGCCGCTTCGGGCTCGTGGTGGAGGACCTCGAGGGCGGGCCGCTGCGGGGGTACGGGCCGACGACGCGCACCGAGCGGGCGTTCCTGCAGGAGACGGCGGCGCGCGGGCTCGGCGGCGCGGTGGCCCGGTGCGCGCCGACCCCGGTGGGCGGGCATGCGGCGGCGGGCGAGCTGCTGGCGGCGGATCCGGGGATCACAGCGATCATGCTGCTCAACGACCAGGCGGCGCGCGGCCTCATCTCGGGGCTCGACGCGGCCGGACGTCGCGTGCCGGACGACGTGTCGATCCTGTCGCTCGCGTCGTCCACCGAGGTGGGCGCGCTCGTCGAGCCCGCACTCAGCACCATGGACGCGCCAGGCCCGGAGCTCGGCCGGCTCGCCGTCGAGATGCTGCTCGCGCGGCTCGACGGCACGGCCACGGATCTGCCGCACGCGCTCCTGCCGTGCCGGCTGCACGTGGCGGCGTCGACCGGCCCGGCGCCGGCCGCCCGCTGAGTCGCGGGCGACCGGACCGACGCCGGTCGGCGTGCCGGGTCAGGCGGGGGCGCCCGCCCGGTGCACGCGCGCCGCGGTCATGAGCGCGTCGAGCAGCACGAAGCCGACCACCGGGATCCCGACCAGCGGCAGGAACAGGCCCACCACGAGCCCGACGGCGACGACCGCCGCGATCCCCCACCATGGCGCCCGCACGAGCGCGCCCGACGGAGCGGGCCGGCCCGGGCGCGCGACGCCCGGCCGTCGCTTCCACCACATCAGGTAGCCGGACACCACCATCGCGGCGATGCCGAGCGCGGTCACCGCGAGGAGCAGCTGGTTCGGGAGCCCGAACATGGATCCCTGGTGCGTGTCGATCCCCCAGCGCGCGAGCTTCGCGGGGAACGGGTAGTCGGCGAAGTCGGTGCGACCCACCACCTGGAGGGTGCTGCCGTCGACGGCCACCTGGTCGACCTCGGTCGGGAAGCTGCGCTGGATCTCGCTCACGGTCCACGCCTGGCCGGCATCCGAGGGGGGCTTGATCTCCACCAGGCCCGTGTCCACGTTGACGCCCTGCGCGACGCGGAGGACCTGGTCGAAGGTCGCGGGATCCACGGCGGGCGTCGTTGTGGGCGCCGCGGACGCGTGGTGGCCGGCATGCGGATCCGCCGCGGAGACCGCGCCCGTACCCGCGCCCGGGAGCGCGGTCGTGAGGGTCGGCGTCTGCCAGCTGAGCGCGGCCCGCAGGTCGGTCACGTTCTGCCCGCCGAACTGCGACCACGTGATGCCCGTGGCTGACAGGAACAGCGCGCCCGCGACCAGCCACACGCCCGTCGACGCGTGCCAGGACAGGATCCGCCGGTAGCCCGTGGCCTTCCCGTCCGGCCGCACGAGGTCGCGCTTCCGTGGCGACCGACGCCAGCGCGCGACCCACAGGCCGAGGCCCGCGAGCGTCACGATGCCGAGCCAGCTCGCGGCGAGCTCGCTGTAGAGGCGGCCGGGGTCGCCGAGGCCGAGCGTCCGGTGGAAGTGGCTGATCGCCGTGCGCAGCGGCAGGGCGCCGCTCGTGCCGTACACGGGGAGGTCGCCGCGGATGGACGCGTCCGCCGGATCCACGAAGATCGCCCGGGTCTGGCTCGGGATGAGGCCGTCGCCCGTGAACATGACGCGCGTCGTGTCGCCCGGCGCGGGGGCGGGGCGGACGGCGACGAGCGTGCCGGATCCGCCGACCACGGCCTCCGCGGCCTCGACCTGCTGCGCGAGCGGCACGGTCGTCGCGGTCGCGGGCGCGTGCAGCTCGTGGGCGTAGACGACCTGCTCGGCGGTCGGCGCGAGCGCGTAGGCCGCGCCGCTCAGGGCCGCGGTGAGGATGAACGGGCCCACGAGGATCCCCGCCAGGAAGTGCAGGCGCAGCAGAAGCGGGAGGAACCAGCCGCGCTGCGGGCGGGTGATCGCGGGGGCGGGCGCGACCGGCGTCGTCGCCTCGGCCGCGCGGTCGTCCACGGCGGTCATCGTCGGCCGCCCTGCTGCGGGCGGCGCATGCCGATGGTGAGGAGCATCACGGCGACGACGCCCACCACGAGGGCGCCGAGGCCGAGGAGGCGGGCGACCTGGTCGACCGCCGCGACGGCGGTGGAGCCCGCGGCGGCCTCTGTGCCAGTCGCCGAGGTCGAGCCCATGCCGGCCATGCCGCTGCCGCTGCCGCTGCCGCTCGCGGCGTCGGTCAGCGTGATCGCCGGTGCCGGGTGGTCGGGCTCGGTGCCCGCGGCGGGCGTCTCGGCCCAGTCGGTGGATCCGGCGACGCAGGTCTGCAGCGTCGGGAACGTCACGACATCCCCGGCCGCGCCGTCGACGGGCAGCAGCGCCTCGACCTGCACGGTCGCGCGCAGGGAGTCGGGCAGCGGGGTGTCGGCCGTGTAGGTGACGGTCGTGCCGTCCGCCGCCTCCTGCTCGGCGACCGACCAGCCGGGCGCGAGGGTCGGCTTCACGGCCTGCACGTCGGCGGGGAAGCGGATCGCGAGGGCGGTGGTGGCGGATCCCTCGCAGCCGTGACCGACCGCGAAGGTCAGGACGCTGAGGGTGGCGGGGGCGGTGGAGGATGCGTCGACCTCGACGTGCGCGGAGGCGGCGAGCGGCGCGGACAGGGCGAGGCCGAGGCCGAGGCCGAGCGCGGCGCCGGTCGCGGCGAGTGCGCGGCGGCGCCCCGGCGGTCGGACGGAGGCGGTCAGGCGGGTGGTGCGGGGCATGGTGGTCCTTCGGTGGGGCACGGGCGGGGCCGTGCGGATCCGGGTGTGCGGGAGCGCGCGGCATCGCGGCGACGATCACCGGCGCACGGGGCTCGGATGGTCGACGTCGGGTGCGCGGCGCGGAGCGCGCCCGGATCCTCGAGGGACGCGGCGGGCGCGGATCAGGCGGCGAGCACGCCCAGCGGCGGGCCGCGACGACCCCGGATCCGCGCGGCGAGCAAGGAGACGGCGCGCGCCGGTCGCACGTCGGCGGCGAGGCGCCCGGGCCGGGGCGCGACCGCGGGCTCGGCGAGCGCGGCGGCCACGGCGACGGCGGCCGCGACCAGCGCGCCGACGGCTCCGGCGATCGCGCCGCCCACGCGCACGGCGAGCGCCCGGACGACGCGGCGGACGGCGTCGGCCCCGGCGCGCAGCGAGCAGACGCTGATCAGGCCGGCGATGACGTGGGCGAGGAGCATGGCGCCGTCGTGGTGCGCCGGCATGGCCATGGCGCCCGGGTCGGCGAGCGCGCGGGCGGCCTCCGCGGCAGCGTGCGCGTGGCTGTGGCCGGCGGGACCGGATCCCGCCGCCATGCCCCCGCCCGCCGTCATGCCGGATCCGCCGAACGTGAACGCCGTGTGCAGCACGCCCTGCGTGGCGCCGATGGCGGGCACGAGGTGGGCGATCGTGACGCGGCGGCCGCCGAGCGCGAAGCAGAGGGCGACGCCCGCGACGAGCGCGAGGCCGAGCACGAGCGGATGCGGGATGCCGCCGCCGGCCGCCGCGTGCGCGGTCGCCGTGACGAGCGTGCAGACCAGCGCGGACAACGCGGCGCGCCGCATCCGCTCCTGCCGTGCGTGCACCCGTCCGCCTCCCGGTCGTCCTGGCCAGGGTACGCGAGCGTCACGACGCGGCCGCGCCGCCGGGCGCCGGCGGCACGGCACCGCGGGTCAGCCGAGGGCGCCGTCGGCCGCGACCCGCTCGGGCAGGGTGTCGCCCGCCTCGTCGTCGAGCCGGAGGAACGTCCCCGGCTGCGACGGCCCGGCCGCGGCGTCCGAGTCGGTCTGCGCCTCCGGTCGCGTCGGGTCAGGAGCCGCGAAGAGCCCGGCGGATCCGCCCGTCACGAAGGACTGGGACGCCGCCTCGCCCGGCAGGCGCGACGGCCGCAGGTAGAGGAGGTACGTGGATCCCGCCTGCATCATGACGGCGGGACCCGGCCGAGCGGCCGTGCCGATCTGCCGCACGTCGACCGTGCCGCCGACCGCGACGCCACCGGCGGCCTTCGGGACGGCCGTCACCCGCACCGTCGAGACGGTGGCCGGCGCGGTCGGCCCGAGGTCCGTCACCTCGCGCTGCGCGACGACGGTGCCCGTGACGATCTCGACGCTGTCCGCCGCGAGCGCGGCGAGCGAGTCGTAGTGCGTGTGGCGCGACCCGTGGGTGTGCGATCCCGGCCCCGGCGGCATCGACATGCCGTCGGCCATGGGCATGCCGTCGGCCATCGGGGTCCCGTCGGTCGTCGACGCGGTCACGGGGGCCTCCGCCGTGCCGGCGCTGCAGCCGGTCAGCAGGAGCGCGCTGACCCCGAGGGCGACGGCGGCGAGGTGGATGGTGCTCGTACGTGCGTGCATCTGCGTGCCCATCAGTAGAGGGAGTCGATCCCGGCGACCTCGTCGTCGGTGAGGCCGGTGACCCCGTCGTCGTAGGCCTGGGAGGCGAAGGGGTACATGACGTGGTCGATGCCGGTGACGTGCGCGATCCCCAGCACGTGCCCCGACTCGTGCTCCCACACCACCTTGAGCTCGTCCTCCGGCAGCGAGTCGTCGAGGTACGCGGTGTTGAGGTGCATGTCGGCCGACGTGGTGAGGTGATCGCCGTCGTAGCGCCAGTGGGAGTAGCCCTCGTAGCCGTCGTCCCCGGCGTCGATGACCTGCGCGCTCCACGGCGAGCCGACCGCGTCCTCGGTGGACATCGACACGTGCGTGAGCGCGGTGTACTCGGCGGCCGCGTCGGTGAGCGCGTCGTGGAAGCGCCCGCCCGGTACCTCGGACGTGTCGACCGTGAGCCGCGCGGTGGGCCAGTGCGGCCCCTCGTGGTTGAACGCCTCGGCCGGCGCGGCGACGGCGACGGCGAGCGCGGCCGCCGCAGCGAGGCCGGCCGTGGCGGCCAGGGGGATGCGGGAGCGTCGGCGGGCGCGGACGGGTGATCTCATGGGACCTCCGGGAGTGGTGGAGCGGGTGCATCCCGGCGGTCCCGCCCGTGCGTCCCCGCGCGCTGAAGGTAGGGGGCTCCCGCTCCTCGCCGCTCGCGTTCCTCCCAGGCGATCCCCGCGTCCCCGTCAGCGGTGGCCGCCGCCGCCGGGCTCAGGCTCCGGCGGGATCCACCTGCACCCACGCGCTGCCGTCGGCCGAGCTGCGCTCCACGGCGTCGAGCACGCGCTGCACCCGGAGGCCGTCGGCGAACGATGGCTGCGGATCGCGTCCCGCGGCGATGTCGTGCACGAGGTCGCGCACCTGGTGGGTGAACGCGTGCTCGTAGCCGAGGCCGTGGCCGGTGGGCCACCACGCGGCCGCGTAGGGGTGCTCGGGCTCGGTGACGAGGATCCGCCGGAAGCCCAGCCGGTCGGCGGGCGCGGTCGCGTCGTACAGCTCGATCTCGTTGAGGCGCTCGAGGTCGAAGGAGATGGCGCCGTCGGATCCGCTGAACTCCAGTCGCAGCGCGTTCTTGCGGCCGGTGGCCATGCGGGTCGCCTCGAAGCTGGCGAGCGCGCCGCCCGCGAGCTTCCCGGTGAAGTAGGCCGCGTCGTCGACGGTGACCCGGCCGCGCTCGCTCGACGCGACGCCGCCGAGGCCGCGCGTCTCCGCGAGGAGCGGGCGCTCCTCGACGAACGTCCGCAGCAGGCCGCTCACCGCATCGAGCCGCTCGCCGGTGATGAACTGCACCGCGTCGACGATGTGCGCGCCGATGTCGCCGAGCGCGCCGGATCCCGCCGCCTCCTTGTCGAGGCGCCAGGTCATGGGGCCCTCGGCGTCGGTCAGCCAGTCCTGCAGGTAGAGCGCGCGCACCTGGCGGAGCTCCCCGATCGCGCCCTGTGCGACGAGGTCGCGCGCGAACGTGATCGAGGGCACGCGGCGGTAGCTGAAGCCGACCATCGCGCGGATCCCCTTCGCGGCGGCCTTCTCCGCGGCCGCCGCCATGATCTCGGCCTCCTCCACGGTGTTGGCGAGCGGCTTCTCGCACAGCACGTGCTTGCCCGCCTCGAGCGCCGCGACGGCGATCTCGACATGCGTGCTGCCGGGCGAGCAGATGTCGACCACGTCGATGTCGTCGCGCTCGATGGCGGCGCGCCAGTCGGTCTCGGCGCGATCCCAGCCCCAGCGGTCCGCGGACTCCTGCGTGCGCGCCCGGTCGCGGCCGACGACGGACACCATGCGCGGCGCGAGCGGCAGGTCGAAGAACGCGGGCGCGACGCGCCAGGCCTGGGAGTGCGCGGCGCCCATGAACCCGTGCCCGATCATCGCGACGCCGAGGGCGCCTCCGGTCTCCGTGGGCGTCGCTGCGGACTGCGTGTCGGACATGGGACTCCTTCGTCTCATACGGGGTGCGGATCCGCGTGCGGGTGATTCGTTGCGGGTCACGTCAAATCTACGTGCAGGCCGCGGGGCGGGACAAGGCGGGGCGCGGACGCGACGACGGCCGGACCCTGGGGATCCGGCCGCCGGTCGTGCGTGGTGCGGGTCGTGCCGCGCCGCTACTCCGCGGAGCGCATGCGGCGGCGGGCGACGAGCGTGCCCGCGCCGGCCAGGGCCATCAGCGCGCCGAGGCCGCCGAGGCCGAGGGCCGCGGCGCCGTCCGTGCCCGTGACGGGCAGGGTGTCGTCGTGGTGCGCGGCCGGCTTGGTGATCGGCTTCGGTGCGGTGCCCGCGGGGTCGATCGACGGCGCGGTCGGCGTCGGGGTCGGGACGCCCGGGACGACCGGTCCGCCCGCGTCCTCGCCGGTCAGCTCGACCGTGCCGCCCTGCGTGAGGCCCGACTCGAGGCCCGCGACGGACACCCGGTAGGTGCCCGGCTGGATGTCGCCGAACAGGATGATCGGCTGCGCGAAGGTGCCGTCGACGTCGGCGCGCACGAGGTCCTTGAGCGAGCGGGTGCTGACGCCCACGCCGCTGTTGGCGTCGCTGAGCTGGATCACGCGGCCGTCGGGCGCGGTGACCGTGACCTCGACGGCCTCGTAACGGAGGTACCCGGTGGCGTTGACCTTGAGGCCGCCGAGGAGGCTCGTGGCCTGGGCGACGGAGATCGGCGAGATGGTCGAGAACGACGCCTCGGCGCGGACGAACGGGCCGACGGGCGCCTCGGCGAAGCGCACCAGGCCGCGGATCTCGCCCTTGACGGTGAGGTCGAGGCCGACCTGCGTCAGCGTGACGCTCGCGGTCTTCGAGTCCTGCAGCAGCTCGGTGAAGCTCGCGGGGAACGCGTACGTGCCGTCCTCGCCGACGATGCCGATGCCGGCGATCGACTTGACGCCCACGGCGTTGAAGTAGCTCGCGGTGACGATGCTGCCCGCGGTGCCGGTGCCGGCGAAGGGCACGGCCTCGTTGATCGGGAGGGCGACGCCGCGGTCGGGCGTGGTCCAGGTGAAGGGCAGCTCGACGACGGGCACGGTCGGCTCGAGCGTCGGGAGGCCGGTCGTCGGCGCGCCGGGGGTGGTCGGGACGGCCGGGGTCGGCGTGGTCTCGACCGGGGCGTCGGCGACGGGGGCCGTCTCGTCGGCGGTCTCGGTGGGCGCAGGGGTCGGCGTCGCGTCGGCGGCGGGCGCCTCGACGGCGGGCGTCGGCGTCGCGGCCGGGGTCTCGACCGCGGGGGCCTCGACGGCCGGCGTCTCGACGGCGACGGGCGCGGATCCGACGGGGGCGGTCTCGGCATGGGCGGCGGGCGCCATCGCGAGGGGCAGGATCACGAGGGAGGCCGAGAGGCAGGCGCCGGCGGCCGCGCGGCGGAACGACCTGCCGCGACCGGCGGCGGGGGTGGGACGGGTCATGACAGCTCCAGTGGTGCAGGACCGCTCGTGCGCGCCATTGCTGTGCCGCGATCGTGCGGTGGAGGGGACGCGCTCGGGTGTCTCGAGGACGCGTCGGGGAGGTTCGGCTCCCCGCTCCCGACTGTAGGGATATCCGCTACCCACCTGGGGAATTCGTTTGCGCAGTGTGACGCGTGTGACTCGTGATCCCCGGAGTTGCGGGGGTGACTCGCCGCATCGGCCCTCGGACTGGGGTGGACGCGGCGGCCTGGCGCAGGGGCTCCCGACGTCAGACGGCGGGCGCGAGCACGAGGTCGTCGCCCGCGACGGCGAGCAGCGCGACCTGGTCGCGACCCGCGCGGCGGCCGGTCACGGACGGCAGGTCGAGGAGCGCGTGCGGGGCGACGAGGTCCCAGCCCGCGTCCGTCAGCCGGTGCACGAGCTCCCGGCGGGACAGGCGGCGCGTCGGCTCCTCGGCGAGCGCCCGCACGACGACGAGGTCCATCGGATCCAGTTCCAGCGGCACGCCCGCGAGCCACGCCTCGCCCGTGGCCGGGTCGAGCACGAGGTCGCCCGCGGTGATCGTCGCCGGTGCGAGGCCGCGACGGCGGAAGAGCACGCGCAGGGTCTCGACGACCTCCTCGAGGCCGAACGGCTTGGTGACGTAGTCGTCTGCGCCCGCGCCGAAGGCCGCGAGCCGGTCCTCGAGCGAGTCGCGGCCGGTGAGGAACAGGACGGGGCTGGCGACACCCGCGCGGCGCAGCTCGCCGACGACCTCCACGCCGGAGACGTCGGGCAGCGTCATGTCGAGCAGGATCGCGTCGGGCGCGGCCTCGACGGCGGCGTCGATCGCGGCGCGGCCGGTGGCGAAGACGCGCACGTCCCAGCCCTCCATCCGCAGCGCGAGCGACAGCAGCTGCGTGATGGGCGCCTCCTCGTCGACCACGAAGACGCGGAGCACGCGGGGTGCGTCACCGGGCACCGCCTGCTCGTCGTCGCGTGCGGCGGAGCTCAGCGTGCTGCCCATGCGGATCCTCTTCCGTCGTGTGCGCCGCCGGCCCGGGGGGACGGGCCGGCGGCGGATGCTCCTCGCGGAGCGCGCGGCCGGGGGTTGGCCGCGCATCCATCCTCGCGACCGGCGGCCCCGAGGTCGTCATCCCCGGGGACCGTCACTGGTAGTCCCTACGGCGCGCACGGGCGGAGCATCGGAGACAGGGAGGAGGCGCACGGCGCGTCCGCAGGCGGACGGTGCGACGCGGTGGGCTGTCGCGCCGGCCACGGGATCCGCGAGACTGATCCGCACGCCGGCCTCACGGATCACCCCGCCCCGGCGTCTACCCGGTGTGGAGATGATGCAGCCGTTCGACAGGGTCGTGACCGAGCACGGCGCCGTGGTGCTCCGCGTGTGCCGGGCGGTGCTCGGCGGGCACGAGGACGCCGAGGACGCGTGGTCGGAGACGTTCCTGTCGGCGCTCGTGGCGTACCCGCGGCTCGGACCGCGCGCCGACGTGCGCGCCTGGCTCGTCACCATCGCGCACCGCAAGGCCCTGGACGCGATCCGTGCCCGCGGCCGCCGTGCCATCCCCGTCGACGAGGTGCCCGAGCGGGTCTCCGATCTGGGCGTGCCCGGATCCCGCGACCCCGACCTCTGGCGCGCCGTCACGGCCCTGCCCGAGCGGCAGCGGCTCGCGGTCGCGTACCGGTACCTCGGCGGGCTGCCGCACGCGGAGGTCGCGGCGATCGTCGGCGGGACGCCGGAGGCCGTGCGGCGCGCGGCGGCGGACGGGGTCGCGAGCCTGCGGCGGACGATGGGGGCGGATCCGCCCTCCGCCCCGCGCGAGCCATCACCCGCACCCGCCACCGCACCCGCACGCGCATCCGCATCCGCATCCGCACGAGGAGGACGACCGTGACCGATCCCGACGCCGCCGCGGACCTCGACGCCGCCTTCCTCGACGCCGACGCGCTCGACCGCGCCGACCCGACCGGCCCCGCCCTCGACGCCCTCCGCCTCCGCCTCGCCGACCGAGCCGAGGCCGACGGCGCGCTCGACGTGGGCTTCACCACGATCGACTCCCCCGTCGGCCCGCTGCTGCTCGCCGCCACCGAGCACGGCCTGATCCGCGTCGCCTACTCCCGCGAGGACCACGACACCGTGCTCGGCGACCTCGCCCGGCGGCTCGGCCCGCGGATCCTCCGCGCCCCGAAGCGCCTCGATCAGGCCGCCCGCGAGCTCGACGAGTACTTCGCCGGCCGCCGCCGCACCTTCGACCTGCCGCTCGACCGCCGCCTGTCGACCGGCTTCCGCGACCGGGTGCAGCGGCTGCTCCCGGAGATCCCCTACGGATCCACCCGCACCTACCGCGAGGTCGCCGAGACCGCGGGCAGCCCGGCCGCCACCCGTGCGGTCGGCACGGCGTGCTCGACGAACCCGCTGCCCGTCGTGATCCCCTGCCACCGCGTACTCCGCTCCGACGGCACCCTCGGCGGCTACATCGGCGGGCTCGCGGCGAAGACGACGCTGCTGGAGCTGGAGGGGCGCCGCTGAGCCGCTGGACGCCGACGCGGAGAGAAGCCCGAAGATGACAATTCGTATACAAAGTTTGCCGCGACGACTCGGGCGGAGGAGAGTAGGGCCCGGAACGAAAGGCGATGCTGCTACTCTTAGCACGACGGAAACCTGATCGAAATGGCATCCGGGATACAAAGTAGGTGACCACCCGGCGGCCCCTCGACGAGCCGCCGCCTCCACCTTCCGCTGGGAGCCCTTCGTGACCACTGCATCCCGCACCACCGCCCCACCCGTCCCCGACCGCTCCGTGGCCTCCGTCCTCGACTCGATCGGCTTCACCCGCGCCCAGTTCTGGGTGTTCCTGCTCATCCTCGCCGGGGAGTTCTTCAACACCCTCGAGCAGAACTCGGTGGGTGCCATGGCGACCCACATCAAGCAGACGCTGCAGATCGGCGACATCCAGCTCACGACGATCAACACCGCCACCGTCATCGGCGGCCTCATCGGGCGTCTGCTCGCCGGCTACCTCGCGGACCGCTACGGCCGCCGCTTCTCGCTCAGCCTGAACCTGCTCATCTACACGCTCGGCGGCCTGATCAGCGCCGTCGCCGTCAACTACGAGATCCTTCTGGTGAGCCGGCTCATCGTCGGCATCGGCATCGGCGGCGAGTTCATGATCGGCATCGTGATGCTGTCGGAGATGGTCTCCACGCGCTTCCGCGGCACGGCCATCGGCGCCATCAACGTCGGCGCGGGCGGACTCGGCAACTTCCTCTCCTACGGCCTCTTCCTCCTCCTGCTCGGACCCCTCGAGACCCCGCTGGGCGGACCCGACGCGGTGTGGCGCTGGTCGTTCGTGATCCTCGCCGTCCCCGCCCTGCTCGTCGTCTTCTACCGTCGCCGCCTGCCGGAGACGCCGCGCTGGCTCCTCTCCCGCGGCCGCGTCGACGAGGCCAACCGCTCCCTCGCCGTGCTGGCGTCCGACACGCTCCGCCCGACGGACGCACGTCCGCCCGTCGAGCTGCGCCCGGAGGACCTTTCGCCCGTGCTCGTCTCCGCCTCCCCCGCCCAGGTATTCAGCCGTGCCGTGATCCGCCGGACGGCCGCCCTCGGCGTCGCCTCCTGGATGGCGTTCGGATCCCAGGTGACGCTCAACTTCCTGATGCCCACGCTGCTGGTCGAGCGGGGGTACACGGTGTCGGAGAGCCTGCTGTACACGATGATCATGAACGTCGGATCGCTGCTCGGCGCCACGACCGCCGCCCTCGTCGCCGGCCGGATCGGCCGACGCACCGCGGTGGGCACCGCGGGCGTGCTGGGCTGCCTGACGGCCCTCGCCTTCGCGGCGTTCGGCGACGGCACCACCGCGATCCTCCTGCTCGGCGCGATGTTCCAGTACTTCACGATGGTCACGAACACCACGCTCGCCACCTGGACCGCCGAGGTGTTCCCCACGGCCATCCGCGCCTCCGGTGCCTCCATCGTCAACGGCATCGGGAACATCGCCGGCGCGGTCATGCCGTTCCTCGCCGTCGCCCTCTACGGCTCGTTCGCCTTCGCCGGCGTGTTCGGGCTGGCTGCGGTGATGTACGCCGTGCTGGTCGTCGCCTCCCGGTTCGCCCCCGAGACCCGGGGACGCACCCTCGAGGACGTCAACGAGAAGGCCCTCGCCGCCGCCGCTCGCTGACCGCCGTTCGGCTGACGCCTCCCTCCCCTCTCCATCCACCCATCACCACGAGGAGTACCGCATGGACACCCTGAACATCACCGCAACGGCCAACGGCCTGAACTACCTCCCGGAGTACGTCGCCGACGTCGGAGGGCTCTTCGCCGACCGTGGGCTCTCGGTTACCGCCACGGCGAGGGACCCCTGGACGGGCGTGCTGGACGACCTCGACTCGGGCGTGGCGGACCTCGCGCTCGGCGGTCTCTGGGTGCCGGGCATGTACGCCGGATCCGACCGTCGCCTCACCGTCCTCGGGCAGCTCAACCACCGCTTCCCGATGACGATCGTGTCCCGCGACGCGGCGGGTCCGATCGAGCTCGACCAGCTCGCCGACAAGGTGGTGCTGGCACCCGGGGCGGGCGGCAGCGCCCCGTTCGAATTCACGGCCGGGCTGATCCGCGAAGCCGGGCTCGACGTCGCCGCGACCCGCTGGGTCCGCGACCTCTCCACCGCGATGATGCTCGAGCTCTACCGCTCCGGCCTCGGCGACGCCATCGTGCTCGACCTGCTCTCGGCCAAGGAGCTCGTCGCCTCCGGCGGCGGCCAGGTGGTGTTCCAGCACCTCGAGGCGGGCGGCGTCATGCCGAACAGCGTCTACTATGCCCGCGCCGATCGCGTCGACGAGCTCGCGGACCGCGCAGCCCGCTTCATCGACGGCATCGAGGCGGCGATGCAGCGCATCACCGCGGGCGAGGCGTCGGCGGAGATCGACGCCGTGCTGGCTGCCCGCTGGCCGGATCGCGACCCCGCCCTCCTCCGGGAGGCCGTCGCCGAGATGGCCGCGGGCGGCGTGTGGGACACCACCGTCATCGACGAGGCCGCATCCGACCGGTGGATGCGCATCCTCGCCGACGCCGGGCTCGTGTCGCGCGCCCCGGCGCTCGCCGAGATGACCGGCGCCGCCGCGGTGGGCGCGCGCTGATGCCGCTGGCGCTGTCCTACGACGCGATCGGCCCACTGCTCGAGGACGTCGACGTGCTCGGCGTCGTCGAGCGGATCTTCGCGGACCTCGGCTCCGGCGCGATGGAGCAGCCGGCTCCCGTCGCGCTCTCCGGGACGGACGACGGGCTCATCCTGCCGATGGCCGCGCGCTCGGACCGGCTCGGCCTGGCGGCGGTCAAGCTCATGGCCGACTTGCCCGGCAACGCCGCCCTCGGGTTGCCGACGCAGCGGTCGACGATCCTCGTGTCATCCCTCGCGACGGGCGAGTGCGTCGCCGTGCTGGACGGCGCGCTCATCACCCGGCTGCGCACCGCCGCCTCCTCCGCTCTCGCGACCCGCCTCCTCGCGCGGCCGGAGAGCCGCGTCCTCGGGCTGATCGGCGCCGGCCCGCTCGCCGAGGAGCACGTGCGCGCCGTGTGCGCCGCGACCGGCCTGGAGGAGGTGGTCGTCTGGTCCCGGTCGGCCGCGACCGTGGCCCGCTTCCGGGAGGGGGTCGACGTGCCCGTCGCCGTGGCCCCCGATCCCCGCGCCGTCGTCGAGGCCTGCGACGTGCTGTGCACGCTCACGCCGTCGGTGAATCCCCTCGTCCGCGGCGCATGGCTGCGACCCGGCATGCACGTCAACGCGGTCGGCGCCCGCCCGCGCCCCACCCACCGCGAGCTCGACGCGGCGGCGATGACGAGGGGCACGCTGGTGGTCGACGGCGCGGAGACCGCGCGTGCCAAGTCGGGCGATCTGCTGCGCGCCATCGCGGAGGGCGCCCTCGACGCGTCCGCCGACCTCCGCGAGCTCGGTGCCGTCGTCGTCGGTGCGGCGCCGGGCCGGATCCGGCGCGACGAGATCACGGTGTTCGACTCCGTGGGCCTCGGCGCGCAGGACCTCGCCGTCGCGGCGGCCGTGATCGACCTCGCCCGCGCGCGCGGCGTCGGGGACGACCTCCGTCTCGCGGCCGGCGCCGTCGCCGCGGTGGGTGCCTGATGCGCATCGCCGTCGTGAACTGCAACACCACGGAGTCCATGACCGAGACCGCCGCATCCCGGGCCCATCTCGCCGTGGGTCCGGGGACGGAGATCGTCCCCGTGACGCCGACCTGGGGCGTCGCCTCTGCCGAGGGCTGGTACGACAGCTTCCTCAGCGCGGCCGCTGTGCTGCACGCGCTCGAGCGCCTGCCGCCAGGCATCGACGGCGTGGTGATGGCCGGCTTCGGCGAGCACGGCCGGGAGGGCGCCCGCGAGCTCCTCGACGTGCCCGTGGTCGACATCACGGAGGCGTCGGCGCACGTGGCGATGATGCTCGGCCGCCGCTTCGGCGTCGTGACCACGGTCCGCCGGGCCGCGGGCCAGATCGAGGACAGCCTCCTGACGGCCGGGCTGCTCGCCCACTGCGCCGCCATCGAGGACACCGGCCTGGGGGTCCTCCAGCTCGAGGACGACCCGGTCGCCACGGTGGACGCGTTCGTGGCCGCCGGGGAACGCGCCATCGCGCGCGGAGCGGAGGTCATCTGCCTCGGCTGCGCGGGGATGGCCGGGCTGGAGGAGCACGTCGGCGCGCGCCTCCCGGTGCCGGTCGTCGACGGCGTGGCCGCCGCGGCCTCCCTCGTGGAGCTGCTCGTGCGACAGGGGCTCAGCACGAGCCGGGCCGACAGCTACGCACGTCCGCTGCCCAAGCGACGGAGCTGGCCCGCGGGCTGAGCGTGTTGAATGGTCGGGCCGCATCGAAAGGGAGGCCCCATGACCCTCGACACCCCCGAGGAGTCGCTGGCGAGCCAGACGTACCGCACCCTGCGTCGGCAGATCATCCTCGGCCGCTACCCGCAGGGGTCCCGACTCGTCGAGGCCAGCCTCGCCGCCGAGCTGCACGTCTCGCGCCTCCCCGTACGGGAGGCGGTGCCCCGGCTGGCGAACGAGGGCTTCGTCCGGATGCTCCCCCGTCGCTCCACCCGGGTCGCCGAATGGAGCGTCGCCGACGTCGTGGAGCTGTTCGACGTGCGCCTCAGCCTCGAGACGCTCGCCGCACGGCTCGCCGCGCAGCGCGTGGCGGACGGTGCCTCCCTGCGACCGCTCCTCGCCGCGATCGACGCCGAGCACCGCGCCCTCGACAGCGAGGACTGGCTCGAGATCGCCGAGACCTCCACCGTCGTGCACGAGGCGATCGTGGCGGTCGCGGACAGCGATCTGCTCTCCGCGCTCATGCGTGCCGTCACGGGGCGCATGACCTGGCTCTTCTACCTGACGAGCGAGCGGGACCAGCGACAGCAGTCCGAGGAGCACCACGGCCTCCTCGACGCCATCCGGGCCGGCAACGACCGCCTCGCCGAGTCCATCGCCTTCACGCACATCGAGAAGGGCCGGGCGCCGTCGCTCGCCATGATCCGATCCGCACCCCCGTCCGCCCCGTCTGCCCCGTAGGGCCCGCGGCGACATCGGCGGGCTCCCGGCGGAGACGACGCCTCGGGAGCTCGAGGGCGGATCCGGCCGGGCTCGCCTCCGGCGGAGACGCAGAGCGCGGGCCAACGCCGGGCTCGCCGTGCCCTTCGGGATCGCCGTCGTGATCATGCTCATGCGCGGAGACGTGCGACTCCTCGGCCCGCTGCGGATGGTCATGGACGCCGTCGTGCTCCTGGCGGAGCCTGCCGTCCGGTCGCGTCGCCGAGGCCCGCTGTGCTGACGGCCGCTCCCGCTCACGGGGGACGAATGCTCCTCGTGCACGAACGCGTCGCTCGGCGTCACGTCCGCGATGCCCGGCCCCCGTCCTCGTGCGGGTGCTCCGGGCGTCGACGCGCCGGGACGAGGTGACACCCGAGGAGTAGGACGGGACCATGACCGATCCCGCCGACCACCCGCACCTGCTGCAGACCGTCCTCGACGCGCCCGATCCCCGGCTCCTGGCCGAGTTCTACCGGGAGCCCCTGGGGCTCCGCTACCGGCCGGGCGACGAGCCCGAGGCGTCCGGGCCGGACGCGGACTGGCTGGTGCTGGTCGACGACCACGGCACGCGTCGGCTGGCCTTCCAGGAGGCGCCCGGCATGCCGGCGCCGAGCTGGCCCACCGGCTCGCCGCCGCAGATGCTGCACCTGGACCTCACCGTCAGCTCCACCGCGCAGCTCGAGCGGCACCGCGGACACGCCGAGGAGCTCGGCGCGACCGTGCTGCAGGACCGGTCGACGGATCCCGATGAGCCCCTCTACGTGCTGCGGGATCCGGCCGGGCACCCGTTCTGCGTGTTCGTCGCCCCGCCGGGCTCCGTCTAGCTCGCGTCGTACGCCGTCGACCGGCTGCGGTCCGCCCACGCGTCGACGTCGGCGCGCAGGTCGTCGAGGGCCCCCGTGACGATCTCGACGGCATCGCCGCCGAGCAGCAGGTAGAAGGGAGCGCCCTGCTCGACCGCGTCCACGAGCACCTTCGCGCCGAGCGCGGGATCGTTGGGCTGCGTGCCGTCGGTGGTGTCGTTCTCCTTGCGGCGCTTGCCGGCGGTCTCGGCGTAGTCGTCGATGACGGTGGCCGACTGCGTGAGCGAGCGGCCGGAGAAGTCGGTGCGGAAGGACCCGGGCGCCACCACGGTCGCGACGATCCCGAGCGGCTCCAGCTCGGTGCGCAGGGCCATGGTCATCTGCTCGATGGCGGCCTTGACTGCGCCGTAGTAGCCGGATCCGGCACCCGTGCGCGCGGCGCCGATGGACGAGAGGTTCACGATGGTGCCGCTGCGGCGCTCGCGCATGCCGGGCAGCACCGCCTTGATCATGCGGACGCTGCCGTGGAACTGGGTGTCGAACAGGCGCGCGACGTCCGCGTCGTCGCCCTCCTCGACGGCGGCGCGGTAGCCGTAGCCCGAGTTGTTGACGAGCACGTCGACGCCGCCGAATCGCGCCGTGGCCTCGTCGACCGCGAGCGACACCTGCGCCGGGTCGGTGACGTCGAGGTCGAGCGCGAGGGCGTGCTCGGGGAAGCGCTCGGCGAGGTCCTGCACGTCCGCGGCGTCGCGCGCCGTGACGACGACGTCGTGCCCGCGCTCCAGAGCCTCGACGGCGAAGGCGCGCCCGAGTCCGGTGGAGCATCCCGTGATCAGCCAGGTCGTCATGCGCGTTCCTCTTCCTCGTGGATACGGGTGGGCGGCGGCGGCGGTGCGGCGCGGCTCCTGTCGAGGCTAGGCGCATCGGTGCGGCGCGGCCGTGTCCAGACGCGCGCGCATCCCGACCGGTGGTCGGACATCGGCCTGGCGCTCCAACTGGATCCCGCGGTTCATGAACCACCGCTCATGCGCTCCCCTCGTACCCTGCATCCATGCCCGTCTTCCTGGACCTCGACAACACCCTCGTCGACAGGGACGCAGCCTTCTCCTCGTGGGCTGCCACGGCGGTCGTCGAGTGGGGCGGCGATGAGAGCGACGTGCGATGGCTCGTCGACGCCGACAGGAGCGGGTACACGCCGCGACGGGAACTGGCGCAGGTGATCCAGGAGAGGCTCACCCCGCCCTGTTCGACGGACGCCATCGTGGAACGGCTGCTCTACGAGCCCGTGGACGTCATCGAGTGCTACCCGGGGGTGGTCGACGAGCTGGAGCGCATGGCCCGCGCCGGCGTCTCGCTCGTCGTGGTGACGAACGGCGAGTCCGAGCAGCAGCGCATGAAACTGCGACGCACCGGGCTCGACCGCGTGGTGGCCGCAAGCGTCATCTCCGGAGAGCTGGGTGCCAGGAAACCCGACGCGCGGATCTTCGACGCCGCCCGGGCCGCTGTACCCGACGACGGCTTCGCGTGGATGGTCGGCGACCATGTCACGGCCGACATGGCTGGCGCTCGCGCCGCGGGTCTCTCGACCGCCTGGGTGAGTCACGACAGGCCGTGGCCGGAGATGTGGACGCCCGACCTCGCGGCGAGCAGGCCGGACGACGTGTTGAGCAAAGTGCGGGACCGTGTGCTCCGGCGAGGCGTCCCCCGCTGAGCACCCCGGACCCGCCCTGCTGCGACGATGGCCGCATGAGCCTCGAAGTCGCACGCGGGCGAAGCGGCACCGACGTCCGCCGCATCCTGCAGGACCTGCCGGACTGGTTCGGCGACCCCGAAGCGATCGAGGGCTACGTGGCAGCCTCCGAGAGCGACGACTACGACAGCCTCCTGGCGACCGATGGCACGAGCGTCATCGGCGTCGCCCTCGTCCGCCGGCACTTCCCCGAGGCCGCGGAGCTGCACCTCATCGCGGTCGCGCCGGACGCACGGGGGCGAGGCGTCGGCCGGCTCCTCGTGGAGCACGCGGCCGGCTCTCTCGCGACGAGCGGATGCGCGCTCCTCTCGGTGCACACGGTCGGCCCGTCGTTCGAGCACGAGCCGTACGCGCAGACGCGCGAGTTCTACCGCCGAATGGGATTCCTGCCGCTCGAGGAGCACACGGGGCTGGACTGGGCAGGGCCGACCCTCATCCTCGTCCGCCCCCTCATCCAGCTCCCCTGAACGACGGCGCCATGCCGCAGCGGCTGCCGGCAGTAGGCCGTTCGACGGCGGCGGACGCGGCGCGGGCGCGTACCCGCGAGGATCGACCCATGGACACCGACGACGACCGCCGCCTGTTCCTCGAGCACCTGCGACAGGAGGACCTGCCGTTCGGCGATTGCCCGCTTCACCATCGCGTCGGTCATCCTGGAAGGCCGCGCCGACGGCCAGCCCGCCGTGCGCTGGGACCTCCCGCGCGGATCCGTCAGCCGCGCGATCACCGTCCTCGGTCGGAACGGCCACGGCCCCTGGCGGCACGCCAGCCCGCGGACCACGGCCTTCCGCCTGCTCTCCATCCACATGGAGGAGTGGATCAGCGTGCCCGACACGGATCCCGGCGCCGACCAGGAGCGCCGCTTCGTGCTCGTCGACGGCCAGTTCGATCCCGTGCCGCCGCGCTCCTGACCTCTCCGCGTCATCCGCGAACCGCCCCCCGCATGACCGCACCCTGCGCGCCCACCCGACTCCCGCCCGGAAGTGGCACGATGGGCCGACGATGATGCCGGGCCCGACCGTCGCATCCGCGAGACGGGGTCCCGGCGCCGCCTCAGGAGGATCCCCCGTGCACTGCCCGGATCACGGTCAGATGACGTCCCCGCTCCGCTCCGCCACCTCGGCGGCCCGGTCGTGAGCGCGCCGAAGCTGCTGCGCGCGCCCGAGCAGCGCCGCGCCCGCGCCGGGATCACCGCGTGGCTCCTCGACGGACTGCCCGGCGCGTCCGGCTCCCACCCCGGCCCGCATGCCGAGACCGTCGAGAAGACGCACTCGTGGTGGCGCGTCATGTGCCTCACGGGCGTCGACTACTTCTCCACCCTCGGCTACCAGCCGGCCATCGCGGCCGTCGCGGCGGGGCTGCTGTCGCCGCTCGCGACGCTCGTCCTCATCCTCCTGACGCTGCTCGGCGCGCTCCCCGTCTACCGGCGGGTGGCGCGCGAGAGCCCCCGCGGCGAGGGATCCATCGCCATGCTCGAACGCCTCCTCCCCTGGTGGGGCGGCAAGCTCTTCGTGCTCGTGCTGCTCGGGTTCGCGGCGACCGACTTCCTCATCACCATCACGCTGTCGGCGGCGGATGCGACCGCGCACGCCGTCGAGAACCCGTTCGCGCCGGACTGGTTCCAGGGCAACGAGGTGCTGCTGACGCTCGTGCTGCTGGCCGCGCTCGCGTTCGTGTTCCTGCGCGGGTTCAGGGAGGCGATCTCCATCGCGGTCGTGCTGGTGGGCGTCTTCCTCACGCTCAACGCCATCGTGATCGTCGTCTCCCTCTTCCACGTGGCCGGCGACCTCGTCGTCATCGACGACTGGTGGGCGGCGCTCACGGCGCAGCACGGCAACCCGCTCGTGATGGTGGGCATCGCGCTCATCGTGTTCCCGAAGCTCGCGCTCGGCCTCTCCGGGTTCGAGACGGGCGTCGCCGTGATGCCGCAGGTGCGCGGCGAGGACGACGCCGACGGGGTGCCGCGGGCGCGGATCCACGGCACGAAGCGCCTGCTCACGGTGGCCGCGCTCATCATGAGCGCGTTCCTCATCACGTCGAGCTTCGTGACGACCCTGCTGATCCCGCAGGCCGAGTTCCAGGACGGCGGCAAGGCCAGCGGCCGCGCGCTCGCGTACCTCGCGCACCAGTTCCTCGGCGACGGCTTCGGCACGCTCTACGACATCAGCACGATCTGCATCCTCTGGTTCGCGGGCGCCTCCGCGATGGCCGGGCTGCTCAACATCGTGCCGCGCTACCTGCCGCGCTACGGCATGGCGCCGCACTGGGCCGCGGCCGTGCGCCCGCTCGTGCTCGTCTTCACGGCCATCGCCGTGATCGTGACGCTCGTGTTCCAGGCCGACGTCGATGCGCAGGCCGGCGCCTACGCGACGGGCGTGCTCGTGCTCATCACCTCGGCGTCGGTCGCGGTGACGCTGTCGGCGAGGAAGGCCGGGCAGCGCAAGCGCACCATCGGCTTCGCGGTGATCGCGACGGTGTTCGCGTACACGACGGTCGTCAACGTGATCGAGCGGCCGGACGGCGTGCGGATCGCCGCGCTGTTCATCCTCGGGATCCTCGTGGTCTCGATCGTCAGCCGCGTGCAGCGCTCGTTCCAGCTCCGCGCGACCTCGCTCACGATGGACGAGCGGGCGCGCGCCTTCGTCACCGAGGACGCCGAGGACTACGGCGCGGTGAGCATCATCGCCCACGAGCCGGACGAGCCCGACGAGGCGCTGACCGAGGAGGAGCAGATCGCGGAGTACCGCCGCAAGGCGAGCGACGAGCGGCGCGACAGCGGGATCCCGGCCCGGGCCCCCGTGATCTTCCTCGAGGTGACCCCGGGCGACTCCTCGGAGTTCGAGGAGGACCTCGTGGTGCGCGGCATCGTGCGCTGCGGCTTCCGCGTGCTCCAGGTGACGAGCGGCAACGTCCCCAACACGATCGCCGCGGTGCTCCTCGCCGTGCGCGACCTCACGGGCGTGAAGCCCGGCGTCTACTTCGAGTGGACGGAGGGGTCGCCGGTCGGCAACCTCCTCCGCTTCCTCGTGACGGGCACCGGCGAGGTCGCCCCGGTCACGCGCGAGGTGCTGCGGCGGGCGGAGCCTGTGCGGTCGCGGCGGCCGGATGTGCATGTGAGCTGAGGGACGCGCGGCGGTGCCGTCAGGCGCGCGGCGGCTCCTGCGCGGAGCGGAGCCGCGCGGCCAGGACCCCGGTCCGCGACCACGAGGCGACGGTGATCCGCGTCGACGTCGCCGACACCCCCTCCATCGCGCCGTCGCCGATCCACGGGGCGACCTCGCGGGCGAGCAGCTCGACGACAACCTCGCCCGTGCAGGGCCAGCGGTCCTCCGCGGCGGATCCCTTCGCACGGGCCGCGAGGAACGTCCGCGCGTCCGCCGCGGGCAGCTCCCGCGGCGCGAACCTCGGGCCGGTGGGCGTGCGCGGCAGCATCCGGTCGAGCCGGAAGGTGCGCCAGTCGTCGCGGTCGAGGTCCCACGCCACGAGGTACCACCGCGCGCGCCGGGCGACGATCGCGTGTGGCTCGACGCGCCGGGGCGGCCCCTCCTCCTCGCCGACGCGGCCGAAGCGGAGGGTCAGCCGGTCGCGGACCGACGCAGCTCTCGCAGAAGGCGCCCGGCCTCGACCGCGCGCGGGCGCTCGAGTGGATCTGGACCTTCCTCGACCACGAGCTCGCCGATCCCGCCGCCGGGGAGCCGCTCTTCCGCTGACCGGGGCATGATGATCGAGGCGACGCGGCCCGACGGCACGCGGACGCCGACCCGCCCAACGCCGAACGCCGAACGCCGAACGCCGAACGCCGAACGCCCGGAGGATCCATGCTCATCGAACCCGTCGACGCCGCCCGCGCGCACGTCAGCAGCCACGTCGACCCCGAGGACTTCGACGCGTTCTGGGCCGACACCCTCGCCGAGGCCGCGCAGCACGACCTCGACGTCCGGCTCGCGCCGGTCGACACCGACCTCGCGCTCGTCGACGTGCAGGACGTGACCTTCGCGGGATCCGGCGGCACCGACGTGCGCGCCTGGCTCCGCACCCCCGCGGGCGCGACCGGCCCGCTGCCCACCGTCGTCTCGTACGTCGGCTACGGCGGCGGCCGTGGTCGCGCCGAGGAGACGCTGATCTACGCGGCCGCCGGCTTCGCCCACCTGCAGATGGACACCCGCGGCCAGGGCTCGTACTGGAGCGCGGGCGACACCGCCGACCACGGCGAGGCCGGACCCGCGATCCCCGGCTTCATGACCCGCGGCATCGCCTCCCGGGAGACCTACTACTACCGCCGCCTCTTCACCGACGCGGTGCGCGCGGTCGACGTGGCGCGGTCGCTCGACGTCGTGGATCCGTCGCGCATCGCCGTGCAGGGCGGCAGCCAGGGCGGCGGCATGGCCATCGCGGTCGCCGGCCTGCGCGACGACGTCGCCGCGGTCTCCGCGTACGTGCCGTTCCTCTGCGACATCGAGCGCGCCACGCACATCACCGACGCGTACCCGTACCACGAGGTCGTCGACTACCTGAAGACGCACCGGGGCCGCGGCGAGGACGTGCACGCCGTGCTGCGGTACTTCGACGGCGTCGCGTTCTCGAGCCGCGCGACCGCACCCGCCCGCTTCTCGGTCGGCCTCATGGACGCGACCTGCCCGCCCTCCACCGTCTACGGCGCCTTCAACTCCTACGCCGGCGAGAAGGAGATCGTCGAGTGGGAGTACAACGGCCACGACGGCGGCGGCATCGACGACGAGCTCGGCACGCTCGCGTTCCTGCGGCGCACGATGGGCTGACGGCGGCCGGCACCGACCACCGGTGACGCCCGCGGATGGGCACGGGGATGGGGGCGCGGCCCGCCCCGACGTCGGCCGTTCCGCGTAATCTGGGATCACCTCGCCGGTGGAGCGAGCGGACCGGGAGGACGTCATGCCCCGGCCCCGCATCCGCCCCGCGAAGCCCTCCAAGCCCTCCAAGCCGGGCGCTCCTCCGCCGTCCGTGGCCGCCCGCGTCGCCGCGGATCCGGCGCAGAAGGAGGTGCTCGTCGAGGAGGCGCTGCTGCTCGTGGGCGTCGCGCTGCGGATCCAGATGGTCAACCGGATCATCCTGCGCACGCTCCGGGAGCGCCGCCCGTACGACGAGGAGTCGCTCATCGAGGCGCTCCGCGGCGAGCTGGCCGAGCTCATCGGCGAGAAGCGAGGCGAGGCCGAGCGGCTGCGCATGGCCCGCGACCGCGCGGCGCTGCGCGACGGCAAGGGACGCCGGCCCGACGACTACCGCGAGGGCGACGTGCCGGGGCTCCGGCTGCGCGCCGAGATCGCGGAGGAGATCGTCGCACGGCTCGGCGCCCTGTCGCGCGACCCTGAGGCGCTCCGCGAGGTGCTGGTCATCGCGCGCGACTCGGCGCTCGAGCAGATCGTGCGCGCGCGCCTCGCCCCGCAGCTGCTGCCGGGCGCGTTCCCCGAGGAGGGGCGCGACGACCGCGTCGACGAGCTGCGCGCCGAGCTGGCGCGGCTGGCGGCGGATCGGGAGCGGGCGGCCGAGCGCGCGGCACCGCGGGAGCCGGGCCGTACCCGCGTGCGCACCGGCGGCCGCGGGCGCGCGCAGACGGTCTGACGCCCGGCGGCTCCCCGCGTCAGCGGCCCGACGGATCCCCGCTCAGGGCGCGAGCGCGAACCGCGGCTCGACGCGCTCGCCGGTCGCCGCATCCGCCGCGAGGCTGCCGATCAGCGGCGCGAACTTGGCGCCGTGGCCGGAGCAGGGCGAGACGATCGTGATCCCGTCGACCCGGTCGATCACGAAGTCCTCGGTGGGCGTGCTCGTGAACAGGCAGGTCGCCTCCGCGTACGGCACGGGCTCGACGCCCGGCAGGTTCCGGCGCACCCAGTCGACGACGCGGGCGCGGTTGGCCGGATCCACGACGCCGTCCTGGTGCGCGGCCGACGGGATCACGCGCCCGCCGTCGAACTCGGCGACCTTGTGGCCGCGGCCGTCCACGTCGCGGCCGCCGGGCAGCGCGTAGACCTGCATGCGCTCGTCCATGTGGATGGAGGTCGGCACAGCACGGGCGGGCGGCCCGTCCATGTACGCGAAGTGGAACACCTGCTCCTGCCGCACGCGCAGCGGCGGGATGCGGTCGAGCGCGGCACGCGGCAGCGGCAGCGCGCCACCGAGCAGCTCGGGAAGCCACGCCCCTGCGCCCACGATGACGCTGTCGCCCTCGACGCGGCGACCGTCATCCGAGACCACGGCGAAGCCCGCGCCGACCCGCTCGACGGACGCGACCTCCCAGCCCTCGTGCACGACGGCCCCATGCCCGACGGCGAGGTCGAGCATCGTGCGCACCGCGGTCTCGGCGTCGACGACGCCCGCGGCGGGGTGGAACAGCACGTCGGAGTCGAAGGACATCTCGGGCCAGCGCTCCTCGGCCTCGCGCGCGGTCATCAGCTCGTGCTCGATGCCGACGCGCTCGAGCACGCGCGCGAGCTCGGCGGGGCGGCGCACCAGCCCGGAGTCGACGGATCCGGTCGGGGTCACGAGGTGCGCGCCCGTGGTGCGCTCGAGCCGATCCCAGAGCACGCGGGCGTCGCGCATCAGCCGCACGTAGAAGGGGTCGTCGTAGGCGTAGCGGAGGATGCGCGCGGATCCGTGCGAGCTGCCGAGCATGCTCGCCGGCCGGTCGCGCTCCAGCACCGTGACCTCGTGCCCGCGGCTGGCCAGCTGCCACGCGGTGGCCGCCCCGGCGAGCCCGGCGCCGATGACCACGTGGTGCGCTGCGCGCCCGCGCCCGGTGGTCCTCGCCATGCGCCCAGGCTACGGGCGGACCGCGGCGGGCGGCCGGGCCCGGCGGCAGCCGTAAGCGGTGCGGCTTGTGGAGGACCGTGGCAGGACTCCGAGCCGTCGGGTCAGTCGGTGACGAACTGCGCGATCACCGCGACGATCCCGATCGCGCCGCACACGGCTCCGGTCCGGGACATCGACAGGGGTGCGGGCTCGTTCGTCCGCGAGGTGTGGTTCACGGTGCGGAACGAGGAGACCCCGCTGCCGATCAGGCACACGATGATCACGATCTTGAGCACCACCGCCAGCACGTCAGCCACGGGATCGCCTCCGCAGTCGGATCGCTCGGACAGCGGCCCAGCCGAGGCCCGCGAGGCCGGGCACCGCGAAGAGGCCCCCGCCGAACCACGCGGGGGTGCCCCCGGCCCGGCCGCCCTCGGTCGACAGATCCGGCACGAGCCCCACGATCAGCATCCCCAGCATCAGGGTGAAGGCCGCGATGCCCGTGAGCGTCCGGATCTTCCCGGCCTCGACCTCGTCCGTGTCACCCGCGCCCATGCCGACTCCGCCCGCGCAGCGTGGGATCGCGGCGTCCCCTCCATCGTGGCCGACCGGGGCGTGTCCAGCTGCCACCCGTCCGGGAGGATGGATGCATGACCGCACCCGTCACGCTCACCGCCCGCGCGCTCCTCCTCGACATGGACGGGACGCTCGTCGACTCGACCGCGCTCGTGGAGGAGATCTGGACGATGCTCGCCGTGCGCTTCGGCCACGACCCGGCCGACCTCCTGCGCCGGATCCACGGCGTGCGCGCCGCCGACAGCATCGCCCGGTTCGCGCCCGCCGGCAGCGACGTGCCCGCCCTCCTCGCCGAGCTCGATCGGCTCGAGCTCGACGGCAGCCCCGCGACGGTCGAGATCCCCGGCGCCCGCGACCTCGTGGCCGCGCTGCCCGCCGGATCCCACGCCCTGGTCACGAGCGCGGGCCGCGAGCTGGCGCGCGCCCGCCTCATCGGCGCCGGCGTCCGCGTGCCCGACCTGCTCGTCACCGCCGAGGACGTGGAGAACGGCAAGCCGCACCCGGACGGCTACCTGCTGGCGGCGTCGCGCCTGGGCGTGGATCCCGCGGACGCGATCGTCTACGAGGACGCCGAGGCCGGCATCCGCGCGGGCCTCGCCGCGGGCATGCGCGTAGTCGTGGTCGGCGACCACGAGAGCGAGACCACCGTCGGCCTCCCCCGCGTGCGCGACCACCGCGGCACGACGGTCGAGGTGCGCGACGGGGTCCTGACGCTGACGCTCGGCACCGCCGACTGAGGATCGAGCGTTCTCGTCAGTCGTTCGTCTGACGTTGGCCAGCTGGACACCATGGCCCCCATACGGGGGCCCCGGTGCGCCCTAGGTTCCGAGGGTGGCGATGTACGCCGCTCCCCGAGAGAGAGGAACCGCATGTCCAGCATGCGCCGGACCCGCACCACCCGCTCCACCCGCTCCATCTTCACCGCGGTCGCCATCGGCGCCGTCGCCGCCGTCGGACTCGTCGTCGCCGCTCCCGGCAGCGGAGCGTTCGCGACCGGCGATCCCCACTCCCCCGAGGCCCGAGTCGGCCACTCGATCGAGAGCGGGCACCTGCTCGACGACGTCACGTCGGGCAGGATCACCGAGGCCGACGTCGTCCACGCGGCGAAGACCGGCATCGAGGTGAACGGTCAGCACATCGACAACTGGATGGGCCTGTCGCCCGAGCAGACCGCCGCAGCCGACGCGCAGACCGCGAGCCTCCGCGCCGCTGCCGCGTCGGACCCCAAGATGGCCGCCTCCCTGGAGAGCATGAAGGCCGAGCTCCACGCCTCGCCGACCTCGGACGACATCTCGGCCTCAGCCACCAGCGGCGGCTCGATCACGGAGTCCAAGCACTGGTACAACCACCTCGTCCACTGGTACACGCTGTACATCAACCACGACTGGCTCCGTGGTCTCATCGGGGCCGGCGCCGCCGTGGCCGCCGCTGCCGTCTGCTCCTTCTTCGCGCTCATCCCCGTGGCCTGCGCAACCGTCGGTGGGTTCATGGCCGCCACGATCGTCGCGGTCAGCACGGGCCACGCCCCGTGCAGCAAGGGCATCTACATCAAGCTCCCCGACACCTGGAACTCGCACTGCGAGCAGTAGCGCTCACTCGGTCGACGCGCTGATCCACAGGCCACGGCGCGGCGACGACGCCGTTCCCGACGACAGCGGACAGCACCACGAAGGCCCGGGCGGGTCGATCTCCCCGCCCGGGCCTCCCGCGTGCCAGGGCCCGCGGCGGCCGCGGCGCGTGCGAGCACGGCGCGCGGTCGGCGGCCCGGGTGGCACGATGTCCGCATGGCATGGACGGACGCGGGCGACCCGCAGCGGTACGGCGCGGGGATCCTGCAGGGCGAGCGGATCCGGCTGCGCGCGCTCGAGGACGCCGACCTGCCCGACCTCGTGCGGTGGTGGCGCGATCCGGAGTGGGCGGTCCTGCAGCAGCTCACGGTGCGGCCGCGGCCCGAGGGCGACGTCGCCGAGATGTTCCGGAAGTGGAGCGCGAAGGATGCGGCGGGCGATGTCGCCTTCTGCGTCACCGACCGGATCTCCGGCCGCCTCGTCGGCCACGTCACGCTCTACGGCGCGGGACTCCTGAACCGCGCGGCCACGCTCACGGTGATGATCGGCTCCGAGCACACGGGCTCCGGCTACGGCACCGACGCCGTGCGCACGCTCGTCGACTACGGCTTCCGCGAGATGGGTCTGAACCGGATCGAGCTGCACGTCTTCGCGTACAACGCCCGGGCCCGGGCGACCTACCGCAAGGTCGGCTTCGTCGAGGAGGGCGTGCTGCGCGAGAACGTCTTCCACGACGGCGCGTTCCACGACGAGGTCGTCATGTCGGTGCTGGCGCGCGACTGGTCCGCCGCCGCGACCTGATCCGCCGCCTCGTCACTGCGGGTGCGGCGTCTCCCCGCGCTCGAGCATCGCGACGAGCTTCGCGAGCCGGTTCGCACGGACGGTCGCGTTCGGCGCCGTCGACACCCGGTGGATCACGGCGTAGCGGTTGACCTTGGACAGCGTCGCGAAGGTCGCGGCCGCGGCGGGCGATGCGGCGAGCGCGGCCGTCAGATCCTCGGGCTCGGCGGCTGACGCCTGGCCCGCGTAGGCGCGCTCCCACCGGCCGTCGGCCTGCGCGCGCTCCACCTCGCGGATCCCGGCCGGACGCATCCGGCCCTCCGCGGTGAGCGTCGCGACCAGCCCGATGTTCCGCTCCGACCACAGCGACGCCTTCCGCCGCGGGGTGAATCGGCGGCGGAAGATCCGCTCGTCGATGCTCGCGGTCTGCCCGTCGATCCACCCGCTGCACAGCGCCTCGTCGAGGGCCTCGGCGTAGGTGAGCGACGTCGGATCCGTCGTGCCCTTCTTCGCGAGCACCAGCCACACGCCGTCGGACGCCTCCTCGTGCGCGTCGAGCCAGTCGCGCCACGCGGCCCGGTCGGGGACGGTCAGGACCTCGTGCGCGGCGGCGGGCATGCCCCGATCGTACGGACGCGACGGCGGACGCCGCCAGGCTCAGGCGCGGTCGACGGGGTGCCCGGCGGAGATCCAGGCGCTCGTGCCGCCCTCGACGTCGACCGCGTCGACGCCCCGGGCCGCGAGCGCCTCGGTCACCCGAGCGCTGCGACCGCCGGACTGGCAGATCACGTGCACGGGCGCGTCGGTCGGCACCTCGTCGACGCGCGCCTCGAGCTGCGACATGGGCAGGTTGACGGCGCCGGGCGCGTGGCCCGCGGCGTACTCGTCGGGCTCGCGCACGTCGATGAGGACGGGCGAATGCAGGGCGGCGAGCTGGTCGACGGTGATGCGGCTCATGCGGGTGCTCCTCGGTAGGTGATGCTCTCCACGCTAGCCGCGCAGGTCATGCCGGTCGCCCAGCGTGACCACCAGCTTCCGCGCCGAGACGCCCTGGCGGAGGCGGTCCATCGCGGGCTGGATCGCCTCGAGCCCGGTGCCGACCACCTCGGCCGCCGGCGCCGCGACGTAGCGGCGCTCGGCCAGCGCGGCCGGCAGGAAGCGCTCCCAGAGCATCGGGCCGACCTCGTCGTGCATGAGGGCGCTGCCCCAGATGAAGGTCGCTCGGATGCCGCGGACGCGCGCCCGCAGGATCAGGGCCGGGGTGGCGGTGCCCATGCGGATCCCGAGGCGCACCAGCGGCAGACCCACCCGGCCACCGCGCGGCAGCGTCTCGAACGACACCGGCGGGCTCGCCATGCTGACCCGGGTGGCGCCCATCGCGATGGCGATGTCGACGGCCGGGCCGCCGGATCCGGTGCCGATCGCGAGCACGCCCGCCACGGGTCGGCCGGCCAGGTGCCGCGTGATGTCCCGCACGGCCGTCGGGCTCCGGTAGTCGAAGGCGCGGCTCGCACCGAGCGAGCGCACGAGCTCGTGGTTGCGCGGCGAGGCGGTCGTGACGACGTCGTACCCGGCCGCGACCGCGAGCTGGATCGCGTTCAGGCCGACGCTGGTGGATCCGCCCCACACCACCACCGTCTCCCCCGTCGGCGGCGTGGTGGCGTGGGGCATGCGCAGGCCGAGCTGGCCGGCGCCGAACAGCGCCGACGCGGCGGTCGAGATGCCGAGCGGGAGGACGGCGGCGTCCTCGAAGCGCATCGCGTCCGGGATCGGCGACGCGAGGACGGTGCGGACGATGGCGCGCGTCTGGAACCCGCCCTCCGCCTGGTGCCGCCGCCCCTTCTCCATGCCGACCGCGTACGCGACGACCCGGTCGCCGACGGCGAAGCGCGTGACACCGGGGCCGACCACCTCGACGACGCCCGCGACGTCCTCGCCGAGCACCGCGGGGTGCGGGAGCCAGCGGTACATGAGGTCGCCCATGTGCTGCTTCATGGTGTCGAGCGGGTTGATGGCGACGGCGCGCACGCGGATGGCGACCTCGCCCTCGCGGGGTGCGGTGCGCGGCGCGGATCCGACGGTGAGGTCGGCGGCGGACGAGGCGAGCCAGGCGGCGGTTTCGGTGGGCACGGCGGATCTCCGATCTGAGGATCGCGCTGCCCGATGACATCGCGTGTCATCACCATACACAGCCATGGCACGCCGTGTCATCACCTAGGATCGATGCATGAGCAGATGGCAGCCCGACACGCGCGAGCGCCTGGCCGGCGCCGCCCTCGAGCTGTTCCGCACCCAGGGCTTCGCGGAGACGACCGTGCCCCAGATCACCGCCCGCGCCGGCCTCACCACCCGCACCTTCTTCCGTCACTTCGCCGACAAGCGCGAGGTGCTCTTCGCCGAGGAGGACGAGCTGCCGGCGCTCGTCACGCGCATCATCCGCGCCGCGCCCGCCGACCGATCCCCGCTCCAGGTCGTCGAGGACGGCTTCCCGGAGGTCGTCGCCTCGCAGTTCGCGGAGGGGCGCGACACCCTGCTCGCCCGCAAGCGCATCATCGGCGACGACGCCGGGCTGCAGGAGCGCGAGATGCGAAAGGTGGCGGCGATGCAGGAGGCCGTGCGCGCGGGCTTCGTGGAGCGCGGGGCGGATCCGCTCACCGCCGTGCTCGTCGCGCACGCCACCGCGACGGTCTTCGGCGTCTCCATCGGCCGCTGGCTCTCCGACGGCGACGGCACGAGCGACCTCGCCGAGGTGCTGCGCGAGACGCTCGACGCGTTCCGTCGGGTGATGGGAGAGGGCGCGTGATGCGCGTGACCTACGACGCGGTCGCGGACGCCGCGTACATCGCGCTGGCCGACCCCCTCGGCGACGGTCACGCGGCCACGACGATCCACTCGATCGCGACGCCCGGCGAGCGCGGCGAGGTCGCCCTCGACTTCGACGCCGACGGTCGCCTGCTCGGGATCGAGGTGCTGCACGCGAGCGCCGTGCTGCCGTCCTCGGTGCTGGCGGATGCCGTGCGCATCGCCTCAGAAGCCGAAGTCGCCTCCTCCTGATCGACTCGCAAGTGGTACGCTTTCCGGTACCAGATCAAGGGGTCCCGTCATGTCCGCCATCACCGCATCCGACGCTCGTCGGAACCTGTTCGGACTCATCCAGCAGGTCAACGACGACCACTCTCCCGTGGAGGTCGTCTCGAAGCACGGCAACGCCGTCTTGATCTCGAAGGACGACTTCGACGCGATCACGGAGACGGCCTACCTGCTCCGGAACGCCAAGGGTGCGCAGCGGCTGCTGGGCGCGCTCGAGCGGGCACGCCGAGGCGAGTTCGAGACGCACGAGCTGATCGAGGAGTGAGCCGACAGCTCGCCTTCGACGCCGACGGCTGGAAGGACTGCACCTACTGGCAGAGCCAGGATCGCAAGACGCTCAAGCGGATCAACGCGCTGATCCGGGACGTGATGCGCGACCCGTTCGCGGGACCGGGCAAGCCCGAGCCCCTCAAGCACATCCTCTCGGGCGCGTGGTCACGGCGCATCGACGAGGCGAATCGCCTGGTCTATCTGGTCACCGACGAGCACATCGTGATCCTGCAAGCGCGCGACCACTACTGACCACGAGCGACCCTCATCCGCGCAGCACCTTCGCCATCGGGCGGCCGCGGGCGATCTCGTCGACGAGCTTGTCGAGGATCCGCACCTGCTTCATCAGCGGATCGTCGATCTCCTCGATGCGGACGCCGCAGATCACGCCGCGCACCTCGTCGGCGAGCGGGGTGAGGCGGGCGGCCGCGAAGAAGTCCTCGAAGGTGGTCTCCGCCTCGAGGTGGTGCTGGAGCTCCACGGCGTCGAAGCCGGTGAGCCAGGTGATCACCTGGTCGACCTCCGCCTGCGTGTGCCCCTTGCGCTCGACCTTCTTCACGTAGAGCGGGTAGACCACGGCGAACGGCGTCGTGAAGATGCGGTGCATGGTCGGAGCGTAGGCCGATGAGGCCGCGGGGTCGAGGCCGGGAATAGGCCAGCGCCCCGCGGCGGTTCGACTCCATGCAGACGCATCCACCCGGATCCGTCGCCGTCGAGCACCGAGGAGCGCCCCATGGCCACGAAGATCGGCTTCCTGTCGTTCAACCACTGGCAGGACGTGCGCGGATCCCGCGTGCGCACCGCTCAGGACTCGCTCCTCCAGTCGATCGACCTCGCCGTCGCGGCGGAGGAGATCGGCATCGACGGCGCGTACTTCCGCGTGCACCACTTCGCGCCGCAGCAGGCGTCGCCGTTCCCGCTGCTGGCCGCCATCGCGAGCCGCACCAGCCGGATCGAGATCGGCACCGGCGTCGTCGACATGCGCTACGAGAACCCCCTCTACATGGCGGAGGAGGCGGCCATGACCGACCTCATCTCCAACCGCCGGGTGCAGCTCGGCATCAGCCGCGGATCGCCCGAGCAGGTCGAGGCCGGCTACGAGTCGTTCGGCTACGTGCCCCGCGACGGCGAGACCGACGCCGACATGGCCCGCCGCCACACCGACCTCTTCCTCCGCGCGCTCGAGGGCGAGGAGCTCGCGACCGCGGCCCCGCAGCGCGGCATCATCGCGGGCGGCGTCGCGATCACGCCGCAGTCGCCTGGCCTGCGCGAGCGGATCTGGTGGGGCGCCGGCACGCGCGCGACCGGCCAATGGGCGGCCGAGCAGGGCATGAACCTCATGTCGTCGACGCTCCTCTCGGAGGACACCGGCGTGCCGCTCGACGTGCTCCAGGCCGAGCAGATCCAGCTGTTCCGCGACGGCTGGGCCGCCGCCGGGCACGCGTGGGAGCCGCGCGTGAGCGTCAGCCGCAGCATCATCCCGATCATCGACGACGAGTCGGAAGCTTACTTCGGCGTCCGCTCGCAGATCGAGGGCAAGGACCAGGTCGGCCAGGTCGGCGGCGAGAAGTGGCGCTTCGGCCGCTCCTACATCGGCACCCCCGAGCGCCTCATCGAGGAGCTCGGTGCCGACCAGGCGATCGCCGCGGCGGACACCCTCCTCGTCACGATCCCCAACCAGCTCGGCGTCGACTTCAACCTGCGCTCGCTCGCGGCGATCAAGCAGATCGGCGAGGCGCTGGGGTGGGACCGGGCCGATGTGTCCGTGGGGGCGTCCGCCTGATCCGCTGACGCCCGTCCACCAGCGCGCTCAGTCGCCGGTCGGCCGCTTGCGCTGCTGCTTCGTGGCGGAGCGCTGCGTCTTGGCCGCGAGGCGGCGACGCTGCGAGCCCTTCGTGGGCCGGGTCGGTCGTCGCGGGGCGGCGTCGGGCGCGAGCGCATCCTCCACGATCTCGCGGAGAGCGTCGAGCGCGGCCACCCGATTCCGCAGCTGCGACCGCTGCTCGGAGACCGCCACCGTGATGGTCCCGGCGACCAGGCGTCGGCCGAGCCGGTCGAGGATCCTCTCCCGCTGCTGATCGGTCAGCACCAGGGACTCGGCCGGGCTCCACGTGAGCTGCACCCGGCTGTCCGACGTGTTGACGTGCTGCCCGCCGGGCCCGGACGACCGCGAGAACCGCCACCGCAGCTCAGCCGCGGGGATGGTCAGCGCGGGGCCGACCTCGAGATCCATGCGGCAAGGGTTGCACGGAGCGACCCTGGCGCGCGCGCTAGCGGTGCCGGCGGAGGTTGCTGCGGCGGATGACGACCCGGCCGATCAGCATGAGCACCAGCATCACGACCACCATCACGACGATCCGCATCACGAACTCGAGCTCGACGAAGGCCAGGGCGGACGCGGACATGAACGCGGTCACCGCGATCAGCACGAGGATCTGACGAGCCGACGGCTCACCCGTCAGACGCTGGTGTGCCGCGGAGTCGTGCTCGAAGTCGCGCCTGTCGTCCATGTCTCCACCGTGACACACCCCGGACGGATCAGCCGACGGGCCCCGCCTCCACAGGCTCCGGCCGGCGGGCCGTCAGGTACAGCCGATGCGCCGTGATCACCAGCGCCAGCCACGCGCCGCCGAGGAAGAAGGCGGCCAGCACATCCGTGAACCAGTGGTGGCCGAGATACACGCGGGTGGCGCCGATGGTGACGGCGAAGACCACGGCCACCGTGATCGAGAGCACGCGGGTCGCGCGGCGGTGCTGGCGCAGGAGGAGCAGGTAGGCGAGGATCCCGGCGATCGCGACCGCGTTTTGCGTGTGGCCGCTCGGGAACGACGGCGAGGTCTCGTACGGCGGCACCGCGTCGGCGAGGTCGGGGCGGGCGCGGTCGATGATGTCCTTGCCGGCGACGGTGAGCAGGAGGGATCCGCCGCCGGCCGCGAGCACGAGGATGACCGGGGTCCACGAGCGCCGCCGGATGGCGAGGAACAGCATCGTCACCACCGCGATGATCGGCATGACCACGACGCCCGCGACGTCCGTGTACGCGGTCGCGGCGTCGTTGAGCCACGGCGTGCGGATGCCGATCATGAAGGCGAGGAGCGGCTTGTCGAGGCCGGCGACCCCGTCGGCGTCGGTCACGTTGTCGTAGACCTGCGCGGCGATCGCGGCGAGGCCGAACGCGAGCACGAGACCGACCAGCAGCGTGATCACGAGCGCCGCGTACGGGCCGAGCGCCCGCATGATCCGCTCCACGACGCGGGCGAGGATCCGGCCGACCGGCGTCACCCAGCGCGTGAGGTCGCGGTCGCCGAGGAAGCGGTCGCGGCGCAGCTCGCCCGCGACGCCCTGGTCGGCGGGGTCGAGGGGTTCGAGGGGCCTGCGCCTCGGGGTCTCGCTCATGGGTCCTCCTGCTCGGCGGAGGGATCCGCTCCTCGACGCTACCGAGTGCCGGCCGGGGATGAGCCGGGCTGACGGTCGCCGGATGTCCGCTCGCCGCACGGGATCCTCCGCCCGCTCCGCCCGGTGGTTCGGTGGCGAGGACGCCAGCCGCGGGAACCGCCCGCCGCCGCGTCCACAGAAGGAGTCCCCCATGCCCGCATTCGCGAACGTCACCGTCCTCGGAGCCGGGGTGCTCGGCGCGCAGATCGCGTTCCAGGCCGCGAACCACGGCAAGACCGTCATCAGCTACGACGTGGACGATGCCGCGCTCGAGGCCGCGCGCGGGCGGCTCGATGCGATCGTCGCGCAGTACGTCTCCGAGTCCGGCGAGGAGACCCGGGAGTCCGCGACCGCCGCGGCGGCCGGCATCCAGCTGACGAACGACCTCGCCGCCTCCGTCGCCGACGCCGACCTCGTGATCGAGGCCGTCCCCGAGTCCCTCGACCTCAAGCAGGACGTCTACCGCCGCATCGCCGACGCCGCCCCCGAGCGCACGGTCTTCGCCACCAACTCGTCGACGCTCCTCCCGAGCGACATCGCCGAATCCACCGGCCGCCCCGACCGCTTCCTCGCGCTGCACTTCGCGAACCACGTGTGGGTGCAGAACACGGCCGAGATCATGGGCACCGGGCGCACGTCGCCCGAGGTGTTCGACCGGGTGGTCGCGTTCGCGGAGGAGATCGGCATGGTCCCGATCCCGCTGAAGAAGGAGCAGCCCGGCTACGTGCTCAACTCCCTCCTCGTGCCGCTGCTCGAGGCGGCCGCGGGCCTGGTGCTGACGGGCGTCGCGGATCCGAAGACGGTCGACACCACCTGGCGCATCGCGACCGGTGCGCCGCTCGGTCCGTTCCAGATCTACGACGTCGTCGGCCTCCGCACCGCCTACGCGGTCTCCGCCGCGAGCGACGAGCCGGGCGCCCAGGCGTGGGCGGCGCACCTCAAGAGCGAGTACCTCGACAAGGGCAAGCTCGGCGTGGAGTCCGGCGAGGGGTTCTACGCGTACGGGTGATGCGGGCTCTGGTCAGCCCGCCGCCCCGCCACCCCCCAGCACGAACCGCACCAGCCGCGTCACGCTCTCCGCGTGGTCGCCCTTGCGGCCGAGCACGCGCAGCACGATGACGCCGAGGATCGCCTGGCCGAGCTCGTCGACGGGCGCGTCGGCGGGGAGCTGGCCCGCGCGGATCCCCGAGGCCAGGCGCTCGGAGAGGTCGCGGTCGACGCCGAGGCTCGCGCTCAGGGTGTCGCCCACGGCCGCATCCTCGGCGGCGGCCGCGACGAGCGAGCGCACGAGCGGGCCGCCGGTGGGCGCGTCGAGCACGGCGAGCACGCCGGTGAGCCAGCGCTCGATGTCGGCGAGGAGGTCGCCCGTGTCGGGGACGGCGAACTCCACCGGCATCAGGCGGCCCTCGGTCATGCACTCGGCGATGAGCGCGCCGCGGGACGGCCACCACCGGTAGATCGTCTGCTTGCCGACGCCAGCCTCCTTGGCGACGCCCTCGATCGTGAGGTGGTCGTAGCCGACGGCGTGGATGAGGCGCACGGTCGCGCCGAGGATGGCCTCGCGGGCCGCTTCGCTGCGGACCCGTCCGGTTCGGTGCTCGTTCACCTGCACAGGCTAGCCGCAGAAACTAGACGAGACGTAGCGTATCGTCGAAGCGTCTGAGGGAGATGACATGGCGTCAGTGCTGTACCGGCTCGGTTCGATGGCCGCGCGTCGCGCGTGGCTCGTGATCGTCTCGTGGGTGGTGATCCTCGGCATCGGCGTGGGCTCGTTCCTCGCGTTCGCCGGCGCCCTCGGCAACAGCTTCGACATCCCCGGCACGGCGTCCGGCGCGGTCACCGACGAGCTCGCGCAGACGCTCCCCGACACCGCGGGCGGCACCGGCACGGTCGTCTACCGCACCACCGACGGCTCCGCCTTCACCGACGAGCAGAAGGCCGAAATCTCGGCCCTGGCCACGAGCGCGGGCGACCTCCCGGGCGTCGCGCGCGTTGTGGATCCCTTCGCGGTCACCCAGCAGCGCGCCGACCAGGCCGCGCAGCTCACGAGCGGCGAGGAGCAGGTCACCGCGGGCCGCACGCAGCTCGACGCCGCGCAGCAGCAGCTCGACGCTGGGAAGGCGCAGCTCGACGCGGGCCAGCAGCAGCTCACCGCCGCGCGCCAGCAGGCCGAGGCCGCGGGCGCGCCCGCCGCGCAGATCGCCGCGCTCGACGCGCAGCAGGCCCAGCTCGATGCGCAGACCCAGGCCCTCCAGCAGCAGCAGGCCACCGTCGACACCAATCGCACGCAGCTCGAGTCGGGCGCCGAGCAGGCCGAGCTCGGCCGCACGCTCCTCGGCCTCACGGACGGAATCGGCGTCGTCTCCGCGGACGGCTCGACGGCCATCGTCAACGTCTCCTTCACGGATCCGCGCCTCGAGCTCTCCGAGGAGACCAAGGAGGCCGCGATCGCGCACTTCCAGGACTCCCCCGTCGACGGCACGAGCGTCGACTTCGCGACCGACCTGGCGCAGGGCGTGCCGGAGATCTTCGGCATCGGCGAGGTGGTCGGCCTCGTGTTCGCGGCCATCGTGCTCATCGTGATGCTCGGCACGGTCATCGCCGCGTCGCTCCCCATCGTCACGGCGGTGGTCGGCGTGGGCGTCGGCGTCACCGCGTCGCTCGCCTTCTCCGGCGTCGTCGACATGGCGTCGGTGACCCCGGTGCTGGGCGTGATGCTCGGCCTCGCGGTCGGCATCGACTACTCCCTCTTCATCGTCAACCGGCATCGGAAGCAGATGCTCGCGGGCACCGGCGTGCGTGAGTCGATCGGGCTCGCGAACGGCACGTCGGGCACGGCGGTCGTGTTCGCGGGATCCACGGTGATCGTCGCGCTCCTCGCCCTCAACATCACGGGCGTGCCGTTCCTCGCCCTGATGGGCACGGTCGGCGCGGTCTGCGTGCTCGTCGCGGTGCTCGTCGCCATCACGCTCACGCCCGCGGTGCTCGGCCTCGCCGGGACGCGCGTGCTGCGGAAGCGGGACCGTGCGCGCGCAGCGGCCGCCGACCCCGCCCGCCCGCAGGAGGCCGCGACGGCCTTGAAGCCCATGTCGAACGCGCGCGCCGTGCTCACGGTGCTCGGCACGGTCGTCGCCCTGCTCGTGATCGCGATCCCGAGCCTGTCGATGCGGCTCGGCCTGCCCGACGGATCCAGCGAGCCGGCCGGATCCACCAGCCAGCGCGCGTTCACGACGGTCGCCGACGAGTTCGGCGAGGGCGCCAACGGCCCGCTGCTCGTGGTCGCCGACGTACCCGCGGGCGTCGGCGAGGGCGATCTCCTCGCGACGCAGGTCGAGGTCGCGCAGGCCCTGCACGACCTCGACGACGTGGTCGCCGTCGCCCCCGTCGCCAACACCGACGACGGGACGGTGCTCGCGTTCCAGGTGCTCCCGCAGGAGGGCCCGAACAGCGCATCCACCGAGGAGCTCGTGCAGGACATCCGCGCGCTGCCCGAGCTCGACGGCGGGATCACGCTCGGCGTCGCCGGGCAGGCCGCCACGAACATCGACATCTCCGAGGCGCTGGCCGCGGTGCTGCCGCTCTACCTGCTCGTGGTCGTCGGGCTGTCGCTGCTGATCCTGATCGTGGTGTTCCGCTCGATCCTCCTGCCGCTGATCGCGACGGGCGGGTTCGTGCTGTCGCTGTTCGCGACCTACGGCCTCATCGTCGCCGTGTTCCAGTTCGGCTGGGGCGCGAGCCTCATCGGACTGGAGAGCAGCGGACCGATCCTGAGCTTCCTGCCGGTGATCCTCGTCGGGATCCTGTTCGGCCTCGCCATGGACTACCAGCTGTTCCTCGCCAGCGGCATGCGGGAGGCGTACGTGCACGGCGCCGAGGCGCGGCTCGCGGTGGTGCAGGGGTTCCGGGCCGGCCGCGCGGTCGTCACCGCGGCGGCGCTGATCATGGTCTCGGTGTTCGGCGGGTTCGTCTTCTCCGAGTCGACGATCATCCGGTCGATCGGCTTCGGCCTCGCGTTCGGCGTGCTGCTCGACGCCTTCGTGGTGCGGATGCTGCTGATGCCCGCGCTCATGCACCTGCTCGGCCGCTCGGCCTGGTGGCTGCCGCGCTGGCTCGACCGGATCCTGCCGGACGTCGACATCGAGGGCGCGGCGCTCGAGCGCACGCACCCGCACGCGTCGGCGTCGGCGCCGGCGCCGGATCTCCCGGCCGGCCTCCCGGCGGACGGCGGGCACGGCGCGCACGCGGCCCCACCCACGGCATCCACCATCCAGGCGGAGACGGCGGCGGCCCCGCGCGACTGACCAGGCACGGCCCGGACGTGCTGGACGACGACGGGCATCGCCACGAACTGGGGTCATGGGCGGTCCCGTCAGGAAACCTAGGATCGTCGATGGCGGCCGGACACGCGCTCACCCCGAGGCGACGATCCGGTCCACCCCGTCATCGAGGAGCCGAACATGGCAGACCCAGGTTGGTACGACGACGGCTCGGGCCGGCTGCGGTGGTGGGACGGCGGGCAGTGGACCGACCACTTCCATGACCCCGCCGCCAACCCCACGGTCGTCGTCGCCGCTCAGGCGACCCCGGTCACGACGAACGTGTCGACGACCACGCGTGCCTCCGGAGTCCTCCGGACCGCAGCCGACGCCCGCGCCGCCGATGCGGCCGCGGCCGAGGTGCTGCCAGAGGGCACGCTCTGGGCGGCCCGCGGGCAGAGGCTGTCCGGGTTGAGCGGCGGGCGGTACCGCCTGACGAGCGAGATCCTCTACTTCGAGAGCGGCGCGCTGTCACTGAAGGGCCAGCAGATCGCGACCCACGAGATCGTCGACGTCGACGTGTCGCAGACGATGACGCAGAAGGCACGCGGGCTCGGCGACATCGTCCTGACCGCGCACCGCATCACCGGGAGCGAACGGGTGGTCCTCTCCGACATCGCCGACTTCCGCAACGGCGCCGAGACCATCAACAGGGTCGTGCGCGACGCGAAGCGCGCCCGGGCCGAGTACGACGTGATGAGCAAGACCCAGCGGGTGCAGACGGAGATGCACTACTCGGGCAACACGCCCGTGATCAGCGGGTTCGCCGCGGCAGCGAGCGCGCCCGCCGTCGCGCCCGCGGCGACCCCGGTCGCGATCACGGCACCAGAACCGGCCGCGACCACGGCTGCTCCCGACCTCGTGGCGGAGATCCGCAAGCTCGCCGATCTGCGCGCGGAGGGCGTCCTCGACGACGAGGAGTTCGCGGCGGCGAAGCGGAAGCTCCTGGGACTCTGACGTCGGAGGCCGGCCTCCCGGCGGACGGCGGGCACGGCGCGCACGCGGCCCCGCCCACGGCGTCCACCATCCAGGCGGAGACGGCGGCGGCCCCGCGCGACTGATCCGCCTCCCGGTATCGTCGGAGCGGGCTCGACGTCGCGCCCGGGAGGCGAGCACCATGACCACGTCCGATCGCCGACCGGGAGCCGCTGACGCACCCGCATCCGACCGCCTGCCCGTCGTCGTGGTGGGCGCCGGCGTCATGGGCGCGCTGTGGATCCGCATGCTCGCCGACTCCCCGCACGCCGCGCTCGTGGGGGTCGTCGACCTCGACGTGCAGCTCGCGGAGTCCGCCGTGCGCGAGGCCGGGCTGGAAGGGATCGCCGTGGGCGCGTCCGTCGCCGAGGTCGCCGCGCGCTCCGGCGCACGGGCCGTGGTGAACGTCACCGTCCCGCAGGCGCATCGCGTCGTGAACGAGCAGGCGCTCCGCGCGGGCCTCCCCGTGCTGTGCGAGAAGCCGCTCGCGCCGACCGTCGCGGAGGCGCTGCGCCAGGTCGCGCTCGCGGACATCACCGGCGGCCTCCTCATGGTCAGCCAGTCGCGCCGCTACTTCACCCGCCTCACGGCGTTCCGCGAGGCGGTCGGGCAGGTCGGGCAGGTCGCGGTCGTGCACGCGCAGTTCCTGCACGAGGACCACGAGCCCGGCTTCCGCGAGCAGATGGCGCACCCGCTGCTCGTCGACATGTCCATCCACCACTTCGACCAGCTCCGGTACGCGACGGGCGAGGAGCCCGTGGCGGTGCGCTGCAGCTCGTGGAACCCGCCGTGGAGCTGGTTCGCGGGCGACGCCGCCGCGACCGCCGACTTCGAGCTCGCGTCCGGCGCGCGCTTCGCGTACGTCGGCAGCCGCTGCACGCCCGGCATGCCCACCTCGTGGAACGCCGACTGGCGTGCGTACGGCGAGCGCGGCGCCGCGCGCTGGGACGGCGACGACGTCGTCGGGCTCGACGTGCCGGGCGGCCGGTTCGACGTGCCCGAGCACCCCGAGGGCATCGCCGCGTCGCTCGAGGAGTTCGTCGGATCGCTCCGCGCCGGCACCACCCCGCCGACGGAGGTGCGGCACAACGTGCTCAGCCTCGCCATGGTGGAGGGTGCGATCCGCAGCAGCGAGCGGGGCGGCGAGCGCGTCGTCATCGCCGACCTGCTGGAGGACGCCCTGGCCCAGGCCATCGCCGACGAGCGGAGCCCCGACGTCGCCGACCTGCTGCGCTCCTGGACGAGCGCGGCGGACGGCATCCGCACCCCGGCGTGGGGATCCGCACCCGCCGCCCTGCCCGCTCCGACCACCCCGCGCGACGCCCGCTGACCGACGCGCCCGCCTCCCGTCCGGCGCCGTCCCATCCCGCCGCGGCAGGCTGGCATCGACCGCACCTCCCCTCCGTCTCGACAGAAGGAAGCCCGATCATGAGCGACAGCACCGCGACCCCCTCCATCCCCAAGCCCGAGCACCCGCGCCCGCAGTCCACGCGCCCCGACTGGCTGAACCTCAACGGCCCGTGGCAGTTCGAGCGCGACCGCGGCGACAGCGGCCTCGAGCGCGGGCTGCTCGAGCAGGATCTGGCGGAGGAGATCCTCGTACCGTTCGCGCCGGAGTCCACCGCGTCGGGCATCGGCGACGTCGACTTCCTCACGGCGGCCTGGTACCGCCGCACCGTGCGGATCCCCGCGGGCTGGAGCGGCCGCCGCGTCCTCCTCCACTTCGGCGCCGTCGACCACGACGCCACCGTGTGGGCGAACGGCGAGGAGGTCGCCCGGCACCGCGGCGGCTTCACGTCGTTCACGGCCGACCTCGGCGTGCGGGCCGACGAGGAGGAGCTGACCATCGTGGTCCGCGCCCGCGACACGCGCGACGAGCCGCAGGCCCGCGGCAAGCAGGCGACCTGGTTCGAGAACACGTCCTGCTTCTACACGCGCACCACCGGGATCTGGCAGACGGTGTGGCTGGAGCCCGTGCCCGAGGCCCACATCCGCTCGGCGCACATCGAGCCGCAGCGCGCCGACTCCTCCTTCACCGTCACCCCCGAGCTCTCGCACCGCACGGCCGGCCTCGCGTTAGAGGCCGTGCTCGCCGACGCGGCCGGCGAGATCACGCGGGCGCGGATCCCCGCGGGAGACATGGGCGCGCGCGTCACGCTCCGCATCCCCGAGGATCGCGTGCGCCTCTGGTCGCCCGAGGACCCGCACCTCTACGACATCACGCTGCGGCTCGTCGACGAGTCGGGCGCCGACGACCGCGTGGTCGACGAGGTCGCCTCCTACGGCGGCCTCCGCTCCATCGCGATCGACGGCCGCGACGTGCTCCTCAACGGCCGCCGCGTCTTCCAGCGGCTCGTGCTCGACCAGGGCTACTGGCCCGACACGCTCATGACCTCGCCCGACGACGCGGCGCTCATCCGCGACATCGAGCTGTCGATGGCCGCAGGGTTCAACGGCGCGCGCCTGCACCAGAAGGTGTTCGAGGAGCGCTTCCTCTTCCACGCCGACCGGCTCGGCTACCTCGTCTGGGGCGAGTTCGGCGACTGGGGCGCGGGCGGCGGCCTCGGCAAGGACGCGCAGCAGCCCACGGCGTCGTTCATCACCCAGTGGATCGAGGCGGTCACGCGCGACCGCTCGCACCCGTCGATCGTCGGCTGGTGCCCGCTGAACGAGACGTACCAGGCGATCCACGACCGCATCACCCAGCTCGACGACGTGACCGCCGGCATGTACCTCGCCACGAAGGCGGCGGATCCGAGCCGCCCCGTCCTCGACGCCTCCGGCTACTCGCACCGCGTGCGCGCCTCCGACGTCTACGACTCCCACTCCTACGAGCAGGACCCGGACGCCTTCCGCCGCGAGCAGGCGGGCCTCGCCGAGGGCCGCCCGTTCGTCAACGACCTCGACGGCCGCGCGATCTCCGTGCCCTACGCGGGCCAGCCCTTCTTCGTCTCCGAGTACGGCGGCATCTGGTGGAACCCCGACGAGATCGACCGCCCGCAGGCCGACGCGAGCGACCCTGCGCGCGCCGTCTCGTGGGGCTACGGCGAGCGCGTCGCGAGCGTCGAGGAGTGGCACGCCCGGTTCCGCGGCCTCACCGAGGTGCTGCTCGAGGATCCGCTCATGTTCGGCTACTGCTTCACGCAGCTGACCGACACGTTCCAGGAGCAGAACGGCATCTACGACTTCCACCGCCGCCCGAAGTTCGACATCGCGCGCATCCGCGAGGTGCAGGAGCAGCGGGCGGCGTACGAGGAGCGCGACGACGCCTGACCTGCTCGCGGGACGCCTCTGCGCGCCCGGTCACCCGCCGACGTAGGCCGCCAGGTGCTCCCCCGTGATCGTCGAGCGCGCCGCGACGAGCTCGGCGGGCGTGCCCTCGAACACGATCGTGCCGCCGTCGTGGCCGGCGCCGGGTCCCACGTCGATGATCCAGTCGGCATGCGCCATCACGGCCTGGTGGTGCTCGATGACGATGACCGTCTTGCCCGAACCGACGAGGCGGTCCAGGAGGCCCAGCAGCTGCGCGACGTCGGCGAGGTGCAGACCGGTCGTCGGCTCGTCCAGCACGTACACGCCGCCCTGCTTCTCGGCCATCTGCACGGCCAGCTTCAGACGCTGCCGCTCACCGCCCGACAGGGTCGTGAGCGGCTGCCCGAGCGTCACGTACCCGAGTCCCACGTCCTCCAGGCGCGCGAGGATCGCCACCGCCGCCGGGGTCCTCGCCTCGCCGTCCGCGAAGTACGCGTGCGCCTCGGCGATGGGCAGCGCGAGCACCTCGCTGATGTCCTTGCCTCCGAGCGTGTACTCGAGCACGGAGGCCATGAAGCGCTTGCCGCCGCAGTCCTCGCAGGTCGTCGACACGGTCGACATGGGCCCGAGGTCGGTGAAGATCACGCCCGCGCCGTTGCACGTGGGGCACGCGCCGGCGGAGTTCGCGCTGAACAGCGCGGGCTTCACCCCGTTGGCCTTCGCGAAGGCCTTCCGGACGGGCTCGAGCAGCCCGGTGTACGTGGCGGGGTTGGAGCGCCGGGAGCCTCGGATCGCCGTCTGGTCGATGGACACGACGCCGTCGCGCCCGGCGACCGAGCCGTGGATGAGCGACGACTTGCCGGAGCCGGCGACGCCCGTCACCACCGTGAGCACGCCCAGCGGGATGTCGACGTCCACGTCCTGGAGGTTGTGGGTCGACGCGCCGCGCACCTCGAGCACGCCCGTCCGCTCGCGCACCGCGTCCTTCAGCGCCGCCCGGTCGTCGAGGTGCCGACCCGTGAGGGTGCCGCTGGCGCGCAGCGCCTCGACCGTGCCCTCGAACCGGATCTCCCCGCCGTGCGAGCCCGCGCGCGGCCCCAGGTCGACGACGTGGTCGGCGATCGCGATCGTCTCCGGCTTGTGCTCGACCACCAGCACCGTGTTGCCCTTGTCGCGCAGCTGCAGCAGCAGGTCGTTCATGCGCTGGATGTCGTGCGGGTGCAGGCCGATGGTCGGCTCGTCGAAGACGTACGTGACGTCGGTGAGCGCCGAGCCGAGATGCCGGATGAGCTTGGTGCGCTGCGCCTCGCCCCCGCTGAGCGAGCCCGAGGACCGGTCGAGCGACAGGTACCCGAGGCCGATGGACACGAACGAGTCGAGCGTCTGCGCGAGCGACTGCACGAGGGGCGCGACCGTCGGCTCGTCGATCCCGCGCACCCAGGCGGCGAGGTCGGAGATCTGCACGCTGCAGGCGTCCGCGATCGACATCCCCGCCACCACCGATGACCGCGCGGGCGCCGCCAGGCGCGTGCCGTCGCAGTCGGGGCAGCGCTGGAACGTCACCGCCCGGTCGACGAACGCGCGGATGTGCGGCTGCATCGACTCCCGGTCCTTCGACAGGATCGACTTCTGGATCCGCGGCACGAGACCCTCGTAGGTCATGTTCATCGAGTCGACCTTGACCTTGGTCGGCTCCTTGTAGAGGAAGTCGCGCCGTTGCTCGTCGGTGAGGTCGCGGATGGGCACGTCGCCGGGCACGAACCCGGAGGCGGCGAAGATCTTCACCATCCAGCCGTCGGCCGTGTAGCCCGGGACGGTGATCGCGCCCTCGAGCAGCGACCGCGAGTCGTCGAGGATCTGCGTCAGGTCGATGTCGTTGACGCGGCCGAGCCCCTCGCAGCGCGGGCACATGCCGCCGAGCATCGTGTGGTCCTGCGCGACCGCCTGGGTCGCGGCGCCCCTCTCGACCGTCATCGACCCCTGCACGCGCACGCTGGGCACGTTGAAGGAGAACGCGTTGGCCGAGCCGATGTGCGGGTCGCCCAGGCGCGAGAAGAGGATGCGCAGCATGGCGTTCACGTCGGTCGCTGTGCCGACCGTCGAGCGGGGGTTCGCGCCCAGGCGCTCCTGGTCGACGATGATCGCCGTCGTGAGGCCCTCGAGGCGGTCCACCTCCGGCCGCACGAGGGAGGGCATGAAGCCCTGCACGAAGGCCGGATACGTCTCGTCGATCATGCGCTTGGACTCCGCCGCGATCGTGCCGAACACGAGCGACGACTTGCCCGATCCCGAGACGCCCGTGAACACCGTGAGGCGCCGCTTAGGGATGTCGAGGGAGACGTCCTTGAGGTTGTTCTCGCGGGCACCCCGCACGCGGATGAGGTCGTGCCGGTCGGCGGGGTGCTGTGCGGCGCTCATGGTGCTCCTCGGGTCGACGCCGCGCACTCCAGCGTGCGGGACGCGCGGCTCAGCCTAGGACCCCAGCTCCTCGCGGACGAGGGCCGCTCCCGCGCTCAGCGCGCTCAGCTTGCCCAGCGCGACGGGCCGGGCCAATGGGGCCATCCCGCAGTTGGTGCTCGGGATGAGCAGCTCAGCGTCGACGTGCCGCAGGGCCCGGCGGAGAGTGCCGGCGACCTCCTCCGGGGTCTCGATCGCCGCGCTCGCCACGTCGATGGCGCCGAGCATGACCTTCTTCCCGCGGACGAGCTCGAGCAGCTCCAGCGGCACGTGCGAGTTCCGGCACTCCAGCGAGACGATGTCGAGCGTGGACCGGGCGAGGAGCGGGAACGACTCCTCGTACTGCCGCCACTCCGATCCGAGCGTCGCCTTCCAGTCGGTGTTCGCCGTGATCCCGTAGCCGTAGCAGATGTGCACCGCGGTCTCCACGCGCAGCCCCTCGACCGCCCGCTCCAGGGCGGCGACGCCCCAGTCCCGCACGTCGTCGAAGAACACGTTGAAGGCGGGCTCGTCGAACTGGACCACGTCGACACCCGCCGCCTCGAGGGCCCTCGCCTCCTCGTTGAGGATGGCGGCGAACTCCCACGCCAGCTCCTCCCGGCTCCCGTAGTGACGGTCGGCGAGGGTGTCGATCATGGTCATCGGCCCCGGCAGAGCCCACTTGATCGGCTGGTCGGTCTGCTGGCGCAGGAACCGGGCGTCGGCGGCGAACACCGGCTCCTCGAGGCCGACGGCGCCGACGACGGTCGGCACGCTCGCGTCGTACCGGTCGCGGATCCGCACGGTCTCCCGCCGCTCGAAGTCGACGCCGGAGAGGCCCTCGATGAACGTCGTGACGAAGTGCTGGCGGGTCTGCTCGCCGTCGCTGACGACGTCGATGCCCCGCTGGTGCTGCTCGTGGACGGCGGCGCGCAGGGCGTCCTGCTTGCCCTCGGCCAGGGCATCGCCCTCCAGCCGCCACGGGGACCACAGGGTCTCGGGCTGCGCGAGCCACGACGGCTTGGGCAGGCTGCCGACGGGCGAGGTGGGCAGGAGCCGGGTCGTCCCCCGGGATGCGCGGGCGGTCATCGGCTCGCCCCGACCCGCGCGGCGGCCCATCGCCGCAGGCGGTCCCCGTGCGGCGCCATGAGGTGCTCCTCCGCGTACCTGCCCTGCTCGACCGCGAGCCGCCCCCGCTCCTCGCGGTCGTAGGCGATGGGGGGACGCACGTGGTCCTCGGCCGTCAGGTCCGGGCGGTAGACGTCGGCGGCGGCCGTCCGCGCGCCGTAGATCTCGGGCCGGTAGATCCGCTGGAACGTCTCCATCGTGCTGATGGTGCCGATGAGCTGCAGGTCCGTGTGGTCCCGCAGCAGATCGCCGCAGGAGTAGAAGGCGAGGGGCGCGGCGCTGCCGGCCGGCATGAAGAAGCGGGCCCGCAGGCCCATCCTCGCGAAGTAGCGGTCGGTCAGCGAGGGCTCGTCCTGCGCGTACTCGACGCCGAGGACCGGGTGGTGCAGCCCCGTCCGGCGGTACGTCCTGCTCGTCGACACGCTGATGCAGACGACGGGCGGCGTCGCCGAGTGCTCCGCGTACGCGGCGGACTCGCGAAAGTGCCGGAAGAGCGCCCCGTGCAGGGCGCCGAAGTCGTCGGGGAGGGCGGATCCGGCCTGCGACCCGGCGAGCGAGGGCAGCAGCACGCTGAAGTCGTGGTCGCGGATGTAGGACGAGAGGTTGTTCCCCAGGATCCCCGGGTGACATCGCCCGGTCCGGCGGTCGATGATGCGGGTCTTCAGCATCTCCAGCAGCGGGAAGTCCTCGTCGCCCCCGTCGGCGAAGCGCAGCCCCACGGAGACGATGTCGAGGCCCACGGTGTAGCGGTCCCGGTCTCGGTCCCGGTCCCCGGCGGCGGCGTCGGCGGCGCGCGCGAGCCCGTTGAACCGGGCGTCGATCATCGCCAGGGCGTCGCGGAGGTTCTCCCGGCGACGCTCCCCCCGGGCCAGGTTCGCGAAGTTCGTGGTGACCCGCGAGCTCTCGGCCGGCGTGTAGTCCTCGTCGAAGGGGGTGGTGGTCGTGGTGAACGTGAGGTCGTCCGTCATGAGCGGCCATTCCGTGGGAGGGACGGGACGGAGCGGGCGCGCGGCGGCGGCGGTCGTGGGTGCGGTGATCGTCACGTGGTGCTCCTGTCCGGGTGCTCGGGAGCCTGCCATCTCGGGAGGCGTGCACGTCGGGACGTGACGGAGTGTGACCGCGGCGGCCACCGCGCATGACGAGAGCCCGCCCCCGGGATCCGGATCGGATCCGCGAGGGCGGGCTCTCGTCGTGGGCGCGGTCCCACCCGCGCGCCGGCCGCACAGCGGCCGGCCGCCTCACCTCCCGGCGAGCGACCCGCCGATCCCGCCGACGCTGAAGTACTTGTTCAGCAGGGCGAAGATCAGCACGGGCGGCAGCATCATGATGACCGCGACCGCCATCACCGAGCCCCAGTCGGCCGCGTTCTGCTGGAAGAACGTGTTGAGGCCGATGGGGAGGGTGTACTTCGTGAAGTCCTGCAGGAACAGGAGCGCGATCAGGTAGTCGTTCCAGGCCAGCAGGAACGAGAAGATCGCGGTCGAGAGGATCCCCGGCAGGGAGTTCCGCAGCACCACGTGGACGAAGCCGCTGAACACGCTCGCGCCGTCCATCCAGGCCGCCTCCTCCAGGGTGATCGGGATGGAGTCGATGTACGCCGCCATCATCCAGATCGCGACCGACATGGTCGACCCGATGTAGATGATCGCCACGCCCTGGAGCGTGTTGATGAGGCCCATGGCCGAGAACGTGATGAACAGCGGGATCGCCGCGGTCACCACCGGCAGGGCCTGCACCACGAACAGCACGAGCGAGTACCCGGAGACGAGCTTCGACCGCGAGCGGCTGAGCACGTACCCGGCCGGCGCGGCGATCACGACCGAGACGAGCACGGTCACGAGCGCGACGATCAGGCTGTTGCCGAGCCAGATCATCACGTCGGTGCCGCCGAGCACGCGCTGGAAGTTCTCCAGCGTGAATCCCGTGGCCGTCGAGTTCTGCCCCGGCTGCGTGGAGAGGAACAGCACCGCGAGGATGGGCGTGATCACCACGAGCGTGATGACCGCGATGAGCAGGAAGCGCCACCACTGGCCCTTCTGCTCCCGCTCCTTCGCCGACGTGCGCTTGACGTCGCCGACGGTCGCCGAGGTGGCTCCGCCGACGGCGAGTGCCTGGCTCATTCGATGTCCGCCTTCTTGATCTGCCGGTACAGCAGCGTCGACACGATGACGAGCACGGCCGTCATCATGAAGGCCACCGCGGTCGCCGGGCCGGTCTGCAGGTTCTGGAAGGCCTGCTGATATGCCAGCACGATCAGCGACGTCGTCGCGTTCACGGGACCGCCCTGCGTGAGCAGGAAGATCGTCGGGAAGTCGTTGACGCAGAAGATCGTCATCAGCACCCAGCTGATGTACGTGGTGCGGGAGATGATCGGGAGGGTCACGCCGCGGAACGCCTGCCAGGCGTTCGCGCCGTCCATCTTCGCCGCCTCGTAGACGTTGGTGTCCACCGACGCGAGCGCCGAGGACATCATCATCAGCATGAACGGGAAGCTGATCCACACCTTGAAGACGCAGACCACGACCTGCGCCAGCACGGGGTCGCCGAGGAAGTTCGCGTCGGGGAACCCGAGCCTCTCCAGGATGATCGGCACCGGGCTCTGCGGCGTCGCCACGAGCCAGTTCCACGAGGTCGCCGAGACGACCACCGGGACGATCCACGGCAGGAGCAGCAGCACCTTGAAGAACCCGTTGCCGGGGATCCGGGTGCGCAGCAGCAGCGCGAGCGCGAGCCCCACGATCCACGACCCGAACACGCCCACGACCGTGAACACGATCGTGAACGTGGTCGCGTTGCGGAACGACTCCGAGGTGAGCACGTTCGCGTAGTTCTCGAACCCGACGAACGGCGTCTCCCACGGCAGCGTCGACGGCGTGCCCTTCTGCAGGGACTGCAGGAACGAGTAGACGACCGGGTAGACGTTGAGCAGCACGAGCAGGAGGAGGGACGGCAGCGCGAACAGCGCCAGCGTCTTCCCCGCCCGGCCGAGCGGCGTCTTCCCGCGGCCCTTCCGCGGCGCGCTCGGCGGCCGGCCGGGGCCGGCCACTCCGACACCGCGGCGGGCCAGCCCGATCTTGTCCGCGACGCGGGTGTCGCGGGTGTCGACGGCCATCAGATCACCCCGTCCACGTCAGGGCCGCAGGGACGACGCGGGTCACGCGCCCGCCTCCAGCTCCTTCTGCAGGGTCTCGAGGGAGGCCTTCGCCGTGACCGTGCCGCCGAGGACGGCCTGCGCGAACGAGATCGTCGGCTGCGTGCCGTCGACCTTGGTCACGTTCTGGAACACCGTGTTCGAGCCCGGAGCACCCCAGGTCTTCGAGATGGGCTGCCAGTCGTTGAGGATCTTCGTGGTGTTCGGGTCGTCCGCGTACGCCTCGTCGGCGATGGACTTCAGCGGCGGCAGGCCGATGCCCGTCTGCTTCGTCCAGAGCGACTTCATGTTCTGGTAGTAGTACGTGAGGAACGCCTCGCTGTTCTCCTGGCTGGGCGTCGACTTGTACATCATGATGTTGTTCGGGAAGTAGAGCGCGCCCTTCTCGCCGCCGGGGCCCACGAGCGGGTCGCCCACCACCATCTGCGCCGCCGTCTCGGGCGTCACGTTCGCCGTGGCTCCCGCGCCGTCCCAGAACATGCCGAAGGTGCCGGCGTCCATCTGCTGGTACGCGTTGTCGGAGGTGTAGGTGGCGCTGCGGGGATCCACGTAGCCGTTCTTCACCATGCCGAGCACCCACTCGACGGCCTCGATGTTCTTGTCCGTCACGACGTCGGGGTTCTGGTCGGGGTCGAACAGGCCGCCGCCGTTGTTGATCATGTGGGCGACGATCTGGTGGAAGCCGGTGAAGGCGCCGGCGCCCGAGCGGGTGCCGTAGCCGTAGACGCCGATCTTCTTGAGGGCGGCGCACGCGGCCTCGTAGGAGTCCCAGTCGGTCGGCACGTCGGCGCCAGCCTTCTCGAGCAGGTCCTTGCGGTACCAGTACATGCGCATGTCGAGGTTGTACGGGACGGCCGCGTAGCCGTTGGCCGTCTTCAGGGTGTCGACGAGGCCGGGGAGGAAGTCGTCGTAGATCCCGTTGCCCTTCCACGTCTCGATGAGGTCGTCGGCGTAGGCGATCTTGCCCTGCGACTCGAAGAGGAACGCCGTCGTGCCACCGCCCGAGCTCACGGCGGGGCCGTTGTTGGCGGCGACCGCGGTCGAGAAGGTCTGCGTGAAGTTGGCCCACTGGACCTGCTGGTAGCTGACCTTGCCGAACCCGCTCGCGGGCTTGTACGCGGCGGAGATCGCCTTGTCCTCCGTGAGGAAGGCGGGCGCCCCCCAGGGCATGTTCCAGAACTTGAGGTCGCCGGCGGCGCCGCTCGCGCCTCCGCCGCCGCCGCTGCATGCGGCGAGGAGGCCGACCGCCGCGGCGCCGACGCCCGCGCTCAGGAGGGATCGTCGGGTGAGGCCGTTGCCGAAGGCGCTGGATGACTGCTGTGGCATTTCTGACTCCGTTGTCCGTTGGTGCTGTGTGTGGTGGAAGGGAAGGGGCTGGGTCTAGGGGCGCGCGTCGGCGGCGAGCGCGGGCGCGGCGGCGAGGAGGGCGCGGAGGTCGGCGACGTCGTCGGGCGCGCATCGGCCGTGGGCGGCGTCGCGGGCCAGGCGCATCGCGGTGCGGTGGCCGGACTCGAAGACGACGGGGAGGTCCTCGCGGCCGGCGGCGTCCGTGACGCTCGCGCGTCCGGGTGCTGCCGTGCCGGGCGCGGGGAGGGTGACGTGCGCGGCGCGGTCGCCGACGACGAGCCGGAAGGTCGCGCACCCGTGGGCGTGGGCCGTGACGACCGCGCTGACGATCACGTGCACCCCGGACGCGGTGCTGCCGGAGAGCATGAGGTGGTCGGGCGTCTCCGCGAGGGGCGCGAGCTCCGTCAGCGGGGATCCGACGAGCACCTGCGCGGTGAGGGCGAGCGCGCGGCCGGAGCCCGCGAGGTCGTCGGTCGACGCCACGGTGGCGCGCGCCTCGAACAGCGCGCCCGGGGCGGCGAGGCGGTGGATCCGCGGCGCGACCCGGCGCACGGCCTCGTCGTGCCGCCACGGCACGTCGAGCACCACGGGGACGCCGGCCTCGGCCAGATCCGCGAGCTCGGCGTCGGCTGCGGGACCGGGGTCGAGCACGAGGAGGGCGCGTGCGCCGGATCGGGCGGCTGCCGTCGCGCGGCCGGCCCAGCCCGCGCCGCCGGCGACCACGACCACGTCGCCCGCGTCGTCGGTGCGGCGGAAGGACTCGGGCAGGGAGGCGAGGGTGGCGACGGCCGCGTGCGCGTGGGTCGCCGAGCCGCCGGCGTCGATGCGGAGTGTCAGGGCGGTCATGCCGCGACCTCCGTCCGGGGTGCGTCGACGGTCGTCGCCGCGGGGACGGCGCCGCCCGAGCGGATGATCGCGGCGCTCTGCTCCGCGATGTCGGTCGCGAGGTCGAGGTCGGCGAGCTGCGCCTCCATCGGCACCGGCGCGGCCCGGCCCGTGATCACGTCGTGCACGTGCTCCCACTCGCCGACGTAGCCGTTGTCCGGGTAGGGGCCCCAGCCGGTGGTGCCGTGGGTGTCCGTGAGGGTGGCGGTGCTGGATCCGGCGTGCACGTAGGAGAGCGAGAAGTCGAGGTGGAGGGAGCGGTCGCGCGCGACGGCGTCGAGCGTCCACTCGGGATCCCACGATGCACCGCCGATGCCGTGGATCTCCAGCACGCTCTCGCCCACCATCGCGACGATCTCGTAGCCCCACGGCCGGAGGGCGCGCGCGCTGAGGACGCGCGGGCGGGCGTCTGGCAGGAGGCGGCGCGCGAGCGGGAGGTCGTGGATCGCGAGGCCGAGCACGCCGCCGGTGACCGCCAGCGCCTGCGCCTCGAGGTCCGGCTCGCCCGCGACACGGGGTGCGGGGCGGCCGACGATCTCGGTGGCGGAGTCCTCGGAGTCGGGGTTCGGCGGGATCACGGCTGAGATGCGGACGGTGTGCGGCGCGCGGCCGGAGGCGTCCCAGGCGGCGACCGCGGCGATCCACGCCGGGTCGAACGCGTGCATGGTCCCGACGATGACCGGCACGCCGTGCTCGGCGGACGCGCGGGCGATGGCGCGCCCCTCCTCGGCGGAGACGGCGAGCGGCTTCTCGCACAGCACGGCGCGCTTCCCGGCGCGGCACGCGGCGACGACCTGCTCGGCGTGGAAGCGGTTCGGGCTGCCGATGACGACGACGTCGACGGCCGGGTCCTGGATGAGCGCGTCCGCGTCGGTCGAGTGCCGGGCACCGGCCCGGGCGGCGACCCGCTCGGCGACGTCCGCGTCGACGTCCATCACGTGGACGACCCGGAACCGGTCCGCCATGCGCGCCAGGGTCGGCAGGTGGATGGCCTGCCCGACCGGCCCGGCCCCGACAAGGCCCACACCGAACACCTCTTCGCCCACGACGCCCTCGTCCCTAGCAATGATCCGCACGACGAAAACTGACTCGTCGTTTACGGTTGCGTCACTGTACGTCCGGCTTCACGGAGGCACAAGGGGAAGGATCTACATCGTGACCAAGTCGACGAGCGCCGCCCCGGGACGCCGGGGATCCGACGGCCCGATGGAAAACTTTCCGCGCGCTGATGCGGATGAGAGCGCGGCCACGGAAACGGTCGCGGGCGCTGGGATGGCGTCCCGCGGGCTCTACTCGACGGGCGTCCGACGGCGCGCGGAGATCGTCGCGGCAGCCGTCCGCGTGTTCGGCGTCCGCGGCTACGGCGCCGCCACGATCAAGGAGATCGCCGACGAGGTCGGCGTGTCCCCCGCGGCCGTGCTCCGCTACTTCCGGAAGGAGGAGCTGCTGACGGAGGTGCTGCGGCAGTGGGACCGGCAGCAGCCGTTCGTCTCCGAGGCCGCCCCGGGCCTGCCCGCGCTGCGCGCCTTCGTCGACCTGATGCGCTACCACGTGGAGCACCGCGGCTTCCTCGAGCTGTACCTGACGTTCGCCACCGAGACGAGCGACGCGACCCACCCCGCGCACGAGTACATGCGCTCCCGGTACGCGCGGACCATCGCGCAGATCCGCGGCCGCATCGCCGAGGCCGTCGCCCTGGAGCAGGTGCCGCCGATGGACGACGCGACGCTCGACTACGAGGCCGCGTGCTTCCTCGCGATCCTCGACGGGCTCGAGATCCAGTGGATCCACAATCCCCGCATGGACCTGCCCGCCCTCGTGGGCGAGTACGTGGAGCAGTCGATCGCGCGCTGGCGCGGCGGGGCGCGGGCGGCGGTCGCACCCGGCTCGGCGAGCTGGGACTGACGTGGGCGACGCGCGCCGCCGGGATCCCGAGCGCGCCTCGCGGGTGATCCGCGCCCTCTGGATCGCGGGCTTCGGCATCGGCACCGCGACCCACGTCGTCGACCTGGCGGTCGGCGGGATGGACGTCTACGCGGGGTTCCCCGCCGCGCTCCGCGCCTTCTGGGTCTCGCTCACGGTGCTGGATCCGCTCGTCATCGCGCTGCTGGCCCTCCGGCGTCGCGCCGGGGTGGCGCTCGGCATAGCGGTGATCCTCGTGGACATCGCGGTCAACTGGACCATCCTCGCGACGGTCGGCGGGATCGCCCCGTGGGGCGTGGTGGACCAGACCCTGTTCGCGATCCTGGTGCTGGCCACGGCGCCGACGCTCCTCCAGCGGTGGCGTCGCCCGGAGGACGTGGCGCGCTAGCCCCGCCGCGTCAGCGCCCGCCAGCGCGGCTGCTCGGCGACCACCACCGCGACGCACAGCGCCGTGACGGCCACGGCGATCCACGTCGGCCAGATCGCCCACGCCGCCAGCGACCCCGCGACCAGCTGCAGCAGCACGAGCAGGATCGTCACGATGCCGGGCGCCGCGACCGGGCCGTCGCCGCCGGGCCGGTCGCCGGGGGTGCTGACGACGGCCGGCAGGGCGATCAGCAGGACGACGGCACCGACGGCCAGCGGGATCGAGTGCGGCCAGAGCGCCCACGGGGTCGCGACCCACGCGATGAGCTCGGCGAGGAAGCGCAGGCCGCCGGCGAGCGTGTCGTGCCCGGGCGGCCGCGTGCCGGGCCGCGCCGCCGGGACCGCCCGCGAGCGCACGCCGCTCACGACGCGCGCCCGCCGCCGGCCGTCGCCCGCAGGCCGCCGTCGAGGAACGCGACGATCCAGCCGAAGCTCACGTCGATGTCGGTCGCCATCTGGAAGTCGTCGGCGACCTCCAGGGTCGCGAAGCCGTGCAGCACGCTCCGCAGCATCCGGAGCGCGTGGATCCGGTCGGCCTCGCCGAGCCGGTAGCCGTGCAGCACGGCGGAGAGGGCGTCGAGGGCTCGGGCGCGCGCCGGATCCAGCGGATCGCCGTCGCCCGTCGACCGCGCGCCGACCGTCGCCGCGTAGCGCCCCGGGTGCGCGGTCACGTAGTCGCGCAGCGCGTGCGCCGCGCCGGTCAGCGCCTCCTCGCCGGATCTGCCCTGCGTCGCGTCGCGCATCGCGTCGCCCGCCTCGACGGTGGCGAGCACGGCGATCCGGTGCTGGAGGTCGGCGAGGGAGGCGACGTGCTTGTAGAGCGACGGGGTCTTGACGCCCAGCCGCTCGGCGACGGCGCCCATGCTGAGGCCCGCGAGGCCGATCTCGTCCGCGAGCGCGGCGCCCGCCTCGGTGACCGTCGCGGGATCGAGCCCGGCCCTAGGCACGGGCGCCCGGCGTCGTCGCGGCGAGCGTGCGGCCGAGGAACGGCAGCACGAGGGCCAGCACCCGATCCGGCGTCTCGGTGTGCGGGTAGTGCCCGGCGCCGTCGATCACCGCGAGCTCGCCGAGGCCGTCGGGGAGATCGGCGAGGATCCGCTCGCCCTCGGCGCGCGGGTCGGCCCAGTCGGGATCCGCGCCGCCCTCGACCACGAGCACGGGGCACCGCACGTCGGCGAGCCGTGCGCCCGCGTCCGCCGGGCTCGTCTTCGCCATCGCCCGCAGCACGGCCATGCGCTCCGGTCGCTCGAGGGTCGTGCGGATGCGGGCGCTCTCGGCAGCCCAGTCGGCGGGCGTGGTGGGGAACGCGAGGTCGAGGTACTTCATCCACCCGGCGAGGCTGCCGGCGAGGAGGACGCGGGCGAGCTGCACGGTCGCCGCCCGGTGGGCCTTCGCGCGGACCAGGCCGCCGAGGTCCGCGGACTGGGCGCGGGTGAAGGGCGCCAGCTCGACGACGCCGGAGATGACGTCGGGGGCGTCGGCCGCCGCGATGGTGGCCGCGCCGCCGCTGATGGACTGGCCGACGACGACGGCCGGGCCGCCGAGGTGCCGCACCAGGGCGACGAGGTCACCCGCGATGTCGGTGCGGCTGTAGCCGGTCCAGCCGGTGCTGGACTCGCCGCAGCCGCGGATGTCCACGTTCGCCACCCGGTACCCGGCGGCCACGAGCCCCGGCACGAGGAAGCGGTAGGAGCGGCGGCTGTCGCCCATGCCGTGGGCGAGCACGACGAGCGGGCCGTCGCCGACCAGGTCGTAGGCGAGGGTCTCCGCGCCGATGGAGAGGGTGTCGCTCATCGTGTCCTCCCGGGCAGCTAATTGGTGTAGCTACAAGCTAACACCATTAGCTGTCGAGGGGAAGCGCGTCGGGCTGGGAGCGGCCTAGTGCGCCGCCACGCCCTCCGGCAGCGGCTCCGCCGGGCGACGCACGAAGAACGACGCGACGATCGCGGCGAGCGAGATGAAGCCGCCGATCATGAAGGCCGCCTGCACGCCGGCCGCGGTGGCCGTGACCTCCGACTGGCCGTCGGCGAGGCCCGCGACCGTCGTGGTCGTGAGCACCGTGACGAAGAGCGCGGTGCCGGCGGCGCCCGCGAGCTGCTGCATCGTGGAGACGGTCGCGCTGCCGTGCGAGTAGAGGCGCGGCGGCAGGGATCCGAGGGCAGACGTGAGCAGCGGCGTGAACATGAACGCCAGCCCGGCGTTGAGCACCAGGTGCACCGCGATGACCCAGCCGATGGACGTGCCCTCGTGCAGCATCGTGGTCATGCCCCAGAGGGCGATGCTGACGACGACGGCGCCGGGGATCACGAGCGGGCGCGGCCCGACGCGGTCGAACAGGCGGCCGACGATGGGCGACAGGATCGCCATCAGCGCGCCGCCGGGGAGCAGCAGCAGGCCGGTCTCGAGCGTGCCGAGCTGCAGCACGTTCTGCAGGTAGAGCGGCAGGACGATGAGGCTGCCGAACAGCGCCATCATGCTGACGCTCACCATGATGATCGCGACCACGAACGGGCGGCTGCGGAAGGTGCGCAGGTCCATGAGCGCGCGATCCTGGCGCTGCAGCGAGATCTGGCGGGTGATGAACGCGGCGAGCGCGAGCACGCCGACGGTGATGGGGATCCACAGCGGCAGGGGCGCGTCGCCCTCGGCCGACTCGCCCAGGCTCGAGAGGCCGAAGATCAGGCCGCCGAACGCGAGCGTGGAGAGCACGACGGAGAGGATGTCGAACGGCAGCTTCCGCGGGGTGGTGAGGTTCGTGATCTTCCAGAGGCCGAGCGTGAGCGCCACGAGCGCGATGGGCAGCACGATCCAGAACATCCAGCGCCACGACAGCGAGCTGAGGATGAGGCCGGAGACCGTCGGGCCGATCGCCGGGGCGACCGCGATGACGATGGAGATGATGCCCATGAGGCGGCCGCGGCGCGCGGCGGGCACCAGGTTGAGGACGGTCGTGAACAGCAGCGGCATCATGATCGCCGTGCCGCTGGCCTGCACGATGCGGCCGATGAGCAGCACGCCGAACCCGGGCGCGGTCGCCGCGACCAGCGTGCCGAGCGAGAACAGCGTCATGGCCGCGCCGAACACCTGGCGCGTGGTGAAGCGCTGCAGGATGAAGCCGGTCGCGGGGATCACGACGGCCATCGTGAGCATGAAGCCGGTGGTGAGCCACTGCGCGGTGGCGGTGGTGATGTCGAGGTCGGCCATGAGGCTCGGCAGGGCGACGCTCATGATCGTCTCGTTGAGGATCACGACGAAGGCCGCGACGACCAGCAGGCCGATGACGAGCGGGGCGCCGGCGGGCAGGCGCTCATCATCGCCGGTCGCGGCGCCCGCGCTCGCGGCGCGGTCGGCCTCCGCGTGCCCGGCGGAGGGCGGGGTCTCGTCGCGTGCGGTCTCGGCGATGGGCGGCGTGCTCATGGGATGCGTTCTCCGGGAGTGGATGGCGGGGCGCGCGCGACGGTGCGAGGCCGGGGAGGTCCGGATGTCAGACTCGGACCGAGTGGCAGTCTATGACACAATTGGCGTCGACGACAGGTGCGGCCGGACGGCGCACGCGGAGGGACGGAGGTGACGGGATGAGCGCGGTGGGCACGAGCACGGACCCCGGCGAGGCCCTGGCGCCAGCGGGCGCCGGCCTCCGCGAGCGGCGGCGCATGGCGACGACCACCGAGATCAGCGAGGCGGCGCTCGCGCTCTTCGAGCAGCGCGGCATGGCGGCCACCACCATCCACGACATCGCGCAGGCCGCGGGCGTCTCCGACCGCACGTGCTTCCGCTACTTCCCGAGCAAGGAGGAGTCGGTCCTCACGCTGCACCCCGTGTTCGACGCGCCGCTCGACGCCTGGCTCGCCGACGTCGACCGTGGATCCGCGCCGCTCCCCCAGCTCGAGGCCGTGTACGAGCGCGTGCTCGCGAGCCTCGACGGCGACCGCTCCGCCATCGCCCACCAGCAGCTGCGCGTGCGACGGCTCATGGCCGACGAGCCGCAGCTGCGGTCCACCGCGGTCTCGCTCGACGCGACGCGCTCGTGGGAGCTGGCCGAGCGGATCACGACGGCGTTCGGCGGCCGCATCACGGCGCAGGAGGCGCGGCTCGTGACGGAGCTCGCGGGCGTCGCCGTGCGCGCGGCCTTCGACGAGTGGGCGGATGCGCGCACGGCCGGCCTCGACGCGACCCTGGTCGCCTCCTACGCGGCGGTGCGCCGCCGGCTGCGCGACATCGCGGGCACGGGCGCGGCCTGAGGCGCGGTCCCCTCCCTCGCGGCGCCCTTCAGCCCTCCGAGCGGTCCGTTCCCCGGAGGTGCCCGACCGCGGACGCCTCGGGAGCCGGCGGACCCTGGCGGGGTCGCCTCGCGGTCGTGTCCCCGCCGCCGACCCTGTTGCTCCGCTCGCTGAGGGCCACGAGCGCGAGATGGCGATCCGCCGTCCAGCAGACGAGGCGCCCCTTCTGATCCTTGTTGCGCGCGAGGACACCCGCGTCGGCCAGCTGGGTCAGCGCCCGGTGCGCGGCCACCCGCGACACCCCGTGGGTGCGCGCGGCGCTCTCCTCCGTGAGGACCGGATCGGTAGCCAGCCGATCGAGGATGCGCAGGACGACCGCGTCCGCCCGAGGCCGCGCGGGCGCCAGCCCCTGTTGACGCCGATGCTCCACGAGACGCTCCACGCTCTCCTGGTCGAGCCGGGCGACGTCCTTCGCCAGGCGCACGGCCGTGCCAGCGGCCAGCTCGGCAGCCTCCGCGAAGGCGCGCACCCATTCGTCGACACGGCCCGCCCGGAAGGCCGTGAGCCCCGCGATGTAGGCGTCCGCGTCCGCAGACAGGACCGTCGAGATGGGGATCAGGATGTCGCGCACCGCGTCACCCCGCCGCAGGACCGTGTGGATGAGCGCGCGACCCGTGCGCCCGTTCCCGTCGATGAAGGGGTGGATCGTCTCGAACTGGGCGTGCGCGATGGCAGCCCGCACGACCGGGTTGCCCTCCGTGTCCGTGCAGAAGCGGGCGAGATCCTCGAGGAGCCGACGGACCTCGCCCTCCGGCGGCGGCACGAAGTCCGCCCGGAGCGGGGACCAGCCGGATCCCCCGACCCAGTTCTGCTCCGTCCGGATCCCCTCGGCGAGCGAGGGCTCGATGACGTGCTGGAGCGCCTCGAAGTCCAGGACGGTGATTCGGCGCTCACGATCCGCCAAGGTGTCGATCGCGTCCTCGGTGGCCCGCACGTTCGCGATGACGTCGAGGGCGACCCGCGTCCCCTGCTGCAGGAGCTCGGCGATCGCGAGTCGCTTCGGAGTCACGCGGTTGCCCTCGATCCAGGACGAGGAGATGCTCTCGGACCGGATGAGCAGGTGATTGAGGTAGCCGGCTCGGCGTCGGATCCGTTCGTCGGCTCTCGCCAGCACCGCGAGGGCGTCGGTCGCGGCATCCTCCGCTTCGCGCCCGAGCTGCGGGAGGGAAGTGGGGAGCTCCTCGGGCACGAACGCCCGATAGACGCCCCGCGCGCGATCACGGCGGCTGAGGTGAGCCGAGTCCTGCGGATCCCAGACGAGCTCCACGTACGACATGTGCAGCTCCTCTCCGGCACCCCTCAGCTTGATCATTAACTTTAGTACTAATAAAGGTATTGATGGCCGACGCGATGTGCGCCTACCGCCTCACCCGAAGAGGTTCGCCCGCAGGCCGCCCGGCGCCAGCTCGTCGCGGAGGATCCCGCGGCGGCGGAGCACCGGCACGAGGTCGTCGAGCATGCGGTGCAGCGTGACCGGGTGCAGGTCGCCCGAGAGGAGCAGGCCGTCGTTGTCCGCGTCGTCGCCCAGCTCCTCGACGAAGTCGGCGAACGCCTCGGCCGTGCCGACGAAGCCGGCACGCTCGGACACCAGCCCCTTGCGCGCCTTGCGGGTGAGCAGCTCGCGGAGCGGCGCATCCTCGGTGCCGCCGTAGAGGCCCGCGATGGTGCCGTGCGAGACATGCTCGCCGAAGACGCCGCGGTCCACCGGGCGGTCGAGGTCGAGGCGGGTGAGGTCGGTCTCGAGGTCGCTCGACCAGCCGAGCGCGATCGCCCGCAGCTGCTCGTCGGCCGGGTGGCGGGACGCATCCACGACCCGACGGGCCTCCTCCTCGCTCGGCACGATCTCGGGCTTCACGACGAAGAGGATGCGGATGTCGCCCGGCCCGCGCCCGTGCGCGGCCGCCGCGTCGAGCACCTTCGCGCGGTAGGCGAGGAGCTTCGCGGGCTCGAGGGGCGCGAGGCCGAGCTGCACGTCGGACTGGGTGCCGGCGAAGGAGAGGCCGCGCGGGGATCCTCCGGGCGAGACGATCACGGGGTCGCCGAACGCGGAGGGCACGGCGTTGAGCGGCCCGTCGACCGAGAAGTGCGCGCCGCGGTGCTGGAAGGCGTCGAGCCGGGATCCGTCGGCGAAGCGGTCGGTGGCCGGATCCTCGACGAGCGCGCCGCCGTCCCAGCTGTGCCAGAGGCGGCGGACCACCTCCATCCACTCGTCGGCTCGGTCGTACGCGCCGTCGTGCGGGAGCGGTGCGAGGCCCACGTGCCGGGCGCTGCCGACGTCGGTGACGAGGTTGATCCCGAACCGGCCCGCGCTCAGGTGCTGCAGCGTCTGCGCCTGCCGGGCCGCGAGGTACGGCGGCGTGATCCCGGCGTTGATCGTGGGCACCAGACCGATGCGCGAGGTCGCCGCGAAGAGCCACGGCGCGAGCAGCAGCGGGTCGTGCTTGGGGCCGCCGTACGCGCCGCGCACGCGGAGGTCGAGCGTCTCGGGCGAGCCGAGGGAGACGGCGTCCTCCATCACGATGAGCTCGAACCCGGCCTGCTCCAGCTCGCGCGCGGACTGCTGGTAGAGGTCGGGCCGGGTCCAGTCGTGGTTCCACTCCCGGTACGGGTGGCCCCAGCCCTGCGGGCCGAAGCCGCGGGACAGGAACCAGCCGAGGTGCTGGCGGCGGGCCACCGTCAGGATCCGATCGCCGGCAGGGCGCGCACGGCATCGAGGCCGCGCTCGAGGTCGCGCAGGATGTCGGCGATGTCCTCGATGCCGATGGACACGCGGAGGAGCCCCGGCCAGATCCCCGCGGCGTCGCGCTCCTCGGGCGTACGGCCGGCGTGCGTGGTGGACGCCGGGTGCAGCACGAGCGAGCGCACGTCGCCGAGGTGGGTCATCCGGCTGAACAGCCGCACCGCGTCGGTGAACGCCTCGGCCGCCGGCTCGCCGCCCGCGAGCGTGAACGAGAACACGGAGCCCTGGCCGTCGGGCAGGTACCTCAGCGCCAGCTCGTGGGACGGACTCGACTCCAGCCCCGAGTAGTCGACCGACGACACCTCGGGCCGCGCCTCCAGGAAGCGCGCCACCGCGAGCGCGTTGGCCGAGTGGCGCTCGACGCGCAGGGACAGCGTCTCGATCCCCTGCCGCAGCAGGAACGAGCTGAACGGCGCGGGCGTCGGGCCGAAGCGGGACGCGACGATCTCGCGGGCGTACGCGACGAACGCGCCGCGGCCGAAGCGGTCGGCCCAGCTCGCGCCGCCGAAGGACCGCTCGGGCTGGTTCAGGTGCGGGAAGAGGTCGGGACGGGCGGCCCAGTCGAAGGATCCGCCGTCGACCACCACGCCGCCGAGCACCGAGCCGTGGCCCGCGAGGAACTTGCTCGTGGAGTGCACGACGACGTCGGCGCCGTGCTCGATCGGCCGCAGCAGGTAGGGCGTGGCGAGCGTGTCGTCGACCACGAACGGCAGGCCGTGGCGGTGCGCGACATCGGCGATCCCCGCGAGGTCGAGCAGGTCGTTCTTGGGGTTCGGGATGGGCTCGCCGAACAGCACGCGCGTCTCCGGCGTGATCCGGCTGGCCCACTCGTCGAGGTCGCGGTGGTCGTCCACGAAGTCGACGCCGATGCCGAGCCGGCCGAGGTTCTGGCGGAACAGGCCGCGGTTGCCCTCGTAGATGCTGCTCGAGGAGAGGATCCGGTCGCCGGCCTGCAGGATCGCGAGCAGCGCGGTGGTGGTCGCCGCCTGGCCGCTCGCGAGGAGGATCGCCTCGGTGCCGCCCTCGAGCTCGGCGAGCCGCTTCTCGACCTCGTCGGTGGTCGGGTTGCCGTTGCGCGTGTAGAGGTAGCCCTCATCGACGCCGGCGAACCGGTCGCGGGCCTCGGCGAAGCTGTCGAAGACGAAGCCGGCGCTGAGGTGCACGGGCGAGACGCGGGCGCCGTGGTCGCCGTCGATCGCGGATCCGGCGTGCACCTGGCGCGTGGTGAAGCCGGCGGTCGCCCGGGCCGCGGCGTCCGGGGCGGCGGCGTCCTCGCGCGTCGCGGCGGCGCGGATCCCGTCGAGCACGCTCACGCGCCGAACGCCCGACGCGAGGCGATGGCCGCGCCCTCGACGAGCGCGCCGAGCTTCGCCCACGCCACGTCGGTGGCGACGAACTCGTAGCTCGCGAAGGTCGAGAGGCCGCAGTCGGTGCCGGCGATCACGCGGGTCGGGTCGCCCACGGCGTCGACGACCTCAAGGATCCGGTTGGCGATCACCTGCGGGTGCTCCAGGTAGTTGGTGGTCACATCCACCACGCCCGGGATGAGCACCGCGCCCTCCGGCAGCGGGTGCGCGCGGAACGACGGCGCCTCGTGCTGATGCGCGGGGTTGCCGAGCGGGATGCTGAACGCGCCCACGTTCGCCCGGTACAGGTGCGGGAGCAGCACGTCGACGGGCACGTCGTCCTGGTGCGGGCCCTGCCAGTTGCCCCAGCACACGTGCAGGCGCACCCTCTCGCGCGGGATGTCGCGGATCGCGTGGTTGAGCGCGTCCACGTGCAGGTCGACCGCGGCGAGGAACTCCTCGAGGGTGGCGTCGCCGAACTGGATCACCCGCTCCATCGCGAGGTCGGGCGCGTCGAGCTGCAGCGTGTGGCCGCGCGCGACGATGGCGTCGTACTCGAGCTTCAGCTGGTCGGCGAGCGCGAAGACGTAGGCGCGGTCGTCGCCGTAGTGCGGGTTCGCGGCGTCGAGCAGCAGCGTCGTCGACACGATCCCCGGAGTCGCCGCGGAGAAGAACGTGCCGGCGGGCGCGAGGCCGCGGCCGGCCTGCACGGCGAGCTCGCGGTCGAACCCGTCGAGGTCCTCCGTGATCCCGGCGAGCGCGGGGTCGTACTCGAGCAGGCCCTGGGCGACCGGCGGATCCCAGACCCGCGCCACATCCGCCCCCTCGACGATCTGCTTCGCCTGGAACGCGGCGTACTCGGGGAACTTGATCGAGTCGAGCGTGGGCTTCCGGTGACCGGCGCCGCCGAACCCGTCGATGCGCTCGAGCACGTAGGTCGAGAAGCCGACGCGCGGCACCTCGCCGTCGTTCACGATGTCGAGCCCGGTCTCGAGCTGCCGGCGCACGGTGTCGGCGACGGCGGACGCGGTGACCTCCGCCAGCTCGTCCTGGTCGAACGCGCGCCGCTGGTCGCGGGCGACGAGCAGCCGGGTCAGCTCGGGCGTACGCGGGAGGCTGCCGGCGTGCGTGGTCAGGATGCGGTCGGTCATGCGGGTGCTCCTCGGTGGATGGCGACGTGGGTGGGGACGCAGGCGGGGACGCGGGCGGGGGTTCGCCTGGATCCGACGGCGGCCGCGATCCGCCGCACGGCCTCCCGCAGCACGTCGGGATCGCAGGCGAGGTTGAGGCGGGCGTGGCCGGCGCCTCCGGTGCCGTAGCAGTGGCCGGCGTTGAGGGCGACTCGAGCCCGCTCGAGCAGCACCGCGGCGGGATCGGCGCCGAGGCCGAGCGGGCGGAGGTCGAGCCAGGCGAGGTAGCCGGCGGAGGGGCGGTGGTGGACGACGCCGGGCAGGTGCTCGGCGAGGAGGGAGGCGAGGAGGCGGTCGTTCGCGACGATTCGGGCGATGGCATCGTCGAGCCAGTCGGTACAGGAGAACGCGACGACGTTCGCGTGCAGCCCGAGGATGCTCGTGCGACAGGCCACCTCCTCGACGAGGCCGTCGAGCAGGGCGTGGGTGCGCGGATCCCCCGCGATGACGAGCGAGCACTTGGCGCCCGCGAGGTTCCAGCCCTTGCTCGCCGACGTGACGCACACGGAGCTGGCGCCGAGCGCCTCGGCCAGCGGCGCGAACGGCGTGAAGGTCGCCCCCGGCAGCGTGAGCGGCGCGTGCACCTCATCGCTGATGACGAGCACGTCGTGGCGGGCGGCGAGCCGCGCGACGGCCGCGAGGGTCACCGCGTCGTGCACGAGCCCCAACGGGTTGTGCGGGTTGCAGAGCAGGAACGCGTCGACCCCGGACGCGAACGCGCGCTCGAGCCCCGCGAGGTCGAGGGACGCGCGGCCGTCCGCGACGAGCAGCGGCACCTCCTCGACGCGCGCGCCCGCCTCCTCCACCAGCTCGAAGAACGGCGGGTACACGGGCGGCGTAACGACCACGCGTCCGCCCCGCGGCACCGCGAGCCGCAGCGTCTCGACGATGCCGACGCTCACGTCGGTGGCGATGCGCACCCGGGACTCGTCGACGGTCCAGCCCCAGCGCTCGCGGGCGAACCGCGCGAAGGCGGGCGCCAGCGGGCCGGGCCCGTCGAGGTAGCCGACGTCGGACGCGCGCACCCGGCGCACCAGCTCCTCGACGACGGGCTCGGCGATCGCGTAGTCCATCTCGGCCACGAACAGGGGCAGCACGTCCGCGGGGAACCGCGTCCACTTGATGCTCGTGCGCTGGCCGCGGATCTCGTCGATCGGCGCCGTCGTGACCTCCACCATGGCGGCCATGGTGCCGGGCTTCCCCCCGCCGTGGCGAGCGCCCGCGTCACACGAGGACACGGGCCCCGACGTGGGACGGCGCCGGGGGCGAGGATCCCGACGACGCCGAGCGCGATGCCGCCCCCGCCGCTCATGCGATGCGGATGAGCTTCCGGTTCGCGAACTCGTCGACCGCGTGGCGGCCGAGCTCCCTGCCCGAGCCCGAGCGCTTCACGCCGCCGAAGGGCAGCTCGGCGGCGTCGCCGAGCACGAGGTTGACCCAGACCATGCCCGCGTCGATGCCGTCGGCGACCCGCAGCGCCTGCTCCGGGTCCGTCGTGTAGACGTACGAGCCGAGGCCGAAGGGGGTGTCGTTGGCGAGCGCGACCGCCTCCTCCTCGGAGGAGACGCGGTAGAGCGCGGCGACGGGGCCGAAGAACTCCTCGCGGTAGGCGTCCATGTCGGGGGTCACGCCGGCGAGCACGGCAGGCGGGAAGAGGTTGCCGACAGGCTCGCCGCTCGCGAGCACGGTCGCGCCCTGGTCCACCGCGCGGGACAGCTGCTCGGTGAGCCGCTCGGTCGCGGCGCGCGAGGAGAGCGGGCCGAGCAGGGTGCCGTCGGCCATCGGATCCGCGGGCTGGGCCGCCGTGAGCTGCGCCGTGAAGCGCGCGGCGAAGTCGTCGTAGAGGTGGTCGATCACGAGGAAGCGCTTGGCGCCGTTGCAGGACTGGCCGTTGTTGTCGAGACGCGCGTTGACGGCGTCGATGACGGCCGCGTCGAGGTCGTCGGTCGACAGCAGGATGAAGGGGTCGGATCCGCCGAGCTCCAGCACGACCTTCTTCAGGTGCCGGCCGGCGATCTCCGCGACGGCGGCGCCCGCCCGCTCGGATCCCGTGACGGAGACGCCCTGCACGCGCGGGTCGGCGATGACGCCCTCGATCTGCGCGTTCGTGGCGAGCACGCTCACGTACACGCCCGCGTCGGCGCCGAGCTCGGCGGCCGCCTCGCGGTACATGCGCTGGATCGCCTCGGCCGACTCCGGGCACTGCGGCGCGTGCTTGAGCAGGATCGTGTTGCCCGTGACGATGGCCGGCGCCGCGAACCGGGCCACCTGGTAGTAGGGGAAGTTCCACGGCATGATCCCCAGCAGCACGCCGAGGCCCGAGCGGCGCACGAACGCGGATCCGGTGCCGTCGGCGAGCTCGATGGCCTCGTCGGCGAGGAACTCCTCGGCGTTCCGCGCGTAGTAGCCGAGGATGTCGGCGGCGAAGTCGACCTCGCCGAGCGCCTGGTCGAGCGGCTTGCCCATCTCGCGCACGATGATCCGGGCGAGCTCGTCGCGGCGCTCCACGTGCAGCTCGGCGACGCGCGCGACGAGGGCGGCGCGCTCGGCGATCGTGGTGCGGCGCGACCAGCCGCGGTACGCGCCCTCGGCGGCGGCGATCGCCTCCTGCAGCTCCTGGTCGGTGATCTCGGGATGCTCGGCGACGGTCTCGCCGGTGGTCGGATCGGTGACGGCGTAGCTGCTCATGGGGGCTCCTCCTCGAACGCCGCGCGGGTCACGCGGGTGGGCCCACGATATCGAGCGGCCCCGGCGGACGACCCCGGTCAGTGACCTGCGCCGAGCTCCCCCGCGAGGCGTCCGTGCATCGCGGCGGACGAGGCGTTCATCCCGCTGATGACGGCCCGCGTGCCGTGGCGCTCGTACTTGTACGTGATGGCGTCGAGGGCCGCGACGGTCGAGGCGTCCCACACGTGGGATCCGCTCATGTCGATGACGACGCGCTCCGGGTCGCCCGCGTAGTCGAACTGCGTCGTGAGGTCGTTGCTGGAGGCGAAGAACAGCTCGCCGATCACGGCGTAGTGCGCGGTCTCGACGCCGTCGGCGTCCACCCGCACGGTGCGCTCGACGGTGGCGAAGTGCGCGACCCGGCGGGCGAACACGATCATCGCGGCGATGACGCCGACGATGACGCCGATGGCGAGGTTGTCGGTGAGCACGACGACGATCACGGTGAGCACCATGACGAGCGTCTCCCCCACGGGCATGCGGCGCAGCGTCGACGGCCGGATGCTGTGCCAGTCGAACGTGCCGACCGAGACCATGATCATCACTGCCACGAGCGCGGCCATCGGGATGATCGCGACGACGTCGCCGAGGCCCACCACGAGGATCAGCAGGAAGACGCCCGCGAGGAACGTGGAGATGCGGGTGCGGGCACCGGATGCCTTCACGTTGATCATCGTCTGGCCGATCATCGCGCAGCCGCCCATGCCGCCGAAGAGGCCCGAGAGGATGTTCGCGCCGCCCTGGCCGAGCGTCTCGCGGGTCTTGCGCGAGGGGGTGTCGGTGATGTCGTCGACGAGCTTCGCGGTCATGAGCGACTCGAGGATCCCGACGAGCGCGAGCGCCAGCGCGTACGGCGCGATGATCCGCAGCGTGTCGAACGTGAGCGGCACGTCCGGGATGAAGAGGGTCGGCAGGCTGTCCGGCAGCGCGCCCTCGTCGCCCACGGTCGGCACGGCGAGCGCCGTGACGACCACCGCGGCCGTGACCACGACGATGGCGACGAGCGGCGCCGGGACGACCTTGGTGATCCGCGGCATCACCACGATGATCGCGATCCCCACCGCGACCAGCGGGTAGACGAGCCACGGCACGCCCACGAGGTTCGGGATCTGCGCGGAGAAGATGAGGATCGCGAGCGCGTTGACGAACCCGACCATCACCGAGCGCGGGATGAAGCGCATGAGCTTCGCGACCCCGAGCAGGCCGAGGACGATCTGCAGGATCCCGCCGAGGATGACGGTGGCGATGAGGTAGTCGAGGCCGTGGTCGCGGACGACCGGCGCCACGACGAGCGCGACGGCGCCCGTGGCCGCGGTGATCATGGCGGGCCGGCCGCCGAGGAACGCGATGGCGACGGCCATCACGAACGAGGAGAAGAGGCCGACGCGCGGATCCACGCCCGCGATGATCGAGAACGAGATCGCCTCGGGGATGAGCGCGAGCGCGACCACGAGGCCCGCGAGCACCTCGCGGCTGAGGAGGCGCGGGCTCCGCAGCGCCTGGAGGACGGTGGGGCTGGGGTGTCGCGCGGTCGGCGCGACGGCGGTCGGGGTGGCTGTTCCTGAGGCCATGGAGGGGCTCCGTTCTGTCGCGGGCTCCGGGCCCGCTCTGATGAGGTCGATGGCGCGTCGTCGCGCGGGTGATGGGCCGCCGTTCGGGCGGCCGGGAGGGGAAGGGGATCGGAGCGGGCTCCTGCGACCAACCCTAACGTGAAGGGAGGGTTGGCGTCACCTCGGCTCCCGGAGCGGGCCCGGAGCGGGCTCGCGGAGCGCCCGGGCGGACTCCGCGTCCCGGGCATGGGAGACTCGACCCTGACCGCGCATCGCGCGCCGCCGCTCGCCATCGCGACACGGACCTCAGCCCACACCGGCTGGTCCCTGATCCGACCGGGCGCGATACGGCATCCGCACGACGCGCATCGCCCCCGTCGTCCGCGACCCGGCGCCGCACCACCCGTCCTCCCGGACGGCCCCTGACATCACCGGAGGCACCGTCTCCACGCACGAACCGCGCGAGCACGATCCGCGCACCTCGGCATCACCCGCACGACCTGACCAGAAAGGCACCATGCCTCCCACGTCCCACGCCCACGCCCTCGACATCGCCAAGCCCGGGCGCCTGCCCCGCGGCGGCCTGCGGGTCACGCCCCTCGGCGGTCTGGGCGACGTCGGCCGCAACATGACGCTGTTCGAGTACGAGGGCGAGCTGCTCATCGTCGACTGCGGCGTCCTCTTCCCCGAGGAGAGCCAGCCCGGCATCAACGTGATCCTCCCCGACTTCAGCACCCTGCGTGGGCGCCTCGACAAGATCACGGGCATCGTCCTCACGCACGGCCACGAGGACCACATCGGCGGCGTCCCGTACCTCCTGCAGGAGCGGCCCGACATCCCCGTCATCGGATCCCGCCTCACGCTCGCGTTCATCAGCGCGAAGCTCGAGGAGCACAAGATCAAGCCCGTCACCCGCCAGGTGAAGGAGGGCGACCGCATCACCGCGGGCAAGTTCGACCTCGAGTTCGTCGCCGTGAACCACTCCATCCCCGACGGCCTCGCCGTCGCGATCCGCACCGGCGCCGGCATGGTCCTGCACACGGGCGACTTCAAGATGGACCAGTTCCCGATGGACCGCCGCCTCACCGACCTCGGCGCGTTCGCACGCCTCGGCGAGGAGGGCGTGGACCTGTTCCTCACCGACTCGACCAACGCGGAGGTGCCCGGCTTCACGACCGCCGAGAAGGACCTCACGCCCGCCATCGAGAAGGTGTTCCGCACGGCGCCCAAGCGCATCGTCGTCTCCAGCTTCGCGAGCCACGTGCACCGCATCCAGCAGGTGCTCGACTCGGCCGAGCAGTACGGCCGCAAGGTCTCGTTCGTGGGCCGCTCGATGGTGCGGAACATGAAGATCGCCTCCGACCTCGGCTACCTGCGCATCCCCAAGGGCCTCGTCATCGACCTCAAGGCGCTGAACAAGCTGCCGGACGACAAGGTCACGCTCATCTGCACGGGTTCGCAGGGCGAGCCGATGGCGGCGCTCAGCCGCATGGCGCGTCGCGAGCACATCATCGAGGTGGGCGAGGGCGACACGATCCTCCTGGCCAGCTCGCTCATCCCCGGCAACGAGAACGCCATCTACGGCGTGATCAACGGCCTGATCCGCTGGGGTGCCGACGTCGTGCACAAGGGCAACGCGAAGGTGCACGTCTCCGGCCACGCCAGCGCCGGCGAGCTCGTCTACTGCTACAACCTCGTCAAGCCCCGCAACGTGCTGCCCGTGCACGGCGAGTGGCGCCACCTCGTCGCCAACGCCGCCCTGGCCGAGAGCACGGGCGTGAAGAACGCGCTCGTCATCGAGGACGGCGTGAGCGTCGACCTGGTCAACGGCCGCGCGTCGATCTCCGGCCGCGTGCCCGCGCCCTACGTCTTCGTCGACGGAATGACCATCGGCGTCGCGACCGAGGAGGCGCTCGAGGAGCGCCGCACGCTCGCCGCCGAGGGGCAGATCACCGTGCTCGGCATCTTCGACGAGAAGGAGCAGAAGCTCATCCACCCGGCCGAGCTCATCACGCGCGGCTTCGTGGAGCACGACGGCTGGATCCCCGAGGCCGAGGCCGCCATCAGCACCGCCCTGAAAAACGCGGCCGCCAAGCGCCACCTCGACGGCGTCGCCGCCGAGCGCGCCATGAGCGACGGCCTGCAGCGCTGGCTCCAGCGCCGCCACCGCCGCACGCCGGTGGTCACGGTGATCGTGGTGGACGCGGACTAGCTCGAACCGCGGAGACGCGACGGGGGCGCGTGCGGGGCTGAGGCCCGGCCCGCGCCCCTCGTACGATGCAGGGTGCCCACCCGGATCCGCCTCGCCGCCGCCCGCGACCTCGAGGCGCTGCAGCGGATCGAGGACGACGCCGACCGCCTGCTCGTCGACCTGCTGGGCCCTGAGGACTGGCCGCCCGCGCCGACCGGGGCGTCGCGCGCCGCGGAGCCGGGGTTCCTGCTGGTGGCCGAGGATCCCGACGCAGACGACGGCAGCGCCGGGCTCGTCGGCTTCGCGCACGTCCTCGAGGTCGACGGCCTCGCGCACCTCGAACAGGTCTCGGTGCCATCGGAGCACGGCCGCCGCGGCCACGGGCGCGCCCTCGTCGAGGCGGCCGCCGGCGAGGCCCGGCGGCGCGGACATCGCCGGATCACGCTGCGCACCTTCGCGGACGTGCCGTGGAACGCGCCCTCCTACGCGCGCATGGGGTTCGCGGAAGAGCAGCCCGCGACGCCGTTCCATCGGGCGCTCGTGGCGACGGAGGCTCGGCTCGGCCTCGACCGGCTCGGACGGCGGATCCAGATGGGGCGCGAGCTGAGCTGAGGGGATCCCCGCCGTGGACCGCGCTGATGGAGGAGTGCCGGACATCCCGTGCGGCCTGCGTGCCGGGGCCCGGGGGCGTGGACCTGCTCGCCTCCATCGAGACCGCGAGAGCCGCCAGGGTGCACCGCGCCCCGGCGGACGCGGATCCCGGCATGCGCTCCGCGGATCTGCAGCATGTCGCCGACCTCCTCCCACACCTCATCCCGTGAGCCACGACCGCGGGCGTCGCTGCGCATCGGCATCGGCATCGGCAGCGGGAGCGGCCCGACCTGTCAAGGCCCTCGGCGGCTGCGGGGGACGTTCCTAGCGTGGAGGCATGAAGCACATCACCTATGCCGAGAAGTCCCTCCTCGTGGGCGACGCCACTGCCGATGCCCTCCTCGAGTACGCCGCCGCCCTGTCCTCACGAGGGCGCGGGGAGTCCGTGACGGTCCACGCCATCAGCTCGGACGGGGACGAGGTGGACGCGACGTTCCTCCTCGGCGCCGGCGCCCCGTTCATGGCCGAGACCACGACGAGCACCATCACCGAACCCGACAACGACGCGACGGTCGACGCCATCCGGGCGGACCTCCAGCGCATGCAGCACCCGGAGTCGGTGAGCCCCTACGCCGGGGAGGACGACGCCCCCCATGACCTCGGGGGTCTCGCCGACATCTGAACCCGCGACGCATGTCGACGGGGAGGTCACTCGCCGACTGCTCGCGGCGGATGTCAAGGCCCCCGTCGCTCTTCGTGCGGATTCCCGAAGCTCCCTACAGTGGCACGCAGAACGGTCTTCCCGGACCATTCGATCCCAGGACGCTCGCCCGTGGCCGACACCCCGTCGAGGCCGTCGAGCTGCGTCACCATGCACCGGACCCGAAGACGGTGCGGGATCTCGCCCGGGACGGCGCCTCCCCCGCGTCGTCCTGGGCGTCTCCTCGTCCGCGCCCAGCGTCACCGGGAACCCGGCGGAATGCCCTCTGGACACCGGTCGCGGATCACGTCCTCATCGCGCACGCGGATCGGACTGCGAAGTCGGCGGCTCCGCTGGTGCTCCGAGGGCCGCCCCACGGGAACCCCCTTCCGCGGGTGACGTCACGAAGGAGCCAGTCATGGGGCAGTTCACCTACAACACCTCGGTCCGCACCGAGATCGACGACCGGGCCCTGGCCCATCTGCAGATCGTGATGATCGACAAGCTCCGGCGCCGCGAGGGCTTCGCCTTCTCCTGGAAGAATCCCGCGTCCGAGGGCGCCGGGCGCCGGACCGCATGGATCTCCCCGGAGATCCCTATCCTGTTCGCGTTCAGCGGGGCCGGCCCCCGGCGATCAACGCGGCATGGGTGGAGGCTCTGATGCAGGTCGCCAACACGTCCGCCGGACTGCACCTGATCGCAGAGACGGAGCCCGGCGTGCACTGACGCCTTGGCGCGTCCCTCGTGTCCTGGTCCCGGCCGTCACCCGCTCCGCGGTGCGACGCGCCTCCCGACTTCCGCGCCGGATCCGTCGACGCGGCGGCCTCCGCTGCCCCCCTCCTCGACAGGAACACCACCGTGGCCATCACCAACCTGCCCTACGACGACGACCTCATCCTCGAGGGCGTACGCGCCACCACCGCCATCAGCGAGGAGACGCGCGACGTGCACGTCGACTTCGCCGGGACCGGCACGTCCTCCGAGGACGTCGCCCGCATCTCCGTCACGACCACGTGGACGGTGTCCGCGGCCGATGCCGTCCGGATCCTCGCCGCCGCGATCCCCACGGGAGTCGCACGGGAGGTCCCCGTCGACGCCTCCGACGCGGAGCTATCCGACCTCTGACGCTCGAGGAGCGGACCTCGGGGCAGGCGCAGGCCTTCAGCGACATCATCGGGCGCCACCTCATCCGCAGCGCCACCCAGAGCGACGAGAGCGCGACGACACGACCGTTCTCCCGCCGCACCATCCACCAGGCCACGGGCATCGTGATCGCCCAGCTCGGGCTCCCCGCGAAGGACGCGTACCTGCTCATCCAGGGCCACGCCTTCGCGACGCACCGCTCCATGCTGGAGATCGCCGACGACCTCCTCACCGGACGGCTCCACTTCACGCGGGAGAGCGACGGCATCACGGCTCGGGAGCGGACATGACGGACCAGCCCCGCGAGACGCGTCTCCTGGCCGCGATCGGCACGATGGCCGACACCCTCGTCGAGGACTACGACGTCATCGACGTCGCGCAGCTGCTGGTCGACGCCAGTCAGGACCTCTTCGACGTCACCGCAGCCGGCCTCCTGCTCAGCGACAAGCACGGCGAACTGGAGCTCCTGGCGTCGACGGACGAGGACGCGCGGCTCATGGAGATGCTGCAGATCGACGCGCACGCGGGCCCGTGCTTCGACTGCTTCCACACCGGCCAGCTCGTCGTCGTGCCCGACATCTCCACCGCCGTCACGCGATGGCGGCCGTTCAGCGACGCCGCCGCTCGCCTCGGCTACGCCTCCGTGCACGCCATACCGCTGCGCAACCACGACGTGGTCCTCGGGACGCTGAACCTCTTCGGTTCCACCGCAGGGGCCCTGGACGCCGCCGACCTCCTCGCCGCACGTGCCCTCTGCGACATGACCACGCTCGGCATCCTCCACCACCGTCTGTTCCAGGAGCACGACATCGTGCAGGCCCAACTCGAGAACGCCCTCGAATCCCGCGTCGTCATCGAACAGCCCAAGGGCTTCCTCTCGTTCACCAACACCATCAGCGTCGACGACGCCTTCGCGCTCCTCCGCCACCACGCCCGCAGCAACTCGCTGCGCATCAGCGACGTCGCGCGGCAGGTCATCGACCGCTCCCTGGACCTCGGCCCCTCCCGCGAGGAGCCCCGGGTCGCCGCGGACGACGAGCACGGCCCGCGCTCCTGAGCAGGCGGCGGCCGCGGCCGGCATCTCCCTCACCTCGCGCATGACCGCCGTCGCTCCAGGCGACTGCCGTCGAGGAGTGAGCATGCACGAGCCCGATCTCCGCGACGTCTTCATCGCCTTGGCGGCCAGCCTCGGTACCGCGGACATCCTGCAGACCCTCAACGACGTCGTCGAGGCGTGCGTCACCCACACCTCCGCGACCGAGGGCGGCATCGTGCTCGCAGACAGCACCGGCCTCCTGCACGTCGCGGCCTCCACGAGCGAGCGCGCCGAGGACGTCGAGGAGGCGCAGCTCGGCACCTCCGAGGGACCGTGCCTGGACTGCGTGCACAGCGGCGAGCCCGTCGAGGTCGCCGACCTGGATCAGAAGCTCGACGTCTGGCCCGGCTTCACGCCCATCGCGAAGGACCGCGGCTTCCGTGCCGTGCACGCGACCCCCATGCGCCTCCGCGGCCGCACCATCGGGTCGCTGTGCCTGTTCACGCCGGAACCCGGCGCCCTCTCGGACCGCGAGCGGCGCTCGTGCAGACGCTCGCCGACGCGGCGACCCTCAGCATCCTGCAGCAGCACGCCCTCGACCTCAGCCACACCCTCGCCGATCAGCTCGAGCGCGCGCTCGACAGCCGCATCGTCATCGAGCAGGCCAAGGGCGCCCTCTCACAGCGCATGGGGATCTCGATGGACCGGGCCTTCGCCGTCCTCCGGCACCGAGCACGCAGCACCAGCACGCCGCTCCGCGACGTGGCAGCGGAGGTCGTGGACCCGGATGGGGATGGCCGGGCAGGATGATCGACCGACCGGCGCGTGACCTGGTCGGTGTTCCCGTCCTCGACGGCGGTCATGCGGGTCCTCCTCCTCGGGCGCCGGTGGCGCGGTGGTCGGCACGCCCTGCATCGACGCTGATGCAGCACGCGCCCCGATCGTCTCGTCCCCTTCCCCGGGCGGTAGGGACCGGGTGGGGCCGCGCCCGGGTCGGAGGTCCGCCCGGCCGCGTGGAGGCGTCGTGGAGGCGTCGTACGGGACGCTGACCGGCGGCTCCGGATCCGCGCGGCGACGCTGAGATCGCGCACATCGACGTCCCGGGACCGCCGTCGCCGCGCACGCGGGTGCCAGCATGGCGGTGGAGGTCCGGGATGCGGGAGTCGGTGATGGTCGTCGAGGACGACGTCGAGATGGGCGCCCTCCTCGTGCGCGGCCTCACGGGCGACGGCTACGACGTCGACCTCTTCACGAACGGCCTCGACGCCCTGACCGCCTCCCGCGAGCGCGAGCACTCCGCCGCGATCCTCGACGTCATGCTCCCCGGCATGAGCGGCTTCGAGCTCTGCCGCCATCTCCGCTCCGCGGGACGCGCACTCCCGGTGATCATGCTCACGGCCCGCGACGCCCTCGAGGACCGCGTGTTCGGCCTGGACGCCGGTGCGGACGACTACCTCGCCAAGCCCTTCCACTTCGAGGAGCTGTCGGCGCGGCTGCGGGCGATGCTCCGACGCGAGCGCACGAGCCAGCGCGCGCCGATCCTCGTGGGCGACCTGCGGGTGGATCTCCTGGCGCGCGCGGCCACCGTCGGCCCGACCGCCCTCCCGCTCAGCCCGAAGGAGTTCGCGGTGCTGCGGGTGCTCGCGGCGCGCGCGGGCGGGTTCGTGTCGCGGGACGCGATCCTCCGCGAGGTGTGGGGATCGACGGACTTCGTCGCGCACAACATCGCCGAGCAGTACGTGAGCTACGTGCGCCGCAAGCTGCTCGCGAGCGGGGCGACGGCGGAGATCGTCACGCGCCGCGGCGTGGGGTACCGGCTGGGGCCGACGACGTGAGGTGGCGCCGGCTCGGCGTCCGCGTCCGCATCACCCTCGGGAGCCTCGCCATCGCGGTGGCGTTCTTCGGCGTCGTCGCGGTCGTGGTGCGCACGCAGCTCGACCACGTCCTCGATGCCTCCACCCTGGAGCTCGTCCGCCGCCGGGCGTCGGCGACGGCGATCGAGGAGAGCCGGGCCACGGAGGAGCAGGTCGTCCACGGCATCAGCGCGACGCTCCTGGTCGCGATGGTCGTGCTCGTGGTCGGCTTCGCCGCGACCTCGTGGGTGCTCGTGGGCCTGGCGCTGCGACCGGTCGGGCGGATGCGCGCCACGGCCGACCGGCTGCGACGCGGGCGATCGTCGGAGCTGCTCCCCGTGAGCCCCGCGGACGACGAGCTGTCCGGCCTCGCCTCCACCCTCAACGCGCTCATCGCGGATCTGCGCGAGTCCGCCGAGCGCGAGCGCCAGCTCGTCGCGGACGCCAGCCACGAGCTCCGCACCCCGCTGGCGGCGCTCCGCACGCGGCTCGAGCTCAGCGACCGGGTGCGCGGCGACCCGGATGCGCTGCACGCCGACATCGTGGACGCCCGCCGGTCCGTCGACCGGCTCCAGGAGCTCACCGACGGCCTGCTGCTCCTCTCCCGGATCGACGCGGGCGCGTCGGCGGGCAGCGCCGACGCCGACGCCCTGCGGGAGGAGCTCGCCGACGCCGTCGACCGGGCGCGCATGGTCGCCCGGTCGCGCGACCTCGCCATCGAGTTCCATCTCCCGCCGACCGCCGACCGGATCCCCGGCGCGACCCCGGCGCGCTACGGGATCGCCTCGGCCGACCTCGGCAGGATCCTCGACAACCTCCTCGGCAACGCCGTGCGGGCCACCCCGGACGGCGGCGCGATCGTCGCGACGCTCGCCGAGGACGCCGACGGCCTGCACGTCTCGGTCGTCGACGACGGCCCGGGCATGCCGGAGGGGTTCCACCAGGTGGCCACCCAGCGGTTCACCCGCCCGGACGCGGCGCGCAGCGGGTCGGGCGGCGCCGGACTCGGCCTCGCCATCGTCGACGGCCTCACCCGCGCCGCCGGCGGCACCCTGCGCCTCCGCGACCTGTCCCCGCACGGCCTCGCCGCGGAGATGCACCTGCCCCCGACCCGAACCCGTGAGGACCGCCCATGATCGACCCCCAAGCCCTGCTCGACGGCGCCGGTCCCTGGGCCGTCGCGCTCGTCTGCCTCATCGCGTTCGTGGAGACGGGCCTGCTGATCGGGTTCTTCCTGCCCGGGGACACGCTCCTGTTCTTCACGGGCGTGTTCGTCTCGACCGGCGTCATCGGGCTGCCCGTGCCGGTGGTGATCCTCCTCGTCGCCGTCGCCGCGTTCCTCGGCGACCAGCTGGGCTTCGTCATCGGTCGCAGCACCGGGCCGCGGATCTTCGAACGCAAGGACAGCGGACTCTTCAGCCGCGCGAGCGTGGCCCGCACGCAAGGGTTCTTCGACCGCTTCGGCGGCTGGGCCGTCACCGTCGCCCGGTTCGTGCCCGTGGTCCGGACGTTCGCGCCCGTCGCGGCCGGCGTCGGGAGGATGCGGTACGCGCACTTCGTCGGGTTCAACGCGCTCGGCGCGGCCGTGTGGTCGACGGCGATCATCCTGCTCGGCTTCCTCCTCGGCCGGATCCCCGGCGTCGCCGACTTCGTGGGGGAGTACATCGACGTCGTGCTCATCGGGATCGTGGTGATCAGCGTGGGCGGCATCGCCCTCACGTACTGGCGACAGCGGCGGCGCGCCCACCCCGACGCCTGAGCGCCGCGACCGCCACGAGCACCAGGAACAGCGCAAGGGCCGCGAGCGTCACCGGGCCCGTGCCGAGGCCGAGACCGCGCTTCGCGGCCGGGTCGGCGAGCCAGTCGCAGATCGACGCCCCGAGCGGACGCGTGACCACGTACGCGCACCAGAACGCCGACACCGGCCCGAGCCGGCCGAGGCGGTACGCGGCCGCGGGCACCGCGATGACGATCGCGAAGAGGATCGCCGACGGCAGGTACCCGAGACCGAGCGTCGACGCCGTGAGGTCGCCCGCCGCCGTGCCGAGCGCGAACGTCCCCGAGACGGCCAGCCAGTAGAGGAGGGCCCGGCGGGGAGTCGTGATCGCGTGGATCGACAACGTGCCCTCCACCCGCCACCAGGCGACGAACACCGCGGCGAGGGCCAGCGCGAACGCCGCCGTCGCCACCGCGTACGGCACCCCGACGACCACGTGCAGCACGTCGGCGACCATGGTCCCGAACACGCTGACGAGCAGCACCGACAGCCAGTAGACGACGGGCACGTATCGGCCCACGCGGAACTGCAGGGCCAGCGCCCCGAGGAACGCGAGGCCGGTCGCCCCGACCACGATCACCGGGTCGAACGCGGTCGCGAGGAAGTCGGACGCGGTCTCGCCCATCCCGGTGGTGAGCACCTTGAGGATCCAGAACAGGCCGGTGGCCGCGGGGACGGTCGAGGCGGCGTAGCGGGCGGGCGTCCGGGTCGCGAGGTGCGTCATCCTCCGATCGTGGACGGCCGGGGACGGCGACGGCTGGGGCGGGCGTGGGGATCGTTGAGGGTCCGCACATCCGCCGCCGCGGACGCGTACCTGTGCCTCTTCTCATCCCGCGCACGGCGGATCACGGGCGGGGGGAGGGCCGTCCATCGCCGGCTCATAGGCACGACCGCGATCGTGTTCCCGCACCGAGGGGATCCCCTCGACGCAGAGGACCCCATCGAGAGACACGACCGTGACCGCCACGCACCGGCCCCCCGCCCCGCCGACGACGAGCGCGCCCGCGCCGACGCCCGTCGACCGCGCACGCGCGCACCGGCGCAGGCTCCGGGCCGCCGACCTGCTCGTCACCGCGTGCGGGGTGTCGGTCGCCGCCGCCGTCGCGCTGTACCTCTCCGCGGGCGGAGCGGCCGCCGTCACCGACGTCGGCTCAGCGGTCACCGCGGCGGGCATCCTCGCGGGCCTCGTCGGCACGGACCTGATCCTGCTGATGATCGTGCTGGCCGCCCGCATCCCGTGGATCGACCGCACCGTCGGACTCGACACCGCGATGGCCCTGCACCGGCGCCTCGGCAAGCCCGCGCTCTACCTGATCCTCGCCCACGGTGCCCTGCTGACGGTCGGCTACGCCCTCGCCGACGGCGTCACCATATGGCAGGAGGCGCTCTCGCTGTACTCCGGCGGCGACCTGCTGCTCGCGCTCCTCGGCAGCGCGCTGCTCGTGCTCGTGGTGGTCACGTCGCTGGTCGCCGTGCGGCGCCGCTTCCCCTACGAGGCGTGGCACCTCATCCACCTGCTCAGCTACGCGGCCGTGCTCGTGGCCGTGCCGCATCAGCTGTCCGCCGGGCAGGTGCTGGCCGAGAGCACCCCGCAGCGCGTCTACTGGATCGCCCTCTACGTGCTGGCCTTCGGCGCCGTCGCCTGGTTCCGGATCCTCGTCCCCGTCGTCGCGACGCTGCGCCACCGCATGCGCGTCGACGCCGTCGAGGTCATCGCACCCGGGGTCTCCTCCCTCCACCTCCGCGGCCGCGACCTCACCCGCCTCGGCGTCGTCGGCGGGCAGTACGCGATCTGGCGGTTCTGGAGCCGCGGCACCTGGTGGCACGCGCACCCGATCTCCTTCTCAGCGGTGCCCACCGACACGGCGGCGCGGATCACCGTCCGCGCGCTGGGGTCCGGGACCGCGGGGCTCGCGCGCCTCCGGCCCGGGACGGCGGTGTCGCTCGAGGGCCCGTACGGGATCTTCACGGACGTCGTCCGCATCGCTCCCCGTCTCGCGATCGTCGCGGCCGGCATCGGCGTGACCCCCGCGCGGGCGCTGCTGGAGCACGGCGGGCTGCGGCCCGGCGAGGCGACCGTCCTCCTGCGCGCGACGGACCAGACGCAGACCTACCTGTGGGCCGAGACGGACGCGCTGGTGCGCCGCGGCGGCGGGACGCTCGCCGGCATGGTCGGGCCGCGTCCCGCGGGAGCGGCCACGTGGCTGTCGGCGGAGTCCGCCGCCCGCGGCGTGACGATCACCACCGCGCTGCCCCACCTGCTCGAGTCCGACCTGTTCGTCTGCGGTCCGACGGCGTGGGCCGAGCTCGTCGTCCGCGACGCCCGGGCCGCGGGCCTGCCGGAGGAGCGGATCCACGTGGAGAGGTTCGACCGGTGAGGGCACGAGCCGCCGCCGCGAGCGTCCTCGCCTCCACCGCCGTGCTGGTCGCCGGCTGGCAGATCGGCACGGTGGGGGTCACCACGACGCCTCCCGCATCCGACGCCGCCGCCGCGTCCTCCGCCGGCACGTCCTCGACGGCGACCCCGTCGACCGGCGCGACCCCGTCCACGACCGTCCCCGCGACGACCGCGGCCGGCGGCACGTTCACCGGCGCATCGGCGAGCACCCGGTACGGCCAGGTGCAGGTGCGGATCACCGTCGCCGACGGTCGGATCACCGACGTCACCGCCCTGCGCCTCACCGACCACGACGGCCGCTCGGTCGCGATCTCGAACCGGGCCGCGCCGATCCTCCGGCAGGAGGTCCTGGCCGCGCAGTCCGCCGACGTCCAGTCCGTCAGCGGAGCGACCTACACGAGCGAGGGGTACCTGACCTCGCTGCAGTCCGCGGTCGACCAGGCCGGGCTGTGAAGGGCCGGGCCGGGCGGACCGTCGTCCGCACCTTCGACGTGATGGGCACGACCGTGAGCCTCCGCGCCGCGCCCGACGCGCCGATCGCCGCCGCGCAGGCGGTGTTCGCCGACGCGGACGCCCGGTTCAGCCTCTACCGCCCCGACTCGGAGGCGTCGCGCATCGCCCGCGGCGAGCTGGCCCTCCCCGCGTCCAGCCCGCGGATGCGCGACGCGTACGCCGACGCGCTGGGCTGGCGCGCGGCCACCGACGGCGCCTTCACGCCCCACCGCCCGGACGGCGTCGTCGACCTGTCCGGCACGGTCAAGGCGCGCGCCATGGCCGAGGCGGCGGATCTCCTCGGCGACGGCGACTGGCTGCTCACGGTCGGCGGCGACGTCCTCGGATCCGGGACCGACGACTCCGGCGGCGCGTGGCGGATCGGCGTCGTCGACCCGGCGGACCGCCGCGCGCTGCTCTGCGCGCTGCCCCTCGCGGGCGGGCGCCGCGCCGTCGCCACCTCGGGCACGGCGGAGCGCGGCGAGCACGTGTGGCGCCGGCCGCCGGTTCCGGGCGAGGCCGCCTTCGCGCAGGTGAGCGTGCTGGCCGACGACATCGTCACGGCCGACGTGCTCGCGACGGCGATCCTCGCGGGAGGCCGCGTCGGCCTCGACGCGGCCATCGCGCGCTTCGACGTGGACGCCCTCACGGTGGACGTCGATGGCGCGCTGCTCGTCACCGACCGGATCCGGCTGCTGATCGGTTGACGGCTCCGCGGATCAGCTGCCGGGCTTCTGCAGCTCCCCCGTCACGTACTGCGCGCGGCCGAAGCCGAAGGACCAGTCGGCGGCGGTGTTCTCGACGAAGCCGACGACGAGGTCCTCGCCCGCCACGCCGACCTCGGCGAGGGCGGCCGCCAGGGTCCGGAAGAACTCCTGCTTCTCCTCGGTGCTGCGTCCGGCCTGCGTGAAGATCTGGATGATCACGACCTGCTCGGAGCGCTCGATGCCGAGCCCGACGTCGAGGGCGGTGAGCCTGCCCGGAGCGTGCTCGGTGACGATCTGGAAGCGGTCGCGCTCCGGCAGGCCGTAGACGTCCACGAGCGTGCGCATGAGGGTGTCGCCGATGGCGGTGATCTGGTGCTCGGGTCGGCCGGCGACCAGGTCGATGCGGATGAGGGGCATGTCGGATCCGTTCCGTGGATGGGGGTGGTGTCGGTGGTGGGTCAGGCCACGCCGCCGGTGCCGAGGAGGCTGCCGATGGCGAAGGTGGCGGCGAGCGCGACGGCGCCGCCGACGACCACCCGGAGTGTCGCACGACCGACCGGGCCGCCGCCGAGCCGGGCGCCGAGGGCGCCGGTCCCGGCCAGCGCGACGAGCACGACCGCGAAGGTGACGGGCACGCGGATCCCGGCGGGCGGCAGCAGGATCGCGAGCAGCGGGAGGATCGCGCCGGCGAGGAACGCGACCGCGGAGGACAGCGCCGCCTGCCACGGGCTCGCGACCTCGTCCTCGTCGATGTGCAGCTCGGCGGAGAGGTGCGCGGCGAGCGGGTCGCGCGCGGTCAGCTCCTCCGCCACGCGGGCCGCGGTCTCGTCGGAGAGGCCCTGGGCGCGCCACAGGGCGGTGAGCTCCTCGAGCTCGGCCTCGGGATCCGCGGCCAGCTCGGCGCGCTCCTTCGCGATGAGCGCGCGCTGGCTGTCGCTCTGGCTGCTGACGGACACGTACTCGCCGAGGGCCATCGAGATCGCGCCGCCGACGAGTCCCGCGATGCCCGCCGTGGCGATCGCGCCCGTCGAGGTGGTCGCGCCGGCGACGCCGACGACGATGGCCGCGACGGAGACGATGCCGTCGTTCGCGCCGAGCACGCCGGCGCGCAGCCAGTTCAGGCGCCCGGCGATGCTGCCGGTGTGGGGCTCGTCGGGGTGGGTGGGGAGCGGGGTCGCGTCGGCGCTCATCCGTCGTCGCCGTCCCCGCCGCCCGCGCCGTCCCCGCCGCCCGCGCCCGAGTCCGACCACACGGCGCGCGCGCCCGACTCGCCGACGCGCACGGTCGTGACCATCGCGCCGACCGAGGAGACGGCCACGGCGACCGCCAGCACGGCCGTGACGGCGATGCGGCGCGAGCGGGCGATGCGGCGTCCGGCGCGGCCGGACCCGTGGGCGGCGAGCCGGTGGATCCACAGCCACTGCGCCGTCGCGACGACGAACACGGCCACCGCCCACGGGAGGAGCGTGTCGCCCAGCTGCGTGTGGGCCTCGAGGACCGCGCCCCCGCCGACCTGCCCCTCGAGCCGCTCGCCGGACGAGGTCGCGAGCGGCACCGCGACGAGCGAGGCGAGGGCGACCAGCGGGGTGATGATCCCGAGCCGCCGCGCGAAGGCCGGCCACACCGCCGACACGAGGATGAGCAGCGCGGCCGTGGGGAACGCCACGACCACGAAGTGGACGATGAGGGGGTGCAGCGGCAAGCCGCCGATCTGCCAGGACATGCGGTGCTCTCCTCAGGTGGGTCTCGGGTCGGCGCGATGCGCACCACCCCCATGGTGGCCGGGGCGCGCTCGATCGCACGGTCGCTGAGAGCGATCACAGCGTGCGCGGCGGGTTCCCCAGCTCGCGCCCGGCCCGGCGCCGGATCAGCCCGGCAGCATCCAGGAGAGCCCGGAGGTCCAGAGGCTGAGCACGACGAGGATCCCGAGGCCGCAGCCGATCGACGCCCGCTGACGTCCGCCGACGTCACGCCGCGCCTCCTCGACCACCGGGGCACGACGCCCGGCCTCGACTTCGCTCCACGGGCGGGGACGACGAGCAGGGCGGATCGCCCCGGGCGTCACCCCAGGTAGGCGAGCACGGCGAGGACCCGCCGGTGGTCCTCGCCCGTGTCCTCCAGGCCGAGCTTCACGAAGATGCTCGTCACGTGCTTCTCGATCGCGCCCGTGCCGATCACCAGGGCCCGCGCGATCGCCGCGTTGGTCCGGCCCTCGGCCATGAGGCCGAGCACCTCGCGCTCGCGCGGGGTCAGTGCGCTGAGCGGATCGCGTCGTCGGGCCATGAGCTGCGTCACCACCTCCGGGTCGAGCACGGTGCCGCCGGACGCGATGCGGCGCACGGCGTCGTCGATCTCCTCGAGCCGGGTCACCCGGTCCTTGAGCAGGTAGCCGATGCCGGCCGTGCCGCTGCGGAAGACCTCCTCGGCGTAGGCGGCCTCGACGTACTGGGAGAGGAGCAGCACGCCGATACCCGGCACGCGCCGCCTGGCCTCCACCGTGGCGCGGATCCCCTCGTCGGTGTACGTCGGCGGCATGCGGACGTCCATCACCACGACGTCGGGGGCGTCGTCGGCCAGCGCCGCGAGGAAGCCGGCGGCGTCCGCGTGCTGGGCGACGACGTCGATCCCGGCCTCGACCAGCACCCGCGCGAGCCCCTCGCGGAGGAGCACGGCGTCATCGACCACGACGGCCCGGATGCGCGCTGCAACCGGGCCGTCGTCCATGGCCCCGAGCGTAGTCACGCGGTGGGGTCGGGCGAGGCGGCCGGCGATCCGCCCGCGCCGGTGCCCGACCCGTCGGTCGGCACGCCGTTGAGCGTGAGGAGCGGCACGCGCGCGGTGATGCGCGTGGGTCCGCCCTGCGGGCTGGAGATGCTCACGTCGCCGTCGAGCGCGCCGATCCGTCCGACGAGCCCCTGGAGGCCGTGGCCCTCCTGCACGGACGCGCCGCCCCGGCCGTCGTCGTTGACGCGGGCCACGAGCACCCGGGTCTCGTCGAAGTCGCGCATCAGCACGAGCGTCACGTCCGCCCGGGTCGCCTCGGAGTGCTTCGCGACGTTGGTGAGGAGCTCGCTGACCGTGAAGTAGACGTTGCGCTCGACCTCGGTCGGGAGCACCAGCTTCTCGGGCAGGTGCACATCGAGCGCGACGGGGACGGTCGCCCGGGACGCGAGGGCCTCGAGGGCGGCGACCAGCCCGCGGTCGAGGAGGATCGGCGGGGCGAACCCGCGGGACAGCGCGCGCAGCTCCTCGAGGGTGTCGTGCGCGTGCTCGGAGGCCTCGGCGATGAGCGTCCGAGCGCGCTCCGGATCCGTCTCCAGCGCGCGCTCGGCGGCCGCGAGGTCCATGCGGAGCCGCACGAGGCGCTGCTGCGGACCGTCATGCAGGTCGCGCTCGATCTGGCGCAGCGTCTGCCCCTCGGCCGTCACCGCGCCGGCGCGGGACTGCTCGAGACCCTGGACGCGGCGCTCGAGGGCGTCGGACCGGAAGCCGCCGAGGAGCGCGTGGTCGGTCCAGTAGTGGGCGAGCACGGCGCCACGCGCCCAGAGCGGGAGCAGCACGACGGACAGGATCATCGCCACCACGCCGATCGCGACCGCGAGGGCCTCGGTACGCCCCGCGTCGAAGCCCCGCTCCGTGAGGTAGGGGTCGATGCGCCAGTCGAGCGCCATCAGGGCGAAGACGCCCGCGATGGGCCCGAGGAACCCGGCGAGCAGGACGGCGCCCGCGCCGAGCGTGACGAGGGCCACGAGCGGGTAGACGACGACCGCGTGCAGCAGGTGCAGCCAGTAGTGCGGATTCGCGACGGCCGAGAGGATCCGCGTGGCCCGGTTCTGCTGCCACCGGGGCGTCCAGTCGACCGGGCGGATCGGCCGGGGCTCGGCCCACCCGATCCGCACGCGCTCGACGGCGCCGAGCCCCCGCGCCGCGAACAGCGCCCCGAAGAGCACGACGGAGAGCGCGAGCGCCGCGAACAGGCCGGTCGCCGACCAGAGGAGCTGGTCGATCAGGCCGAAGACGATGTTGGGGAGCGCGAGGTAGACCGTGGCGCACAGCGCCGCGGTCAGGAGCAGGTATCCGATGTCGCGGGGGAAGCGCCGCCAGGCGGAGGAGTAGAAGGAGCGGCGGCGATCGCGGGGAGCGGGGGCGTCGTCCGGATCCACGTCCTCGCTCCCGCCCGCGGCATCGGACGGAGGGCCGCCGGCGTCGGACGCGTCGGCGGCTTCCGGGAAGAGCTCTTCGGGTGGCACGGGCGTCGATTCGGCCTCGGTCGCGGATGGTGTGGTGTTCATGTTCCCAGCCTCGCGAGCGATGGGCACGTCGCCCATCCTGCTCGCTCCCGGATCGAGGTGGGGTCAGCCCCACCCCCGCGGCACGTGCCCCTACCGCCCGCGGGACGCCCGCCCGCGCCACAGCAGCCACACGAAGTACGGCGTGCCGACCAGCGCGGTCACGAGGCCGGCGCCGAGCTGGCCCGGGGCGATCACGGTGCGGCCGAGCAGGTCGGCGAGGGTCACGAGGGCGGCGCCCAGCAGGATCGCGACGGGCACGACGCGCGCGTGGCGGGATCCGACGAGCGCGCGGGCCGCGTGCGGCGCGACCAGGCCGACGAAGCCGATCACGCCCACCGCCGCGACCGCGGTCGCCGTGAGGACGACCGCGACCGAGAGCGCGAGCAGGCGCGAGCGGACGAGCGAGACGCCGAGGAGGCGCGGGGTGTCGTCGTCGAGGGTGACGAGATCCAGCATCCGGTGCCGCGGCGCCGCGACCGCCACCGCGAGCACGAGGGCGACGAGCACGGGCAGGGCGTCGTCGAACCCGCGCCCGTAGGTGGATCCGGACAGCCACGTGAGCGCCTTCGCGCCGTTGAACGGGTCGGTGAGCACGATGATCATGCTGATGGCCGCCGCCGTGCCCGCCGAGACGCCGACGCCGATGAGCACGAGGCGGTTCTGCGGGAAGCCGCCGCGCGCCGCGAGCCCGAAGACGACGGCCGCGGCCGCGAGCGCGCCGAGCCCGGCCGCGCCCGCGATGCCCCATCCGGACGCGAGCGGCGCGGTCGTCACGAACAGCACGGCGCCGAGCCCCGCGCCGCCCGAGACGCCGAGGATCGCGGGATCCGCCAGCGGATTCCGGGTCACGGCCTGCACGAGCACGCCCGCGAGCGCGAGCGCCGCACCCGCCAGCACGGCGGCGAGCACGCGCGGCACGCGGGTGTCGAGCACGTAGCTGACGACGGGGCCGGCGGTGCCGCGGATCCCGTTGACGACGTCGCCGAGGAGCAGCTTCGCGTCGCCGAGGAGCACGGAGGCGATCAGCAGCCCGACGAGCACGGCGACCAGTGCGCCGACCACGAGCGCGGCACGACGGCGGGTGATCACGCCGTGGCGCTCGGTGGGCGCGGGCGTGGCGCTGTCGCGGGTGCGCACGGCGAGGACCACGAGCACGACCGCGCCGATGAGGGAGGTGACGAGCCCGGTCGGCACGGCGACCGACGCCTCGGCGCCGACGACCGCGCGCAGCAGCACGTCGGCGAGCAGCACGACGGCCGCGCCCATGAGCCCGGCGACGGGGATGAAGACCCACGAGCGCCGGACGCCCGGCACGAGCCGCCGCAGCGGCCGCACGAACGCGGGCGCGTACAGGCCGACGAAGCCGATGGGCCCGGCGACCGTCACGGCCGCCGCGGCGAGCAGCACCGAGGCGATCACGGCGATCACGCGGGTCGCCCGTACGTGGACGCCGAGGCTCCGGGCGGCGTCGTCGCCGAGCCCGAGCGCGTCGAGTCGGCGCGTGATGAGCAGCAGGATCCCGAGCGCGAGCACCACCACGGGCGCCATCTGCGCGACGGCGTCGAAGCCGTTCTGGCCGATGCCGCCCTGGCCCCAGCGGTAGAGGCCGCTGGTCTGCTGCGGGAAGAGGAGGAGGAGCGCGCTGGTGACGGATCCGAGGCCGAGCGCGAGCGCGCTGCCCGCGAGCACGAGGCGCACGGTGCCGGATCCGAGGCCCGAGACCGCGAGCACGACCGCCGCCGCGACCAGCCCGCCCACGAAGGCGACGCCCGCGCCCGCGAGCGCCGGCAGCGTGAGCCCGGTGACCGCCGCGACCGCCAGCGCCGCGTGCGCGCCCGCGTTCACGGCGAGGGTGTCGGGCGAGGCGAGCACGTTGCGGCTCACGGTCTGCAGGGCGGCGCCGGCCGCGCCGAGGGCGAGGCCCACGAGGATCCCCGCGGCCATGCGCGGCAGCCGCGACGCGACCACGACGGACGCGTCGCCCGGCGTCGCCCGCCCGGTGAGCGCCTGCCACACCTCGCGCGGGCCGACGGCGGCGGTGCCCTGGGTGACGTCGATCACCGCGAGCACCGCCACGACCAGCGCGAGGAGGGCGACGACCGCGACCGCCCGCACCGGGATCCGACCGGCCCCGTCGGCGCGCGTGACCGCGGCCAACGACGGGGCGGGATCCGGGATCGCCGCCGCCGCGGGGGACACGGGAGGCGCGTCGGCCGACGGGGGCGCGGTGCGGACGGGAGCGGTCATCGGGAGGGTGCGGGTCAGCCGGCCAGCAGGTCGGACACGGCCTTCGCGTACGCCGTCATCGACGCCGGGCCGCCGAACGCCCAGATGCCGTCGGGCATGCGGTGCACGTCGCCCGCGGTCACGAACGGGAGCGACTGCCACACGGCGTTGCCCGCGAGCGTGGAGGCGAACGGGTCGTCGCCCTGCGTGGAGTTCGAGTTGTAGAGGAACTGCACGTCGCCGACGGTCGTGAGGCCCTCGACGTCGGTGGATCCGAGGCCGTAAGCGGGGTCGACCTCGCCCGTCCACGCGTTCTCGAGGCCGAGCTCGGTCGTGACGTCGCCGATCAGCGAGCCCGTCCCGAACGGGCGGATGGTGACGGCGCCGGCGTCCACGTACGCGTCCGCGAACAGGAACCTCGAGCCCGCGAGCCCGGCGGCGTCGAGCTTCGCCTTGGCATCCGCGACGGCCTGGTCGTATGCGCCGATGACCTCGGTCGCCTTGTCCGCGGTGCCCGTCGCCTTCGCGATGAGCTCGAGGTTGTCCTCGCTCTGCTGGATCTGCTTGCTGCCGTCGGCCGAGTTCACCTGAAGCACGGGCGCGATGGCCTTCAGCTGCGTGATCGCGTCGGCCGGCAGGTCGGTGGTCGCGACGATGAGGTCGGGCGCGAGCGACGCGATGGTCTCCACGCTCGGCTCGCCGCGCGTGCCGATGTCGGCGGGCTCGTTCACGAGCGGGACGGCGGACGACCAGGCGCTGTAGCCGGCCACGTCCGCGACGCCCACGGGATCCACGCCCAGCGACACGAGGTTCTCCACGACGTTCCACTCGGTGCCGACGACCTTGGTCGCGGGCCCGTCCAGCGTGACCTCCGCGCCGGTGCCGTCGGTCAGCGTGATCTGCTCGCCGGCCGGCGTCGCCCCGGCGCCGGTGGACGCCTCCTCGGTGGTGCCGCACGCGGTCAGCGTGAGCGCTGTCGCGGCGGCGAGGGCGGTCATCGCCAGGGTTCGTCGTCTCGTGATCACGGGTGGAGCCTCTCGTTCCTGTGGTGGTGGCGGGCGACCGCGCGGGTGCGCAGGCTGCCCGTCGTCGGGTCCGCGTGGACCTCGACGGGGATGCCGTAGACCTCGGTGAGGAGGTCGGGGGTCAGCACCTCGGATGGGGTGCCGGTCTTGACGATCCGGCCGTCGGAGAGCAGCGCGACGGTGTCGGCGAGCGCGGCGGCCTGATCGAGGTCGTGGAGGACGACGCCGACGGCGATCGATGCGTCGTCGGCGAGGTCGCGCACCAGGTCGAGGAGCTCGACCTGGTAGCGGAGGTCGAGGTACGTGGTCGGCTCGTCGAGGAGCAGCACGCCCGTCTCCTGCGCGAGGCAGCTCGCGAGCCACACGCGCTGGAGCTGGCCGCCGGAGAGCTGGTCGACGCCCCGGTCGGCGAGGGCGACGAGGCCCGTGAGGTCGAGCGCGCGGTCCACCGCCGCCCTGCCCTCGGGATCCGCCCCGCCGAAGCGGCCGCGGTGCGGGTAGCGGCCGAACTCGACGACGTCGCGGACGCTCAGGCCGCCGGGCGTCGGCCGGCCCTGCGTGAGGAGGGCGACGCGGCGGGCGAAGCGGCGGAGGGAGAGGTCGAGGGCGTCGGACTCGCCCGCCTCCGCGCCTTCCTCGCGCAGCACGAGCGACCCGGAGCGCGCCGCCTGGAGCCTGGCCATCGTGCGCAGCAGCGTCGACTTCCCGCTGCCGTTCGGCCCGACGAGCGCGGTGACGCAGCCCGGTCGGATCTCGAGCCCTGCACCGTGCACGACCTCCGTGTCGCCGTACGCGACCGTGATGTCGCGGGCCTCGAGGGCGGATGCGGCGGGTGACGCCGGCGCCGGATCCGGGTCCGCGGCGCGCGCGATCGGGGAGGTCGAGGCGGGGGAGGTCACGGTAGGTGAGGTTAGCCTAACCTCATGTGGGCCGACAACCCGGCGTCGCGGGAGGGTGCGGTCGGCCGCTCAACCCCGCCGTGGCAGGTCGGCCGCGCCCAGCCGGTGCGCCCCGCGCAGCCACGAGACCAGCTCCCCTGCGGTGGCGTCGGCGGACGACGGCAGCGGCTCCGCGCTCGCCAGCGCGTGCGCGATGACGCCGGGCGCGCTGCCCAGCACGGCCTCGAGCAGCGCCGGGCCCCGCAGCCCGACCTCGCCGAGCAGCTCGACCTCCCGCGCGTTCAGGCCCACGGGGAGGTCGCCGTTGCCGAGGTCGGTGCCGTACGCGATCCGGCCGCCGACCGCGACGTGGCGCCGGGCGTTCTCGAGGGCCGTCGCGAGGTCGGCGCCGTCGTGGATCGCCAGGGTCGAGATCCAGAGCACGTCGCGCGCCACGGACTCCCGCAGCGTGGCGTCGTCGAGCCGCTCGGTCCACGGCACGTGCACGAGCACGTCGGCGCCCGCCCGGAGCGCGCGCGCCGCCTGCCCCTGGCCCTCCGCGTGCACGGCCGCGGGAAGGCCGGCGGCATGCGCGGCGTCGACGAGCGCGGCCAGCACGTCGTCGGCGAGGAGCGGTCCGCCGTCGTGCAGCACGACCTTCACCGCGCCGGATCCGCCAGCCCTCGCCTCCGCGACGGCCGCCGCCGCGTCCTCCGCGCGCGCCACCTCGCGCACCGCGGCTGCCGGCGCCCACGCCCGATCCGACGGGTAACCGCCCAGGGCGGTGTGGAACGGACCCGCGTAGCGGACGGCCACGCCCTCCGGCGGACGGGCCGCGATGCGGGCGATCTCCGCTGGATCCCACCCGAGGTCGACCACGGCCGTGACGGGCGATGCGGCGAGCGCCGCGCGATCCACGAGCCCGAGGTGCACGTGCCGGTCGACCACGCCGTCGCTGATCGCCAGGTCGAGCCGCCCGAGCACCTCCTCTGCGGGGTCGGCGAGCGTCACGCGACCGCCGGCGATCCGCACGGCCACGTCCCGGTGGATCCGCTCGAGCCGCAGCTCCCGCACGCGCCACACGCCCCCGCGGGCGTCGCGCGCGGCATCGACGGCGTCGTGGTCCATGCGCCTCCCCGGGTCCCGCCGAACCTAGCGCGACGCGGCGTGTGCAGGAGCCGCCCCGCCGGATCCGCGCGGCCCGTAGCCTCGTGCCCCTCCCGTCCGAGCCGCAGCACGAGGTCCCATGCCGCACGCCCCGCACCCGCGCACGCCGCCCGGCGTCCGCCCGGCGCACCCCGGCCGTCGGCGCCGCACGCCCTCGGGAGCCCGCGCGTGCTGAGCAGCCCCGACCGCGACGACGACCTCCTGCAGGAGCGGCTCCGCGCGCTGCACGACGTGTGGCCCGGGGATCCGGCCGACGACGACCCGCTCCGCGCGATCCGACGCGCGACGTCCGCCGGGGACGTCGGCGGGACCCACGCGCCGCGATCGGCCGGCCCGCTCCGCCAGGCGTACCGCGCGATCCTCCACCGCCTCGGCGCCAGCGCGGCCGGCCTCCCCCTGCCGCCCGTCCAGGAGCCCGCGGCAGGAGCGCATCCCGCGCCCGTCGCGGATCCGCCGCCCGCCATCGGTCCATCGCCGCACCGCCCCTGACCTGCCACCCGCGGCGCCCCCGCATCGCTACCGTGGACCCGTGCCCCCCGCCGCCGCCGCGCACCCCGCGCCGATCCCCGTCCCCGCCGCCGCGCTCCCCGCGCCGATCCCCGTCCCCGCCGCCGCGCTCCCCGCGCAGCTCGCCCCGCGGATCCGCGCATGAGCCGCCCCGGCGCAGCCCCCACCATCCACGACGTCGCCGCGCGCGCGGGGGTCTCCAAGTCCGTCGTCTCGCGCGCCCTCTCCGGCGCGCCCGGCGTCGCCCCCGCCACCCAGCAGACGGTCCGCGACGCCGCGGCCGCGCTCGGCTACGTCGCCAACGCCCACGCGCGCGGGATGTCGGCGCACCGCACCCACACGCTCGGCGTCCTGGTCCGCGACGCGTCCACGCCCTTCTACGGGCACCTGCTCACGGCGCTGCAGCAGCGGGCGTCGGAGCGCGGGTACCGGGTCGTCACGGCGACGGGCTTCGGCGCGTTCGACGTGATGGAGGAGCGCAAGGCCCTCGAGACGCTCGTCTCGCTGCAGGTCGAGGGGCTCATCGTGTGCAGCGGCGCGCTCCCGGTCGCGGACATCCTGCCGTCCGCACTCCGGATCCCCACGGTCGTCGCCGGCCGCCCCGAGGTGGACGCGTCGCTCAGCAGCGTCTACTGCGACGAGACGGCGGGCGGCCGCGGTCTCGCCGACCACGTGGCGTCGCTCGGCCACCGCCGCGTCGCCGTCCTCACGCTCCCGCCCGCCATCTCCCTCACGATGTCCGCACGCACCCTCGCGATGCTCGACCGCCTCCGCGAGCTCGGCCTCGACGCCGTGCACGTGCGCGGGGAGGAGCACCGGGGCGGGCACATCGAGGGGGCGGACGGCATCGCGCAGGCGATCGTCGACGCGGGCGGCGTCACCGCGATCATGACCCCGAGCGACGGGTGGGCCCTCGCGATCCTCGACGGCCTCGGCCGCCGCGGCATCACCGCCCCCGACAGCGTCTCCATCACCGGCTACGACGGCCTGCCGCCCTTCACGAGCGCGCTCCTCGACTTCACCACGTGGCGCCAGCCCATCCCCGTCATCGGCGCCCTCGCCGTCGACGCCGTGGTCGACCGCATCGACGGCACCGTCACGGGCACCCGCCACACCGCGGTCGACGGCGAGCTGATCCCGGGCCGCACGGCCGCGCTCCTCCGCGCCTGACGCACGTCGTGCGACGCTCGTCGCGCGAGCGCCGTTCAGGCACCGCCCCCGCGCACCGCGCACCGTGCGTCCACCCGCCGTTCACCCCGCGGCCGCCCTCGCCGATCCGCGCTGTGGGACCATCGACGTCGCCACGTAGGGAACGTTCCCTGCGCTCGCTCGACGCCTGGAGGATCCCCATGGACCACGACGACCACACCGCACACGCGCTCGCCGCCCCCGACACCGCGCCCGCGTCGGCCAGCCGGGTCGAGGTGCGCCCGTCGCTGCTCCCCCGCGACGACAGCGACCCCTACCGCTACGGGATCTTCCTCCGCCCCGACGCGCGCACCTGCCGGGCCGTGACCGTCGTCACCGACCAGATCCGCGCGCAGTACGGCCTCGTGTCCGCCGGCGCCTTCCCCCCGCACGCGACGCTCATCGGGAGCCAGCCGTTCGGGCACGACGAGGCGCGGGTGATCGAGGCGGTCACCGAGCTCCTCGCCGACCGCCCCGCGTTCCCCGTGCACAACGCAGGCGTCCGCGAGCACGGCTTCGGCTTCGTCTACGACGTGGACGGCCTGCCGGACGGCAGCCAGAACGCCGAGCTGCTCGCGCTCGCGGCGGACATCGACCGCGTCGCGGCCCCGTTCCGGCGTCCCATGGACTCCCCCGAGCACCACTCGTTCGACCCCGCGCGCTTCCGGGCGCACCTCTCGCTCGCCTCGCACGACCTCCTCGTCCGCCCCGACCTGCACGACGAGGTCGGCGCCTTCATCCGCGAGCTCGACGAGCCCGTGCCGACCGGCTTCGTCGGCGACACGGTCGTCATGTACCGCACCGCGAGCCCGGACTGGTCCGGCCGCTGGTGGAACACCCTCACCTGGGAGCACGTGCGCACCTGGACGCTCGGCGGCGGCTCGCACTGACCCCGGATCCGCGGTGGACGGGAACTCTCACCCTCCCCTCACCCTCGGATCACCCGCGATTCGTGCACGACTTGTCCCCCAAAGCGAGGACAGGGGACATAGAGTCCTCTTCGTACAGCGGATTCCCCCGATGCCGCCGTGCGAATGGATACCCGAGGAGCGCCCCGACGCGTCCCCCCGCCGAGCGGGGCAGCTCATCAGATCCCTCCGCGACCCGACCCGAACGGACGCGGCAGCAGCAGGAGCCCGGCGCGCGCCGTCCCCGTGGACGCGCCGGGCTCTTGTCGTCCGTCCGGACGACAGAACCCCGGCGGATCCCCGGCCGCCGTGATGTCCGCCCCGCGCCGCGCGCGCATCCGGTGCACGGTGCACGCCCGCGACGCGCGAGGATGGGGGGACAGCACCAGGGGGCACCATGCGGACGACCGTCTACACGAGCACGGCCACACGGCAGATGACCGACGACGAGCTGGGCGAGCTCCTCGGCCAGTGCATCCGCAACAACGAGCAGGCCGGCCTCACGGGCCTGCTGCTGCACCGTGACGGCACGTTCATGCAGGTGCTCGAGGGCCCGCACGACGCCGTCGAGTCGGTGTTCGCCGCCATCGAGGCCGATGAGCGGCACACCGACGTGCGGCTGCTGCTCGACGAGGAGATCCCCGCCCGGCAGTTCCCCGCCTGGTCGATGGGCTTCCGCACGGTCGACGACGCGACCCTCCGCCAGCTCCGCGGCTACGACGACTTCCTCGACCGCCCGGCGTCCGCCGCGGCGCGTCCGGACGCGCCGTCCCGCGCCCGCTGGCTGCTGGAGTGGTTTCGAACGCACCCGGCGTGATCCCCGCGGGCCTGGACACCGGGCCCGACCGCGTGCCACCATATCGACATTCGTTGTAACGATGATCGATAGGACGCCCATGGCACGCACACCCCTCGCCGGCACCGGGTCGTCCGCGCGCGTCACGCGCGGCATTCTCTGGGCGGCCCTCGCGATCGCCGTGCTCGTGCTGCTGGCGGTGACCGCGGCGGCCGTCGTGAGCGCGGTCGAGACCGTGCGGACCGGCGTGGTGAGCACGTCGCTCGAGATGCGCGGATCCCTTCCCGCCGAGGCCGACGCCGGTCCCGCCGACCTCCGCTCGGGCGCGTACCGCACCGCCGAGGTCGCGGTGGGCGAGCTGCCGGGCGGCATCGTCGCGCTGCACGTCGTCCGCATCGCGCTGGACGCCGCCGTGGGCATCGCGCTCGCAGGCACGGTCGCGATCCTCGCCCGCCGGCTGCTCCGGCCGGATCCGCTCGCCCGCCGCCTCAGCCTCGTGGTCACGCTCGCGGGCGGCACCGTGATGATCGCGGCGCTGCTCGCGCTCGCCGCGCGCACGGGCGTGGCCTGGATGGTCGGGGACGCGCTCAACGACCCCGCTGACGGGCTCGACGGCTTCTGGCCCGTCGTCGCGGAGGTCGACGCGTCGACCATCGCGCTCGGCTTCGCGCTGATGATCGTCGGCCTCGTGGTCGAGCACGGCGAGACCCTGCAGCGCGACACCCGCGGCCTGGTCTGATGGGCGCGGACGACGAGGGCCCCACCGGCGTCCACTGCCGCCTCGACGAGCTGCTCGCGGCGCGCGGCATGACGCTCACGCGGCTGAGCGCGATCGTCGGCGTGAGCCAGGTCAACCTGTCGATCCTGAAGAACGACCGCGCCCGCGCGATCCGCTACTCGACCCTCGTCGCGGTCTGCCGCGCGCTGGAGTGCGAGATCGGCGACCTGCTGGTGCTGGATCCGCCGGCGGCCTGACGCGCGCGACCCGCGCGTGCGGTGGGGTCAGGCGCGCAACGCGTCGAGCGCCTTCTCGACGCGACGCGCGCGGGTCTCGGCGGTCTTCGCCTCGGCGATCGGATCCACGAGGGCGCGCTGCCTGCTCGACGAGAGCACGCCGAACGCGTCAGCCAGGGCGGGCTCCGCGGCGAAGGCGGCGGCGACCTCGTCCGGGATCACGGCCTCGCGGGGCTGCGCGTCGAGCTCGATGGTCACCTCGACCTCGTCGTCGGCGGCGACCCCCGACGCGGCGCGATGCGCGGCGCTCAGCGGGATGAGGTGCTGTCCGCCCATCGCGCCGACGCTCGTGCGGTACGTGTAGCCCGCGACGGTGACGACGACCGCGGGCCGCTTCCCGGCACCCAGCTCGTCGAGCGCCTCCGGCGGCACGGGCAGCCCGGTCGCGTTGACGCGGGCCTGCATGACGCGGGTGCGGAAGGTGGGCATGCGGGCTCCTCGGCGAGCGGCGCGACTCGGGCGGCCACGGTGGATCCGAGGCTAGGCCCGCGACTCGGGCTTCGTCGAGACGGCGACCGTGAACTTCGCGTTCCGACCCGCCTCGCGCGTGGGGCCGACGATGCGCGTGAGCTGCGGCCGGTAGCCGAGCGGGCTGTTGTAGACCGTCCAGAGCTCGCCGCCGGGGCGGAGCATGCGGGCCGCGGCGGCGAACAGGCGCGGCGCGAGGCCCGCGTGCACGGTGGCGCCCGTGTGGAACGGCGGGTTCAGGAGCACGAGGTCGGCGGATCCGTCGGGGACGGTGGATCCGGCGTCGTCGCGCACCACGGTCACCCGGTCCGCGAGCCCGTTGGCGGCGACGGTCGCGCGCGCCGAGTCGACGGCCGCCCACGACTGGTCGGTCGCGATCACGCGGAGGTCCGGCCGGGCGAGCGCGACGGCCGACGCGATGACGCCCGTGCCGCAGCCGAGGTCGACGGCGGTCGTCGCGCCAGCGGGCAGGTCGGGCAGGAAGGAGAGGAGGAAGCGCGTTCCGATGTCGATGCGGGCGCCCGCGAACGCGGCGCCGTGCGCGCGCACCTCGAGGCCGAGGTCGGGGTGCGACTCGTGGCGGGGGTAGGCGTCGGCGGCGTCGGTCGCGGAGAGCGGCTCGCGCGCGACGAGGATCCGCGACTTCTGCCGCGCGAGTGTGGCGTGCACCTCGCCGAAGCGGCGGCGGAGCACGTCGGTCATCGCGGGGGTCATGTGCTTGACGCGGCCGCCGGCGAGCACGGTCACGTCGTCGGCGGCGGCGCGCGCGACCACACCGGCCCACTCGTCGAGGGCGTCGAGGCTGCGGGGCAGGCGCGCGATGACAACGCGGGCGTCCGCGGCGAGCGCGTCGTCCAGCCCGTGGTGGGCGATCTCGGCGGTCTCGCCGATCAGCTCCGCGTTGAGGCGGAGCGCGGTCTCGGAGGCGAGGGCGTCCTGGTGCACGCGGATGCGCACGGGATCCGGCGCCCCCGCTCGACGCAGCGCGGCGGCAGCGCCCAGCGCGAGGGCGCCGTACTGGTCGCCGATCACGACGAGCTCCTCGGGCCGCACCGGGCGGCCCGCGTCGGCCGCGGCGGCGAGCAGCGCGACCAGCTCGTCGAGGAGCAACCGGTCGGCGGCGTCCACGGCGAAGAGGTTCTCGGCCTCGACGTCCGGGCGGCGGCGGAGCGCGCCGAGGTCGAGCAGGTCGTCGGCGGCGGATGCGGAGTCGCGAGCGTCGCTCACCGCGCGTCGCGCCCGGAGCCGTCGCGGTCGTCGCCGGGCATGGCGAGCGCCGCCCGGTACAGCACGACCTCGGTGGGCCGGGACGGACGCACGCCCGCGCGCAGCGACACCACGTCGCCGTCGCCGCGTGCCGCGAACACGCGGCGGCCGGGCCGCGACAGCAGCTCGTCGGCGAGCGCCGACTCCAGCTGGCGCACGCGGCCGCGGAGCTCCGTCACCTGGTTCTCGAGCTCGAGGATCCGCGCGATGCCCTCCAGGCTCACGCCCTCCCCGCCCAGCCGGGCGACCTCCCGCAGCTGCACGATGTCGCGCATCGAGTAGCGGCGGCTCCGCCCGGCGGTGCGGGTGGGCGACACGAGTCCGAGGCGGTCGTACTGCCGGAGCGTCTGCGGGTGCATGCCCGACAGCTCGGCCGCCACGGAGATCACGAAGACGGGGGCGTCCTCGTCCATCGTGTCGCGGGGATCCACGTCAGCTCCTGGCCCGCTCGATGAGCTCGCGGCGCGGGTCCTCGCCCGGGCCCGAGCTGGCGAACGCGTCGAGCGCCACGCGCTGGGCGTCGGTGAGGCGCGACGGCACCGCGACCTCGATGCGCGCGAGCAGGTCGCCCGTGCCCTTCGGGGTCGTGACGCCGCGGCCCTTGACGCGCAGCACCTTCCCGCTGGACGTGCCGGGCGCGACCTTCAGCCGCACCGGGTCGCCGCCGAGCGTGGGCACCTCGATGGTCGCGCCGAGCGCGGCCTCGGGGAAGGTGACGGGGACGTTGACCCGGAGGTTCAGCCCGTCGCGCTCGAACACAGGGTGCGATCGCACGTGGACCGTGAGGATGATGTCCCCCGACGCGCCGCCGTCGCCCGACGGCTCGCCCTTCCCGGCGAGGCGGATCTTCTGCCCGTCGGAGACCCCGGCCGGCACGCGCACCGTGAGGGGCCGGCCGTCGGAGTCCTGCAGGCGCACGACGTCGCCCTGCACCGCGGTGAGGAAGTCGATCGTGGTGGTCGCGGTGACGTCGCGGCCCTTGGTGGGCGCGCCATAGCCCCGGTAGCCGCCGGTCGACTGGCCGAAGCCGCCGTTGCCGAACATGCCGCCGAGGATGTCCTCGAACCCGCCCTGGCTGTACTGCGGCTGGCCGGAACCGAACCCGGCCGTGCGCCGCCCGCGGCCGCCGGCCTGCTGGCCGAACATGCCGCCGAACACGTCCTCGAACCCACCCGCCTGTCCGCCGCCGGCACCCGGTGCGGTGAAGCGCGCGCCGGATCCCATGGCCCGCATCTGGTCGTACTCGCGGCGCTGCTCCTTGTCGGCCAGCACGGCGTGCGCCTCGCTGATCTCCTTGAAGCGCGCCTCGGCCGACGGATCCGGGTTGCTGTCCGGGTGGTACTGCCGCGCGAGCTTGCGGTAGGCCTTCTTGAGGTCGGCCTCCGAGACGTCCTTGGACACTCCGAGGACCTTGTAGAAGTCCTTGTCGAACCAGTCCTGGCTGGCCATCAGACGCCTCCCTTCTTCTTCGTCTCGTGGTGGGGGCCGCACACCCCGGTCCGGGCGCCCGCGCGTGCGGACGCCCGGACCGGGGTGGGTGCAGCCGGATCGATGCTGCGGTTGATGGCGCTACTCCGGCTTGTCGACGACGACCTTCGCGGCCCGCAGCAGCGTCTCGCCGATGTAGTAGCCACTCTCGACGACGTCCGCCACGGTGTCCACCTGGACCTCGGGGTTCGGCTTCTGGAAGATCGCCTCGTGCACCTGCGGGTCGAAGGCGTCGCCGACGGCGCCCACCTTGACCAGCCCGATGCGCTCCACGTTCGTCCGCAGCTTGGCGACGATCGCGGTGAGCGGTCCGCCCTCCGCGAGGTCGCCGTGCTTCTCGGCGCGGTCGAGGTCGTCGAGCACCGGGAGGATGCCCTTGACCACGTCGCCGACCGCGCGCTGGCGCTCGATCTCGCGGTTGGCCTCGGTGCGCTTGCGGTAGTTGGCGTACTCGGCGGTGACGCGCTTCAGGTCCGCGAGGTGCTCCGAGTCGCCCTCGACGGGCTCCGCCCGGGTCTGCTCGATGAGGTCCTGCAGCTCCTCGTCCATGGCGTCGGTCGTCTCGACGTCGGGGCCCTCGGCCTCGACGAACGCGCCGTCCTCGCCGGGGACGGAGGCCTGGTCGGCCGCCTCGTCCGCCGTGGCGTCAGGTCCGTCCGAGGACGCGGGGACCGACTGCTCGGCTCCCTCGTCCTCGGGCACGCGGCCCTCGCCGTTCGCGGTGTCCTCGGTCATCGGTCGGTCTTCTTGTCCTCGTCGTCCTCGTCCACGACCTCGGCGTCGACGATGTCCTCGTCGTCCTTCTTCGCCTCGGGCGCGCCCTCGGGGGTCTCGCCCGCGGCCTGCTCCTGCTGGCCCTGCGCGTAGATGGCCTCGCCGAGCTTGGTCTGGCTCGCGGACAGCTTGTCGAACGCGGTCTTGACCGCGGCCTCGTCGTCGCCGGCGAGGGCGCTCTTCAGGCCGTCGACGTCGCCCTGGACCTCGGACTTGACGTCCTCGGGCAGCTTGTCGTCGTTCTCCTTGATGAGCTTGTCGATCGAGTAGGCGAGCTGCTCCGCGTTGTTGCGGACCTCGGCCTGCTCGCGGCGCGTCTTGTCCTCCGCCGCGTGCTCCTCGGCCTCGCGCACCATGCGCTCGATGTCCTCCTTCGCGAGCGAGGATCCGCCCGTGATGGTCATCGACTGCTCCTTGCCGGTGCCCTTGTCCTTGGCGGACACGTGCACGATGCCGTTGGCGTCGATGTCGAAGGTGACCTCGACCTGCGGGATCCCGCGGGGCGCCGGCGCGATGCCGGTGAGCTCGAAGGTGCCGAGGTTCTTGTTGTCGCGGGTGAACTCGCGCTCGCCCTGGAAGACCTGGATCGCGACGGACGGCTGGTTGTCGTCCGCCGTGGTGAAGGTCTCGCTGCGCTTGGTCGGGATGGCCGTGTTGCGCTCGATGAGCTTGGTCATGATGCCGCCCTTGGTCTCGATGCCGAGGCTCAGGGGGGTGACGTCGATGAGGAGGACGTCCTTGCGCTCGCCCTTCAGCACGCCGGCCTGGAGCGCGGCGCCGACGGCGACGACCTCGTCCGGGTTGACGCCCTTGTTGGGCTCCTTGCCGCCCGTGAGCTTCTTCACGAGGTCGACCACGGCGGGCATGCGGGTGGATCCGCCGACGAGGACCACGTGGGCCACGTCGCCGACCGAGACGCCGGCCTCGCGGATGACGTCCTCGAAGGGCTTGCGGGTGCGCTCGAGCAGGTCGTTCGTGAGCTCCTCGAACTTGGCGCGGGTCAGCGTCTCGTCGAGGTTGGCCGGGCCGTTCTCCGTGAGGGAGAGGTACGGGAGCTGGATCGAGGTGCTGGTGGAGGAGCTGAGCTCCTTCTTCGCCTGCTCAGCGGCCTCCTTGAGGCGCTGCTTGGCGATCTTGTCGTTCGAGACGTCGACGCCCGTCGACTCCTTGAAGCGCTTGACGAGGTGGTCGACGATGCGCTGGTCCCAGTCGTCGCCGCCGAGGCGGTTGTCGCCCGCGGTGGAGCGGACCTGGATGGTGCTGAAGTCGTCGTCCTTGCCCACCTCGAGGAGGGAGACGTCGAACGTGCCGCCACCGAGGTCGAAGACGAGGATGAGCTCGTCCTCCTTGCCCCGGTCGAGGCCGTAGGCGAGGGCGGCCGCGGTGGGCTCGTTGATGATGCGGAGCACGTTGAGGCCCGCGATCTCGCCGGCCTCCTTCGTGGCCTGGCGCTCGGCGTCGTTGAAGTACGCGGGGACGGTGATGACCGCGTCGGTGACCGAGTCGCCCAGGTACTGCTCGGCGTCGCGCTTGAGCTTGCCGAGGATGCGGGCCGACAGCTCCTGCGACGTGTACTTCCTGTCGTCGATGCCGACGGTCCAGTCGGTGCCCATGTGGCGCTTGACCGACGAGATAGTGCGGTCGACGTTGGTGACGTTCTGGCGCTTGGCGGTCTCGCCGACCAGCACCTCGCCGTCCTTGGTGAACGCGACGACGGACGGCGTGGTCCGCGCGCCCTCGGCGTTGGCGATGACGGTGGGCTCTCCGCCCTCCAGGACCGAGACCACCGAGTTGGTGGTACCCAGGTCGATTCCTACTGCACGAGCCATGGGGTGTTCTCCTTCTGTTGCCGCGGCGCCCGGATCACGGGGGTCGCTTCGTGTGGTGACGCGGGTGTCCCGCGGAGTCTGTCTCGCGGTGCCGCTTCGTCAGCGGCGTGCTACTTGAGCCGCGATGACTCAACTCTACCCGGACGTCGGCGAGCGTCAAGTCGCGGCCGCAGGAGTTGAGCGATGTCGGCTCAACTCACAGGATCCGCGGGTGGCGGACCGCTCCCGCGGAGGCGGTGTGCCCCGGCCGGGGGGCCGGAGGACCGAGACGGGGGCTACTGGTTCACCTAGATCGCTACTGGGTCTCTTTTCCCGGGTCGACCTGCTGATTTAGCGTTGCCGACGCGAGGCCGGGGGGCCTCGGGACGCCCTTGACGAGGACGTGGTCTCCAGGGAGTGGTCGAAGTGGTGGGTACGCGTGCGCGCCATGCCGCCGCACCGGGTCCGGTCGCGTCCGGCGCGCGCTCCCGCCCCGGGATCCGCCGCCTGGCCGCGCTCGCCGCCGCCGCCGTCGCCGCCGCCGCCCTCCTCGTGACCCTGCCCACGCAGACCGCGACCGCCGCGTCGCAGCTGGTCGCCGAGTCGTTCAGCGGGACGACCGTGGCGGACGCCGCGTGGAAGCCGCTCGGCAGCGCGTGCCTCACCCGCGCCACCTCCGCCCCGACGAGCGGGTCGACCATCGGCGTGTGCTCGAGCAGGGACCAGTCGCTGCCCGCGAGCGCGAACCCGGGGGCCCTCCAGCTCACCGACAACCGCGCCGACGCGGTCGGCGGCGTGGTCTACGACAACGCGATCCCCGCCACGGGCGGCCTCGACGTCAAGTTCGACCAGTACCAGTACGGCACCTCCTCCGGCGGCGCCGACGGCATCGGGTTCTTCCTCACCGACGGATCCGTGCCGCTCACCGCAGCGGGCCCGTCCGGCGGAGGCCTCGGCTACGCCCAGACCACGACCGCGGCCGGCGTCGCGGGCGGCTACCTCGGCGTCGGCCTCGACGCGTTCGGCAACTTCTCGAGCCCCACCGAGGGCCGCGGCACGGGCTGCACCACCCCGAGCGCCGGCGTCGGCCAGCGTCCGAACGCGATCGCGCTGCGCGGACCCGGCACGGGCCTCGCGGGCTACTGCTACCTGACGGGCGTCTCGCCCGCGACGAGCCTGCGCGCGACCACCACCCTGAGCACCCCCACCACGGACCTCGGCCGGACCATCCGCATCACGGTCTCGTCGGCGCGGCTCCCCGTCGTCACCGTCTACATGGGCGCGGCGGCCGGCGCATCCACCGCCTCCCTCACGCAGGTCCTGCAGTACACGATGACGACCCCCGCCCCCTCCTCCTACAAGTTCGGCTACCTCGCCTCCACGGGCACGTTCAGGGACACGCACCTGATCCGCGAGGTGAGCGTCTCGAGCCTCGACAACCTCACGACCCTCACCCTCGTGAAGCAGATCGACCGGTCGACCGCGCAGCTGGCGGCCTACGGCGAGGGGCAGGAGATCCGCTACCAGTTCGTGTTGACCAACACCGGCGGGCTCACGCTCTCGAACCTCGCCGTGAACGATCCCCTGGTCTCGTCGGTCTCCTGCCCGGGCGGCCTGCTCGGGCTTGGCCTGTTCATCGGCGGCAGATCCATCACCTGCACGGGGATCCACGTCGTGACGCCCGCGGAGGCCGTGAACGCCACGCTCACGAACACCGCGACCGCGACCGGCGTCAACACGCTGCTCGCGGGCGTGACGAGCAACACGAGCTCCGTCACGGTGCCGATCGCGGCCCCCGCCCCCGCGCTCGCGCTCACGAAGACGGGCGCGCTCACCGACTCCAACGGCAACGGCAAGGCGGACGTCGGCGAGCGGATCGCCTACTCGTTCGTCGCGCGCAACGCCGGGAACGTGTCGCTGCGGCAGGTGGCGGTCGCGGATCCGCGCGTCACCGGGATCAGCCCCGCCTCCGTGACCCTCGCGCCCGGCGCCTCGCAGACCTTCACCTCCACGGCGTACACCGTGACGCAGGCCGACGTGAACGCCGCGACGCCGATCGTGAACACCGCCACCGTCTCCGGCCAGACCTTCGCCAACGTGCCCGCCCCGACCGCGAGCTCGTCGACGAGCACGCCCGTCAACGCATCCGCGGCCCTCACGCTCACCAAGGGCGCGACGCTCACGGGCGGATCGAAGGCCGGCTCGACGGTCGCGTACGCCTTCTCCATCACGAACACCGGCACGGTGCCGCTGACCGGGGTGGCGCTCACGGACCCGCTGCCCGGGCTGTCGGCCGTGACGTACACGTGGCCGGGCACGGCCGGGACCCTCGCCGCAGGCGCCACCGCCACGGCGACGGCGAGCTACACGGTGCGGCAGGCCGACGTCGACGCGGGGCAGATCGCGAACACCGCGACCGTGCGCGGCGCGAGCTCGGGCGGCACCCAGGCGCAGGCCACAGCAACCCGCACGCTGACCCTCGACCGCACGGCGACCCTCGCCTTCACGAAGACCGCGACGCCCGGCAACGTGCCGGCGGCGGGCGGCGTCGTCACGTACGCGTTCCGGCTGCAGAACACCGGGTCGACGACGCTCACGAGCGTCTCCATCGCGGATCCGCGCACCGGCGTCTCCGCGCTCGCCTACACGTGGCCCGGGACCGCGGGCACGCTCGCGCCCGGCCAGGTCGTCACGGCGACCGCCACGTACACGGCCACGACCGCGGACGTGGCGGCCGGATCCATCGTCAACACCGCGACGGCGACCGCGACCGCGCCGACCGGGCAGGTCAGCGGCACCGCGACGGCGACCGTCCTCGCCGTCGCCGACCCGCTGCCCGACGCCGCGACGACGCCGCAGGGTGTGCCCGTGGTGATCGACGTGCTCGCCAACGACGGACGCGCCGCGACGGGCGCGACCCTCAGCCGAGCGCAGCTCTCGGCGACGCCCGCCCTCGTCGGCGGCGCCGCGGGTCCCGTGCCGGCGTCGCCGACGGCCGGCAGCGCCACGTGCGTCGCGAGCGGCACGGATCGCGGCAAGTGCACCTACCGGTCCGCCGAGGGCTTCACGGGCGTCGACGTCTTCGACTACGCGCTGCAGAGCGGCGTGGGCACGTGGAACGTGCGGGTCACGATCACGGTCACGGCCGTCAACCGCCCCGCCGTCGCCCGGGCCGACCGGCTGGTGGCGACGATCGGCGGGCCGGCCGTGACCATCGACCCGCGCGCGAACGACACCGACGTCGACGGCGACTCCCTCGCCATCACCGGCGCCACCCCGCCCGCCGCGCTGCCCGGGTCCTTCGGCTGCACGGCCGTTCTGTGCACCTACCAGCCGCCGGCCACGGGGACGCCGGGATCCTCCGTCGTCGCCTACGCGATCACCGACCGTCCGGCGGCGCCCGGCACCGGGATCGCCGCGTCCTCCACCATCACGGTGTTCCTGGATCCCGCCCCGCTCGTGCCCCGCGGCTTCACGCACCGGGACGACGCCAGCCTCGGCGCCTCCACCGGCACCTGGACGAGCTCGACGACCGTCACCGGCGCGATCGCCGGCTGCGTCGCCGGCCGCCCGGTCACGGCGCTCGCCTGGACCGCGGTCCCGGGCGCCACCGACCAGCTCGTCGAGCGGCGCGTCGCGGGAACGACGCCCGGCGCCTGGATCACCGTCGCCCGCCTCGACGGCACCGTGACGTCGTTCTCGGACGACCGTCTCGGCGAGTCCCGCTCCTACCAGTGGCGCGTCCGGCCCGACCTGCAGCGCTGGGTCGGCATCCCGAGCGCGCCCTCCCTCGCCGTCGCCCAGCCGGCGACCGTCTCCGCGGTGGGCTGCTGATGCCCGCGCCACGACCCCCCAGGCCGCATCCGCCGCCCGGCACCGGGCCATCCGACCAGATCCGCCGACAGCACCGCACCACCCACCGCACCACCGCACGCATCGCATCGCACGACCCATCGAGAGGAAGCACCACCATGAGCACCACCACAGCAGCCGAGACGCGCCGCCCCTGGAAGAAGATCGTCGCCACCGTCGCGATCATCGCGGGAGGCGGGGCCCTCGCCGGCGGGGCGTTCGCCATCTTCACCGACTCGGCCTCGACGACGCTCGGCGTCGACGCGGGCCAGCTCGACATCGCCGCGACCGGCAGCTACACCGTCGCGGACATCGCGCCGGGCGACACCGTGCAGCGCCCGATCCTGATCGAGCTGCCGAACGCCACGAACGACGGCAACCTGGTGCAGTCGATCCAGCTGTCGTACGCCGTGACCGGCCAGACGGTCGGGACGGACGACCCGAACGTCCCCGGCGCGGGCGAGTCGATCGTCACGGGCACGGACGGGCTCACCTACAGCCTGCTGACCTGCGTCGGCGGCACCTGGACGGCCGGCCCGACGACCACGCCGGCGGGTCCGTACACGTGCGGCGGGACGACGCAGACGACGGGCAGCGGCACGCTCGCCTCCATCACGGGCGCGGGCAACTCCACCACGCTCACGCCGGCGGCCTTCGGCCTCACGCCCACGGCCGACGGCACGTTCCCGAGCGACACGGCCGACGTGACGCTCAACACGCTGATGGTGCTGCAGCTGCCGACCGGCGCCGACAGCGACTACGAGAACGCGTCCGCGCAGCTCACCTTCACGGCGGCCGCGATCCAGCGCGGCGGCCTGCAGCGCTGACCGGGTCCGATCGGGCCCCGGCACGCGCCGGGGCCCGATCGGCCCGCACGTCCCCGCACCACCCAGCACCGCATCACCCGCCCAGCATCACCCAGCACCGCATCACCCGAGGACCCGACCATGCGCGCACGCACCGGCACCGGCACCGGCACCGTCGCGCTCTGCCTCGCCCTCGCCACCGCGTCGCCGGCATCCGGATCCCCCGCCGCCGCCGCGCCGCCCGCCGCCCCGGCGTCCCCGTGGGACGTCACGCCCCCTCTCGCCCCGGCCGACGGCACCCTCGAGGTGGTCGAGCGGACGGACCCCGACATCCCGCTCTCCGGGCTCGCCCCCGGCGACACCATCGACTGGGCCGCCGACGTCACCAACGTCTCCGGCGACGGGAGCCCGCTCACCGTGCGCCTCGACGCCATGCGGTCGATGGTCCTGACGGGCGATCCGCGGAGCGGCGTCCAGCTCGACGTGCGCCTCTGCGACGGCGGCTTCGACCCCGCGCCCGCCTGGATGAGCTGCCCCGGCTCCCTCGACCGCCTCGGCTCCGGCCCCGCCGCGACGCTCGGCCACGTCGACACCACAGCTCCCCTCGCGCCCGGCGAGACCGTCGGGATCCTCGTGCGCATCCGCTTCCCCGCCGAGGCGGACAACGCCATGGAGCGCGCATCCGGCATGCTGCGGGTGAGCTTCGCGCTCGCCGACGACGCCGGCGCGGTCCCCGTCCCCGGGTCGGGGGCCGGCTCCCCCGTCGCGCCGTGCGGCGGATCCACGACCGCGTCCGGCCACGTCCCCCGCGACCTCCTCCCCGTCACGGGACGCGATGTCTTCGCCGCGCTCGCGGGGGCCCTGCTCGCCCTCCTCGGCGGCGGGATCCTCTTCCTGGCTGCGCGCCGGGACCGCTCCGACGGCGAGGCCGCCTCGTGACCCGCCGGTGGGGCGCCCGTCGCGGCCCCCTCCGGCGCGCGCTCGGCGTCCTGGGCGGGATCGCGACCGTCGGCCTGGTGCTCGCCGTCGTCGGCGTGGTCGCCCTCTCCGCGCTCGGCATCACGCGCTTCGTGCCCGTGCTCTCGAACTCGATGGCGCCCGGCATGCCCGTCGGCTCGCTGGCGATCACGGAGCCGGCGCCGCGGGCGGACGTCGCGGTCGGCGACGTGGTCGTCTTCACGGCCCCGCTCGGCCCGCGCGTCCGGGTGATCCACCGCGTGACGCGCGTGTTCGGCCCCGACGACGCGGATCAGCTCCAGGACTGGTCAGCGGACCGCCTCGCCATCCAGACCAAGGGCGACAACAACCCGGCGGGCGACCCCTGGATCGTCACCATCGGCGACGACGCCGTGTGGCGCCGCAGCGCCGTCGTGCCCGTGCTGGGCTGGCCGTTCGTGTGGATGGGCGACCCCACCCTCCGGCTCATCGCCTTCGCCGTGGCCGGCACGGGCGTCACGGCCTGGGCGCTCAGCATCGTCTGGCGCCGACCGGCACCCGCCATCCCCGTGGACGGCGGGGGCGCATGAGCGGCGGTGCCCGCCATCGCGGAGGCCGGGGACGCCACGTGCGCGAACCGGGCGCGCGCCTGCGCCCGCTGCTCGTCCCGGCGATGGCCGTCGCCCTCGCGCTCTCGGGCGCCGGCGCCGCGTACGCCGTCTTCAGCGATCGGGCCGCCACGACCGCGTCGGTCACGGCCGGCGCCGTGGAGCTCGACTGGGGCGGGGGCGGCGCGGACCAGCTGACCGTCCCGGTCGTGGGGCTCCGGCCGGGCGAATCCCAGGTGCGGCTCGTGGACCTGGCGAACACCGGCACCGTCACGGTGTCCGAGCTCATGGTCACGCTCAGCGGCACGGCCGTCGCGAGCACGTCCGACGGCCTCCAGGTGGCGTTCGACCGCTGCACGGTCGCGTGGACCGGCGCGCCCGGCACCGCCACCTGCTCGGGCACGATCACCTCGGTGGTGGCCGACCGGCCCGCCATCGGACGCGTCGCGCTGCCCGGATCCCCTGCCCTCGCGGCCGGCGGCCGGGATCACCTGCGCCTCACGGTGCGGCTGGCCGCCTCCGCGCCGACCACCGGGCAGGGCGCCACCGGATCCGTGACCCTCCGGGTCGACGGCAACCAGCGCCCGGGCATCCAGCGCTGACCCTCGCGGCTCGCGCTCGGCGCCGCGACGGCCGCGACGGCCGCGGATCAGACGCCCAGGGTCACGAAAGCATCACGGGACCCATCGGCCCGGCGACGGGCACCGAAGCACCATCCGACTCCAACCGGCGACCACGTCGGCCGCCCTGAAATGAGAAGGATCCATCATGCGCAACCTCACCAAGTCCGTCTTCGGCCTCGCCACCGCGGGCTTCCTCGTCGTCGGCCTCGCGGCCTGCTCGACCCCCGCCGAGACCCCCTCGTCCTCGACCTCCTCCACACCCGCCGCGACCGCGACGACCGAGGCCAACCCCACGCCGCTCGCGACGATCCCGACCCTGACCGGCGTCGACACCCAGGTCACCCTCGACTCCGGCTTCACCGGCGCCCTCACGACCCTGGGCCTGACCCCCGGCGTCATCGGCACCGCGACCCTCGACGGCGCCACCGGCACCCTCGCGTTCCCCATCACCGGCGGCAACGTGAAGTACTTCGACCCCGAGCAGTCCTACCGCCCCTACGTCCAGGGCGAGATCGACCACTCCGGCTCCGGCATCAGCCTCACCGCCGGCTCCACCGTCGTGAAGCTCACCGACTTCGTCATCGACCCCGGCACCAGCCGCCTCACGGGCTCGGTCCAGGTCGGCGACGGCGAGGTCATGAAGGACGTCTACATCTTCAACCTCGACGGCACGACCCTGAAGCCCCTCGCCATGGAGGGCGACAACGCCGTCCTCGAGGGCACCACGGTCAAGGTCAGCCCCGACGCCGCCAGCCTCCTGAACAGCACGTTCGGCACGACCGCGGTCACCGACCAGCTCGTCGTCGGCATCGCCAAGATCACCGTCAACACCAAGTAGCACCCACCCGGGCTCGACCCCGGCACAGCACCACCACGAACGGCCCGGCCCACGACGCCGGGCCGTTCGTCGTGCGCCCGGGAGCCGGCGACGGCGACGGCGACGGCGACGGCGGCCGGGGCGGCGCGCACGCGGGAGCATCCCGGCCCCGGACGCAGGGAAGCCCCCTCGCATGCGCAACGAGGAGGCCCCTGCCAGGCGACTCGGACCCGGCGCATGGGCTTCGGAACGGAGGGACGATAGGGCGGGCGGGCCGCCCCGCATGGTCGTCACCGGATGACGCACCCGCGCGTGACATAGCAGGAGACGCGCGCGAGCGCCGCATCCATGCACATCGGAGGCTCACAGCCGCGGGTCGCATCGTACGTGCATGAGCGTTCAACGAATCCCCGTCTCCCTGCTCGCCCGCGGCACCGCCGCCCTCGCCGGAGTGGTCGTCCTGGCCGGATGCTCCGCTCCCGGCGCGGCCTCGGCCGCCTCAGACACCACCCCCGACGCGACCACCGCCGTCGCCACCGCCGCCCCCGGCTCGGCGGGCGACGGCGGCACCACGGCAGACCGCGCCGACTCGGACACGGAGGACCGGAACGCGACCATCATCTCGACGCTGTTCACGGACGCGTTCCCGGATCCCGCCTCCGCCGGCGCGCAGGCCGCCGTGCTGGCAGCCGTCGCCCCCGACTCGACCGCGAACGGCGTCGGGGCGAAGGCCGGCCCGAGCGGCGTGCTCGACGAGTTCGCCACGGCGCACCAGCGGGTGCCCGGCGCGCACGCCGTGATCAAGCACATCGCCGCCGACGGAGACCTCGTGGCCGTGCACTGGCAGGTCGCGTCGAACCCCGACGACGAGCGCACCGGCGAGGCCGCGGTCGACCTCTTCCGCCTCGCGGACGGCAAGGTCACCGCGCGTTGGACGTTCGACCAGCCGATCCCGCAGGGCACGCCCGCGAGCGGCAACACGAACACGATGTTCAGCGACCTCTACCAGGGCGAGGCCGACGCGCCCGAGCTGACCGAGCAGCAGGAGGAGGCGAACCGGCAGCTGGCCGTGGGCGCCTACGACACGCTCTTCCGGGATCACGACGCGAGCGTGCTCGACCGCTCGTTCGACCCGGCGTACCTGCAGCACAACACGGTCGCCGCGAACGGCACGGCGGCGCTCAAGGCCTTCTTCTCCGGGGGCGCGCAGTTCCCGGCGCAGCAGTCGGTGATCTCGATCGCCGACGACGACCTCGTCTGGACCTTCTCGCAGCCGGTCGGCGCGAAGGCGGACGACCCGTTCCTCGCCGCCGACATCTTCCGGGTCGACGGCGACCTCATCCGCGAGCACTGGGACGTGGTGCCCGCGAGCTGATCCGGAGCACGCACGGACGACGGGACGGTCACGCGACCGTCCCGTCGTCGCGTCAGCGGCCGGCGTTGTAGTGGTTCCGCACCTGCTGGCCGGTGAGGGCCACGGAGTACACGGCCGCGAAGCGCATGCTGCCCGCGAAGAAGCGGTTGCCGGCGCCCGGCCACGTGTCGAGGTTGTCGTAGCCGATGCGCCACCAGCCCCTCGTGCCCTCCGCGGTGCGGTAGGACGGGTTCGCCGCGACGGCCACCCCGTCGAGCCACAGGGTCATGCCCGCGGTGGGCGACATCGTCGAGACGACGTGGTGCCAGGCACCGTCCGTCACGGTGCCGGGGCTCGTGACGGTCATGATCCCGGTAGCCGGCGTGTAGGTGCCGAACACGAGCTGGCCCGCGGTGTTGATGTACGTGTGGCGGTCGTACGAGCTCGACAGGCCGGCCTGGCTGTCGCCGAAGCCGATGAGCTTCCCGCCCCTGACAGTGGTCTTGAACCACAGCTCGGTCGAGAACTCGCCCGGCGAGTTCTGCTGCAGGGCGTTGGTCACCTGGCTCGAGAAGCCGTCGAGGAGGTATGACGAGCCCGAGTCGCGCGGGCACGCCTGCGGGGAGGTGGTCGTGGTGCGCATGGTGCCGCGGTAGGTGCCGGGGTACGCACCCGAGTCGCTGTCCGTGGCGCGCGTGGAACCGGCGGCCTCCGTGAACGCGTAGGCGAAGAGCGCGTCGGCCCGGTCGGCTGCGAGCGCGCTCGTGCAGGTGAAGTACGCGGCGGACGACGCGGCCGTGTTGTTCGTGTTCGTGATGGCGGCGGTGTACGCGCCGTTCGTCCCGGGCGCGAGGAGGAGGACGGCGCCGAGGGCGACCGCGGAGACGGACGCGGCGATCGCGGCGAGGCGGGAGGCGACGGTCATGCGCGGCGCTCCTCGCGCTCGGCGGGGAGTCCGACCGCGAGGGTCCAGAGGAGGGGGAGCGCGCAGAGGCCGAAGAAGAGGATCCAGCCCCAGAGCGGCAGGTCGAGCGTGGACGTCACGTCGTGGAAGCGGCCCGCCTCGGCCGCGGGCGCGGTGATCGTGCCGACCTGGCCGGCCGCGAGCGTCGTGTGGGTGCCGCCCTCGGCCGCGATGCGGATGGGGAGCATGCCGGTCGAGACGACCGTCGCCTCCACGTCGCTGCCGCGGGTCGCCGCGTCGAGCACGACGAGGCCGACGAAGGGCTTGAGCAGGAAGACCGTGAGCGCGGCGACGAGCGCGCCGCCGAGCATGCGCATGGAGGCGCGGTGCGTCGGCGAGCCGATGGGGCGGGTGAGGACCATCACGATGACGAGGCCGGCGAGCAGCAGCGGCACTCCCTTCGCGAGCCAGCCGAAGCCGGGGAGGATCGTCGTGGCCTCGCCGACGAGGTGGGCCTGGTCGGTCTTCCACGGATCCACGGCGCCGTTGATGTCGCCCCGGGTGGTGATCCCGTCGGCGTCGACCGCGATGACGCGGTGCGTGTAGGTCTCGTCCGGCGTGGTGGAGGGGTGGAAGCTGACGACGTCGCCGACGTGAAGGTCCTCGAGGAGGACGGGGGTCGTGAGCAGCAGCGTGCCGACGGGGGCAGTGGTGCCCATCGACGGGGTCTGCACGACGAACCAGCGGCCGCCGGACGCCTGGAAGAGGAGCGTCACCGCGACGAGGGCCGTGAGGAGGACGGTGGCGGCCCACATCAGGACGGTGCGGCGGCGGATCGTGCGGGAGGTGCGCGCGGCGCGTCGGGTCGCGCCGCGCACGGGGAGGCCGGGTGCGGGGAGCACCGGGGCGGCCGGGTCGAGGAGGAGCTCCTCGGCGAGGAGGTCGAGCTCGAGGTCCAGGTCCAGGGCGAGCGCCGCCTCCAGCTCGAGGGCGTCGATCGGAGCGGTGCCGGCCGTGGGGGCGGGCGAGCGGTCCTGGATGTCGGTCATGGGGCACCTCCCGGGTCAAGGGGTGCGGGGCCGCCTCTCGGCGGCCCCGCGGGGGGGGATCCAGCTGGGTGGGCTGGCGGGGGGGGATCCAGCTGGGTGGGCTGGCGGGGGCTAGGCGGCGAAGGTCCAGGTGAGGGGCAGCGAGGCGCCGAGGCCCTGGTACGTGTTGCCGGCGGAGGCGTCGAGCGTGACGGCGAAGGTGAAGTCGGTGCTGCCGTTGGCGGCGAGGGCGGTCAGCGTCTTGGCGGAGGATCCGGCGAGGGCCGCCGCGGTGCCCGAGTAGACCGGGGTCGCGCTGCCGGCCGCGGTGATGACGACGTTGAGCTTGGCGCAGAAGTCGGTGGCCGAGCCGTTGACGGTGCCGTTCTTGGTCTGCGTGCAGGCCGCGCCGGGGGTCAGCGTGAAGGTCGAGGCCTTGGAGGTGCCGACGTTCTTGATGTTCACGACGCTCGTGACCGTCTGGCCGGGGATCATCGTGGTCGAGCCGCCGAACTTGTTGATGGTGGAGCAGGTGGCGGCGTTGGAGTCGACGCCGGACGTGGCGCTCGTGCTGAGGCAGGTGACGGTCGGGGCGCCGTTGGCGCCGGCCTGCGACTCCTGCATGACGAGCGAGCCGGAGGCCGCCGTGTTGGTGTCGTTGGTGATCGAGGCGACGAAGCCCGACAGCGTGCCGGACATCGAGACGGAGAGGAGGACGGCGGCGGCGACGCCGGTCGCGATGGCGAGGGGGGCGAAGCGGACGCGCTTGGTCTTGACGGCGGGGGCGATGTGGTGCGACATGGTCTGACTCCGGGTCTGTAGGAGAGGAAGGGGCTGGGTGAGCCCCTCAGGAGAAGAAGCTCGGTGACTCGCTTTGCAAGTAACTCGAAGATACAGCTACTTGGATTCCGCGCAATCCCCCCACTGCGGGGGGCAGTCGTTCGTCGAGGGGATCGCGGCCGCGACGGCGCGTTACAGTCGCTGGACCGCCCACGGATCCCGCCCGGATCCGCCGACACAGGGACACCCGAGATGAGCCCGCAGAGAACCGCCCTTCGCCGCGACGACGCCGCGGCCGTGGAGTCCCTCGCGAACGCGCTGCACATGATCGAGACCGCGCAGCGCCACCTGCGCACGCGCATCGCGCAGGACATCGGCGTGAACGTGACCGACCTGACCGTGATCAGCGTGGTCGGCGACCTGCACCGCATGACGCCCAAGCACCTGGCCGTCGAGATCTCGATGGGCACGGGCGCGGTGACCGCCGTGATCGACCGGCTGGTCGGCGCCGGGCACCTCGACCGCGTGCCCAACCCGAAGGACCGCCGCAGCGTCTTCCTCGAGCTCACCGACGCCGGACGGAAGACGCTCGCCCGCATGGAGGCCGACTACCGGGAGGCGGCCGCCGTGGCGCTCCGGGCCTCCCCCGCGCTCGGCACCGAGGAGACGGCCGAGGACATCGCGCGCGCCGCGATCGCCATGACCGCGCACACCATCGACGGGCCGGATGCGGGCGCGCCCGCGTGAGCGAGGGCTGCCAGGTCGTGCTCGTCGACGCGGCCGGGCGGATCCTGCTTCAGCTGCGCGACGACATCCCGACCATCCCCTTCCCCGGCATGTGGGCGATCCCCGGCGGCATGCTCGAGCCGGGCGAGACGCCGCTCGCGTGCATCGTGCGGGAGGTCGAGGAGGAGCTGGGGGCGCGGATCCCGCCGGCCGAGGTCGCGCACCTCATGACGCGCACGCGCTCCTACGGGATCGAGCACACGTTCACGGCGCGGCTCGACGTGGCGGCGGAGGACATCCGGCTCACGGAGGGGCAGCGCGTCGCGTGGTTCCCGGTGGGCGACGCGGTCGGGATGGAGCTGGCCTACGAGGACGCGGACGTGCTGCGGGAGGTCGCGGGGCGGATCGCGCGGGGCTGAGCCGTCACGCCGGGTGCGCGCGCTCGGCGTCGAGGATCCCGCGGAGGAACGCGACGTCGGCCGAGTAGTGGGCGGCCTCGTCGCGGAGATGCGGCTTGCCCAGCTCGTCGGCCTTCTCGATCGAGATGCCGGCGAGGTCGTGCAGGCGCAGGATCGCGATGCGGAGGACGTCGGCCCAGGTGGCGTCGGATCCGTACGCGTCGAGGAGCAGCGCGACGCGGCGGCGGGCGTGGTCCATGCCGGGCGCGCCGTCCTGCGCGGAGCCGGACAGCGGCACCGCGCGCGTCGCGAGGTACGCGATGTCCCAGATGCGCGGTCCGGGCGAGGCCATGTCCATGTCGATCACGCCCGTGAGCCGACCGTCTTCGAAGACGAGGTTGTGCGGCGCGAAGTCGTTGTGGCAGATCACCTCGCTCGGCACCTTGGCGACCGACTGCCAGACCGCGCCGTCGAGCGCGAAGCCGATGCTCGCGTCGTGCAGCTCGCGCAGGCGGCGGCCGGCCTGCACGAGCACGTCGTCAGCCCAGATCCAGCGCGGCAGCGGGTAGACGGGCACGTCGCCGTGCATGAACGCCAGCCGCTCGCGGCCGCCCTCGATGCCGAGCGGCTCGGGGATGCCGTCGACGCCCGCGAGCGCGAGGTGCCGGAGCCAGCGGTGCACGGTCGGGGTCCACGGGCCGGCGTCGCGGGTGACGGTGTCGCCCTCACGCTCGACGCGGTTCATGTTGCCGCCTTCGAGGGGTCCGTCCATCGGGCCAGCGTAGGGGCGGGGTCGCGCGCCCGGCGACCCTGCCGCGACACGTCCACCGACTAGGTTGCGACCATGAGCACCACCGCGCCCGCCGCCGTCGCCGAGCCCGATCCCGCCGCACCGCCCCGCCGACGGGTCGCCGCGTGGGCGCTGTGGGACTGGGGGTCCGCGGCCTTCAACGCGGTGGTCACCACCTTCGTCTTCAGCACGTACCTCGCGAGCAGCCTGTTCGTGGATCCCGCGATCGTCGCGGCCGCCGGCGACGACGCGCGGAACCCGGCGCTCGTGGCCGCGAAGGCCGACACCTCCGGCGTCATCTCGCTCGCGCTCACCCTCGCGGGCCTCCTCATCGCGGTGCTCGCGCCCGTGCTCGGGCAGCGCTCGGACGGGTCAGGGCGGCGCCGCCTCTGGCTCGGGATCAACACGGGCATCGTCGTGCTCGCGATGCTCGGCATGGTGTTCGTCGAGCCCGTGCCCTCCTACCTGTGGCTGGGCGCCGTGCTGCTCGCGACCGGCAACGTGTTCTTCGAGTTCGCGAGCGTGAACTACAACGCGATGCTCGTGCAGGTGAGCACGCCGCGCACGGTCGGCCGTGTGTCCGGCCTCGGCTGGGGCATGGGCTACGTCGGCGGGATCGTGCTGCTCGCGCTGCTGCTCGGCCTCTTCCTCTTCGACTTCGGGACGCCCGGCGCATCCGGGCTCCTCGGCCTGCCCTCGGGGGCGGCGGGCGGCGCGCTCGACGTGCGCGTCGCGATCCTCGTGGCCGCCATCTGGTGCGCCGTGTTCTCGATCCCCGTGCTGGTGGGCGTGCCCGAGATCCCCGCCGCGCCGGGGCGGAAGCGGGAGGGCATCCTCGCGTCCTACGGCGCGCTGTTCCGCCGGATCGCGGAGCTCTACCGGGAGTCGCCGCGCGTCATCGTGTTCCTCGTCGCGAGCGCCGTGTTCCGCGACGGGCTCGCGGCCGTGTTCACGTTCGGGGCCATCATCGCGGCGCAGGTCTTCGGGTTCACGACCACCGAGGTGCTGCTCTTCGGCGTCGCGGCGAACGTGGTCGCCGGCATCGGCACGTTCGCGGCCGGCTGGTTCGACGACCGGTTCGGCGCGAAGCCCGTCATCCTCGTCTCGCTCGTCTGCCTCATCCTCGGCGGATCCACGGTGCTCGCGGTCGGCGACGCCAAGGCGGGCTTCTGGGCGACGGGCCTGTTCCTCTGCCTGTTCGTGGGACCCGTGCAGTCGTCGAGCCGGACGTTCCTCGCGCGCATCTCCCCGGCCGGCCACGAGGGCGAGATGTTCGGGCTCTACACGACCACGGGCCGCGCGGTCTCGTTCCTGGCGCCCGGCCTGTTCGGCATCGCGGTGGCCATCACGGGCGACACGCGCTTCGGGATCATCGGCATCGTGATCGTGCTGCTCGCGGGGCTGCTGCTCATGACGCGGGTGCGCGGGACGGACGCGCGGGCGGCGTGACGCCGCGGCGGATCAGTCGAGCGACCCGCCGCCCACCTTCACGTCCGTCGCGTTCGCGAGCGTCGCGCGCACCACGGCCGTGAGCGCCGTCGCGAGCTGCTCCATGCGCATGTAGGGGCGGTCGGTGCCGATCGCCTCCTCCGTGGAGTACGGGATGTGGACGAAGCCGCCGCGGGTCCCCGGACGGTCGCGCAGCTCGTGCATCAGCAGGTAGAAGACGTGGTTGCAGGTGTAGGTGCCGGCGGTCTGCGAGACGACCGCGGGGATCCCCTTCGTGCGCACGGCCTGGACCGCCGCCTTGATCGGCAGGGTGCTGAAGTAGGCCGCGGGGCCGCCGTCGACGACCGGCTCGTCGATGGGCTGGAACCCCGTGTTGTCCGGGATGCGGGCGTCGTCGACGTTGATCGCGACGCGCTCCACCTCGAGCGTCTCGATGCCGCCGGCGAGGCCGACGGAGATCACGACGTCGGGGTCCACCTCGGCGAGCGCGGCCCGCAGCGCGTCATCGACCTTCGCGAAGTCGACGGGCAGCTGCCGCACCTGGATCTCGGCGTCGCCGTCCCAGCGGTCGCGGACCTCCTGGACGGCGGTCCACGACGGGTTGCTGGTGTCGCCGTCGAAGGGCTCGAAACCGGTGAGGAGGACGGTGGGCATGGCGGGGCTCCTGGTGCGGATCGTGGTGGGCGTGCGTCCGACGGGCTGACGAGTCGGGTGGGCGGGATCCACGCTACGCCTCGCGGCGCCGTGGGCCCGAACGGGGGGATGCGCCAGGCGCCCGACAGGACGAGGATGCGCACCATCGGGCGATGGAGCCCGAGGATGGACGGTTCGACGATGATCCGCACTGCCAGCAGACGCCCTCTCGCGGCCGTCGCCACCAGCCTCGCGCTCGTGGCCGGTCTCTCGCTCACCGGCGTCGCGCCCGCGGGCGCCCAGGGGAAGCCGGCGGGTGATGCGTCGACGCAGGCCGCCGTGACGATCCCGGCGCCCACGACGGAGTTCTCCGGCTACGGCACGGAGATCGAGCCCACCATCGACGGCTTCGTCACACCGGACCTCAGTGGCATCGCCGACGCCTCGGGCCTCCGGTACGAGTACCAGCTCGATGGCGCGGGTCCCTGGCTCACCGAGGGAACCCCGTCCGTCCGGACCACCGGGGGTCCGCTCGTCGTGCCCGCGACCGCGGGAGCGCACCTCTTCAGCATCCGGATCGCCGGCACGATCGGCGGCGTGCCGGTCGTCGGCGCGGCGACCACCCGCGAGCCGGTGCGGTCGAGCGGCTTCTCCCGGCCGTACACGCCGCAGGTGCTCGTGGACGGCACCCGCGTCACCTTCAGCTGGGACGTGCGCGAGGCCCTCAACGGCAACCTGCCCGAGGACAGCCAGATCTTCTACGAGCTCGACCGGAGCGGCGACTTCGTCTTCGCGGACGCAGTGGGATCCGTGACCGTCGACGCCGGGTACGACGCGTCGGTCGCGCTCGAGCTCACGTACGGCGTCGTGCCCGACCTGTGGGCGAACGCACGGGCGATCGGCACCACGGGGAGCGCGCCCGGATCGGCGCCCCTCACCTCCACGCCGCCGCCCGCGATCATCGGGCGCTCGTCGGTGGGCGCCACGCTCGCGGTGCGGACCGGGCTGTGGCAGCCGGCCCCGGTGCGCCTCACGTACCAGTGGTACGCCGACGGACGGCCGATCTTCGGCGCGACCGGCGGTACGTTCGCCCTCTCCTCCGACCAGATCGGCGCGCGGATCACCGTGTCGGTGCGCGGAGCCCGCGACGGCTACCTGTCCACGACGCGCACCTCCGCGCCGACGCCGCGCGTGCCGCAGCCGGTCATCACGGTCGGCTCCCCGTTCGTGACCGGCGTGGCCGCCGTCGGGCGCACCGTGACCGCGCGGACGGGATCCTGGCGCCCCGGACCCGTGGCGTTCACGTACGCCTGGCTCCGCGACGGCCGCCCCATCCCCGGCGCGACCGCGAGCACCTACGCGATCACCGAGGCAGACCGCGGGCGACTGCTGAGCGTGCGCGTGACGGGCGCGTACACGCCCCTCGGCGGCGTCGGCCGGGACGCGGTGAGCGCCGGCCACCGGGTCGCGTAGACGGTCGCCTCCATCACGCCGTGGGGGCCCGGACTGGGGTCATGCGCTCGCGGGCACCCGTCGGGAGGATCGACGGGGGCGCCGGAGCCCCGGAGAGAAGGAACGCACATGATCCGCACCACACGGGGACGACGGCTCCCCCTCACCGCGCTCGGCCTCGTGGTCGCCGCGGGCACCGCGTTCGCGGGCGTCGGGCCCGCGCAGGCGGCCGACGCCCCCGCACCCGCCGCCGACTCGACGACCGAGGCAGCCGCGATCGTCATCGCCGCGCCCACCGTGCGCGGCTACGGCTTCGACTACGGCGCCGACGCGAACTTCCACGGCGTGATCTCGGTGGACCTCGGCGGCATCGACGACAACACCGGGCTGCGCTACGAGTACCAGCTCGACGGCGTGGGCCCCTGGCTCTCGGACGGGACCGGCAGCGTCTCCGGCGACGAGGACGAGGTCTTCATCCCGGCCTCCCCCGGCGAGCACCTCATCAGCGTGCGCGTCGCCGGGACCGTGGACGGCGTCGCCGTCACCGGCACGGCATCCGCGCCCACGAAGGTCCGGTCGGTCGGCGGCCCCGACGAGTACACGCCCGAGGTGGTCGTGGACGGCCCGTCCGTCACGTTCCGCTGGGACGTGCGCGCGGCCCTCAACGGCTTCACGCCCGAGGAGAGCGACATCTTCTACCAGATCGACGGCGGCGCGCTCGTGGACGCGGGCGGCACCGGATCCGTCACCGTCACCCCGGGCTACGGCAAGCGCGTGGCCTTCGACCTGACCTTCGGCCCGATCCCGGACGCCTGGCGCTACGTGCACATCGAGGGCGACACGGCGAGCGCGCCGGGCGCGCAGGCCCTCACGTCCGCTCCGCAGCCCCAGATCCTGGGGACGGTCGAGTACGGATCCACCCTCACCGTGCGCACCGGCCTCTGGCAGCCCGCGCCCGTGACGCTCGAGTACCAGTGGTTCCGCGACGGCGAGCGGATCCCCGGCGCGACCGGCGCCACCCGCACGGTCGACGCATACGACGCCGGGCACCGCCTCACGGTGTCCGTGCGCGGATCCCGCGACGGCTACGTCCCCGTGACCCGCACGTCGGGGCAGACGAAGAAGGTCGCCGCGCCCGTCATCACCGCGGGCACGCCGCGCATCACCGGCAACCCGGTCGTCGGCCGCACGCTGAGCGCCCAGCCCGGCATCTGGAAGCCGTCGTCGCTCGAGCTCGGCTACCAGTGGAAGCGCGACGGGAAGGCCATCACCGGAGCGACCGCGAAGACCTACACGCTGACGGAGGCGGACCGCGGGCACACCGTGACCGTCGTGGTCAGCGGCGTCATCTACCTGTACGACAACCAGGCGCGCGCGAGCGCAGGCGTCACGGTGCGCTGACCCGCATCCGACCCGCGACGGGCCCGGCTCCTCCACGGGGCCGGGCCCGTCGGCGTCCGACCCCGTGCGGGAGGGCCCTCGCCGGGGAGCGCTCCCGGCCTATAGCTTCGGGGGATGATCTCCTCCTCCGGCGCCAGCATCGGCATCGCCCTCTACATCCTCGTGATCCTCGCGCTCGTGGCCCTCTCGGTCGTCGCGACCGTGGTGCTCATCCGGCTCGCGATCGTCGCGCGGCGCACGCTGCTCGTCACGACCGAGCTGCAGGAGGCGCGCCTCGAGCTCATCCGCGAGCAGACCGCCCGGCTCCAGGCCGACGACGGGGACGCGGCGAGCGGGCCCTACGCCCCGGGCGCCGGTCCCGTAGGACCGGCGGCCTGAGCGTGGGCGACACCACCGACAGCATCCTGCTGCCCACCGCATACGACATCGGGTGGTCGATCGTCCTGGTCGTCGCCGTCGCGCTGGTGGCGCTCGGCGCGGTCCTGCTCGTCGTGCTGGTGCGGGTCGCGTTCGGCGGTCGCCGCACGCTCGCCGCATCCGCCGCGCTCGACGAGGCCCGGCTCGAGCTGGTGCGCGAGCGCACGGCGCGGCTGCGCGCGGGGCTGCCGGACACCGGCGGCGTGGATCCCGAGGATCCGGCCGCCTGACGCGCGCACGCGCCGCGCCGCGCCGATCAGGCCACGGGCTCCGCGAACACGACGCGGTTGTCCTCGTAGTGGCCGACGCTCCGGTCGAAGATCCCGCCGCAGGTGATGAGGCGCAGCTGGTCGGTGGGCTGCGCGCCGAACACGCGCGCGGTCGGGAAGTCGGCCTTGGCGAAGTCGGCGACCTCGGTCACGGCGTAGCGCGTGGATCCGCCGTCGACGTGCTGCACGGTGACCTCGTCGCCCACGCCGAGCTCGGCGAGCCGGCTGAACGCGGCGGGTCCCACGCGCGAGTCGACGTGCGCGGCGATCACGGTGGGTCCGCGCCCGCCGGGACGCCCGCCGCCCGTGAACCAGCCGACGTCGTCGAAGTCGACGGGCACCTCCATGCGGCCGTCGGATGCGATCCCGAGGTCGATGAGCGGCTGGTCGAGGTCGATGGCGGGGATGGCGACGCTCGTGGGGACCGCGCCGAGACCCTGCACGACCGTGGGGGAGGTCGTGGGACGGACGCTCGGCGCGGCGGTCGGTGGCGCGGACGGCTCGGCGGAGACCGCCGCGGGTGGGACGGCAGGAGCCGCCTCGAGCTCCGCGGGAGCGCAGCCCGCGAGCGCGACCAGCGGGATCAGCGCGGCCGCGAGCACCACGGCCCGGCGGGCGTGCCGCGCGGGCGACGCGCCAGCCGGGCTGCGGTGCACGGGGATCAGGACTCCTGCGCCAGGCGGCGGCGCATCAGGACGACGCCGGCCGCGGCGAGCGCGACGGCACCGCCGCCCGCGACGAGCGGGAGGGCCGAGGTCGTGGTCGCGGATCCGCCGGCGCCCGTGTCGACGCCGCCGACCGGCACCTGGGTCAGCTGGCCGCGCACGGCACCGGCCGTGAACGGCGCGGTGTGGGTGTCGGCCGCGAACGAGGCCGGGTCGGCCTCGATCTGCGCGACCGTGAAGCCCGTGCCCGTGTCCTCGTTCTGCGCGTTCATGATCCCGGTGGTGAAGGGGCCCTGCATGCAGCCGGAGCTGGTGCGGGTGCCGTTGCCGGCGTCCACCGGGTTGGGGAAGGCGATGCGGGGCGGGCCGGCCTTGCCGACGGCGGCCTGGTGGATGTGCGTGGCCGTCTTCGCCGGGCTCTGGTAGTCGCCGGTGACGCCCGTGAGGGTGATGTCGTAGCAGATGGTGTTCGACGCGGAGTCGAGGCGGAGGTCGAAGCGGCCGGTGGCGCCGGGCTCGCCGGGGGTCGCGACGCCGTCGGCGTTGAGCACCTGGTCGGGCGTGGCCATCACGGTGAACGCGCTCGTGAAGCGGTCGGGCTCGGGGACGGTGGTCTCGGCGGACGCGGGCGTCGCGGCGAGGAGGGTGAGGGCGGCCGCGGCGGCGCCCCCGATGGTCATGTTCCGGACGAGTCTCGTGTGCGTCATCGCGTGCAGCCTCTCGTGGTGGGGCACCCGAGTGGGCACCGCTTCTGACAGGGCATACGCACGGGAGGCGGCGGGCGTTCATCGGTCACCGAGATCGATCGGGGACACGTGTCGCGGCGATCCGCGGTCCCTCCCCACCCGACGGATGAACGCCGGGCCCCCCGCCGACGTATCCCCCGGTGAGGGCGCGCACCCGCCGCCTAGGCTGAGGGGATCACGATGGCGCTCGTCCTGACGCGTCCGACCCCTGCACCCGAGCGGAGCACGATGAGCGCGTCCCCGCCCGGCTTCGACGTGCACGAGGCGTTCGCGGAGCACGGCGGTGCGCTGCTCGGCTTCGCGGTCAACGCCCTGCAGGATCGCGGCCTCGCCGAGGACTGCGTGCAGGAGACGTTCCTCCGCGCCTGGCGCGCCCGGGACTCCTTCGACGGCGAGCGCGGCAGCGCGCGCACCTGGCTGTTCGCGATCGAGCGCCGGGTGATCCTCGACGTGCACCGCGCCCGGGCCCGCACGCCGCGCATCGTGGCCGAGGACGAGGCGCCCGAGCAGGCGACGCGGGATGCGGATCCGCTCGACCGGCTGCGTCTCGTCGAGGGCCTCGCGCGCCTGAGCGACGCGCACCGCGAGGCCGTCGTCGCGGTGCATCTCACCGGGCTCAGCTACCAGGAGCTCTCCACGGCCACGGGTGTGCCCGTCGCCACCCTGCGCACGCGCGTCTTCCACGCGCTCCGCGCCCTCCGCACGCATCTCGACGAAGTGGATCCCGCATGACCGACGACCGCACACCCGATCCGCACGGGCTCGAGCCCGAGGACCGCCGCGGCGAGCTCATCGCCGCTGCCCTCGCCGACGACCTCTCCCCCGCCGAGACGGCGGAGCTGGATGCGATGCGCGCGGCCGACCCGACGATCGACGAGGAGCTCGCGCTCCTCGGCGGGCTGCCGTCAGCGATCCGCGGCGTCGGCGCCTGGCAGGAGGCGGAGCCCAGCGACGAGCTGGCTCGCCGGGTCGGCCTGATCGCGGACGGGCGCGGCGAGGCCGAGCCCACGGCGGCGACCCCGACGACGACGCCGGAGGACCGGCCCGCAGACCTCGACGCGCACCGCGCGCGCCGTGGATCCCGCCCCCGCCGCGTCGCGCTCCTGATCGCGGGCGCCGCAGCCTGCCTCGCCATCGGCGCGGCAGGCGGGGCGTTCCTCGCGACCCCGCGCGCCGACGTCGCGACCGGACCGGCCGGCACGCTCGGTGCCGTCGAGGGCGTGTCCTTCGCGGGCGCGCCCGCGGGCGTCGATGTGGAGGGCGAGGTCGTCGCGCACACCTGGGGCACGGAGACGCTGCTCACGGTCGACGGCCTGACGGTCGGCGACAGCTACTCCGTGGTCGTCGTCGACGCCGCGGGGGGCGAGCACCCCTCCGGCACGATGCTCGGATCCGCCGTGCGCATCGACTGCCGCCTCAACGCCGACGTGCTGCGCCAGGATGCCGCGTCCGTCGAGATCCGCGACGCCGCGGGCGACCGCGTCGCCGTGGCGGAGCTGCCGCCGGTCAGCGCCTGACGCGACCGCACCTCCCGGCGACCCGCGACGCCGCCGCCCACCCCCGGGAGCCGATCCGGAGGAGCACCGGGCCGGCGGACGGGCACCCGGGCGGGCCCCGCCGGGCACGGGATCCGTCGCGCCGGAGAAGATACACGCCGGTAACACGAGGGAAACGGCGGCGATACCGGGCAGAACCACACTGGACGGAAATACCTATCGCTCGATAGATACTCCGACCGGGCAACCGGATCTCCGGCGCACCTGCTCCACCGCGCCCTCGTGAGAGGCCAGAACATTGAGCACCCCGAACCTCCCCTCATCGGCCGCGGCACCCACCACGGCCCCCGCCCCCGTCGTCCCGCCCGGCTACGCCCAGGAGCTGCATCGCGGTGTGGGTCCGTTCTCCTCCTTCGCGGCCGGGTTCTCCTTCGTCTCGATCCTCACGACCGTGTTCCAGCTCTTCGGCCTCGGCTTCGGGCTGGGGGGCGCCGCCTTCTTCTGGGCCTGGCCGATCGTGTTCGTGGGCCAGCTGCTCGTGGCGCTGAACTTCGCGCAGCTCGCCGCGTCGTGGCCCATCTCGGGCGCGATCTTCCAGTGGTCGAGCAGGTTGGCGGGCACCACGTTCGGCTGGTTCACCGGCTGGACGATGATCGTCGGCCAGATCCTCACGGTCGCCGTCGCGGCCATCGCCGTGCAGGCCGTGCTGCCGTCCATCTGGGCCGGGTTCCAGATCGTGGGCGGGCCGGACGCGGATCCGTCCGTCGCCTCCCCCACGGGCTCCGCGAACGCGGTGCTGCTCGGGATCATCATGCTGGCCATCACGACGGTCGTGAACATCCTCAGCGTGCGGCTCATGGCGCGGGTCACGACCGCGGGCGTCGCCATCGAGATGGTGGGCGTCGTCGCGCTCGTCGCCGTGCTGTTCCTGCTGCCGAAGCGCGGACCCGAGGTGGTGTTCACGACCGCGGGATCCGCGAGCGAGGAGCCCTATGTGTGGGCCTTCCTCGCCTCGTCCCTCATGGCCGCCTACGTGATGGTCGGCTTCGACTCCGCGGGCGAGCTCGCCGAGGAGACCCACAGCCCCCGGAAGACGACGCCCAAGACGATCATCCGGGCGCTCACGGTCTCCGGACTCGGCGGGGCGCTGCTCATCGTGGGCGCGCTCGTCGCGGCACCGAGCCTCACCGACGGGCAGCTCGCCACGCAGGGCCTCGCCTGGGTGATCACCTCGGTCGCCGGCGAGGTCGGCGGCCGACTGCTGCTCTGCGCGGTCGCCGTGGCGGTGTTCGCGTGCACGCTCGCCGTGCAGACCTCGGGCACCCGGATGATCTACTCGATGGCACGCGAGAAGGCGCTGCCGTTCCACCGCCAGCTCGCGCGCGTGTCGCCGCGCACGGGCACGCCGGTGCTCACCTCCGTCGTGGTCGGGGTCGGCGCGGTGCTCGCGCTCGCGGTCAACGCCGGGCAGTCGGCGATCTTCACGGCGCTCTCGAGCCTCTGTATCGCGATGCTGTACCTCGCCTACCTCGGCGTCACCGGCCCGCTGCTGGTCGCCCGGATCCGCGGCCGCTTCCCGGCCGGCGGCGTCGACGAGGACGGCAAGCCGCTGTTCACGCTCGGCCGCTGGGGGATCCCGATCAACGCCGTCGCCGTGCTCTTCCAGGCGGGCATGGCCGTGAACCTGATCTGGCCGCGCCCCGAGATCTACGACCTCACGGGCGAGTCCTGGTGGCTGCAGTACAGCGCGCTCCTCTTCATCGGCGCGACGCTGCTGGTCGGATGGGGCTACCACGCGTGGCGGCACCGCTCCGACGGGCCCATCCAGCTCACGGAGGTGCCGACCACGGCGACGATCCCGGTGGTCGAGCCCGCGGGGGCGTCCATCCGATGAGGGACCTGCGCACGACCGACAGCGTCACCGCCTCCCGCGCGGACGCCCGCGCGCAGGCCGACCGCCGGAGCGAGTGGATGCCGTACGTGCCTGCGTCCTCGTCCCCGTTCCGGCCCGAGGGCGTCGCGGCGGAGGAGCTCACCTGGGCCGAGACCGTGGCGCCCGGCGGGTACGCGCACCGGGTGCTGGCGCGCGGATCCCGCCTCCGCCTCGACGACCCCACGGGCGACGCGTGCGCGCACCTCGTGCTCTACGACGCGGAGGCCCCGTGGGAGCGGCTGAACGTCGCCGACACCGTCAAGATCCCGTGGCAGGCGTACCTCGGCGAGGGCTCCCCGCTGCTGAGCGGGGACGGCCGGATCCTCGCGAGCATCGTCGAGGACACCTCGGGCCACCACGACGCCCTCTGCGGCACCTCGACCGACGCGCTCAACGACCGGCGCTACGGCGGATCCGCGCCAGAGGGCCCCACGCCGAGCGGCCGGTCGCTGCTCGTGAAGGCCGCCGCGAAGCACGGCCTCACCCGGCGCGACCTGCCGCCCGGCGTCTCCCTCTTCCAGGGCGTGCGGGTGGAGGAGGACGGCGCGCTGCGGCCCACAGGATCCGCTGGGCCCGGCACGCACGTGACGCTCGTGGCCGAGATGCCGCTCCTCGTGCTGCTCGCGAACGTGCCGCATCCGCTGGATCCGCGGCCCGACCACGTCGTCGGCCCGCTGCGGATCCACGCCTGGCGCGGCTCCCCCACCGGCCCCGCCGACGCGCGCTTCCACGCGACACCCGAGCTGACGCGCGCCTACCTGAACTCGATCGACCACTGCGAAGCGAGAGGAACCCGATGACCCGGACCGTGGCATCCCCCGTCCCGACCGGCGCCGTGCACGCGCCCGATGCGGTGCTCGACTGGGGCTCGTCGCTCGTGGTGGGCACCGTCGTGCGCGACGACCGCGTCGCGCCGCTCGCGCCCTGGTCCGCCGTCGTGCGCGCCGGCGAGGTGCTCACGATCGTGGACGTGGGCGGCAACCAGTCCGCCGACTGCCTGGTCTACGACGCCGTGGATCCGGACGAGTGCTACAGCGTCCCCGACACCCTCGTGGCGCAGGGCAACGCCTACATCCGCACCGGCACCGTGCTCATGTCGAGCGAGGGGCGGCCGCTGATGACCGTGGTCGGCAACGAGATCGACCGCCAGGACACCCTCGGCGGCGCGTGCTCGAAGGAGTCGAACACGCTCCGCTACGGGCACCACACCGCGTACCAGCACGGCTGCCGCGAGAACTTCCTGACCGAGGCGTCGCGGCACGGGCTGGGCGCGCGCGACATCGTGTCGAACATCAACTGGTTCATGAACGTGCCCGTGGAGGAGGACGGATCCCTCGGGATCGTCGACGGCCTCAGCGCGCCCGGGAAGCGGGTCGCGTTGCGCGCCGAGCGTGACGTGCTGGTGATCGTGTCCAACTGCCCGCAGATGAACAACCCGTGCAACGACTTCAGCTGCACTCCGCTGCGGATGATCGTGGTGCAGCCGTGAGCGCGCTCGTGAGCGCCGCCGCCGCCGGCGAGCGCCGCGCGCTCGACCTCGACACCGTCCTCGTCGCCAACCGCGGCGAGATCGCCTGCCGCGTGATCCGCACCGCGAAGGCCATGGGGATGCGCACGGTCGCGGTCTTCTCCGACGCCGACCGGGCAGCGCCCCACGTGCGCGAGGCCGACGAGGCCGTGCGGCTGGGCCCGGCGGCGCCGCGCGAGTCGTACCTGCGCATCGACGCGATCATCGAGGCGGCGCGCGCGACCGGCGCCGGCCTCATCCACCCCGGCTACGGGTTCCTCAGCGAGAACCTCGAGTTCGCGCACGTCTGCGAGGAGGCGGGGATCCGCTTCGTCGGGCCGACCGCCGACCAGATCCTCGCGTTCGGCGCCAAGCACACCGCGCGCGAGCTGGCCGAGGCGGCGGGCGTGCCCCTGCTCGCCGGGACCGGGCTCCTCGCGGACGCCGACGAGGCCGTCGCGGAGGCCGAGCGCATCGGCCTGCCCGTGATGCTCAAGGCCACGGGCGGCGGGGGCGGCATCGGCATGCAGGCGTGCGCGACGGCCGACGAGGTGCGGGAGGCGTTCGGGCGGGTGACGCGGCTCGCGGAGTCGGCGTTCGGATCCACCGGCATCTTCCTCGAGCGGCTCGTGCGCCCGGCGCGGCACGTGGAGGTGCAGCTCGTGGGCGACGGCGAGGGGCGCGTGGCCGTGATCGGCGACCGCGACTGCTCCCTCCAGCGCCGCAACCAGAAGGTGATCGAGGAGGCGCCCGCCCCCGCGCTGCCCGACCGCGTGCGCGCGCAGCTGCACGACTCGGCCCGCGCGCTCGCGGAGTCGGTCTCCTACCGCAGCGCCGGCACGGTCGAGTTCGTCTACGACCCGGTGCGCGAGGAGGCGGCGTTCCTCGAGGTGAACACGCGCCTGCAGGTCGAGCATCCCGTCACCGAGGAGGTGCACGGCGTCGACCTCGTGGAGCTCATGCTGCGTCTCGCCCGCGACGGCGCCGCCGGGCTCCCCGACGACCTCTTCACGCGGGAGTGGATCCCGGAGGGCCACGCCGTCGAGGCCCGCGTCTACGCGGAGGACCCGGCCAAGGGATCGCTGCCGTCGAGCGGCCTCGTGACGCAGGCCGTGCTGCCGGCCGGGCCCGGGATCCGCGTCGACGGCTGGATCGAGACCGGCCTCGAGGTCTCCGCATCCTACGACCCGCTGCTCGCGAAGGTCATCGCGACGGGCGAGACCCGCGACGACGCGCTCGACCTCCTGGGCGAGGCGCTCGACGGCTCCCGGATCGACGGGATCGTGACGAACATCGGCCTGCTCCGGGCGCTCACCGACGACATCGAGCTGCGCACCGCCACGCACTCCACGTCCACGCTCGACGAGACGGACGACCCGGCGCCGCGCATCGACGTGGTCTCCCCCGGCACCATGACCACCGTGCAGGACCTCCCCGGCCGGCTCGGGTACTGGCAGGTGGGCGTGCCACCGAGCGGCCCCTTCGATCCCGTCTCGCTCGCGGAGGCGAACCTCGCCGTCGGCAACCCGGAGGGCGCGCCGGGGCTCGAGATCACGGTCGACGGACCCGTGCTGCGCTTCTCGACCGCGTCCGTGGTCGCTGTGACGGGAGCGCCCGCGCCGGTCACGATCGACGGCGACGCAGCCCCGATGTGGGAGCCGCTCGAGGTCGCCGCCGGGCAGACGCTCGCGATCGGCCGCGCCGACGGGCCCGGGCTCCGCCTGTTCCTGGCCGTCCGCGGCGGGATCGACGTGCCCGCGTACCTGGGATCCGCGTCCACCTTCACGCTCGGCCGCTTCGGCGGCCACGCTGGCCGCGCGCTGCTCGCGGGCGACGTGCTGCGGCCCGGATCCCCCGACTCCGATGCCGCGCACCCCGCGTTCCCCGCGGGCGCGCGCCTCGGGATCATCGGCGGCCCGACCCCCGCGCACCGCCGGCCCGCGCTCACCTCCACGTGGGAGATCGGCGTCACCGAGGGCCCGCACGCGGCGCCCGACTTCTTCACGCGCGCCGACATCGACGTGCTCTACGCCACCGACTACGGCGTGCACCACAACTCGGCACGCACGGGGATCCGGCTCATCGGCCCGCGACCCGCCTGGGCGCGCGAGGACGGCGGCGAGGCGGGGCTGCACCCGTCGAACATCCACGACACCCCGTACGCGGTCGGCGCGATCGACTTCACGGGCGACACCCCGATCATCCTCGGGCCCGACGGACCGTCCCTCGGCGGCTTCGTGTGCCCGGCGGTCGTGGCGAGCGGCGAGCTGTGGAAGCTCGGCCAGCTGCGGCCCGGCGACACGGTGCGGTTCGTGCCCGTGACGGAGGCCGCGGCGGCGTCGCTCGTGGACGCGCGCGCCTCGCTCCAGGTGATCCGCGCGGGCGGCGATGGCGACGACGGCGTGATCGGCCGGCTCGAGCCGACCGACGCGCGCCCGGGTGTCGCCTACCGCCGCGACGGCGACGACAACGTGCTCGTCGAGTACGGCGACATGACCCTCGACATCGCGCTGCGCATGCGCGTGCACGCGCTCATGACCCGGCTGCAGGAGCACATGCCAGCCGGCGTGCTCGAGGTGACGCCGGGGATCCGCTCGCTCCAGGTCCGCACCGACGCGCGCATGCTGAAGGCCACGGCCGTCACGCGCCTGATGCAGGAGCTGGAGGACGAGATCCCGCCCACCGGGCAGCTCGTCGTGCCGTCGCGGAAGGTGCGGCTCCCGCTGTCCTGGGACGATCCGGCGACGCGCCTCGCGATCGAGCGCTACATGGCCGGCGTCCGCGACGACGCGCCGTGGACGCCGTGGAACATCGAGTTCATCCGCCGGATCAACGGCCTCGACTCGGTCGACGACGTCTTCCGCACGGTCTTCGACGCCAGCTACCTCGTGCTCGGCCTCGGCGACGTGTACCTCGGCGCGCCCGTGGCCACGCCGCTGGATCCGCGCCACCGCCTGGTGACCACGAAGTACAACCCGGCGCGCACCTGGACCGCGGAGAACTCGGTCGGCATCGGCGGCGCGTACCTCTGCATCTACGGGATGGAGGGGCCGGGCGGCTACCAGTTCGTCGGCCGCACGGTGCAGATCTGGAACCGCTTCCGCCGCGGCGGCCTCTTCCAGGAGGACCCGTGGGCGCTGCGCTTCTTCGACCGCATCGAGTGGTACCCGGTCGGCGCCGAGGAGCTGCTGGAGCTGCGCGCCGAGACGGACGCCGGACGCGGGCACTACGAGACGGAGGACGGCGAGTTCTCCATCGCCGACCACCACGCGTTCCTCGCCGCGAACGACGCGTCGATCCGCGACTTCCGCGACACGCAGACCCGCGCGTTCGAGGAGGAGAAGGCGCGCTGGCGTCTGTCGGGCGAGTTCGACGTGCGCGACGAGCCGCCCGTCGTCGAGGCCGCGACCGTGCCGATCCCGCCGGGCGCGACGGCGGTCACGGCGCCGTTCACCTCGACCGTCTGGCGCGTGGACGTGCGCCCGGGGGACCTCGTCGGCGTCGGCGACGCCGTGCTCGCGGTGGAGGCCATGAAGATGGAGTCCGTCGTCGGCGCCCCGGTCGCGGGGCGGGTGCTCGACGTGCACATCCGGCCCGGGGAGCAGGTCGCGCCCGGGCAGGTGCTCGCGGTGATCGGCGCCGCGTCGTGATCCGCGCCGCGCTCCGCGTCGCGCGCCGGCTGGCCACGCGGGTCGCCCCGTGATCCTCACCTGCGAGGATGGCCGGATGGCCAAGGACGACAAGCCGGCCCGCGTCGGTCGCCCCCGCGCGGTGCCCGACGCCGGATCCCCCCTGAGCCCGCGCGAGCAGATCCTCGACGCCGCCGCAGCGCTCTTCGCGGAGCACGGGCTGAGCGGCACGTCCACGCGGGCGATCGCCGAACGGGTCGGGATCAGGCAGGCGTCCCTCTACTACCACTTCGCCGGCAAGGACGACCTGCTCGTCGAGCTGCTCACGCGCTCCGTGCGCCCCAGCCTCGACGTGGTGCGCGGCATCGAGGACCTCGTGCCCGACCGCGCCACCGCGGCCGCCGCCCTGCACGCGCTCGTGATGGTCGACTTCCGCACGCTCGCCGACACCCCGCACAACATCGGCACGCTCTACCTGCTGCCGGAGGTGCAGGGCGAGCGCTACGACGGCTTCCGCCAGCAGCGCCGGGAGCTGCAGGACGCGTACGGGCGAATCGGCACGGCGGCGGCGAGCGCCGACGTCCGGGCGGCCATCGGGCCGGATGCGCTGGGGGCCGTGCTGATCCAGCTGGCCGAGCTCGTGATCCAGCTGCGCCGCCGCGGCGAGCCGGGTGACGCCGACCGCGACGCCATCGCGGCCACGTGCCTGCGGGCGTGCGGGCTGGCGACGGCGGAGATCGCGGTGGCGCGTCGCGACGCCGAGGAGCTGCTGGCGGCGGCGCCCGCGCTCTAGCCCGCGCCCTCGGCGACGCCGATCACGACCCGGGTCACGCCGCCGGCGGCAGCCCCGCCTGCTGGCGCACCCCGGCCAGCAGCAGGTCGAGCCCGGAGCGGAAGACGTCGAGGTCGTCGTGCGTCGCCATCTCGCCCGCGGCGTCGTGCGCGAACGGGTACTCCTCGGGATCGAGCTCCCGCCAGCGGTCGGCGAGCGTCCCCAGGAACCCCTCCCGGTCCAGCCCGCTCTCCAGGAACTCCTGCGGCGGCGGCTCCGCGAGGTCGGCCGCGACCCCGACGACGTAGCTGACGATGGACGACACCGCGTGGAACCGCTGCCGGGACGTGAGGTCGAGCCGGAGCAGCTGCTGGCCGATGCGCTCGTACATCATCATCGAGTTGGGCTGCAGCCCGTTGTTCCGGAGCATGTACTGCCCGAACCAGGGCCGGCGCACGAGCTCGTCGAAGAGCGCGAGCGCGACGGCGCGCACGTTGTCGACCGGGTCGGATCCGCGGGTCAGCGGCTCGGTCTCCGCGAGGACCCGGCCCATCACCTCCTCGGTCACCTTCTCGAGCAGCTCGTCGCGGCTCGCGACGTACCAGTAGATGCTCGCCACGCCGCCGCCGAGCCGTGCTGCGAGAGCCCGGAAGGTCAATGCCCTCTCCCCCGACTCGTCGAGGATCGCGATGGCCTCCGCCAGCACGGTGTCGAGCGAGTGCGACGCCCGCTGACGGCCTCGGGCGCGGGCGGGCGGCGTGGGGGTGCTCTCCTTCTTCGGGGATCCATTCGAGGCCATGCCTTGCACCTTACCGAACGCCGTTCCATAATATCGAACGTCGTCCGATACTCGTGCGGCGTTCGATAGGAAGAGGACCCCGATGAGCACCCCCACGATCACCTCCGCGCCACCCCGCGGCTACGCCTCCCTCCGAGCCGCAGCCCTCCCGCTCGCCGCGCTCTGCCTGGCCTTCTTCGTCGAGATGGTCGACAACACGCTGCTGTCGATCGCGCTGCCCACGATCGGACGAGCGCTGGACAGCGGCACGACGGGTCTCCAGTGGGTGACGGGCGCCTACTCGCTCACCTTCGGTGGCCTGCTGCTGACCGCGGGATCCGCCGCCGACCGGTTCGGCCGCCGCCGCGTCCTGCTGATCGGCCTCGCGGCCTTCGGCCTCATCAGCGTCGCCGTCGTCCTCGTCACCGACATCGGCCAGCTCATCGCCCTTCGCGCGGCGCTCGGAGCGGCGGCGGCGGCCATGGCGCCCGTCACGATGTCGCTGATCTTCCGCCTGTTCGACGACGACAAGCTGCGCATGCGCTCGATCACCATCGTCATGGTCGTCGGCATGTCCGGCTTCGTCCTCGGCCCGCTCCTCGGCGGCTCGATCCTCGGCGCCGTCAGCTGGCAGTGGCTGCTCGCCGTCAACGCGCCCCTGGCGCTGCTGGTGTGGATCGGCGTGCGCGCCGGCGTCCCCGCCGACCGCCGTGAGGACCTCACCTCCGAGCGCCTCGACCTCCCCGGCACCGTGCTCACCGTCGCCGCGATCGGGCTCGGCTGCTACACGCTCACGAGCGGCGTGGAGCGCGGCTGGCTCGCGCCCGTCACCCTCGCCTGCGCGCTCGGCGCCGTCGCGGCGGTCGCGGGCTTCGTCCTCCGCGAGCGCCGCGCGGCCGCGCCGATGATCGACCTCGCGATCTTCCGCGCGGGACCCGTCCGCGGCGCGGCGCTCACGCAGCTCGGGGCGTCGGTCGCGTTCGCGAGCATCCTGTTCGGGCTGATCCTGCACTTCCAGTACGCGTACGGCTGGAGCCCGATGCGGGCCGGCCTCGCGAACCTGCCCATCATCGTCACGATGATCGCCGCGAGCCCGATCGCCGAGCGGTTCGCCACGCGCCTCGGCCACCGCATGGCCTGCCTCGTCGGAACCGGCTTCCTGGTGGGCGGGCTGCTCGGCCTGGCCTGGGCGGTCGAGCACGGCTACCTCGCCATCATGGCGACGATGATCGTGTTCACCGTCGGGCTGCGGACGATCATGACCATCTGCGCGGTCGCCCTGGTCGAGTCGATGCCCGCGAACCGCACCTCGATCGGCGCCGCCCTCAACGACACCGCGCAGGAGCTCGGCACCAGCCTCGGCACGGCGGTCGTCGGGACGCTCATCGCGGCGCTCGTCACCACCGCGCTCCCCGCGGGCGCGTGGAGCGCCGACCTGATCCACTCCTTCTTCGCGGGCGAGCGGACCGCCTACCTCGTCGTCGCCGTGCTCACGGGCGTGATCACGACGGTCGGCGCGCTGTCGCTCACGGATTCGCGCGCGACGGAGGAGCCGACCCCGTCCGACGAGGCCGCGCGCTTCGCCGCGTGAGCGGTCGCGGGGCCCGGGCGGATCAGCCGAGGCGCGCCAGCAGCTCGAGCGACCGCTCGAGCACGAGGGCCGTGGCGACCGGATCCGACGACGGCAGCGACGCGTCCGTGAACAGGTGCGCGTCGCCGTCGTAGACGAAGACCTCGGCGAGCTCCGGGCCGACCTCGGCGACCAGCTCGCGGGCCGCGTCGAGGTCGCCCTCGCCCGCGAAGAACGGATCCCGCGCCATGCCGTGCACCTGCACCGGGAGCCCCGCCGGCCATGGCCCGAAGGACCACTCCGCGCTGAGCGACACGAACGACTCGTAGAGGAGCGCGCCGCGGGCACCTCGCCGGGTCTGCGCGAGGCGCTGGGCGATGGACCCGCCCCACGAGAAGCCGGCGTACACCAGCTCGGCGGGCAGCCCGTCGAGGGCGCGCGCGGTGCGCTCGGCGACGACGTGGTCGGCGAGGCCCGCCATCAGCGCGAGGCCCGCCTCGATGGACTCGGGCAGCGCGCCGTCGAACAGGTCGGGGACGTGCACGGTGTGCCCGCCGTCCCGGAGCGCGTCGGCGAAGGCGTGGACCCCGGGGGTCGCGCCCTGCACGTGGTGGAACAGCACGATCTCGGCCATGGGCGCGCCTCTCGTCGGCCGCGCACGGGCGCGGATCCGGGCGCTCCCGTCGCGGGGCGCCGTGCCGCGAACCTACTCCGCGGCTCCGCTGTTCGATCGGCCCGGACGCCGGGATCCGCGACGCCGATGCCGCTCACCGCGCGGGCGGCCCCCACACCACGAAGTCCATGGCCAGCTCCATGGAGCGGAGGCGGGCCGGGGAGAAGTCGTAGGGCATCCTCGCGAAGGCGTCCATCGCGCTCAGGGACCATGCGGGCCGGCCGGAGCCGCCCCGGGTCCCCTCCTCGTCCTCATCGCCGTCGGGGTGCAGCTCGTCCCAGGCGGCGACGAGCTCCTCGTCCTGCCGCGGGAGGTCGGACGCGTCGATCGCCGCCTGCAGCGCCTCCTCTAACGCGCGCCGCCCGGCCGCGACCTCCGCCACGCGGGGGTCGTCGACGGCGACCGTGTCGTCGAGCGCCTCCTCGGCGGCGTCGACCCGGTCGGACGCCTCGCGCAGTCCCGGCAGGGTGGCGATGGCGATGTACCGGGTGGCGTTGAGCGCCGCGACGAGCGTGCCGAGGCTGCGCTCCATGACCAGCAGGGCGTCGAGGTCGGGCTGGCGGAGGGATCCCTCGGGCAGGCCCTCGAGGCGGCGGGCGACGAGGTCGGAGAGGAGGCCCAGCCGGCTGCCCCGGGCGCGCAGCCGACGCACGGCGTCCCGCTGTCGCCGCAGCTCCGCCTCCTGGGCCGCGAGGGTCGCCTCGAGCCGACCGAGGACGTCGGCGACGTCGTCGTCCTCGGCGGGAGCGGCAGCGGGAGCCGTGGCGGCAGCGGCACCCTCCCCCGACTCCGGGTCGGCGAAGGCGGCGCGGATGTCCTCGAGGGCGATCCCGGCGTCGGCCATGCGCCGGATCCACATCAGCCGCACCATGTCGGCGTACCCGTACCGACGGCGGTCGTCGGTGCCGCGCTCGGGCTCGGGGATCAGGCCGATCTGGTGGTAGTGGCGGATGGTCCGCGGCGTGACGCCGACGAACGCGGCGGCGTCGCCGATCCGGACCCGGCGGGGCGGGGTCGGCATGGGGATCGGGGAGTCGGTCACGACGGGGTCGCCCTCGGTCGGGTGGGTCTCGGCGGGGTGGGTCATGGGACCACCCGATCACATGACGCTACGGGAGGTGCAAGCCCGGCCGCCGGGCGAGGTGCGCGCCGAAGGAGGTGCGGCGGGCCTCGTCCATCGCGTCGTCGAAGCGGAGCTCCGGGTCGGCGAGCTGCGCGATCACGGCGAGCGCGTGGATCCGCACCCGGGCGTCCGCCGCGCGCCGCGACCGCTCGAGCACCGGCAGCGCCGCCCGGCCGACGCTCGCGAAGGCCCGCGCGAGGCTCGCCTGGGTGTCGCGGTCGCCGCGGCCGAGCTGCGACGCGAGCTGCTGCGACAGCCAGCGCGCGCCGGACGGATCCCGGTCGCCGTCGACGAGGCCCGACGCCGTGCGCCATGCGGTGCGCGCGACGTGGTCGTCCGGATCCCGCAGCAGCGCGGGCGTGATCGCGGGCAGCGCGCGCCGGTCGCCGATCTTGGAGAGCGTGTGCAGCGCCTGGCTGCGCGCCTGCGGGATGGGCGACGCCAGCTCGGCGATGAGCGCCGGGATCGTCTGCTCGGGGTCGTGGCGGATCAGCGCCCACGTGAGCATCTCCCGCACGTTCAGGTCGGGCTCGACGCGGCAGCGGTGGATGAGGCCCTCGACGAGCGCGGGATCCGGCCGGGTGCCCGCGGTGAGCGCGGCCTGCAGCCGGGAGGACGCGCCGGGCGCGCGGAGGGCGGCGGCCAGCCGGGCGGCGATCTCGGCGTCGGCGGGGCGGTCGGAGGGCTGGGGTTCGCGCGGCGCGTCCGTCACAGCACGTCCTCGATCGCGGCGAGCACCCGGTCGGGGTCCTCGAGCTGCATGTCGTGGTGGATCCCCGGCAGCCGGCGGACGTCCCACCCGTGCCGTTCGAGATCCGCCGCGCACGCAGCGGGCAGCACCGAGGGCGCGTCGTCGGACAGCACGATCGTGGACGGCACGGCGGGCGCGCTCACCGCGAGCGGGTGGAAGGCCACGTCGCGGAAGACGCCGACCGCCATGCCGCGGTCGAAGCGCGCCTGCGCGGCGTCGAGCGATGCGCGGACGGCGGCCGGGTAGGCGGCGCGCACACGAGCGGCGGCGCGGGCCCGCGGGATCTGCGCGGCGGCGAGCCCCACGAGCGGCGCCGCCCAGAACAGGCGGCCGCGGATCCCCGTGGTCGGCAGCGCGAGCCGGAACCCGGGGTCGAGGTAGATGGCGCGCGCGGGCTCGAGGCGGGCGACGGCGCGCACCAGCACGGATCCGCCGAGGGAGTGCCCGACGACCGCGTCGAGCCCGCGCGGCACCGACGCCACCACGTCGTCGGCCATCTCCTCGATGCCGTAGGAGCCAACACGGTCGCTCTCCCCGTGCCCGCGGAGGTCGACTGTCGTGACGGTGAACCGGCCGGTCGCGACGAGCCTCTCCACGACGGGCGCCCACGTCGCGCCGTCCGCGCCGAGGCCGTGCACGAGGCCGACGTGGCGCGCGCCGGATCCGGTGGTGACGCGGTGCAGCTGCATGGGTCCAGTCTCCCCCGCGTGCCGTCGGGTGCCGAGCGCGGGACGGCCCGCATCCGTCACCGGATGCGGGGCCGTCGGTCCGAGCGGGTGCCGCGCTACAGCGTCGCCGCCGCCGGGTCCCAGTCCTCGGCGAGCGGCGTCGGCTTCGCGACGCTCGACGCGACCTTCACGACCTCGCGGCTGTCGGCCGCGTCGCGGATCGCGAGCAGCACGTCGAGCACGTGCGCCGCGACCTCGCCGGATGCGCGCACCGGGTCGCCGCCGCGGATGCTGCGCGCGAGGTCCAGCACGCCGGAGCCGCGGCCGTACGTGGATCCAGCCGCCGTCAGCGTCTCCGGCTCCTGCTGCCCGAAGCGCCACAGCTGGCTGTCGCCCTCGAAGGTGTTCGGGTCGGGGAGCACGATGGTGCCCTCGCTGCCCGAGATCTCGACGAAGCCCATGCGCGGCAGCGCGTTCTGGAAGCTGAACGTCGACTGCGCCGACTGCCCGCCCGCGAACGAGATGAGCGCCGCGTGGTGCGTCGGCACCTCCACCGGGAAGTCGGTGCCCGCGCGGGGTCCGCTGCCGATGGTGCGCGTGGTGCGCGAGGTCGAGGAGACCGCGCTCACCGTCTCCGCCGCGCCGAACGCGTGCACGAGCGTGGTGACGTAGTACGGGCCCATGTCGAACAGGGGTCCGGCGCCGTGCGCGAACAGGAACTCGGGGTTCGGGTGCCAGGCGTCGGGGCCGGGCACGTGGAAGAGCGTCGTCGCCGTGAGCGGCTCGCCGATGTCGCCGCGGGCGATGGCGCGCATGGCCGACTGGATCCCCGCGCCGAGCACGGTGTCGGGCGCGCACGCGACCTGCACGCCGGCCGCGCGTGCCGCCTCGAGCAGGTCCTGGCCGGACTCGTGATCCAGCGCCAGCGGCTTCTCGCTCCACACGTGCTTGCCGGCCGCGACGATCCGCCGGCCCACCTCCGCGTGCGTGGCGGGCAGCGTGAGGTTCACGACGATCTCGATCTCGTCCATGGCGAGGAGCTCCTCGACGGTGCCGTGGTTCGGCACGCCGTGCTCCTCGGCGCGCGAGCGGGCGCGGTCGAGGTCGATGTCGGCGACGAACAGGACCTCGAGGTCCGGCATCGCCGTCATGTTCTCGAGATACGTGCCCGAGATGACGCCCGCGCCGATCACGCCGACGCCGACGCGGCCGGTGCCGCCGGTCACTTGTCGTTCTCCTGCAGCCAGGCGAGGGACGCCGCGATGCCGTCGAAGACGTCGCCCGCGTAGTCGTCGAACTCGACGACGCGCAGCGCGTGGGGAGCTGCCGCGAGCACGGCGGCGACGTCGACGTCGCCCTGGCCCGCGGGCTCCTGCATCTTGAAGGCCTGCGCGAGCTCCGGCGGCACGACCAGCGCGGACTCGGCGCTCGGCAGCACCTTGGCGATCGCGTCGGAGATCTTGCCGTCCTTCACGTGCAGGAACTGCACGCGGTCGCCGAGCTGGCGGAGGAGCGCGGGGGTGTCCATGCCGCCGACGGTCGACCAGAACGCGTCGAGCTCGAGCACGACGTCGGCGTCGAGGCGCTCGACGAAGAGCTCGTAGATCGGCCGGCCGTCGACCTTGTTCGCGAACTCCCACTGGTGGTTGTGGTACCCGAAGGCGAGGCCGCGCGCGGCGGCCTGCACCTGCAGCTCGTTGACGCGGTCGGCGATCCTGTGCGCGTCGTCGGCGGTCTGCCAGCGCTCGGAGGGGATGAAGGGGTCGATGACCGTCTGGATCCCGAGCTTCGCGGCGGCGTCGAAGGTGCGGGCGGCCTGGTCGTCGTCGCCGTCGATGACGGGCGCGTGACCGGAGGGCGCGGTCACGCCGGACGCGGCGAACGCGGCGGCGAACTCGTCGGCGCGCTCGACGAACGCGTACGGCTCGACCTGCGCGTAGCCGATCTCGGCGACGCGGGCGACGGCGCCCTGCAGGTCCGCGGAGACAGCGTCGCGGACCGTGTAGAGCTGGACGGAGGGGGCGGTCATGGTCGCTCCTTTCAGGAGGTGACTGGTGGCCCGACGGCCACCGCACGCTCCCGCCGTCGCGTACGACGGCTGAGCCACGATGCCCGCAGGGTGTTCCGGCGCGAGACGCGCCGTGGTGTCAAACCTACCGGTGGTCGGGGTCCGGATCCCAGGGGCGCGGGCCGCGGATCCTGGTCGGTGTCGGACGCCGGTGCCAGGCTGACAGCACCCGCTCGACGACGAGAGAAGGACAGCGCATGAGGATCCGGCAGGCGATCGTGGTGCTCGACGCACCTGACCTGGCCGCGGAGAGCGCCTTCTGGGCCGGGCTCCTCGACGGCGAGGTGCACGCGGAGGACGACTGGCACAGCGTCCGCGTCGACGGCGAGTGGAGGATCGGGATCCAGCTCGCGCCCGACTTCGTGCCGCCCGTGTGGCCGGGCGATGGCCCGCGCCAGCAGCAGCAGATCCACCTCGACTTCTATGTCGACGACCTCGCCGAGGGCCGCGAGCGCGTGCTCGCCCTCGGCGGCCGCCTGCTCCAGCCCGCGGCGGACCCGACGGCGGCCGACCGCTTCGACGTGTACGCGGATCCGGCGGGGCACCCGTTCTGCCTGTGCGTGTCGGGCGGGGACGCGGGGACGTAGCCGCGTGCGGGATCGGCTGGGCCGCAGGCGCCGTGCCCTAGCGTGGACGCCTCGCGGATCGCACCCGACGACCCGTCCGCCGCAGGAGGCACCGCATGACCGAGCACGGCCGCCCCGCCACGACCGTCCGCGTCACGCGCCTCGTGCACCGCGGCCTCACCGTGCGGATCAGCACCCTCGGCAGCCCCGACGGCCGCGCGTTCGTGCTCGTGCCCGGCATCGGCGTGAGCTCCGACTACTTCGAGCGCCTCGCGCCGCGCCTCGACGGGCACGGCACCGTGCACGCCCTCGACCTGCCGGGGTTCGCGGGCGTGCGCCACCCCGGGCGGGCGCTCGCGATCCGCGAGTACGCCGACCTCGTGGGCGCCGCGATCGACGAGCTAGGCCTCGACGACCCGGTGCTCGTCGGCCACTCCATGGGCACGCAGATGGTGGCGGATCTCGCGGCGAGGCGCCCCGGGATCAGCACGCTCGTCATGATCAGCCCGGTGGTGGATCCGGCCGCGCGCTCCGTGCCGGTGGCCGCCGTGCGGTTCCTGCGGTCGTCGCTGCACGAACCCCGCCGGATCCAGGTGCTCGCCATCCGCGCCTACCTCGTCTGCGGCGTGCGCTGGTTCCTCCGGGTGCTCCCGCGGATGATGTCGTTCCGGATCGAGGCGCGCCTGCCCGACATCCGTGCCAGCGCCCTCGTGATCCGCGGCGAGCACGACGCCGTCGTCCCGCGCGCGTGGGTGGAGGAGATGGGGCGGCTGCTGCCGCGCGCGCGGCTGTGGGAGATCCCGGGCGCCGCGCACTCGGTGATGCACGACCACGCCGACGAGGTCGCCCGCCTCTGCCTGGCCCACCTCGAGCGGCCGCCGGCCGAGGGCTCGTCGACCGAGGACGCGTCGGCGGAGCTGCGGCGGTTCCCGGTGGGCGAGGAGGAGCGGGACGGGGAGCAGGCGCACTTCGCCCCCACGTTCCGGGACTCGATCCGGGCACTGCGCGCGCAGGTGGCCGAGGGCATCGCGATCCGCCGCGACGACGACGACGCGATCGGCCGCGCCAAGACCGCGCACGCGGAGGCGATGGCGGATGCGGCCGAGCGGGCCCGGCGCCGGGGCGCGCGCCGTCGGACGACCGGGCGCGGCTGACAGGCCGTCCCGCGGCCTCAACGGCGGCGTGCTCGTCCGACGGCTCGGGTTCGCTCGCGGGAACCTCGTGCAGGCGCTCGTCTTCCTGATCCCGCACCTGCCGCTGCTCCTCGTGGACGCGGCGATCTGGCCGATCCCGCCGGTGCAGTCCCTGGCCGCGCTGATGCTCGGATGGCTCCGCGACCGCTCGAGGAACGTGGTGCCGGGCGCTCTCACGCACGCGGCGGCGAACCTCGGCGCCGGGCTGCTCGCGGGCTGAGCCAGCCGCCCGCCCGGCCGGTCCGACACGCGTCACCCGGCTGCAGCCCGCACCGCGGCCACCGCCGCCGCGACGATCCCGCAGTCGGTCACGTCGTGCGCCGCCTCGCCGCCGCCCGGCCCCACGCGCGCGGCAGCCACGCGCCGCCGGGCCGAGAGGTGGATCGCGTCGACGCCCGCGCGGACGAGCGCCGGGATCGCGTCGACCGTCACTCCCCCTCCGGCCTGGATCTCGATCCGCCCGTCGGCGCGCGCCACCAGCTCCGCGAGCGCCGGCACCCCGTCGCCCGCCCGGTCCGCGCCGCCGGACGTGAGCACGCGGCCGGCGCCCGCGGCGAGGAGCGCGTCGAGCCCGGCCGGCCGGTCGTCGACCGCGTCGATCGCGCGGTGGAAGGTGAACACGGCATCGCCCGCCGCGTCGACGAGCCGGGCGAGGAGGTCCGCGTCCACGCGGCCGTCCTCGGTGAGCCCCCCGGAGACGATGCCCGCGGCCCCCGCGCCGAGCGCCGCCCGCACGTCGCGCAGCATGACGGCGCGCTCCCCGGCGTCGTGCACGAACCCGCCGGGCCGCGGCCGGATCAGCACGTGCACGGGCAGCCCGACGGCGACCACGGCCTCCACGAGCCCGATGCTCGAGGTCACGCCGCCCGTCGCGGCGAGCGCGGAGCACAGCTCGACGCGGTCGGCGCCGGCGTCGCGAGCGGTGCGCGCGGAGGCCGCGTCCTGCACGGCGATCTCGACCGCCACGCGGCGGGCACGGGACGGGTCGGCCGGTCGCGTCATGGGCCCATGGAAGCACGGGCGCCCGGATCCGGCGGCGCCGCAGATGAAGAACATGTTTATGCAGGCGCGATTTAACACGGCGCGTGCCTGCGCGGGCCCTGGCGCTCGCACGATGGGTCCACCCGCTCCCGCACCGCGACCCCAGGAGACACGTCATGGCCGACATCACCCGCCGCACCGCCATCGGCCTCGGAGGGGCCTTCGGGCTCAGCGCCCTCCTCGCCGCCTGCGCCTCCGGATCCAGCGGCGGGGGCGGCCCCGCCACCGCCGACCTCCGCGTCTGGATGGTGACCGACTCGGTCTCCCAGGAGGCGCGCGACTGGCTGAAGAAGACGTTCGAGGAGCAGCACCCCGGATCCACGCTCACGATCGAGCTGCAGGTGTGGGACGGCATCGTGTCGAAGCTCCAGACCTCGCTCGCGAGCGCCGACTCCACCCCCGACATCGTCGAGCTCGGCAACACGCAGGCCCCCACGTTCTGCGCGGTCGGGGCGCTCACGAGCCTCGAGGACATGAAGGAGGAGCTGGGCGGATCCAGCCTCACGCAGTCGCTCGTGGAGCTCGGCTCCCACGACGGGCAGATGTACGCAGCCCCGTTCTACGCCGGCAGCCGCCTGTTCTTCTACCGCAAGGACATGTTCGCCCAGGCGGGCGTCGCCGTCCCCACGACCGTCGAGGAGCTCACGGCCGCGGCCGCGAAGCTGCAGGCCGCGCACGCGGGCGACCCCGGGTTCTCGGGCCTCTACCTCCCCGGCATCTCGTGGCAGTCCGCCCTCGCGTGGCAGTTCACCGAGGGCGGACGCCTCGCCGAGCAGGACGGCGACACCTGGAAGGGCTCGCTCTCCAGCCCCGAGAGCCAGAAGGCGTTCCAGACGCTGCAGGAGCTCTGGAAGACGGGATCCACCGCGGGCACCGTGACCGACAGCGAGGTCTCCGACATGCCGTGGGTGCCGTTCAACTCCGGCGAGACCGCGATGTTCTTCGGGTTCAACTGGCAGCTCGACAACATCGACAAGGCCCTGGTGGACGCCGGCGACGTCGGCTACTTCGGCTTCCCGGCCGCCGCGGGCGGCGACGTCGGGCACCCGTTCGCAGGCGGATCCAACGTCGCGATCTCCGCCCGCTCCAAGAACCAGGACCTCGCCAAGGAGGTCATGAAGCTGATCTTCTCCCAGCCCTTCCAGGAGTACTTCGCCACCCAGGGCGGCTGGGTCCCCGGCAACCTCGACTACGCCGGCGCGCTCGGCACCGACGAGCTCGCGACCCTCACCACGGAGGCCGTGCGCAACTCGGTCGGCACGCCCGCCGCGCAGAACTGGGCGCTCGTCGAGGGCGCGCGGGTCATCGACGACTTCTACGTCGCGATCGCGGCCGGCGGCGATCCCGTCGCCCTCGCGTCCGCCGCCGACGCCAAGCTCACGAGCCTGCTCGGCCAGGCGTGATCCGCCCGTGAGCGCCGTCCTCAGCACGTCCACCTCGACGCCGTCGCCCGCGCCGGCCCTCGAGGCGCCGCGGAGCCCGCGGGCCGAGCGCCGGCTCGCGTGGGCGCTCGTCCTGCCGGCCATCGCGATCGTCGCGGTCGGCCTCGGCTACCCGCTGGCGCGCCAGGTGATCATGTCGTTCCAGCGGTTCGGTCTGGCCCAGCAGTTCGGGCAGGCGCCGGAGATGGTGGGGATCGCCAACTACGCGCAGGTGCTCGGCGACCCGGCGTTCTGGGCGTCGCTCGGACGGTCTGTGGGCTTCTGCCTCGCGTGCGCCGCGGCGACCGTGGTCATCGGCACGGCCGGCGCGATGCTGCTCACGCAGGTGCGCCGGTCCATCGCGGTGGGCGTGCAGATCGTGATGCTCGTGGCGTGGGCGATGCCCGTGCTCAGCTCGCTGCAGGTGTTCCAGCTGCTGTTCGACCCGCGCAGCGGCGTCGTCGGCTGGACCCTCGGGCTGCTCGGCGCCGACGGCATGGTCGGCTACAACTGGCTCTCGGACCCGGTGACGTTCTTCGTGGTCGCGGGCCTCCTCATCACGTGGATGAGCGTGCCGCTCGTGGTCTTCATGGTCTACGCCTCCGTGACGCAGCTCGACGAGTCGATGATGGAGGCGGCCCAGCTCGACGGCGCCGACGCCCGGCAGCGCTTCCTGCACATCGTGGCGCCGTCCGTCGCCCCCGTGCTCCTGCTCGTGAGCCTGCTGCAGGTGATCTGGGACCTGCGGGTGTTCACGCAGATCCACATCCTCCAGCAGAGCAGCGGCATCACCGACCAGACCAACGTGCTCGGCACCTTCGTCTACCAGATCGGGCTCTCCGGCGGGAACTACGGCGTCGCCTCGGCGGCCGCCATGATCATGCTCGCGGTCAGCCTGCTGCTCACCTGGCGCTACATCCGCGCGCTGCTGACCGAGGGGGACGCCCGATGACCGCCACCATCGCCCGCACGCCGATCGGGACCGCCGCGCCCGCCGGGTCGTCGACCGCCGCACCGCCCACCGCCCCGACCGGACGCGCGCCCCGCGCCCGCCGCCGCCGCTCGCCCGGCCGGATCGCGCTCGACGTCGTCGCCGTCGCGTTCGGCCTCGTCTGGCTCTTCCCGGTCTACTGGATGGTCGACGCGGCATTCCTCACGCCCGAGCAGCTGTCGTCGCGCACGCCCACGTGGTTCCCCGTCGGCGGCACGACGGAGCACTTCGCGCGCGTGCTGGGCGACGCCCGCTTCTGGTCGGCGCTCCGGATGAGCACGCTCATCGCGCTGGTCGTGGTGGCGGGGTCGCTCGCGTTCGGCGTCGTCGCGGCGTTCGCGCTCAGCCGGTTCCGCTTCCGCGGGCGCACGTCGATGATCGTGGCCGTGCTCGTGATCCAGATGATCCCCGCCGAGGCGCTCTTCATCTCGCAGTACCGCATGCTCGACGGCTGGGGCCTGCTCAACTCGGTGCTCGGCCTGAGCATCCTGTACCTCGCGGCCAACGTGCCGTTCACGATCTGGGTGCTGAAGGGCTTCGTCGACGGGATCCCCGTGGAGCTCGAGGAGGCCGCCATGCTCGACGGCTGCAGCCGCGTCGGCGCGTTCCGCCGGGTGACGCTGCCGCTGCTCGGATCCGGGCTCGTCGCCTCCAGCATCTTCAGCTTCCTGGCCGCGTGGAACGAGTTCACGCTCGCGCTCGTGACGCTCTCCGCCGACGACAGCCGCACGCTGCCGCTCTGGCTGCAGGGCTTCCGGGGCCAGATGCAGGAGACCGACTGGGGCGGCATCATGGCAGGATCGACGCTCATGGCGCTCCCCGTGGTGGTCCTCTTCCTCATCGTGCAGAAGCGCATGGCGACGGGCCTCACCGCGGGCGCGGTCAAGTGACGGCCCACCCGCGGCTGGAGCTGCGGGTGCCGCGGCCCGTCATCGCGTTCGACATCGGCGGCACCGACATCAAGATCGCCGTGGTGGACGCCCGGGGCGAGGTCGTCGAGGCGCGCTCCGTGCCCACGCCCCGGCACGACGCCGCGGCGCTCGTCGCCGCGCTCGCCTCCGCCGTCTCGGACGCCGCCCGCGACCACCCGGCCGCCGCCCCCGCCGCGGTGGGCGTGCACGTGGCCGGCGTGGTCGACGATGACCGCGGCGTGGTCGTGCTCGCCGAGCACGTGGGCCTCCGCGACGTGCCCATGCGCGACCTGCTGGCGGACGCCACCGGGCTGCCGGTCGCGTTCGGCAACGACGCGCGCGGCGCGGGGGTGGCCGAGTTCGGGATGGGCGCCGCGCGCGGGGCCCGCGACGCGGTCGTGGTGAGCATCGGCACGGGGATCGGCGCGGCCGTCTTCGTCGACGGCCGGCTCTACACCGCGGGCGGCCGGGGCGCCGAGATCGGGCACATGCGCACCACGCCCGTCGGATCCACGGCGGGCGTCCGCTGCGCGTGCGGCGGATCCGGGTGCCTGGAGACCGTGGCCTCCGCGAAGGGCGTCGCCGACGCGTATGCGCGCGCCACCGGCGGCACGACGACCGAGGGCGGCGCGGCCCGCGTGTTCGCCGCGGCGGCCGACGGGGATCCGGCCGCGCAGCAGGTGGTGGACGCGTGCATCGACGCGCTCGCGCTCGCCTTCGCGCAGCTGACGGCGATCCTCTCCCCCGAGGTCGTGGTCGTGGCTGGCGGCCTGTCGCGCGCCGGCGAGCAGCTGCTCGGGCCGCTGCGCGAGCGGCTCGACGGGCTCCTCACCTTCCAGCGGCGCCCGCTCGTGGTCGCGGCGCGCTTCGGCGGGCAGGCCGGCGTCATCGCGTCGGCGCTCATCGCGGGGCAGCTGCCGGCGGACGCGGGCGCCGCGGACCTCGCGGGCACCGCGGTCGGCCGGGACGCACCCGCGTGACCGCGCCGCCGAAGGGCCCGCTGGGCGCGCCGGGTGCGCTCGGCCCGCCCGCCGGACGCGTCCCCGAGCGCCTCCTCGGCGGATCCCGCCTGCCGCCGCCCCCGCGGATCCGGCGCGCGACCCCCGACAGCGAGATCGCCGGCGAGACCGCGTCGGCGCTGCTCTACATGATCGCCACCGGCTCGGCCACGAACCGCGCCGACCTCGCCCGCACGCTCGGCCTGCCGCCCTCGACCATCACCGGGAAGATCACGCAGCTGCTGCGCGCCGGCCTCGTCGAGGAGCGCGGGTCCGGCGACCCCACGGGCGGCCGCCGCCCCCGCGTGCTGCACCTCCGCGACGACGCCGGCGTGATGCTCGCCGCCGACCTCGGCCGCAGCCACGCGCGGCTGGCGCTGCTCGGCATGTCCGGCACCATCGTCGACGCGCGCACCATCCCGATCGACATCGGCACGGGCCCGGACGGCGTGCTCGCGCTGGTCGCCGAGGCCCTGCACGCGCTCGTCGCCGCCTCCGGGGATCCGGTGGTCCGCGGCGTCGGCATGTGCCTGCCCGGGCCGGTGGACACCGCCCGCGGCATGGTCGAGTCGCCCGCGTCGATGCCGGGCTGGCACCGGTTCGACGTCGTCGGGTGGCTGGAGGCGGAGTTCGACGCCGTCGCCGTGGTCGACAACGACGCCAACATGATGGGCCTCGGCGAGCACGCCACCCTCGACCGCCGGGCGGCGGGAGCACGCGTGCGCGTCGGCAGCCTGCTGTTCCTCAAGGCGGGCGCGTCGGTCGGCTGCGGGATCGTCATCAACGGGCACGTGTACCGCGGCGCGACCGCGCTGGCGGGCGACATCGCGCACGTGCGGGTCGCCGCCGCGGTCGGGATGCCGTGCAACTGCGGCAACACCGGCTGCCTCGAGACGATCGTGGGCGCCACCGGCATCGTCGCGGGGCTCCGGGCCGCGGGCGCTCCCGTGCGCGACCTGCCGGAGGTGGTGCGGCTCGCGCACGACGGGGATCCGCGCGCCACCACGCGGCTGCGCCAGGTCGGCCGCACGGTGGGCGACACCCTCGCGGCCGTCGTCAACTTCTTCAACCCCGAGGTGGTGGTGATCGGCGGGATGCTCTCCACGGTCGAGCCGTTCGTCGCGGCGGTCCGCTCGCAGCTCTACGAGAGCTGCCACCCGCTCGCGACCACGTCGATCCGCATCCAGCAGAGCGAGGCCGGGGTGGACGCGGGCGTGCTCGGCATCGGCCAGCTCTGCCTGCGGAAGGCGCTCGCGCGGCTGTACTGAGCGGCCGCGCGCCGGGCCGCCCGCCCCTCAGCGCGCGCGCGTCAGCATCCGCGCGGAGAGATCGGGGGTCTGCGTCACCTCGTCGAACGGCACCATCGGCCGGATGATGCGGTGGTGCGGCAGCCGCGCGAGGTCCTGGTCGACCCCGCCGGGCGTGAGCGCCATCATCCAGTCGGCCGCCATCGCGTGCAGCTCGGGCTCGAGGTAGCCGATCTTCACCACGACGACGTCGGCCGCGCGTGCGTCGATGCCGTTCCGGGTGAAGTCGCCCTCCAGGTGGTACGGCTTCCGGCGGGCGGTGAGGATCACGCGGAGCCCGCCCACGCGCACGACCGCCTCGACGTCCGCGGCCGGATCCCCGTGCGCGATGTGCTCCACCGTCCCGCGCAGCTCCGCCGGCGGCGCGACCGTGTCGTCGACGAGCGCGCCCGCACGGATCTCGACCGCGCCGCCGACCCCGGCCGCCACGCACGCCGCGATCGCCCCCGGATCCGGGATCGACGCGTACACCGCCTGCACGGCACCCGACGCGATCTCCGGCCGCGCGACGAGCGCCCGCAGCGTGCCCGTGGCGTCGCCCGCGCCGCCCGCCGTGGGGTTGTCACCCGAGTCGCTGATGAGGAAGGGCCGCGCGTCGCTCGCGATCGCGGCATCGAGGCACGCGTCGAGCGTGCCGACCGGCGCGACGAACGCGAAGTCGTCCCGCACGCGCCAGAGCTCCGCGGCGAGCTCCTCGGCGGACGCCGCCACGACCGCGGGATCGTCGCCGGTCACGACCACGGCCGCGTGGTTGCGCGGCTCGTCCGCCCACGCGTAGCCGATCCAGATCCCGGCGTCGATCACGCCGTCGCGCGCCGTGATCCCAGGGATCCGCCCGTACAGCCCCTTGGCCGGCTCGTCGCGCGTGCTCGTCTTCTCCCCCGGCAGCAGGATCGGGACGGGCACCCACGCGGTCGCGACCGGCTCGTCGCGGCGCGGCCCCGTGAGCCGGTCGACGAGGTTCCGCACGGCCCGTTCGACCGTCTCGAGGGCGTCCTCGTGCGGCGCCAGGCGGTAGCAGGTGATCAGGTCGACCGCGCGCGCGAGCAGCGGCGTCACGTTGCCGTGCAGGTCCATGGTCGCCGAGATGAGCGCGTCGGGGCCGACGAGCTCGCGGATCCTCGCGGCGAGCGCGCCCTCGGGGTCGTCCGTGCCGATCACGCTCATGGCGCCGTGCACGTCGAGGAGCACGCCGTCGACTCTCCCGCCCTCCGCGAGCGTGCGCTCCAGGGCGCCCAGCATGTCGTCGAGGATCGCGCGGTGGTCGTCCGCCGGCACGGGGCCGCCCGGGATGGCGCGGAAGTGCGGCAGCGCCGTCCAGTCCGCGCGCTCGCGCAGCGGCTGGCCGGCCGCGAGGAACGGGCGCCCGGCGAGGTAGGCGTCGCCCTCGGTGCGCACGAACTGGTCGATGCGCGTCACGGCCGGCGAGTACACGCTGGCCTCGAGCGACATGCCGAGCGAGACGATCCGGGGACGGTGCGGCATGGGTCCTCATCCTCCGGCGCGGGCCGCGGTCGCCGCCCTCCTGCCGGGTCCCCCTCACCATATGGACCCTCGAGACGCCGCCGGCCGGCCCGTCGTTACGTCTCCGTTAAACCGGTCGTGCAGGAACGCCGCCGCCCGCGCCCGTGCCTACCGTGGGGGCACGGCCGACCGCCCGGCGGCCGCGGAAGGAAGGCCGCCCATGCGCTTAGGCGTCAGCTCGTACACGTTCGCCCCGGCCCTCGAATCGGGCGCCCTGACCGTGCCCGACGTCGTCGACCTGGTCGCCGACTCCGACGCCAGCCACCTGGAGATCTCGATCGCCGGGCTCGGCAGCGAGCTCGTCGACGACCCGGGGCTGGTGGCCGCGATCCGCGCCCGCGCCGACGCGCGCGGCGTCGAGCTCGCCAACTACGCGGTCGGCGCCGACCTCCTCGACCCGGACCTCGACGCGCAGGTCGCCCGGCTGCACGCGCACCTGGGCGTGGCGCACGAGCTCGGGATCCCGCTGCTCCGCCACGACGTGTTCGCCTGGCCCTGGCGCGAGGCCGACGACGACGCGTTCGAGCGCGCGATGACCACGATCGTGCCCGTGTGCCGCGACCTCGCCGACCACGCCGCGACGCTCGGCATCGCCACCACCATCGAGAACCACGGCATGAGCATGAACGCGAGCGACCGGATCCTGCGCCTCGTCGAGGCCGTCGATCGGCCGGCCTTCCGCGTCACGCTCGACGTGGGCAACTCCCTCTGCGTCGACGAGGACCCGCTCGCCGCCGTGCCTCGCCTCCTCCCGCACGCCGCGGTCGTGCACCTCAAGGACTTCGACGTGCGCGACGTGCCGCCGGACGACACGTGGATGACGACCCTCGGCGGGCGCGGGATCCGCGGCGCCGTCGTCGGCGCGGGCGACCTGCCGCTCGGCGAGCTGCTCGCGCTCGTCGCCGCGTCCGGCTTCGACGGGCCGGTGTCGATCGAGTTCGAGGGGCTCGAGGACCCGATGACGGGCTTCACCCAGGGCCTCGCCGCCGCGCAGCGCCTCGCGGCGGCGGCGATCCGATGAGCGCGCCCGCCGCCTCCCCCGCTCCCGTCCGCGTCGGCGTCGTCGGCGCCGGCACCATCGCGGGCCTGCACCTCGCCGCCTACGCCCGGAACCCCGGCGTGGTGGTCGCGGGGATCTGCGACATCGACGGCGAGCGCGCGGCCGCCCGCGCCGCCCTGCACGGGGCCGCGCTCGTGTCCACCGACTTCCGCGCGTTCGTCGCGGATCCGTCCATCGACGCCGTCAGCGTCTGCACGCGCAACGACACCCACGCTGAGGTCGCGATAGCGGCGCTCGGGGCCGGCAAGAGCGTCCTCCTCGAGAAGCCCATGGCCGTGACGGTCGCCGAGGCCGAGGCCATCGTGCGGGCGGAGGCGGCGAGCGCCGGATCCGTGCAGGTCGGCTACGTGCGCCGTCACTCCTCGAACGCGGTCACCCTCAAGCGCTTCGCCGACGCGGGCGACCTCGGACCCATCTACTACGCGCGGGCGGTGTTCCTCCGGCAGGCCGGGGATCCGGGCGGCTGGTTCTCGAACCGCTCCGTCTCGGGCGGCGGCCCGCTCATCGACCTCGGCGTGCACTTCCTCGACATGGCGCTCTGGCTCATGGGCTTCCCGGAGCCCGTCGCCGTGACCGGGTTCACGTTCCACCGGCTGGGCAGCCGCGGCAACATCCGCGGGCTCACGCGCTACCTCAGCGCCGACCAGACGCCGTCCGACGACCCCGTGGAGGACCTCGCGGGCGCGCTCGTGCGCTTCGCCGACGGCGCCGTGCTCTCCATCGAGACCTCGTACTCGCTGCACGGCCGCGACAGCCAGTCGTTCGAGGTGTTCGGCGAGCGCGGCGGGGCGACGCTGGAACCGGAGCTGCGGATCACGACCGAGCTCCACGACACCGTGGTGGAGATCGCGCCGAACATCGACGCGCTCAGCTTCGACCTCGACGAGGGCTTCCAGGTGGAGATCGACACGTTCGTGCGCACGGTGCGCGGCGAGATCCCGTCGGTCGCGCCGGCCGCGCACGGGCTGCACCTGGCGCGGATCCTCGAGGCCGTCTACGCGTCGGCCGCCAGCGGGCGCGAGGTGCGGCTGGACTGAGGCGCCAGGCGGCGGGGCCCGGCGTCCGGCGTCCGGACCCCGCTCCTCACGCCGGCTGCAGCAGCCGCCCCTCCGCCACGAGCCTCCGCGACAGCACGCGGTACCCCTCGCTCTCGAAGAAGACGGTGATGCGGTCGTCCTCCGCGCTCATCACGGTGCCGGGGCCCCACTCCGCGTGGGTGACGGCGGACTGCGGCGAGAACGGGTCGTCGGCGACGGCCGCGGGCGCGTCCGCGGGCGCGTCGGCCCCGGTCCCCATCGCCTCCTCGTGCGCGTCCTCCGCGTCTAGCCGGTCGCACGCGTCGCAGTTGCCGCATCTCTCCGGCGACTCCTCGCCGAAGTAGCCGAGCAGGTACTGGCGGCGGCACTGCGGCGTCTCGGCGTAGCCGCGCATCATGTCCAGCCGCGAGACCTCGATGCGCTCGCGCTCCTGAGCGACGTGCTTGCCCCGGGCGGCTGCCTCGCGCGGATCCAGCTCCTCACGCACGAAGGCGCCGTCGCGGTCGGATCCGAGCACGCCCGCGTCGACGAGCAGGTTGAGCACGCCGCCGACCGTGCGCGCCGACATGCCCGCGCGCTCGGCGACCGCCGCGGGCCGCACGGGTCCGTCGACGCCCGCCACCGCGACCGCCGCGTACACTTCGCGGAGGCTCGCCGGCCGGGGCGTGCGCGCCGCGAAGAAGCGGCGGAGGCCGAGGTCCTCGGCGCGGTAGTGCAGGATCCCGACCGCCGGCTCCCCGTCGCGGCCCGCGCGCCCGACCTCCTGGTAGTACGCGTCCACCGACTCGGGCGGCGCCGCGTGGATCACGTACCGCACGGTCGGCTTGTCGATGCCCATGCCGAACGCGCTCGTCGCGACCACCACGTCCACGTCGTCCTCGTGAAACGCGGTCTGCACGCGCTCGCGCTCGGCGGCCGGCAGGCCCGCGTGGTAGGCGTCGACCCGGAGGCCGGCCGCGCGGATCTCGTCGGCGTAGTCCTCGGCGTCCTTGCGCGTCGCGACGTAGACGAGGCCCGGCTGGGTCTGCCCCATCACGTGCGCGACGATCGCGCGCCGCTTCTCGGCCTCCTCGGTGTGCCGCCGCACCTCGAGGCGGATGTTCGGCCGATCGAAGCCGGATGACAGCACGAACGGGTCGCGGAGGCCCAGCCGCTCCTCGATCTCGGTGCGGATGGGGGTGGATCCGGTCGCCGTCATCGCGACGGTGGGCGGGTGCCCGAGCGCGTCGATCACGCCGCCGAGCCCCAGGTAGTCGGGCCGGAAGTCGTGGCCCCACGACGCGACGCAGTGCGCCTCGTCGATCACCACGAGCGACACCCCGCGCGCCACGAGCCGGTCGACGACCGCGTCGCGGGCCAGCTGCTCGGGCGTGAGGAACACGATCCGCGCGCCCGGCTCCTCCACGGTCGCCCAGGCCTCCTCGAGCGCCGCCCCGCGGATCGTGCTGTTGATCACGCGCGCGGGCGGCGCGGCGGGCGCGTCCTCGAGGTTCTGCACCTGGTCGGCCTGCAGCGCGATGAGCGGCGAGACGACGACGGTGAGGCCGTCCATCAGCACGGTGGCGACCTGGTAGATCGCCGACTTGCCGTAGCCCGTGGGCATCACGACGAGCGCGTCGCGGCCGCGGACGAGCGGGCCGATCGTGCGCACCTGGCCGTCGTGCAGCTCGTCCCAGCCGAAGGACTCGCGGGCGACGCGGAGCGCGTCCTCGGGCTCGGGGCCCGGCGCGGGCTCCGGGACGATGGCCGGATCCTCGGCGGCGGGCCGGTCGTCAGGGGCGCGATCGTCGGCCGTGCGGTCCTGCGCTGTGCGGTTCGTCGTGCGGGTCATGCGGGTGGTGCGGGTCGTGCCCGCCGCGGTGCGGTTCTGCTTCACCTCCCCACTGAACGCCGGGCGTCGAGCAGTGACCAGGCGCGCGGATCCGCTCTCGGCTGGCCGTCACGGTCGCGGATCTCCGGGCGCGCCGCACAGACACCGCCGCCGCCCCGGGAGCAGACGCCGGCCGCGCGGCGCCGTCAGCCCGCATCCACCCGGGGGAACGGATCCGCGTACCCGACCCAGGCAGCCGGCCCCGCCGCGAGCTCCTCCCCCGTCAGCACGGCCCGGCCGATCGCCCGCCGCAGCACGGCCGGCCGCAGCCCCACGCCGAAGAACACGATCTCCGTGCCGTGCGGCGCGCCTTCCTGCCACGGGTCGATCCCGGTCGGCTGGAGCGTCAGCATGGATCCCACGCTCGACCACCCGCCCACCTCGCCCGGCCGCGACGCGAGCGACACGAAGCCCTTGGACCGCAGCACGAGGCCCGCGCGGTCGGGCCGCAGCTCCTCCTCCACGGCGAGCGCGAGCCGCTCGGGGTGCAGCGGTCGCGGTTCGCTCACGACGACGGATCCCACGGGCCCGTCCAGCCGGTCGATGTCGGCGGGACGGGACGCGACGCCCGCCGCCGTGAGCTCGCGCATCCACCCCGCCGACGCCGCGAGCCCCGCCACGTCGCCCCAGCGCGGCAGCCGGTCGAGCGCGAGGGGCCGGCGCGCGTCGAGCACGGCGGCCCGCGGCGCGAGCCGACGCACCAGAGCGAGCAGCGTGCCGCGCGACTCCAGCGGCACGCGCGCCATGCCGGTCAGCACCACGACGGTCGCGTACTCGACGAGGTCGGCGAGCGTCTCCGCCTCGTCGAACGCGTCCTCGATCCGGCCGAAGGCGATCGCCTGGAGCCGGTCGGCGGGCACGACCGAGACGACGTGGCGGAGCCCGAAGCCGGATCCCGCCCCGCCGAACGCCCGCTGCAGCTCGTGCTCGCGGCGCAGCAGCAGGTCGAGCTGCATGCCGGTCGCGCGCGCGTCGGCGGTCGCGGGGATCCCCACCACGGCCTCGACGCCCGGCCTGCGCTCCGCGAGGTCGTCGAGGAACCGCGCGATGGGCTCGACCGGATCCGCCTCCTCGGGCGGCAGCACGAGCAGCGTCCCGGCGACGTCGTCGACGGTGTCCCGCAGCACGGAGCGCAGGCCGGATCCCTCGCCCACCACGAGGACGACACCCGACGGCGGCTGCGGGTACACGGGAAGCGGGAGGTGGTCGCGAGCGGGCATGGCGCTAGTCTATTGAGAACCGTTCTCGTGAAAGGACCATCCCCATGAAGGTGCGCAACTCGATCAAAGCCCTGAAGAAGCTCCCCGGCGCGCAGGTCGTGCGCCGCCGCGGCCGCGTCTTCGTCATCAACAAGCAGAACCCGCGGAACAAGGCGCGGCAGGGCTGATCCGCCGCTCGGCCGGCCGCGCCAGGGTGCGCCACGAGTGGCGGCTCTGGATCCTCACGGTCGTCGCCTACGCGATCGCCTGCGCCCTGCTGCTCGCCGCCATCGCGTTCGTCGGCGACGCCGCGCGCACCCGGGCGCTCGAGGACTGGATCGCCCACCTCACGGTGCTCCTCGGCATCTGCACGCTCTGGGCGATCGCGTGGACCATCTGGCCGGGCCCGGAGCCCGCGAGCGAGGCCGAGCCGGCCACGGCCGCCTCCTCGACTGCCGGCCGCTGACCCGCCCCGACATGCGAGAAGGCCCCGGATCCCTCCGGGGCCTTCTGCTCTGCTGGTGCGCGAGGGGGGACTTGAACCCCCACGTCCTCACGGACACACGGACCTGAACCGTGCGCGTCTACCAATTCCGCCACTCGCGCCAACTGGACGACATTATCACGCCCCGAGGCCGATCCCGCGCCGCGGCCAGGCCGGACGGGCGCCTCCCCGGCCCGCCGGACGGCCCCGCGAGCGGCCGTCGCGCACCCGCCACGTGGCCGGTATCCAGGGCGGCGCCTCGCGAGTTGGCTACGATCTCCCTATTCATCCGCGGAAGGACCGCGCGAGGACGGATCACACGTGGGAATCCTGGACAACTTCGAGAAGGGCCTCGAGCGCGCCGTCAACGGCGCCTTCGTGAAGACCTTCAAGTCCGGACTGCAGCCCGTGGAGATCGCCGCGCAGCTGCGTCGCGAGCTCGACACCCACGCCGCCGTCGTCGACCGCGACCTCATCCTCGTGCCCAACTCCTTCACGCTCCGCGTCTCGCGGCCCGACGCCGAGCGCATGGCGGGCATCGGCACCACCCTCACCGACCAGCTGCGCCAGGCGGTCGAGAAGCACGCCGCATCGCAGGGCTACCAGTTCGCCGGCGTGGTGCAGGTCGGCTTCCGGGAGGACGACGCCATCTCCGAGGGCGTGCTCGAGATCGACAGCCGCACCGCCGAGGGCAGCGTCACGTGGATGCCCGTGGTCGACGTCGCCGGCACCCGCCACCCGCTCCCCGTGGGCCGCACGGTCATCGGCCGCGGCAGCGACGCCGACATCACGGTCGACGATCCCGGCACCTCGCGCCGCCACGTCGAGATCGCGTGGGACGGATCCCGCGCCCAGGTCCGCGACCTCGGCTCCACGAACGGCTCCGAGCTGAACGGCGCGCCCGTCACCAAGGCGCCGCTCCCGCCCGAGTCCGTCATCCGCATCGGCCGCACCGCCATCACCTTCCGCGTCGTGCCGCAGGCCACCGAGGAGCGCGGCGGACGCGGCACCCGGGGACAGCGCCACGACGACGGGTTCTGGGGAGCGTAATGACCGAGCTGACCCTCCTCGTCCTCCGCCTCGCGTTCCTCGCGGTGCTGTGGCTGTTCATCTTCGGCATCGTCTACGCGCTGCGCTCCGACCTGTTCGGCCAGCGCGTGCGGAAGCTCCGCGAGGAGACGGGCTCGGCGGGCGGATCCCCGTTCCCGCAGTCCCCGTACGCCTCGGCGGCCGCCGCCGCGCCGCCGAGGTCCCCGCAGCCCGGGCTGCAGCCGCCGCCCATCTCGTCGATGCCGTCCGGCGCCAACTCCGGCGCCGTCCCGTCCCGCGCCAAGGCCACCACCTCCACCGCCCGCCACCTCGTGATCACGTCGGGCGCCAAGGCCGGCACCGAGATCCCGCTCGGCACAGAGCCGCTCACCATCGGCCGCTCGAGCGAGTCGGGCCTCGTGATCCGCGACGACTACACGTCCACCCACCACGCGCGCCTGCTGCTCTGGAACGACGAGTGGATGATCCAGGACCTCGACTCGACCAACGGCACCTTCCTCGACGGCAAGCGCGTGAGCGTGCCGACGCAGGTGCCGCTCGACACGCCGATCCGCATCGGCGCGACCAGCTTCGAGCTCAGGCGGTAGCGGAGTGGCGACAGTGACGCAGGCCGCTGCCGTCTCCCACGTGGGCAAGGTCCGGTCGAACAACCAGGACTCGGGCTACGCGGGGCGGGACCTCTTCGTCGTCGCCGACGGCATGGGCGGGCACGCGGGCGGCGATGTCGCCTCCGCGGTCGCCCTCACGCGGATCATCGAGGCCGACAAGCCGTACGCCTCCGCACACGACGCCGAGTTCGCGCTGCAGGCGGGCCTCGTCGCAGCCAACCAGCTCCTCGCCGAGACCGTGTTCGAGCACTCCGAGCTCACCGGGATGGGCACCACCGTCAGCGCGCTCGCCCGCGTCGGCCGCCACGTCGCCATCGCCCACATCGGCGACTCGCGCATCTACCTCTTCCGCCGCGGCGAGCTCAGCCAGATCTCCGCCGACCACACCTTCGTGCAGCGCCTCGTCGACAGCGGTCGCATCACGCCGGAGGAGGCGCTCGTCCACCCCCGCCGCTCCGTCCTGATGCGCGTGCTCGGCGACGTCGACGCGGCGCCCGAGGTCGACACCCAGGTGCTCGACACGCACACGGGCGACCGCTGGCTGCTCTGCTCGGACGGCCTCAGCAGCTACGTCTCCGAGGAGCGGATCACCGAGATCCTCGCGACCGCAGGCACGCCCGACACCGTCGCCGACGCGCTCGTGAAGGAGTCGCTCGACCACGGCGCCCCCGACAACGTCACCGTCGTGGTCGTCGACGTGCTCGACGAGGACGACGAGACCGCCGCATCCCGCCCCGCGCCGGAGCCGGTCGTCGTGGGATCCGCGTCGCAGCCCCTCGCGTTCGGCGACGAGCCCGCGAAGCGCGCCGTCCGCATCCCGTCGCTGCTGCTGCACCCGCTGCGCGCCACCACGGCCGCGCGCGACGCGCAGTTCGAGCCGGAGTCGGACCAGTACCTCGAGGCCCTCATCGCGGAGGACAAGCGCCGCGCCCTCCGCCGCCGCGTCACGTGGCTGGTGGGCGTCGCGCTGATCCTCGCGGGCCTCGTCCTCGCGTGCGTCCTCGGCTACCGCTGGACGCAGTCCCGCTACTACGTGGGCGAGTCCGACGGCGTCGTCGCGGTCTACAACGGCGTGCAGCAGACCATCGGCCCGATCGAGCTCTCGCACGTCTACGCGCGCACCGAGGTGCAGGTCGACGACCTCCAGCCCTTCTACCGCCAGCAGGTGGAGCAGACCATCAACGCCGACTCGCTCGCGGGCGCCGAGGAGATCGTCAACCGGCTGCAGGAGGCCGCGGGTGGCTAGCGCGGGCGTGGCGGACGCGCCGGCGCGCCCCCGCGAGCGCGCGCCCAAGGTGCCGCGGCTCCACGTGCCCCGACGCCTCAGGAACCTCGAGCTCGCGCTGGTCGTGCTCGCCTCCGTCATCAACGGCGGCGCCCTGTACCTCGTGCAGCTCGGCGTGCTCGGCGCGTTCGACCAGAGCTTCTTCATCCCCGCCACCGGCCTCGCGGTCCTCGTGCTCGGCATGCACGTGGCGCTGCGCTGGCTCGCACCCGACGCGGATCCGTTCATCCTCCCCATCGCGACCGTGCTCAACGGCCTCGGGATCGCCGCGATCTACCGGCTCGACCTCGCCGCGGGGCTGTCCGGCTGGGACAGCGTGGCCGTGCGGCAGATCGTCTGGTCGGGCCTCGCCATCGTCTGCGGCCTCGCGGTCATCGTGCTGCTGAAGAACCACCGCGTGCTGCAGCGCTACCGCTACATCGCCATGTTCGTCGGCCTGATCCTGCTGCTCCTGCCGATGCTCCCTGTCCTCGGCCAGAACATCAACGGCGCCCGCGTCTGGATCCACATCGGCGGCTTCTCGTTCCAGCCCGGCGAGATCGCGAAGATCTGCCTGGCGATCTTCTTCGCCGGCTACCTCGTCACCGCCCGCGACAGCCTGTCGATGGTGGGCGTCAAGGTCCTCGGGATGCGCTTCCCGCGCATCCGCGACCTCGGCCCGATCCTCCTGGTCTGGGCCGTGTCGATGAGCGTGCTCGTCTTCCAGCGCGACCTCGGCACGTCGCTGCTCTACTTCGGCCTCTTCATCGTCATGACCTATGTGAGCACCGGCCGCATCGGCTGGGTCGTGCTCGGCCTCGTCCTGTTCCTCGGCGGCGCGTACGGCGCGAGCACCCTCGGCTACGTCGGCGGCCGCGTCGACGCGTGGCTGAACCCGTTCGACCCCGCGGTGTACGGCGCGAACGGCGGCAGCTACCAGCTGGTCACGGGCCTGTTCGGCATGGCGGACGGGGGCCTGTTCGGGCGCGGGCTCGGCGAGGGGATGCCCAACCTCACGCCGCTCGCCAACAGCGACTTCATCCTCGCGAGCCTCGGCGAGGAGCTCGGCCTCACGGGCGTCTTCGCGATCCTCGCGCTCTACCTGCTGCTCGTCTCCCGGGGCTTCCGCATCGGGTTCGCGGGCCAGGACGACTTCGGCAAGCTGCTCGGCATCGGCCTGTCGTTCGTCATCGCGCTGCAGGTCTTCATCGTCATCGGCGGCGTCACCCGCGTCATCCCGCTCACGGGCCTGACGACGCCGTTCATGGCGGCGGGCGGATCCTCGCTGCTGGCCAACTGGATCATCGCGGCCCTGCTCCTCCGCCTCTCCGACACCGTCCGCAACCAGCCCCGATTGGTGGTCGAGTCGTGAACCGCGAGCTCAAGCGGGTCTCCGTGTTCGTCCTGGCCATGTTCGTGGCCCTGTTCGTCGCGGCGTCGGTCATCCAGGTCATCTCCGCGCCCACGCTGCAGGCGGATCCGCGCAACAGCCGCACCATCATCGCCAGCTACTCGGCCGAGCGCGGCTCGATCCTCGTCGACGGCACCCCCATCGCCTCCTCGGTCCCGGTCGACGACCGCTACAAGTTCCTCCGCACCTATGCGCAGCCCGACCTCTACAGCGCGGTCACCGGCTACTACACGCTCGGCCAGGGATCCACCGGCCTGGAGGACTCCATGAACGACGTCCTCAGCGGCACGAGCGGCACGCAGTTCTTCGACAGCCTCACGCGCACCTTCACCGGGCAGGACCCGAAGGGCGCGTCGGTCGAGCTCACCATCGACCCGAAGGTGCAGCAGGCGGCGTACGACGCGCTCGGGCCGCTGCAGGGCTCCGTGGTCGCGATCGAGCCGAAGACCGGCCGCATCCTCGCGATGGTGTCGAAGCCCGGCTACGACCCGAACACCCTGGCCTCGCACGATCGCGAGGCCGTGCAGCAGAGCTACTCGTCGCTCCTCGCGGACGAGTCCAACCCGCTCATCAACCGCGCGGTGAACAGCCTCAACCCGCCCGGATCCACGTTCAAGCTCATCACCGCAGCCGCCGCCATCGAGTCCGGCCAGTACACCCCCGACTCGCTGCTCCCCAACCCGCCGACGTTCACGCTCCCCGGCACCGGCACGGTCATCACCAACGCCGGCGAGGGCGCGTGCGGCCCCGAGGCCGAGGTCAGCATCGCGACCGCGCTGCGCCTCAGCTGCAACATCCCGTTCGCGCAGCTCGGCATCGCGCTCGGCTCCGAGCGGATCGCGAAGATGGCCGAGGCGTTCGGCTACGGCAAGTCGATCGACGTGCCCATGGCGAGCGCGAAGAGCGTCTTCTCCCCCGACCTCGACGATGCCCAGACCGCGCAGTCCGCGTTCGGGCAGCTCGACGTGCGCGCCACCCCGCTGCAGACCGCCATGGTCACCGCCGGGATCGCGAACGGCGGCGAGGTCATGAAGCCGTCCGTCGTCGACAGCGTCCTCAACCCCGACCTGAGCGAGCTCTCCGGCTTCTCCCCCAGCCGCTTCGCCGACCCGATCTCGAAGGAGACCGCCGACACCATGACCCGGATGATGATCGACGACGTCCAGAGCGGCGTCGCGTCGAATGCGAGAATCAGTGGCGTCGACGTGGCCGGCAAGACGGGCACCGCCCAGAACGGCAGCGACGACCCGTACACGCTGTGGTTCACCGGCTTCGCGCCGGCGGCGGACCCGCAGGTGGCGGTCGCGGTCCTGGTCGAGGACGGCGGCGGACGAGGACGATCGGGCTCGGGGAACACCCTCGCCGCCCCCGTGGCGAAGAAAGTGATTGAGGCGGTGCTGGACAGATGAGACCCACGAGCGGACTGACCTTCGGAGGGCGTTACCAGCTGGGCGATCGCATCGCCATCGGCGGCATGGGCGAGGTCTGGGAGGCCACCGACCTCGTCATCGGGCGCAAGGTCGCGATCAAGATCCTCAAGGACGAGTACCTCGGCGACCCCGGGTTCCTCGAGCGCTTCCGCGCCGAGGCGCGCCACGCCGCGCTCGTCAACCACGAGGGCATCGCCAACGTCTTCGACTACGGCGAGGAGGACGGCAGCGCCTTCCTCGTGATGGAGCTGGTGCCCGGCGAGGCGCTCTCCACCATCCTCGAGCGCGAGCGCGTGCTGTCCACCGACAAGGTGCTCGACATCATCGCCCAGACCGCGCTGGCACTCCACGCCGCGCACCAGGCCGGGCTCGTCCACCGCGACATCAAGCCGGGCAACCTGCTCATCACCCCCGACGGCCGCGTGAAGATCACCGACTTCGGCATCGCGCGCATCGCCGACCAGGTGCCGCTCACCGCCACGGGCCAGGTCATGGGCACCGTCCAGTACCTCTCCCCCGAGCAGGCGAGCGGGCACCCGGCGTCCCCGTCGACCGACGTCTACTCGATGGGCATCGTCGCGTACGAGTGCCTGGCCGGCCGCCGCCCCTTCACGGGCGAGTCGCAGGTCGCCATCGCCATGGCCCAGATCAACGAGCTGCCGCCCGAGCTGCCGGTCACCGTCGCCGAGCCCGTGCGCAACCTCGTGATGTCGTGCATCGCGAAGAAGCCGGCCGACCGACCGCAGAGCGCCGCGCACCTCGCTCGCGCCGCGCAGGCGCTCCGCCGGGGCGACGTCGCCACCGCGACGATCGCGGTCGCGGCCGTCGCGGGTGCCGCCGCACTGGCGGATCCGGGCACGCCCACGCAGGCCACGCAGCTCATGCCGTCCGGCCGCCGCGCCGCCGACACGGGCGCGACAACGGTCCTGGCCTCGTCCGCGCCGCGCGCCGGCGCAGCCGACCCCTTCCTCCTCGACGACGCGGACGACGAGGAGCCCGAGGAGCCGCGCGCCCGCAAGCGCGCCATCTGGATCTTCGTGGTCGTCGCCCTGCTCGTGGTCGGCGCCATCATCGCCGGCCTCCTCGCCTACTTCGGCAGCCGGGACTCCGGCGCTCCGACCCCGGCGGCCACCGAGACGAGCGCATCCCCGTCGCCGAGCCCGTCGCCCACGCCGTCGCCCACGCCGTCCCCCACGGCGAGCACGGTGGATGTGAACCGGGACGACTACGTCGGCCGCGACCAGAAGACGGTCACGGCGGAGCTCACCGCCCTCGGCCTCAAGGTCACCGTCGTCACGGGCAGCGCCGCGCCGTCCGGCGAGGAGGAGGGTCGCGTCACCGCGATCACCCCCACCGGCACCGTCGCGAAGGGCGCCACGATCCAGATCACGGCCTACGGCCCGCCCACGCTGCCCACCGCAGCGCCCGGCACGCCCACGGTCACCCCGACGGACGTGCGCGCCGGTCAGACGGTGGACATCTCCTGGCCCGCCTACTCCTGCCCCGCCGGCCAGACGCTCAACGGGTACCAGGTCCAGGCGGACTCCGTCTCGCAGGGCGCCACCGGCACCTGGGGCGGCAGCACGAACCCGACGAACGCGCAGACCACGTCGGGCGAGATCAAGGTGGGCACCAACCCGGGCACGTTCACCGTCAAGTACCTCGCCATCTGCGGCACCAACGAGTCGCCGTACAGCAGCACCGTGACCGTCACCGTCGAGGCCGCCCCCGGCGGCACCGGCACGGGCGGCGGCGGCACAGGCGGTGGGACGGGTGGGACGGGCGGCACGGGCGGCGGCAACGGCGGCACCACCGGCATGGCGCCGACGCCCGCACCGGGTCGCTCGGACGAGCGCTCGCTCGTGTCCAGCTCCCACAGGAACCCCTGACCGGGCCCGACCGAGGGGGCGGGCGGCGGCACGCCGCCCGCCCCCGTCCGTGCGTCGCGGTGCCGCCCGGATCCCCAGCGGACCCCCGGTAAGCTCATCCCCGTTCGATTCCCGATCCCGACGAGAGGCAGTCCGTGACCGACACGCGTGTGCTGGGCGGCCGCTACGAGGTCGGGGCGCTGCTGGGTCGCGGGGGCATGGCCGACGTCTTCGAGGGCGTCGACTCCCGTCTCGGTCGCCGGGTCGCCGTGAAGGTGCTCCGCCGCGGCCTCGCCGAGGATCCCGCCTTCCGCAGCCGCTTCCGCCAAGAGGCCCAGGCGGCCGCGCGCATGTCGCACCCCACCATCGTGCGGGTCTTCGACGCAGGCGAGGACGTCATCACCGACCAGGACGGCGCGTCGCACACGGTCCCATTCATCGTCATGGAGCGGGTCGAGGGACGCCTCCTCAAGGACGTCATCACCGACGGCCCGCTCGACCCGGACGAGGCCGTCCGCGTCATGGGCCAGGTGCTCACCGCCCTCGAGTACTCGCACCGCGCGGGCGTCGTCCACCGCGACATCAAGCCCGGCAACATCATGGTCACGCCCACGGGCCAGGTGAAGGTCATGGACTTCGGCATCGCGCGAGCGGTGTCCGACACCTCGGCCACCATCGCGCAGACCACCGCCATCCTCGGCACCGCCCGCTACTTCTCCCCCGAGCAGGCCAAGGGCGAGTCGGTGGATGCGCGCACCGACCTCTACTCCGCCGGCGTCGTCCTCTTCGAGATGCTCACCGGCCAGGCGCCGTTCCGCGCCGACACGGCTGTCGCCGTCGCGTACCAGCACGTCAGCGAGACGCCCGTCGCGCCGAGCACCGTGCAGGACACCGTCTCCCCCCAGCTCGACCAGGTCGTCCTGCACGCCATGGCGAAGGACCGCTACGCGCGGTTCCAGACTGCGGGCGACTTCCGCACCGATCTCGATCGCGCCGCGGCGGGCACGCTCGCTCCCCGCGAGGCGCCGACCAACGACGTGGGTGCCACGCTCTTCGGAGCCCCCGCCGGCCCCTCCTCCTCCCAGCAGGCGCTCCGTCAGCTCGGCGTCGACGACGACCGCACCGTCCGAACCCAGAGCCGCCCGCCGGTCCCGTGGATCTGGGCGGGCGTCACCGTGGTCGTCGTGATCCTCATCGCCGTCGTCATCTGGGTCACCAGCCTCAGCAACATCGCGCCGCCCGACATCAGCCCCACCGTCCCCGACGTCACGGGCTCGACCTACGCGAGCGCGGCCGCGGCCCTCGAGGAGGCCGACCTCGTCCCCCTCGAACGCGAGGAGGCCAGCACATCGGTGGCGGAGGGCATCGTGCTGCGCACCAACCCGGACCCGGGCGAGAACGTCGCCGCCAAGACCGAGATCGACGTGTTCGTCTCCTCCGGCCCGCCGGAGGTCCAGGTCCCGAACGTCATGAACATGGACGAGGGCACCGCCACCGCCACCCTCGAGGCGGCGGGGCTCAAGGTGGGCGAGGTGGTCCGCCAGTCGTCGCCGACGGTCCCGGACGGCGTGGTCATGCAGACGGAGCCGGCATCCTCCCAGCAGGTCGACCAGGGCTCCGCGGTCAAGCTCATCCTGTCCAACGGCAAGGTCACCCTGCCGGACGTGCTCGGCCAGCCGCTCGTGGACGCGCAGAAGCTGCTCGAGGCGTCGGATCTCGTCGTCACCACCCGTCGCGACCCGTCCTGCGGCCGAGCAGACGGATCCCCGGTGAGCCAGCAGTCGGTCGCTCCCGGTGACGTCGCCCAGCGCTCGACGGTGGCCCTCACGTACTGCACGGGCGCGGTCCGCAGCACGCCGGCGCCCACCACGGGCACACCGAGCCCGGATCCCGCGCGCGGCTGACCCGCGCACCCGACACACCGCGCATCACGCAGCCCGACCCCGGTCGGGCGCCGCGGCGTCGCCCACCGCTCGGCACTCGCCAGCTCGGTCGACGAGAGCGCCAGCCAGGAGCGCGGGCACCCGGCGTCAGCGGCTGAGCGGCGTACCCGCCGGACGGCTCAGGCCACGCGGACAAGCGGCGACAGCCGCGATGCGGTGTCGCGAGCCCCGATGAGCCCGGCGCCCTCCAGCCAGTTGCCGAGCATGCGGTAGCCGCCCTCGGTCAGGACCGACTCCGGGTGGAACTGCACGCCGACGATGGGCGCAGCCTCGTGACGCAGGCCCATGATCACCCCGCCCTCGGTCCGCGATGTGACCACCAGGTCGGACGGGACCGTGCCGTCGACCACCGCGAGCGAGTGGTAGCGCGTGGCCGTGAACGGCTGCGGCACGCCGAGGTAGAACTCCCCGTCGTCATGCGTCACGAGCGAGGTCTTGCCGTGCATGAGCTCCTCAGCGTTGGTCACGGTGGCGCCGAACGCCTCCGCGATCGCCTGGTGCCCGAGGCAGACCCCGAGCAGCGGAGTCCCGGACGCGAGCGCCGCAGTCACCGTGTGGATGGAGACGCCGGCTTCGGAGGGCTTCCCCGGCCCCGGCGACACGAGCACCGCGTCGTACTCGGAGATGACCCCGGCCATGTCGGCATCGGCGTGGTCGTCGTTGCGCATCACCACGGTCTCGGCACCCAGCTGCTGCAGGTACCCGTTGAGCGTGTAGACGAAGCTGTCGTAGTTGTCGATGACGAGGACGCGTGTCACTGATGCACCGTGACTTCCTGGGTGTTGACGATGGAGTCGACCCAGGGGAAGACCCAGGTGACGAGGGAGAAGAGGACGGCCGCGAGCAGCACGACGACGATGAGCAGTCGGAGCCACACCGGGCCGGGCAGCACACGCCAGAAGGCCGCGTACACGCTCAGCCCGCCTTCGCGAACGACGTGCCGGCCAGCGCCGCGGGCGTGGTCGCATCCGAGCGCGGCTGCCAGGACTCGAAGACGCTGTACGCGACCACGCGCTCCGCGGCCGAGAAGAGCGGGTTGCAGCTCGTCATCGTGAGGATGCGGTCCCCTGGCTGCGCGTCCGGCGCCTGGGGCACCTCGTCGAGCACGTCGACTCCGGTGGGCTTCACGTACTCGAGTGTACGGAAGCGGTAGGTGTACCAGCCGTCCTGCGTCTCCACGACGATGGCATCCCCCACCCGCAGATCCGTGATCTGGTTGAAGGGCTTGCCGTAGGTGGTGCGGTGGGCGGCGACGGCGAAGTTGCCCACCTGGCCGGGCATCTGCGTCTCGCGGTAGTGCCCGATCTTGCCGAGGTTCAGCACGTTGCCGAGCCCGACGCCCGTCGCGACCGGCACCACGTAGTCGGCTCCGAAGCGCGGGATGTAGATGTTGCCGAAGTCGGTGGCGTCCGATGTGGGCGCGGTGGTGATGACGGGATCCCCCGGTGCCGCGGGCGTGGCGGCCGGGTCGGGAGAGGCCGCCGCGTCCGGCGCGGCCGTGGCCCAGCTCCGGCTGTTCTCCAGCGCCTGGTCGCGCTGGCCGCTGCTGACGACGATGTCGTTGAACCACAGCTGCCACCCCAGGAACAGCATGATGAGGACGCCGGCCGTGAGGAGGAGCTCGCCGAGGACGCCGACCGTGCCGAGGAGCGCATCGCCCCGCCGGCCGCGTCGCCGCGCCGCGCGGCGAGAGGGGGCGGGTTCCTGAGCGCTCATGTGCCGATTGTAGGTGGCCGGGATGTGCGGGACGCCGCCACCGGCGCCCCGTGGAGCCGGGCATCCTCCCGGCCCGGTGGAGGAGGGTACAGCTAGAATCACCGCATGGCCCGCGACAAGACGACGAGACCCTCCCGCCAGGAACGCGTGCGCGATGAGGACGCCCCGAACCCCGTGTGGTTCAAGCCCATCATGTTCGGGTTCATGCTCGTCGGGCTCGCGTGGCTCATCGTGTACTACGTCAGCCTCAACGCATTCCCCATCCCCGACCTCGGCGTCGGCAACATCCTCATCGGATTCGGCCTCATCCTGGTCGGCTTCCTCATGACCACCAGGTGGCGCTGACCCCAGCGCGATCACGAGAGCCCGTCACCATCCGCTGGTGACGGGCTCTTCTGCATCCGGCGCCGGGTGCCCCGGGGCCCCACGTTGTCCACAGAGGTCCTGTGCACAACCGTCCACACATGTGGAGAACCGCGCCGGGCGCACAATCGGATCCCGCCAGCACGACGGGTTACCCGTGGAAGCCCACGAGCGTCGCGATCCGCTCGGATTCGACATCGCACCGTATTGTCGGAGTCCGGCCCCCCTCGGCCGCTAATCACACGCGTGTAACTATCCCCACTGTGGACTGGCCTGTGGATAACCCGGCTGCTGCCCGCGGGCATGAGGATCCGCTGACGGCGGGAACGACGAACGCGCCGCCCCATCCAGGACGGCGCGCACGACGGGATCGATCAGACGGCGACGGGGAACACGGCGGCCGCGACGACGATGGCCACCGCGAGGCCCGCCAGGGTGCCGATCTGAGCACCCCGCTGGCGGGCGTCCCGCGTCCGCAGGAGGACGAGCGCCACGAGCGCTCCCGTCACCAGGCCGCCGACGTGGGCCTGCCAGGAGACACCCTGCACGACGAAGCCGAGCAGCAGGTTGATCACGATGATGCCGAGGAGAGGACCCACGTTGCCGCCCAGCTTGCGGGCGAGCACGAAGTAGCCGCCCATCAGCCCGAAGATCGCGCCGGAGGCGCCGACGACGGCTTGCAGCGGCTCGCCCATGGCGGAACCGATGACCTCGACGGCCAGGGATCCGCCGAGCGCCGAGATCAGGAAGAGGCCGAGGAAGCGGGCGCGGCCGAGCATGGGCTCGAGGACGCGGCCGAAGACGAATACCGACAGCATGTTGAAGACGATGTGGAGGATGCTGTCGGGCGAGTGCGTGAAGGCGCTCGTGAGCATGCGCCACGGTTCGTAGGCGCCGGAGGCGACGCTGCCGTAGACGGGGGCGAACCACAGCGACGTGGTCACGTATGCGCCGACGACGGGCAGCACCTGCAGGATCCAGACGACGGCGCAGACCGCCATGATCCCGTACGTCACGACGGGCGCGGAGCTCCGCGTCATCCGCGTGACGAAGGACGCCCGGGAACGGGGAGCGGTGCGACGCTGCTCCTTCATGTCCTCGGGGCAGATCACCCCGACGGCGGCCGGCGTCTGGCACTCGGGGCAGATGGTCCGCCCGCATCGCTGGCACAGCACGAAGCTCTGCCGGTCGGGGTGCCGGTAGCAGCGGTCGGCCGCCGTACGGGGTGAGTCGGTCATCAGACCTTCTCGACGGTGACGCTCTCGATCACGACGTCCTCGCGGGGACGGTCGCGGCCGTCGGTCGGGACCGCGTTGAGCGCGTCGACGACCTTCTTGGACGCCTCGTCGGCGACCTCGCCGAAGATCGTGTGCTTGCCCTGGAGCCAGGTGGTGGGCGCCGTGGTGATGAAGAACTGCGAGCCGTTCGTGCCGCGACCGCCCTGCGTGCCGGCGTTGGCCATGGCGAGGATGTAGGGCATGGAGAAGTCGAGGTCGCGGCTGATCTCGTCGTCGAACTGGTAGCCCGGTCCGCCGGTGCCCTGGCCGAGCGGGTCGCCGCCCTGGAGCATGAAGTCCTTGATGATGCGGTGGAAGACGACGCCGTCGTAGAGCGGGTCGGTCGACTTCTTGCCGGTCTGGGGGTGGGTCCACTCCTTCTCGCCCGTGGCGAGGCCGACGAAGTTCTCGACGGTCTGGGGCGCGTGGGACCCGAAGAGGTTGAGGACGATGGTGCCGTGGTTGGTCGTCATGGTGGCGACGTGAGTGTGCGCAGACATGGAGCAATGGTCTCATGGCGGAGCTGGGACTCGGGGGACGCACAGGGTCCGTCGTGTTTGCCCGCAGAGGCACCCGTGCCAGACTGAAGATCCTGGCGAAATCACACCGATGGAGGTCCCCTTGGGTCTGTCACGCAAGAACAAGAAGGAGTTGGCGAAGCTCCGCACCCACGCGGCCGCCGTCCTCAAGGAGCAGCGCGAGGTCCTCGACCGGGCCAACGTCGTCGTGGCCGAGGCCGCGCACACCGCCCGCAAGCTGTCCGACCAGCACGTCGTCCCCGCCGTCAAGCGCGGCGTCGACGACCACATCCGTCCCGGCTACGAGGCTGGCGCCGAGCGAGTGCGCACCGCGGCCGACTCCGCCTACAAGGGCTTCACCCACACGGTCCTCCCTGCCGTCGCCGGTGCAGCCGGATCCGCGGTCGCCGCCACCGAGGGCATCCGCAACAGCAAGCAGGTGAAGGACGCGGTCAAGAAGGCCGGCAAGGTCTCCTCCAAGGCGCAGGAGTTCGGCAAGCACTACGTCGACAACGGCCGCTCCTACGTGGGTCGATACGTCCCGCAGGTCGCTCCCGCGAAGAAGGGCCTCGGCTTCGGCGGTGTCGCCCTCATCGCGCTCGGCGTCGTCGTGGTCGGCGGCGTCGGCTACGCGCTGTACCAGACGTTCCGCGCGGACGACGACCTGTGGATCGCCGACGACGAGCCCGAGGCCGTCGACGCGATCGCGAAGGACCAGCCCGCGAGCTGATCACGGCTCCTCGGTCGCAGGTGCGATCCGCAGAAGGCCCGGACACCGAGAGGTGCCCGGGCCTTCGTCGTTCGACCGGGCGCGAGCGGAGCGCGAGGAGTGGAAGGCGCCCGGTGACGGGCGAGATGTGGAGTCACGGGGAATCGAACCCCGGACCTCCTGCTTGCAAAGCAGGCGCTCTACCAATTGAGCTATGACCCCGATCGGCGAGCCTCGGATCGCCGTGCGATCTACCGACTCGCTTCCCGCCATGCCCCCGGATCATGCGCATCCGGGGGTGTTGGTGGGGATACCAGGATTTGAACCTGGGACCTCTTCATTATCAGTGAAGCGCTCTAACCAACTGAGCTATATCCCCATCGGGCAGGTACACGTTACCGTACGCCTGCCCGTTTCTCCCAATCGGCTACGCGTTGGTGAAGCCGACGAGGACGCCGCCCGTGATGCGCACGCTCAGGTTGTAGAGCAGCGCGGCCACGGCGCCGAGCACGGTGCCGACGACGATGTTGAGCACGGCGACGACGATCGCGAAGCCGAGCACCTGGCCCAGGCCGAAGACATCCTGGAGGGAGAAGTCCGCGGATCCGGACACCTCCTGGAACAGCTGGTCGACCGTGCCGAACACGTTCGTGGTCTGCAGCACGACGTAGATGAGGAACGTCGCGACGACGGTGACGATGCCGAGCACCACGGAGAAGAGGAACGCGAGCTTCAGCGCCGACCAGAAGTCGACGTAGACGAGCTTGAGACGAACCTGCTTGGTGGTGGTGGCCCGCGACGACTTCTTCGCGAGCTTCTCGGCGACACTACTCATCAGGTGTTCCCTTTCCAGCAGCGGTACCGTCGGACGCGTCGGGCGCACCTTCGGGGACCACCAGGTTGCGTTCGGAGTTCTTGGCCAGTGAGATGATCCTGTCGTCGTCCGCGAACCGGGCGAACACGACACCCATGGTGTCGCGGCCCTTAGCCGGGACCTCGGCCACGACAGACCGTACCACCTTGCCGCTGGCGAGCACGACGAGGATCTCGTCCTCCTCGCCCACGATGAGCGCGCCGGCCAGGTCGCCTCGCGCGTCCTGCAGCTTGGCCACCTTGATGCCCATGCCGCCGCGGTTCTGCACGCGGTACTGGTCCGCGGCGGTGCGCTTCGCGAAGCCGCCCTCGGTGACGACGAACACGTATCCCTGCTCGCCGACCACGGATGCGCTGAGCAGCGTGTCGTCCCCGCGGAACGTCATGCCCTTCACGCCGGACGTGGATCGACCCATCGGACGGAGCGCCTGGTTGTCGGCGGAGAATCGCAGCGACATGCCCTTGCGGGACACGAGGAGCAGGTCGTCGTCCTCGTCCACGAGGAGCGCCGAGACGAGGGCGTCGCCGTCGCGGAGGTTGATCGCGATGATGCCGCCGGTGCGGTTCGTGTCGTACTCCGTGAGGGCCGTCTTCTTCATCAGGCCGTCGCGGGTGGCGAGCACGAGGTACTGCGCCACCTGGTAGTCGCGGATGTCGAGGACCTGCTGGATCTCCTCGTCCGGCTGCATGGCGAGCAGGTTCGCCACGTGCTGGCCCTTGGCGTCGCGGCCGGCCTCCTGCAGCTCGTACGCCTTGGCGCGGTAGACGCGGCCCTTGTCCGTGAGGAAGAGGAGCCAGTGGTGCGTGGTCGTGACGAAGAAGTGCTCGACCACGTCGTCCGCCCGGAGCTGCGCGCCGCGGACGCCCTTGCCGCCACGGTGCTGGCTGCGGTAGTTGTCGATGCGCGTGCGCTTGATGTACCCGCCGCGCGTGACCGTGACCACCATCTCCTCCTCGGGGATGAGGTCCTCCATGCTCATGTCGCCGTCGAAGCCGAGCATGATCTCCGTGCGCCGGTCGTCGCCGTACTTGTCGGTGATCTCCTGCAGCTCGGTGCTGATGATCTCGCGCTGCACGGTGGGCGTCGCCAGGATGTGCTTGTACTCGGCGATGCGCTGCTCGAGCTCGGCCGCCTGGTCCTGGATCTTCTGGCGCTCGAGCGCGGCGAGGCGTCGGAGCTGCATCTCGAGGATGGCGTTGGCCTGCAGCTCGTCGATGTCGAGCAGCCTCATCAGCCCGCTGCGCGCGACCTCGACCGTCTCCGAGCGGCGGATGAGCGCGATGACCTCGTCGAGCGCGTCGAGCGCCTTGAGGTAGCCGCGCAGGATGTGGGCACGGGCCTCGGCCTCGTTGAGCCGGTACTGCGTGCGGCGGACGATGACGTCGATCTGGTGGTCGACCCACGCGGAGATGAAGCCGTCGAGCGCGAGCGTGCGGGGGATCCCGTCGACGATCGCCAGCATGTTCGCGCCGAAGTTCTCCTGCAGCTGCGTGTGCTTGTAGAGGTTGTTCAGCACGACCTTCGCGACCGCGTCGCGCTTCAGCACGATGACGAGGCGCTGGCCGGTGCGACCCGAGGTCTCGTCGCGGATGTCGGCGACGCCGCCGAGCTTGCCGTCCTTCACGAGCTCGGCGATCTTGATCGCGAGGTTGTCGGGGTTCACCTGGTAGGGCAGCTCGGTGACGACGAGGCACACGCGGCCCTGGATCTCCTCGACCGCGACGACCGCGCGCATCGTGATGGATCCGCGGCCCGTGCGGTACGCCTCGAGGATGCCCTTGGTGCCGAGCACCTGGGCGCCCGTCGGGAAGTCGGGTCCCTTGATCCGCTCGAGGAGCGCCTCGAGGAGCTCCTCCCGGTTCGCGTCGGGGTGGGCGAGCAGCCACTGCGCGCCGGACGCGACCTCGCGGAGGTTGTGCGGCGGGATGTTGGTGGCCATGCCGACCGCGATGCCGACGGATCCGTTGACCAGCAGGTTCGGGAAGCGCGACGGGAGGATCTTCGGCTCGAGCGTGCGCCCGTCGTAGTTGTCCTGGAAGTCGACCGTGTCCTCGGTGATGTCCCGGACCATCTCCATGGCGAGCGGCGCCATCTTGGTCTCGGTGTACCGCGGGGCGGCGGCGCCGTCGTTGCCGGCGGAGCCGAAGTTGCCCTGACCGAGCGCGAGCGGGTAGCGCAGGCTCCACGGCTGGACGAGGCGCACCAGCGCGTCGTAGATGGACGAGTCGCCGTGCGGGTGGAACTGCCCCATGACCTCGCCGACCACGCGGGCCGACTTGAAGAAGGAGCGGTCGGGGCGGTAGCCGCCGTCGTACATGGCGTAGATCACGCGACGGTGCACGGGCTTGAGGCCGTCGCGCACCTCGGGGAGCGCGCGCTGCACGATGACGCTCATCGCGTAGTCGAGGAACGAGCGCTGCATCTCGAGCTGGAGGTCGACCTGCTCGATGCGGTCGTGCGTGACGACCACGGTGGCGTCGGGGTCGACGATCGCTCCGGGCAGCGAGTCGGACGAGGCGGCGGCCGATGACGCCGGCGTCACGCCCTCCTGGGGCAGGGCGTCGCCGGTCGACGAGGCCTGCTCGTCGTCCGGGGTCGCCCCCGTGCCCTGCTCGTCGTCCGGAGTGTTGTCGTCGGCCATGGAGGTCCCGTTCAGAGGTCGGTGGATCGTGGGGTCGGCATGGGGCGGCGGTCGGCATCTGGCCATGCCGCCGCCCGGTCGATCAGATGTCGAGGAACCTGACGTCCTTGGCGTTGCGCTGGATGAAGCTCCGGCGGGACTCGACGTCCTCGCCCATCAGCGTCGAGAACACCTCGTCGGCACCCGCGGCGTCGTCGAGCGTGACCTGCATGAGCGTGCGGGTCGCCGGATCCATGGTGGTCTCCCACAGCTCCTTGTAGTCCATCTCGCCGAGGCCCTTGTAGCGCTGGATGCCGTTGTCCTTCGGCATCTTCTTGCCGTTGGCCTGCCCGTGCACCAGCAGGGCATCGCGCTCGGCATCCGTGTAGACGTACTGGTGCTCCGCGTTCGACCACTTGAGCCGGTACAGCGGCGGCTGCGCCAGGTAGACGTAGCCGAGCTCGATGAGGGGCCGCATGTAGCGGAACAGCAGGGTGAGCAGCAGGGTCGTGATGTGCTGGCCGTCGACGTCCGCGTCGGCCATGAGCACGATCTTGTGGTACCTGACCTTCTCGGCGTTGAAGTCCTCGCCGATGCCCGCGCCGAACGCGGTGATCATCGACTGCACCTCGTTGTTCTGCAGCGCGCGGTCGAGCCGGGCCTTCTCGACGTTGAGGATCTTGCCCCGCAGCGGCAGGATCGCCTGCGTGGTGGGGTTGCGCCCCTGCACCGCGGATCCGCCGGCCGAGTCGCCCTCGACGAGGAACACCTCGCTGAGCGCCGGGTCCTTGCTCTGGCAGTCCTTGAGCTTGCCGGGCATGCCGCCCGACTCGAGCAGGCCCTTGCGCCGGGTCTGCTCGCGCGCCTTGCGGGCGGCGAGACGGGCCTGCGAGGCCTGCATCCCCTTGCGGATGATGTCCTTCGCCTGCGCGGGGTTCTTCTCCAGCCAGTCCCCCAGCTGCTGTCCGACGATGCGCTGGACGTAGGCCTTGGCCTCGGTGTTGCCGAGCTTGGTCTTGGTCTGGCCCTCGAACTGCGGTTCGCCGAGCTTCACCGAGATGACGGCGGTGAGGCCCTCGCGGACGTCGTCGCCCGTGAGGTTCTCGTCCTTCTCGCGGAGCAGCTTGTTCTCGCGCGCGTAGCGGTTGACGAGCGTGGTGAGCGCCGCGCGGAACCCCTCCTCGTGCGTGCCGCCCTCGTGCGTGTTGATGGTGTTCGCGTAGGTGTGGACGCTCTCCGTGTAGGAGGTGGTCCACTGCATCGCGACCTCGAGGCTGATCTTCTTGACCGTGTCCTCGGACTCGAAGGCGATGACGTCGGCGTTGACGACCTCGGTCTTCTTCGCCTTCACGAGGTGCTCCACGTAGTCGACGAGGCCCCGCTCGTAGAGGAACTTCTCGGTGCGGTGCTCGGCGCCGTCCACCTCGCGCTCGTCGTGCAGCGTGAGGGCGAGGCCCTTGTTGAGGAACGCCATCTGCTGGAAGCGCGCGCGGAGGGTGTCGTAGTCGAACTCGACGGTCTCGAAGATCTCGCGGCTCGGCCAGAAGGTGATCGTGGTGCCGGTCTCGGTGGATCCCTCGCCCTTCTGGAGCGGTGCGTCCGGCACGCCGATGGTGAAGCTCTGGCGCCATACGGCGCCCTGGCGGCGCACCTCGACGTCGAGGCGCTCGGACAGCGCGTTCACCACGGAGCTGCCGACACCGTGCAGGCCGCCGGACACCGCGTATCCGCCGCCGCCGAACTTGCCGCCAGCGTGCAGCTTGGTGAGGACGAGCTCGACCGTCGAGATGCCCTCGATCGGGTGGATGTCGACCGGGATACCGCGACCGTCGTCGACGACGCGGATGCCGCCGTCCTTGCGCATGGTGATCTGGATGTCGCTGGCGAACCCGGCGAGGGCCTCGTCGACGGAGTTGTCGACGATCTCGCTCACCAGGTGGTGCAGACCGCGCGGGCCGGTGGATCCGATGTACATGCCGGGGCGCTTCCGCACGGCCTCGAGGCCCTCGAGCACCTGGATCTCGTTGGCGCCGTAGTCGTTGCTGACCTGCTGGCGGGTGATGTGGTCGGAGTCGTTGTGCGTCTCCTCGACCTCCACCTCGTCGGGGGTGGAGTCGTCGGGGAGGTCCTGTGTGGCATCCGATGTCATGAAGTGGTGGCTCCTGCCGCGTCGACGCGCCCCTGCCCGACGGCGGACGCGCGCGGATCACGGGATGATCCGGGGACCGTCGTCCCTGGACTGCGGGCGACCCCTCATTCTATCGCAGTAGTAGGCTCCGCACCTCTCTATCCGGCCCGCTGAGGCGCTTTCGCGACGGGGGTGACCTGATTCGCCTCCCTAGCCGTAGGTATCGCGCGGGCCCCGCCCTGGGATCGACCTGGGACCCTTTTTCCAGGACGGGGCGTTCGGCCCCTGGAAGCGGATCGACCGGATGCCCGCGTCGGGGAAGCGCTCGGCGATGCGCGTCGTGATCTCCACGCGCATCAACCGCAGCTGAGTGGCCCACGCCGTCGACTCGCACTCGACGGTGAGGAGGCCGTCCTCGATCCCGACGGGGGACGAGTGCACGGCCGTCTCCTCGCCGGCGATGGTCGTCCACGCGGCCATGAGCTCGGCCTGCGACAGCGATGACGTCCAGCCCATCCGCGAGGTGAGCGAGTCCATCACGTTCCCGAGCGAGTCGGGATCCCGTCCGGGTTGGAACGGCGAGCTGCCGGCCTTCTGCTCGCGGCGCTTCCGCGCCGACGGCGAGCGGACGGACGCGTCGCCGAACACCTTGCGGAACCGGCGGTAGACCGCCACCGCCTCCGACTCGGGCATCGGACCGCCGTCAGGTGCGCGGGGGATCATGCCGCTCCCCCATCCTCGGCGTCGGATGCCGATGCAGGCGCCGGAGCGTCCACGATCTCCCCGGCCCGGATGTGCACGGCGTTCGCCGCCAGGTGCGCGGGCACGTCCTCGAACACGGCCGCGGTGATCAGCACCTGCTCGAAGCCGGTGACGGCCTCCGCCAGCCGCCCGCGTCTGGCCTGGTCGAGCTCGGCGAACACGTCGTCGAGGATCAGCACGGGATCCCCCGTCTGCGAGTCGCGTCGCAGCAGCTCCGCCGAGGCGAGCTTCAACGCGAGGGCGAACGACCACGACTCCCCGTGGCTGGCATAGCCCTTCGCGGGTAACCCGTTGAGCCGGAACAGCACGTCGTCCCGATGCGGGCCGACCAGGGTCAGGCCCCGCTCGAGCTCGCGTGGTCGCATCCGCGCGATGGCCGCGGCGAAGACCGGCACGACGTTCTCGGTCCGCGTGAAGCGGCCGCCATCGCGCCCGCCCGTCTCGTCCGCGACGTCATCCTCACCCGGGTCATCCGCGAGGATGCTCAGCTCCGGACTCGCGGAGGGCCCGTGGTCGGATCCCGCCACGGCAAGGTACGCGCGCGCCAGCTCCGGCTGCAGCGCCTCGACCAGGGCGCCGCGCGCTGCGATGATCTGCGATCCGATCGCGACGAGCCGCTCGTCCCAGATGTCGAGCGTCCCCAGCTGGTCGGCCTTCATCCCGCGCGCCCGCGCCGACTTCAGCAGCGTGTTGCGCTGCTTCAACGCCCGGTCGTAGTCCGACAGCACGCCAGCGAGCCGCGGCGTGCGCAGCACGAGCAGCTGGTCGAGCAGCCGGCGACGCCCCGACGGATCCCCGCGCACGAGGGCCAGGTCCTCGGGCGCGAACAGCACGCTCGAGAAGTACCGCGGCAGCTCGCGCGGCTTGGTCGGCGTGCTGTTGACCTGCGCGCGATTGGCCGAGGACCGGTTGATCTGCACCTCGACCCGGAGCTCTCGGCCCGCATGCTGCAGCAGCGCCCGGATCACCGCGGATTCGGCACCCTGCCGGATGAGGGCCTGGTCGGTGGAGACGCGGTGCGACCCGAGCGTGCTCAGGAAGCCCAGCGCCTCCACCAGGTTCGTCTTGCCCTGCCCGTTGCTCCCCACGAAGAGGGTGGCACCGGGCAGGAGCGCGACGTCCGCGCGAGTGTAGTTGCGGAAGTCACCCAGGAAGAGGTGACGGACGATCATCCGGTGGTCAGGACTTCTTCTGCACCGAGTGGCCGCCGAACTGGTTGCGCAGCGCCGCGACGGCCTTCATGGCCGGGGAGTCCTCCTGGCGGGAGGAGAAACGCGCGAAGATCGACGCGCTGATGGCGGGCATCGGGACGGCGTTGTCGAGCGCCTCCTCGATGGTCCACCGGCCCTCGCCCGAGTCCTGCACGAAGCCCTCGATGTCCTCGAAGCCCGGGTCCTCCTTGAGCGCCTTGACCAGGAGCTCGAGCAGCCAGGAGCGGACGACCGTGCCCCGCTGCCACGCCTCGAACGTGCCGGTGACGTCCTTGATGATGTCCTTGCGCGCCGCGAGGAGCTCGTAGCCCTCGGCGAACGACTGCATCATCGCGTACTCGATGCCGTTGTGGACCATCTTCGCGTAGTGCCCCGCGCCGGAGTCGCCGACGTGGACGAAGCCCTCCTCGCGGGGTCCCTCGGGACGCAGCGCGTCGAACACGGGCATCGCCCGCTGGACCTGCTCGACCGGACCGCCGACCATGAGGCCGTATCCGTTCTCGAGGCCCCACACGCCGCCCGAGACGCCGGCGTCGACGAAGTCGATCCCCTTCTCCGCGAGCAGTCCCGCATGCGCGAAGTCGTCGGTGAACTTGGAGTTGCCGCCGTCGATCACGAGGTCGCCCGGCTCCAGGATGCGGGCGAGGTCGCCCACGACGTTCTGGGTGACCTTGCCGGCCGGGACCATGACCCAGACGAGGCGCGGGGTGGGCAGCGCGGCGGCGAGGTCGTCGAGCGTGGCCACGTCAGAGACGTCGGGGTTCGTGTCGTAGCCGGTCACCTCGATGCCGTTCGCCTCGAGGCGCGCGCGCATGCGGGCACCCATCTTGCCGAGTCCAACGAGTCCGATGTGCATGTTCTCTCCTTGATCGCGGTCTAGCGGAGCAGCAGGTTCGGCTGCAGCAGGTACCGGTAGTTGTCAGCGCCGGCCTGGTCCTTGGAGGACTGGCTCGTGATGAGCACGGGGCCGGGCTTGTTGGGGTTGTCCGTCTTCGTGAACGAGAGCCGGACGAACTCGGAGTGGACGGCGCCGAGGCCGTCCAGCAGGAACTGGGGCTTCAGCGACACCACGGTGTCGACGCCCGTCAGGAGGGCGTCGATGCTCTCCGATGCCTGCGCGTGCTCGGATCCGATGGCCTCGAGGGTGAGGCCGTCGATCGTGAAGGTGAACCGGAGGGCCGCCTCTCGCTCCAGCACGAGCTGGACGCGCCGCGTCGCCTCGATGAGGTCGGCCGTGTTGATGACCGCGTAGTTGTCGACCGTCTCGGGGAAGAGGCGCTTGACCGGCGGGAAGTTGCCGCGGATCAGCAGCGACGTGACGGTCTTCCTGTCTGCGCTGAACGCGATGAGCTGGCGGTCGTCGGTGTCGGTGATGGCGACCGAGATGGTGCCGCTGTGACCGAAGGTCTTGCCGATCTCCTGCAGGGTGCGGGCGGGCACCAGGGCGGTGCGGGTGGTGGCGTCGGTCGTGGAGTCGCCGCCGTCCCAGTCGATCTCGCGCACGGCCACGCGGTAGCGGTCCGTGGCGATCAAGCCGAGGCTCATCTCCCCCACCTCGAGCTGGACGCCGGTGATCACGGGCGTCACGTCGTCGCGTGACGCCGCGACGGCGACCTGCGAGACCGCGGCGGCGAACTGCTCGGCCGGCAGGAGGCCGGACTGCTCTGAGATCTGCGGCAGGGTCGGGTACTCCTCGACGGGCATGCTCAGCAGCGTGAAGTGCGCTGATCCGCACGAGACCGTGATCTTGGAGTCCTCGGTGGTGAACCGCACCGGGGCGTTCGGGAGGCGGTTCGCGATGTCGGCGAGCAGACGGCCGGAGACCAGCACGCGGCCGGGCTCATCGATGTCCGCCTGGATCTGCGTGCGTGCGGAGACCTCGTAGTCGAACGACGACAGCGTCAGTCCGTCCTCGGTCGCCTCGATGAGCACCCCGCTCAGGATCGGGAGGGTCGTGCGCTGCGGGAGGAGCTTGACGGCGAAGGACACCGCCTCGCTGAAGACGTCCCTGTTGACTTGGAACTTCACGTTGTGGACCCCTCGATGAGCGGAAGATTTGTCGGTCAATGCTAGCCGTGCCGACGGGGGACCCCACGACCGTCGATCCCTCCACACCCTGAGGTTCTTGGGCGACATCCAATGAAGGGTTTAAGGATCAATAGTCTTAACCGCTGTGGAATCTGTGGACAACTCCCGGAGTCCCCGTCATCGAGCGGGAACTACACGTCTGGAAGTTGTGGGACGGGTGTGGAGCGGCCTGGGGACTCGGCGGGATGCCACCGGCGCGACGATGTCGGTTCCACAGGCGGCGTCCGTGAACCCACATCGGCTCCGGCGGTTCTCCACAGTTATCCACACTCTGTGCACACTGTGGGGAACGGCGGATCCAGCCCTTGTGAGGCTCTGCCCCTCCCACGGAGCAGTCCTCCAGAGCGTGCCAGCCGTCGTCGCCGGGCCGGTCGGCGTCGGGCTGCTGCTGTCGCCCGGACGCGCAGAAGGGGCCGGACCTCGTGGTCCGACCCCTTCTCCTGCCTCGTCCACTGCCCGCGCCGCTGAGGCGCGTGCAGACGGCGTCACATCTTGCCGTAGCGGTGGTTCTGCTTGATCCGGCTCGTGAGCTCCGTCACCTGGTTGTAGATGGAGCGGCGCTCCTTCATGAGCTCGGTGATCTTCTTGTTGGCGTACATGACCGTCGTGTGGTCCCGGTTGCCGAACAGCTGACCGATCTTGGGCAGCGAGAGGTTGGTCAGCTCGCGGCACAGGTACATGGCGATCTGGCGTGCCGTGGCCACGGCCTGGGACCGGGACGAGCCGTAGAGGTCATCGACGGTGAGCTTGAAGTAGGCAGCGGTGTGGTTGATGATGTCGACCGGAGCGATGACGTTGTCCTCGTCCAGCGTGATCAGGTCCTTCAGGACCGTCTGCACGAGCGCGAGGTCGACGGGCGTCTTGTTGAGGCTCGCGAACGCCGTCACGCGGATCAGCGTGCCCTCGAGCTCGCGGATGTTCGACGTGACCTTGGTGGCCATGTACTCGAGGATGTCGTCCGGCACCTGCAGCTTCTCGCTCTGCGCCTTCTTCCTGAGGATCGCGATGCGCGTCTCGAGGTCGGGCGCCTGCACGTCGGTGATGAGGCCCCACTCGAAGCGGGAGCGCATGCGGTCCTCGAAGCCCGTGAGGTGCTTCGGCGGCAGGTCGCTCGTGATCACCACCTGCTTGTTGTGGTCGTGCAGCGTGTTGAAGGTGTGGAAGAAGGCCTCCTGCGTGGAGTCCTTGCCCTGGAGGAACTGGATGTCGTCGATCAGCAGGATGTCGTTGTCCCGGTAGCGCGACTGGAACAGCGAGGACCGGTTGTTCGCGATCGAGTTGATGAAGTCGTTGGTGAACTCCTCGGAGCTCACGTACCGCACGCGGATGCCGGGGTAGAGGCTGATGGCGTAGTGGCCGATCGCGTGCAGCAGGTGGGTCTTGCCGAGCCCGGAGTCTCCGTAGATGAAGAGAGGGTTGTAGGCCTTGGCCGGCGCCTCCGCGACGGCGACTGCCGCGGCGTGGGCGAACCGGTTGGACCCGCCGATGACGAAGGTGTCGAAGCCGTACTTCGGGTTGAGACGCGAGTCGCCGCGAGACGGCGAGGCAGGCAGCCCCGGGTTGTCCGTGGGCGCCGTGATGGTCGGCGTCTCGATGTAGGGCTGCTCAGCGGCCGGCTCGGGATGCTGGGCGAAGGCGTCCTGCGCGATCTCGGGGTTGACCACGATGGCGAAGTTGCTGACGCCCGCGGCCTCGTCGAGCGAGCCGATGGCGTTCAGGAGCGGGACGCGGATGCGCTGCTCGAGCATCCCGCGGGTGAGGTCGTTGGGGACCTCGAGGTACAGGGTGCCGGTCATGACGCCCTTGGGCTCCACGAGGCTGATGAAGCCGTGCAGCTGCGGGGTGATCCGATCGTCCGCGGTGAGGGCGGCGAGCACCTTCTGCCAGATCGCGTGCGTCGGGTCGGAGCGGTCGGACATGTTTCCCCATCTGCCGTCACCAGGCTCGGTCCCGCGGCTGATGCCGGGGCCGCCACGCGGTGCACGGACTGCTGTCGACGCTGGAAGGGCGTCGCGGTCGTGCGTGCGGCGTCCGTCCCCGGAGGCTCCGAGGGTGCGGACCGTCCGGGTACCGCGACCGCGGACAGCATAGTTACTCACAGGGTTATCCACCCTGTGTGCGAACGGGCCGTCAGCACCGCGCGGGCGATCCCCGACGCGTCGCGGCCACGCCACACGGTAGCCACTGTCGGAGATCAGGACAAATCGACCCTATCGACGGCGGCATGTCGATACCGGCCGATGGCCGATCTGTGTGGATAATCACGATCCGGCTCCCGGGTTTGACCGCAGCCCGCCCGGCCCGTAGATTTAGGCAGTTGACCCAGCCCCTCGAGGCTGCCCCATCTTCCCAGCCGCACTCGTCGGCCCCGTGGACCAACCTGAGTGGAGACTCACCGTGAGCAAGCGCACCTTCCAGCCGAACAACCGCAAGAAGGCCAAGAAGCACGGCTTCCGCCTCCGCATGCGCACCCGTGCCGGCCGTGCCATCCTCGCCGCCCGTCGTGGCAAGGGACGCACCGAGCTCTCCGCGTAGCACGTGCTCGCTCGGCGGAATCGCGTGACGAGCGGTGCGGACTACCGCACCATCGTCAGGCGAGGACGCCGGACGACCACGGGGACCGCGGTCGTGTCCGCGCTGGCCGGCCCCCAGGACTCGCCCACCCGCTTCGGGTTCATCGTCTCGAAGAAGGTCGGCAACGCCGTCACCCGCAACCTCGTCCGCAGGCGCCTCAAGGCCGTGTCGGCCGATGTGCTCCGCACGGTCCCCACGGGCACCTCCATCGTGATCCGCGTACTGCCAGGCATGGAGCAGACCCCGTGGGATACCCTGCAGGAGGAGATCGCGTCAGCCGTGACGCGGGTCGTGAGGACGATATGAAGAGGGTACTGACCTCCGTCGTCCTGGTGCCCCGGAACGCGGCCATCGCCGTGATCGGCCTCTATCGGCGCGTCGTATCCCCTCTGTACGGGGACGTGTGCAGGTACTACCCGTCGTGCTCGGCCTACGGCCTCGAGGCTGTGCAGGAGCACGGGCTCGTCCACGGAGGCGCCCTCGCCGCGTGGCGGGTGTGCCGGTGCCACCCCTGGGCGGAAGGCGGCATCGACGACGTCCCCGCTCGTCGGGTCCAGCATTACCGGCGTACGAGGCTCGGATTCGTCGTCGCACCCAGCCACGGAAAGGGCTAACGACCACCTCATGGACTTCCTCGGAACGATCCTGTGGCCGATCAAGTGGGTCATCGAACTCATCCTGGTCGGCTTCCACACGCTGTGGACCACCCTCGGGCTGGACCCCGACAACGGCGCCACCTGGGTGCTCTCGATCGTGGGTCTCGTGCTCGTGGTCCGTGCTGCGCTCATCCCGATCTTCGTCCGGCAGATCAAGAACCAGCGCCGCATGATGGAGGTCGCGCCGCAGCTGAAGAAGATCCAGGACAAGTACAAGGGCAAGCGCGACCAGTTCTCCCGCGAGGCCATGTCCCGCGAGACCATGGCCCTGTACAAGGACACCGGCACCAACCCGCTGAGCAGCTGCCTCCCCCTGCTCCTGCAGATGCCGATCTTCTTCTCGCTCTACTCCGTGCTCCATCGTGCGGCGGTGGAGGAGCTCCCGGGCATCGGTCTCCTGAACGAGCAGCTCTCGCGTTCTTTCGGTGAGTCGTCGTTCCTCGGCGCTCCCCTCCAGTCGGCCATCTCCACGGCCAACGGCAACGTCACCGTGATCGTCATCGCGACCACGATGGTCATCCTCATGAGCGCTTCGCAGTTCATCACGCAGCTGCAGATCATGGCGAAGAACATGTCCGAGGAGACGAAGGCCAGCCCGATGTTCAAGCAGCAGCGCATCCTGCTCTACATCCTGCCGCTGGTGTTCGCCGTGTCCGGCATAGCGTTCCCCCTCGGCGTGATGTTCTACTGGCTGGTCTCGAACTTCTGGACGATGGGACAGCAGTTCCTCGTCATCCGCAACATGCCGACTCCCGGTAGTGAGGCGGCGCGTGCCCGTGAGGCCCGACTGGCGCGCAAGGGCAAGCTGGTCGCCCCTGAGCCGACGTCGGAGTCGTCGACCATCGTCGTGGAGGAGCGCAAGCCGGCACAGCGTCAGCAGCCGGTGAGCAAGAACCGTGCCAAGAAGCAGGCGGGATCCAAGAGCCGATGACCGACGTGGAGAGCGAGGCTGTGGTCGTGCCCGATGCAGGTGGCGTCGACGGTGTGTCGGAGGCATCCGAGCCCGAGAAAATCGCGGTCGATGGCGGCGCTGATGCCGTCGACGAGGGCGACATAGCGGCTGATTACATCGAGGAGCTCCTCGACATCTGCGACCTGGACGGTGACATCGACATCGATCAGCGCGGTGGGCGTGCATACGTCTCCGTCGACGCGGCGGATTCCCAGGACCTGCGCCTGCTGTCGAATCCGGAGACCGTGACGGCGCTCCAGGAGCTGACCCGACTCGCGGTCCAGAACAAGACGGGCGTGTTCAGCCGTCTGATCCTCGACGTCGGCGGCTCTCGAGACGCGCGTCAGGTCGAGCTCGCCCAGCTCGTCGACCGTGCCATCGAGCGGATCGCCGCCGGATCGGCGACTGCCTCCCTGCCGCCCATGTCGTCGTATGAGCGGAAGCTCGTGCACGACATCGTGGCCGAGCGGGGTTACACCTCGGAGTCCGAGGGTGAGGGGCGCGACCGTCATACGGTGATCACGAAGTCGTGAAAACCGCGGCGTGAATGAAGAGGCCCGGTCCGACGGATCGGGCCTCTTCGCTGTCCCACGCTATCCATGCATCGGTGTTTAATTAGCACAGTCGTGTCATCAATCGGCCATCGGGACACGGGGGACGTGACGATGTGATCGTCGCGAGGCGAGGCTGCAGGTTGGTCCGGTCAGATGATCGTCGCTTCGATTGCCAGGCGTGGGATGTGAACCCGGCTCATCGACTTGCCCCCTGGATGTCGATGCGTGTTTCACGTGAAACGTAGGCCGCCTCTGGGTAGGACGAGTCCCGATCTGCGCGCGTACCCACGGGGAGTGAGACCACCATCTGCAGAGCGGTGCGGTTTCACGTGAAACATGCCTGGGAAGTCCGCGTCTCGGATGCCAGCTCGGGGACCGGACTGATCCGGTCGTCGCGCGACATGCGCGAACGCTAAACTCGCAGGACACGCCTACACACTCGATGCGACCGCTCGATGCCGACGCGGCCGCCGACATGGTCGAGCTGACACAGCCACCGAACACAGGATGGATACGCGATGCCTGATCAGATCATCATCGAGTCGGAGCCGACGGTGGCGAAATCGATGTTCGGAGACCGCCTGGACGTGGCGCGCGAATTCGTCGCTCAGCTCGGTCGGCGCGGAGAGGAGCTCGGGCTCATCGGGCCCCTCGAGCCCCCGCGACTCTGGTCTCGACACGTCATCAACTCCGTGCTGGTCGCGCCGCTTCTACGCCCTGGACTCGTCGGTGATGTCGGAACCGGCGCGGGGCTGCCTGGGCTGGTGCTCGCTATCGCACGACCAGACGTGGAGTTCGTCCTCATCGAGCCCATGGAGCGCCGCGTCGTCTGGCTCGAAGAGCAGGTGGCACATCTGGCCCTCGACAATGTACGTGTTCGACGAGCTCGCGCGGAGGAAGTGGCTCAGGAGTTCAGTCTCGATCAGGTGACAGCACGGGCCGTGAGTGCGTTCGCGAAGCTGATCCCCCTCACTGTGCCTCTCGTGAAGACCGGGGGAGAGCTCGTGCTGATGAAGGGGTCCAACGCGGAGCGCGAGGTCGAGGCTGCCCACAAGGCCATTCGCAAGTACCACCTGGAGGATGTCGAGGTGCTGACGCTCGGCTCGGGACAAGTCGATGAGGTCACGCGAGTGATCCGAGCGCGAGTCGCATGAGTGACGATACCTGTCACTCCAAGGAAGAAGACCTGATCAATGCCGGATTATACGGCCCGAGCCGCGATGATGAGGGCCAGATGTTCCACGTGAAACATGACAAGACGCACGGTGCACCCATCGCCAACTTCGACCGATCGGGAGCAATCCATGGATGAAGACCTGAGTCCTATCGCTCGCGAACTCTCCGAGACGAGTCGACGACGGAAAGCCCTCGCGGGTCTCGTTCTCCCACGCCCGACACGCACTCGGGTCTTCACGATCGCCAACCAGAAGGGCGGGGTCGGGAAGACCACGTCAACCGTGAACCTCGCCGCTGCACTCGCGAAGGCTGGCTCGCGCACGCTGGTCATCGACCTGGATCCGCAGGGGAACGCATCGACAGCGCTCGGTGCAGACCGATCAAGCGACCTCATGAGCGTGTATGACGTGCTCGTCAATGATGTCGCCATAGAGAAGGTCGTACAGCCCAGCCCAGAATTCGACACTCTCTTCTGCGTGCCGGCGACGATCCATCTCGCAGGAGCTGAGATCGAGCTCGTGAACCTCCCTCACCGTGAACGTCGGCTTCGGAATGCCCTCGACGCCTTCTTGGCATCGGACAGCGGGCGCGACTTCGACTACGTCCTGATCGACTGCCCGCCGTCACTCGGGCTGCTCACGATCAACGCGTTCAGCGCCGCCAGAGAGGTGCTGATCCCCATCCAGTGCGAGTACTACGCACTCGAGGGCCTCAGCCAGCTGCTCTCGAACATCGAGCTGATCGCGCAGCACCTGAACCCCGAGCTGGCGATGTCCACCATCCTGCTGACCATGTACGACGGGCGTACGAACCTCGCTCAACAGGTCGCGGCTGAAGTGCGTGAGCACTTCCCTCAGCAGACCCTCACGACGCTCATCCCACGGTCCGTCCGCATCAGCGAGGCACCCAGCTACGGCCAGAGCGTCATCAGCTACGACCCCAACTCACCTGGCGCTCTCTCCTACTTGGAGGCAGCAGCCGAGATCGCACACCGAGGAGCCCGGACATAATGGCAACCAAGAGAACCGGCCTGGGTCGCGGCATCGGCGCGCTCATCCCCACATCCGATGAGCGCAGCAGGCCCGTCGACGTCTTCTTCCCGGACAGCATCGGTGCGGGTGCGCCGAGCGGTGTGCAAGGTGAATCGCAGGGACGGGGCGAGCCGGAGCTCGTCGCTGTCCCCGGGGCGCGCCTGGCCAACCTCGATCCCGCGGACATCACCCCGAACGCGCAGCAGCCGCGCACTGACTTCCGCCAGGACGAGCTCCAGGAGCTCATGGTCTCGATCCGGGAGTACGGGGTGCTCCAGCCGATCGTGGTGCGCCCGCTCGGCGCCGACGCGGACGGCCGCGCCCGCTATGAGCTCGTGATGGGGGAGCGTCGTCTCCGGGCCACCAAGGAGCTCGGACTGGACACCATCCCGGCCGTCATCAAGGACACCGCCGACGAGTCCATGCTGCGGGACGCACTGCTGGAGAACCTGCACCGGTCGGAGCTGAATCCCCTCGAGGAGGCCAGCGCCTACCAGCAGCTGTTGGCCGACTTCGCCATCACCCAGGACGAGCTCGCGCAGCGCCTCGGACGGTCGCGGCCGCAGATCACCAACACGATCCGCCTGCTCCGTCTACCCGAGGACGTGCAGCATCGCGTCGCGGCCGGCGTCCTGTCTGCGGGGCATGCGCGCGCGATCCTGTCGTCCGGAGACGAGGACGCCATGCGGCACCTCGCCGAGAAGATCGTCAACGAGGATCTCTCCGTGAGGGCGGCTGAGGCTGCCGCCCAACGGGGACAACGGATCAGCAAGCCGCGCAAGTCCGCCAGCTCGGCGCGCAACGCGCATCTGGACGACACGGCCCAGCGCATAGGGGACCACCTCAACACGAGCGTGCGCGTGACCATGTCAGCCCAGAAGGGCCAGATCGTCATCGACTTCGCGACGGTGGGGGATCTGACGCGCATCGCCCAGGAGATGGGCGTCCCGGACGCGGACGCCAACTGACGGGAAGGGAGGCGACCGGGAAGGGCCGCCTCCCTTCCACGCGTTGGAGGCGTCAGGGGGCGGAAGAGGCTGCCCGCGCAGCCTCGGCGAGGCGGCGGTAGAGATCGCCCACTTCGACCCCGGCAGCGGCGAGCCCCTGCGGGAGCAACGACGTCTCGGTGAGACCGGGGATGACGTTGACCTCGATGAACCAGGGCTCGCCCGCGGCGTCGATGATGATGTCCACTCGTGACATCTGCCCGATGCCGAGAGCGCGGTGGATCCCGATGGCGGCCGCCGATGCTGCCGCGTTCGCCTCGGAGGAGATGCGCGCGGGAGTGAAGAAGCGCGTCAGACCCGCGTTGTAGCGCGCCTCGTAGCCGTACACGCCGGATGTGGGCACGATCTCGGTCGCGGGCAGCGCCTCGGGGCCGGCGCCGGTGTCGAGGACGCCGATCGCGACCTCGGTGCCCTCGACGAGCTGCTCGATGAGGGCGACGTCCCCGTATGTGTAGGCGTCCACCATCGCCCGCGGCAGGGAGCCCGGATCGGTGACGATCGTGACCCCCTGTGCCGAGCCGCCGCGGGCCGGCTTGACGGCGTACGGGGCGGGCACGGCCTCGGTGACGAGGCGCAGGACGGCAGCCGCGCCGAGCTCGCGGAACGTGTCCTTGGGCAGGGTCACGGATCGCGGCGTGCGGATGCCCGCTGACTCGGCGATCGCCTTCGCGGTCGGCTTGTCCCATGCGAGCCGTGCGGATCGTGCTGAGGATCCGACGTAGGGGACGCCCGCGAGCTCGAGCAGCCCGAGGAGCGCGCCGTCCTCGCCGCTGGCCCCGTGGAGGACCGGCCAGACGACGGCGGGAGGGGTTTCCCGGAGGAAGTCGAGGAGGGTGGCGTCGGGATCGCGGAGGGACGCCTGGACACCGGCCGCGCGCAGGGCATCGGCCACGCGGCGACCGCTGCGGAGCGACACGTCACGCTCATGGGAGATCCCGCCCGCGAGGACGAGGACGGAGAGAGGCTCGTGTGCGGTCATGATGCTCGATCCGGTTGCGGTCGGTGTTCGTGGACGCGGGTTGTCAGTCGAGGTCCGGCGGCGGCGTGACGACGGACGTCGTGGGGCGTGACGTCAGCGCACCCGTGCCGGAGAACGTGGTGAGCAGATCCAGCTCGTCGTCGATGACCCCCGCCATGCGGCGGATGCCCTCGCGGATGCGCTCGGGCGTCGGGTAGCAGAACGACAGGCGGATGGCGTCGCGTCCGCGGCCGTCGGCGTAGAACGCGGTGCCGGGCGTGTAGGCGACGAGGGCCGTGACGGCTCGGGGGAGCATCTGCTTGGAGTCGAGCTGCTCGGGGAGCTTCAGCCAGACGTAGAAGCCGCCGTTCGGGACCGTCCAGGTCAGGCTCGGCAGGTGCTCGTGGAGGGCGGACAGCGTGGCGTCGCGCCGCTCCCGGTACACGCCGCGGAAGGTGTCGATCTGTCCCTTCCAGTCGGAGGCGTGGAGGTACTCCGAGATGATCAGCTGGCTGAAGGAGCTGGGGGAGAGGACCGCCGACTCCTGGGCGAGGATGAGCTTCTCGCGGATGGCGTGCGGCGCGAGCGCCCAGCCGACGCGGAAACCGGGGGCGAGGGTCTTGGAGAAGGAGCCCAGGTAGATGACCCCCTCGTCGTCGAGGCTGCGCATGGCGTCCGGCGCCGGTCGGTCGAACCAGAGGAGACCGTAGGGGTTGTCCTCCAGCACGAGGATGTCGTTCGAACGGCAGATCTCGAGGATCTCCGGACGGCGGGCCGCCGACATGGTGACCCCGGCCGGGTTGTGGAAGTTGGGGACGGTGTAGAGGAACTTGATGGTGCGTCCCTCGCCGCGGATCCTGGCGATGGCCTCGCGCAGCGCCTCGGGGACGAGGCCGTCGTCGTCCATGACCACGTGCTCGACGACCGCCTGGTAGCTGCGGAAGACGCCGATCGCGCCCACGTAGCTGGGGGCCTCGGCGAGGATCACGTCGCCCGGGTCGATGAAGAGCTTCGTGACGAGGTCGAGGGCTTGCTGCGAGCCCGTGGTGGTGACGATGTCGTCGACGCTGCCGCGGATGCCCTCGAGGGCCATGATCTCGAGGATGTCCTCGCGGAGCTCCGGTGTCCCTTGGCCGCCGCCATACTGGAGCGCAACGGGGCCGCGCTCGCGCATGACCTTCTCCATCGCCGTGACGATGAGCTCCTGGGGGAGGGCGGAGACGAACGGCATGCCGCCGGCGAGCGAGACGACCTCGGGTCGGCTGGCCACGGCGAAGAGGGCGCGGACCTCGGAGGCGCTGAGGCCGGAGGTCCTCTCCGCGTAGTGGGGGAACCAGGGGTCGAGGTTGGTGCCCGCGGATTCGCGGGGGCTGCCTGCAGGTGTCACGTCACGTCTCTCACTGTCCGATTGCCGTCCAGCCTAACGGGCGGCGGCCCGCGATCCTCCGGGCAGCGCCCTGGCCGGCGACGGTGTCGGCGGGACGACGGAGGGTCCGGCACCTCGCGGTGCCGGACCCTCCGGTTGTCCTCGCCGCCTGTCCGGCGCGAGCGACGGTTACTTGAGGAAGTCGGCGAACTCCTGCTCGAGGGCCGGCTTCGGCTTGGCGCCGATGACGGTCTTGACGACCTCGCCCTTCTGGAAGACCTTCATGGCCGGGATCGACGTGATCTTGTACTTCATCGCGATCTCGGGGTTGTCGTCCACGTCGATCTTGACGAGCTCGATGCCGGGGTTCTCGGCGGCGATCTGGTCGAGGACGGGGGAGACGGCCTTGCACGGGCCGCACCAGGGCGCCCAGAAGTCGACGATGACGGTCTTCTCGGCGTCGAGGACGTCGGCCTGGAAGCTGGCGTCGGTGACGTCGCGGGAGTGGGACATGGGTTCTCCTTCGTGTGGTTCGCGTGGATCCGAGCGGCTGCCGGATCGGGTAGTGATGAGGGGTTCGGCTACTGGTGGTCGGCGCCGACGAGCTCGCCGTCGGGATCCACCGCGCTGCCGGCTGCCGGCGCGCCGTGGCCCGCGGGGCCGTCCGGTCCGTCGGATGCGGTGTCGAGCAGGGTGTCAGGCAGCGATGCGAGGAAGTGCTCCGCGTCGAGGGCCGCGACCGTGCCGGAGGCGGCGGCCGTGACGGCCTGGCGGTACGTCGGGTCGATCACGTCGCCAGCCGCGAACACGCCCGGCAGGTTCGTGCGCGAGGAGCGGCCGTCGACGGCGATGGTGCCCTCGGTGGTGAGCTCGAGCTGCTGGTGGAAGAGGTGCGTGCGCGGGTCGTTGCCGATGGCGATGAAGAGGCCGTCGAGCGCGAGCGGGCGCCGCTCGCCGGTCACGGTGTCCTCGAGCAACACGCCGTCGACCTTCTCGCCGCCCGTGATGTCGACCACCTGCGCGTTCCAGACGAACTCGATCTTCGGGTTCTCGAACGCGCGGTCCTGCATGATCTTCGAGGCGCGCAGGGTGTCCTTGCGGTGGATCACGTAGACCTTCTCCGCGAAGCGCGTGAGGAAGGTGGCCTCCTCCATCGCGCTGTCGCCGCCGCCGACGACCGCGATGGTCTTCTGGCGGAAGAAGAAGCCGTCGCACGTCGCGCACCAGGAGACGCCGTGGCCGCTGAAGCGGTCCTCCGCGGGGAGCCCCAGCTTGCGGTACGCGGATCCGGTGGCGGCGATGACCGCGAGGGCCTCGTGCACGTCGCCGTTGCCGAGGGTGACGCGCTTGACGTCGCCCTGCAGCTCGACCGACGTGACGTCGTCGAGCACGACCTCGGTGCCGAAGCGCTCGGCCTGCGCCTGCATCGCCATCATCAGATCGGGGCCCTGGATGCCATCGGTGAAGCCGGGGTAGTTCTCCACCTCGGTGGTGTTCATGAGCTCGCCGCCGGCCTCGACCGAGCTCGCGATGAGGAGGGGCGTGAGGTTGGCGCGCGCGGCGTAGATGGCGGCCGTGTACCCGGCCGGACCCGAACCGATGATGATGATCTGACGCACGACGGCTTCTCCTCCACTGCTCGGCGGGGCGCCTCGCCGGCGCCCGCTCACCTCTGCAACAGACCCACGGTAGCGGCTATTCCTGCGGCTCCACCGGGCGGGGGCGCGTGCGCGGACAGGCCTCGGGGCCGGTCGAGCCGGTGGCGGCGCGCGGGGTCAGCGGCGGCGGATGCGGCGCATCCCGGGGCCCGCGAGCTGCTGCAGCTCGGAGGAGCGCATGGCGGCCAGCGCGGCGAGGTAGACGGCCGTCATGACGGCGGCCAGGGGGATCCCGACGAGGAGCGCCTGCCCCTTCGACGCGACGCCCACACCCTCGAAGGCGCCGCCCGAGACGAGGGCGAGGAGCGCGATGCCGACGAGCGTTGTCGGCACCGCGGCGACGACGAAGCGGACGGCGCTGCGGAGGATTCGGCGTCCGTCGATCCTGCCGATGCGTCGGCGCAGGAGCACGGCGGCGATCACTGCCTGCCCGCTGACCGTGACGGTCTGCAGCACGGCGAGCCCCACGCCGATCAGCTCGACCGGCTGCTGGGAGATGACGAGGGCTCCCGCGATGAACAGCACGACCTGGGCGCACTGGATGAGGAACGGCGTGCGCGTGTCCGAGAGGGCGTAGAAGGCGCGCTGCAGGACGAAGAGGGTGCTGAACGCCGGCAGGCCGAGGATGAAGGCGATGAGGACGATGCCGTAGCCGCGGACCTCGCCGATGTCGCCCGACACCATCACGCGCGCCACCGGTCCGGCGAGCACGGCGATGAGCGCGGTGGAGAGCACCGTCATGAGCGCGACGAGCCGCACGGCCGAGGAGAGGTCCGCGCGCATGCTGTCGTGGTCGCCCTCGCCCGCGTGCGTGCTCATGCGCGTGAAGTAGGCGGTGGCGATGGAGACCGCGAAGATCGAGTGCGGCAGCATGAAGAACAGCCACGCATTGAGCAGGATCGTGCTCGACGGGCTGTCCGAGGTGGCCGCGATGTTCGCCACGTTCGACTGCGCGATGCCGGCGAGCTGCGTCACGACGAGCATGCCGAACGTCCAGCCGGCGAGGCGGCCGGCGGTGCCGAGGCCCACGCCCCGCCACGCGAAGTCGAACCGGAAGCGCAGGCCCACGCGGCGCCAGAACACGAAGAGGATGAGCGCCTGCGCGACGACGCCGAGGGTCGCGGATCCGGCGAGGACGACGATCTTGTCGAGGCTCCAGTCGTCGACAGGGCGGCTGCCGGAGCCGAACATGGCCTGGAAGACGAGGAGGCCGGCGATGGCGACCACGTTGTTGAGGACGGGCGCCCACGTGAAGGGCCCGAAGGATCCCCGCGCGTTCAGCACCTCGCCGAGCACGGCGTAGAGCCCATAGAAGAGGATCTGCGGCAGGCACCAGTATGCGAACGCGACGACGAGCGCGAAGACGTCCGGCGGCAGGGTGGCGGCGTAGAGGCGCGAGACGACGGGAGCGCCCACTGTCGCGAGGATCGTGACCCCGCCGAGCACGACGATCGCGATGGTGACGAGCTTGTTGATGTAGCCGGCGCCGCCGTCGGCGTGCTTGGCGGCGCGCACGACCTGCGGCACGAGGACGGCGTTGAGGACGCCGCCCGCGATGATCACGTAGATGTTGTTCGGCAGCTGGTTCGCGTTGGAGAACGCGTTGGAGCTGCCGAGGGTCGCGCCGATGGTCTGCAGCAGCACGATCGCCTTGACGAAGCCGAGGATCCGAGAGACGAACGTGCCCGAGGCGAGCAGGGCGGACGCGCGGCCGATGCCTCCACGCGGGGCGGGGGCGGCGGTCATGCCGCGTCCGATCCGAGGGCGGGCGGCGCGATCCGGTCAGTCATCGATCTCCTCGGGCAGGCCGGCGAGCTGCCGGGCGCGGGCGCGGCGGCGCTTGCGGATGCTGCGGAACAGGCCGAAGCCGAACAGGAGCGCGACGGCGGCGACGAACAGCGCCGTGACGATGGCCTCGAACCCGGCCCGGATGAACAGCTCGACAGGCGCGCTCTCGCCGATCTGCACGGAGCCGTCCTCGGTGGTGAGCCGCGCCGTGACCACGACGTCGCCGTTGGAGATCGAGGTGATGGGCGGGCGGGCCGACGCGCTGCCGTGGGCGGGGACCGTGACCAGCGCGGAGTCGTCGACGCGGATCCGGCCGCTGCCGGCGATGATCGACAGCCGCACCGTGACGGGCTGGTCGAGCTCGTTGCTCACGTTGATGAGGAGGCTCGTCGTGTCGCTGATGACGGTGTTCTGGCGGGTGGTGATGGCGACGGAGCCCAGCAGCGCGTCGGCCTGCGCGGTGTAACCGTCCTGGACGGTCACCAGTCCATCCGGGTCGTCGCGCCAGCGGTTCGCGAGCGTGGCGAGGAGCAGCATCCGCTGCTGCCCGGTGATGAGCTCCGGGCGCTCGACCGCCTTGGCGAACGCGGCGACCTGCGCCTCGAGCGACATCGCGTCGGCGACGCGCTGGACCCGCGTGGCGTCCTCCGGGTGATCCACGACCTGGAGAGGCACGGGCGCGGTGGCGAAGGCGGCGCCCAGCTGCGCGGTATCGCTGAAGGGGAGCCCCTGGATCGCGTCGAGCAGCTGACCCAGCCGCCCGCCTGAGGCTGCCCAGCCGCGCTCGAGGCCGGCGACGACCACGTGGCCGTCGGCCGCGCGCGCGTCGGCCGCGAGGGTCGCGGAGAGCTGTGCCAGCGCGATCCCGAAGGCCTCGTCGGTCTCGGCGGAGAGCGCACGGTCGACGAGGGCGGAGACGCGGGCGTCGGTCACGAGCACGGTCGTGTCGCCGATCGTCCCGGTCGCGGCGACGGATGCGGAACCGGTGGACTGCACGTCACCGCTATCGAGGATCGCCGTGGTCGTGCCGCTGGCGGTGAGCACCCCGAGGTCGCCCGAGGTCACGGTGCCCGCGGCCGGCCAGGAGACGCCGGAGATCGTGTAGTCCCAGGCCGTCAGGTCGGCGAGGGTCGGGGCGGGGGCCAGCGCAGGCGCCGACGGCGTGGGGCTCGGCTCGGGACTGGAGGAGGGGGAGGGCGTCTCGGCAGGAGCGGCGGTCGCGGCTCCGGCGATGGCGGATCCGCCGCGCGTGCCGCTGGCTGCGGGGGATTCCGTGGCCGTGGGGGTCTCGCTGGGCGTCGAGCTCGGGGAGGGTGCGGGGGTCGAGCCCGGCGCCGCGAACCGGCTCGTGCGCACGGCGTAGGAGGCGTCGGTGGGCGCGAGGAGCGTCGCGGCTCCGGCCTGCGCCTGCACGGCGACGTCGGCGTCCGCCCAGGCCAGCGCGAAGGTCTCGTTCGGGATCTCGCGGAGGCGCTGCAGCCACTCGACGGCGGATGCGGGGGCGTCGGCGCCGAGGATGCGGATGGACGCGATGATCCGCGGGTCGATGCCCACCGCGACGGGGCGGCCGTAGACCGCGTCGAGCTGACGCGTGAGCGTGCCGCCCGCCGCCGTGTAGGTCGCGAGGGCCTCGGCGTCGACGAAGTCCGACGCGCTCGGCGGGACGGTGAGCGGCATGACGGCCGCGACCGGCGTGGGCGCCGGATCCGCGCCGGGGCTCCAGACGACCGCACCGCGGCCCGTCGCGACGTCCGCGCCGCCGGCGTCGAGCTCCGCCGTGAGCCCGCGCGGCCCGAACCCGCCACGGCTGCCCTGAAGCGCCACGGTCGCCGAGGGCACCGTGATGGCCACGTCGACCGTGCCGCCCGCGGGCACCTCCGGGGTGTCGGCGCGGCCGATGCGCGGGCCGGTGCGCGAGTTCTGGTCGGTGGACGCCGTGTCGAGCCAGCCGTCGATCTTGGTGCGGGTGTCGAGGACGGTGCGGTTGAGGTCGAGGTCGATGCGCCCGGCCGGCACCGCGGCCTCCGTCGCGTTGACGACTGACACGGTGACGGCGAGGTCCTGGCCGGGGGTCAGGATCCCCTCGGCCGCGGGCGTGACGGTGAGGGTCACGCCGTCGGTGGCCGCGCGCGCCGGGGTCGACGGACCCGCGACCGTCCCGGCGGCGAGCGTCCCGGCGGCGACCGCGACGCACACGAGGGTGGAGATCGTGCGTCGAGCGGATCGCCGGATCAGCCGGAGGGCTCTGTCCGTGCGGGTGGGGCCGGCGTCGTGTCGAGGCGCGGCGTGCATCTGCCGATTCTAAATGGCTGGCCCCGCGCGGCCCATGTGCGCTCGCCGTGGACGCCGGAAGCCCGTCGTCGCCCCGCCGTAGACTGTCCGACCATGCACAGCGTCGCACAGGCCCTCGAGCGTCTCCGCGAGCTGGCCGCATCGCCCCCGGTCGCCGTGCTCGCGCGCGCCTTCCACGAGGCGGGCCACGAGCTCGCCCTCGTCGGCGGCCCCGTGCGCGACGCCTTCCTCGGCCGCGCCGCGACCGACCTCGACCTCACGACCGACGCGCGACCGGATCGCATCCTCGAGATCGTGAAGCCCGTCGCCGACGCCCACTGGGACATCGGCCGTGCCTTCGGCACCATCGGCGCGCGCGTGAAGGGGGAGCAGGTCGAGATCACGACCTACCGCACCGACCAGTACGACGGCGTCTCCCGGAAGCCCGAGGTCGAGTTCGGCTCCTCGCTCGAGGAGGACCTCGTGCGCCGCGACTTCACGGTGAACGCGCTCGCCGTGCGCCTGCCGCAGGTGGTGCTGGTGGATCCGTCCGGCGGCATCGACGACCTCCTCGCCCAGGTGCTCCGCACCCCCGTGGCCCCCGAGGTCTCGTTCGGCGACGACCCGCTCCGCATGATGCGCGCCGTCCGCTTCGCCTCGCAGCTCGGCTTCCGCCTCGACGACGCCGCGCTCGCCGCCATCCGCGACATGGCCCCGCGGATCCTCGACATCTCCGTCGAGCGCGTGAGCGATGAGCTCTCCAAGCTGCTGCGCACCCCCGAGCCGCGCGCCGGGCTCGACCTGCTCGTCGAGGGCGGCCTCGCGGACCACGTGCTCCCCGAGCTCCCCGCGATGAAGCTCGAGGCCGACGAGCACCACCGTCACAAGGACGTCTACCAGCACTCCCTCCAGGTGCTCGACCAGGCCATCGACCACGAGCGCTCCCGCCACCCGGGCGAGGCTCCGGATCTCGTCCTCCGTCTCGCCGCGCTCCTCCACGACATCGGCAAGCCGTCCACGCGCCGGCTCGAGCCCGGCGGCGTCGTCACCTTCCACCACCACGACGTCGTCGGATCCAAGATGGCCAAGCGCCGGCTCCGCGCGCTCCGCTTCGACAACGACACGATCGCGTCGGTCGCGCGCCTCATCGAGCTGCACCTCCGCTTCTTCGGCTACACGGAGGGCGGCTGGACCGACTCTGCCGTCCGCCGCTACGTGCGCGACGCCGGCCCCGAGCTCGAGCGCCTGCACATGCTCACGCGCGCGGACGTCACCACGCAGAACCGTCGCAAGGCCGACCGCCTCGGCTTCGCCTACGACGACCTCGAGGCCCGCATCGCCGAGCTCGCCGAGCAGGAGGAGATGGCGGCCGTCCGTCCGGACCTCGACGGCGAGGCGATCATGCGGATACTCGACGTGCCGCCGGGCCCGGTCGTGGGCCGGGCCTACCGCTTCCTGCTCGAGCTGCGGCTCGACGAGGGCCCGCTCCCCGAGGAGGAGGCCGAGCGCCGCCTCGTCGCGTGGTGGGCGGCCGAGCAGGGCTGATCCGCGCCGCCGCCTCCCGCGGCCTGGTGCGACTCCTCCCCATCCGGTAGTCTTGCGAGGTTGTCCGCCCGGCAACGGGATTCCCCTGCCCCGCGCGGACAGATGCACATACCCTCCTGTCGCAGATCGTCTGCGACCGTTCAAGTCCGAAGGAGGTGGGTTAGTGACGCATCAGTACGAACTCATGGTGATCCTGGATCCCGAGATCGATGAGCGCACCGTCGCTCCCAGTCTCGACAAGTTCCTCAACGTCATCCGCACCAGCGGTGGCACCGTCGACAACGTCGACGTCTGGGGCCGTCGTCGACTGGCGTACGAGATCAACAAGAAGAACGAGGGCATCTACGCCGTCGTCCAGCTCACCGCCACGAGCGAGGCCACGCAGGAGCTCGACCGCCAGCTGGGTCTGTCCGAGGCCGTCATGCGCACCAAGGTGCTGCGTGCCGAGGAGGCCATGGCCATGGTCGCGTCCGCTCGCAAGCTCGCCGACGAGAAGGCCGCCCGCAAGGCAGCCGCCACGTCCAAGGCCGCAGACGCCGCGCCCCAGGCGCCCGCCACGGACGCCGCTCCGGCGACGCCCGGCAAGCCGGCAGCCCAGGCTGCTTCCAGCGAGAAGACCGGGGAGTAGTCGATGGCCGGCGAAACCATCATCACGGTCGTGGGCAACCTCACCAGTGATCCGGAGCTGCGGTACACGCAGAACGGGCTGGCGGTAGCCAACTTCACCATCGCCTCCACGCCGAGGTCCTTCGACCGCGCGAGCAACGACTGGAAGGACGGCGACGCCCTCTTCCTCCGTGCGAGCGTGTGGCGCGAGTTCGCCGAGCACGTGGCGTCCTCGCTCACCAAGGGCTCGCGTGTCGTCGCGACCGGCCGCCTCAAGCAGCGGTCGTACGAGACGAAGGAGGGCGAGAAGCGCACCTCCATCGAGCTCGAGGTCGACGAGATCGGCCCCTCGCTCCGCTACGCGACCGCTCAGGTCACGCGCGCGGCCGGCGGCGGCGGCAACGGCGGCGGGGGCAACTCCGGCGGCGGTGGCCGTGGCCAGTTCGGCGGCGGACAGCCCCAGCAGCAGCAGGTGGCCGAGGAGCCGTGGGGCACCCCCGCGAGCTCGGGCGGCAACTCCGGTGGCGGCGACGGCGGCTGGTCCAACCCCGGCAACTTCAACGACGAGACGCCCTTCTAGGGCTCGTCGCACTACGTACGAAAGACAGGAAGAATCATGGCTGGAAAGAGCAGCGGCGACCGCCGCAAGCCTCTCCGCGGAGCCAAGGGCGGCAAGAACGCCGCCCCGGCGAAGTCCATCCGCGTCGGCGTCATCGACTACAAGGATGTCGCCACCCTCCGCAAGTTCATCTCCGAGCGGGGAAAGATCCGCGCTCGTCGCATCACCGGTGTCTCGGTGCAGGAGCAGCGCCTCATCGCGCGCGCAGTCAAGAACGCGCGCGAGATGGCACTTCTCCCCTACGCCGGCTCTGGCCGTTAAGGGGTAATGGAATGTCGAAAGTGATCCTCACGACCGAGGTCTCCGGCCTCGGTTCCCCCGGAGACGTCGTCGAGGTCAAGAACGGGTTCTCCCGCAACTACCTCGTGCCCCAGGGCTTCGCGGTCATCTGGAGCCGCGGCGGCGAGAAGCAGATCGAGCAGATCAAGGCAGCGCGTGCCGCTCGCGAGCACGCGACCATCGAGGAGGCGCAGGACCTCAAGAGCCGCCTCGAGGCCAAGATCGTCAAGCTCACCGTCAAGGCCGGCCAGGGCGGGCGCCTCTTCGGCTCCGTCAAGACGTCCGACATCGCCAAGGCGGTCGAGGAGTCGGGCATCGGCCAGGTCGACAAGCGCAAGATCGAGATCCCCAACGCCATCAAGGCCACGGGGAACCACGAGGCCACGATCCGGCTCCGTGACGACATCGTCGCCACGATCAGCCTGCAGGTCGTCGCCGCGAAGTGACGCAGCACGAGATCGATGGCGGTGGGCTCATGGAGCCCACCGCCATCGGCGGTTAACCAGCCGGTCAGAGGCCTCTGGATCCCCACTCCCATCCACAGGCCAGGCCGCAGCAGACGAACTCTCAAGCCCTGGTGCAGACTAGTTTTCCCACACTGGTGGGGGAGAACTGCGGTCCTGGTCAGACCAGGATTCAGGCCGGAAAAAACTCATTAGTGCACAGGCTTGTCCCCAGGTAGTCCACACGATCCCCGGCGTTTCGCCCACTTTCTCCACAGTCTCGTCCACAGGGGCATTTGGTCCTGGTGGGACCGCATCCATATCGTGGGGCAGCGCCCGTCGAACGGGTCGCGGAGGACCCGTCAGCGGTCCGGCCGACGTCGTCTGAGCGGTGTCGGAGGTCCGAGCTAGAACGGTCGTGCGGGCGCATCCGCCCAGCCGACCGAGGGGAGCCGCACGTGTCCATCGCCCATCTGGGTCTCGCCGGCGAACGGGACGAGCGCGACAAGCGCGCCGGCCACGAGCGCACGCCGCCGCACGACCTCCTCGCCGAGCAGAGCGCCATCGGCGGCATGCTCCTCAGCAAGGACGCCGTGGCCGACGCGGTCGAGCAGGTGCGGGCGATCGACTTCTACATCCCCAAGCACGAGATCATCTTCGACGCGATCCTGTCGCTGTACTCGCACGGTGAGCCCACGGACGTCATCGCGGTCACCGACGAGCTCACCAAGCTCGGCGAGCTGAGCCGTGCGGGCGGCGCCGACTACCTCCACACGCTCACGAGCGTCGTCCCCACGGCAGCCAATGCCGGCTTCTACGCGTCCATCGTCGCCGAGAAGGCGGTGCTGCGGCGCCTGGTCGAGGCTGGCACCCGCATCGTGCAGATGGGCTACGCCAGCGAGGGCGAGGTCGTCGACCTCGTGAACAACGCGCAGGCGGAGATCTACGGCGTCACGGGCGGTGTCGAGGCGGAGGACTACGTGCCGCTCACGGACGCGGTCACGGTCGCCATCGACGAGATCGAGGCGGCCAAGGGCAAGGACGGCCAGATGACCGGCGTGCCCACGGGCTTCGCCGACCTCGACGCGCTCACCAACGGCCTGCACCCCGGCCAGCTCATCATCGTCGCCGCGCGCCCCGCGCTCGGCAAGTCGACGTTGGCGCTCGACTTCGCGCGCGCGGCGAGCATCAAGTACGACATGCCGTCGATCTTCTTCAGCCTCGAGATGGGGCGCAGCGAGATCGCGATGCGCCTGCTGTCCGCCGAGGCGTCCGTGCCGCTCCAGAGCATGCGCAAGGGCACCGTGGACGCGCGGGACTGGACGACCATCGCGCAGACCCGAGGCCGCATCAACGACGCGCCCCTCTACATCGACGACAGCCCCAACATGACGCTCGTCGAGATCCGCGCGAAGTGCCGTCGGCTCAAGCAGAAGGTCGGGCTGAAGCTCGTCGTCATCGACTACCTGCAGCTCATGACGAGCGGCAAGAAGGTCGAGTCGCGCCAGCAGGAGGTCTCGGAGTTCTCGCGTGCGCTCAAGCTCATGGCGAAGGAGCTGCAGGTGCCGGTCATCGCGCTGTCGCAGCTGAACCGCGGGCCGGAGCAGCGCGCCGACAAGATGCCGGCCATCTCCGACCTCCGCGAGTCCGGTTCGCTGGAACAGGACGCCGACATGGTCATCCTGCTGCACCGCGAGAGCGCGTACGAGAAGGACAACCCACGTGCGGGCGAGGCCGACTTCATCGTCGCCAAGCACCGCAACGGCCCGACCGGCACCATCACGGTCGGCTTCCACGGGCACTTCTCGCGCTTCGCGGACATGCCGGCGGGCGGATAGCCGGAGGGCAACCACGTCGGGCGGAGACGCCCGCGGAGGTGCTGCTCGTCCGGCGACGCGGCGACGCGGCGGTGCAACCGGCGCCCCCGGAGCGGCCGAGCGGCCGAGGGGCCGAGCGGCCCGGCGGATCGAGGCGCGGCTCCGGCGCGGGTCCCGGTCAGGGCGCGAAGTAGAGGTGCGCGTGCGCGTCGCAGCCGGGATTGAAGGCGGCGCCGCAGCTCGGGCAGGCGTCCGCCGCGAGGTACTCGGGCACGGACATCGTCGCGCGGCAGACGCCGCACAGGGCGGCCGGCAGGTGGTGGGCCGAGCGGGGGATCACCTCGAGCGGGTGGTCGGCGACGGCCGCATGGCAGAGGTGGCACGGGTACCACGCGTCGCAGCACGGGACGCGGAGGGCGACCACGTCGAGCGCGGAGGCGTAGTGGATGCAGCGGGTCTCGGCGTCGATCGCCGGGCCGCGGACGACGACGGCATCGACGTCCGTGGTCGTGTCCCGGGGGATGGCGGGGGACTCCGACGCCGGTCCGCCGACGAGAGCTGCCTCGACGGAGGTGCGGTGACCGGCCGAGGAGGTCACGGCCGCAGTGCCCGAGGAGAGCGGCGAAGGTCCGTGACCGGGTGAGGGGGTCACGCGCGCGCCCGCGACATCATGCGTCCGGCAGCGCCGTCGCCGCGTCGACGAGCGTGAGCTCGGGGCTGTCGCGCTGGATCGCCTTGAGGCGCCACGGCGTCGTGATCAGGGCGATGTGGGTGCCGTCTGAGCGCACGAGCACCTCGACGCCGATGGTCTTGGCGAGGGCCGGTGCCGAGGCGGCGTCGGTGATCCGGGCCACCTGGTACTCGAGCGGCTCCATGCGCAGCGGCGCGCGGAACTCGTTCGTCATGCGCTCGACGACGACCTCGAACTGCATGGGTCCGACCGCGCCGAGGACCGGGGCCTGGTCGCCACGGAGGTCGGAGCGCATCACCTGGATGACGCCCTCGTGGTCCAGCTGCTCGATGCCCTTGCGGAACTGCTTGTGCGTGCTCGTGTCCTTCGAGCGGACGACGCGGAAGAGCTCGGGCGCGAACTGGGGCAAGCGCGGGAAGGTGACGGGCGCGCCGTCGAACAGCGTGTCGCCCACGCGGATGTTGGACGCGTTCACGAGGCCGACGACGTCGCCCGGGTAGGCGTCGTCGACGGTGGAGCGCTCGCGGCCGAAGAGCTGCTGCGCGTACTTGGTGACGAAGGGGCGGCCGGTCTGGGCGTGCGTGACCGTCATGCCGCGGTGGAAGACGCCCGAGCAGATCCGCATGAAGGCGAGGCGGTCGCGGTGCGCGGTGTTCATCCCGGACTGCACCTTGAAGACGAAGCCGGAGAAGTCCTCCTCGACGGGGCGCGTGCGGTCCTGCTCGTCCGGCCGGGGCTGAGCGGCTGGGGCGATGGCGTCGAGCGCATCGAGGATGTGGGTCACGCCGAAGTTGAGGACGGCGGCCGCGAAGAGCACTGGCGTGGTGCGGCGGGCGAGGAACGACTCCTCGTCGTGGTCCTGGCCCTCCTCGTGCAGGAGCTCGCTCTCCTCGACCGCGTTCGTCCACGCGGATCCGGCTGCGGCCAGCGCCTCGTCGGGCGACATGCGGGTCTCGGGGGCGATGCTCGCGCCGCCGGCCGTGCGGGTGAAGTGCACGCACTCGCCGCTGGAGCGGTCGACCACGCCGAAGAACGCGCCGGACTCGCCGACAGGCCAGGTGAGCGGGGTGGGGAGGAGGCCCGTGCGCTCCTTGATCTCGTCCATGAGGTCGAGCGGCTCGCGGCCGGGGCGGTCCCACTTGTTGATGACGGTGATGATCGGGATGCGGCGCTGGCGGCACACCTCGAACAGCTTCATGGTCTGGGTCTCGAGGCCGCGGGAGGCGTCCACGAGCATGATCGCGGCGTCCACCGCGGAGAGCACGCGGTAGGTGTCCTCGGAGAAGTCGGCGTGGCCGGGGGTGTCGACGACGTTCATGACGGTGTCGCGGTGGGTGAACTGGATCGCGGCGGAGCTCACCGAGATGCCGCGCTCCTTCTCCATGTCCATCCAGTCGGAGACCGTGGACTTGCGGCCCTGCTTGCCGTGCACGGCGCCCGCGGACCCGATGGCGTGCGCGTGCAGCAGCAGCGCCTCGGTGAGCGTGGACTTGCCCGCGTCAGGGTGGGAGATGACGGCGAAGGTGCGACGGCGGGACGCCTCGCGCAGCACGGGGGAGGCGGAGGCCGAGGCGGGCGCGCGGGGAGGGGTGATGGTCGACACCTCCCCATGGTACGAGGCGGTGTCGGGCGGGGGATCCGCGTCGGGTCGCCGGGTCAGCGGGCGCGGAGGCGGTCGAGGAACTCGTCGGCCATGGCGAGGTGCTCGGCCAGGCGGCGGCGCCGCTCCTCCGCTTCGGCGACGAAGGCAGCGAGGTCCGCGCGCAGGGAGGCTACGTCATCACCCGGCCCGGCGGCGTCGAGGGCGTCCGTGACCTCGAGCAGGCGCACCATCTCCTCGAGCGAGAAGCCGAGCGGCTTCATCCGGCGGATGAGGAGGAGGCGCTCCAGGTCGTCGGCCGTGTAGAGGCGGAAGCCGCCGTCCGAGCGGCCGGACGGGCGCAGGAGGCCCGTCTCGTCGTAGTGACGGAGCGTGCGGTGGGACATGCCGGTGCGCTCGGCGAGCTCGCCGATCTGCATGGTCGCGGGGCCGGCAGGTCGCGTCATGCGGGCCTCCAGACGGGTCCTCCCCGGGCGAGGGAGGGTTGGCGGGTTGCGGACGGGCGACCGCATCCGTCCATTGTCCCCGATCGGGGCGCGCGGCACCTCCGGGGTCCGCACGGAGTCGCGGCCGGGAACGGGCGTGCGAGCGGAGCCGCGTCGGCGTCGCGTCGGAGCCGCTCGGCGCCGATCGTAGGATCGGGCGCATGAGGATCGCGTTCGTCTCGCTGCACACGTCGCCGATCCAGACACCCAGCACCGGCGACGCCGGCGGGCTCAACGTCTACCTCCTGGAGCTCGCGCGGAGCCTCGGACGGCAGGGGCACGAGGTGCAGCTGATCACGCGCGCCACGGATCCGGCCGACCCTGCCGTGCTCCTCGTCGCGCCGGGCGTCGAGCTGCGGTCGCTCCGGGCGGGGCCGGTGGGTCCGCTCGCGAAGGAGGAGCTACCCGGGATCACGGACGCCTTCGCCGCGGCGCTCGCCGCGCTGCCGCCCGCGGACGTCGTGCACGCGCACTACTGGCTGTCGGCCGTGGCGGCGCTGCCGGTCGCGCGCGCATGGGGCGTGCCGCACGTGCTGACGCTGCACTCGGTCTCCGCGGGGAAGAACCGCCGGCTCGTGGCGGGGGACACCCCGGAGCCGGCCTCGCGGCTCGCGGACGAGGGACGGCTCGTGCGCGCGTCGGACCTCGTGGTCGCGTCCGCGGAGTCGGAGAAGCGGCTGCTCGTGGAGGCCTACGACGCGGATCCCGCCGCGGTGCACGTCGTGGCGCCTGGCGTGGAGGAGGCGTTCCTGCGTGAGCCGTCGGGCCGCGACGGCGGGGGGCGGGTGCGGGTCGTGCTGCTCGGGCGGATCCAGCCGCTCAAGGGGCAGGACGTCGCGCTGCGGGCCCTCGCCCTGCTGGATCCCGCGACCCGGCCCCTGCTCGTGATCGCCGGAGGGGTCTCGCCCGGCCGGGACGCGTACGCGGCGAGCCTGCATGCGCTCGTGCGGTCGCTCGACCTCGAGGACGACGTCGTCTTCGCGGGCGCGCTCGACCGTGCGGCGACCGCCCGCGTCCTCGCCGGTGCGCACCTCGCGCTCATGCCGTCGGCCGCGGAGACCTACGGGCTCGTGGCGCTCGAGGCCGCCGCCTGCGGCACGCCCGTCGTCGCCGCGCGGACGGAGGGGCTGGTCGACTCGGTGCGGGACGGCGTGAGCGGCGTGTTCGTGCCGACGCGGGATCCCGCCGACTGGGCCCGGGCGATCCGCGACCTGCTCGCCGACCGGCCCGCGCTCGCGCGGCTCTCGGCGTCGGCCCGGGCGCACGCGGCCGAGCGCACGTGGGACGTCGCGGCGGCGGACGTGGCGGAGGAGTACCGGGCGCTGCGGGAGCGGGGCGTCTCGGGTGGCGCGGATGGCGCGGTGACGGGCGCGGGCGCGCGGGACTGAGCCGGCCGGATCCGCCTCAGTCGCGCCACTCCTCCGCGCGCGCCAGGTCCTCCGCGGCGCGCGCGAGCCAGGTGCCGACGTCCGCGCGTGCGGCGTCGGCGGATCCGGCGAGGTGGGTGAGGGAGCGCGCGGCCGCGAACCCGTCGGTGGGGGCGGCGATGGCGCCGGCCACGAGGATCGCCGCGGTCCCGCGCCCCCGCGCCAGGTCGAGCATGTGGGAGGCGACCTTGCCCGTCCGCGACTGCGCATCGAAGCGGCCCTCGCCCGTGAGCACGACGTCGGCGTCCGCGAGGAGGTCGGCCAGTCCGATCGCGTCGGCCACGCCGGCGGATCCGGATCCCACGACCGCGCCCCACGCGACGAGGCCCGCCGCGGTGCCGCCCGCCGCGCCCGCGCCCGGGGTGGACGGATCCACGTGCAGCAGGCCGGCGAGGTGTGCCAGGCCCGCGTCGAGCGCGCTCACGTCCGCGGGCGTCGCGCCCTTCTGCGGACCGTAGACGGCGGCGGCGCCCGCGGGCCCGGTGAGGGGAGCGGTGACGTCACCGAGGATCAGCGCTCCGCCCGCCGGCAGCGTACGGAGCCCGGTGAGGTCGAGGGTCGCGACGTCCGCGAGCCCGCCGCCGCCGTCGCCGGCCGGCGATCCGTCCGCGCGGACGGCCCGCGCCCCGAGCTCGCGGAGCGCGCCGACGCCGCCGTCCGTGGACGAGCTGCCGCCGAGCGCGAGGAGCAGGCGCGGCACGCCGGCGTCGAGCGCCGCCCGGATCGCGCGGCCGAAGCCGCGGGTGTGGGCGGTGAGCGGGCGGAGCGGATCCAGCAGCGTGATCCCGCTGGTCGACGCGACCTCGACCACGCCCGTGCCGTCGGGCAGCAGGAGCCAGTGCGCGTCGACGGGTCGGTCGTCGGGTCCCGGGACGCGGACGGGCATGCGGCGCGCTCCCGGGATGGCGGCCGCGAGCACGTCGAGGGTGCCCTGCCCGCCGTCGGCCATGGGCGCGATCACCACGTCGTCGCCGGGTCGTGCGCGGAGCCAGCCGCGGCGGAGGGCCTCGGCGGCCTCGACGGCGGTGGCGGATCCGGTGAGCGAGTCGGGGGACATGACGACGCGCAGCGCGCGGGGAGCGACGGTGCTCATGGCGCCAGTCTGCCGGACGGGGTCGTAGCCACGCCGCAGGCCGGCGCGGATGCGGCCGCGGCGGGCCCGATCGGACGCGGCCGCGCCGGATCAGTCCGGGGCGACGCCCGCCCGGTGCGCGAGCAGCGCGGCGCCGACCAACCCGGCGTCGTTGCCCCGGCTGGCCGCGATGATCTCGGTGTCGAGGTGCAGGAACCCGGAGAAGCGCGCGAACTCGTGCGCTGCCGCTCCGCCCACCACGATGAGGTCGGGCGACATGATCGACTCGAGGTGCCGGTAGTACCGCTCCAGCCGCGCCGCCCACGCCTCGAACGTCAGCCCCTCGCGGCGGACGGCGGAGAACGCGGCCTGCATCTCGTAGTCGCCGCCGTCGATGTGCACGTGGCCGAGCTCGCTGTTCGGGATGAGCGTGCCGTCGTGCAGCAGCGCCGTGCCGATGCCGGTGCCGAGCGTCGTGAGGATCACGAGGCCGCCGCGGCCCTGCAGCACGCCGTACTCGAGCTCAGCCACCCCGGCGGCGTCGGCGTCGTTGACGGTGAGGACGTCGATCCCGCTGCGCTCGCGGATGGCGGTGCGCGCGTCCATGCCGAGCCAGCGGTCGGAGATGTGGGCGGAGGAGCGCACGATGCCGTCCCGCACGATGCCGGGCACGCCGACGCCCACGGGCAGGTCCTCGTCGGGCGTCAGCTCGAGCACGATCTCGGCGATCACGTCCGCGATGTCCTCGGGCTCGCCGCCGACGGGCTTCGCGACGGTCATGCGCTCGGTGAGCCGGATCCCCGTGGTCACGTCGACGATCCCGGCCTTGAGCGTCGTGCCGCCGATGTCGATGCCGAGGGCCAGCCGGTCGCGTCGGGTCAGGGCATCCGCGGCGCCCTCGGGGGCGGCGACGACGGCACGGTCGACGGGGATGAATCCGCCGGTGTCCCGGCCGCTCTCGGAGGCGGGCCGCGGCGCGGTCTCGGGCTGGGGCACGGCGGGGCCTCTCGGTTGCGGTTCGCGCCTCGCAGGTCGCGGGGCGCCGGTTGCGCGGGTGCGCGGCGGACGGGGCGGCGGATCGGGCGGACCCGACCCGCGGATCCCGGGCCGTCGGCCGCGGGGCCGCCGCGGCTCAGAACGCCCGGTTCGCGTAGACGATCCCGCAGGCCACGCCCACGGCGCACACGACCGCGAGCCCGACGACCGCGCCGACCGCCGCAGCGGCCAGACGGGGGAGGGGACTCGTCACGTGTCGAGCCTAGGCCAGCTCGCCGGGCCGCCATCGCGGGCCCCGGCCGAGCATCCGCCCAGGAACCCACCGAGTAGGCTGGCCCGGATGGAGAGAGAGGCTGCCGTGTCCGAGGACGAGCTGACGTTCCGGGCGGCGTACTGGCCCGTGCTCCTCCTGCGCGCGATGCCCGCCCTCGCGCTCGCCGCGTTCATCACCTTCTCGACCGACCACTCGCCGTCCCTCGGCCTCGTGGCGTTCGGCGTCTTCGCGATCCTCTCCGGCCTGATCACCGCGGGCCTCGGCGCCCGGGCCCTCCGCGGTCCCGCCGCGCGCCTCCGTACGAGCACCGTCGCCCAGGGTTCGATCACCGTGGTGGCGGGCATCGCCGCCCTCCTGGCCCGCGACGGGGGCGTCCTCGTCCTCCTCTACGCCGTCAGCGTCTGGGCCGTCGTCACCGGGTTCCTGGAGCTCGTCGCCGGCCTGCGCTCGCGCGGCCCCGTGCCGGGCGCCACCGACGCGATCACCGCCGGAGCGCTCACCGTCGTGCTCGCCGTCGCCTTCCTCCTGGTGCCGCCGGACCTCGTCGTCCAGTACGGCGGGGTCGAGCAGCGCGAGGGCCAGCTCACCGCGCCCGTCGTGGCCGTCGGCCTCCTGGGCGCCTACGCGGCGATCGTCGGGGTCTTCCTGGTCATCGCCGCCCTGAGCATGAAATGGGGCACCTCCACGCCCACCGCGACCTCCGCGGCGGACGCCCCCCGGACCACCGAGAGCGCGAGCTGACCGTGACTTCCAACATCCGCAAGGACCGCATGCGCCCCGCCGAGCTGCTCGGCATCGCCGCGGCCCTCGCCGCCTTCGTGGGCCTCATCGTGGGGCTCAGCACGCGGCCCGCCGACGCCCAGGGCTGGACGGTCGTGGTCGTGTTCACGGGCGTGGCCTTCATCGGCGCCCTCGTGATGCTCGCGATGCTGGCCCTGTCGTTCAAGCCGAACCGCGACGAGCTGCAGGACATGGACGAGCAGGACCACCCGGATCGTCCCACCCGGCACTGAGCCCGCGTGATCCGTTCCGCCCCGATCCGCGTCCGCTGACGTGCGTCGGGACCCCCGCCGCGGCGAGGGCCCCGACCGACCGGCTCAGAGGATGTGGTCGACCAGCTGCGACGCCAGCCCGGCGTACCCGGCCGGCGTCAGCTCGAGCAGTCGCGCCTTCGCCTGGTCCCCGATGTCGAGCCCGGAGACGAACGCCCGCATCTCGTCGCGTCCGACGCGCTTGCCCCGCGTGAGCTCCTTGAGCACCGCGTACGGGTCGCTGATCGAGCTGCGCCCCGCCACGATCTCCGCGCGGATGACCGTCTGGATGGCCTCGCCGAGGATCTCCCAGTTGGCGTCGAGGTCGGCCGCGAGCAGCGCCCGGTCGACGTCGATCTCGAGGAGACCGCGCCCGATGTTGTCGAGCGCCAGCAGCGAGTGACCGAGCGCGACGCCGACGTTGCGCTGCGTCGTGGAGTCGGTGAGGTCGCGCTGGAGCCGGGACGTGACGAGCGTGGACGCGAGCGAGTCGAGCAGCGCGTCCGAAAGCTCGAGGTTCGCCTCGGCGTTCTCGAACCGGATGGGGTTGATCTTGTGCGGCATCGTCGACGACCCGGTGGCGCCCGCCTGGGGGATCTGCCGGAAGTACCCCATGGAGATGTAGGTCCACACGTCCGTGCAGAGGTTGTGCAGGACCCGGTTGACGTGGGCGATGCGCGTGTACAGCTCGGCCTGCCAGTCGTGCGACTCGATCTGCGTGGTGAGCGGGTTCCACACGAGCCCGAGCGACGTGACGAACGCGCGGGACTCGGCGGGCCAGTCGACGTCCGCGTCGGCGGCGAGGTGCGCCGCGAACGTGCCCGTTGCGCCGCTGAACTTGCCGAGCACCTCGACGTCCTCCACGTCGGCCCGCAGGCGCTCGAGCCGGTGCACGAACACCGCGAGCTCCTTGCCGAGGGTCGTGGGCGTGGCCGGCTGCCCGTGCGTGCGCGACAGCATGGCGTCGTCGCGGAAGAGGAGGGCCCGCTCGCGGAGCGCGCCGATGACGGAGACGAGCTTCGGGAGCCAGACCTCGCGCACGGCTCGGTCGATGACGAGCGCGTAGGAGAGGTTGTTGATGTCCTCGCTCGTGCACGCGAAGTGCGTGAGCTCGGCGACGTGCGCGAGGCCGAGCTCCTCCAGGCGGTCGCGCACGAAGTACTCGACGGCCTTCACGTCGTGCCGGGTGACGGCCTCGACGCGGGCGAGCGCGTCGATCTGCTCCTGGCCGAAGCCCTGGACGACCTCGCGCAACGCCGCCTTCTGCGCGTCCGTGAACGGCGAGGAGGAGAGGAGCGACCGGTCGGTGAGGTGGATGAGCCACTCGATCTCTACGTGGATGCGCGCCCGGTTGAGGCCCGCCTCCGAGAGGTGCTCGCCGAGCTCGGTGACGACGGGGGCGTAGCGGCCGTCGAGGGGGCTCAGCACCTGCGGGGGCAACGGGCTCATGCGGGGGGATCTCCTAGCTGGGGGGACGGATGCCGGGCTCCACCTGCGCGAGGAGGGCCCGGGCGGCTCGCTCTATCATCCCAAGAACCCGATCGAACATCGCCGCGTCCGTGTAGTAGGGGTCGGGCACGTCCCGCAGGTGGGCCTGTGGAGGATCGAACGACAGCAGCAGGTGGATCTTCGCCCGGTCCGCCTCCGTCCGCGCCCACTGGCGCAGCGTCCGCTCCTGGCCGCGGTCGAACACGACCACCAGGTCGAGGTCGGGCAGCGTGTCCGGGTCGAACTGCTTGGCGCGGTGCGCGGATCCCGACAGGCCGCGGCGCTCGAGCGCGGCGAGGGTGCGCGCGTCCGCCTGCTCGCCCACGTGCCAGTCGCCCGTCCCTGCGCTCGTCACGGAGACGCGGTCGGCGTGCCCGGCGCGCTGCACGAGGTCCCGGAAGACGACCTCCGCCATGGGGGAGCGGCAGATGTTGCCGGTGCAGACGAAGGCGATCCGGAAGACGGGTGGAGCCGTCGCGGCCGGAGAGTCGGGGGCTCCCATGCGCTCATTCTGTCGGCTGCGGTCCCTCCCCACACCCCCGTATCCCTCCTCCGTCCCCTGGATGCGGCATCCGACGGCCGGCCGTCCTCGCCGCGGCGCACGATGCGGCGGACGGGAGAGGACGGGACGCGATGCAGGAGCAGCCGGGTGGATGGGGTGCGGTCGGAGGCGATCCGCTCGGAGCGACGGGTCGGGAGAGCGGCAGCACGCCGGGACAGCTCCGCGCCGAGGCGGTCACGCGCGCGCATGCGCTCGCCGCCATCGCCGACGCGGTGACGGAGACGCACCGCGGCATCGCCTCCTGCCGGGATGATCCGTCGTGGTCCGGACGCGCGCACGACGCGTTCGTCCGCGCCCTCGACGACCTCGCCGGTCGCGTCGCGCTCGCGGGGACCCTGCTCCACGACGCGCATCCGGCCGCCGGCTCGGCGCCCGGCTGCCCCGGAGCGCGCGCGTGACCGCGGTCGCGGGGCTCACCGTCACCCAGGGAGGCGGCACCGAGGTCGAGACGGACGACCTGACGCGCATCGCCGCGCGGCTCGACGACGCGGGCAGTCGGCTGGACGACCATGCCCGCGCGCTGGCCCTGCCGCCGCTGGTGGCCACGATCACGGGCGATCACGACGCGAGCCTCGACGCCCCGCGGGGTCTCCTGTCGTCCGCCGCCCACGACGCGCGGGCGCTCGCCGCCGACCTGCGTCGCGCCGCCGCCGAGTACGCGGACGGGGAGCGGGACGCCGACCGCTGCGTGCGATCCGCCGCGGCGGACGGCGGTGCCACGGATGCCGCTCCCGCCTCTCCGGGCGGGGCCCTCCGGATCCTGCTGCCCGCCGTCGTCCGGGACGTGGTCTCGGACATCGCGGCCGCAGCCGCGCGCTTCCTCCCGGACCGCCCGGCCGGCGACGACGGCGTGCGGGAGACGACCGCGGGCCTCCTCGCCGCGCTGGGAGTCCTCGGCGTCCTGCGCGACGCGCCCGCCGTCGTCCACGTCCGCCGTGACGCCGTCCGCCCGGCGCCGGCGACCCTGGAGGACCTGGCCGACCGGATCCCCGATCCGGTCCCCGGCACCCCGCAGATGCGCGTCGAGGAGTACCGGGCACCGGACGGCCGCCGCCGCTTCGTCGCGTACCTGGGCGGCATGGTCACCCTGGATCCGGGCACGGGCCGCGAGGACTTCGGACCGGCCTCGGCGGCGGCCGCGCTCGCCACCGAGGGCGGGTCCGCCGTGCACGCGGCCGAGACGGCGCTCCGCGAGGCCGGCGCGACCGCGGACGACGAGGTCTACGTCGTCGGCTACTCGATGGGCGGGATCCTGGCGCGATCGGTGGGCGACGCCCCGGGCCTCCACGTCACCCACGAGCTCACGTTCGGCTCCCCGGTGGGGCAGCTGCCCATCCGCCAGGGGATCGACGGCGTGGCCGTGGAGCACACGGACGACCCCGTCCCCTCGCTCGGCGGCGTGCGCCCGTCCGACGGCGACGCGGGCGACGACGTCGTGGTGCGCGCGCCGGCCTTCGGGCCGACGGCCCACGCCGGCGTCCTGGACGCGCACGGTCTGGGCACCTACCGGGCGACGGCGACCGAGATGGACGCCTCGCGGTCCCCGCTCCTGCAGCGGGCACGCGACGAGCTCCACGGGTTCCTCGACGGGGCCACGCCGGTCGCGTCCCACCTCTACCGGGCGGAGCGGGCACCGCTCACCCCGCCAGGCGGCTCGGGCGGTGGGATGTGACGCGCGGGTCAGGCCCTCGAGGTCACCGGTCGGAGCACGAGGCCCACCAGCCAGCTGAAGAACGCCATGAGCAACGCCCCGAGCACGCCCCACCAGAACCCCTCGACCGTGAGGCCGAAGCCGAGCGCGTCGGAGATGGCGCCCACCAGGAGGAAGAGCAGACCGTTGACGATGAGCGCGATGAGGCCGAGCGTGAGGATGTAGAGGGGGAACGCGACGATCCGGATGGCCGTGCCGATGACGCCGTTCACGACGCCGAAGATCGCGCCGAGCAGGAGGTAGGTGAGCACGGTGGCCGTGGTGTCGCCCGGCTCGTAGGCGGTCACGATGGTGCCGGAGACGATGAGCGTGGTGAGCCAGAGCGCGACGGCGTTGACGACCACGCGGACGAGGAATCGGGGCATGCTGCGATCCTCGCAGACGCCGCCCCCGCGGACCATGGGCCGGGCGGCGACCCGCCCGTAGAATCGCCCGGTGATCCCCGAACCCGCGCCCCTCGACGACGCCGCCCCCGTGAGGCTCCGTCCCGCCATCGCGGCCATGGTCGCCTACCGCCAGGGCAAGCCCGCCGGCGAGGACGACTTCAAGCTCTCCAGCAACGAGAACCCGTTCGACCCGCTGCCGTCGGTGCTCGCCCGCATCGACCAGGTGCGCGACGTCAACCGGTACCCCGACGCGGGTGCGACCCTGCTGCGCACCGCGCTCGCCGAGCGCTTCGGCGTCACGGTCGACCACGTCCACGCGGGAGCCGGATCCGTGGCGATCCTCTCGCAGCTCATCACGGCGGCCGCAGGCCCGGGCGACGAGGTCGTCCACGCGTGGCGCTCCTTCGAGGCGTACCCCACGCTCATCACGGTCGCGGGCGCGACGGGCGTCCCCGTCCCGAACCTGCCCGACCACTCGCACGACGTCGACGGCATGATCGCCGCGCTCACCGACCGCACGCGCGTCGTCATCGTCTGCACCCCGAACAACCCCACCGGCACGCTCGTCACGGAGGCCGACGTCGAGCGCCTGCTCGCGGCCGTCCCGCGCGACGTGCTCGTGCTCCTCGACGAGGCGTACGGCGAGTTCGTGGGCCCGGAGCATGCCCTCGACGGCATGCGCCTCCTCGCCGACCACCCGAACCTCGTCGTCCTCCGCACCTTCTCCAAGGCGTACGGCCTCGCCGGCCTCCGCATCGGCTACGCGGTGGGCCACCCGCGCATCCTCGACGCGGCCCGTTCCGCCGCGATCCCGCTCTCCGTCACCGGCCACGCGCAGCATGCGGCGCTCGCGTCGCTCGAGCACGAGGACGAGCTCCTGGAGCGCGTGGCCGTCCTCGCGCGCGATCGCGACGAGGCCTGGCGCGCGCTCACCGAGCAGGGCTGGGACGTCCCGCGACCCCATGGCAACTTCGTCTGGCTGGCCACGGGCGCCGAGACCGCCGAGGTGGAGGCGCAGCTCGCGGCCGCCGGGCTCGTGGTGCGCGCGTTCGCGGGCGAGGGGATCCGCGTCACCATCGGCGAGCCCGCCTCTGTCCGGAAGCTACTGAACGCGTCGGCGGGAATTGTCCGGGGCCTGCCGGAGGGCCACCCGGCGCGCCGGTAGGTTGGGACGATGCCGGAAAGCGATGTGACGGTCCAGCTCCTGACCCCCGCGGGCGAGCTCGCACCGAGCGACTCCGCCGAGGAGTTCCTCCCGTACTTCGAGCGACTCACGGAGGACGACCACCGCGGCTTCCTCCGCGACATGCGCCTGACGCGGGCGTTCGACCTCGAGGCCACGAACCTCCAGCGCCAGGGCCACCTGGGCCTCTGGGCGCCGAGCACCGGGCAGGAGGCGGCGCAGGTCGGATCCGGTCGGGCCACGCGCCCGCAGGACCACGTGTTCCCGGCCTACCGCGAGCACGGCGTCGCGCTCATCCGCGGCATCGACCCGGTGGACATCGTGCGCCTCATGCGCGGCGTCACCCATGGCGGGTGGGATCCGGCGGTGGCGAACTTCCACCTCTACACGCTGGTCATCGGCTCGCAGGCGCTGCACGCGACGGGCTACGCGATGGGCGTCGCGTTCGACGGCGACGTCGCCACGGGAGATCCCGACCGCGACACCGCGGTCATCGCCTACTACGGCGACGGCGCCACCAGCCAGGGCGACGTGAGCGAGGCGTTCGTCTTCGCCGCGAGCTTCCAGACCCCGCAGGTCTTCTTCCTCCAGAACAACCACTGGGCGATCTCGGTCCCCGTCAGCACGCAGTCGCGCACGCCCCTCTACCTCCGCTCGCGCGGCTTCGGCGTGCCGAGCACGCAGGTCGACGGCAACGACGTCTTCGCGAGCTACGCCGTCACGGCCAAGCACCTCGACGACGCGCGCAACGGCGGCGGCCCCTCCTTCATCGAGGCGCTCACGTACCGCGTCGGCGCGCACACCTCGAGCGACGACCCCACGAAGTACCGCACCGACGAGGAGCTGCAGGGCTGGGTCGCGAAGGACCCCATCGCCCGCCTCGAGGCGTACCTGCGGAAGCAGGGCGCGCCGCAGTCGCTCTTCGACGGGATCGACGAGGAGGCCAAGGACCTCGCCGCCGACGTCCGCCGCCGCACCATCGAGCTGACGAGCCCGGCGCTGCCCGGCATCTTCGACCACGTCTACTCGGAGCCGCACCCCGTCACGACGGAGCAGCGCGAGTGGCTCGAGCGCTACGAGGCCTCCCTGGAGGGGAACCGATGACCGACACCATCGACCGCGCGGCCACCCCCGCCGGATCCGACGACGCCGCCACGCGCGGCACGGGAGCCCCCGCCGGCATCGAGAGCATGCCCATGGCCAAGGCGCTCAACGCCGGCCTCCGCCGCGCGCTCGAGGCAGACGACAAGGTCCTGCTCATGGGCGAGGACATCGGCCCGCTCGGCGGCGTCTTCCGCATCACCGAGCACCTGCAGCGCGACTTCGGCGACCGCCGCGTCATCGACACCCCGCTCGCGGAGTCCGGCATCGTCGGCACGGCCATCGGCCTCGCGATGCGCGGCTACCGGCCCGTGTGCGAGATCCAGTTCGACGGCTTCATCTACCCGGCCTTCGACCAGATCACGAGCCAGCTCGCCAAGATCACCAACAGGCACGAGGGCGCCATGCGCATGCCCGTCGTGATCCGCGTGCCGTACGGCGGCCACATCGGCGCCATCGAGCACCACCAGGAGAGCCCCGAGGCGTACTTCGCGCACACCCCCGGCCTCCGCGTCGTGAGCCCGAGCACCCCGCACGACGCCTACTGGATGATCCAGGAGGCCATCGAGTCGGACGACCCGGTCATGTTCTTCGAGCCCAAGGCGCGCTACCGACCGAAGGGCGAGGTCGACTTCTCCGCTCCCGGGATCGGCCTGCACGAGAGCCGCGTCGTCCGCTCCGGCACCGACGTCACTCTCGTCGGCCACGGGGCCATGGTCGCGATGCTGCTGCAGGCCGCCGAGCTCGCGGCCGAGGAGGGCACGAGCGTCGAGGTCGTCGACCTGCGCTCGCTGTCGCCGGTGGACTACGGCCCCATCCTCGAGTCGGTGCAGCGCACGGGCCGCCTCGTCGTCGCGCAGGAGGCGCCCGGCCACGTGTCGGTCGGCTCCGAGATCGCGGCGACCGTCACCGAGCGCGCCTTCTACTCGCTCGAGGCGCCGGTGATCCGGGTCTCCGGATTCGACGCCCCGTTCCCTCCCGCGAAGCTCGAGACGCTGTACCTCCCGGATGCCGACCGCATCCTCGAGGCCGTCGACCGCTCGCTCGCCTACTAGACGCCCGCCGCCCCCGCGGCACGGAGAAGAGGACCGCACGATGGCTGATTCCGAGTTCACCCTGCCCGACGTGGGCGAGGGCCTCATCGACGCCGAGATCGTCTCGTGGCGCGTGCAGCCGGGCGACCAGGTGGCGCTCAACCAGGTGATCGTCGAGATCGAGACCGCGAAGTCGCTCGTCGAGCTGCCCAGCCCGTTCGAGGGCACCGTCTCCGGCCTGCTCGTGCAGGAGGGGCAGACGGTCGAGGTGGGAACGCCCATCATCGCGATCGCGCAGGGCTCGCCGAGCCTGTCCGCGCCGGCCGAGACGCCCGCCCAGATGGCGCTGCCGGGCGAGACCGTGATCGAGGACGACACCGCCATCGAGAACCGCGAGCCGGCCCCCGCGCCCGCCGCCGAGGAGACCTCCGGCGCCGTGCTCGTGGGCTACGGCACGGTCGGCAAGGTCGCGAGCCGACGCCGTCGCGCCGAGCCGGGCGACGCCGCTCCGGCCGCCCGCCATGCCGCGCGCCCCGGAGCGCAGGCCGGCGCCCCGGCCGCCCGCGCCCCGCGACCCGACTCGGTGCCCGCCGCGTCGGCCGCCCCGATCATCGCCAAGCCCCCCATCCGCAAGCTCGCGAAGGACCTCGAGGTCGACCTGGCGGAGGTCGAGGCCACCGGGCTCGTCGGCGAGATCACGCGCGAGGACGTCATCCGCACCGCGCAGCAGGCGAGCGTCTTCAAGAACATCGAGACGCCCGAGTGGCCGGATGCGCGGGAGGACCGGATCCCCGTGAAGGGCGTCCGCAAGGTCATCGCCGCGGCCATGGTGCAGAGCGCGTTCCAGGCGCCGCACGTGAGCCTGTTCGTCGACGTCGACGCGACGCGCACCATGGAGTTCGTCAAGCGGCTCAAGGCGTCCACCGACTTCGCGGGCGTCAAGGTCTCGCCGCTGCTCATCATGGCGAAGGCGATGATCTGGGCGGTGCGCCGGAACCCCACCGTCAACTCCTCGTGGACCGACCAGGAGATCATCGTCCGCCACTACGTGAACCTCGGCGTCGCCGCCGCGACCCCGCGCGGGCTCGTGGTGCCGAACGTCAAGGAGGCGCAGGCGATGTCGCTGCTGGAGCTCGCCCGCGCGCTCGAGCAGCTCACCCTCACGGCGCGCGACGGCAGGACGAGCCCGGCGGACATGAGCCAGGGCACCATCACGATCACCAACATCGGCGTCTTCGGCATGGACACCGGCACGCCGATCCTCAACCCGGGCGAGGTGGCGATCGTCGCGCTCGGCACGATCAAGCAGAAGCCGTGGGTCGTCGACGGCGAGGTGCGCCCGCGCTTCGTCACCACCATCGGCGCGAGCTTCGACCACCGCGTCGTCGACGGCGACGTGGCGAGCCGCTTCCTGGCCGACGTGGCGAGCATCATCGAGGAGCCGGCGCTGCTGCTGGAGTGACGCGCCCGCGTCCACAGCTCGGGCGCGATGGTACTGAGACTGGTTATCAATACCGTATCGTCGGATCCATGAACCGTCGCCCCCTCACCGCCTTGCTCGCCGTCTCGCTGCTCGCCGTCCCGCTCGCGGGCTGCGCCTCCGGATCCGCCACCCCCGCTGCGGACGCGTCGTCCTCCGCGTCCGGCGGCGGCACGCTCGAGGTCGTCGCCTCGACCGACGTCTACGGCGACATCGCGCAGCAGATCGGCGGCGACGACGTGAAGGTGACGTCGATCATCGACAGCCCGGACAAGGACCCGCACGAGTACCAGGCCACCTCGCGCGACCAGCTGACGCTCTCCACGGCGGACGTCGTGATCCAGAACGGCGGCGGCTACGACGACTTCGTCGACACCATGATCAAGGCGCTCCCGGGTGGCAAGAGCCCCGTCCTCCTCAACGCGGTCGACATCTCCGGCTTCGACCAGAAGCCGGCCGAGGGCGAGCTCAACGAGCACGTCTGGTACGACATGCCCACGATGAAGAAGCTCGCCGCCGAGATCGAGCAGGCCTTCTCGAAGGCCGACAGCGCCGGTGCCGCCACGTTCGAGGCGAACGAGCAGGCCTTCACCGCGAAGCTCGACGGCATCGCCGCGGCCGAGGCGGCCGCGAAGCCGGCCGGCACCGGCAAGGGCGTCGCGATCACGGAGCCCGTGCCGCTCTACATGACGAGTGCCATGGGTCTCGAGAACCGCACGCCGGACGAGTTCAGCGAGGCAGTGGAGGAGGGCACCGACGTGCCCGCCGACGTGCTCAAGGAGACGCTCGCGCTCTTCGCCGAGAAGAAGGTCGCCGCGCTCGTGTACAACTCGCAGACGACGGGTGCCACGACCGACCAGGTCGTCGCCGCCGCGAAGGCCGCCGGTGTCCCGGTCGTGCCCGTGACGGAGACCCTCCCCGCGGATCTGCCCGCGGGCAGCGGGTACGTTGAGTGGATGACCGAGAACGTCGACGCCGTGGCCTCCGCGATCCGGGGATCGTGACCGGCGCACCCGTCCTGAGCCTCCGGGACGCGACGCTCGCGTTCGGCTCGCGCACCCTCTGGAGCGGACTCGACCTCGACGTGGCACCCGGCGAGTTCGTCGCGGTGCTGGGCCCGAACGGATCCGGCAAGACCAGCTTCTTGAAGTCCGTCCTCGGCGCCCAGCGCCTCACGTCGGGGGAGATGCGCTTCCTCGACGAGCCGGTGCGCCGCGGTGCGCGGCGCATCGGCTACATCCCGCAGCAGAAGCTCATCACCGCGGCCACGCCCGTGCGGGCGCGCGACCTCGTCGGCTTCGGCGTCACCGGCCACCGCTGGGGGCTGCCGATCAGCCGCCGCGCCGAGCGGGCGCGGGTCGACGAGCTGCTCGACGCGGTGGGCGCCACCTCCTACGCGGACGCTCCCGTCGCGACGCTCTCCGGCGGGGAGCAGCAGCGGCTGCGCGTGGCCCAGGCCCTGGCCTCGGATCCGCGGCTCCTCCTCTGCGACGAGCCGCTCCTCAGCCTCGACCTCGGGCACCAGCGCGTGGTCAGCGAGCTCATCGACCGGCACCGCAGGGAGACCGACGCGGCGGTGGTGTTCGTCACGCACGACGTCAACCCCGTGCTCGACATGGTCGACCGGGTGCTGTACCTCGTGGGCGGCCGGTTCCGCATCGGGACGCCCGACGAGGTCCTCGACTCCGAGGTGCTGAGCTCGCTCTACGGCACCCCCGTCGACGTCGTGCGCGTGCGCGGCCGCGTCGTCGTGGTGGGCGCCACCGACGACCCGCACGGCCACCACTCGCACGACGACGACGGCCACGACGAGCACGGCGACCACGGGTCGCACGGCGTGCACGACGCCGCTCCCGCCGACGGGAGGGCCGCGTGATCCACCTCATCGCCGACGCGGGCGACGTCTGGTCGCGCCTGTTCGACTTCTCCGACTACGGCGCGCTCGTCGCGCTGCTGCGCAACAGCATCATCGCGGGAGCCGTGCTCGGCGTCGTGGGCGGCCTCATCGGCGTGTTCGTCATGACGCGCGACCTCGCCTTCGCGGTCCACGGCGTGAGCGAGCTCTCCTTCGCGGGCGCGGCGGCGGCGCTGCTGCTCGGCGTGAACGTCGTCGGCGGATCCCTGGTGGGCTCCCTCATCGCCGCGATCGCGATCGGCGTGCTCGGCACGCGCGCGAAGGACCGCAACTCGATCATCGCCGTCATCATGCCGTTCGGCCTGGGCCTCGGGATCCTCTTCCTCGCGCTCTACGACGGCCGCGCGAGCAACAAGTTCGGCCTGCTCACGGGGCAGATCGTCTCGGTCGACAACCCGCAGCTGGGCTACCTCGTCGGCATCAGCGCCGTCGTCATCCTGGGCCTCGCGGTGGTCTGGCGGCCGCTGATGTTCGCGAGCGTCGACCCCGACGTGGCCGCCGCCCGCGGCGTGCCCGTGCGCCTGCTCTCCATCGTGTTCATGATCCTGCTCGGGCTCGGCACGGCGGTCTCCATCCAGATCGTCGGCGCGCTGCTCGTGCTCTCGCTCCTCGTGACGCCGGCCGCCGCCGCGATGCGCGTCTCGTCGACGCCGCGCGTGGTGGTCTCGCTCAGCGTGCTGTTCGCGCTCGCGAGCATCGTGGGCGGCATCATGCTGGCGCTCGGCAGCAGCATCCCCATCAGCCCGTACGTCACGACCATCTCGTTCACGATCTACCTGGTCTGCCGCGGCGTCGACGCCCTCCGCGCGCGCAGCGGCAGGTCGGGTGGGACGCGTACCCTGGCTCCGCGGGGAGGATCGCCCGCCGGGAGGGCACGGGCATGAAGCGGAACACGTGGCAGCGCGAGGCCGTCCGGCAGGCGCTCGACGCATCGACGGAGTTCGTGAGCGCGCAGCGGCTGCACGCGCGCCTGCACGACGCGGGATCCCCGATCGGGCTGGCCACCGTCTACCGCGCGCTCGGCGACCTCGCCGCCGAGGGCGACGCCGATTCGCTGCAGTCGCCGGACGGCGAGGCCCTCTACCGCACGTGCGCCACGGGCGGCCACCACCACCACCTCATCTGCCGCGTCTGCGGAAAGACCGTCGAGATCGCGGCCGACGAGGTCGAGTCCTGGGCGCACGATGTCGCCGCGCGCAACGGCTTCACGGCGCCGAGCCACGTGGTCGACGTCTTCGGCCTCTGCGCCGAGTGCACGCGCCGTGCGGCCGAGGCGGCGTCCGCCGAGGAGTCGGGGTCGACGACCGCGGAGGCCCCCGCATCCGCATGATCCCGGGCCCTCGGCTTGCGCCCGGGCGTGTCGTCGCGTAGCCTCGATCCTTGGCCGAGCGGCTCATCCGCTCGCATGTGCGCCCGCTGCCCCTCCCGAGGGGCAGGACCCCCTCTCTCGAGATCCGGGGACGGGCGTGCCGACAAGAAATCTTGGGTAGGGCGGTCTCGCCCTACGGTACCTACGGAGGAAACCATGGCAGCAACCTGCCAGGTGACCGGCGCCGTCCCCGGCTTCGGACACAACATCTCGCACTCGCACCGGCGCACCAAGCGCCGCTTCGACCCGAACGTGCAGAAGAAGACGTACTACGTCCCCTCGCTGCGTCGCAACGTCAAGCTCACGCTCTCCGCGAAGGGCATCAAGGTCATCGACGCCCGCGGCATCGAGTCCGTCGTCAAGGACATCCTCGCTCGTGGGGTGAAGATCTAATGGCCAAGCAGCAGGACGTCCGTCCGATCATCAAGCTCCGCTCGACGGCTGGCACCGGGTACACGTACGTGACCCGCAAGAACCGCCGCAACAACCCCGACCGCCTCGTGCTGAAGAAGTACGACCCGGTCGTCCGCAAGCACGTCGACTTCCGCGAGGAGCGCTAAACATGGCCAAGAAGAGCAAGATCGCCCGCAACGAGCAGCGCAAGGTCATCGTCGAGCGGTACGCCGCGAAGCGCCTCGAGCTGAAGAAGGCCCTCGTGGACCCGAACGGCACCGACGAGAGCCGCGAGGCTGCCCGCGCCGGCATCCAGCGCCTCCCGCGCGACGCCTCGCCCATCCGCGTGCGCAACCGCGACGGCATCGACGGTCGCCCCCGCGGCAACCTGTCGAAGTTCGGCATCTCCCGCGTGCGCTTCCGTGACATGGCCCACCGCGGCGAGCTTCCGGGCATCACGAAGTCCAGCTGGTAGGTTCCAAACGGCCGCACGGCCGAACGGACCGCTGATGGCCTCTTCGGCTCGCGCGGTCCGCTGACGTAGACAGATCCCATCCACCACACGGCCGCTCGCGAAGAACGGCACCAGGTCCGAGGAGGACACCAATGGCTGACAAGTCACTCAACCGCACCGAGCTCGTTGCCGCCGTCGCCGCGGAGTCGGGCCAGAGCCAGGCCGCCGTCAACGGCGTGCTGGACGCGCTCTTCTCCACCGTCGCGACCAACGTCGCCGACGGCGTCAAGGTCACGATCCCGGGCTGGGTCGCGTTCGAGCAGACGGCTCGCGCCGCGCGCACGGGCCGCAACCCGCAGACGGGCGAGCCGCTCGAGATCAAGGCGTCCAAGGGCGTCAAGGTCTCCGCCGGCAGCAAGCTCAAGGCCGCCGTCAAGTAGTCCTCCTCACCACACGCCCAGCGGGGGCGCCGACTCCGGTCGGCGCCCCCGCTGTGTCGTTCCCGGCCGCTCGCGCGGGTGCCGACGGCCGCCAGCCGCCCGTCAGGACGGGCGAGTTAGGCTGATCCCCTCATGCCCAGACTCCTCCGCGTCGCGGGGCCCGCCGCCCTCCTCATCGTCGCGTTCCTCTCGCTGCTGGCCGCGCTCGCCATCGGTGGAGGCGCCGCCCCGCAGCTGCTCGAGGACGCCGGGCCCGTGGTCCGCTACGGCCTGCCCGCCGCGAAGATGATGGTGAACATCTCGGCGGCCACGGCCATCGGCGCGCTGCTGCTCGCGGCCTTCGCGCTGTCCCGCCAGCGCCCGGAGTACGGCCGCGCGCTGGACATCGCGGCCGCCGGTGCCGCCCTCTGGACGGTCGCCTCCGCGATCACCGCGTTCTTCACCTTCCTCAGCGTCTCGGGCACCGCCTTCTCCTTCAGCGCCGAGTTCGGGACCAGCCTCGGCCTGGTGCTCACGCAGATCTCCGTGGGCCAGGCCTGGCTCGCGACCACGCTGATCGCCGCGACCGTCACGGTGCTGTGCTTCGCGGTGCGCAACCACACCGCCATCGCGTTCGTGCTCGTGATCGCTGTCGGCGGCCTCGTGCCCATGGCGCAACAGGGCCATGCGGGTGGCACCGAGGGCCACGACGCCGCGGTCAACGCGCTCGGCCTGCACCTCGTGTTCGCGGCGATCTGGCTGGGCGGGCTCCTCACGATGGTGCTGCTGCGGTCGAAGCTCGACGGTGACCGGCTCGTGCCGGTGCTGCGCCGGTACTCGGCGGTCGCGCTCGTGTGCTTCGTGGTCGTGGCGGCGTCCGGGTACGTGAGCGCGGAGATCCGCGTCGGCTCGCTCGACCGGCTGCTGACCGCGTACGGGCTGCTCGTGCTCATCAAGGTCGCGGCGCTGCTCGCGCTCGGCCTCTTCGGCGCCGCGTACCGGCGCGTTCTCATCGGGCGGCTCGAGGAGCGCGGATCCGCCGCCCGCGGGCCGTTCTGGTGGCTCGTGACCGCTGAGCTCGCGTTCATGGGCGTCGCGTCCGGCGTGGCCGCCGCGCTCGCCCGCACGGCGCCGCCCGTGAGCCAGGTCGTCGCGACGCAGCTGCCGGATCCGACGCCCGCGCAGATCCTCACCGGCGAGCCCCTGCCGCCCGAGCTCACGCCCATGCGCTACCTCACCGAGTGGAACTTCGACCTGCTCTGGATCCTGCTGTGCGCCTTCGGGATCTTCTTCTACCTCGCCGGCGTGCACCGCCTGCGCAAGCGCGGCGACGCCTGGCCCATCCACCGCTCGATCCTCTGGGTCGCCGGCATGATCGGCCTCTTCTACATCACCAACGGCGGCGTGAACGTCTACCAGAAGTACCTCTTCAGCTCGCACATGCTGGCGCACATGGTGCTCGCCATGGTCATCCCGCTGCTGCTCGTGCCGGGCGCTCCGGTCACGCTCGCGATGCGCGCCATCCGCAAGCGGCAGGATGGCAGCCGCGGCGGGCGCGAGTGGATCCTCATGGCCGTGCACTCGAGGTTCGCCTCGTTCGTGGGCCACCCGATCGTGGCGGCCGTGCTGTTCGCCGGATCGCTCCTGGTCTTCTACTACTCGCCGCTGTTCAGCTGGGCGACGACCGACCACATCGGGCACCAGTGGATGATCGTGCACTTCCTCATCGTCGGGTACCTCTTCACGCAGAACCTCATCGGCGTGGACCCGATGCCGGTGCGCCTCGCCTACCCGATGCGCCTGCTGCTGCTGCTCGCGACCATGGCGTTCCACGCGTTCTTCGGGCTCTCGCTCATGACCGGCACCGGGCTGCTGCTCGCGGATTGGTTCGGCGCGATGGGCCGGCCGTGGGGCGAGTCGGCGCTGGCCGACCAGCAGGCGGGTGGCGGCATCGCGTGGAGCATCGGCGAGATCCCCACGGTGATCCTCGCGATCGTCACGGCCATCATGTGGAGCAAGAGCGACAAGCGGGACTCCGTGCGGTACGACCGCAAGGCCGACCGGGACGGCGACGCCGAGCTCGAGGCCTACAACCGCAACCTCGAGGCGCTGCAGGCGGCCGAGCGGCGCTGATCCGGCTCGCCCGCTGGCCTGCTCGCTGTCGGGTCAGTCGATCGCGCTCTCGCGGTGACGGCGGGCGGCCACGAGCACGGCGATGCCCGCCGTCAGCTCCCACGCGGTGACCGTGTAGACCGAGCCGCGCTCCCAGATCCCGTCGATGTCGGACCCGCCGAGGGCCAGGAGCAGGGCGAGCGCGACGAGGCCGACGACGCCCAGCGCGACGCTTGCGACGCGGAAGGCGCGCGCGGCGCCGACGCGGCCGGAGCCGAGCCCCGCGACGATCGACGCGGCGTTGCCCGCGATGATCGCCATCCCGGCGCCGACCGCGTGCATCCAGCCGATGCCGCTCGCCGCGCTCGACGCGCTGCCGTGGATGAGGCCGACCACCGTGATCCCGACGGCGTGCAGCACGGCGAGGGCGAGGAAGGCGCGGCGGGGGCCGGCGCGGAGGGCACGGGTGAGGATCACAGCGGCCACGAGGTAGAGGACGCCCTGCAGGATGAAGCCCGCGTTCATCACCGCGTGCAGCGGGGAGTCGATGGCGCGGCCCTGGTACTCGGCGACGTCGGGCACGCCGAGGTCGCTGATGTAGTTGGCGGAGTAGCTGTAACCGGGGAAGGCGGATGCGGCTACGCCCTCGGTGCCGACGTAGACGACGGCGGCGGCGATCCAGGCGAGGCCGGCGGTGGCGGGGATCAGCGGCGGACGCGGGACCATGTCACCTCCGACTCGGCGACGACCGGGAACATGCAGCCCGCGGCCACCTGGGCGTCGAAGTCGGCGCCCGTCGTGTCGGCGAGCATCATCATCGCGTGCGGGAACTCGGCGCGGTCCCCCGAGGCGTCGCGGTAGCGATCGACGTGGGCGATGCGGGCACCCGTGCCGTCGGGCTCCAGGTCGGGCTGCCAGGCGCTCATGTGGAACACGTCCGGGAGGCAGCCGCGCTTCGGCTGGTACTCGTCGAGGAGGACCAGGCTGATGGCGCCCGGCACGTCGTCGAGGCCCGTCAGGCGGATGTCGATGCCCGCGGCCCCGATGTCGGTGAAGGTCAGCGTCCCGACGGCGTCGCGGGTGCCCGCGACCGTGACCTCGCCGGAGCCGAGCTCCACGGGATCGGATGCGACCGGGCGGATCGGCAGGGGGTCGGGCGAGGACAGCGCGGCGGGCGTCGGGCGGGCAGCCGGGATGGTGGCGGCCGGGCCGGCTGCGGGCGGCGCCGTGCATCCCGCGAGGGCCGCGCCGACCGCGAGGGCCGCTGCCGTCACGGCCGTGGCCGTGGCCGCGACCGGTGCCGAACGGCGCGCGCGGCGGCGGGGTCTGACGTGCATCGGGCTCCTGTTCCTGCGCCGTGACGGAGGCCACGACGCTCCTGACGATCATGGTGGAGGCCGGCCGGGACCGCATCATCCGAGCGCATCCGTTGACACAGCAAAGCAGTTTGCGATACAAAGTAGCCGCGGGCGGGAGCCCAGCGGGCGACGGTCGCCCGCGGAGGGGACACCATGGACGAGCAGGCACGCAGCCAACGGCCCGGCGAGGCGCAGACGACCGACGACGACGAGAGCATCCCCGACGCGCATGCCATGTACGCGCTCATGGAGGACCAGCGCCGCGTCACCATCGACGCGCAGACGTCGTTCGTGTGGGTCATGCACCTCAGCTGGGGCGTGGCCTGGATCCTCGGGTACCTCGCGCTCTGGTCCATCGACGGGTCGGCGACGTTCTCCCTCGAGACGCCGGTGGCCGCCGGGATCTTCGCGACGCTCATCGGCACGGCCTCCGTCATCAGCATCATCGTGGGCGTGCGCAGCGGCTCCGGGGTCAAGGTCTCTCCCGCGTCCGCCTGGCAGAGCCGGGTCTACGGCATCAGCTGGTCGGCCGCCATGATCGCGGTCTACATGCTCGGCGCCGGCCTCATCGCCAACGGCATGTCCGGCACGCTGACCGCGGTCTACTTCACCTCCGCGTTCGCGCTCGCCGCCGGGCTCATGCTGCTGTCGACCGCGGCGCTGTTCCACTCGCGGTCGTCGCTGCTGCTCGGATCCATCCTCCTGGCGTCCGCCGTCGTCGCGCCCTTCGCGGGCTACCCCGGCACCTACCTCGTGATGGCGCTCGTCGGCGGGGGCGGCTACCTCGTCACCGGCACCACGCTCGTCGTCCAGGCGTCGCGGGTCCGCCGTCGGCTCCGGGCGCACCATGCCTGACCTCGACCCCGTGATCCACGCCCAGGCGCGGCTGCGGATCGTGTCCGCCCTCGCGACCCTCGACGAGGGGGAGTCCCTCGCCTTCCCCCGACTCCAGGAGATCCTCGACATGACCGCAGGCAACCTGTCCACCCACCTCCGCAAGCTGGAGGACCCCGGCTACGTCCGCGTGCAGAAGACGCACGAGGGTCGGCTGCCGGTCACCTACCTGGCGCTCACGACCACGGGTCGGCGCGCGTTCGAGGACTACCGCGAGGCGCTCCGCGAGATGCTCGGGGTGGAACGGTGAGCGCCGCAGCGCGGGCGTCATCGGCGTCCGCGCCGCTGGCCGAGCTCCGGGATGCGGTGAAGCGGTTCGGTGCCACGACGGCCCTCGACGGCGTCACGCTGGCGGTCGGCGAGGGCGAGATGGTGGGGCTGCTCGGCCCGAACGGCGCCGGGAAGTCCACGATGCTCTCGCTCCTCCAGGGGCTGCGCGCGCCGACCTCCGGCACGGTGCGGCTGTTCGGCGGCGACCCGGCGGACGCGCGCTCCCGGGTGCGGCTGGGCTGCACGCCGCAGGAGACGGCCCTCCCCGCGACGCTGCGGGTGGGCGAGGTCGTGGACCTCGTGCGGGCGCACTTCCCGGATCCCGTCCCGACCGCGGAGCTCGCCGACCGCTTCGGCTTCGCCGACCTCCTCCGCCGCCAGGCCGGCGGCCTCTCCGGCGGGCAGCGGCGCCGCGTGAGCGTCGCGCTCGCGTTCGCCGGCCGTCCGCGACTGGTGCTCCTCGACGAGCCGACCACCGGACTCGACGTCGACGCCCGGCATGCGCTGTGGGAGGCGCTGCGGCGTGAGCGGGCCGCGGGCACGACGCTCGTGGTCACCAGCCACTACCTGGAGGAGATCGAGGCCCTCGCGGAGAGGGTGGTGGTCGTCGACGGCGGCCGCGTGCTCGTCGACGACCAGCTGGAGTGGGTCCTCGCCCGGGTCGCGAGCCGGCGCGTGACGCTCGCGGTGCCCGGCGGCACGGCCGTGGACGGCCTCGCCGGCGTGCTGCGCGCGGACCGGGCCGGCGCGGATCCCGTCGACGGCTGGATCCCGCTCGCGCTGGCCGTGCACGACTCCGACGCCTTCGTGCGCGACCTCGTCGCGTCCCGGATCCCGTTCCGCGACCTCGCGGTGCGCGGGGCCAGCCTCGAGGAGGCCTTCCTCGCCCTCACCGCAGAACGGACGGATGCCGCGTGAGCACCGCGCGCCTCACCCTGGTCCACGCCCGCTACGAGCTCCTCGAGACGGTGCGGATCCCCATCGCCGTCATCGGGGCCCTCGTGTTCCCGGTGCTGTCGCTGCTGTTCTTCGTGGTGCCGCAGCGCGTCGTCGCCGACGATCCGCTCCTCGCCACGCAGGCCGTCATCAGCCTGTGCGTCTTCGGGGTGCTCGCGAACGGCCTGTTCGGCTTCGGGCTCGGCATCGCCGAGAAGCGCGAGAAGCCGTGGGATCCGTACCTCCGCACGCTCCCCGCGCCCGCGATCTCGCGCGTCGTCGGCCTGATCCTCGCCACCGGCGCGCTCTCCCTCGCGGCGGTGGTGCCCGTCGTGGTCGTGGGGGCGCTGCTGACCGAGGCGGAGGCGCCGCCCCTGCGGATCCTCGCCGGGTTCGTCGCGCTCGCCGCGGTCTCGGTGCCGTTCATGCTGCTGGGCATGGCGGTCGGCTACTCGCTGCCGTCGAAGGGCGCCGTCGCGGTGGTCCAGGTGCTGATGTTCGGGCTGGCCTTCGCCGGCGGGCTGTTCCTGCCGCCGCAGATGTTCCCGGGGTGGCTGGACGCCCTCTCCCAGGGCCTGCCGTCGCGTGCGGCCCGGGACCTCGTCGTGTGGGCCGTGCAGGGGGGACCGCTGAACGCGTCGGCCGTGATCGCCTGGGCCGCGTGGACCGCGGGGGCCCTGGTGCTGGTCCTCGTGCTGCACCGCCGGGACGAGGGCGCGCGCTACCGCTGACGCCCCCGCCGGCGGATGCGCCGGATCCGGATCAGCTCGTGGCGGTCTCCAGCAGCGGCACGAGCTGGTCGAGCGCGTACCCGGTGGAGAGCGTGGTGCCGATCGAGTAGGCCGACGAGACGTCGCCGTCCAGGACGATCGAGTGGCCGGCCGCGACGGCGGGGATCGCCTGCCACAGCGGATCGTCGGTGATGACGGACTTGTCGATGAAGATCGGGAACGCCACGATCACGTCGGCGTCGAGCAGGTCGAGCTGCTCGGAGGAGACGTCGACGGAGAAGCCGCCGGCATTGACGGGGATCCCCGCGATGGTCGGGCTCTGCTCGAAGCCGAGCCGCTCGAGGAAGGCGACGCGCTCGCTGCCCTCGGCGTAGGCGCCCCAGCCCTCGCTGGTCTTGGTGGCGGCGGTGGCCGTCTTGCCCTTCCAGTCCGGGTGCGCGGCCTCGACCTGGTCGAAGCGCTGGTCGACGGCGTCGAGGAGGGCGTCGCCCTGGTCCTCGCGGCCGAGGGCCTCGGCGACCATGTCGACCTGGTCCTCCATGTCGGTGAGGTAGCTGTCGGCGCCCTCGGGCACGCCGATGGTGGGGGCGATCTGCGAGAGGCGGTCGTAGCGGGCCTGGTCGCCGGAGCCCTTGGTGTCGAGGATGAGGTCGGGCTTGAGCGCCGCGATCGCCTCGTAGGAGGGCTCGAGCGTCTCGATGAGCTGCGGCTCCTGCGTGTAGAGGCCCTGCGCCCACGGGCCGACGCCGTCCGCGTCGGCGCCGAAGCCGAGCCAGTCGGACGCGCCGACGGGCTGGACGCCGAGGGCGAGCGCGGTCTCCGCGTCGCCCCAGCCGAGGGCGACGACGCGCGTGGGCTCGGTCGGCACGGTGACGTCGCCGAACTTCGTGTCGACCGTGACGGGGAAGGCGCCGGTGGCGGATCCCGACGCGGGCGGAGCCGAGGCGCCCGGGTCGGAGGAGGCGGTGCATCCGGTGAGGGCGAGCGTCGCGACGGTGAGCGCGACGAGGGCGGAGCCGGTGGTGGGGAACCTCATGGTGCGGGGCCTCTCGGGTGTTCGGGTGCGGGCTGACGGACCGGTGTGGATCCCGTCAGGCAAGGGGAGCCTAACCTAAGGGCAGGGTAGGCTCGTCGGGCCATGTCGCTCCGGGTCCTCACGCGCGCCTCCGCTCCCGACGCCCCCGAGGGCCGGGCGCGGAGCGGTCTGTCACGCGCGGCGGGCCTCATGCTGGCGCTCGGCGTGCTCGTGCTGGCGTCGCTCGCGAGCATCGCGATCGGCTCCCGCGACATCCCGCTCGGCGCCGTCGTCGACGCCCTCGCGGGCCGGCCGCGCGACCCGGCCGAGCTCGTCGTGATCCTCGACCTCCGCATCCCGCGCACCCTCGTCGGCCTCGCCGCGGGCCTCGCGCTCGGGGTCGCGGGCGCGCTCATCCAGGCCGTCACGCGGAACCCATTGGCGGATCCCGGCATCCTCGGCGTCACCGCGGGCTCGGCCTTCGCCGTCGCCATCGCGACGGGCGTATTGGGCGTGACCGCCGTGAGTGGTTACCTCTGGTTCGCCTTCGGGGGCGCGCTCGTGGCGGCCGTGGTGGTCTACGTCGTGGGATCCGCGGGACGCGGCGGCGGGGATCCGGTGCGCCTCACGCTGGCCGGGGTCGCCCTCGGCGCGGTGCTCGCGGGCATCACCTCGGGCATGCTGCTGGCCGACCCGCAGGGCTTCAGCGCGATGCGCGCGTGGGAGTCGGGGTCGCTGCAGGACCGCGGCTGGGACGCCCTCGTGCCGGTCGCGCCGTTCCTCGCGGCGGGCGTCCTGCTCGCCGCCCTCATCGCCCGGAGCCTCGACGCGGTCGCGCTCGGCGACGACCTCGCGCGGTCCCTCGGGGCGAACGTCGTCGTGGTGCGGGCCGTCGCCGTGGTGGCCGTGACGCTGCTGGCGGGCGGCGCGACCGCGATGGCCGGGCCGATCGCGTTCGTGGGGCTGATGATCCCGCACATCGCGCGCTGGATCGTCGGGCCCGACCAGCGCTGGATCCTCGCGTACACGATGGTGCTCGCGCCCGTGCTGCTGTTGGCCGCCGACGTCGTGGGCCGGATCGTGCTGCGGCCGGCCGAGCTGCCCGCCGGGATCGTGACGGCCGTGCTGGGCGCGCCCGTGCTGATCCTGCTCGTCCGCAGGCAGAGGGCGTCGGCGCTGTGAGCGCGCCCGCTCGCGCCGGCCGCCACCCGGACGCGACCCGGTCAGGGGCGACCCGACCCACCGCGGCCCGCCCCGCCCGCGTGGCCGGCACCGTCCGCCTGCCCGTGGTGGGGATCCGCCTGCAGCGCCGCGAGGTGCTCGTGGGCGCGGCGCTCGCCGTCGCGACCGTCGCCCTCGCGCTGGTGGCGCTCGGCACCGGCGACTTCCCGCTCACGGTACCCGAGGTGATCCGCGCGATGGCGCTCCCGGACGGCTCCTTCGCGTCCACCATCGTCCTCGAATGGCGCCTGCCGCGCGTGCTCGCCGCGCTCGCGTTCGGCGCGGCGCTCGGTGTCGCGGGCGCCGTGTTCCAGTCGCTCACGCGCAACCCGCTCGGCTCGCCCGACATCATCGGCTTCTCGACGGGCTCGTACACGGGCGCGCTGATCGTGACGACGCTCGCCGGCGCGGCCTTCCTGCCCACTGCCGTCGGCGCGCTCGCGGGCGGGCTCGGCACGGCGCTCGTCGTCTACCTGCTCGCGTACCGTGGCCGCGTGCAGGGGTTCCGGCTGATCATCACGGGCATCGCCGTCACGGCGGTGCTGCACGGGGTCAACACGTTCCTGCTGCTGAAGGCGGGCACCGAGGTGGCGATGGCCGCGTCGATCTGGGGCGCCGGATCCCTCGCGCTCGTCGGCTGGGACCGCGCGCTCCCCGCCTTCGTCGCCCTCCTCGTGCTCGCGCCGGCGATCCTGCTGCTGTCCGCGCCGCTGCGCCAGCTCGAGCTCGGCGACGACGCCGCGCGTGCCCACGGCGTGCGGGCCGAGCCGACGCGCCTGGCGCTGCTGATCCTCGGGGTCGCCCTCACGGCGATCGTGACCGCTGCCGCAGGTCCCATCGCGTTCGTCGCACTCGCGGCCCCGCAGATCGCGCGCCGCCTCACCCGCAGCGCCGGCCTGCCGCTCGTGCCGGCCGCGCTCACGGGCGGCCTGCTGCTCCTCGCCGCCGACTTCGCCGCCCAGCACGCGCTGCCGGGGACGGTGCCCGTCGGGATCGTCACGGTCGTCGTCGGCGGCGCATACCTGATCGCGCTGCTGATCCGCGAGGCGTCCCGACGTGCCTGACGCAGCCTGTGACCCGATGGGAGATCCACCCGTGGACGACACCGCGCCCGCCACCGCAGCGCCCACCGCGCCGCGCCTCCGCGCCGAGGGCGTCACGCTCGCCTACGACCGCCGGGTGATCTCCGAGGCGCTCGACGTCGACGTGCCCGACGGCTCCTTCACGGTCATCGTCGGCCCGAACGCGTGCGGCAAGTCGACCCTGCTCCGCGCCCTGTCGCGCCTGCTCGCGCCGACGGCCGGCAGCGTGCTCCTCGACGACCGGCCGCTCGCGTCGTACCGGGCGAAGGAGGCCGCGCGCATCATCGGCCTGCTGCCGCAGAGCGCCATCGCGCCCGACGGGATCACGGTGGCCGACCTCGTGGCGCGAGGCCGGTTCCCGCACCAGAACCTCATCCGCCAGTGGACCCCGACCGACGAGGACGCCGTGCAGGCAGCCATGGCCGCCACGGGCGTCGCCGACCTCGCCGCCCGGCACGTCGACGAGCTCTCCGGCGGACAGCGCCAGCGCGTGTGGGTCGCGATGGCGCTCGCCCAGCAGACGCCCGTGCTGCTGCTGGACGAGCCGACGACGTTCCTCGACATCGCCCACCAGATCGAGCTGCTCGACCTCCTCGCCGACCTGCACCGCGACGGCAGCACCATCGTCGCCGTGCTCCACGACCTCAACCACGCCGCGCGCTACGCCGACCACCTCATCGTGATGAAGGACGGCCGCGTGGTCGCCTCGGGCGCCCCGCGCGACATCGTCACGGCCGAGCTCGTCGAGGAGGTCTTCGGTCTCCCCTGCCTCGTGATCGACGACCCCGTCTCGCACACGCCGCTCATCGTGCCGCGCGGCGGCCGCTGGGCCTGAGACGGCGACCCGGCCGCGCGGATCAGACGGCGGGAGCCGGCTGTGCGATCGACACCATCCAGTCGATCCCGAAGCGGTCGGTGCACATGCCGAACCGGTCGCCCCACGGCGCCACCTCGAGCGGGAGGACGACCGTGCCGTCGGCCGTCAGGGCGTCCCACCAGCCGGTGAGCACCGTCTCGTCGTCGCCCGAGAGGGAGAGCGTGATGGCGGATCCGCTCGGCACGCCCATCGACGCCGGGGTGTCCGACGCCATGAGCACGAAGCCCGCGCCCGAGGTGAGCTGGCCGTGCATGACCTTGTCGGCCTCGGCCGGGTCGAGCGCCATGCCGCCCTCGCCGAAGGTCGTCGTCTGGACCTCGCCGCCGAAGATCCCCTGGTAGAAGCTGAGCGCGTCGGCGGCCTGGTCGCGGAAGGACAGGTAGGGGGTCATGATCGCGGACATGGGGGCGCTCCTCGGGTGGCGGATCCCCGCGGTCTGCGACGAGCCTGATGGATCCCGATCCTGGCCCTGCCCGCCCCGGGCCGCACCGTCACGTCGCGAGAGGGTGCCCGCGAGCGACCGGCGACTAGAGCCCCTGGATCCGCACGCCCGACGTCTCGTCCACGCTCACGCGCCAGCTCACGCTGAACGGCACGTCCTCGTCGAGGTCCTTCACGCTGCCGTCGTAGAGGGAACGGACGGGGACCTCGATGTGCGCGGTTCCGACGGTCGACGGCACCACCCAGTCGAGGTCGGCGGGGTCATCGCTCGCCGGCTGCAGCGTGATCTCCGGCACGGTCGTCATGCTCCACACGGGCGGCGCGGTGATCCGGTCGCGGATCGTCTTCCCGAACGGGCAGCCCGACGGGAAGAGCACGGCCTGCGTCGTGCACTCGGTCAGGTACGCCTCGACCTCCGACTGCACGGAGGCGACGAGCTCGTCGGTCGGCTCCGCGTCGATGCGCGCGGGGACGACGCTGCCCGGTTCCGTGACGGCGACCTCGGCGTCCGCCGCCTGGAGGTACTCCGACGCGTGGTCGAGCGCGAGGGACGCGGGCGCGAGCACGAGGTACGTGGATCCGGCACCCGCGGCCGTCTCCCCGCCGGGCGTCGCGGAGACCGCCACCCCGTTGGCCGTGAACGTGGACGCGTGCCGCAGCTCGAGGTCGATCGCCGCGACCGGGCTCGTCGCGAACTCCCACCGGGCGAAGAGGCCGAGGGCCGCGGGGGTCTCGCGAACGCGGAACTCGGTGGATCCGGGACCCGACGGCAGTGAGTAGGAGTACGTGACCGCGCGCTCGCCGTCGCCCGCGGGCTCGTCGGACACGAGCTCCACGTCGGCGAGGCCGGGCAGCGCGCGGGCGTCGAGGAGGGCGCGGCTGCCGTCGTCCGGCAGCACGACGCCGGGCGTGGCGAGCGCGTCGCGGCTGTCCTCGCGTGCCAGCGCGTCGAGGTAGGAGCGCACGAAGCCGTGGGCGCTGTAGGTGCCCTGGTTGAGCGCGGCGACCGTGCCGAGGAACGCCCCGACGAGGAGCGCCGCCAGCAGGGACCAGACGACGACGGCCCGACGCAGCTCGCCGCGCACGTCGACGGCGGGGCTCGGCATGCGGATCATCCTACGGGCGGGGCATCGACGCCTCGCCGGGCGGGCGCCGGGGTAGATTCGAGTGCGCATCGCGCGGCGTCGCCGCCGCCGTACGCGCACCCTCCCGTCCCCGACCCGCCAGGAGCCCCGCGTGAGCACGGTCCCCCTCTCCCCGGAGCAGGCCGCGGTCTTCCAGGCCATCGAGGGGACGCGCGACCACATCTTCGTCACGGGTCGCGCGGGGACCGGCAAGTCGACCCTCCTCACGCACCTGTCGTGGAACACCGAGAAGCAGATCGTCATCTGCGCGCCCACGGGCGTCGCGGCGCTCAACGTCGGCGGGCAGACCATCCACTCGCTGTTCAAGCTGCCCATCGGGGTCATCGCCGACGAGGAGATCGAGCAGACCGGCGAGCTGCGGAAGCTCCTCAACACCATCGACACGCTCGTCATCGACGAGGTCTCCATGGTCAACGCGGATCTCGTCGACGCCATCGACCGCAGCCTCCGCCAGGCGCGCCACAAGAAGGACGTGCCGTTCGGCGGCGTGCAGGTCGTGCTGTTCGGGGATCCGTACCAGCTGGCGCCCGTCCCGGGCGACGGCGACGAGCGCGCCTACTTCGCCGACCGCTACCGCTCCATGTGGTTCTTCGACGCGAAGGTGTGGGAGGAGGCGCAGCTGCGGATCTACGAGCTCACCGAGATCCACCGGCAGCACGAGGAGGCGTTCAAGGAGATGCTGAACGCCGTGCGCCACGGGCGGGTCACGGCGGAGATCGCGGGCGTCCTGAACGCGGCCGGTGCCCGGCCCGCGCCGACCGACGGCGCCATCACGCTCGCCACGCGCAACGACACCGTCAACCGGATCAACGCGGAGGCCCTGAAGCGCCTGCCCGGCCGCTCGCTCACCGCCACCGCCGACGTCACGGGCGACTTCGGCGGCCGCACCTACCCGGCCGACGAGAAGCTGGACCTCAAGATCGGCGCGCAGGTGATGTTCCTCCGCAACGACGTCGACCAGCGCTGGGTGAACGGATCCGTCGGCGTCGTCACGCGCATCGACACGAACGTGTACGTGGAGCTCGACGGCGTGGTGCACGAGGTCGAGCCGGTCACGTGGGAGAAGCACAAGTACTCGTACTCGCCCACGACGAAGCAGCTGCGGCGCGACGTCGTGGCCGACTTCACGCAGTTCCCGCTGCGCCTCGCGTGGGCGGTCACCATCCACAAGTCGCAGGGCAAGACCTACGACCGGGCGATCGTCGACCTCGGTGCGCGCGTGTTCAGCCCGGGTCAGACGTACGTGGCGCTCAGCCGGATCACCGACATCGACGGCCTGTTCCTCACGCGGCCGCTGCGGCCGGGCGACATCATCGTCGACGAGAACGTGCGGCGGTTCATGAGCGAGGCCACGCGCATCCGCGTGACGCCGGCGGTCGCGCCCGCGAGCTGACCCGGGCGTCCGACGGCTGGAGCGCGCCGGCTCAGTGGCCGGAGTGCTCGCTCTGGATGCCGTCGAGGTCGATGGAGCTGTGCTGGCCGTGCGGGACGGCGAACTCGCCGGCGCGCGTGAGCGAGAGGGCCGGGGTGACGAGGCCGGCGACGACGAAGGCGCCGATGAGCACGCCCACCAGGTAGCGGCCGCCGGTGCGCTCGGGCTCGGGACCGGCGGGGGAGGCGGCCCCGGCGCTGGCCGCTGCCGGCAGCGCGGTGGCCACGCCGGCGGGCGACGCGGCGGCGGACGGGAACGGGGCGCCGGATCCGACGAGCTCGACGTCGGCCGGGAACGTCGCCTCGACGGCCGTGTACGCGTCCTGGGCCTCGGACTCGGCGCGGGAGCGGAGGTGGCGGCCGACGACCGCGGCGACCACGAGGTCGAGCAGGGTCGCGGCGAGCATGGGGATCGCGGGCAGGTCGCTCGTGATGCCGGGGGCGGACATGACGACCGCGGCGGTGACGAGGAGCGCCCAGCCGGCGACCGGGACGAGCGCGCCCAGGGCGGCCCAACCCGGGACCGGCAGGCGGTCGGAGCGGAGGACCGCGATGGCCCACGCGCCCTCGGCGACGCCGATGAGGAGGAGGGCCACCATGGCCGCGGGCGGTGATCCCGCCCCGACGGCCAGGTGGATGAGCGCGGCGCCCAGGGCGGCGAGGGCCAGCCAGTGGCGGATGAGCAGTGACACGTGCTGGTCCCTTCGTCGTCCCGGGCGCCGCGGGTGGTGCGGTGCTGCGTGCTGTCGTGCGATGGTGCGGGTGGTGCCGGTGATGCGTTGCGTGACGCGCCCGGTGCAGCGGCGCGGCGGGTGCGCTGCCTAGGCGGCGCGGGCGGCGCGGTTGCGGACGCCCTTCTCGGCGCCGAGGCCCACGATCAGCAGCACGACGGCGCTGCCGAGGTGCAGGAAGTGGTCCGCGGTGTTGAGCGCGAGGATGTTGAAGTCGGTGTTCACGAGGAAGAAGCCGACGATGCCGAGCGCGAGGTACGCGAATCCGATGGTGGAGTTCACGGCCTTGGCCGACGCGACGCTGGAGAGGCCGCCGATGAGGAGGGCCGCGCCGATGAGGAGGTGGGCCACGTTGTGGAACGGGTTCACCATGAAGATCCCGAGCAGCAGGCCGCCGTCGGAGGAGAAGAAGCCCCCGCTCTGCGGCGGGAACAGGAAGCCGAGAAGGCCGACGAGGACGTAGACGGCGCCGAAGACGGTGCCGAGCAGGCGGTTCGGGGACGAGCTCATGATGGTGCCTCCACTGGTAGGGAAGAGCCGGGGATCTCCCAGGCTCCTTACATTCGTACCGCCTAATCGAGCGGATTGGTGCCCATGCCGCGCAGATCGGTCACTGGTCTCCGAGATGCTCGAGGAGGAACGTCTCCGTACGGCGGTACGCGAGGGCCGCGGCGTCGGGATCCATGCGGTCGCGAAGGCTCGCGTTGGGGAACGCAGGGGTCGTGCCGGGGTAGGTGTGCGATGCGATGGGCGTGCCGTGCTCGCGGAGCCGACCGATGAACTCCTCGGGCCGCTGGTCGTCGATCCACTCGTCGTGCTCGGCGAGGTGGAGGAGCACCGCGCACGGGATGACGCCGTGCTCCTGGGGGCCGAGGCTCGCGCAGTAGGCGACGACCGCGTCGGCGCCGCCGTCCTGCGCCTCGAGGAGCGCGAGCCAGCCGCCGGGGGCGAAGCCGACGAGGCCGACGCGCCGGGATCCGCGGGCGCGTGCTGAGTCGATGCCGTCGCGGATCGTGCCGAGGGCGAACCCGACGTCGAGCTCGGCGGCGAGGCCCGCGGCGAGGCCGTCGTCGAGGGTGGCGCGGCCGTCGTAGAGGTCGGGGACGAGCACGTGGAAGCCCGCGCGGGCGAGCGCGAGCGCGTACTGGTCGAGCCAGGGGAGGCGGCCGTGGTCGTCGTGGACGAGCACGACCACGGGGCTGCCGGGTTCGCCGAACTCGAGGGTGGCTCCGGGATGCGGCAGGTCGACGATCTCGGGCATGGGGAGAACCTATCGTCGGGCCCCCGCGCGCCGCGCCGTGGAGGAGGATCGACGCATGGGATACCGCAAGCGCATCGCCGCCGCCACGACCGCCCTCGTCATCGCCGCCGCGCTCGCCGGCTGCTCCACGCCGCCGCGCACGCCCGAGGACGCAGCCAGCCCCAGCGCCGACGCGGCGGCCCCGTCCGAGACGGAGTCGCAGGGCTGGAACCGCGCCGACCTCTCCTTCGCCGAGGAGATGGGCGACCACGCCGCCGGATCCGTCGAGCTCGCCGTGGCCGCGCTGCAGGTGCGCGACCTGCCGCCGGGTGCGCAGGAGCTGGCCGCGCAGATCCGCGACGAGCAGGGCCCGCAGGCCAGGACGCTCGCGCAGCTCGCCGAGGCGTGGTCGGGCGAGGAGGGCGGATCCGGCGCGACCGGCACCGAGGACCGCGACGAGGCCGGCGGGGTGTCGGCCAGCAGCGGATCCGAGGACGGCAGCGCCGACGGCTCGGCGGACGGCGGCGCGTCCGAGGCTGACATCGAGGCGATGAGCGACGCCGCGTTCGATTCCGAGCTGCAGGTGCTCAAGGCGTCGAGCGGCACGGACGCCGGCCGGCTGTTCCTGCAGGGGATGATCGCCCGGCACCAGGCCGCGATAGAGCTGGCCGACGGGGAGGCGCAGCTCGGCACGTCGACCGAGGCGCTCGAGCTGGCGGGCGCGATGGCGGCGGCGCAGGGCGACCAGCTCACCAAGATGCGCGCGCTGCTGGAGCCGTACGGGGACTGATCCCCGGTGCACGACCGAGGGCCCGGCGCGGATCGCGTCGGGCCCTCGGTCGTGCAGTGCGCTGCGGTGCGTCGCTCGGGTGCGTCGCCCGGTCCGGCGTCAGCCGACCGGGCGGAGGAACGCCGCGGCCGCGGCGGCGAGGTGCCCCGGGTCGTCGGCGCCGCACAGCTCGCGGGCCGAGTGCATCGAGAGCAGCGGGATCCCGACGTCGACCGTGCGGATCCCGAGGCGCGTGGCCGTGATCGGGCCGATGGTCGAGCCGCACGGCACCGCGTTGCTGGACACGAACTCCTGGTACGGCACGCCGGCGCGCTCGCAGGCCAGCGCCCACTCGCGGGCACCGACGCCGTCCGTCGCGTAGCGCTGGTTCGCGTTGATCTTCAGCAGCGGGCCGCCGTTCGGAACCGGCCGGTTCGCCGGGTCGTGGCGGTCGGGGTAGTTGGGGTGCACGGCGTGGCCGGCGTCGGCGGAGAGGCACCAGGAGGAGGCGAACGCCCGCCGGCGGTCCTCCGAGGAGGCGCCGAGGCCGGCGGAGACGCGGCCGAGCACGTCCTCGAGGATGGGGCCGGCGGCGCCCGAGGGCGTCGCGGATCCGACCTCCTCGTGGTCGAAGGCGGCGAGCACCGCGACGGGCGCGTCCGGGTCCTCGTCCGCGGCGGCCGCGAGGTCGAGCAGGGCGGCGAGGCCCGCGTGCACGGAGCTGAGGTTGTCCATGCGGCCGGCGGCGAAGAGCTCGCCGTCGAGGCCGAGGGATCCGGGCGCCTGCGTGTCCGCGACGCCCACGTCGTAGCCGAGCACGTCGTCGGCGGCCACGCCCGCGAGGCCGGCCAAGTGGCCGAGCACGTCGGCGTCGGCGGGGGAGCCCGTGCCGAGGATCGGGGACATGTGGCGCTGCGGATCCAGTCGCAGGCCGTCGGTGTTGACGCCGCGGTCGAGGTGCACGGCGAGCTGCGGGAAGCGTAGGAGCGGGCCGGTGCGGACGAGGTGTCGGGATCCGTCGCGCATCACGAGGCGCCCGGCGAGCTCGAGGTCGCGGTCGAGCCAGGAGTTGAGGAGCGGGCCGCCGTAGACCTCGACGCCGGCCTGCAGCCAGCCGTCGGATCCGATGGTCGGCTTCGGCTTCAGCGTGAAGCCGGGGGAGTCGGTGTGGGCGCCGAGCACGCGGAAGGGCGTGGTGGCGTGCGCGCCGGCCGGCTGGATCCACGCGAGCAGCGCGCCGTCGCGGACGATGAACCGTCGCCCGGCGCCGGTGCGCCAGGCATCGCGCTCGTCGAGGCGGGCGAAGCCGGCGGCCTCGAGGCGGCGGGCACCCTCCTCGGCCGCGTGGAAGGAGGAGGGGGAGGCCTGGATGAAGCGGCCGAGGTCCGCGAGGTGCGCGCGGCGGTCGATCGGCATCAGTAGCCGCTCGATCCGAGCGCGCCGTTCTCGGGCGTCTGCACCGGACCCGCCAGCACGACCGCGCTGCCCGAGACGCCGAGGCGCGTGGCCCCCGCCTCGATCATCTGCACTGCGGTCTCGTAGGTGCGGATCCCGCCGGACGCCTTGACGCCCGCCTTGCCGTCGACCGTGCGGCTCATCAGCTCGACCGCGTGGACGGTCGCGCCGCCGGTGGGGTGGAAGCCCGTGGAGGTCTTGACGAAGTCGGCCCCGGCGGCGACGGCCGCCTGACAGACGGCGACGATCTGGTCGTCGTCGAGCGCGGCCGACTCGATGATCACCTTGAGCACGGCGGGCGCGGGCACTGCCTCGCGCACGGCGCGGATGTCGGCCTCGACGTCGGCGAAGCGGCCCTCGCGGGCGGCGCCCACGTCGATCACCATGTCGACCTCGTCGGCGCCCTGGCGGATGGAGAGCGCGGCCTCGGCGGCCTTGACCTCGCTGTGGTGCTTGCCGCTCGGGAAGCCGCAGACCACCGCGACCTTGAGGTCGGATCCCGCGGGCAGATAGAGCGGGAGCATCGAGGGCGAGACGCACACGGAGTAGGTGCCGAGCTCGACGGCCTCGGCGACGAGCGCGGCGACCTCGTCGCGCGTGGCCTCGGGCTTCAGGAGCGTGTGGTCGATGATGCGGGCGATCGCGGCCGTGTCGGTCGCGGGCGTGGACGGGCTGGTGCTCATGCGGGATTCCTCACGTCGTGCGGGACCTCGATCCTACGGCGGGGGTGCGGATCGGCCCGGCCGGACGGGGGTCAGCCGCCGACGCTCCGCGCCGGTAGCGTCGATGCGTGATCTCCGACGGCACGACCACCGCGCTCCTGTACGTGGCCCTCGCGGCCCTGGCCCTGGGGATCGTGCTCCAGGTGATCGGCGCCGTGAAGGGGATCCGCGTCCACGGCACCGGGAGGGTCGGGCTATTCGCCCAGCCCGTCCGCCCCTGGACGCTCGCGTCGCTCGGCGCGCTCGCGGTCAGCGTCCTCTGCTGCCTGCCGATCGTCTGGAGCTAGCGGAGCGCGACGGCCCCGCGGATCAGGAGTAGTCGGCGCCCGGGATGCCGGCGGGACGGTAGACGTAGCCGTCCGCCTCGGCGTCGAGCTCCCACACGACCTCCTCCTCGCTGAGCGAGGTGGCGCGGACGAAGCTCCTCACGGGCTCGCCGTTGAGGAACTCGACCTCGGTCTCCTCCGTGCCATCGGGGCCGACCAGCTGTGCGGTGTACGTCGAATCAGTCATGTTCCGACCCTACGACCGTCGGCGCGCGACGACCGGGCCCGGTGGGGATCCTCAGGGGACGCGCGACGGGACCAGCTCGGGAGGACGACTCAGGCCTCCAGCTCGACCAGGACGCGCGGGAGCTCGAGCAGCAGCTCTCTCGCGAGGTAGCCGAGCGGTCCCACCTGCACGGCCAGGCGGTCCCCGGCCGCGGCGTGCGCGTGGGTCGCCCAGACCGCCGCATGGGCCGGATCCGCTCCCCGGGCGCAGAGGCCGGCCACCGCGCCGCCGAGCACGTCGCCGGATCCGGATGTGCCGAGCCCGCTGCCGCCCGCGCCGATCGTCCAGGCCCGGCCGTCATGGGCGGCGACCACCCCACCCACGGAGACGACCGCGCCGTAGGACCGGGCGATCTCGCGGGCGTCGTCCACGGCGTCGTCGCCGGCCTCCCGCCCCAGCAGCCGCTCGGCCTCCGACGAGTTCGGCGTGAGCACGAGCCGCCCGGCGAGGTGCGCGGCCCACTCGCGGCACGCGGGGAGCACCCCCAGCGCGAAGGCGTCGAGCACGACGACGGCGTCGTCGGGGACGAGCATCGCGAGCAGGCGCACCATGCGCTCGGCCTCGTCCGCGTCGTCGAGCCCGGGGCCGAGGAGGACGGCGTCGGCGGAGGCGATGTCGTCCTGAGCGGCGCGGATCCCGGCGCCGCGCACCCGACCGGCGGCCGTCTCCTCGAGCGGCACGACGCCGCTCTCCGGCACCGCGACGGCGACCTCGGTCGCGACCGATGCACCCACCGCGAGCGTGAGCCGCCCGGCGCCGACGCGCAGCGCGGCGAGGCCGGAGATCATCGCCGCGCCAGGCGAGCGGAGAGCTCCGCCGACGACCACGACCTGGCCGCGCCCGTACTTCGATCCGGTCGCCGCGGGCAGCGCCCAGTCGCGCAGCGCGGCCGGCGTCACCACGTCCGCGGGCGCGTCGGTGCGTGCGTCGGTGCGTGCGTCGTCGTCATCGCCGTCGGTCATCGGGCTCTCCTCCGTGCTGGGTGACGGGGGCGCCGTGCCCGTCGAGGTGCTCCGTCGCGGAGAAGGCGCGGAGGGTCCACGGGCCGCGTCGGGCGGACGGCTCGAGGATCGTGACGGACGCGTTCGCCACGGTGTGCTGCGCCCGGAACGCGAGCAGCTCGGCCTCCGTGAGCCCGAGGCCGACGTACAGGAAGAGCATCACCACGGCGTCGTGCGTGGTGATCAGGGCGCGGCCGTCAGCGGCCGCGACCTCGGGATCCTGCAGGAACGAGCGGACGCGCAGCGCCACATCGGCCCAGGACTCCCCGCCGGGCGGCCGGTACGACAGCTTGCCGAGCCAGCGGCGACGGTCGTCCTCGTCGGGGTGCCGTGCGGCGACGCCGCGGGAGGTGAGGAGGTCGAGGATCCCCAGCTCGCGGTCGCGAAGCCGTTCGTCGGGCCGGACGTCCGCGTCGATGCCCGCCTCGGCCAGCGCGACCGCCGCCGTGCTCCTGGCCCGCAGGTAGTGGGACGACCACATGACCGTCGGCACGTCGGACCGGCTCGCGAGCCAGCGACCGAGCGCGCGCGCCTGGGCCTTGCCGACGTCGGAGAGCGGCACGTCCGGATCCCGGTGCTCCACCCCGATCACCTCGGCGCCGTCCCGGTCGGCCCGGCCCGCGGCGACGTTGGCCGTGCTCTCACCGTGGCGCACCAGCCACAGCTCGGTGAGGCCGGTCACGACGGGCCCACGGCGCGGGCCGCGGCGACGGCGGCGCGGATCCCGTTGGTCCAGGGCGCGCCGTGCCCGGGCAGCACGATGCGCGCGTCGATCTCCTCCAGCGCGGCGAGCGACCGGAGGGCTCGCCCGCTGTCCGCGGTGGCGGCACCCGCGACGATGCGGCAGCCGGTGCGACCCGTGTACGGATCCAGCGTCACGAGCGCGTCGCCCGTGATGAGCGCGTCGCGGTCCGGCAGGTGCAGCGCGACGTGGCCGTCGGTGTGGCCCGGGGTCGGGATGACGACGGGCCGGCCGGGCACGTCGAGCGGTCCGGCCGCGAGGTCGGCCACGGCGTCGACGCCCTCGACGCGCAGCGCGCCCGCGGCGGCCATGGCGGCGACCACGGGGATCGCGCGGCCGTGGCGGAGCGGGTACGCGAACGGCGTGCGCTCGCGGCGGTGGGAGTACGGGTGCCGGGCGATGTACGCGTCGCCCGGGTGCACGTGCACCGGGACGCCGAGCTGGCGGGCGGCCCGTGCGGCGGATCCGACGTGGTCGAAGTGCCCGTGCGTGAGCACCACGGCACGCACGTCGTCGGGCGTGCGGCCGATCGCGCGGAGGGCCGTGAGCAGGTGCGGCCAGGTGTCCGGGAATGCGGTGTCGACGAGGGTGACCCCGTCGTCGTCGTCGTCGATGAGGATCAGGTTCACGTGAGCGTGGGAGAGCAGGTGGACCCCCGGTGCCACGTCGCGCGCGAGCACGGGCGAGGCGGGATGGGGTGGGATTCCGGTGCGGATCATGCGGTCCTGTCGGGTCGGGTCGGGTCGTGTCCCGCGTCCCGGTGGACGTGGGTCTGCCTGCACGGCCGGGCGGCCGGCCCCGAGCAGGGCCGGCCGCCCGGCCGCGCGTCGCGGATCACTCGGGCGTGACGGCGTCCTTCACGGCGCTCGCGGCCTTCTTCAGCAGGCCCCCGTCCTTCGGCGGGATCGTGCCGTGGAGGAGCGGGTTGCCGAGGGGCGGCGCGGGCATCGGCACCGAGGAGGTCGGACCGTCGTGGTACGTGAACGTGCCCTTGCCGTCGGGTGCGGGTCCGGAGGCCCACGTCCCCTCGGCTGCCGCCGGGCCGTCCGAGAAGTTGAGGTACTGGTACGAGACGTCCCGGTCCTCGAGCTCGATGGGGAAGTCGCTCGGCACGGGGAGGTCCTCCGTGCCCTCTGCCTGGAGCTCGGCGATCGCCGCGACCCACTGGTTCTGGTGCATCGTGTCCCGCGCGAGCAGGAAGGAGAGGAGGTCCTTCACGCCCGCGTCGTCGGTCATGTGGTACAGCCGGGCGACCTGGAGGCGGCCCTGCATCTCCGCGTTGGCGTTGGCGTGGAAGTCGGCGAGGAGGTTGCCGCTCGCGGTGATGAAGGATCCCTGCCACGGGTTGCCGTTGCTGTCGACGGGGCGCGCGCCGGCACCCGCGACGATGGCGTGCTGGACGTCCCCGCCGCCGATGACGGCCGCGAGGGTGGGGTCCTTCATCGCGTCCTCGGTCGCCTCGACCGGCGCCGTCTCGAGCAGCTTGGCGATCATGATGGCCAGCATCTCGACGTGGCCGAACTCCTCCGCGCCGATGCCGTAGAGCATGTCGCGGTACTTGCCGGGGAGCTTCGAGTTCCAGGCCTGGAAGCCGTACTGCATGGCCACGGAGATCTCGCCGTACTGGCCGCCGAGCACCTCCTGGAGGTGGCGGGCGTAGATGGGGTCGGGCTTGTCGGGGGTGGCGCTGTGCTGCAGCTCCTGCTTGTGGAAGAACATGGAGGGGTCTCTCCTCGTCGTCGGCGCCGCGGTCCGGAGCGACCGCGGCTTCCCATCGACCGTCCGCCGCACGGGCGGCGAGCGCCTACCCCCGTGACAGGCGCCGGGCGCGTTCTCTCGGGCGCGTCGGGGGCGGCGGGATCCGCCCCTCGCGTCGGCTCCTCCCGGGGGGCCGCCCATTACCACATGCCGATCCGCCTGCCGGACGAGGCGATGCGACCCGGCAACGCTGGCATAGTGGGTGGGCACGGCCGAAGCTCAGCGCCGCTCTCTGGCCCCCATCTCCTCGGCGCGGGGCGCGAGAGCTCATGAGGGGAACACGGGATCGATCATGGGGACGTTCAAGTACGACTCGACGCTGACGGCGGAGTTCGATGACCGCCTTCTCGCTCACCTGCAGCTCGTCATCGGCGCGAAGCTGCGCCGCGGGGAGAACTTCTACTTCTCCTGGCGCGACGACGTGGAGGTGGGCGACGGACGCACCACCATCTGGATGCACAACTCCCTGCCGCTGGTGTTCAAGTACCACGGCAGTCGCGTGCCGCCCATCAACCGCAAGTGGGTGGACGCCCTCATGACCACGGCGAACAGCCCCGGCGGCCTGCTCATCATGCGTGAGCCCCCGGAGGACGAGCCGCGCGACGACGCGCGCTGACCCCGCGCGACGGCATCGGTCCCGGCACCCTCGGCTAGCCGGGCTCCCGTCCTCGTGTCAACCCCCTGGCTCCCATTCGGGCGGATCCGCGACGGCTGGCATCGTGGGATCGGGTCACGCGGGCGCGTCACCCGATGAGAGGGACGCGATGCAGGACACCGGCACCGACGACATGGGTGATCTGGTCCAGTCCTCCGCGAGCGAGTCCCTCCCTCCGCGCCCGCAGGGTCCCCGCCGCAGCCCCACCGAGCAGGCCCGCTTCCTGGCCGGCTACTACGGCTGGTCCATCACCGGAGACGCGATCCGAGGTGACGACGACGCCATCGCCCTCTACATCGAGGACCTCGCGGTCGCGCTCGCCGAGCTCGGCTGGATCTCCGCGACGGGCATCCACTGGGACCGCCTCCCGTACGCCGAGCGCGATGCCGCCCGGGCGCTCCGCGAGGTGCAGCGCGCGCACGGCTGGGACGTCTGAGCCCCGTCGTTCCCGCGCGTCCGCCGCGAGTCACGACGGGGGCTGGGCATTTCCTCGCATGGGGAGCACACTGTGGGCACGGGGCCGTCGCGGGCTCGGGCGCTTGAGGGTTGTCGAGAGTCCTCCTATGCAGTCCGGACCGTCATCACCGGCCCTCCAGATCCGCCCCGGTCCGGTCGTGTCGTGGACGACCGACTCCCCGGGGCGGATCGTCTGAGCGGCCCTGGCCCCCGTGCGCTCGGCGCGCTCCGCGCTCCTCCCGCCGCGCCCGGGCGTCCCGGTTCCCTGGACGACTTCCGACCTTCGCTTGGCGGACAGCCCGCGAGGGCGTTGTGTGGATGAGCGCGCGTCCCACGAGGATCCGCGCCCGAGAACGAAGGAGCACCATGAAGGCACTCACCTGGCAGGGCACCCACGACGTCGAGGTCAAGGAGGTCGCCGACCCCGTGATCGAGCAGGACACCGACGCGGTGATCCGCATCACGTCGACCGCGATCTGCGGATCCGACCTCCACCTCTACGAGGTCTTCGGCCCGTTCCTGGAGAAGGACGACGTGCTCGGGCACGAGAACATGGGCGTCGTCGAGCAGGTCGGCAGCGCCGTCACGAAGCTCAAGGTCGGCGACCGCGTCGTCGTCCCCTTCGTCATCGCGTGCCACGACTGCTTCATGTGCGACAAGGGCCTCTTCACGCAGTGCGAGACCACGCAGGTGCGGGCGCAGGGCAGCGGCGCCGCGCTGTACGGCTTCAGCGAGATGTACGGATCCGTCCCCGGCGGCCAGGCCGAGCGCCTCCGCATGCCGCTCGCCGACGTCAACGCGATCGTCGTGAACTCCGAGCTCCCCGACGAGCGCTACCTCTTCCTCAGCGACATCCTCCCCACCGCCTGGCAGGGCGTGCAGTACGCGAACGTGCCCGAGGGCGGCACGCTCGGCGTCATGGGCCTCGGCCCCGTCGGCCAGTTCGCGGCCCGCATCGGCAGGCACCTCGGCTACCGCGTCATCGCGGTGGATCCCGTCGCCGAGCGCCGTGCCATGGCCGAGCGCCACGGCGTCGAGACCCTCGACCTCACCGACGACGTCGCCGACAAGCTGCGCGAGATGGTGGACGGCCGCGGGCCGGACGCCATGGTCGAGGCCGTCGGCATGGAGGCGCACGGCAGCCCCGTCGCCTCGTTCGCCGAGAAGGCCGCGGGCCTGCTGCCCGACGGCATAGCGAAGAAGGTCATGGACGTCGCGAGCGTCGACCGCCTCGCGGCCCTGCACACGGCGTTCGATGCGGTCCGCCGCGGCGGCACCGTCTCCATCTCCGGCGTCTACGGCGGCGAGGCCGACCCGCTGCCCATGAAGTCGCTCTTCGACAAGCAGATCGCGATCCGCATGGGCCAGTGCAACGTCCAGTACTGGATCCAGGACCTGCTGCCCCTCGTCGAGGACCCGTCCGACCCGCTCGGCGTCATGGACCTCGTCACGCACTCCGTGCCGCTCAGCGAGGCCGCGCACATGTACGAGATCTTCCAGAAGAAGGAGGACGGCTGCATCAAGGTGGTGCTGAAGCCGTAGCCTCCGGGCCGGCACGACGACGGCCGCGTCCCCATGGGGGCGCGGCCGTCGTCGTGCCAGGCGTGCTGCCCGGTCGGTGGGTCGGCTCAGGCGGCGGTCGCCGAGGTGCGCACGGCGTCGAGCACCTCGCGGAGCTGCGCCACGACCTCGGCGTCGTCCGCCGGGTGGCGCTCGGCGAAGCGGACCACCGACTCGGGGACGGCCATCTTGACGTCGTCGAGCACGTGGGCGCCGGCGATGCCGAGCGACTTGCGGGCCTCGTCCTGCGCCCACACGCCGCCGTACTGGCCGAAGGCGCTGCCGATCACGGCGGTCGGCTTCCCCGCCAGGGCGGAGGCGCCGAAGGGGCGAGACGCCCAGTCGATGGCGTTCTTCAGCACCGCGGGCATCGTGCCGTTGTACTCGGGGGTGACCACGAGGAGCGCGTCGGCCGCGGCGATCGCGTCGCGGAAGGCCACGGCGGCGTCGGGCACGGATCCCTCGACGTCGATGTCCTCGTTGTAGAAGGGCAGCCGGTCGAGGCCGGCGTGGATGTCGAGGGTCACGCCGTCGGGGGCGTGGCGCACCGCCGCCTCGGCGATCTGCTGGTTGGTGGAGCCTGAGCGCAGGCTCCCGACGAGCACGAGGACGTGCGTCATGGTGTTCTCCTTCGGGGTCGTTCCGGATCGGATCGTCTCCGTCGACGTGCCGCAGGGCGAGGCGCGTGCCTCGCCATCGACCCTAACGACCGGCGGATGACGGCTCCCCGGACGTGCGCATCGGGCGCCTGTCAGCGGGCGCCGATGTCCGCGAGGATCCCGTCCATCAGCTCCGCGAGGGCGATCGACTCCGCGTGCGGCATCTGGGCGCACTCGACGGCGCCCGCCCGGATCGTGTCCCTCGCCGCCCGGAACATGGGCACGTAGCCGCGGCCCTCGATCGCGTGCTCCTGCCGTTCCGGATCCCCGTCGGCGGGCACGATCGTGAGCGCGCGGGAGGCGAGGAACAGCGGATCCACCTCGATGCGGCCGGCCGTGCCGCTGACGGTCGCGCCGGTGGGGAGCGCCGCGACGAGCGAGCAGGCGAGGGTGGCGTGGCGGCCGTCGGGCCAGCCGAGCAGGATCGCGACCTCGGTGTCGACGCCGCCCTCGATCACCGTGCCGACCGCGGAGACGGACGACGGGGCGCCGAACAGGCCGTGCGCGAAGGCGAGCGGGTAGACGCCCATGTCGAGCAGCGTGCCGCCGCCGACCTCCGGGTCCCAGAGGCGGCCCTTCCCGTCGGTGACGAAGCCGAACGCGACGGAGATGGCGCGCGGATCCCCGACGCGGCCGTCCGCGATCGCCTGGCGGACGGCGAGGTAGCCGGGGGAGAACGCCATCCAGAGCGCCTCGAGGAAGAGCAGCCCCTCGGCCCGGGCGAGGTCGACGAGGGCGCGGGTGTCCTCGGCCGTGGTGGTGGCGGGCTTCTCGCAGACGACGTGCTTGCCGGCGCGGAGGGCGGCCTCGGCCTGCGACCGGTGGAGGGTGTGCGGGGTGGCGACGTAGACGGCGTCCACCTCGGGGTCGGCGAGGAGCGCGTCGAGGGTGTCGTGGATCCGCGCGATGCCGTGCTCCTCGGCCAGCGCCTCGGAGCTCGCGCGGGTGCGGGAGTGCACGGCCACGACCTCGATGCCGGGGACGCGCAGCAGGTCGGGGACGACCGACGTCGCGATGCCGGCGGCGCCGATCACGCCGAAGCGGATGGGGCGGGTGTCGTCCTGCGCGTCGCCGTCGCCTGCGGTGGTGGACTCGGGCGAGGGCGGCATCGTCGTCGACATGCCGCGAGCCTATGCCGCGACCCCGCCGTCGCGGCCGGCGCGGGGATCGCGACCGGTCGGGGCGGCGCGAGTGCCCGGCCGTACACTCGACCTGATCCACGCCGCGCCTGATCCGACGAGCACCGACATGAGGGGGACCGTGGCCGCCAACGCCGAGCAGGGCTCACCCACCCTCGAGATGGTCGGGAGGCTCGCGGGCGTGAGCCGGGCGACGGTCTCGCGGGTGGTGAACGGATCCGACCGGGTCGCGCCCGGAGCCGTCGCCGCGGTCAACGCGGCCATCGCGGAGCTCCAGTACGTGCCCAACCGCGCGGCCCGCTCGCTCGCCGGACGCCGAACGAACGCGCTCGCGCTCGTGATGCCGGAGCAGACGGCGCGGGTGTTCGCGGATCCGTTCTTCTCTGCGCTGATCCAGGGCGCGATGACGCACCTGGCGGCCACCGAGTACACGCTCACGCTCCTCATCTCCTCGCCCGCGCAGGCCGAGAAGACCCGGCGGTTCCTGCTCGGCGGCAACGTCGACGGGGTGCTGGTGGTCTCGCACCACTCGGGCGACGCCACGTTCAGCGGCCTGCGGCACCGGCTGCCGGTGGTGTTCGCCGGCCGGCCTCTGCGGGACGACGACCGCGATGCGCCCACGGTCGACGTCGACAACGTCGGCGCCGCCAGGCTCGCGACCGAGCACCTCATCGCGCGGGGGCGGACGCGCATCGCGTCGGTGGCGGGCCGCCAGGACATGCCGGCGGGGATCGACCGGCTGCGCGGATTCCGCGAGGCGATGACCGGGGCGGGGCTGGATCCCACGCTCGTCGCGTACGGCGACTTCTCGCCCGCGTCCGGCGCCGACGCGATAAGCACGCTCCTCGCGCGCGGCGAGCCCATCGACGGGGTGTTCGCCGCGAGCGACCAGATGGCCGCGGGCGTCTACGCGGAGCTGCGCGAGCACGGGTTGCGCGTGCCCGAGGACGTGGCGGTGGTGGGCTTCGACGACGACTACTTCGCGAGGTCCGCCGTGCCGGCGCTCACGACGGTGCGCCAGCCCAACCAGAAGCTGGGGCAGAAGATGGCCGAGGTGCTGGTGCGGCTGGTGGACGGGGAGACGGTGGAACCGCTGACCCTCATGCCGACGACGCTGGTGGTGCGGCAGAGCAGCTGAAGCGCGGCGTGCCGCGTGCCGCGTGCCGCCGGTGCCGGCCGCTACCGCCCGCTGAGGAGGGCGAGCATCTCGTCGTGGCGGCAGTCGCGCTCGGCGAAGCGGAGGCCGTGCACGTCCTGCACGAGGATCTCGTCGTCCTCCGGGCGCGCCTGGAGGATCCCCATCACCTCGTCGAGGAAGTCCTCGAGCGGCATGGCGTCGGCCGCCTCGGCCTGGCCGGGCATGAGCGCGGTCTGCACCTTGGGCGGCACCAGCTCGATCACCTCGACGGACGTGCCCTCGAGCTGCGCGCGGAGGCTCTGCGTGTACGAGTGCACGGCGGCCTTGGTGGCGGAGTAGGTGGGCGTCGCGGGGAGCGGGACGAACGCGAGGCCCGACGACACGGTCATCAGGGTGGCCTCGTCGCTCGCGAGGAGACCGGGCAGGAACGCGTCGATCGTGCGGATGGTGCCGAGGAGGTTCGTGGTGACGACGGCCTCGGCGGTGGCCTGGTGCGCGGGATCCCGGAGGTCCTCGGCCTGCATGATGCCGGCCGTGGTGATGACGACATCGAGGTCGGGGTGGCTGGCGGCGAGCTCGTCGCGCGCGGCCGTGATGGATGCGGGGTCGGCGACGTCGAGCACGACCGAGGCCATGCCGTCGTGCTGCGCGGTGATCTCGTCGAGCAGCTCCCGGCGGCGGCCCGCGATGACGACGCGGTTGCCCGCGGCGTGGAACCGCTCGGCGAGCCCGCGGCCGATGCCCGAGGTGCTGCCGGTGATGAGGACGGTGCGGCCGGTGATCTTCATGGGTGGGCTCCTTCGCCGCGGTGGCGCGCGGCAGTCGGGACGGGCTTCGGGTTCGTGGGTCGAGTGTGGCCCGTCGCTCGTGCGGTGGCGGCGGGCGCGCGGGGATGCGCGGAGGATCCAGCGGGAGTTCACGTGGGGAGGGGCGGCGGGGCGCGAACGGGGGCCAGCGGGCAGACGTCCGGGTGGCGTCCGGCCGATACGTTCGGAGGATGAGCGGACGTGGCACGGACCAGGCACCATCCGGCGCGAACGCATCAAGGCCGGGGAACGCGCTGCTCGTCACCGTGCTCGCCCTCCTCGGGGCGGGCACCTTCGTGCTGCTCTTCGCGGGGATGTTCACCCGGTTCGTCGACGTGCCGGACGAGCCGCCGATCTCCCTCCTAGTGACGCAGATGACGACCGGCGTCATCGCGCTGAGCTTCGCGATGTCCATCGGGCTCGTCGTCGTGCAGAGCCCGTCGGCCCGGATCGCGGGAGCCACCGGTCGTCGTCCTGTGCGACTCATCGTCATCGCGGGCATCACGGCCCTCGTCACGGTGGTGCACGTCGCCTCCGCGGTCGCGGCGGGCGTCGCGCCCATCGTCGTGGCGGGTGCCCTGCTCGGCATCCTCGGCGTGGCGACGGCCAGCTGGATCCTCGGTGCCCGAGCAGGCGCGACCCTGGACGAGCGCGAGCGGGCACGCGCGGAGTCGGGCCTCCCGGACTCACCGGACCTAGGCTGGACGCCCGAGGTGATCCGCCGCAAGATCCGCGTCGTCGTCGTCACCTTCGTCGTGGCGCTCGCGGTCAGCAGCGTCCTCGCGGTCGTGCTGGCGCTGACCGATGACGACGGACCCACCGAGACGTGGACCTTCGTCGTCCAGCTCTCCTTCACGGCCGCCGCGATCGCCTGCATCGCCGTCGCCTTCCCCGCGCAGCTCGCGGTGAGTCCGATCGTCCGCGGGCTCGACATGGCGGATCGCAAGGCCATCAACCGCCGCGTCACCGGCAAGGCCGACACGCTCTCGCCGGACCTCGAGTGGCGTGCCGCCCGGGTCGCCGCGGTGATGCGCGTCTCGCAGCCCTTCCTCCTGGCGCAGACCGCGCTGATCTTCGTCGGGATCTTCGTCCCGACCATCGCGCGGGGTGGGCTCGACACGTTCCTGCTCGTGCTGCTCGTGGTCATGGCGGTCTTCCTCGTGGCGATGCTGCCGCTCATCATCCGGCAGCAGCGCTTCGTGAAGCGCTTCGCCGAGCAGACCCGAGGGCTCGCCAGGGCGGGAGGGCCGGTGGAGGACCAGGAGGACGCGGCGACGCCCTCGCCATCCGACGCCTGACCCCCTGTCGGCGGCCCCCGCTACCGTCGACCCGTGCCCGAGGGTGACTCCGTCTACGTCCTCGCGGCACGCCTCCGCGCTCAGGTCGGCGGGGCGCTGATCGCCGACGGGGAGCTGCGGTCCGGCGCGCGGGCGGGCGCGCGGCTCGGCGGCAGGCGCATCACCGGGTTCGACACGCACGGCAAGCACCTGCTCATGCGGCTCGACGACGCGACCACCCTCCACACGCACCTGCGCATGCAGGGCTCGTGGACGGTCACCGGCGCGGGCAAGCGCGTGCCGCAGCGGATCCAGCACCAGGTGCGCGTGCGCCTCCGCCTCGACGACGGGCGCACGCTCTGGGGCATCGACCTGCCGGTGGTCGAGCTGATCCCCACCCGCGACGAGCGCGCGGCCATCGGCCACCTCGGCCCGGACCCGCTGCGTGACGACTGGGATCCGGCGCTCGCCGTGACCCGCCTCGCGGCCCGCCCCGACGAGACGATCCGTGCCGCCCTCCTCGACCAGCGCCCCATGTCGGGCCTCGGCAACCTCTGGGTCAACGAGGTCGGCTTCCTGCGCGGCGTGCACCCGGCGACGCGCGTCCGCGACGTGGACCTTCCCCCGCTCGTCGACCTCGCCGCCCGCTCCCTCCGCCACTCGGCGACGGTGCCGGCCGCGTACCAGATCACGACGGGCGATCCCCGCCGCGGGCGCACGCACTGGGTGGTCGGCCGCGCGAACCGGCCGTGCCTGCGCTGCGGGACGTCGGTGATCGGCGTCGACGATCCGGGCAGCACGAGTGAGCGCGGGCGGCGGGCGTGGTGGTGCCCCACGTGCCAGCCGGCAGGCCCGGATGCGCCGTCCGCGCGGCCACGAGAATAGGGCTCCAGCAGGATCGACATCCCACCGCGGCCCTATTTCCTCAATACCGGGAAATGACGTCCGGTGATTCTCCGATCAGCAGTACTTCTTCGTCCACGACGCGCCCACGAGAGCCCCGAGCGCGGGATTCGCGTAGAGCGTCGTCGCGCCGGGCGAGACGCACATCGTGCGATTCGCGTAGTAGTACCGGACGGTGATCTTGACCGGCGTGGACTTGCAGTTGTTGTACGTGGCCTTCTCATATCGGCCGTCCTCGCCGCCACCGAGGTTGCCGGTGGTGATCGGGTAGAACCCGCACGGTGTCGCCGCCTGGGCGGGAGCTGCGGCGACAAGCGATCCGCCGACCAGCATGCAGGCCAGCAGGGTCGAGGCCGCGAGCTTCCTCATCGTGCCCACGGGTGTCAGCAGGTCCCGGTCTTGACGGCCCCGGACACCTTGCTGCCGTTCTGGGTGAAGCCGAGCCTCGTGTCCCCGGGCTTCACGCATTAGGACTTCTTCCCGGATGCGGTGCTCACCGAGATGCGCTGCTTGCCCGTGCTGCAGTTGCCGTAGTGCCCCACCTGGCGTGTGCCGCCGAACGGATCCACCGTGCCGACGATCGGCAGGTCGACGGACCAGAGCGACTTGTAGTCCTCGTTCTCGACGCTGTACCCGCACACGTATGCGCTCGCCGGAGCGGCGGTCGCGGTGTGCAGGACGGCCAGTCCCGTGAGCGCGAGCGCGGCAGCCGCGGCGCCCGTGAAGAACCGCATGCCGCGGCTCGTCGAATTGTCCTTCATGATTCCCCCAAATGGTGATGAATGCCGGAGCCCGTATTCGCCCCGCGCATTCCTATCCTGTTCGGACCGGCGTCAGCATTCCACGGTCGGCGGCGTGGAGTCAAGGCGCGGAAATGGGCGCTATCATTGCTCCGACCGTCGATGAACAGGGGATGATCCGATGATCGGAATGACCACGACCAAGCGCTCGTCGACGGCGGCGGTGGCGAGCATCGTGCTCCTCCTCGTGGTGCTGGGCCTGCGTCGGCAGGAGATGCTCACCGATTCCGTCGCCGTCATGCTCGCTCTCGCCCTCGGGATCGCGTTCGCCGTGGCCACGACGCTCACGGGCGTGCGCGTCGCGCGTGCGGCGCGGGAGCGGACGGCCGCGGAGACCACCTCGGCGGACGACCACCGCCTCCTCTGACGCAGGACCGTGAGGACGCGGGCTGAAGCGTCGCGCCCCCGCCCCCGCCCCCGCCCGCGCCCGCGGGACCGGAGCCGTGACCTCCGACGACGTCGCCCGCTGGCTCCGCGCCCAGCCCTCGCTGACCGGATCCGCCCCGACGCTCGACCTCGACGGACTGCCCGACGCGCGCACGCTGATCCTCGAGGACGTCTCCCGCGCGGATGGGCATTCGCCAGCACGCACTCCTCCGCGAAGGGCGCGCAGCTCGCGGCGGACCGCACGCGTCGTGCAACGTCAGCGGCGTTCGCGGCTCAGCGCTGACACCGCATCGCCGATGGAGCTGCCGGGGTGGCTCTCGCGGTAGGCGCGCACCTCCTGCGGATCGATGTCGTCCGCGGGTCGCCCCGGCACCCGCCCGAGCACGGCCCGGCCGGAGAGGAATGCGACCGCCAGCGCGGCCACGATGAGGAGCATCCCGAGGATGCGATCGATCGTGAGGAAGGTCACAACTGCGAGCACGGCCATCAGGAGCGGCGCGAGGGCCCGGATCCAGCGGCTCATGGGGCGCACCGCCCTACAGGACGGCTGAGCAGGAGGGCCGAGACCTGATCCCCCAATTTCATGTTCCTGTCTCCTCTCGATCGGACTCGGACGTGCGCGCTGACTCGGACGTGCGCGCTGATCGGCCCTCACGACGGTAGCGACCGGGCGGCTCTCTTTCCAGGGGCTCCGACGTGACGCCCGGAGCCGACCGCGCCGTTGCGGTGACCCGGAGGCGACGAGCGCCGTGACACGATGCGGGGATGGATGCCGACCCCGCTGCCGACGCGCAGGCGCGGCGTCACGAGCTCAGCGAGCTACGCCGCCGCGTCTACGGGCCGCTCCCCGACCTGGAGCATGATCCCGAGGCGCACGCCCGCCTGGCCGAGCTCGCCGGTGCGGGCACGCGCCCGGCCCACGACGCGGCTGCCCCGTTGAGCGCTGCCATCGCTTCCCCTCCGGAACCCGAGCGACGGCCCGAGCCCGCATCCGAGCCGTCGTCGGCTACGGTCCCCGAGCGGGCGACCGCGCGGCTCCGGCGGCGTGCCTGGACGATCCTCGCCAGCACCTCGCGGAGGAGAGGTGTCACGGCGGCGGTCGCGCTGGTCCTCGTCATCGCCGGCACGGCCGCGACGACGACCTGGATCACCCGCGTTCCCCATGAGACGGTCGCCGTCCTCCCGCTCGACGCAGGCAGCGGGGCCTCCGTCGCCGACAACGGCACGGTGCTGACCGCGGAGTACCTCGGGCTCGACCTGGCGAGGCTACCTGGCGATGAGTCGGAGCTCCAGCTCACCGACGACTGCCTTTCCGTGATCCCCACGGATCAAGATGCGTCCAGCGGTGTGGGCGTGTACTCGTGCGGGGCCGGACCGGCAAAGGCCTCCGTCCCGATGAACGTCACGGCCGATTCGCCCGAGATCCTCCGCGAGGCGTTCCCCGTGGGCACGACCCTCCTGTTCGTGCTCGAGGACGATGCCGTCCGCGTCAGCCGGCTCGGCAGCTGACGCGGATCCCGCGCTGGCCGGTCACACCAGCGACGCCACCCCGAACACCGCCGTCGCGATCGCGAAGCCCATCACGCCGATGGTGGTCTCCATCACGGTCCACGTCTTGAGGGTCGTCTTCACGTCCATCTCGAAGAAGCGGCCGACGAGCCAGAAGCCGGAGTCGTTCACGTGGCTAGCGACCACGGATCCACCGGCCACCGCGACGACGAGCGCCGCGACTTGGAAGGCGTTGTAGTCGCCCGCGAGGATCGCCGGGGAGACGAGGCCCGCGGCTGTGGTGAGCGCGACGGTCGCGGAACCTTGCGCGATGCGGAGGATCGCGGCGATGAGGAACCCGGCCAGGATGATCGGGATGCCGAGGTCGCCCAGCACGTCGGCGAGGGCGTCGCCGATGCCGCTGGTGCGGAGGACGCCGCCGAACATGCCGCCGGCGCCGGTGATGAGGATCACCGAGCAGACCGGGCCGAGCGCCGACTCGAGCGTCTTCTCGAGCGCGGTCTTGTCGATCCCCCGGCGACGGCCGAGCACGAACGCCGCGAACAGCAGCGCGATGAGGAGCGCGACGGGCGTCTCGCCGATGGTGCGGAGCACCTGGTACCAGGCCTGGTCGCTCGTGCCCTCGGGCAGGATCCCGTCGGTCGAGGCCGCGTTGAGGCCGGTGTTCATGAAGATGAGGAGGAGCGGGAGCAGCAGCACGGCGACGACGGTGCCGAACCTCGGCGGGTTCGACTCGGCGTGCGCGTCGGCCTCGCCCATGAGCGACGGGATCGGCAGCACGAACTTCTTGCCGACCCAGAGCCCGTAGAGGTAGGCGGTGACGTACCAGGTGGGGATCGCGGCGACGAGGCCGACGATGATCACGATGCCGACGTTCGCGCCGAAGAACTCGCTGGCCGCGACGGGACCGGGGTGCGGCGGCACGAAGATGTGCATGACCGAGAAGGCGCCGGCCGCGGGGAGGCCGTAGCGGAGCACGCCGCCACCGAGGCGACGGGCCACCGAGAACACGATGGGCAGCATCACGACGAGCCCGGCGTCGAAGAAGATCGGGAAGCCGAAGATCAGCGACGCGACCCCGAGCGCGAACGGGGCGCGCTTCTCGCCGAAGATCCGGATCAGGGTGTCGGCCAACGTCTTCGCGCCGCCGCTGGTCTCGACCAGGCGCCCGAGCATCGCGCCGAGTCCCACGAGCAGAGCGACGGTGCCGAGCGTGGAGCCGAAGCTGCCGACGAGCACGGTCACGATCTGCGAGGTCGGGATCCCGGTGGCGAACGCCGTGAGGAGGCTCACGAGGATCAGCGCCACGAACGCGTGGACGCGGAACGTGATGATCAGGAGCAGCAGCACGGCGATGGCGCCGGCCGCGATCAGGAGGAGCGGACCCGCGGTGAGGGTCTGCGTCCAGTCTTCGATGGTCATGTTCTCTCCGTTGATGAACCGTGCAGTTGCGGTGTCGGGGGTATGCGGGCGGCGGGCGCGTCAGCTCGCGACGAGACCGAGCTCGTCGACGATGCGGCTCGTGACCTCGCCGGGCGTGCCGGTGTTCTCGAGCGTCAGGCCGCGCTCGCCGGCGTCGAGCGGTTCGAGCGTGCTGATCTGCGACGGCAGCAGCGAGGCCGGCATGAAGTGGCCGCTGCGGGTCTTCATGCGCTCGCGGATCAGCTCGGGGTCGCCGGAGAGGTGCACGAAGCGCACGTCGCCGTCGGCGCCGTCGAGCAGGTCGCGGTAGGAGCGCTTGAGGGCGGAGCAGGTGACGACGGTGCTGCGGCCGGCGCGGGCCTCGCCGCCCATCCAGTCGCGCATGGCCTCGAGCCACGGCCAGCGGTCGTCGTCGGTGAGGGGCGTGCCGGCGGACATCTTCGCGATGTTCGCCTCGGGGTGGAACTCGTCCGCCTCCGCGAAGGTCCAGCCGAGCCGCTCGGCGAGGGCGGTGGCGATCGTGGTCTTGCCGGATCCGGAGATCCCCATCACCACGACGTGGCGGGGCTGTGCGGCCATGCTGACTCCTTCGTCGACGCGGGCGGTGCCGTGTCGTCGGCCGCCGTCCGGCCAAAGGTAACACCATTGGGGAGCGCCGTGGCTCTCACCCGGAGACGGCGACCTAAGCTCATCGAGGCGGCCGACCGGCCGACGCGCATCCGGAGAGGTCCATGACGACGCGGTCAGTCCCACCCTCGGCACCCGCCGCCGCGGTCCCCGCCGCCACGGTGCTGGCGACGCGGATCATCGAGGAGCTCGGTCGCGACATCGTCGACGGCCGTCTCGCCGAAGGAACCCGCCTCACCATCGAGGACCTCCAGCAGCGCTTCGGCGTCTCCCGCACGGTGGTGCGCGACTGCGTGCGCGTGCTCGAGGCGATGGCGCTGATCGTGCCCAAGCGCCGCGTGGGCCTCGTGGTGCAGGGCCCGGATCGATGGAACGTCTACGACCCGCGCATCATCCGGTGGCGCCTCACCGGCCCCGGCCGCTCGGACCAGTTCCGCTCCCTCACCCAGCTGCGCCGCGCGGTCGAGCCGGTCGCGGCGTCACTCGCCGCGCGCAATGCCACTGCTGCCCAGCGCACGCGCATCGCCGAACTCGCGGTGGATCTCCGCCGCCTCGGCGAGGCCGGCGCCCTCGTCGACTTCCTCGCGGTGGACATCGAGTTCCACCACCTGATCCTCGAGGCCAGCGGCAACGACATGTTCTGCGCCCTCCGCGAGGTGATCACGGAGGTCCTCAGCGGTCGCACGCACCAGGGCCTGATGCCGCGGACGCCGCGTCCGCATGCGCTGGACACCCACGAGCAGGTGGCTTTCGCGATCCGGGATGGGGATGCGGCGACGGCGGAGGCGGGGATGGCGTCGTTGCTGGCGGAGGTGAGCAGCGCGATCCGCTAGGCGGCCATCGGTCAACTTCCGCTACTAGCGACGGCGTGTCCCGAATGGGCTTGCTTCGTCCTCCCATGACTAGTCCCCACCTCACCGTCCCAGCATGCGGAGCAGCCTGAGTATTCTGCAAATCCAACTCGGGTTACTGCGGCAATACTATTGCGCTTGTCGAGGTCACCGGGAAGAACGTATATTCTTCGACACTTCCGTCACGCCCGGTGCAGCCTGGGATAAAATTGCGCTTACTACTTTGGAACCGCCGAAAGGAGCACCGCGTGATGTTGATTGGGCTTGCGCTGATATGCCCCCTTTTGTCTTGAATCCGTTTGATGCGATCAGGATTTAGGCGCCCCGAAGTAGGGGTGGCCGTACTGCGCTACAACGCGTAACGTACGCCTAACAAGCCGTCACTCTAATAAGCTAGAGGTGCAAACATGCTAAAGCGCATTGTAAAGATTCAAGGTATCGGACTACTTCATGATGCACGAGGCGGCAGCACGAAGCTGGAGAAGCGCACATTAATTTATGCCGGAAACGGTCGGGGAAAGTCGACCCTTGCGAGTATATTGCGATCGCTAGCCAAAGGCGGTGGGCGTGATATCGAAGAGCGAGTGACTGTCGACGCGACGAATAGCCCCATGGTGGCTCTTCAATTCGACAGCGGCCATCCCGTGACGTATGAGCACGGAGCTTGGACCGAGAAGCGCCCCGAAGTGCTGGTGTACGATTCGGAGTTCGTCTCATCGAATGTGCACTCAGGTGCTGAAGTTACTGCGGACCACCGGAAGAACTTACTCGATTTTGCTCTAGGTGACTCTGCTGTGCAAGCACGCTCGGCCGAGGAAGCATCAACCACAGCCCAGCAAGCGGCGTCGAGCCGCATTAAAGCCCTGACGTCTCAGCTACAGGTGCATGCAGCAGGAACCAAGGTTGTCGTGTTCCGGCGCCTGCGTCCTGTGGAGGATTTGGAGGCTCAGAAAGCGCTAACAACAGAGCGTCTTCGCGCAGCCGGCCGAGTAGAGCTTCTTCAGCAGCAAAAGGTGCTTTCACCCGTAGGGTTGCCCAGTGTCGACATGACTACATTCTTCGACCTGCTCGATCGGTCATTGGAAGATATACACGCGGATGCGGAAGTAGCAGTACAAGCCCACGTTGCAGTGGTTGGCGATGCCTCACTTTCCCGTTGGCTAAGTGATGGACAACAGTACGACAATGCATCTCTATGCCCATACTGTGGCCAATCGACAGAGGGCGTCGACCTCATTAAGATGTATAAAAGCCACTTCAATGAGGACTTTCGTAAGTTGCGCCAGGACGTTGACGCGGCTATCGCGCTAGTAGCTCGCCTCGGGCGGGGTGCGGAGTATGAAACCCTAAGAAGCGTCCGGGATGGCAACAGTGCCCTCATAGAGCAGTGGAAGCCTTATGTGCAGCTCTCGTCACCCGGGGACGATCGTGACGAGCTGGCAGTCGCTTCCTTGGAATCTGCTGCGGAGATATTATCGCGTCTCTTTGCTCGCAAGGAGGTTGCACTAACAGATGTTATGGGTGCCGCCGATGATCTTATCGAAGTCGAAAGGCTATGGGGGCAGTACCTTCAGCTCTTCACCGAATTTAATGAACTCGTCGAGGCCGCCAATGCGGATATCCTCCTCTTTAAAGAGAGGCTGAAGAGCGAAGATCTCACCTTGATTCAAGCGGAGCTGGACAAGCTTGAGCTGATCGAAAAGCGCTTTTCGCCAGCAGTTAAGGAGCTGATAGCGGATTTGGAACTCGCGGAAGCAGATCTAAAAAACGCTGAACAGTCGAAAAAAGCAGCGCGGGCTGCGCTCACTGATCTAATGACACGCACTCTTACCGCATATAGGGCGAATATTAATAGTCATTTGGCAAATTTGGGTGCATTTTTTGCAATTGACGAAATCCGCACCAACTACATGGGTAGTGCGCCGCGAACGGACTACGGCATAACATTGCGTGGAGCGTCTATCAAACTAGCCGGCGGGTTACCGTCCTTCGCTACGGCTCTTAGCGAGGGAGACAAGCGGACCATGGCATTCGCTTTCTTCGTCGCCTCGACGCTCGCCGACCCGGATCTCGCGACGAAAGTAGTGGTTGTTGATGATCCTGTAAGCAGCCTCGACAGGTCGCGGCGCAGTTACACTATTGAGGTCCTAGTAGAGCTTGCAGCGAAGAGTAATCAGCTGATTGTCTTGGCGCACGATGCGTTATTCCTTCGTGACCTCAAATCGGCCCTGGCGCGGTCTCGCGCCGACGAGGGCATGTCTACATTCGAGATCGCGCGTGCCGAGGATGACTACTCGAATTTCGGGCCGTTCGACGTTGATAGGGAATGCGAATCGCCGTACTACACAAATTACCGGACTGTCGATGAATATGTTTTAGGTGCGTCCTCTGATCACCGAGCAGTCGCCACGTCCTTAAGGCTTGTGCTAGAAGGATATTTACATCGGCGTTATCCTGGCAAGATCTCCGCGGATCTTATGCTTGGGCAAGCAATCGATCAAATTTCAAGTGCGCAGCCGCCCAGTGCACTGGTATACGCGCAACCTTTGCTAGATGAGCTTAGGGTACTTAATCGATATGCCGGCAAGTTTCACCACGATACTAATGCTAATTATGCCACGGCCGTGTCCGATCCGGCGGAAGTACTTGCTTACGCACGGCGGGTGCTCAATCTGGTGCACGGAGCTGGGTCGTAGACCAGTTGCTGTTCTCACACCAAGCACTCGGCTGGACCCGCGCGCTGCCCATTGCTCGTACGCGTAGTTACGTTGTCGAACTGGCGCAAATGTTAAGAGGTGTATGGTTATATGGGAGGCTGTTCATTGACATGATGGCAGGGTTTCGTCTTGACATTTCACGAAGGGCGGCCTGATAAGCGCATGAACTCAGAGAATATTACGACTGACGATGACTCGTCTGTTGACCTGGGCCTAAAAACCTCATCTCGCTGGAAACTGTACGAACGAGAAGTCGAGGCTCGCTTACGAGAATTAGACAATCGTGCTCACATTGAGTGGGACGCTAGGCGGATGGGTAAAATATCCGGGGCGATGCGTCAGATCGATGTTATTGCGGAAAATCCCATTGTGGGAGAGATAATCGGCGTTGTCGTTGAGTGTAAGGCCTACGCACGGCCTGTGGATGTTGGCAAGGTAGACGAATTTGTTGGCAAGTTGCAGGATCTCGGTGCGGGAGTAGGTCTCCTCTATGCCCTAAACGGTGTGACGCCCGCCGCTCGAAGGCGCGCGGAGCTTAACTCGCTTCCTAGAATTGTTTTGCGCGACCTTGGGTCCACGGCAGAGGCGCCTCAGGGGGGCAAGGTGGTGATCGAGGACGGCTGGGCCGAGTTGGCTGCTGAGGCACTTGGTTACTCTTTGTGTGGCGCCGAGCACTGCTTTGGAGAAGTCTTCCTCGGGCCGTGGCGTGACGGTGAACTTCAGGCAGGGTTATGCGATTCGTGTGGCAGCCTTAATGTGCAATGCACGGATCCACGTTGTGGGGACGTCAATGTCATGGATGTGGGAGACAATGTTTGTTTCAGTTGTGATGCGACCTATTACGTAGATCACGATAGCGACGGTATGCCGGCTGACGTGTCCAGGATTTAGTGGCGAGCGGCAGCTTCAGCCCCGCGTTCAGCGCGACGTGGGCCGATGAATGACTTTAATCATAGGGGCATTCGGTGTACGTCGCTTCTCGTCACGAAACCGGAATTGACAAAAATACGATGTCAGCCAATGTCGTTCGCTTGAAGCCAGCGATAAAGGCTAATTGGCGGTAGAGAAAAACTCTAATTAATACAATGGAGCGAGTGACGGGAATCGAACCCGCGCTATCAGCTTGGGAAGCTGAAGTTCTACCATTGAACTACACTCGCGCGACCGGCCAGGAGCCGGGTCGAGACCACAGCCTAGCAAGAGTCCGGCCGGGCGCCACCCAGCGCCGGTATGCTCCTGCCGTGCTCCTCTCCGACCGTGACATCACCGCCGAGCTCGACGCCGGACGAGTGGCCCTCGATCCGTACGACCCCGGGATGCTGCAGCCGGCGAGCATCGACGTGCGCATCGACCGCTTCTTCCGGCTGTTCGACAACCACAAGTACCCCTACATCGACCCCGCCGAAGACCAGCCGGAGCTCACGCGCCTCATCGAGTCGAAGCCGGGCGAGCCGTTCATCCTGCACCCGGGCGAGTTCGTCCTCGGATCCACGTTCGAGCTGGTCACGCTGCCCGACGACGTCGCCGCCCGCCTCGAGGGCAAGAGCTCGCTCGGCCGCCTCGGCCTCCTCACGCACTCCACCGCCGGCTTCATCGACCCGGGGTTCTCCGGCCATGTCACGCTCGAGCTGTCGAACGTCGCGACGCTGCCCATCAAGCTCTGGCCCGGGATGAAGATCGGCCAGCTCTGCTTCTTCCGCCTGTCGTCGCCCGCCGAGAAGCCCTACGGATCCGGCGAGTACGCCTCCCGCTACCAGGGCCAGCGCGGCCCCACGGCCTCCCGCTCGCACCTCAACTTCGTGCACACCGACGTGACGGTGACGGACGCGGGGCAGTCGGGGGAGTAGGCCTCTCCAGCCGGCTCAGGTCGGGTCGGTGAACGCGACCGGCTTGCCCGCGGCTCGGGCGTAGGCGATCTCGCGACGCGTGGACTCGCCGACGTAGCCCCCCGGGTTCACGACCAGCACCCGATCCGCCAGGTCGATCTTCCTGAGGTGGAGGGCATCGAGCACGGCCTTGTGATCGGCGTCGACCGACCCGTCCGCTTCGGCCGGTGCTACGACGATCACCCCTGCCAGGGCCAGGTCGCGCGTCGCCTCCCGCATCTCGTCTCGGAAGCGCATGGATCCGCAGACGCACACGATCTCCGGCCGGACGGGTCCGGCAGAGCCTCCGGTCAGCCCCCGCTGCAGCGTCGCGTGCAGCGACCAGAACTGCGACGCGGGCAGCGGTACTCCATCAGCTACGGCCTCCAGGTAGGTGAGGTGCGTGATCCAGCCGATGCGGTAGGACTCCGCCAGTTCCGCAAGCCCGGAGTGCACGAGCTCGAGCACGGTGCGGTCCTCGGACGCACGCAGCGTGATCGCGACGTGAGACGCCGGTTCGTCGGGGAAGTCCCACGTCATCGTCAGTCGATGCGGCGGGTCGGCCTCGACCACGGCGCTGCGGGATCTGACGCCCTCGCCGTGGTCGACGACGAGCGTCCCCCCGGGACGGACGTCGCACTCCTCGACGGCGCCGAGCCACCGGGCGATCGCCTCGGGCTCCGTGAGCGCCGCCCACACCGCCTCGGGGGAGTGCGCGAACGACCAGGCGATCCACGCGCTGTCCGGATGGGGTGAGACGGCGAAGAGGGGCATGCGCTCAGTCTCTCGGCGCTCCACCAGAGCGTCTAGCGCGCTGGACAGCTAGCTCGCCGGATCCCCCACCGCCGGCCCCGAGTAGTGGTGGTCGAACACCACGCTCGTGCGGGTGGACGCCACGGCCGGGTGCGCCGAGAGGTGCTGGAGGACGAAGTCGCGGAGGTGGTCGCTGTCGCGGACGGCGATGTGGACGATGAAGTCCTCGGATCCGCCGAGGAAGAAGAGCTGCACCACGTCGGCGAGCTCGCGCATCTCGGACGCGAACGCGGCCATCTCGTGGCGGGCGCCCGCGCGGATCGCGATGCTGATGAGCGCCTGCAGGCCCACGCCCACCGCGTCGGCGTCGATGGTGGCGGTGAAGCCGGTGATCACGCCGCGCTCGACGAGGCCGCGCACCCGGGTCACGCACGTCGACGGCGCGATGCCCGCCTGCTCGGCGAGGCGGCTGTTCGGGGTGCGCGCGTCGGCCCGGAGGAGGGCGACGAGCTTGCGGTCGACCGCGTCGAGGGGCTCGGGTGCCCGCAGTTCCTTCGTCGGCATCGCCCGACCACCTCTCCGTGCCGCAGGATCGCGCCGGATGGGGCGACTGCGCCGACGATCCTACGGAGTTCACGCGCTTGAAACGCACGATGGCCACCATGAGTCTCGCCCTCCCGCATCGCTGCCGCCGGCCGCACCTCGCGGGGAGACGAGACGGAGCACGCATGAAGGTCGGGATCCCCACCGAGATCAAGAACAACGAGAACCGGGTCGCCGCCACCCCCGCGGGCGTGCACGAGCTGGTGCGCCGCGGCCACGAGGTGCTCGTGCAGGCGGGCGCGGGGCTCGGATCCAGCATCACCGACGCCGACTACACGGCCGCCGGCGCGACCCTCGTGGCCACGGCCGACGAGGTGTGGGGCGCCGCGGATCTGCTGCTCAAGGTCAAGGAGCCCATCGCCGAGGAGTACCCGCGCATGCGCGCCGGTCAGACCCTCTTCACCTACCTGCACCTCGCGGCGTCCCGGCCCTGCACGGATGCGCTCGTCGCCTCCCGCACGACGGCCATCGCCTACGAGACCGTGCAGCTCCCCAACCGCCAGCTCCCGCTCCTCCAGCCGATGAGCGAGGTCGCCGGCCGGCTCTCCACCCAGGTCGGCGCGTACCACCTGATGCGCGCGGCGGGCGGGCGCGGGATCCTCCTCGGCGGCGTGCCCGGCACCCCGAAGGCGCGCGTCGTCGTGATCGGCGGCGGCGTCGCGGGCGAGCACGCGGCCGCGAACGCGGTCGGCATGGGCGCCGACGTCACGATCATCGACCTCTCCATCCCGCGCCTCCGCGAGCTCGAGATCCGCTTCGGCGGGCAGGTGCAGACGCGCGTGTCCTCCGCCTACGAGATCGCGGCGCAGCTGAAGGACGCCGACCTCGTCATCGGCTCGGTCCTCATCCCCGGCGCGCAGGCCCCCAAGCTCGTGACCGACGAGATGGTCGCGACGATGAAGAAGGGCTCCGTGCTCGTCGACATCGCCATCGACCAGGGCGGCTGCTTCGAGGGATCCCGCCCCACCACGCACGACGACCCCACCTTCGACGTGCACGGCAGCGTCTACTACTGCGTCGCCAACATGCCGGGCGCGGTGCCCGAGACGTCGACGCGCGCGCTGACGAACGCGACGCTGCCGTACGTCATCGCGCTCGCGGAGAAGGGCTGGAAGCGGGCTCTCGCGGAGGATCCGGCCCTCGCCCTCGGCCTCAACGTGCACGACGGGCACGTGACGAACTCGCACGTGGCGGCGGCGCTCGACCTGCCGCTCACGCCGGTCGCGGGAGTGCTCGCCGCCTGACGCCCACCCGGCCGTCGCGGGATCGTGACCCCGCGGCGGTCGGATCCGCCCGCATCCCTGGCAGGGTCGATGCATGACCTTCAGCTACGCGCCCGAACCCGACACCAGCGCACCCCGCGAGCGCAAGACGTTCAACGGCGTCGGCCTCGCCGCGCTCATCGTGGGCGCGCTGTCGCTCATCGGCTCCGTGATCCCGATCCTCAACTACGTGTCGGGCTTCCTCGCGGCCGTCGGCATCGTGCTCGGGATCATCGGCCTGATCCTCAAGGACCGGCCCAAGGGCATGGCGCTCGGGGGCCTCATCGCGAGCGTCGTCGCGCTGATCCTCTCGATCGTGCTCGCCATCGTCTACACGGCAGGCATCGTCACGGCCATCACGGGCGCGGTGCGGGAGTCCGAGGCGCGGTCGTCGGCGGAGGCGGCCGACGAGCCGCGCGTCACGTACCAGGTGGAGGGCTCGGGCGGCACGGTCACCGCGGGCGTCCTCTGGACCACCTCCGTCGGCGGCACCGCGGGATCCGAGCAGGCGTCCGACCAGCCGCTCCCGTTCAGCCGCGAGGTCGTCATCCCGGACACCACCGACTTCGACATGGCGGCGTTCTCCGTGAGCGCGGTCGCGAGCGTCGACCCGGCGGTCTCGGCGGACGGCGACATCACCTGCCGGATCCTCGTGGGCGACCACATCGTCACCGAGCAGCGGGCCGAGGGGGACGGCGCCACGGTCACCTGCACCGCCACCGCGGAGGACCTGCGGGACCTCGCGGACTGATCCGCTGAAAGGCCGCGCAGCCACGCGGCCGCGCCGCTGCGCGGCCACGCATGACGACGGGCCCGGCGCGCATCGCGCCGGGCCCGCTCGCGTAGGGGGGAGATCCCCGAACCCGCCCTCGTCGTCCGACCGGCACGTGGTGGTGAGCTGTTCCCGTGCACCGTTCCCGGTGCGATGTGCGGGGCTGACGTGTGCTCGGCTCTCGCCGGGTGCGCTGCCCTCCGCGCCACAGGGGATCAGGTTGCCCGCTGATCCGCCGGGGTGTGCCCGCTCCGGACGACTACCGACTCGCCCCTACGCCTCTCTCCCGTCGACCTCGTCGACCAGCTCCACCTCCCAGTTCGCGCGCTGGATCCGCGCATCCAGCTCTCGCAGCTCGCGCGCCGTGTCGTCGGCCCGGTCGCGCACCTCGCGGATCGGCAGCGCCGAGATCTGCCGCAGCTCGCTCCGCATCTGCCGCGGCGCGTAGCCGGCGGCGCTCACGCCGCCGCGTCCGGAGGCGGCGTCGGCCGCGGCCGTGAGGATCCCGTGCCGCGTCCGCAGCGCGTCCCGCCGGGCGAGCGCGGCGGTGAGGGGCGTGCCGTCGTCGAGGCGGGCGGCCGTGTTCGTGAGGTTGATCCGCGTGACGAGCGCCGCGAGCCGGTCGACGGTCTCGCCCGCCTCGGCGAGCAGCGCGGCGGCGTCCTCGGCGGGATCCTCGCCCTCCTGGTACCGGGCGCTCGCCTGGATCCTGCTCCGCAGCGACTCGATGCGCCTCTGCATGTCGGACCGTTCCATCAGCGCCTCGGCGAGTCTCATGCGTCCACCGTCTCACGGTGCCGCGCGCCTCGGTGCGACGGCCACCAGAACCGGTCGCCCAGCAGGAAGACCAGCGCCGGCACGAGCAGCGTCCGCACCACGAGCGTGTCGAGGAGCACGCCGATGCAGACGATGACGCCGATCTGCGTGAGCGCCACCACGGGCAGCACGCCGAGCACCGCGAAGACCGCGGCGAGGAGGATGCCCGCGCTGGTGATCACGCCGCCGGTCGACGCGAGCGCCCGCACCATGCCCTCGCGCGTGCCGTGCAGGCGCCGCTCCTCGCGCGCCCGGGTGACGAGGAAGATGTTGTAGTCGACGCCCAGCGCCACCAGGAAGAGGAACGCGAACAGCACCACGTTCGCGTCGAACGCGGGGAAGCCGAGCACCTGCTGGAACAGCACGTTCGCGGCACCGAGGCTCGCGAAGAACGTCGCCAGCACGCTCGCGATCAGGATCACCGGGGCCACCAGCGAACGCAGGAGCAGGCCGAGGATCACGAACACGATGGCCAGGATGATCGGGATGATCAGCCCCTGGTCCCGCTCAGAGGAGGCGGCCGTGTCGGCCGCGGTCGCGTCGCTGCCGCCGACGAGCGTCGTGGACTCGGCGCCCGGCGCGTCCGCGTAGGCGTCGCGGAGGTCCTGCACGGCCGCGAAGGCCGCGGCGCTCTCGGGCTCGGCGTCCAGCTGCACGTCGATGCGCGTGCGGCCCTCCGCCGACTCGCCCGCCCGGGCGCCCGCGACGCCGGGGACGGACTCGGCCGTGGCGACCGCGTCGTCGGCCACCGCGTCCGGTGCGAGCACGACGGTCTGCGCCGTGAGGCCGGCGGAGAACGAGGCGTCGACGACCTCCTGGGCCGCGACCGACTCGGGGTCGCCGAGAAGCTGGTCCGTCTGCGAGAGGCCGACCCGCGCGCCGACGAGGCCGAGCGCGAGCACGCCGACGCCGGCGAGGGCGACGACGGCCACGACCGCCGGGCGACGCCGGACCCCGAGGCCGAGCCGCCGCCACACGCCCGGCTTCCCGCCGTGGTCGGCGTCGGTCCCGGCGCGCGGGATGAACGGCCAGAAGAGGCCGCGCCCGCAGACCACGAGGGCCGCGGGCAGCACGAGCAGGGCGGCGGCGATCGCGATGAGCACGCCGATCGCGCACGCGAACCCGAGCGCGCGGTTGCCGGAGAGCTCGGCGAGCAGCAGCGTGATCAGGCTGAGCGCGACCGTGCCGCCGCTCGCCGCGATGGCGGGTCCCGCGCTCGTGACCGCCGTGAGCATCGCCGCGTGGCGGTCCTCCTGGCGCGTCAGCTCCTCGCGGTAGCGCGCGACGAGCAGCAGCGCGTAGTTCGTGCCGGCGCCGAAGACCAGCACCGAGAGGATCCCCCCGATGGAGGCGTCGATCGTGATGCCGAGCGGATCCGCGAGCGCCGTGACGACCACGCGGGCGAGTCCGTCGGCCGCGCCGACCACGACGAGCGGGACGATCCAGAGCACGGGGCTGCGGTACGTGACGATGAGCAGCACCGCGACCACCAGCACCGTCACGAGCAGGAGCCGGAAGTCGGCGCCCGCGAACGCGTTCGAGATGTCGGCCTGGAAGCCGACCGGGCCGGTGAGCTGCGCGACGAGCCCGTCCGGCAGTCCGTCCGCCGCCGTGGTGCGGAGCGTCTCGGCCGTCCCGGCGACGTCGTCGGCGGCCTCCGACGCGTCGAGCGGCACCGCGACGAGCGCCGCGCGCCCGTCATCGCTGAGCTGCGGGACGACGGCCTGCGGGGCGATCGAGTCGGCGGCCAGGGCGGCGGCGCGCTGCGCGATCGCGGCGGTGTCGGCGTCCGTGAGCGCGGCGCCGTCCCGGCTGAAGACGAGGATCCCCACGGTCGTGTCGGCGCTCGGGAAGCGCTCGAGCAGCTCGCTCACCTGCTTCGCCTGGCTCGAGTCCGGCAGGCCGGAGGGCGGGAAGGCGTCGGCCTCGCCCTTCGGCAGGAAGGCGAACAGGGCGGCGACGGCGGCGGCCGCGATGACGAGCGCCATCCAGGCGGTGCGGCGGGCGCTGACGAAGCGGGCGATGGATCTCACGGGTCCTCCAGGGGTGCGGTGATCGTCAGCCTACTGATGGTCAAGCGGCTTAGCTACCCGCGGCGTACGATGCCCGCATGCCCCGACGCCGTCCCCGCCCCGATGCGGACGCGCCCGCCGCTCTGGCGGCGGCCGCCGTGGCCCTGCCCGCCCCCGGCGCGGGCGTCCCCGCGGACGCGGGCGCGGCCGGCGAGCTCGGCCGGATCCTCCGCGACGTGCTGGGCCTCGCCGCCGGGTTCGAGCGCCGGCTCGGCGGCGTGCTCGAGGTGAACCCCACCGACATGAAGGCGATGGAGCACCTCATCCAGGAGGGGTCGCTGTCGCCCACCGAGCTCGCGGGCCGCCTCGGGATCACCACGGCGGCGGCCACGCTCGTGGTGGACCGGCTCGTCGAGGTCGGCCACGTCGACCGGCGCCCGCACCCGCACGACCGCCGCCGCGTCGTCGTGGTCCCACGGCCGGCCTCCGTCGGCCGGGCCATGGCCGAGCTCATGCCCATGATCGGCGGCGTCGCGCGCGCGGCCGACGCCCTGACCGCCGAGGAGCGCGCCGCCGTGACGCGGTTCCTCGGGGAGGTGCGGGAGGCCTACCGGGAGGCGGCAGTGGGTCCCGCCGGCCACGTCGCGTCCGCATCCGTCGCGGATCCGCCCGCCGCGCGCTGAGCCTCACCGCGTCCACCGCGCGTGCACCCCGCGCTCGGCCGGCGTCCACCGTGTTCGGGGATGATGGAGTCGCATCAACCACCACCACCACGACGCGCACGCGTGCCTCCGGGCGCGCGGAAGAGGAGGACCATGACCGGCACCGAGCGGGACACGAGCACGCCGACGCGGGGACTGGTGCTCGGCGGCGGCGGCGTCGCCGGCATCGCGTGGGAGACGGGGCTCCTCTCCGGCCTCATCGCGGCGGGCGTGGACGTCGGCGCCGCCGACACGGTCGTCGGCACGTCCGCGGGATCCGTCGTCGCGATCAACCTGCGCGCGGGCGCCATCCAGGCCGCCTACGACGAGCACTTCGTCGACGTGGCCGGCATGGCGGAGCCGATGGGCAGCCGCGACCTCTCCCGCACCGTCGAGGTCATCGGCGAGGGCGTCGCGAGCACGGAGGGGGAGATCCCCACGCGCCAGAGGATCGGCGAGTTCGCGCTCGAGGAGTACGACCCCGAGGTGGACGACGCCGCGAGCGTCGAGCGCATCGGCCAGCTGCTGCCGATCCGCGACTGGCCCGAGCAGGATCTCCGCATCACCGCGGTCGACGCCGGCACCGGCCGCTTCACCGTCTTCGACAAGGCCTCGGGCGCCGACCTCGTGCGCGCGTCCGCCGCGAGCTGCGCCGTGCCCGGCGTCTTCCCGCCCGTCACCATCGACGGCCGCCCCTACATGGACGGCGGCATGCGCTCCGGCACGAACGCCGACGTCGTCGCCGACCACGAGCGGATCCTCGTCATCGCGTGCGGCCCCGAGGCCCCGCAGAGCGGCATGGGCCCGACGCTCGCGACCGTCGTGCAGCAGCTCCGCGGCCGCGCCGACGTGCTCGTGATCCAGGCCGACGCCGAGAGCACGGCCGCCTTCGGCGAGAACTCGCTCCTGCTCTCGACCCGGAAGGCCTCCGCCGAGGCGGGCCGCCGCCAGGGCGAGCGGCTCGCCGACGAGATCCGCGCCTTCTGGGGCTGATCCCGGCCGCACCGCGTCGAGGGGCCCGGCCGCGCATCGCGGCCGGGCCCCTCGTGTCGGTGGATCCGGGGGTCAGGCGGCGGGCACCGCGGCGTCCGCGTCCGCCAGACCCGCGTGCGCCGCGTGCTCCGGGTACAGCAGCGGCAGCTGCAGCGTGAGCCACGGGCTGAAGGCCCACGGCGTGTGGGCGACGGCGGGGATGAGCTGCTCGGGATCCACCCACTGGTACTCGCCGACCTCCTCGGGTCGCGGATCCACCGGCGTGGCCGCGATCGCCCGGAACACGGGGCAGATCTCGTTCTCGACGACGCCCGCGGCATCCGTGGCGCGGTAGCGGAAGTCGGGCAGCACGAGCTCGACCGACGCGAGCGTCAGGCCCAGCTCCTGCTCGGCGCGACGGTGCACGGCCTCGAGCATGTCCTCGTCGGGCGCGGGGTGGCCGCAGAACGAGTTGGTCCAGACGCCCGGCCAGGTGAGCTTGCCGATCGCCCGGCGCGTGACGAGGATCCGCCCCTCCGCGTCGAAGACGTGGCACGAGAACGCGAGGTGCAGCGCGGTGTCGCGGGTGTGGACCGTCGCCTTGGGCGCCGTCCCGATGGTCTCGCCGTCGTCATCCAGGAGGACGACGAGCTCGGTGTGCTGTGGCATGCGCTCCCTGCTTTCCGTTACCCCCACGATGTTAGGTTTCATCCGTGGACGCCACCAACCTCGCTGCCGTCTCCACATCGAGGCAGGCCCATGTGAACGGCGTGCTGGATGCGTTCTTCGCCCGCTCGCTCGTCCGCGCGGAGGTCATGGGCGACGAGTACGTGAAGCTGTGGCGCACGCTCGAGTCAAACACGGCCGGCGGCAAGCGCTTCCGCCCCCGCATGGTCATGGCCGCGTACGACGGCCTCGGCGGCCAGGACGTGAAGGCCGCGGCCCACGTCGGCGCCGCGTTCGAGATGCTGCACACCGCGCTCATCGTCCACGACGACGTCATCGACCGCGACTTCACGAGGCGCGGCGGACCCAACGTCTCCGGCGCGTACCGCGACATCGCCACCACGCAGGGCCTGCCGCAGCCGCTCGCCGAGCACCGCGGCATGTCGGCCGCCGTCATCGCGGGGGATCTCGCGCTCGTCAACGCCTACCGCCTGATCGACGCGAGCGGCGTGCGCGACCTCACGCGGTCGCACCTCATGGAGATCCTCGACGACGCCGTGTTCGCGTCGGCCGCGGGCGAGCTCATCGACGTCGAGTTCTCGCTCACCGCGGACGTGCCGAGCGTGGAGGAGATCCTCCGCATGGAGCGCCTCAAGACCGCCGTCTACTCGTTCGAGGCGCCGCTGCAGGCGGGCGCCGTGCTGGCCGGCGCGCGACCCGAGGTGGTCGCGGCGCTCGGCGACTTCGGCCGGGACATCGGCATCGCCTACCAGGTGGTCGACGACGTGCTCGGCGTCTTCGGCGACGAGCAGGAGACCGGCAAGACCAACCTCGGCGACCTGCGCGAGGGCAAGCGCACCGTGCTCATCGCGCACGCCGTCCGCTCGTCGGAGTGGGGCGAGATCAGCTCGCTCGTCGGCAAGGACGACCTCTCCCGCGGCGAGGCCGCGCTCGTGCGCTCCGTGCTGGAGAGCTCGGGCGCCCGAGCGTACGCCGAGGGCGTGGCGCGGGATCTCGCGGTCGCCGCCGTCGCGCGCCTCGACGACCCGGTCGTGCCGGAGGCGCTCCGCCGGGAGCTCGCGCCCGTCGCGGAGTCCGTCCTCGGGCGCATCCGATGACGCGTCGCCTGCCCGGCCGCCGGCCCGCCGCCCCCGAGGCGCCCACGGGCCTCGAGAAGTACGACCGCGTCGCGCAGGAGACCGCATCCGTCGTGATCCGCCGCTACTCCACCTCCTTCGGGCTCGCCTCGCGCCTGCTCGGCGCCGACGTGCGCCAGCACATCGAGAACGTGTACGCGCTGGTGCGCGTCGCCGACGAGATCGTCGACGGCGCCGCGGCCGGGGCGGGCGTGGATCCCGCGCACGTCGAGGCCCTGCTGGATGCGCTGGAGCAGGAGACCGAGGACGCCATGCTCCGCGGCTACAGCACCAACCTCGTCGTGCACGCCTTCGCGATCACCGCCCGCCGCGCCGGCTTCGGCGCCGAGCTGACCGCGCCGTTCTTCGCGTCCATGCGCATGGACCTGCGCCGCATGGAGCACACGCCCGCGTCCTTCACGGAGTACGTCTACGGCTCCGCCGAGGTCGTCGGCCTCATGTGCCTGCGCGCCTTCCTGGTCGGCCACGCCACGACGCGACCGGAGCGGATCCGCTTCGAGGAGGGCGCCAAGCGCCTGGGCGCCGCGTTCCAGAAGGTCAACTTCCTGCGCGACCTCGCCGCCGACCACGGCGCGCTCGGCCGCAGCTACTTCCCCGGCGTCGACGTCGCGACCTTCTCGGAGGCCGACAAGGAGCGCATCCTCGACGACATCGACAACGACCTCCGCATGTCGGGCGCCGTGATCCCCGACCTCCCCGCCTCCAGCCGCCGCGCCGTCGCGCTCGCGCAGGGCCTGTTCGCGGAGCTCGCCGTGCGCCTGCGCGACACCCCCGCGTCCGAGCTCGTGCGCACGCGCGTGCGGGTGCCGGATCCGGTCAAGGCCCGCATCGCGCTCGCCGCCGCGTCGGGCGCCGAGCCGTCGGGAGTCGACGGCCGCCTGGTGCGCCGCTCCCGCGGACCCCGCGTGCACGCGGCCCGGCCGGCCATCGCATCCCGGCCGGCCCCGACCCAGCCCGCCCCGTCCGACCCCGAGCAGCAGGAGAGCGCCATGACCGCACCCACCGCCATCGTGATCGGCGGCGGGATCGCCGGCCTCGCCTCCGCGTCGCTCCTCGCCCGCGACGGCTACCGCGTGACCCTCGTGGAGGGCCGCGACGAGGTCGGCGGTCGCGCCGGATCCTGGGAGAAGGACGGCTTCCGCTTCGACCTCGGCCCCAGCTGGTACCTCATGCCCGAGGTGTTCGACCACTTCTTCCGTCTGTTGGGCACCAGCTCCGCCGAGCAGCTCGACCTCGTGCGCCTTCCCGGCTACCGCGTGCTCTTCGAGGGCGATCCCGACCCCATCGACATCCGCGACTCCCGCGAGGCCAACCTCGACCTGTTCGAGAGCGTCGAGCCCGGATCCCGCCCGGCGATGGCCCGCTACCTCGACTCCGCGAAGGACGTCTACGAGGTCGCGAAGAAGCGCTTCCTCTACACGACCTTCGCCGACTACCGGCCGCTCCTGAAGCGCGACGTCGTCACCCGCACCGGCACGCTCGGGAAGCTGCTGCTCACGCCGCTCGAGACGTACGTGGCGCGCTACGTGGAGGACCGACGCCTCCGCCAGATCCTCGGCTACCCGGCCGTGTTCCTCGGCTCGTCGCCGAAGCTCGCGCCGAGCATGTACCACCTGATGAGCCACCTCGACCTCGAGGACGGCGTGCTGTACCCGCAGGGCGGCCTCATCACCGTGATCGACGCGATCGAGCGGGTCGCGCGGGCCGAGGGCGTCGAGATCCGCACGGGCGCGCCCGTCTCGCGCATCCTCACCGAGCCCACGAAGGCAGGCAAGGCGCGGGCGCGCGGCGTGCAGATCACGACCGACGCCGGCACCGAGACCCTCCAGGCCGACGTGGTCGTCTCCACGGCCGACCTGCACCACACGGAGACCGAGCTCATCCCCGAGGCGTTCCGCACCTACCCGCAGGCGTACTGGGACAAGGCCACCGCCGGCCCCGGCGCCGTGCTCGTCTACCTCGGCGTGAGGGGCGAGCTGCCCGCGCTGCACCACCACACGCTGCTGTTCACGGAGGACTGGGACGAGAACTTCTCCCGCATCTTCCCGCCGAAGGGCGGCACGACCTCGGTGCCGGATCCCGCCAGCATCTACGTCTGCAAGCCCAGCGCCACCGACGGCTCGGTCGCGCCCGAGGGCCACGAGAACGTCTTCATCCTCGTGCCCATCCCCGCCGACCCGACCATCGGCCGCGGCGGCATCGACGGCGCCGGGGACGCGCGCGTCGAGGAGATCGCCGACCGCGCCATCCAGCAGATCAGCGACTGGGCCGGCATCCCCGACCTCGCCGAGCGCATCGTCCTCCGCCGCACCTCGGGTCCCGGCGACTTCGCCGCCGACCTGCACTCGTGGAAGGGCACCATCCTCGGGCCCGCCCACACGCTCACGCAGTCGGCCATGTTCCGCGCCGGCAACACGAGCAAGAAGGTCGACGGGCTGCATTACGCCGGCGGATCCACCATCCCCGGCATCGGCCTGCCCATGTGCCTCATCAGCGCGGAGATCCTCGTGAAGCGGCTGCGCGGCGACACGTCGACCGGCCCCGGCGCCGTGCCGCTCGTGCGCACGGTCGGCCGCCCGGTCGTCTGATGGGCCTCGTCTACCTGGTGCTGCTGCTCGGCGCTCTCGGCTGCATGATGCTCATCGACCGGCGCTGGCGCCTGTTCTTCTGGCGCGACCGCACGGCCGCGGCGGGGACCCTCCTCATCGGCGTCGCGTTCTTCCTGCTGTGGGACATCGCGGGCATCTCGCAGGGCATCTTCTTCCGCGGGGAGACGCCGTTCATGACGGGGATCCTCGTCGGCCCGGAGCTGCCGCTCGAGGAGGTCTTCTTCCTCGCGCTGCTCTGCTACCTCACGATGAACCTGGTCAACGGCTTCAGCCGCCTCGCCGACCACCACGTCGCCCGGGCGAGGGAGCGCGCGAACCGATGAGCTACCTCGTGCTCGACCTGCTGTTCCTGATCCCCGTCGCGATCGTCGGGTACCTGTTCCGCCGCCTGCTGCTCCGCGAGGCGAACGCCGTGCCCTACGGATCCAGCCGCTTCGACTACCCCGAGTACTACTGGTACCGGCGGATGCCCGTCGTGATCCTGCTCGTGATGACCCTGATCTTCGACAACATCATGATCAAGGTCGGCCTCGTCGGCTACGACGACGACAAGCTGGTGGGCCTCATCCTCGGCTACGCACCGATCGAGGACTTCGCCTACGCGATCGCCGCCCTCGTCCTGCTGCCCGCGGTCTGGTACCTGCTGCGTCGCCGCCGCAGCGTCTCCGGCATCGAAGCGCATGAGTGACGCGCGCGCGCGGCCGGGCGCCGCGCAGATGCTGCGCACCATCGCGCTCTCGTCGCGCCCGCTCTCCTGGGTGAACACGGCGTTCCCGTTCGCGGCCGCGTACCTCACGGTCACGCGCGAGCTCGACCTCACGGCGATCCTCGGCACCATCTACTTCCTCATCCCGTACAACCTCGCGATGTACGGCATCAACGACGTCTTCGACTACGAGTCCGACATGCGGAACCCGCGGAAGGGCGGCGTGGAGGGCGCCGTGCTCGCGCGCGCCATGCACCGGCCCGTGCTCATCGCGGTGCTCGTGACGAACGTGCCATTCCTCGTGTACCTCGTGGCCGTGGGATCCGCGGCGAGCGTCGCCGTGCTCGCCGTGAGCGTCTTCGCCGTGGTCGCGTACTCGCTAAAGGGCCTGCGCTTCAAGGAGCGGCCGGTGCTCGACTCCCTCACCTCGAGCACGCACTTCACGTCCCCCGCGGTCTACGGGATCGTGCTCGCGGGCGGCGCGTTCACGCCCGCGCTGTGGGCGATCCTCGCCGCCTTCTTCCTGTGGGGGGTCGCGTCGCACGCGTTCGGCGCGGTGCAGGACATCGTGGCCGACCGCGAGGGCGGCATCTCCTCCATCGCGACCGTGCTCGGCGGGGCCGTCACCGTGCGGATCGCCGTGCTCGCGTACGCCGCGGCCGGGGTCGCGATGCTGTTCACCGGGCTGCCGGGGATCATCGCCAGCGTGCTCGTGATCCCGTACATCCTGAGCACCGCGCCGTTCTGGTCGATCCGCGACGAGGACGCCGAGCGGGCGAACCGCGGGTGGCGCCGCTTCCTCGGCCTCAACTTCCTGTCCGGCTTCGTGGTGACGATGCTCCTCATCGCGTACTGGCTCACGAACCCCTGACGCATCCGGCCGGCTGAGGGGCGGATGGGCGCGGGAGCGGAGGGCAGGGCGGCCGATGTGCGCGCCGACCGCAGGGGGACCTGGCGGCGCCTGCCCGCCGAGGTCCGCATCCTCGTCGTCGCCCGGGCCGTCAACAGGCTGGGCGCCTTCACGCTGCCGTTCCTCACGGTCGTGCTCACCGTCGACCTCGGGGCCTCGCTCGCCACCGCCGGCCTCGTGGTCGCGGTGTTCGGGGCCGCCACGATCCCGTCGCGGATCCTCGGCGGGCTCCTCGCCGACGCCATCGGCCGCCGGAGCACCATCGTCATCGGCCTGACGCTCACCGCCTGCTTCCAGCTGATGCTGGCCGCGGCTCCGGGGATCGCGACGGCCGCGGTCGCGGCGGTGCTGCTCGGCCTCGCGTTCGAGCTGTACGAGCCGCCGTCGCAGGCGCTCGTCGCGGACCTCGTGACGGACGAGCGCGAGCGGGTGGCCGCGTACGGACTGCACGGGGCGGCGCTCGCGGTCGCGGGCGTCCTCGCCGGTCTCCTCGCGGCGATCCTGGGCGGCATCGACCTGCGCCTGCTGTTCGTCGCGGACGCGGCCACCTGCCTGGCCTGCGCCGCCCTCGTGCTCGTCGGGCTCCGCCGGCGCCCGCCCGCCGTGGCCGCGGAGCCGACGGCGGACGCGCCCGCGCCAGCGCCCGCCGCGCGCAGCCCGTGGCGCGACCCGCTGCTCCTCGCGATGCTCGCCAGCGGCACCGGGTTCGCGGTGCTCTACCTGCAGATCGACGTCGCCCTCCCGCTGACGCTGACCGAGCGGGGGATCGGCCCGTCGATGCTCGGCGTGCTGCTCGCCGTGTCCGCCCTCACGATCGTCATCGGGCAGCCCCTCCTGACGCGCGGGCCCGTGTCCCGCCTCGGGAGCACGGCGGCGATGTCGGCCGGCTTCGTGCTCCTCGGCGCCGGCTTCGCGCTCGTGGGGCAGGCAGCGGACCTCCCCGGGCTCGTCGCGGCGACCGTGGTCTGGAGCCTCGGCGACCTCATCCTGCTCGGCCGCGCGACCGCGCTCGTCGCCGCCATCGCGCCGGCCGCCGCGCGTGGCCGCTACCTGTCTGCCCACGGGATCAGCTGGGGCGTCGCCGCGATGGTGGGGCCCCTGCTCGGGACGCAGCTCGTCGCGCGGCTGCACGCGTCCGGCACGTGGGATGCGCTCGGCGCCCTCTGCCTGGTGCTCGCCCTCGCGCAGCCGGTGGTCTCCGGCATCGCGCGGCGGACCGGGCGGCTCCCCGCGCCGCCCACGCCGTGAGCCGGGGGCCGGATCCCGCTCAGTAGTGCGTCGGCAGCATGCCGGTGGCGAGCTCGCGGCGGCGGCGTGCGTGCTCGCCCGCGAAGGAGAGCAGCTCCATGTCGTGCTCGCGCATCCACGCGACGGCGTCCTCGAGCGTGACCGCGGTGGAGACCCACACCCGGCGGCCCGAGTCGTCGACCGCGTCGGCGTAGATCTCGAAGACGGGACCTGCACCGGCCGTGCGCGCGGTCGGCACGACGTAGCCGAGGACGGGCTGCGACGCGACCTGCACGCGCCAGGCGCCCTGGTGGTAGCGGGCGTGCGGGTGGTGGATGAGGGGCTCGGGCTCGCGGGTCATCGGTGCTCCAGGTGTCGGGACGGGGCGCGAGCACCCGGCCGTGCTCGTGGACGACGATAGGCTGTGCGTCCGACACGGGGGTGTGACTCGTCTGCGCACGGTCTGCGCATGATGGACGGACGCCCCGCGATCCCCAGGAGCCCATGTCACCGCTGATCCGCTTCCTGCACCAGACGGTGCGCCCCTTCGTGGCGGCCGGCCTGCGCGGCGGCATCCCCACGCCGCTGACCGCGGCCGTGCCCACGGACGCGCCCGTCGGCGTGGTGGCGGGGACGGATCCGGATCGCATCCTCGCGCTCGGCGGCATCGGCGGATCCGGCGTCGGGCTCCGCACGCACGCGGAGGGCGTCGCGGCGCAGTCGGCGAAGGCGCTCGCCGCGATCACGGGCCGCGGCGTCGAGTGGCGCACCGTGCCGCTCGCCGACCAGCACATCACGGCCACGCAGGAGGCCGTGCGGCAGATCACCGAGCTGCACCGCTACGACGTCGTGCTCGTGATGCCCGGGGTCGCCGACGCGCTGGAGCTCGCGCGCATCACGCCGTGGGTCCACCGCCTCGAGGACCTGCTCGACCACCTCGTGGAGCAGACCGCCGACAACTCGACGGTGCTCGTCTCGGATGTGCCGCAGGTGTCGCAGTACGTGGACGCCGGCACGTTCGTGCGGGGCCTCTTCCGCGATCACGCGACGTACCTGTCGCAGCGCAAGGCCGAGGTGTGCGCGCGCTTCCCGCAGGTCACGTCGGTGAAGCTGCCGGACGCGGGTCCCGTCGACTTCGAGGGCGGGGAGTTCCGCTACGCCTCCATGTACCGCCGCTGGGGCGAGCACGTGGGCCGCGTGGTCGCCGACCAGCAGGCCGGTCACGGCTCGGCCTGAGCCAGCCCGGCGGATCCGTCCGCTCGGATCCCTAGCGACCGCGACGCTGCCCGCGCGGCGGGGGAGTGCGCTTGCCTCCGCCCTTCGGGGTCGGCTTCCTCGCGCCCGCGGCGCCCGGCTTCCCCGCGGCCTTGCGCGCGGTCTTCTGCGCCGCCGTCGGCTTCCGGCGGTCGCGCTCGTCGTCGTCCCGCTGCGACCGCGAGCTCGCGGCGGTGCGCCCGCGGACGATGCCCACGAGCTCCTCGATGTCGGGGGAGGCGTCGCCCTCGCGCCAGGCGACGGCGATCCGCGTCTCCGGCAGGTCGTGCACCGGCACCGCGACGACGTCCTTGCGCGCGTGCAGCCGGCCGAGCGCGTGCGGCACGACCACGAAGCCGACGCCGGCGGCGACCAGCTCGACGGCCGCGGCGACGTCCTCGGGCATCGGGACGGGATCCGCGCCCGCGGTGCGCCCTGACCAGCCCGGCACCTGGTCGGCCGGCTGCAGGAGCAGGTCGTCCGCCAGGTCGGCGATCGCGATCGCGTCGGCCGTGGCGTGCGCGTGCTCCTTGGGCAGGATCGCGACCTGCACCTCGCCGTAGAGCGGCACGATCGTGAGCCCGCGCCCGTCGACAGGGAGGCGGAGGAACGCGACGTCCGCGGATCCGGCGACCAGGGCGGGCGCCGCGTCCGGCTCCGCGAGCGGCACGACCCGCAACGGCACGTCGGCGATGCGCTCGTCCCAGGCGCGGGTCCACTTCGCGACGGTGACGCCCGGCACGATCGCGACGACGAGACCGCGCGGCGGCGCTGCTGCCTCCTCCGCGAGGCGGGCGTCCTCGGCGGCGATCGCGGCGCGCGCCTCGACGAGCCGGTCCTCGCCCGCGGGGCTGAGGCGCGTGGGCCCGTCGTCGCGCACGAACAGCTCGACGCCCCAGAGCGCCTCGAGGTCGAGGATCGAGCGGCTCACGGCGATGCGCGAGACGTTGAGGGCCTTCGCGGCGCGGGCGAAGTGCAGCTCGTCGGCGACGGCGGCGAAGTGCCGGAGGGCGGTCGGGTCGGCGTCCACGGGAGTCCCCTCGATGGCCCGCACGGTGGTGGCGCGGTGAGCGGCGGCGGGTCGGATCCAGGCTAGTGCAGGGCGCCCGGGGCCCCGACGGTACCCTGGGGGCATGACGAGCCCCGGATCCAGCCAGACGATGAAGGCCGCGACCGCGGCGAAGAAGCTGGGCGTGCACCTCCCGGCGACCCCCGTGGAGTTCCGGGAGTCGACCCCGTCCCGCGCGGAGCTCGCCGAGATGCACGAGAACCCGCCCGAGTGGCTCGCCACGCTGCTGCGCGACGGCCCGCACCCGCGCCAGGTCATCGCCGGCAAGCTCGGCGTCTCCATCGCCGGCCTCGCCCGCGGCGGCGTCGACGAGGCCCTCACCACCGCCCAGATCAAGGAGCTGCTGCAGGCCCCGCCGCAGTGGCTCGTGCAGGAGCGCGCGACGCAGGCCGAGGTGCGCGAGGAGCAGATCCGCGTGAAGAACCGCGATGCAGGCCGCGCCGCGATGGCCGCCGAGCGCGAGCGCCAGGACGGTGCCGGCGGCGCGCGCCGCTGAGCCGACCGCACCCCACGCGCGTCCGGGTCGGCCGGCCCTGAGCGGATGGTCCCGGGGATCGCGCCCCCTCGGACCTGGCTCCGCGTGAGACCCTGATGCCGTGACCCGCACGAACGACACGGCCCCCCGCCGCCACGCCGCCGACGACGCATCCGGCGAGCCGGACATCGCGGGCGGCGTCCGCGCGCCGATCACCGGATCCCGCGTGCCCGGCACGGTCGGCGCTGTCGTCGTCGCCGCGCTCGTCACCGCCGTCTACGTGCTCTACTCGGCGCTCGAGTGGCGGCGCTTCACCGTCAAGTCGTGGGATCTCGGCATCTTCACGCAGCTCGCGCAGGACTACTCGCGCCTCCAGGCGCCGCTCGTCTCCATCAAGGGCGACGGCTTCAACCTCATGGGCGACCACTTCCACCCGATCCTCGTGCTGCTCGGCCCGGTCTACGCCGTGTGGCCCCACGCGTTCGCGCTGCTCGTGGTGCAGGCCGTCCTCATCGGGATCTCGGTGGTCGGCATCGGCCGCATGGCCGGCCGTGTGGTCGGTCGGTGGGGTGCGATCGTCGTGGCCGCCGCGTACGGGCTGAGCTGGGGGATCCAGGGCGCCGTCGCGTTCCAGTTCCACGAGATCGCGTTCGCCCTGCCGCTGCTGGCCTTCGCGCTCGACGCCGTCATCGCCCGCCGCGCCATGGCCGCCGCGGCGTGGGCCGTGCCGCTCGTGTTCGTGAAGGAGGACCTCGGGCTGACGGTCGCGGTGCTCGGCGCGATCATCGCGCTCACGATGGACCGCCGCATCGGCGTCGCGCTCGCCGGCTGGGGCGTCGCGTGGTTCGTGCTCGCGACCACCGTGATCCTGCCGGCCTTCAACCGCGAGGCCCGCTGGGACTACGCGTCGAAGCTCGACGCGGGCGGCGCGCTCGCGGATCCGCTCGGAACCGTCACCGGGCTCTTCGTCGCGCCGAAGCTCGAGACGGTGGCATTCCTGATCCTGGCGGGCGCGCTGATCGCGCTGCGCTCGCCGCTGATCCTCCTCGTGGTCCCGACGCTCGCCTGGCGCTTCCTCTCGCCCACCGAGGCGTACTGGGGGCCCGGCTACCACTACGACGCCGTGCTCATGCCGATCGTGTTCGCCGCCGCGATCGACGGCATCGTGCGCGCTCGCCGGGGCCGGCAGCACTGGCTCGCCATGGCGTCGCGCGCGACCGTGCCGGTGCTCGCGATCGCGGCGATCGCCCTCTTCACCCGCTCGCCCATGGCGGACCTCACCGAGCCCGCCATCTGGCAGCCGGCCCCGCGGGCCGCGCAGGCGCAGGCCGCGCTCGACCAGGTGCCGGCGGGCGCGAGCGTCCTCAGCGACATCGGCCTCATGTCGTACCTCGTCGACGACCACGAGGTCTACTGGCTCGGCAACCCGGGCAACCCCGCGCCGCAGTACGTCGTGATCGACAGCCTCGGCGGCGGCCTCGGCCAGGGCGCGCTCAACGCGGACCAGTACGGCGAGGCGACGCAGGCGGGCACGACCTACGAGATCGTCTACGCCGACGCCGGCTACCAGGTGGCGCGGCGCACCCAGTAGGACGCACGGGCGGATCCAGGCGGATCCGGGCGAATCCAGGCGGATCCAGGCGGATCCACGCGGTCCCGGTCGGACGGGCGGACCCGCCGCACGCGCGGAGGCCGGGCGCTCCCCCGAGCCGCCCGGCCTCCGCGTGCGCGCGCCCCTCGCGGAGCGCTCCCGATCAGATCGGGATCACCGCCGTGAGCACGCCCACGGCGAGCATCGTCAGCGACACCAGCACCGCCCGCCACAGCACCTTGCGGTGGTGGTCGCCGAGGTTCACGTCCGCGAGCGACACGAGCAGCAGGATCGCCGGCACGAGCGGGCTCTGCAGGTGCACGGGCTGCCCGGTGATGGACGCGCGCGCCATCTCGACGGGGTCGATGCCGTAGTTCGCCGCGCTCTCCGCGAGCACCGGGAGCATGCCGTAGTAGAAGGCGTCGTTGCTCATGAAGAAGGTCATCGGGATGCTGAGCACGCCCGTGATGACCGCGAGGCCGGGGCCGAGGGCGTCCGGGATGATCGTGACGAGCCACGCGGACATCGCCGAGACCATGCCGGTGCCGTTGAGCACGCCGATGAGGACGCCCGCCGCGAGCACCATCGAGACCACGCCGACCACGCTGGGCGCGTGCGCCGCGATGCGCTCGCCCTGGTGCTTGAGGTCGCGGAAGTTGGCGATGAGCGCGATGGCCGCGCCGACCATGAAGACGTAGGCGAGGGGCAGCTGGTCCATGATCAGCAGCGCGAGCACCACGATCGTGAGGCCGAGGTTGAACCAGATCATGCGCGGGCGCAGGGTCTCGCGGTCGGGGTCGAGCATCGTGGTGCCGAGCGTCGAGACGGCGGCCGTCTCGGCGCGGACGAGGGCCGGGGCCATGGTGATGAGGCCGCCGCGCGGGGTCGCGGGGGCGCCGCGACCCGCGCGCCACCAGCCGGAGCCGCCCGCGGAGGAGCCGGAGCCGCTACCGCCCGCGGCGTCGAGGCCGCCCTCGGCGCGCGCCTCGCCGAGCGCCGCCAGGCGGCTGCGCTCGCGGAGGCCCATGGTCCAGGCGAAGATAAACACGAGCGCGATGCCGACGAGGAGCGACGGGATCATCGGCACGAAGATGTCGGTCGGCGACACCTTCAGGGCCGCCGCCGCGCGGACGGTCGGGCCGCCCCACGGGACGATGTTGAGCGTGCCGTTCGCGAGGCCGGCCGTGCAGGTGAGGACGACCGGGCTCATCCCGAGCTTGCGGTAGATGGGCAGCATGGCCGCCGTCGTGACGATGAAGGTCGTGGATCCGTCGCCGTCGAGGGAGACCGCGGCCGCGAGGATCGCCGTGCCGAGCACGATCTTCGCCGGGTCGCCGCCCGCCAGGCGGAGGATGAGGCGCACCAGCGGGTCGAACAGGCCGACGTCGATCATGATGCCGAAGTAGATGATGGCGAACATCAGCAGCGCGGCCGTGGGGGCCAGGTCGCCGAGCGCCTCGATGACCATGTCGCCGATGCCGAGCCCGGCGCCCGCGAAGAGGCCGAAGATGGTCGGCACGAGGATGAGGGCGACCATGGGCGTCAGCCGCTTGGTCATGATGAGGGCCATGAAGGTGAGGACCATGGCGAAGCCCAGGAATACCAGCACGTGTGACTCCTTCGTCGGTGGGCGGGACGCCCGGCTGAACACCACACGCTAGGTGGGCGTCCGCGTCCCGTCGCGCTTGTGCCGCTTCATCGCGATAGTGCACGTAGACGACGTTCTGCGCATTATTCTCAGTGGGTGGGAGAGGCGATGGGGCGACGGCGGACGGGGCTCGACTTCGCGCGCCGCACCCTCGTCCTCCAGCTGCTCGTCGTGCTCGTGGTCGTGGGGATCGCGACGATCGCCTACGGCCTGCTGAGCTCCTCCGAGAACCGCGAGGAGGCGCAGGCGACGGCGCTCGCGATCGCCCGGACGGCCGCAGAGGATCCGACGCTGCGGGCCGCCGTGACGGCCGAGACCGCGGATCCCGGGGTCGCCACCGCGTCCGACCTCGCCGACGGGCCCGTGCAGCTGACGGCCGAGGCGGTGCGCGAGCGGACCGGCGCGCTGTTCGTCGTGGTGACCGACGACCGGGGGCTGCGGCTCGCGCACCCCGACGCATCCGAGCTGGGGGAGCGCGTGAGCACGGATCCGACCGTCGCGCTCGCGGGGCGCGAGGAGGTGACGTGGGCCACCGGCACGCTCGGGGAGTCGGCGCGGGCGAAGGTGCCGGTGCGGGCGCTGGCGGATGCGGGTGCTCCCGGCGACGCGTCAGGAGGCGGTGACGCCCGGGTGGTCGGTGAGGTCAGCGTCGGCTTCGCGGCCGCCACGGTGCGCGACTCCATCGGCGTCGACGTCGCGGCCATCGCGGTCGTCGCCCTGCTCGCGCTCGGTGTGGGGGCGGTGGCCAGCGGGATCCTCTCGCGGCGGCTGGCACGCCTCACCCTCGGGCTCCAGCCGTCCGAGCTCGCGGGCCTCGTGCAGGATCAGGCGGCCGTGCTCTCCGGCGTCGGCGAGGGCGTCCTCGGCATCGGGCCCGACGGCCGGGTGACCGTCTGCAACCCGCGGGCCGCGGCGCTGCTCGGCCTCGTGGATCCGGTCGGCCGCACGCTCGCCGACCTCGGCGTCGCGCCCGTGCTGCGGGACGCGGTCGCCGACGCGCAGGCGGGTGCCGCCGCCGGATCCCCGTCGCTGCGCGCGGTGGTCGACGACCGGCTCCTCTTCGTCGACGTCGCGCGCGTCGACCGCGACGGACGCGACCTCGGCACGGTGATGGTGCTGCGCGACGAGACAGACATCGAGGCGATGAGCCGCCGCCTCACCGCCGTCACCGCGATGTCCACGGCGCTGCGCGTGCAGCGGCACGAGTTCGCGAACCGCCTCCACGTCGTGCGCGGCCTCGTCGCGACCGGCCGGGTCGACGAGGCCGACAGCTACCTCGCGGGCGTGCTCGAGCAGGGGCCCGTCGCGTTCCCGACGGTCGATGCCGGGCTCGTCGACGAGCCCTACCTGCAGGCGTTCCTCGGCGCGAAGGCGATGGAGGCGGAGGAGCGCGGCGTGGCGCTGAGGGTCGGGCCGGGCACGCTCGTCCGCGGGATCCTCGTGCGGCCCGAGGAGGTCACGACCGTGCTCGGCAACCTCGTCGACAACGCGATGCACGCGGCCGTCCGCGGATCCCGCGCCGACAGGTGGGTGGAGGTGGAGGCGCTCGACGACGGGGCCGACCTGCACATCGCGGTGTCGGACTCGGGCGACGGGCTCGCGGCGTCCGACGCCGGGCGCGTGTTCCAGCGGCGCCCGGACGACGTGGACGGTGCGGCGGAGGCGCTGGCGTCCGAGGGCTCGTCGGCGGACCGCGCATCCGTCTTGGGCGCGGGCGGCCGCGGGGGAGCGGATCCCGCGCACGGGCTCGGATTCGGCCTGCCGCTCGTGCGCGACATCGCCCGGCGCGACGGCGGCGACGTGTGGGTCGCGGATCCCGGCGGGCCGCCGCCTGGCGCCGACTCCGGCGCGGTGTTCTGCGCGCGCTTGGCCGGCGTGGTCGAGCCGCCCGACGCGGATCCGCCCGCCCCCGCCCCGACCGACGACACCCGGACCGACATCGACCCCGACGGAGCCCGCGCATGACCGACGACCTCACCGTCCTCATCGTCGACGACGACTTCCGCATCGCCCGCCTGCACGAGGGCATCGTGGAGCAGGCGCCGGGCTTCCGGGCCGTCGGCACCGCGGGCAGCGTGCGCGCGGCGCTCGCCGTGCTCGACGCGTCGCGCCCCGACCTCGTGCTGCTGGACGCATACCTGCCCGACGGCAGCGGCGTCGACCTCGTGCGGCGCATCGAGCCGGACGTGATCCTCGTCACGGCCGCCGACGACCCCGCCACCGTGCGCCGCGCCCTCCGCGGCGGCGCCGTCTCCTACCTCGTGAAGCCGTTCGCGCCGGAGCTGCTCACCGCGCGCCTGGCGGCCTACGCGGCCTTCCGCGCCGGGCTCGCGAGCGACCGCCCGCTCGACCAGGCCGGCATCGACCGCGCCATCCACGCCCTGCGGCCCGGCCGGGTCTCGGCGCGCGAGCGGCCCGCGACGGAGCAGGCCGTGCTGGACGCCCTGTCCGCATCCGACTCCGAGCTCAGCGCCCCCGAGATCGCCGAGCGGGTGGGCGTCTCCCGCGCCACCGCGCAGCGCTACCTCGGCGCGCTCGCCCGCGACCGCGTGGTCGACGTGCAGCTCAACTACGGATCCACGGGCCGCCCGGAGCACCGCTACCGGATCCTGCGGCCGCGGTAACCGACCACGCTCGCGGCGCCCGGCCGTGTCACCGCCCGTAGGCTCGACGGATGTCCGACGCAGGAGCCCAGGTCGTCCGCTTCCATCGGAAGCACCACGACGCGATCGTCAGCGGCGAGAAGGTCACCACCGTGCGCTTCGGCGAGGACCTGCGGGTCGGTCCGGCGACGTTCGTCTTCGACGAGCACCCCACCGCCGTCCCCCTCGCCGGACGGATCACCTCCGTGCGGCGGCACCTCCTGGCGGATCTGACGCCGGAGGACGCGCATCAGCCACCGGACACGGACATGGCCCTGTTCGCCGAGCAGCTCCGCGCGAACCACTACTCGACGATGCCGGCATCGGCGGCCGTCGTGGTCGCGGAGATCGAGCTGCAGGACGGCTCGCCCCTGGTTTGAGTCGAGCGTCGGCCCGGCCACCGCGCATGCGGGACCGGGCCGTGAAGTGCTGCGGGAGAGCGGATCAGCTCCCGACGACCACCGGCAGCGGTACCTCGTCGGCCGCGAGCTCCTCGCTCGTGGATCCGAGGACCTCGCGGACGGCCTCCCTGATGATCGCGAGCCCCTCCTCGACCTGCTCGTCGGTGATGGTGAGCGCGGGCAGCACCTTCATGACCGTGCCGCCGGCTCCGCTGGTCTCCATGAGCATGCCGCGCTCGAACGCCGCACGGCAGACCGCGCCGGCGAGCTCGCCCGAGGGGAACTCGATGCCGCGCGCGAGCCCGCGGCCGCGCACCTTCAGCTGCATCTCCGGCGCGGCCGAGGCGGCGATCTCGGTGAAGACCTCGTGGATCCGCTCGCCCTTGCGCAGCGTGGACGCCTCGAGCTCGCCGTCGGCCCAGTAGAGCCGCAGCGCCTCGGCGCCCGTGAGGAACGCGGGCGCGATGCCGCGGAAGGTGCCGTTGTGCTCGCCCGGCTTCCACTGGTCGAGCTCCGGCTTGAGGAGCGTGAGGGCCATGGGCAGGCCGTAGCCGCCGATGGACTTGGAGAGCGTGACGATGTCGGGGACGATCCCCGACTCCTCGAAGCTGAAGAAGCCGCCGGTTCGGCCGCAGCCCATCTGCACGTCGTCGACGATGAGCACGATGCCGTGGCGCGTGGTGAGGTCGCGCAGCTTCCGCAGCCACTCCGCGCCCGCGACGTTGATGCCGCCCTCGCCCTGCACGGTCTCGACGATGACGCCGGCAGGGGTGTCGAAGCCGGAGCCCGAGTCGTCGAGCAGCTTCTCGAAGTACGCGAGGCTGTCGGTCTCGCCGCCGAGGTAGCCGTCGAACGGCACCGCGACCGCGTGGTGCAGCGGGTGCCCGGCGCCGCCGCGCTTGAGCGCGTTGCCGGTGACCGCGAGCGCGCCCTCGGTCATGCCGTGGAACGAGTTGGTGAAGTGGACGATCGTGGTGCGGCCGGTGACCTTGCGCGCGAGCTTCAGCGCGGCCTCGACCGCGTTCGCGCCGCCCGGGCCGGGGAACATGATGCGGTAGTCGAGCCCGCGCGGCTGGAGGATCACGTCCTGGAACGTCTGCAGGAAGTCGCGGCGGGCCTCCGTGAACATGTCGAGGGAGTGCGTGACGCCGTCGCGGAGGATGTAGTCGACGAGCTTCTGCTTGAGCCCCGGGTTGTTGTGCCCGTAGTTGAGCGCGCCGGCGCCCGCGAAGAAGTCGAGGTAGCGATCGCCGTCGGCCGTGAACATCTCGCTGCCCACCGCGCGGTCGAACACGACCGGCCAGCCGCGGCTGTAGCTCCGGACCTCGGACTCCATCTGCTCGAAGATCGTCATGCCGTGTCGCTCCTTGATGCTCATCGGCGACCTGCGTGGATCGCCTCACGTCGGGCGGGGCTCGTGGCTCCGGGCGACGGGGAAAGGCGCTGCGATGCGCAGCCCCTCCATCGTCGCACCTCCTCCCGACATCGCCGGAATCCCTCGCCCGGGGGATCCTCGGTAGGGTCGCGGCATGGCCGCATCCGGGGACGTCGACCCGCTCCGGGCCCCGGGGACCGCGATGCTCGACGTCGGCGGCCGGCGTGCGCGGCACCGCGTGACGGGCTCCGGGGATCCGCTCCTCCTCCTGCACGGCATCGGCCGCAGCCTCGAGGACTGGGACGAGCAGCACGACCGGCTGTCGGACGGGCACGAGCTGCACAGCCTCGACCTGCCGGGCTTCGGCTGGTCGGATCCGGTCGCTGGAGCGACCACGCTGGAGTCCCTCGCGGACGCGCTGCCCGTGTACCTCGACGCGGCGGGCGTCGCGGTACCCGTGACCGTGGTCGGGAACTCGCTCGGCGGCGCGGTCGCGATGACCCTCGCGACCCGGCATCCGGATCGCGTGCGCGCGCTCGTGCTCGCGGACAGCGCGGGCTTCGGCAGGCAGGTCACCGTCGGTCTCCGGATGCTCGCCGTCGACCCGCTCGCGACGCTGCTGATGCGCCCGACGCCCGGCAACTCCCGGCGCTCGACCCGCACGATCTTCCACGACCCCGCGCTCACGACCGACGCGCGCGTGCGGCACGCGCAGGAGCTCTCGGCCCGACCGACCCACGCGGCGGCGATGCTCGAGATCGCGCGCGACCTCGGCACCGTCCGCGGCGTGAGCTCGCGCTGGCGCCGGCCGCTGGTGGAGGGCGTGCGGGAGTCGCGCCTGCCGGTGCTCGCGGTGTGGGGCGACCGCGACCGGATCCTCCCGCCCGGGCACCTCGCGGCCGTCGCGCGCGAGCTGCCCGACGCGCGCACGCGCCTCATCCCCGACTGCGGCCACATGCCCCAGATCGAGCGGCCCGACCTGTTCGCGGGCCTCGTCGAGGACTTCCTCGCGTCGCTGCCGCGGGACCCTGCGGAGCGGCCCGGAGCCTAGGAGCGGTCGGCGTCCGAGGTCTCGGCCTCGGTGTCTTCGGCAGCGACGTCCTCGTCCTCGTCGACGTCCACGGTGATGGCACCCGCCTCGGCCGCCGCGGCCGCGTGCCGGCCGGCGGGGGAGAGTACCTGCTCGTGGCGGGCGGCGAGGGCCTCAAGGCCGTCGTGGGCGGCGACGCGGACCGAGGTGTCGGGATCCGTCAGGGCGCGGCGGATGACCTCCTCGTCGGACGGGCCGCCGACGGTGCCGAGCGCGCGGAGGGCGGCGCCGCGGACGCGGGCGTTCTCGTCGGTGACGAGCACCGTGAGGGCGCGGACGAGCGGCAGCTGCCGGGTCGCGACGACCTTCGCGCACGCCTCGCGCACGCGCCAGGCGCGGTTGGTGAGGTTCTTCTCGACGACCTTCGCGGCCTCGGGGGTCCAGGCGTAGAGGAGCGCGCGGGCGCCCCACGCCTCGGGCCAGTAGAGGGGAGGCGCTCCGTTGAGGATCCCGCGGGCGTGGCGTCCGCCGACCAGCAGCAGGAAGTCGTCGCCCTCGTACAGCCCGTCCAGCAGGCCCATCGCCCGCAGGGCGACCTCCCGCTCGCTCGTGCGCGACACCGCGTCGCTCATGCGCGTCGCGAGGGAGTCCTCGCGACGGCGGGGGTCATCTCCGTCAGCCATGCCGACAACCGTATCGGCTGCGGCAGCCCGGCCCCGCCGCCGGTCGCCCGCGGCGGGACAGGCGGATCAGACCGCCTGCGTGTTGAAGAGCAGCCCCAGCAGGTACGTGGCCCCGGCCGCGCCGAAGCCGATGAGCAGCTGGCGTCCCGCGCGACGCAGCGGCGGGCCGCCCGAGAGGAGGCCGGTGACCGCGCCCGTGATCGACAGCGCGATCGCGACGAGCACGCACGCGAGGGCGAGCGCGGCGAGCCCCTGGAGGCCGAAGAGGTACGGGAGCACCGGGATCACGGCGCCGGACGCGAAGAAGCAGAAGCTCGAGATCGCCGCGCCCCAGGCGGTGCCGACGCTCTCGTGGTCGTCCTCCGGTGCGGCGACGCCCGCGATGCTGACGGGGATCGGCCGGGTCTCGGCCGCGAGGTCGCGCAGGACCTCGTCGGCGTGCGTCAGCGCCTCCTCCTCGGTCATGCCGCGGGCGCGGTAGACGAGGGCGAGCTCGTTGGCGTCGACGTCGAGGTGGGGGAGCGCGTCGCGCGTGCCCGGATCCGGGGCCGATGCCTCGAGCAGCTCCCGCTGGGAGCGCACCGACACGAACTCGCCCGCGCCCATGGAGAGCGCGCCGGCGAGGAGACCCGCGAGGCCCGTGGCGAGGATCACGGAGTTCGCGACACCCGTGGCGGTGATGCCGAGCACGAGCGCCAGGTTGCTGACGAGCCCGTCGTTGGCGCCGAACACGGCGGCACGGAACGTGCCCGAGAGGCGCATGCGGCCGCGGGTGGCGAGGCCGCGCACGACCTCCTCGTGCACGCGCTCGTCGGCGGCCATGGCGTCGGTCGCGTCGGCGTCGTCCGCGTACGGCGATCGGCTCTCGGCGCGCTGCGCGAGGGCGAGCACGAAGACGGATCCGAAGCGGCGGGCGAGCAGGCCGAGGATCCGCGTGCGGATGTCGCCGCGCACGGGCTTCCCGACGCGGTCGCCGAGCAGCTCGATCCAGTGGTCGGCGTGGCGGCCCTCGGCCTCGGCGAGGGCGAGCAGGATCTCGCGCTCCTCGCCCGTGCGGCGACCGGCGAGGTCGCGGTAGACGGCGGCCTCGGCGCGCTCGTCGGCGAGGTACTGCCGCCAGCGGCGCACCTGGGCGGGCGTCGGATCGGGCGTGGGGGCAGGGGGCATGGATGTCATGGGTCCTCCGGTCGGGCGACGGCCGGGAGACCGAGAGGGTCTCGGGCCGACGCGACGGCGCATCGTGCGCCCGTCGTTCGTCTGGCCGAAGGTCTCGTCCGCCCGCCGCTCGTGCTCGTGGCGGGTGATGCACCGGGCCCGGGGGCCAGCATGTCGACGCATCGCCGTCCGGCGCGGAGGCCGGGGGGACTACTCCCCTTCGAGAGGAGACCCTAGCGCACGGGTCGGAGGGGGCCGGGTGGCCCCGTCGCTCAGGCCGCCGGCAGCAGCACGATGACCAGCGGCAGCACGGGGAGCGCGCACGCGACCGCGGACAGCAGCCGCAGCGCGACCCGGTGCCCGCCGCGGGGGTGCCGCATGCGGTCGGCGCGGAGGGCGGAGAGGCCGCCGTCGGGATCCAGCTTGCGGAGGGCCGCGGCGACCGTGGCGGGCCCCGCGACCCGGGCCGCGTGGTCGTCGGCGATGAACTCGATGGCGATGGTGGTGGAGAGCGCGAGGCGCTGGCTGGCGGGAAGCGCCGGCAGGATCGCGCGGGAGACCTGCGCGATCCGCACCGCGAGGGCGTGCCGCTGCTCCAGGTGCGCGGTCTCGTGCTCGAGCACGGCCGCGAGCTCGTCATCGTCGAGGCGGGCGCGCGCCTCGGTCGTGAGGAGGATCACGCCGGTCGCGGGGGAGAGCGCGGCGAGCGGGACGTCGGACTCGACGAGGCGCGCATCCCGCCCGGCCACCCGGTACGGCCGCGACGCGAGCAGCAGGGTCGCGACCTCGCCTGCGCGCTGCCTGGCCTCGCGCACCACCCGGCCGCCCTCCTCCACGATGCGGAACAGCAGCACGCCGAGCACGCCCGCGGCCACGTAGGCCAGCGGGAGCGCGGCGACGGGCGCCGTGTCCGCGTCCTGCTGCGGGCCGGCGCCCGCCTGCATGGCCATGCCCTGGTGGATGAGGAGGCCGAGCCCGGATCCGAGGCTCAGCACCGCGGTGACGAGGAACCCGTGCCAGGCGGCCAGCATCGCGACGGGCCGCTGGGCGACGAGAGGCAGGCGGCCGAGGAGGAGCGGCGCCAGGAGGGTGACCGTGACGTAGCACTCCAGCAGGAGCACCGCGCGGACCGTGTCGCTCACTGGTCGCGCTCCGATCGGGTGGTGCGGTGGCGCGCCGCGGCCGGTGGCGCGTCGGCCGGTCAGATGGTCTCGGGGAGGGCCTTCGCGTTGTCGATGACCTGGCTCAGCACGGTCTTCAGACCCTCGAGCTGCTCCTCCGTCATGGAGAGGCGGTCGCGGATCTGCTGCGGGATGGCGACGGCCTTCTCACGGAGCTCGCGGCCCTGGTCGGTGAGGCCGATCTCCAGCACGCGCTCGTCGGTGGCCCGGCGGACGCGCCACACGTGGCCCATGGCCTCCAGCCGCTTGAGGAGCGGGGAGAGCGTGGCGCTGTCGAGCTGGAGCTCGTGGCTCAGGTCCTTGACCGAGCGAGGTCCGCGCGCCCAGAGGGCGAGGAGCACGAGGTACTGGGGGTGGGTGAGCCCCAGAGGGTCGAGGATGGGTCGGTAGAGGGCGGTCACGCTGCGGGCGGCGACGACGAGCGAGTAGCTGACCTGCCTGTCGAGCGCGAGCGGGTCCTGCAGGTCCTGCGGTGTTGACATGGTTCCTCCGCGGGTCATTCTGTCACTCCGTGTTGCTAACCCCGGGGCCATCGGGCCTCAGCAACCGGATCTGTGGAAAGGCTCCTGCTTGTGAGGGATTCGGAGCGGCGGCCTCAGGCGGCGGGTCTGGCCTCCGTCGGGATCAGCCGGGCCTCGAGATCGGCGGTCGTCTCGACCACCGCGATGGTGCCCGCCGCCTCCGCCGGGCTGCCGTAGCCCCAGCCGACCATCACGGTCGGGATCCCGTGGGCAGCCGCCCCGAGCACGTCGTGCTCGCGATCGCCCACCATCACCGCGTTGCCGAGGTCGACGCCCGCCGCACGGAGGCGACGCAGCGCCTCCTCGATGACGTCGGCCTTCGCGGATCGCACCTCGTCCTCGCTCGCGCCGCAGATCTCGGTGAAGAAGGGGGTGAGCCCGTAGTGGTCGAGCACGCGGCGGGCCTGCGACTCGGGCTTGCTGGTGGCGAGGGAGAGGGGGATGCCGGCCGCGTGGATCGCGCGCAGCACCTCGGGGACGCCGGCGTAGACCGAGCTGTCGAAGACGCCGCCGCCCGCGTAGCCCGCGCGGTAGTGGGCGAGCGCGCGCTGCTGGGCGTCGTCGTCCATGCCGGCGAGGTCGCGGAACGAGTCGAGGATGGGCGGGCCGACGTACTCGAGGAGCTGCGCCGGGCCGGGCACGGGCAGGCCCATGAAGACCAGCGTCTTCGCGAGCTGCGCGGTGATCCCGGGGGCCGAGTCGGTGATGGTGCCGTCGAGGTCGAAGAGGATGCAGCTCCAGGGCGCTGGGCTCGCGACGGGGGAGGGCGTGGACGTGTCGGGTGCGGTCACGCTGCCACCCTACGAGGGTCGTGCGGGTGCCCGCCGGGGGCGCCCCGAGGCCGGGTCAGAACAGGCGGGAGTGCCCGTCATCCATCCCGCGCATCGCGTCGTAGTCGAGGAGGAGGCAGCGGATGCCGCGGTCCTCGGCGAGCGTGCGGGCCTGCGGCTTGATCTCCTGCGCGGCGTAGACGCCCGCGACCGGCGCGAGGTGCGGATCCCGGTTCATCAGCTCGAGGTAGCGCGTGAGCTGCTCGACGCCGTCGATGTCGCCGCGGCGCTTGAGCTCGACCGCGACGGACTTCCCGGACGCGTCGCGCGCGAGGATGTCGACCGGGCCGATCGCCGTCATGTACTCGCGGCGGACCAGCTCGTGGCCGTCGCCCAGCAGGTGGATCTGCTCCGCCAGCAGCTTCTGCAGGTGCGCCTCGACGCCGTCCTTCACGAGGCCCGGGTCGACGCCGAGGTCGTGCGCGGAGTCGTGCAGCACCTCGTGGATGGAGACGACGAGCATGTCGGCCGTCTTCGGCTGCACGACGCGCCAGATCTCGCGGACGCCCGCGAGCGCCTGGTCGTCGTCGGGCTCGACCTCGACGATCGTGCAGGGCGGGCTCATCCAGTTGAGCGGCTTGTAGGAGCCGCCGTCCGAGTGGACGAGGAGGCTCCCATCGGCCTTGACCATGAGGAGGCGGGTGGCGAGGGGGAGATGCGCGCTGAGGCGGCCGGCGTAGTCGACGGAGCAGCGGGCGATGACGAGACGCACCCGGCGAGCCTATCCGGGCGTCGGAGGGGTGCGCGTCGCGGCGGGCGCGGCCGCGGCGGGTGCGGCGGTCGCGGAGGCCCGGGTCGCGGATCCGCGGCCGGCGCGGCGGCGGCCCTGCGAGAGGAGCACGCCGAGGAGCACGAGGACGGCGCCCGCGGGCTCGTTCCAGTGCAGGGTCTCGCCGAGCACGAGGATCCCGAGCGCGACGCCGACGACGGGCGTGATGTAGGTGACGGTGGAGGTGGCGGTGGGGCCCCAGGCGAGGAGCACGTTCATGTTCCAGAGGTACGCGAGGCCCGTGCCGACGACGCCGAGCACCACGAGGCTGAGGACGACGGGCAGGTCGAGCGACACCGGTCCTGTCGCGAGGAACGGGGTGGCGAGGATCATCGCGGCGGCGCCCATGCCGATCTGCATGAACGCGGTGACGACGCCGGGGATCCCGCGGTGCGTGAGGAACCGGCGGAGGTAGCCGAACGTGATCCCGTAGCAGAGGGCCGCGCCGAGGCACGCGAGCTGGCCGGCGAGCTCGAGCAGGGGCTGGCCGGACGCGGCGGCCTCCGCGTTCGGCGCGAGGCGCCAGGGGCCGATGATCACGACGACGCCGAGGATCCCGAGCGCGATGCCCGCGAGCTGCCGGCGGCCCAGCCTCTCGACGCGGAAGGCGAGCGTCGCGAGGAGGGCCGTCATGATCGGCGTGGTCGCGTTGTAGATGCTGGCGACGCCCGACGTGACGTGCTGCTCGGCCCACGCGAACAGCGAGTAGGGGATGGCGGATCCGACGACGCCGACCACCGCGAAGTGCAGCCAGACCACGCGCTCCTTCGGCAGCGGGAGGCGGCGCGCGGCGACGATGAGGCCGAGCGCGATCGCGCCGAGCACCAGCCGCGTCCACGAGACCTGGCCGAACGAGACGCCCTCGAGCGCGACCTTCATGAAGAGGAAGCTCGCGCCCCACACCGTGCCCATGGCGGCGAACTGGATCGCGATGCGGCGGCCGCCGGGGAGCGCGAGCGGCGAGGCGGTGGCGGATGCGGAGGGCGCCGATGCGCCGCGGGGTGTCACGTCGTCAGCGTATCGGCGGGGTACGACGTGGATCAGCGGCGCGAGACGCGCGGCCGTCCGAGCCGCTCGGCCGGGATCGCCACGAGCAGGACGAGCAGCGCCCAGGCGCCCACGCCGGGGATGGCGGCGGCGAGCACGAGGGCGAGGAGCATGAGGCCCGCGGGGATCCAGCGGCGGCGGCGGAGCGAGGCGGTCGCGGCCTCCGCGGCGTCGTCCTCGGCGCCGGCGCGGTGGGCGAGCTCGGCGACGATCGCGAGCGACGAGGTGGCGACGAGCATCGTGCCGATGTAGATCACGACGCCGAGCCGGTCCTCGCGGGTCGTCCCGACGATGAGCACGGTGGGCAGCGGCAGGAAGACGATGGCGGCGAGCCAGGCGAAGTTCATCCGGATCATGCCGCGCGTCGCCGACGTGAACCGGCCCCACACGGAGTGGTGCGCCCGCCACAGGTTCGCGATCACGACGAAGCTCAGCGCCGCCGCGCCCAGCGGGGCCGCGTTCTCGCGGAGGAAGCCGATGGCGCTGTCGCTGGCGCCGTCGCGCGCCGTGTCGACGAGCGGGAGCACGACGAGCGTGATGGCGATGGCGACGACCGCGTCGCTGAAGGCGACGAGGCGCTCGAGTCCGCGTTCCGAGGGCATGGGGCAATCAGATCATGCGCGCCGGCCTCCCCGGACCGTGCGAGCATCGGGCGATGACGACGACGCCGGCCCCCGTGCTCGCCACGGCGCGGTTCGCGCTCGAGCCGCTGGTGGTCGCGCACGCGCGGGAGATGGTGACGGTGCTGGCGGATCCGGCCCTGTACCGCTTCACCGGGGGCGAGCCGCCGTCGCCCGCCGCGCTCGAGGTCCGCTTCGCACGGCAGGCGGCGGGGCGCTCGCCGGACGGGTCCGCTCGGTGGCTCGTGTGGATCCTCCGCGAGCGCGCGTCGGGGCGCGCGGCCGGTTTCGTGCAGGCGACCGTGACCGGCGACGGCGACGGCGACGGCGCGCGCGTGGCGGAGGTCGCGTGGCTCGTGGGCACCGCGGCGCAGGGATCCGGCGCGGCGGTCGAGTGCGCGGCGGCCATGGTCGCGTGGCTGCGGCAGGACGGCATCGGGATCGTGCGGGCGAACATCCACCCGGATCACGCGGCGTCCGCGGCCGTGGCCCGGCGGCTGGGGCTCACGGCGACCGACGAGCGGGTCGACGGCGAGGTGCGCTGGGAGTCGCGGGCGGGCTAGGCGCCGGACGCGGTCGGGATCCGGAGATCGCACGTCATCCACACGGTGTCGCCGTCCTGGGGATCCGGCGTCACGCGCCCGCTGTCGGTGAAGCCGGCCTTCTCCAGCACGCGGAAGGACGCGGTGTTCCACCGGCGGACCGTCGACCAGAGCCGTGCACGACCGGACGCCCGGGCGGCGTCGACCACGGCGCGCGCCGCCTCCGTCGCGAGCCCTGCACCGTGCACGTCGCGCAGCAGCTCGAAGGCCATCTCGGGCTCGTCCACGGATGCGCTGCCGACGACGAGGCCGCAGTACCCGACGACTCCCGGTTCGTCCTGGCGCTCGATCGCGAGCAGCCCGATCCCCGTGCGGAGCGACTCCTCCGCCTGCACGGCCAGGCGGTCGCGGACCTCGTCGCGCGACGGGCGCCCCTCCTCGTCGACGCGGCGGTGCGCGGGATGGCGCGGGTCGCGCTCGGCCCAGAGGCGGTGGACGACGTCGACGTCCGACGGGCCCAGCGGCCGCATCCGGAGGCGGGCGGTCTCGAGGAGCGCGGGCAACGGGGACGCGGTCATGCCCACACGCTACGTGGGTCGGATCCGGGCGTGTCGATCGCGGTGCCGAGCGGATCAGTGGACGGCGAGCTCCACCCCGAGCACCGCGACACCCAGCACCGTCACGCCCGCGAGGACCAGGAGCTTCACGCCGAACCCCACGCGGAGGCGGCGGACGGCGACGCGCGTCACGATCACGAGCGTCGCCGCGAGCACGACCGAGATGATCCGCAGGGCCGCATGGAGCTCGAGCGCGCCGAGCGCGGAGATGCCGAGGATCACGAGCGGTGCCGGCAGCACCCCGAGCGAGCTGAGGGCCACGTAGAGGATGTGCCCCACGTCGCGCCGGTCCGGCACCTCGCCGTCGCGCACCATCTGCGCGATGTACTCGGCGACCGACACCGCGAGAAGCGTGCCCACGACCGTGAGCACGAGGGTGATCGCGGCCCCGCCGGCGGTCGAGTGCTCGGCCTCGCGCGCGGTGGCGATGGTGACCGCGAGCGCGGTGAAGGTGACGTAGATCCTCTCCTTGAGGGCCTCGGAGCGCTGTTCGGCGTCGGGGACGCGGCGGGCGCGGGCGGGCTGCTGTTCCGGGTCGGTCACGGGATCAGGCTAGGCCGGGCGGCCGATAGCGTCGGGGCATGCCCGACCTCGATCCCCGCATCGTCGCGCTCTACGACGGCGACAACCCGGACGGACCCGACCACGACTTCGACCGGGCGCTCGCCGAGGAGGTCGGGGCGCGTTCCGTGCTCGACCTCGGCTGCGGCACGGGCTTGCTCACCGTCTCGCTCGCGATGCCCGGGCGACGCGTCGTGGGCGTGGATCCGTCGGCCGCGATGCTCGACGCCGCGCGCAGCCGCCCGGGCGGCGACGCGGTCGAGTGGATCCACGGCGACAGCCGCGCCATCCCGGCCGGCCCCTTCGACATCGCGTTCCTCACCGGCAACGTCGTGCAGCACATCCCCGACCCGGAGTGGATCCGCACCCTCGCCGACCTCCGCCGCTCCCTCCGTCCGGGTGGCACGCTCACCTTCGAGAGCCGGAACCCGGACGGCCGCGCATGGGAGTCGTGGGCGGGTCCGGCGATGACGCGGGAGACCCCGCACGGCCCGCTCGAGGAGTGGGCGGAGGTCGAGGAGACGGGGCCGGGCGTCGTACGGGTGGTCTTCCACAGCCGCTTCGTCGCCACGGGCGAGGTGGTCACCGACGTCCAGCCCTTCGCGTTCCGCGACCGCGCGACGCTCACGGCCCAGCTCGACGACGCCGGGTTCGACGTGGACGCGGTGCACGGCGACTTCGCGCGCGGCCCGCTCACGGAGTCGTCGCGCGTGATGGTGTTCGTGGCGCGGGCGGTCTGACGCCTCGGGCGGGCACCGGACGCGTGGGAGCATCGGATCCATGAGCGATGCGACCGCGCCCGTCTCCCCGCCCGACCTGGCCGCGGCCGCCGGGATGTGGGACGCGTACGCCGCGGCGCGCCCGCAGGCCGTCGCCGCGGGCCCGGAGCACACGGTCGAGCACTTCGGCGACCACGCCCGGCTCGCCGACGAGCTGCTCGGGATCGTGCTCTCCGGCCGGAAGCGCGCCACCGCCGAGCTGGTCGCCGACTTCCTCGCGCGCGGCGACGAGGTGCCGCGGATCGGATCGCACTGGATCGCCTGCGACAGCACCGGCATGCCGCGCATCGTGATCCGCAGCACCGAGCTCCGCATCGGCCCCTTCACGAGCGCCGACGCCGCCTTCGCGCACGACGAGGGCGAGGACGACCTCTCGCTCGAGAGCTGGCGCGCGCAGCACCGGATCCACTGGGAGCGCGTCAGCGCGGCCCGCGGCGCCGTGTGGTCGGAGGACGACGAGATCGTCTTCGAGCGCTTCGCCGTGGTGTGGCCGCCGGAGCACGCGGACCCGCGGTGAGTCCCGCATCGCGCCTCCCCTCCGCGCGCAGGTGGGCGCGCCTCTGGTTCGCCGCGCAGGCGCTCGGCGGGGCCGCGTGGTGGCTCGCCGTCCCGCTCGTCCCGGCGGTGCGGGTCGCGACGCTCGGGTCGCTGGATCCGCTGCCCGTCGCCCTCCTCGACGTGCCGCTGTTCGTGGTCGGGTCGGCGCTGGCCGCGGCGGGGATCCGATGGGCGTCCGTCGTCGCCTCCGCGTATACGCTCATGGTCGCCGTCGCGCTCGCCGCGTACTCGACCCTCACGACCGAGGCCGGGATCGGCGTCGTGATCATGGCCGCGGCCGCCCTCGGATCCCTCATCGCCTGCGCCCTCCTGCTCGTCGGCCGGCTACCGACCCGGTGGGCGCTGATCGGTCCGTTCGCCGCCCGACCCGCGGACGCGAGCGCTCCCACCTCGCGGCACGTGCTCGCGACGGCTCTGCAGATCGTCGTCTTCTGGGGCTCCTTCCTCGTGGTCGCACCGCTCGGGATCCGCTGGCTGGAGCTGCGCTGGCGCGTGGCCGTGCCGCTGCCGTCGTGGTCGCTGCCCGTGGGGATCGCCGTGCTGGTGCTCGCGAGCGCGCTCGGGATCTGGTCGGCCGCCGCCATGTCGACCCGAGGCGGCGGCACCCCGCTCCCGGCGGCGACCGCCACGCGCCTCGTGATCGCGGGCCCGTACCGCTTCGTCCGCAACCCGATGGCGCTCGCGGGCGTGACGCAGGCGGCGGCCGTCGGGCTGATGCTCGGCTCCTGGATGGTCGTCGCCTACGCCGTGATCGGCTCGTCGCTCTGGAACCACGTCGTGCGTCCGGGTGAGGAGGCGGACCTCGAGGCCCGCTTCGGGGATCCGTTCCGCCGCTACCGCGCCGCCGTGCGCTGTTGGGTGCCGACGTTCCCGGGCGTCGCGGCGACGCCGCGCTGACGCTGACGCCGCGACGATGGCGCGGCGACTCGCGGCGTACGCGTGTGCTGCGGCCGGCCGATGCCTGGGGCGAGGCGCCGCCGTAGCGTCAAGGCATGCGCTCCCTCCGACTCCTCCTCGTCGTCGTGGTCGGACTCCTCGCCGGGTGCGCCTCCGTCGCCCGCATCGTGAACGGCTCGCAGACGGTGCGCGAGGAGACGTGGACCCGCTCCGACGGCGCGGAGTGCGCGACACGCTGGAGCCTCGGCGTCATCGACGGGTTCGACCAGCGGGACGGCCCCATCGAGCGGTTCGAGGAGGCGCTCCTCGAAGCGGATCCCGGGGCGGACGGCACCGCGGCGTCCGAGGCCGGTCTCGAGAGCGCCCTCCGGGTCCGCGAGTCGGATCCGTCGCCCGAGGATCTGCTTCGCGTGGAAGCCGATGCGCGGGGTGCCGCCGTCCTCGACGAGGCGACCGCGCGCCTCGAGGCGGAGGGGTTCGGAGACGACCTCTCGCGGTTCGAGATGCGGCACGCGACCGCGTGCGGCTGAGCGCCCGCCGCGCCGCCGGTACTTCCCGAGCACGCATCCCCGAGGCGCAGGATGGACGCGATGGCTGACACCGAGATCCCCACGACCACCTTCCCCGACGGCCGCAGCGCGGTCGCCCTCGCGCAGGGCACCTGGAACATGGGCGACGAGCCCTCCGCGCGCGCGACCGAGCTCGACGCCCTGCGCGCCGGCCTCGACGCCGGGCTCACCGCGATCGACACCGCCGAGATGTACGGGAGCGGGCGATCCGAGGAGCTCGTCGGCGAGGCGATCGCCGGCCGCCGCGACGAGGTGTTCCTCATCAGCAAGGTGCTGCCGTCGAACGCGTCGCGCCGTGGCACGGGCGAGGCCGCCCGCCGCAGCCTCGCCCGCCTCGGCACCGACCGGCTCGACCTGTACCTGCTGCACTGGCGCGGATCCCACCCGCTCGCCGACACGGTCGCCGCGATGCAGGAGCTCGTGGAGGAGGGCCTGATCCGCGCCTGGGGCGTCAGCAACCTCGACGCCCGCGCCCTCGACGAGCTGGCCGCGATCCCCGGCGGCGACGCCGTGCAGACCGATCAGGTGCTCTACAACCTCGCGCAGCGCGGGCCCGAGGCCGACGTGATCCCGTGGGCCGGCTCCCGCCGCATGCCCGTCATGGCCTACTCGCCGCTCGACCAGGGACGCCTCGCGACGGATCCGACCCTCGCCGCCCTCGCCCAGCCGCTCGGCGTGAGCGCGGGCCAGCTCGCGCTCGCCTGGGTCCTCCGCCAGGCGCCGCACGTCTTCGCGACCGCGAAGGCCGCGACCGTCGCGCACGTCGCCGAGAACCGCGCGGCGCTCGACCTCGAGATCCCGGACGAGACGCTCGCGGAGCTCGACCGGGCGTTCCCGGCACCCGCGGGCGCGGGTCCGCTCGCGATGTACTGAGGCGCGCGGCGCGGATCAGGCCCGCGCGACCCCCGTCACGATCCACCGGTCGCCGCGTGCCCGCAGGCCGAGCGTGAGCGCCCGCGCGCCGATGTAGACGAGGCCGAAGGCCGCCCACAGCGCGAGGAGGGCGGGGGTGCCGGCGACGCGGCCGGTCTCGGTGAGCCAGGCCACGAGGATCAGCGCGGGCGCGTAGATCGCGAGGTTCACCAGGCCCGCGAGCGCGAGGTAGCGGGCGTCGCCGGCGCCGATCAGCACGCCGTCGAGCACGAACACGTAGCCGGCGACCGGCAGGCCGACGGCGAGCACGAGGGTCACGGCGGTGAGCATGCGGTGGATGTCCGTGTCGCCCGTGAAGACCGGCCCGAGCAGCGGCGAGAGGGCCGCGAGCACGAGGCCGAGGATCGCGCCGAGCCCCACGCCCCACTGCACGAGGCGGCGGGCGACGGCCCGGACGCGCGGCACGACGTCGGCGCCGAGCCCGTGGCCGACGAGCGCCTGGCCCGCGATCGCGAGCGCGTCGAGCACGAACGCCACCGTCGAGAAGAGCGTGAGCGCGATCTGCAGGGTCGCGAGCCCGGTGACGCCGAGGCCCGCACCCACCGCGACCGTCGCGAGGATCGCCGCCCGGAGCGACGCCGTGCGCACGAGCAGCCAGCCGCCCGACGCCGCCGAGCGCGCGACGCCGCGGATCCCGGGCCGCAGCGTCGTGCCGGTCTCGCGGGCGGCGCGCACGGCGATCACGACGAAGACCGCGGCCATGCCCCACTGCGCGACGACGGTGCCCCACGCGGATCCGGCGACGCCGAGCCCGAAGCCGTAGATGAGGAGCGCGTTGAGCGCCGCGTTCGCCGCGAAGCCGGAGACGGCGACGACGAGCGGCGTGCGCGTGTCCTGGAGGCCGCGGAGGAGGCCCGTCGCGGCGATCACGAGGAGCATCGCGGGGATCCCGGCGAGCGAGATGCCGAGGTAGGTGCGCGCGGCGTCGACCACGGCGGCGGTCGCGGCGGGGTCCGCATCGGCGCCGCCGGTGTCCGCGAGGGCGCGCACGAGCGGATCCGCGAACAGCAGTCCGAGCACCAGCACCACGGCGCCGAGGGCGAGCGCCAACCACAGCCCGTCGATGCCCGCCCGGATCGCGCCCGGCCGGTCGCCCGCGCCGAGCCGCCGGGCGACCGTGGGAGTCGTCGCGTAGGCGAGGAAGACGAGGAGGCCGACGATCGTCTGCAGGATCACGCTCGCGATGCCGAGGCCGGCGAGCGGAGCACCGCCGAGGTGCCCGACCAGCGCTGTGTCGGTGAGGAGGAACAGCGGCTCGGCCACGAGCGCGCCGAGCGCAGGCGCGGCCAGCGCGAGGATCTCGCGATCGAGCGGGCGGCGGATCCGCGGGACGCGCCCAGCGGATCCGCCCTCGGGTGCGCCCGTCAGCGGACCGCGTGCGCGAGCCGCTGCACGACACCGGCGGTCGCGGCCGTGAAGGCACGAGCGACCTCGGGATCGAGCGAGGCGAGCGAGATCGGGCCGCGCTCCGCGATGTGCGCGTCGTACGGCACCGTGAAGATCTGCGCCGGGCGGGCGTCGTCGAGGATCCGGTCGATGCGCGCGACGACCGCGGGATCCTCCGGGCGCCCGTCGTGCAGGCGGATGATGATCGCGTTGTCCGCGAGCATCGCCGCGTGACCGCCGAGATCGCGCAGGAAGTCGAGCAGCGCCACGGCCTCGAGCACCGCGTCGCCCGCGTTGAGCACCGGGACGACGAGCACGTCGGTGACCTCGATGGCGCCGCGGAAGGCGGACGAGGACGGCTGGTTGCCGGAGTCCATCACGCGCACCGCGTAGTACTCGTCGATGAGGCGGGAGACGCCGACCACGTCGTCGCCCGTGAGCTCGCGGCGCGGCCCGACGGACGCGACGACGGAGGCGAAGCTCGTCTGCGGCGCCGTGTAGCCGGCGAGCTGGCCCGCGCTGTGGATCTCGTCGCGGTCGCGCACGAGCTCGCCGAGCCCCCGGGTCGGCTGGCCCTCGGCGCGGTAGCCGAGCGCTCCGGGATCGTCGGTGACCTCGACCACCGCGACGGATCCGCCGCGGATGGAACCGAGCACGCCGCCGAGGATCAGGGAGGTGGGCGTCTTGCCGACGCCGCCCTTGCGGTTCGCGACCAGCACGCTGACCGCGCGCGACCAGGTGGCCTGGCGGATCACGCGCTCGTCGCCCTGGCGTCGCGCGACCTCCGCGTTCGCGGCGGCCTCCTCGGCACCCGGGCCGATCTTGAAGACGCCGCCCGTGATGCTGTTCATGAAGCCGCGGAAGCCCGTGCGGGCGACGGCGGGTCCGCGCGGCGCGCGCTGGCCCGTCTGCTCCGGGAACAGGGTGAGGGCGCTCGTGGCGGCGTCGGCGCGCGGGGTGCGCATGGCGTAGCGCTGCGGATCCGCGTCGGGGAACGCCGTGAGGTCGGTGCCGGGGCGCGGGGCGTCGGCGGGATCCTCGACGTCGTCCGGCGCGGCGGGGAGCGAGGCGACCGGGGTCGCCTGGGGCTCCACGGTGGCGGCGGCGGCGGCCGGGCGGGCGGGCGGCGCGTCGTCGACGGGGGCGGCGGCGTCGCGCGCGGCCGGGGACTCTGCCTGGGCGGGGTTCGTGCGCTCGGCGTCCGCCGGCTCCGTGCCGGACGACTCCGCGCTCGGGCGCAGCGGCATGCGGAAGGGGTGCGCGTTCACGACGTGCGGCGCCGGGACCGTCCACGCGGATCCGGCCTCGGGGGAGACGACGGCGTCGAAGGGGGCGGGCGCGGTGGCGGGGCGCGTGTCGCCGTCCGCGTCGTCCTCCGCGGGAGAGGGCGCGGCGGCGGGCACGCGGTCCTCGGGATCCACGTCGTGGTCCTCCGCGTCGTCGAACAGCTCGTCGAAGGCGTGCGTGCCGACGATGACCTCCTCGTCGGGCTCGGCGCCGGACGCGTCGGCGTCGCGCACGTCCGCGTCATCGGCCTCGGGTTCCGCGGCCTCGGGTGCCGGGGCCTCGACGGGAGCGTCGCCGGGGCGCACGCGGTCGGGCCCGAACAGGCCGCCCTCGGAGGTGCGCGGCACGGCGGGGAAGGGATCCACCCACCGGTGCGCGTCGCCCGACGCGTCGCCCGAGGCGTCGGCGGAGCTCCGCTCCATCTCCTGCTGGCGGCGACGCAGCTCCCTGCGGCTGAGGAGGGGAGGCTCGGACGCCCCGCCGTCGCGGTGGCCGGTGTCGTGCGTGTCGTCGGTCATGTGGCTCGCCTTCATCGTCCCCGCCTGCGCGGACGAGGCTACCAGGGGGGCGGTCGCGGGCCAGGATGCGGCCGTGCCGTCCCCGGTCCCTCGACCGGGGCACAGTCCCCGTCTCGGTAGTCGGCCGGGCCGGCGCCCGCGACCGCTGGGGATCGGGCCCGGCGCTACTGGCGTCGCCCCGGCGGCATCCCGACACGCCGGAGCCGCCCCTATCTTCGCCGTGTCGGCCGCTGGGGTCGGCGCACAGGGGGGCGGGACGGTCCGGCATCGGATGCGGGCCCGCGCGATCAGGGGAGCACGACCATGGCACTTCACGCAGACCGCCCGCGCATGACGCGGCGCACCAAGACGATGGCCTTCCTGTCCGGGGGACTCGTCCTCGGCCTCGGGATCACCGCCACGCTCGCGGCGTGGACCGACTCCGAGTGGGTGTTCGGCGGCAACGCGAACGGCACCGGGCCGGGACTCGGCACCAGCAGCTTCGAGGTCGAGCAGAACGTCACCTCGCCCTACGTCGCCGCCACCTTCGCGCAGGCGGAGACCAACCCCGGCCAGGACCTCACCTTCACCGCCGGTGCGCTCTCCCTCACCCCCGGCACGAGCGTCTACGCGCCCGTCGCGCTCCGCACCGTCGCGGGATCCGTCGCCGGCACCGTCCTCCTGCAGGACTCGGAGCCCGCGGTGGGCGCGGGCCTCGCCCCCGTCGACGCCGGCGGAGCGCTCCTCGGGGCCCTCACGCTCCGCGTCGCCGTCTCGGCCACGCCCACCACGTGCGACGCCGCGGCGTTCACGACCGGCACGCTCGTGGCGAGCGGCCCCCTGGCGACCGCCCAGGCGACCGACCCGCAGACGCTCGCCGCGGCCGGGGGCAACACGCAGTTCTACTGCTTCGAGATCACCCTGCCCGCATCGCCCACCCTGCCGGTCGGCGTGACCCTCGACCAGCTCCAGGGCCGCACGGTGACGCCCGCGTGGGAGTTCCTGTCCACCTCGGTCTAGGCCGCAGGGGGACCGGATCATGTCAGGCCAGGCCGCCACGACGCGCACGGGGGAGCGGCACGCGCTCGCGGCCGCCCGCCGCGAGGCCGTCGCGGCGTCCCGCGCCCATGCGCGCGGCGGGGCCGGTTCGCGCCCGCGGCGGGGCGCCGGGCTCGTGCTGCGCGACGCCGTGCTCACCCTCACGGGCATCGCCGGAGCCCTCGTCATCGCGTGGACGCTCCTCTCGCGCGTCCTCGGGCTCTCGCTCGTGGTGCTCATGACGGGGTCGATGGCGCCGACGCTGCCCACCGGATCCGCCGCCGTGACGCTCGACGGCGTGCCCGCCGCCGACCTGCGGCCCGGCGACGTCGTGAAGGTGCCGCGGCCGGGGTACGACCTCCCCGTCACGCACCGGATCGTCTCCGTCGGACCCGTCACGGGCGAGGTGGATCGGGTGTCCCCGGGGGTGGACCCCGCCGATCCGGCTGCCCGCCAGCTCGTGCTGCAGGGTGACGCGAACGACACGGTCGACCCCGCTCCCTACGTCGTCACGGAGGCTGACCGCGTGCTCGGCGGCGCGCCCTACCTCGGCTACGCGAACCGCCTGCTGCACACGCCGCTCGTGATCGCGGGGCTCGTGGGCGCGCTGGTGCTCCTGCTCGTGGGCACGTCGTGGCCGACGGGGGCCCGGCACGGGAGCGCGCCAGGCGCCCCCGGGAGCGGCCGCCGCTCCGCGGACGCGCCGACGCGACGAGCCGGCCGTCATGCGGGCTGAGGCGGTGCCGGCCGGCGCGACGGAGCCTGGCCGGCAGCCCCTCCGGCCCGCGCTCACCGCGGTGGCCGTGCTCGCGCTCGTCGGCGGGCTGACCCTCGTCGGCACGCGGGCGTCCGCCGTCCTCCTCGACGTGCCGGAGAACGGCACGCCGGGGTACCTCTCCCTGTCCTCCGATTGGAGCACCGACATGCTCGACGTGTCGCCGGGCGCCCCCGGGCACTGGCTCATCGCCGCCCGGCTGCGCGACGCCGACGTCGCGCGCCTCGCCGTGGAGATCCGCTCGGGCGGCGAGCTGGCGGACGTCGACGCGGGCGTCGTCCTGCGGGTGGACCGCTGCGACGACGCGTGGATCCCCGCACCCGCCGCCGAGGGGTCGCACGCGGCGCCCGCGTGCCCGGAGGGATCCGCGCCCGTGCTCGCCGCCACCCCGCTGAGCGCCTTCCGGGCCGAGGGCCCGCGCACGGGGCTCCCCGACATCACCGCCGCCGCGGGGGAGCACCTCCTCCTCACGGCCTCCGTCGACCCGGCCCGTGCCGGGGACTCCCGCGCGATGGGCCGCACCGGCTCGCTCGCGGTCGGGCTCACGGCCATGGGCGCGGATCCGGCGCCCGCCGCCGCGGCACCGCCCCCGGTCGGCGGGATCCTGCCGCGCACGGGCTCCGCGCTCGACGTCGTGGCGGTCGCGCTCGCCGGGGCGGGCGCCCTCGCGCTCGGCCTGCTGATGCGCCGCCCGGGCACGCGCCGCCGCCCGGGCCTCGCACTCGACGACGCGGACCGGGGCCGCGCGTGAGCGGGGGTCCGCGCCGCCGCGCGGAGGTGCCGCGCCGCGGGGTCCTCGCGCGCATCGCGCCGTTGCTGTCGCGTCCGCTGCGCTCGCTCGCCCGCGCCCGGCGTGCCCCGCTCGTCGCCGCGGGGGTGGCGGTGGCCCTCGTCGCCGGCGCCGTGACGCCGGGCATCGTGCCGGTCGCGGCGGCCTGGACCGACCGCGAGTGGGCCAAGGGCCGCATCGGCGCCGAGAACGTGGAATGCGGCACCTCGACCGCGTTCACCACCACGGCGTCGGCGCGCTTCCTCCGGGGGAGCCTGCTCTCCCTCCCGCTCGACACCGTCGCGGGGGTCGCCGGCCTCTCGGCCGTGGACGACGCGGCGCCGGGTTCGCAGCGGACCCCGTCGACCGCGCCCAGCCTCGGCTCCGGCGCCTACGCGAACCCGCTCGCCGTCACGGCGATCTCGGGGGTCGCGACCCTCGACCTCACGGGACTGTCGGCGGGGCTCCCGGCGGGATCCGCGGGAGCCCTCAACCAGTACGTGCGGGTCACCGAGACCGGCACCTCCACGGCCGCCAGCGGTCTGGTGTCCGACTCCGGGGGCGTCGGCGTCACCTCGGGCACCTCCTCGTCGCTGCCGGGGCGCGCGACCCTCAGCCTCGCGCGCGTGCTGCCCGCCACGACCGACGTCACCCGGGCCGACCTGGCGGTGGGCGCCGTCGCCTCGCGCGCCACGCTCGACTGGTGCGCGGCCCGCCGGAGCGCCCTCTGGGGGAGCGGATCCGTCGACGGCGTCATCCGCGAGTACGGCGTCGCGGGCCTCGAGCTCCGGGTGGCCAGCCCCGTGGTGGGCGGTGTCGCCACCGCCGTGGGGAACACCACCACCACGGTCCTGCCCGCGGCGGCGGCGGCGCTGTCCGGCAGGACGGGCAGCATCGCGACGTCCGTGGGCACGGCGCTCGACGGTCTCATCGGCGGCCTCCTGCGCACCGGGCTCACCGGCGGCGTCACGGTGACGGGTCTGGGCGCGGCGACCACGGCGGTGACGCCGCTGCTCACCAAGCCGCTCCGCAGCGCCGACGGCAGCGTAGCGATCGACCTCGCCGCCGGCACCGTGCTCGTCGACCTCGCCGCCCTCACCGGGCGCGGCGCCGACGGGCTGAACGGGATGCCGCCGAACTCGGAGCTCGTGCTCTCCGCACCGGTCGTGAACGCGATCGGCGCCCGCGTCGGCGCGCTGATGGATGCCCGGACGGTGGAGATCCAGACGGCCCTCACGACCGCGCTGCGCAGCGTCCAGGTCGAGATCGCCCTGTCGACCCGCGTGCGCACGGTGCTCGGCGTCCCCGTGATGGACGTGGGCGTCACGTTCGACGGGACGCTCGCGGAGCTGACCGGGGGCACCCGCCCGATCGTCGTCACGGCGGACGCGCTCAGCCTCGGCTCCGTGCTCAACCCGGTGCTGGGCTCCCTCGGCCTCGGGAGCATCGACCTCCTCTCGGCGGCCGTGCGGGGCCTCAGCACGTCACTCGTGTCGACCCTCACGACCACCGTCGGCGCCCTGCTCGTCACACCCGTGACCACCCTCGGAGCCACGCTCTCCACGCTCTCGGGACGCCTCGTGACCGCGGTCGCAGCCGTCCTGGCCCCGCTGCCGAGCGTCCTCTCCGTCATGGTGAACGTCCAACCGGACCGACCGGGGGCACCCCCCGGGAGCGTCGTGGTCCCGGGCGACGGGCGCGACACGAGTCCGGCGCGGACGGTGACCGCGCTGCGGATCGGCCTGGTCGACGCCCTCGCGCCCGCGGCGGGTCCCTCCGTCGTCGAGCTCGCCACCTCGACAGCGGGCCGCAACACGTACCGGGCTCCCTGATCGGCGTCGGTTAGGGTCGGCACGTGATCCCGGAGCCCACCCCCGACCGCCCCGCCGATGCCGCGGTAGACGCCTCGGCCGAGGGCCCGGACGACGGGCGCGAGGCCGCCGTCTCGTCCGTGGCGACCGAGCTCGGGGCCCTGCTCATGTCGATCCGGTCCCTGCGTGTCGAGGAGGCCGCGACCTTCCATCCCGGGCTGCAGCCGGGTGCCTTCGCCGTCGCGCGGTGGATCCGCACCGCCGGTCCGTCCTCGGCGGGCGCGGTCGCGGCGGGCCTCCTCATGGACAAGAGCTCGGTGAGCCGGCACCTCCGCGTGCTGCGCGAGGCCGGATACGTGCAGGACGAGCCGGATCCCGAGGACCGCCGCTCCACCATCCTCACCCTCACGCCGCTCGCCGAGGAGCGCCTCGCGCAGGTGCGCATGGGCACGCGCGAGCGCCTGCAGAACCGCCTCTACGCGTGGGACACCGACGAGGTCGAGCAGCTCGCGGGGCTGCTGCATCGCTTCAACGTCTCGCCCCGCGACCGGCCCGCCGACGCCTGACGCGGCTCCGACGCCTGATGCGGCTCTGCCGCCTGACGCGGTTCCGCCGTCTGCCCCCGGTTCCGCCGCCCGCCCCCGGCTCAGCCCGCCTGGTGCACCGCGTAGCTCGCCACGAACCCGAGCACCGTCACGAGCCCGGTGAGCGCCTGCGCCTTGCGGAACGCCTCGGGGATCATGGTGTCGCAGATCATCGCGAGGATCGCGCCGGCCGCGAACGCCATGACGACCGACTGCCCGCTCTCCGGCAGGCCGCCCAGCAGCGCGTAGCCGCCGACCGAGGAGAGCGCGCAGACCACGGCGATGGAGGTCCAGAGCCCGAACACGTAGCGCGCGCTCCGGCCGGACTGCTTCAGATCCGCCGTGCTCGACATGCCCTCGGGGAAGTTCGAGATGACGACCGCCACGAGCACGCCGATGCTCAGCGCCCCGCCGCCCGTGAGGCTGAGGCCCTGCACGGCCGTCTCGGGCACGCCGTCGAGCAGGGCGCCGAGCGCGATCCCGACCCCGGTCCCACCCCCGCCGCCCGACTTCCCGTGGTGCTTCCGCCGGAACCCGCCGTGCTCGAGGATCTGGTCGAGCACCACGTACACGACCGCGCCCGCGACGAACCCGCCGAGCGTGGGGACCACGCCGCCGCTCGCCGCCGCCTCGTCGACCAGGTCGAACGACAGCGCCGAGATGAGCACGCCCGCGCCGAACGCCATCACGAGCGCGACGACCTCCCGCGGGACCTTCACGAACCAGGCGACGAGGGATCCGACGACGAGCGACAGCCCGGAGAGCAGGCCGGCGAGACCGGCCAGGAGGAGAGGCGACATGCTTCCGAGGATGCTCCTCGCATGCGGCCCGCGTCATGTCGCCCCGGTCGATCCGTCACCGCCCGGCCGACACCCCCGCGTCGCGCAGCGCCAGGTCGGCGAGCTGCCGCACGACACGCGGGTCGCCCGCGCGCCAGGCGGCGACGGGATCCGGGTGGGCCTTCAGCAGCGCCGCCGGCTTCCGGGACGACAGCGCCCGCAGCGCGAGCAGCTCGGTGCCGCCGGGCGTCGCGGCGAGGGATCGGGCCGCGGCCGCGCGCCGCACGAACGAGACGCGCCGCAGCAGCCAGTGCCGCACGATGAACGCGATCGGCACGAGCGCCACGAGGAGCCCGAGCACGAGCGCGATGGTGCCGACGAGCGACTGCTGGTCCCGACCCGCCTGCACGAGCCCGGATCCGATCCCGCTCGCGTCCTCGAAGGGCCCGCGCGCGGCGTCGCCCACGAGCGGCAGGCGGCCGAGGGCGTCGGCCGCGTCGGTCATGGATCCGCTGAGCCGCGTGCCCGACTCCTCCATGCTGCGGCCGAGGTCGCCGAGCGGGCGGATGAGCGCGGCCACCGCGATCCCCACCAGAACCGACACGACGATGCCCGCGAGCGCCGCGGTGTCGGCCGCGATCTGCCGGGCGCGGACGAGGGGGAGCGCGGAGTAGAGCTGCATGCGTCCAGCCTGGCCCGCGCGCGCGACGCGGACCCGCCCGAGCATCGACGTCGAATCGCAGATGGAGCAGAGCTCCGTGACGGAAGGACGCGTGACAGGAGCGCACGGCCCTGCTACATTCCGTCTGCGCGTCGCACTAGCGACGTGAAGTGAGCTCGGCAGCCTTCCGGACGGTCGGTGAGCCGGGCTTCGCGTTTAAGTGGGGAGTGCTTCCACTCCCTCGACCATGGGTGCGATGCGACGGCGCCACTCGCCGCCCCTGCTGTAGCTCCAGGCGAGCGCGTCGGCGATCCACAGCAGCGGCTCCTGATGGGCCGTCTCGTGCGCATACGAGATGCTCTCGCGCAGGTCCCGGCGGGCGATCTCCCGATACAGGACGCGTCGGTCGGACGGCTCGAGGGACTGGTCCCGTTCGAGCACGATCCGCTCGTGACCGTCCGTCGAGGCCCGGTCCACGGTGGCGCTGACGCAGCGCGCCCGGCCGATGGCATCGGTTCCCGACGCGCAGTGCACGACATGCGCATGCGTTCCGAGTCCGGTCAGCGTGGAGAGGATGGTCCTCCGACGGGAGTCGCTCTCGCTCGTGAGGTGGATCCGCCGCTGGCCTCGGAGCACGAGCGCGCGCATCTCGCGTCGACGGTCCGCGACGTCGGCGGCGGTTACGACCACGGCGACCATCGTGTACCCCTTCGCCTTCGACTCGTCGACGAACAGCAGGCCCATCAGCTGTTCGTCGCCCGGCGGTGCTCCGAGCTCCCCTGCGCATGGAACGTGAGGGGCTCGGTGACGCGATCTGCGATGTCGTGGTCCGTCCTCCGCATCGCGGCAAGGTAGCCCATCCCGACGGCTCGGGGAGCGCCCCGCCGTCTCCACGGTTCGGTCCGCCTGCTCAGGGGCGCCGCGGAGGAGACGGCCTGTCAGTCGAGCGCGTCGAGCGACCGCAGCGCCTCGCGCGCCCGCTCGAGGCGCGCGTCCTCCGGCTCGTCCCACCAGCGCGGGCCGCGCTCGCCGAGGCCGTGCTTCGCGATGCTGACCCGCTCCCGGGCCGTGGCGATCGCGGCGTCGTCGTCCGCGCGCCTCGCCGTGCGGACCCCCGACCGGCCGCGGCCGAGGTGCGACTCCAGCGCGTCGACCAGCTCGGCCGGCAGCGACGGATCCGTGCGGGGCCACCGCCGCCCGTCCACGATCAGCCAGCGCTCCGCCTCGATCGCGGCGGCGGACGCCGCGGCGTCGGCGTCGGGATCTCGCGGCCGCTCGGTCATGATCCCGACGCTAGCCCCGGTCGCGCCGGACGACCGACCCTCCGCGGCGATCGGCCACGCACGACGACGGGCGCGTGCGCACCCGTCCCCGCGCACGACCGGCAGACGCACGAGGGCCGGGGCGCACGCACGCCCCGGCCCTAGGATCGGCCCCCCGATCAGCGCACGGGTCGCCCCGCGAGCAGCTCTCGGCGGGTCAGCCCCGCCACACCTGGATCACCGACGGGCGCGGTCCGCGCCACGCGCCCTTGGCCGGGGTGGCACCGGCCGGCACGTAGTCGGGGAAGAACGAGTGCTGCTCGGCGAACGAGCCGTCCTCGCCCGGGTGCTGCACCGCGACGAACACCATGCCCTCGGTGTCGTGCACGACCGGGCCGCAGGTCTCGGCCTCGGTGGGCACCGAGAGGAACTGCTGCACGTGGCCGCGCTCGGCGCCCTCGACGGGGACCTTGAACAGGCCGTCGTTGAGGCCGATGGTGCTCGGGGCGCCGTCGGTCGAGATCCAGAGGTTGCCCTCGGAGTCGAACGCGACGTTGTCCGGGCAGCTGATGGGCGAGACCTTGTCCTTCGGGAAGCCCGCGAAGTAGGTGGACTCGTTCTTCGCCGGGTCGCCCGCGACGAGCAGCAGGTTCCAGGTGAAGGTGGTGGAGCGCGCGTCGCCGCCGTCCTCGGTGATCTCCACGATGTGGCCGTCGCGGTTGGTCGTCCGCGGGTTCATCTCCGTGGCGCCCTCCTTGCCGGCCTTGCCGCGGTCGGTGTTGTTCGTGCAGGCGACGTAGATCTTGCCGGTGACGGGGCTCGGCTGGACGTCCTCGCAGCGGTCCATCTTCGTGGCGCCGGCCGCGTCGGCGACGAGGCGCGTGTGCACGAGCGCCTCCTCGGTGGTGAAGCCGGGGACCTGGCAGACCCCGTCGATCACGAGCGGGATCCACTCGCCGATGCCGTCGAACGAGCCGTCGGAGGGGAGCTGGCCGGTGCCGGTGATCTCCGCGACGGGCGAGTCGCCCGTGAAGCGCGCCACATAGAGCGCGCCGCGCGTGAGCAGCTGCTTGTTCCGCTTGCGGTCCTGGCGCGTGGTGCCGGTGACCATCGTGTCGTGCGAGACGAACTTGTAGAGGTAGTCGAAGCGCTCGTCGTCGCCCATGTACGCGGCGACGTGGCCGCTCTTGCCGAGGATCACGTTCGCGCCCTCGTGCTTGAAGCGGCCGAGCGCGGTGTGCTTCACGGGTGCCTCGCCGGGCTCGAACGGGTCGACCTCGACGATCCAGCCGAAGCGGTTCGGCTCGTTCTCGTAGCCGGCGGTGCGGGCGTCGAAGCGCGGGTCGATGGCCTCCCAGCCGCGGGTCGTCGCCTTGTCGGCGAGGCCGTAGCGCTTGTCGGCGGCGGAGGTGCCCGCGGTGCGGAAGTACCCGTTGAAGTTCTCCTCGCCGGAGAGCACGGTGCCCCACGGGGTGGTGCCGCCGGAGCAGTTGCCGAGGGTTCCGAGGATGCGCGTGCCCTTCGGGTCGTCCTTGGTGCGCAGCGACGCGGATCCCGCCGCGGGCCCGGAGACGGCGAAGGGAGTGTCCGCGGTGATGCGGCGGTTGCGGTGGTGGCCGATCGTGTAGGTCCACGGCTGGCCGACCGTCGAGCGGCGGAGCGCGACCACCGACATGCCGTGCGAGGCCTTCCCGATGCGGCGCTGCTCGGCGAGCTCGGCGTCGTCGGCCGCGGGCGGGAACATGATGTTCTCGTTCGTGTACTCGTGGTTGGCGACGAGGAGCGCCTCCTTGTTCCGCGAGTTGATCGGGATGATGTCGAGGTAGTCGTTGTTGTAGCCGAACTGGCGTGACGCGAGCTTGGCGGTCTGACCGTCGGCGTCGAAGCCGTCGGCGTAGCTGAAGAGCGGGTCGCCCCAGCGGATGATCGGCTGCCAGCGGTACCCGGTCGGCACGGTGAACTGGTCGACGGCGGCGTCGACCGGCGTGATCGCCTGGAAGGGGAGGTTCGACGCGGCCCGCGCGGCGGCGGCCTCGGCGCCGGGGGCGGCGGCGTTCTGCGCCACGAGGATCGCGAGGGCACCGGCGCCCGCGCCGCCGAGCAGGGTGCGGCGCGAGAGGGCGCGGCCGGCGATGTCGCGGAAGTAGGAGTTGTCGGTGACGTTCGGCACCGGCTTCGTGCACGCGTCGTCGCACTTGAGGTGGCAGGTGACGGTGCTGCGCTTGCCGCGGGCGTGCGGGTCGCGGGACAGGATCGGCAGCAGCCGGTGGTGGTTCTCGCGGGTGAGGGTCATGTGGGGTCTCCATCGATCTCGGGCGTCCCCAGCGGGGGCGGCGGACGCATCACGCTTGCAAGGTATTGGCACCCGCGGGCGCGCCCCCGACCCCCGGGTGGACGCGCGGTGAACCGGGGATGGACGGATCGCGCGGGCGTACCGTCGAGGAGCGGCGCGGATCCGCGCCGCCTCAGACCCGAGGAGGATCCCCATGGCCAGGTTCGACACGAAGACCGCGCTCGTGACCGGCGGAGGCAGCGGCATCGGCGCCGCGATCTCGCGCGCGCTCGCCGCGGAGGGCGCGTCGGTCGTCGTCACCGACATCCAGCTGGAGGCGGCCGAGCGCGTCGTCGCCGAGATCGAGGGCGCGGGCGGCACCGCCACGGCGTTCCGCCAGGACACCTCGAAGGCCGAGGACTCGCAGGCCGCCGTCGCGCACGCGGTGGGCGCCTACGGCGCCCTGCACCTCGCCGTCAACAACGCCGGCATCAGCGCGCCCGCGGCCGACATCGGCGACTACGACGTCGCCGCGTGGGACCGCACGCGCGCGGTCGACCTCGACGGCGTCTTCTACGGCCTCCGTTACCAGCTCCCCGCGATGGTGGAGGCGGGCGGCGGCGCGATCGTCAACATGAGCTCGGTGCTCGGATCCGTCGGCTTCGCCCAGAGCGCCGCCTACGTCGCGAGCAAGCACGCCCTCGTCGGCCTCACCAAGGTCGCGGCGCTCGAGTACACGGCCCGAGGCGTCCGCACCAACGCGGTCGGCCCCGGCTTCATCGACACCCCGCTCGTGCGCTCCTCCCTCTCGGCGGACGCGCTCGCGTACCTCGAGAGCCAGCACGCGACCGGCCGCCTCGGCACGGACACGGAGGTCGCGGCCCTCGTGCTCTTCCTCCTCAGCGACGACGCGTCCTTCATCTCCGGCAGCTACCACCTGGTGGACGGCGGCTACTCGGCGCGCTGATCCGGGGGCCCCATCCGCACGAGCCGCACACGAAGGCGGCCGCCCGGCGCGTCGAGACGCCGGGCGGCCGCGGGGTGCGCGGGATCCGCGGCTCAGACGGGTGCGAGGAACGTCAGCTGCGACCCGTCCTCCACGATGAGCGGCCCGAGCGCCGCGTTGAACTCGGCGCCGTACGACGCCCCGATGTGCGCCTGGAACGCGGCCTCGTCGCGATAGACCTCGTGGACGACGAAGCGCGCTGGATCCTCCACCCGCCGGTACGGCTCGAACACGACGTTCCCCGGCTCGGCGCGCACGAGCTCCGCGAGGTCGGCGATCATCCGCGCGACCTGCTCCTCGTGCCCCGGCAGCGCCGTGAACTCCGCGTGCAGCACCGTCGCCGTCATGCCGTGGCCGCGCCCGTCATGATCGCGACGGCGTCGGTCATCGAGTGCGACTGCGGCGTGATGGTCGCGGCCTTCTTTCCCAGGCGCTGGATGTGGATCCGGTCGGCGACCTCGAACACCTGCGGCATGTTGTGGCTGATGAGGATCACCGGGATGCCCCGGTCGCGCAGGTTCCGCACCAGCTCGAGCACCTGGTTCGACTCGCGCACGCCGAGCGCCGCGGTGGGCTCGTCGAGCACCACGACCTTGGATCCGAACGCCGCGGCGCGCGCCACGGCGACCGCCTGCCGCTGCCCGCCGGACAGGTTCTCGACGGGCACGGTCACGTCCTGCAGCGTCGAGATGCCGAGCTCGGTCAGCTCCGCCTTGGCCTCGCGGCGCATGCCGGCCGTGTCGAGCATGCGGAAGACGGATCCGAGGATCCCCTTCTTCCGCTTCTCGCGCCCGAGGTAGAGGTTCGACGCCACGTCGAGCGCGGGCGAGACGGCGAGGTTCTGGTAGACCGTCTCGATCCCGGCGGCCCGGGCGTCCTGCGGCCGCTTGAACGACACGGGCTTCCCGTCGAGGAACAGCTCGCCCTCGTCGGGCGTCTCGGCCCCCGTGAGGCACTTGATGAGCGTCGACTTGCCGGCGCCGTTGTCGCCGATGATCGCGAGCACCTCGCCGGGGAACAGCTCGAGGCTGACGCCGTCGAGGCCGACCACGCGGCCGAAGGTCTTCACGAGCCGCTTCGCCTCGAGGACGGGCGTGCGGGACGGGGCGGGGGCGCTCCCCGCGGGGTCGGTGAGGGTCACTTGCGCACCTTTCGGATCCACTGGTCGACGGAGACCGCGACGATGATGAGGACGCCCACGGCGAGGGTCTGGTACAGCACGTCCAGCCCCGCGAGCGAGAGCCCGTTGCGGAAGACGCCGACGATGAGCGCGCCGAGGAGCGTGCCCCAGACGGTGCCGCGGCCGCCGAAGAGGCTCGTCCCGCCGATGACCACCGCGGTGATGGAGTCGAGGTTGAGGTCGGCGCCCGCGTTCGGGCTGGCCGCGTTGCTGCGGCCGATCGCGATCCACGCGCCGACCGCGAGGATCGCCCCGGCCGCGAGGTACACGCTCATCAGCACCCGGTTGACGCTGATGCCGGCGAGGCGCGCGGCCTCCTTGTCGTCGCCGACCGCGTACACGTGCCGGCCCCAGGCGGTCTTGCCGAGGATGAACGCGACCACGATGTAGAGCACGAGCATGAGCACCACGCCGAAGCTGATCTTCACCCCGGCCAGGTCGAACGTGCGGCCCGTCCACGAGAGGGCTGCGGGCATGTCCACGCCGCGGATGGTCGCGCCGTTGGAGTAGAGGAGCGTGAGCGCCACGAAGATGTTCAGCGTCCCGAGCGTGACGATGAACGGGGGGAGCCGCAGCCGCGTCACGAGCAGGCCGTTGAACGCGCCGGCCGCGAGGCCGACGACGAGCCCGGTGGCCAGCGCGGCGGGTGCCGGCAGGCCGTTCTCGCTCGCGGTCTGCGCGATGACCATCGAGGTGAGCACCATGACCGCGCCGACCGACAGGTCGATGCCCGCGGTGAGGATGATCAGCGTCTGCGCCACCGCGAGCGTGCCGACCACGGCGACCTGCTGCGTGACGAGCGACAGGTTGGCGGGATCGAGGAAGCGGTCGTTGAGCAGGCCGAACACGATGACCGCGAGGACCAGCACGACGGCGGGGCTGACGGCGGGGTAGCGGTGGAGCACCCCGCGGATCCGGTCGAGGGGGGAGCGCCGGTCGAGGAACTCGTTCGCGAGGTCGAGGGCGGAGGTGGGCGGGTTCGGGTCGGTGGTCCGGCTCACGGTCACTCGCCCCAGCACTTCGTCGCGGCGTCGTCGGCCGTGATGCTGTCGAGGCCGTCGACGGGGGTGTCGGTGACGAGCGCGGATCCGGTGTCGAAGAAGTCGAGGCCGGCGCTCGTGGCGGGCTTGGTGCCGTCCTTCGCGAGCTGCGCGATGGCCTCGACGCCGAGCTGCGCCATCTTCACCGGGTACTGCTGCGCGGTGGCCCCGATGACGCCCTCCTTGACGTTCTTGACGCCAGCGCAGCCGCCGTCGACCGAGACGAGGATCACGTCCTTCTCCTTGCCGGCCGCCTGGAGCGCCTGGTAAGCGCCGAAGGCGGCGGGCTCGTTGATCGTGTAGACGACGTTGATGTCCGGGTCCTTCGACAGCAGCGTCTCCATCGCCGTGCGGCCGCCGTCCTCGGCGCCCTGCGTGGCCTCGTTGCCGACGATCTCGTAGTCGCCGCCGCTGTAGTCGCCGGTCTTCGCCTCGTCGCCGTTCTTGGCCTTGTCGCCGACGTCGATGCCCATGCCGGTCAGGAAGCCCTGGTCGCGGTTGTAGTCGACCGAGATGGCCTTGTCGTCGTACAGGTCGAGGAGGGCGATGGTCGCCTTCTTGCCGCCGAGCTGCGCGGCGGCCCACTTGCCGATGGACTCGCCCGCGGCGAAGTTGTCGGTGGCGAACGTGATGTCGACGGAGTCGGCCGGGTCGGGCGCGGTGTCGAGCGCGATGACGAAGAGGCCGGCGTCGCGGGCCTTCTGGATCGCGTCGAGGACCGACGGGCCGTTGATCGTGATGAGGATGCCCTTGTCGCCCTTCGAGATGGCGTTCTCGATGGCCTGGATCTGGGTGTCCTCGTCGCCGTCGGCCTTGCCTGCGGCGAGCGTGAGATTGATGCCGTCCTTCGCCGCGGCCTCCTTCGCGCCGTCCTCCATCGCGACGAAGAAGGGGTTCGTGGTCGTCTTCACGATGAGCGAGACGCCGACGTCGCCGGAGCCGCCGCTGCCGCCGGATCCGGAGCCTCCACTGGAGCTGGAGCAGCCGGCGAGCCCGCCCGCGGCGATGAGGGCCGCCGAGCCGAGGGCGATGGTGCGCACGAGGCGCGGGGATCGGTTCGTCATTGGTGGATCCTGTCCTTCGGGTGGGAGCGCGCTCCCGACAACGTTGTCAGGTAGAGGTCTACCGGGTGGGACCCGATAAGGTCAAGCCACCGCGCAGAGAGCGAGACCCTTTCGTGACACCGTTGTCATCCCCGATGGGATCCCCGTCCGGATCCCCGCCCGACCCGACGTCGGGCGCGCGCCGCCCCACGATGAAGCACGTGGCGCGGCTCGCGGGCGTCGGCATCAAGACCGTGTCGCGCGTGGTCAACGGCGAACCGAACGTCTCCGCGGAGATGACCGCCCGGGTGCGGGCGGCCGTGGAGCAGCTGCAGTACCAGCCGGATCTCCACGCCGGCAACCTGCGCCGCGCCGACCGGCGCACCAACACGCTCGGCCTCCTCGTCGGCAGCGTCGCCAACCCGTTCTCGGGAGCCGTGCATCGCGCGGTCGAGGAGGTGGCCAAGGAGCGCCGCGTCGCCGTCTTCGCCTCGAGCCTCGACGACGACCCCGAGCGCGAGCGCTCCTCCGTCGACGCGTTCCTCGCCCGCCGGGTCGACGGGCTCATCCTCACCACCATCGCGCCCACCCAGGCCTACCTCGGCGTCGCGGCGTCGCGCGGCACCCCGCTCGTGTTCGTCGACCGCGTGCCCACCGGGCTCGAGGCCGACTCGGTCATCGTCGACAACGCGGCCGGCATCTCCCGGGCCGTCGCGCACCTCGCGGACCAGGGTCACCGCCGGATCGCGTTCCTCGGCGACCGCCCGGAGATCTTCACGGCCCGGGAGCGCGAGCGCGGCTTCGTCGAGGAGATGCAGCGTCGCGGGCTGCCCGTGGCGCCCGAGCTCGTCCTCGACGGCGCCTCGGACGAGCGCGTGGCCGAGGCGCTCGCCGAGCGACTGCTCGCCCTGCCCGAGCCGCCGACCGCGATCGTCAGCGGGCAGAACCTCATCACCATCGGCGTCATCACGGCCCTCCGGCGGCACGGCGCCCACCGGCGCATCGCGCTCGTCGGCTTCGACGACCTGCCGCTGGCGGCCCTGCTGGATCCGGCCGTCACCGTGATCGCGCAGGACCCGTCGGGCATCGGCCACGCCGCCGCCGAGCGCGTCTTCGCCCGGCTCGACGGGGACGCCGGCCCCGCGCAGACCGTCGTCGTCCCCACCACGCTCATCGTCCGAGGCTCCGGAGAGGTCCCCCGCCATGCATGACCAGCCCATCGTCGTCGTCGGCGACGCCCTGATCGACCTCATCCGCGAGGGCGGCGAGGAGACCGCGTTCGTCGGCGGCGCCGCGCTCAACGTCGCCGTCGGCCTCGCGATCCTCGGCCACCGCGTGCAGCTCGTCGCGATGGTCGGCGACGACGAGCACGGCAGCCGGATCCGCGCCGAGCTCGACGCGCACGGGGTCGAGCTCATCGCCACCGCCGGCCCGTCGGGGACCTCCGTCGCGGTGAGCGAGCGCGAGGACGGCGAGCCGCGCTACTCCTTCAACGAGGCCGCGTGGAACCGGCGCGTGCGCATCGGCGAGGCGGAGCGGGCGGCGCTGGATGCGGCATCGCTCGTGGTCGTGAGCTGCTTCCCGTACGACGACCACGCGCAGGCCGACGAGCTCCTGGCCGCCGTGCGGGATCCGCGAGAGCGCCTCCTCGTCGACCCGAACCCGCGCGCCGGCATGCTGCATGACGCCGCGCGGTTCCGCGCCGGGTTCGCGCGCGCGGCCGCGGAGTCGCTGCTCGTGAAGATCGGCGACGACGACACCGCGCTGCTCGGCATGGGAGCGCTGGCCGACGCGCGCGCGCAGCTGCACGACGCGGGCAGCCGCCTCGTGCTCGCGACCGAGGGCGCGCGCGGCGCGTCCGTGCAGCTCGAGGGCGGCGAGGTGGTCGCGGCGGGCATCGCGCCGGATCCGCGGCCCGTCGTCGACACCATGGGCGCCGGCGACGCGTGCCTCGCCGCCGCGGCCGACGCCATCGTGCGCCGGGGTGCGCCGCGCACGCCCGCGGAGGGCGAGGCGATGCTCCGCACCTGCATGGCGATCGCCGCGGCCACCTGCCGCGAGCAGGGCGCGCTGCTGAGGATGCCGACCGCCTGAGGCCGCCAGGCCGCCGGCTCGCGCGGCCGGGCGACGCGTCAGCGGATCCCGCTGCGGGCGAACCCCTGCACGAAGTAGCGCTGGAAGACCAGGAACAGCACCACCATCGGCGCCACGTTGATGAGCGCGAACGCCATCGTGCCGCCGTAGTCGGAGCCGAACTGGCCCTGCAGGTAGAGCAAGCCGATCGGCAGCGTGAAGAGCTCGTTCTGCTTGAGCGCGATGAGCGGCCAGGAGAAGTCGTTCCACGTCGACAGCAGGCTCATGAAGAAGAGCACCGCGAGCAGCGGCTTGGACAGCGGCAGCACGATGCTGCGCAGGATCCGCAGGTGGCTCGCGCCGTCGATCCGCGCGGCCTCGATGAGCTCCGTCGGGATCCCGAGGATGGACTGGCGCGCGAGGAACAGCCCGAAGGCGCTCGCCGCGGTCGGCAGGATGACGGCCCAGTACGTGCCGTAGAGGTCGAGGCCGCTGACGAGCGTGAACAGCGGCACCATGATCACCTGCACCGGGATCATGAGCGTCGCGAGCGCGACGAGGAACACGGCGTTGGATCCGCGGAACCGGAGCCGCGCGAACGCGTACCCGCCCAGCACGTTGATGGTCACGGTGATGAGCGCGACCACGAGGGCGATGGCGGTGGAGTTCCCGAACCAGGTGGCGACGGGGAAGGAGGCGAGCACGCGCTCGAAGTTCGCCGTCGTGAGGGTGGTCGGGAAGATGCGCAGCGCCCCGCCGAGGAGGTCGGCGCGCGTGGAGAAGGCGACGACGACCATCCAGTACAGCGGGAACAGGATGATCAGCGAGACGACGACGGCGGCGAGGAGCCGCAGCGCGCGGAGGCGGCGCTCGCGGGCGCGGCGGCCGCCGGGGCGGGTGAGGGGCGCGTCGGGAGCGGTCCGCGCGCGGCGGACCTCCTGCCCCACGGGCGCGAGGGGTGCGGTGGTCATGGCGCGGCTCTCAATCCACGAGGTCCCGGGAGCGGCTGGAGTACCAGCGCACCACCGTGAAGGCGAGCATGACGGCGAGCAGCACGACGCCGATGGCGGCCGCGTACCCCTGGTCGCGCGTCACGAAGCCCTGGTCGTAGGCGTACGTGACGATGACGCTGGTGGCGTTGCCCGGCCCTCCGCCCGTCATCACGAAGACGAGGTCGAAGACCTGGAACGAGTAGATGACGTTGAGGATGAGCAGGAAGAACGACGAAGGGCCCACGAGCGGCACCGTGAGGTACCGGAAGCGTTGCCAACCGCCGGCGCCGTCGAGGCGGCCAGCCTCGTAGACGCCCGCGTCGACGGACTGCAGGCCCGCCAGGTAGATGAGCATGTTGAAGCCGACGCGCCACCACAGCGTGATGAGCACGATCGAGACGAACGCCGCCGTCCCGTCCGACTGCCACGGCACGCCCGGCAGGCCGACCGCGCGCACGAGCTTGTCGATGAGCCCGCTGTTCTCGTCGAACAGGAGCACGCCGATGAGCGCGGTCGCGACGCCCGAGATCGCCATCGGGAGGATGAGGATCGAGCGGAAGAGCCCGCGCGCCGGCAGCACCGAGTTGAGCAGCACGGCGGCGCCGAGGCCGAGGCCCATCGACAGCGGCGTGACGATCACGGTGAAGAGCACGGTGTTGGCCGCCGAGCGCCAGAACACGGGATCGGACACGAGCCGCTGGTAGTTGTCGAGGCCCGTGAACGTGCCGCCGCCGAAGCCGTCGGTGCGCTGGAGGCTCACGAACACGGCCCAGACGAGCGGTACGAGCACGAAGAGCGTGAGCATGAACAGGTTCGGCGTGAGGAGCATCCACGCGACCGCCGCCTCGCCGCGGGAGCGCGAACGGGATCCCGGCCGCTGCGGGTGGGGCTTCGGCCTCCCGGCGTCCGTCCCCCGGCCGACGGCTGCGGTCGCGCGGGGCGCGACCCCGGGTGCCGCCGTCATCAGCCGGCCTGGACGGCCGACGCGATGCCCGTGCTGAGCGCCGCCACGACGTCGTCCGTGCTCGCGTCGCTCGTGAACGCCTTCTCCAGCTCGTCCTGGAGCACCGTGATGATGCGCGACATCGAGGGGGACGCGACCTGCCCCGAGTCCGACGCCTGCACGGTGCTGGCCTGGCCGATGTAGACGGGCGCGAGCTCCGGGCGCACCGCGAACTCGATCCCCGAGTCGATGAGGTCCTGCCGCGTGGGCAGCAGCGACGCGCCCTCGCAGAAGGCGCGCATGGCGTCCTCCTGCGTGACGAAGTCGAGGAAGGCGGCGGCCAGCGCCGGATCCGCCGCGTCCTGTGTCACGACGAGGGCGTTGCCGCCGAAGTCGCTCGCGGCGCGCGCGTCGCGCGGGGCGAAGGTCGCGCCCCACTCGAAGTCGAGGGTGTCCGTGGCGTCCGGGATGGAGAAGGCCCCCGAGAAGACCATGGCCGTGGTCTGCGCGTACCAGCTGTCCTGCGCGTAGGTGGAGGACTTGATCGTGTCGTTGTCCGGCACGTAGCCCTTCTGGAAGAAGGAGCGGGTGAAGTCGACGGCCTTGCGGGCCGCGTCCGAGTCGATGGCCGCATCGGACAGGTCCTCGGTGAGGAAGCGGCCGTCGGCCTCGAACAGCCAGGTGAGCCACCGCGTGACCCCGTTGCCCTGCCAGTTGTAGGCGAACGGGTACTGGTCGGCGGGGAGGGAGGCGCGCAGCTGCGCGGCGACCGCGTCGAACTCCTCCCAGGTCCAGGCGTCCTCGAGCGCGGTGGGGATGTCCGTGACACCGGCGGCGTCCATGAGCGCCTTGTTGTAGAGGATCGCCGTGGTGTCGGTGTGATGCGGGACGCCGAAGGGGGCGTCCCCGTTCTGCACGGCCGCCCACGCGCCGCGCGTGAAGCGGTCGCCGAAGTCGGCGGGCAGGTGGTCGCTCAGGTCGAGGAGCTGGCCGCGTCCCGCGTAGCTGCCGAACGTGTAGTACGGCACGCGGAAGACGTCCGGCGGGTTGCCGGCCTGGAGCTGCGCGTCGATGTTCGTGAACATCTGCTCGTAGGGGACCGCGTTGAGCGAGACGGTGGATCCGGGGTTGGCGTCCTGGAACCGGGAGATCTGGTCGCGGAAGCCGGCCAGCTCGGAGTCGGTGCCCCAGGTCGTGAAGGTGAGGGTTCCGGCGGCGGCGGACGTCGCGGGCTTGCTGAAGCCGGCGCAGCCGGCGAGGAGCGCGGTGAGCGACACGGCGCCGGTGGCGGTGAGGAAGCGTCGGCGGTCGAGTTCCATGGGTTCCCTTTCCTATGGGGCGTCGCCCGGTTCGAGGCGGTGCATCACCACTGAATACCCCAGGCGAGGGAACCGTGGCGCCCTCGGATGCATCCGTCAGATCTGCTGTCCGCTCAGCGTCCGAGCGCCAGGAGGAGCGCCGCGACCCCGGCGCATGCGGTGAGGGCCGCCACGAGCGCCGGGAGCGCGCCGCCGGGGAGGGCGACGCGGGGGTCGGCGGCGGGTGCGGCGGGCGAGTCGGGCGTGGCGGGTGCGGCCGGTGCGGCGGGTGCGACGGCGGTCAGGATCCGGTGCACGCGCCGGTAGCGGAGATGGGCGGTCGCGAGCACGGCGAGGGCGGCGATCACGCCGGCCGCGGCGACCACCGGGCCGGCTGCGCCGAGGAGCGTCGGGAGCACGCGCAGCCCGAGCAGGGATCCGACGACGAGCGCGAGCGCCGTGCGCCGCCACGCGAGGGCCGTGCGCTCGGGCTGCAGGCCGGGGTCGAACGGGCGCTCGCCGGGATCGGCGGCCGGATCCGGGGCGCTCACGCCGTCAGCACGGCCAGCAGCACGAGCATGCCCGCGACGACCACGGCGATCCCGAGCGGAAGCGACAGGGTCGCGGACGGCAGCGGGCGGTCGCGGCGGAGGGCGCGCTCGGTGCGCATCCAGCCGATCCAGGCCTGCGCGGGCCCGGCGATGCCGGTGACGATCAGCACGATCGACGCCGCGAGCCGGAACCCCGGCTGCAGCCCGAGCCCCAGCGCCTCGAGCGCGACGCCGCCGGCGAGGAGGGCGAGCGAGGTGCGGATCCAGGCGAGGAACGTGCGCTCGTTCGCGAGCGTGAACCGCACGTCGGGCTCGGTGCCCTCGCGGTAGACGCGGCGCGGGAACCGGCGGTCGGGAGCGGTCATGCGGCGGGGTCCAGGGACCGCGGGGCGGGGGCGCGCGAGGGCATGCCGCCATTCTCCCCATCCGCGGCCGCCGCCGCGTCGATCCGCGCCCGGTGCCGCCGCTCGATCGCCTGGCCCGCGTACGACGCCGCGACGATGAGCGCCGCGCCGGCCGCGCCGACCGGCCCGATCGACTCGCCGGCCAGCACCACGCCCACCAGCAGCGCCCACACCGGCTCGGTGCCCATGAGGATGCTCGCGCGCGACGCGGACGTCCGCCGGACGGCCCACAGCTGCACCGCGAACGCGAACAGCGAGCACAGCACTCCGAGGAAGAGGACGCCGGCCCAGCCCCGGGCGTCGAGCGCCGCGGCCGCCGCGGGCAGGTCGGGCCCCGCCATCGCGGAGAAGAGCGCCGCGCACACGGCCACCTGCACGAGGACCACGCCGAGGGATCCCTCGCTCCGCCCGCGCGTGAGGTGCCCGCTCGCCGTGACGTGCACGGCCCGCACGACCGCCGCGGCGATCACCAGCCCGTCGCCGGGCGTCGGCGCGCGCAGCCCGCCCTCGGAGACGAGCAGCGCGACGCCCACGACGGCCGCGACCGCCGCCACGAAGTACGACCGCGGCAGCCACGAGCGCGACGCGACGCCCTCGAGCACGGGCGTCATCACGAGCGCGAGGCTGATCAGGAGGCCCGCATTGGTCGCGCTCGTCAGGTGGACGCCCCACGTCTCGAGGCCGATGACCGCGGCCTGCGAGCAGCCGAGCGCCGCCGCGATGAGGAGGCCGCGACCGCGCGGCAGCCGCTCGCGCCGGGCCAGGCAGACGATCCCGGTCGCGACCGCCGCGACGAGGAAGCGCAGCGCGACGGCCGCCGGCGCGCCCGTCTCGGCCGCGAGGTCCTTGGCCGCGAGGAAGCTCGCTCCCCAGACGGCCGCGACGGCCAGGAGCAGCAGGTCGACGACGGGCTCGGAGCGGATGGGTGAGCGCATGCCCCCACTGTCCGGCAGCCGACCCGGAAGATCGACAGGCATCGTCTTCATCGATGCGTTAGCGCGCGCTGATGCATTAGACAGGGCTCATGGATCCCGCCCGCCTCCGCCTCCTGCGCGAGCTCGGCGACCGGGGCAGCGTCGCGGCCGTCGCGGTCGCGATGCACGTGAGCGCGTCCGCCGTCTCGCAGCAGCTCGCCGCGCTGCAGGCGGGCGTCGCGGTGCCGCTCACCGTCAAGCGCGGGCGGCGGCTGGTGCTCACGGAGGCCGGCGAGGCGCTCGCTGCGGCGTCGGCGCGCGTGGACGAGGCGCTCGCCGCGGCCCGGGACGCCGTCGGGTCGTTCCTCGAGCACGACGCCCGGGCCGTCCGCGTGTCCGCGTTCCACAGCGCCGGGCTCGCGCTCTTCGGGCCGCTGCTCGCCGAGCTGGCAGGTGCGGAGGGATCCGGCACGAGCGTCGCGCTCGCGGACGCCGACGTGGCGCAGGGCGACTTCGCGGGCCTCACCGCGGATCACGACCTCGTCGTCGCGCACCGCCTCCCGCACGACCCGCCGTGGCCGACCGCCCGGCTCGTGGTCGTGCCGCTCCTGGTGGAGCCGCTCGACGTCGCCCTGCACGCCGGGCACTCGCTCGCGTCGTCCGCGGGCATCACGCCGGAGCAGCTCCACGACGAGCGCTGGATCTCCACCCACGCGGGCTTCCCGCTCGCGGGCGTGCTCGACCACCTCGGCGCGCTGATCGGGCAGGCGCCGCGCATCGTCCACCGCGTCAACGAGTTCTCGGTGGCGGCGCGGATCGTGCGGACCGGCGACGCGATCGCCGTGATGCCCCGCACGACCGGCGCCCCGCTCGCGGTCGACGGGGTGGTGCTGCGGCCGGTCCTCGGCGCGACCCTCGTGCGGCACGTCGACGTGCTCGCCCGGCCGGATGCGCTCGCGCAGGCGCCCGTCCGCGTGGTGCTGGCGGCGCTGAAGCGGGTGGCGGACGCCGCGGCCGACGCGGGGGAGCGGGCCGCCGCCACCTGACGCGGCCCACCGACCGTCAGCCGCCGATCCCCTCCAGCTCCGCGAGCGCCTCCTCCGGCAGCCGGATCCGCGCGCCCGCGACGTTCTCCCGCAGGTGCTCCACCGACGACGTGCCCGCGATGACGAGCACGTTCGGCGACCGCTGCAGCAGCCAGGCGAGCGCGACCGGCAGCGGCGCGGATCCGAGGTCGGCGGCCACGCGGGCCAGCGTCTCCGACTGCAGCGGCGAGAACCCGCCGAGCGGGAAGTACGGCACGTAGGCGATGCCGTCGGCGGCCAGCTCGTCGATGAGCGCGTCGTCGTCGCGGCGGGCGAGGTTGTAGTGGTTCTGCACGCTCACGATGGGCGCGATGGCGCGGGCCTCGACCACCTGCGCGGGCGTCACGTTGCTCACGCCGAGGTGCCGGATCAGCCCCTCCCGCTGCAGCTCGGCGAGCGCCGTGAACGGCTCCTCGATGGATCCGTCGGTCGGGCTGTCGAACGCGCCGACGCGGAGGTTCACGACGTCGAGCACGTCGAGCGTCAGGTGCGTGAGGTTGTCGTAGACGGCCTGGCGGAGCTCGTCCGCGGAGAGCGCCTGCGGCCAGCGGCCCTTCTCGTCGCGCAGGGATCCGACCTTCGTGACGATGTGCAGGCGCTCGGGGTACGGGAACAGCGCCTCCTCGATGATCGCGTTCGTGTGGCCGGGTCCGTAGAAGTCGGCCGTGTCGATGTGCGTGATCCCGAGCGCGACGGCCTCGCGCAGCACGGCGCGGGCGGCGTCGGGATCCGCGGGCGGCCCGAACACGCGCGGCCCCGCGAGCTGCATGGCGCCGTAGCCGAAGCGCGTGACGGTGAGGTCGTGGGCGAGGGGGAAGAGCCCTCCGGGCAGGTCGGTGGACATGGCGATCCTCTCGGGTGGCGGGCGTGGACCCACTCTCCCGCGGCCGTCGCGCGGCGGGCCCGCACTCGCAGGAGCCCGTGAGCGGATCCGCGCCCGGTCGCCCTAGGCGGAGGGGACCGCCCCCGGCGCCGCCTGCGCCGCCGGGTGCGCCCGCCGCGTCGCGAGGACGCGCGAGAACACGAGCACGAGGAGTCCGGCCGCGGGGATGAAGATCAGGCCGAAGCGGAGCGACGACGCGTCCGCGATGGCGCCGACGACGGGCGGCGAGATGAGGAAGCCGAGTCGCAGCAGCCAGCCGACGATCGTGAGGCCGGTGCCGGGCTTGAAGCCGGGGAGCTCGTCGGCCGCCTGCATGGCGGCCGGGATGAGGGTCGCGACGCCGAAGCCCGCGACGCCGAACCCGATGATCGTGCCGACGATGCTCGGGAACGCGAGCGCCGCGCCCATGCCGACGAGCACGAGCACGCCGCCGAGCCGGGCGATGGCGCGCTGGCCGAAGCGGTCGACCATGCGGTCGCCGAGCATCCGCCCGATGAACTGCATGCCCTGCAGCGAGATGAAGCCGAGGCCCGCGACGAACGCGCTGGCGCCGAGGTCGCCCGAGAGGTAGATGGCGGACCAGGAGCTGCCGGCGTCCTCGACGATGGCGCCGCCGGAGGCGATGATCACGAGCGCGAGCAGCACGCCGTACTTCGCGACGAGGCCGAGCGCGCGCGGGGAGGCGGCGCGCGCGACGTCGCCCTCGGGATCCGCGGCGGGCTCGTGCGCGTGGGCCGCGCCGCCCTCGCCGGGCTCCGGCTCCGGTCCCTTCAGCAGCCACAGCAGCGACAGCACGGCCAGCGCGCTGAACAGCACGGCCGAGATGGAGAGGTGCACGATGAGCGGCATGCGGATCTGCGCGGCGGCCGCGCCCATGATCCCGCCCGCGACAGCGCCGATCGACCACACCGCGTGGAACGAGTTGATGATCGAGCGTCCGTACAGCCGCTGCACCCGGAGCGCGTGCGAGTTCTGCGCGACGTCGGTGATGGAGTCCATGGCGCCCGCGACGAACAGCGCGCCCGCGAGCACGAGCCAGCCGGGCGCGAGGCCGGCCAGCAGGATCCCGATGGAGGCCACCACGGTCGCCGCGACCGCCACGCGCGCCGATCGGTAGCGGCGGATGAGCACGCCCGCGGCGAGCCCGGCGATGAGCGCGCCCAGCGGCGACGCGGCGACCGCGGCGCCGAACTCGACGTTCGCGAGCCCGAGCTCCGCCTTGATCGACGGGTAGCGCGGCAGCAGGTTCGCGAAGATCGCGCCGTTGGTGAAGAAGAGGACGCCGACGGCGACGCGCGCGCGGCGGACGTCGCGGGTCGGGGCGGGCGTGCGCGACAGCGTCGGCGCGGACGGGGAGGGCATCGTCGGTCTCTTCCTGGCCGGGTGGCGCGGGCGGCGGTGGCGCCGGCGCGAGCGGGTCGGCGCCGAATCCCCCGGCTGCCGGATCCAGCCTAGGGTCGGCGCGACGCCAGCGGCGACGTGTCCTCGGTGATGTCCATCACGAGATCCATCAGCGGCACGAGCCGGGCGCTCGCCTCGTGGCCGAGCTCGGTGAGCCGGTAGTCGACGCGCGGCGGGATGGTGGGCTGGGCCTCGCGGAGGACGAGCCCGTCGTCGGCGAGCGTGCGCAGCGTGGAGGCGAGCATCTTCTCGCTGATGCCCTCGATCTCGCGGCGCAGCTCGCCCCAGCGGCGCGAGCGCTCTCCGAGCGCGAGGAGGACGAGCACGCCCCACTTGCTCGTGATGTGGTCGAGCAGGGTGCGCGACGGGCAGTTCGCGGGGTAGCGGCCCTCGGTCACGCCGGGTCGGTCGCGGGTCACCCGGAAGCTCATCTGCGTCACATCCCACAACTTACCAGAAAGTGGGTACCTCCCTGTGGGAAGGTACTCGCCGACGGAGTCGTTGACCCCGGCAGACCGCTCCTCCCACTCGAAAGGCACCCCATGACCATCGTCGTCACCGCCGCCACCGGCCGCCTCGGATCGCGCATCGTCGCCTCCCTCCTCGCCCGCGGCGCCGCCGCCTCCGACGTGCTCGCCACCGCGCGCCGCCCCGAGGCCCTCGCCGACCTCGCCGCGCAAGGCGTGCGCACCGCGCGCCTCGAGTACACCGACGCCGACAGCGTCGCCGCCGCGATCCAGCCCGGCGACACCCTCGTGCTCGTCTCCGGCAGCGAGGTCGGCCAGCGCCTGCCGCAGCACACCACCGTCATCGAGGCCGCGAAGGCCGCGGGCGTCGGCCGGATCCTCTACACGAGCGTCCTCCGCGCCTCCACCACCGAGCTCTTCATCGCGGGCGAGCACAAGGCCACCGAGGAGGTGCTCGCCGCCTCGGGCGTGCCCGTCACGCTCCTCCGCAACGGCTGGTACACCGAGAACTACGCCGGCACGGTCGACTCCGTGAAGCAGTCCGGCGCGCTCCTCACGAGCGCGGGCGACGGCCGCGTCGCGAGCGCCACCATCGCCGACTTCGCCGAGGCCACCGCGGTCGCGGCCCTCGACGACTCCCTCGCCGGGCAGACCCTCGAGCTCGCGGGCGACGAGCGCTGGACCCAGGACGACCTCGCCCAGGCGATCTCCGGCATCCTCGGCCAGCCCGTCCCCGTCTCGCAGGTCTCCGCGGAGGAGCACGCGCGGATCCTCGGCGGCGCCGGCCTCGACGAGGGCACCGTCGGCTTCGTCGTCGGCCTCGACGCGGCCACGGCCGCCGGCCAGCTCGACGACGAGACGGGCGACCTCGCGCGCCTCCTCGGCCGTCCCACCACGTCGCTCGCCGACGGCCTCCGCCAGGCGGTCGCGGGCGCCTGACCTGCCCGGATCCGCATCCGACGCGGATCCGCACGCCACGACGGCCCGTCCTCTCGCGGGGGCGGGCCGTCGTCGTGCGCGCGGCCTCAGCCCAGCGCGGCCCGCATCCGCTGGATCTCCTCCGGGCCGACCCGGCAGCACCCGCCCACCAGCGACGCGCCCGCCCGGATCCACGCGTCGACGGCCGGCAGCGCCGGGTCGCCGCCCCAGGTGCGCGCGACCGCGTCCCAGCGCTCGCCGGAGTTCGGGTAGACGACCACCGGCCGGTCGGTCACGCCCCGCGCCGCGGCGATCGCGGCCGGCACCTCCTCCGGGTGCGCGCAGTTGATCCCCACGGCCACGACCTCGTCGGCCTCATCCGCGAGCGCGAAGCCCTCGCTCATCGGCTCGCCCGAGCGCAGGCGCCCGCCCGCGACCGTGAACGCGAGCCAGGCGGACGCGCCCGAGCCGCGCGCGAGGTCCACCAGGGCACGGCCCTCGTCGAGGCTGGGGATGGTCTCGCAGGCGAGGAGGTCGGCGCCCGCGTCGGCGAGCACGGCGAACCGCGGCGCGTGCCAGCGGCGCAGCTCGTCGCGCGTCAGGCCGCTGGATCCCGCGTACTCGGAGCCGTCGCCGAGCGTCGCGCCGTACGGACCGACGGACGCGGCGACCCACCGGTCGCGTGCGGCGCCGGGAGCGTCCTCGCGCGCGACCTCGTCCCGCGCCTCGGCAGCGAGCCGCACGCTCGCCCGCAGCAGCGCCTCGGTCTCCGCCGCGCCCAGCCCGCGCGCCGCGAAGGCCGCGAAGCCCACCTGATACGACGCCGTGATCGCGACATCCGCCCCCGCGCGGAAGAACTCGGCGTGCGCCGCCCGGACGGCGTCGGGCTCGTCGGCGAGCACGCGGGCGCTCCACAGCGGATCCGACAAGTCGTGACCGCGCGCCTCCAGCAGCGTGCCGAGGCCGCCGTCGAGCACCAGCGGGCGGTCGGGGAGGGGGATCGGCCGGGTCATGCGCACATCCTGCCGGAGCAGGGTGGCGGATCCGCCGTCCGCGACGCCACGCGACACCGCCCGTCCGCCGCGTGCCCACCCGACCGCGAGGCGCGCCCGTCCCGGGTACCGTGTACGCGACGGTGGGAGTCCCGATGAAGGATGACGACGACGTCGACCTGGTGATCGACGCGTGGGGCGCCGCCATGCCCGACGTCGACTTCGCGCCGCTCGACGTGGTGTCGCGTCTGCGGCGCCTGCTGCCGCAGATGCAGCGGATCCGCGAGGGCGCGTTCGCCGCCGAGGGCCTCACGACGAGCGAGTTCGAGTTCCTCTCGGTGCTCCGTCAGCAGGGCGACGCGGGCCTCACGCGCGCCGGCCTCGCCGAGCGCCTCGGCACCGACACGGGCAGCCTCGTGCACCGGGTGAACCGCCTGACCGCGCGCTCCTTCATCACGCGCGAGGAGGATCCGGCGGGCGGCCGCAGCCGGCTCGTGGTGCTCACGCCGTTCGGCATCGAGCGCGTCGACCGGGCGATGCGCCGCCTCGTGGCCGACGAGGACGAGGTGCTCGCCGACCTCAGCCGCGAGCAGATCGCGACGCTCATCGACAGCCTGCGCGTCATCGCCCGCACCACCGAGCGGGTGCGCGCGCGCCGCTCCTCCTGATCCCCGTCCCGCGCATGGGCGCGTCGCGCGCGCCGGAGCACGATGGGGGGATGGCCGACACCGATCGCACCCCGCCCGCCGTCCTCTTCGACATCGACGAGACGCTCATCCACACGGGCGGGTCCGGCGCCCGCAGCTGGGCGATGGCGTTCCGCGACCTGCACGACGTCGACGCCGACATCGGCGAGCACTCGTCGGCCGGGGAGACGGATCCGCAGGTCGGCGCCGCGACCTTCCGCGGCGTGATGGGCCGGGATCCCGAGCCCGCCGAGCTCGCCCGCCTCTATGCCTCCTACCTCCGGCACCTCGCCGACGACATCCGCGTGTCCGAGGGCTACCGCGTGCTCGACGGCGCCGAGGCGCTGCTCGGCCGGCTCGCCGACGCGGGCGTGGTGCTCGGCGTCGTCTCCGGCGCGATGGAAGGCGCGGCCCGCACGAAGATGGAGCCCGCCCGCCTCGGCCGCTTCTTCGTGTTCGGCGCGTACGGATCCGACGCGCCCGATCGCGTCGACGTCGTGCGCCGCGCCATCGCGACGGCCGGCACCCTCCGCGGATCCGCGCCCGCGCGCGACGAGGTGCTCGTCGTCGGCGACACCCCGAATGACATCACCTCCGCGCACGACGCGGGCGCGACGGCGGTCGGGGTCGCGAGCGGCCACTACTCGGCCGACGAGCTGCGCGACGCGGGCGCCGACCTCGTGCTCGCGTCGCTCGAGGACCCGGCGCTGGAGCGGCTGCTCGGGCTCTGATCCCCAGCCGGCGACGCCTGCTAGCCCGCGGCCTCGGCCGCATCGGCCTCCGCGCGCAGGAGGTCCTCGAGGGCCGCGCACGCGTCGACGCGCGTGGCCTCGACGTGCCGGCGGGCGAGATCCGCCGCCCGCTCGCCCTCGCGCCGCTCGACCAGCGCCAGCAGCTCCCGGTGGTCGGCGAGCGAGTCGGTGCGCCGGGCGCTCGCGGCGGGCAGGTAGTGGAAGCGCACGCGCTTCGACATCGACTCGACGACCTGCGCGAGCGTGCTGTTGTGCGCGGCAGCCGCGATCGCGACGTGGAAGTCGTAGTTGAGGCGCGCGAGGTCGGCCGGATCCGCGGTGCGCTCCTGCAGGCGGATCACCCGCTCGAGCTCGCGGAGGTCGTCGGCCGTGCGACGCCCCGCGGCGAGCTCGACGGCCCGCGGTTCGACGAGCGCGCGCGCCTCGAACAGGTCGACCAGCTCGGACAGCACGCGCGGCCGCACCGACATGCCCTCGTGCGCGCGATGCACGACCCAGCCGTCGGCCTCGAGCGCCCGCAGCGCCTCGCGCACCGGGATGTGGCTCGTGCCCATCCGCTGGGCGACCTCGTCGGCCTTCACGCGGGATCCGGGGGCGATGACGCCGCCGAGGATCTCCTCCTCGAGCAGCACGCGCACGCGCTCCGCGGCGCCGAGACGGGCGGGGACGAGGGCGGGGGAGGCCATGACCTGATTATAGGATCCGTCGCCAGGCCACCACCCAGACGTGTTTCACATCCCGGAAACACGGCAGAAACGCCCGTGTGCGGCCGTGCTGGTCCTATAGGACGGAGCCGGATCCCCGCCGGCGTCACCCGACTCCCCAGGAGATCCCATGTCGCACCCTGCCGCCGCGCCGGTCGCGCGCCACGCCGACCCCGCCGCCCCGGATCCCGCCGACCGTCCCGCGTTCTCCGAGTACGAGTCGGAGCCCGTGCCGCCCCACGCGCGCCGCCGCACCGCATCGGTCGCCGCCGTGTGGCTCGGCTTCCCGATGATCCTCACCTGCGCGGTGTTCGGCGGCCTGGTCGTCCACTCGCTGGGCTTCTGGCCGGGCATGGGCGCGATCGCGGTCGGCACGCTCGTCCTCATGGTCTACGTCGGCGCGCTGAGCTACCTGGCCGGCCGCAGCGGCGAGAGCTTCGCGCTCATGGCGATGCGCACGTTCGGGGCGAAGGGGTACGTCGTGCCGGCGGGCTTCCTCGCCACCGTGGTCATCGGCTGGTTCGCGTTCCAGACCGGGCTCACCGGATCCACCCTGCACGGCAGCCTCGGCTGGGACCAGACTGGCACGACCCTCGTGGCCGGCCTCCTCTTCGTCGCGGTCACGCTGCTCGGCATCCGCGCGCTCTCCTGGATCGGCGTGGTCGCCGCTCCCCTCTACGTCGTGCTCGGCGCGGTCGCCGTCGTCATCGTGGCGACCCGGCAGGGAGGCGCGGAGCTGCAGACGGCGCCCGCGGCGGGAGCCGGTGCGCTGAGCTTCGGCGCGGCCGTGACCCTCGTCGTCGCGCTCTTCGCCGACTCGGGCACCATGACCGCCGACTTCACGCGCTGGGCGCGCTCGGGCCGGCAGGCCGTGCTCGCGACCCTCGCGGCGTTCCCGTTCGGCAACGCGATCGCGCTGGTGGTCGGCGGCCTCGTCGTCGCCCTCGGCGGCGCGACCGACCCGGGCACCGCGGGCGGCGACTTCCTCGGGATCCTCGTCGCCCAGGGCGGTGCGCTCGTGCCGCTCGCCGTGCTCTTCGTGGTCGTGAACCTCGGATCCGTGTGCGCCCACTGCCTCTACAACGGCGCCGTCGGCTGGAGCCAGCTCACCGGCATGCGCATGCGCCGCACGACCCTGGTGCTCGGCGCGGTGGGCGTCGTCCTCGCGGTCGCCGGCATCTGGACCTACTTCGAGGTGTGGCTGAACCTGCTGGGCGTGATCGTGCCGCCCATCGGCGCCGTGCTCATCGTCGACCAGCTGCTGCTCGCGCCCCGACGCGCGGCGGCCGGATCCGTCGTCGCCCGCGGTGCCTGGCGTGCCCCCGCCTTCGTGGGCTGGGCGGGCGGCGCCGTCGTCGCGCTCGTCGCCCACGCGTACGCCGACTTCCTCTCGACGGCCGTCGTCGGCATGGTCGTCGGTGCGGTCGTCCTCGTCGTCGCGGACGCCGCGGGGCGCGTGCGAGCCCCGCTCGGCGCGGCCGTCGACGCGGGGGAGGCCCGCTCGTGAGCGCGGTCGGCGCGCCCGCGATCGTCGCCGGCACCACGTCCGTCGCGGCGGATCCCTACGCCTGGCCCTACGACGGCGCCGTCGACGTCGCCCGCACCGCCGTGGTCTGCATCGACTGGCAGGTCGACTTCTGCGGCGTCGGCGGCTACGTCGACCGCATGGGCTACGACCTCGCGCTCACCCGCGCGGGCCTCGCGCCCACCGCGCGGCTGCTCGAGCGGGTGCGCGCGCTCGGCATGACCGTCATCCACACCCGCGAGGGCCACCGCCCCGACCTCTCCGACCTGCCCGCGAACAAGCGCTGGCGGTCGGAGCGCGCGGGCGCCGAGATCGGCAGCGTCGGCCCGTGCGGACGGATCCTCGTGCGCGGCGAACCCGGCTGGGAGATCGTCCCCGAGGTGGCCCCGCTGCCGGGCGAGCCCGTGATCGACAAGCCCGGCAAGGGCGCCTTCTACGCGACCGACCTCGACCTCGTGCTGCGGGCGCGCGGCATCGACCGGCTGATCCTCACGGGCATCACCACCGACGTGTGCGTCTCCACGACCATGCGCGAGGCGAACGACCGCGGCTACGAGTGCCTGGTGCTGTCGGACTGCACGGGCGCCACGGATCCGGCGAACCACGACGCGGCGCTGCGGATGGTCACGATGCAGGGCGGGGTGTTCGGCGCGGTCGCCGCGTCGGGCGACGTGCTCGCCGCCCTCGCCGGGGCGCAGGTGCGCGCGTGAGCGGCGACATCGGCGCGGCCGGCGCGACCGCTCCGCTGCCGGCCGTCGGATCCGCGTCCGTCGTCGACCGCGTGGAGGCCGCATACGCGCGCATCGCCGAGGTCGACCGGCCCGAGGTGTGGATCACGCTGCTCGACCCGGCCGAGGCGCGGGAACGCGCCGCCGAGCTCGACGACCGCATCGCCCGGCAGCCTGCGGGATCGCTGCCGCTCGCGGGCTGGCTCGTCGCGGTGAAGGACAACATCGACGTCGCCGGGATGCCCACGACCGCCGCCTGCCCGTCCGCCGCCACGACGCCCGAGGTCGACGCGCCCGCCGTCGCCCGCCTGCGGGAGGCCGGCGCGCTCGTGCTCGGCAAGACCAACCTCGACCAGTTCGCCACCGGCCTCGTCGGCACGCGCAGCCCCTACGGCGCCGTGCGGCACGCGACCCGGCCCGACCGCATCTCGGGCGGATCCAGCTCGGGCTCGGCGGTCGCCGTCGCGCTCGGCCTCGTCGACGTGGCGCTCGGCACCGACACCGCGGGATCCGGGCGCGTGCCCGCCGCCCTGCACGGCCTGGTCGGGATCAAGCCCACGCTCGGCCTGGTGCCCGCCACGGGCGTCGTGCCCGCCTGCCGCTCCTACGACACCGTGAGCGTGCTCGCCGAGGACCTCGCGACCGCGCAGCGCGCGCTCGCCGTGATGGTCGGGCCCGACCGGGCGGATCCCGCGAGCCGCGACTGGCCGTCCACCACGCGCCTCGCCCCGCGCGGCGTGCCCGTGATCGGCGTCCCTGCCGACGGCGACCTCGCGCCCCTCTCGCCCGGCGCCCGCGCGGCGTTCGCGGCCGCCGTCGAGCGGATGCGCGACTCGGGCGCCGTCGTCGAGACCGTCGACCTCGGCCCCTTCCTCCGCGCCGCGCTCCTCCTCTACGAGGGCGCGCTCGTGGCCGAGCGCTGCGAGGCGGCCGGGGCGTCCGTGCTCGCGGACGCGCCGGACCTGGATCCCACGGTCGCGGGCATCGTGCGCGCGGCCCTCGGGATCCCCGCGCACCGGCTGGTGGAGGACCGCGCGCTCCTCGAGCGCCTGCGCGTCGCCGCCTGCGCGGTGTTCGACGCCCCGGGCGACGCCCGCCGCGGGATCGACGCGCTGCTGCTGCCGACGACCACGGAGCACCCGACGCTCGCCGAGGTCGCCGCCGAGCCGGTCGCCGTCAACGCGCGCCTCGGCACCTACACGAACTTCGTGAACCTCTTCGACCTGTGCGCCGTCGCGGTGCCCGCGGGGGAGGCGGACGGTTCCCCGTTCGGCGTCAGCCTGGTGGCGCCCGCGTTCGCCGACCAGGTCGTGCTCGACCTCGCGGGCCGCGTCACCGGGGATCCCGCGCGTCCCGCGCTCCTGCCGGCCGACGCGGTCGACGTGGTCGTGTTCGGCGCGCACCTGGGCGGGCAGCCGCTGCACCGCCAGCTCAGCGACCTCGGCGCGCGCTTCTCCCGCGACGTGCGCACGAGCGCCGGGTACCGCATGGCGCACCTCCCGGGCGAGCCCGCGCGACCCGGCGTCGCGCCGGCGCCCGGCGGCGACGGCGTCCCGCTCGCGGGCGAGGCCTGGACCCTCACCCGCGCCGGCCTCGCCGCGTTCCTCGCCGGCATGGTCCGACCCATGGCCCTCGGCCCGCTGGAGCTCGAGGACGGCACGTGGGCCGTCGGGTTCCTCTGCACCGACACGGCAGGCGCGCCGGACATCAGCGCGCATGGCGGCTGGATGCGGTACCTGGCGTCCCGCGGTCAGGCGGTCCCGGGCTCCTGATCCGCGGGCGCCGACCGCCACGGGCTGATCTCGTGCGCGGCGGCGGGGGCCGCGGCGGGGGCTGCGACGGCGGGGGTCGCAGCGCCGGGGGCAGCCGTGGCCGCCGCCCGCGCCGCGCGTCCCGCCCGGACCCGCGCGGGCCCGTCCGCCGCCGTGCCGCGCAGCCGCACGAGCTGCATCACGGCCACGCCCAGGAGCGCGATCTCGCCGAGGTCGCGCAGCGTGATCACCCCGACCATCACCGGGACCACGTCGATGAGCAGCAGGTACGCGTAGGGGAACACGAGCTGCGTGAGCGCGGCCACGACCAGCCCCAGGCGCGCCGCGAGGGCCGTGCCGGGCGCGTGGCGGTCGTGCACGAGCATCACGATGAGCGGCACGGCGAACCACGACACGTACTGCGGCGAGCCGACCTTGTTCGTCACGATGAGCGCCGCCACCAGCGCGAGCGACAACGGCCCGATCAGCGCGGCGGGGGAGGCGCCGCGGTGGTGGGCGCGGATCCCGAGCAGCGTCACGCCGAGCACGACGACCAGCATGATCGGCGTGAGCGCGGCCGCGACGCCGTCCACCCCGGGGCCCGACACCTGGAACGCGAGGAGGGCCGCGTCGTGGTAGACGCGGTACCGGTCGTCGCCCGCGACGATGAGCCACAGGTGGTACAGCGCGGCGGTCGACTCGACCTGCAGCCCGCGGCCGGTCTGCTCGCCCACGAAGCCCAGCACGTTCGCGCCGCTGCCGAGGGCGAGGGATCCGGCGACGACGACGGCCGTGGTGCCGAGCGCGGCGGCGACGACCTTGCCGCGCGCGAGCCCGCGGCGGGCGATCACGCCGGTGAGCAGCAGCGCTGCCGGCCACACCTTCACCCAGGCTCCGACGGTGAGGAGCGCGGAGGCCAGGGCGGGCCGGGTCGCGAGCACGAGCAGGCCGGCGAGGGCGAGGGGCACGGTGACCGCGTCGATCCGGCCGAGGGAGATGGGCCCGAGCGCCACGAGGAAGCCGAGCCACCAGGCGGCGGGAGCGAGGCCCCGCCCGCGGCGGATGCGCAGCAGCAGGGCGAACGCGGCGGCGTCGAGCGACGTCACCAGCGCGAGCCACACCGTGCCGTAGAACGCGGTGCCGCCGACGAGCGAGATGAGCATGGGCACGGCCGCGAGGATCGGGTACACCCACGGCAGGTCGACGCCCACTCGGCCGCCGCCCGCCATCCCCCCCTGCATCCAGACGCGGTAGACCTCCGTCACGTCCGTGAGCGCCGAGGTGGGGCCGATCAGGTTGAGCGTGATGAGCCAGAGATGGCAGAGGGCGAACGCCAGCCACGGCCGCGACATGATCCCCCGGGCCGGCGGGCGGACGGCGTGCGCGGCGAGGGACGCGTCCGCGGTCACCGGGCGGCGCCCTCTCGGCGCGCAGGCGGGTGCATGTCGGGTGGTTCTCCTGCGTTCGGGACGGACGGGGACGCGGCCCGCGGCTGCCGGAGCTCGGCTCGCGGACGCCCGGCCGGCGGGCGGCGCTCCCTGGATGCTAGGACACGCGGTCGTCGCGCTGCCGTGAGCGGATGGGCCGCCCGCGGGGTCAGGCGGTGCCGCGCAGCCGCGCGACCGTGCTCATCACGTGGTAGACGACGATCGCCGCGACCGTCCCGAGCGCGATGCCGTTGAACGAGACGGTGCCGAGCGTGAAGGTGAAGGGCGCGATCGCGACGATGAGCGCGGTCGCCGCGGTGAGCTGGTTGACGGGCTTCGAGAAGTCGACCCGGTTGTCCATCCAGATCTTCACGCCGATGATCCCGATGAGGCCGTACAGCGCGGTCGTCACGCCGCCGAGCACGCCGGCCGGGATCGTGTTGATCACCGCACCGACCTTGGGCGAGAGGCCGAGCAGCACGGCGAACCCGCCGGCGACCCAGTACGCGGCGGTCGAGTAGACGCGCGTGGCGGCCATCACGCCGATGTTCTCGCCGTAGGTCGTGGTGCCGGATCCGCCGCCGAGGCCCGCGAGCACGGTCGCGAGGCCGTCCGCCAGCAGCGCCCGCCCGGTCAGCTTGTTGACCGAGCCGTCCGTCATCTGCGCGACGCCGCGGATGTGGCCCACGTTCTCGGCGACGAGCACGAGCACCACGGGCAGGAACGCGGGCAGCAGCGCCCAGAACTGCGGTGTGATCTCGGGCGCCTGGAACTCGGGCAGACCGATCCACGCGGCCGACCCGACCGCGTCGAACACGATCTCGCCGCGGATCACGGCGACGACGTACCCGACGACCACGCCGACCACGATGGAGAGCCGGCCGAGGATCCCGCGGAACAGCACGGTCGAGAGGATCACGGCGGCCAGCGTGATGGTCGCCGTCACGGGCGCCTTGATGAAGTTGTCGCGTGCGGCCGACGCCAGGTTGAAGCCGATGAGCGCCACGATCGCGCCGGCGACCACGGGCGGCAGCAGCGCGTCGATCCAGCCCGTGCCGGTGAGCTGCACGATGCCGCCGACGATCGCGAGCATCACGCCGACCGCCACGATGCCCGCGAGCGCCGCCCCGATGCCGCCGCCGCCCGCCGCCGTGGCCGCATTGGCGGCGCCGATCGGCGCGATGAACGCGAACGACGACCCCAGGTAGCTGGGCAGCCGGTTCCTGGTGATCAGGAGGAAGAGGATCGTCCCGATCCCGGAGAAGAACAGCGTGGTCGTGGGCGGGAAGCCCGTGAGGACGGGCACGAGGAACGTCGCGCCGAACATCGCGACGACGTGCTGCATCCCGAGGCCGATGGTGCGCGGCCAGGTGAGGCGCTCGCCGGGGCCGACGACCGCGGACGCGTCCACCGCCTTGCCGTCGCCGTGGAGGGTCCAGATCTGTCGGGCCATGCTCGCCTGCTCTCGCGCGGGTGTGTGGGGAGACGCCCCGATCCGCGAGCGTAGCGAGACCGTGTTGCGGTGGCGTTTCGCGGGGCGGATCGGGGCCGGCGCCCGTGGTGCGTCAGCTGCGCTGGACCGCCAGCCAGTTCGCGACGGCCCAGACCGCGGCGAGCACGAGCATCTGCGCCAGGACGTACCACTGCACCTGGCCCATCAGCGTGGTGACGAAGAACGTGCCCACGGTCATGACGAGCGCCGCGACGCCCACGGCGGCGAAGCCCTTCTGCGCGAGCAGCCCGTCGCGCTCGTCGCGGTACTCGAGCCCGTTGATGCGGAGGACGTCGGACGCCGTGGGCCGGGCCGCGTGGAGGGCGCCACCCAACAGGATGGCCGCCATCACCGCGAGCGTGATCGCGTTGTACGGGTTGCCCGCGATGAGTGCGACGAGGGCGCCGGCCAGCAGCACCCCCACAAGGAGCACGTTCACGCGGGAGATCCCGCGGCGTTCAGTCGACTTCGACATGGAATACCTCCTCGACGGATCGATGGAAGAAGCGGGCCGTGCGCACGGCCAGCGCGAGCGACGGGTCGTAGCGGCCCGTCTCGATGGCGTTCACGGTCTGGCGGGAGACGCCGAGCACGGTGGCGAGGGCCTGCTGGGAGAGCCCGGCGGCCGTCCGGAGATCCTTCACCTCGCTGCGCATGGATGACAAGCTAGCTTTACACGGAGGGTGTGTCAAGCACGCTTTACACATCGTCCGGGAGGGCCGCAGCCGGGGCGCCTAGGCTGGCCGCATGAGCGCCGAGACACCGCCGACCGGGATCCGCACCGACGAGCTGGACGAGGGGGTGCGCCCGCAGGACGACCTCTACCTCCACGTGAACGGGCGCTGGCTCGACCGCACCGAGATCCCCGACGACAAGGCCCGCTGGGGCTCGTTCCACCAGCTGGCCGAGGCGGCGGAGGACGCCGTCCGAGTGATCATCGAGGAGGCCGTCGACGCCGAGCCCGGCACCGAGGAGCGCCGCTTCGGCGACCTCTTCACGAGCTTCATGGACTTCGAGCGCGTCGAGGCCCTCGGCGTCGAGCCGATCCGCGACCAGCTCGACCAGGCCGCCGCCGTCACCGACGTGCCGTCCTTCCTGCGCACCCTCGGAGCCCTCGAGCAGACCAACGTGAGCGGCCTCCTCGGCCTCTTCGTCGACAACGACCCGGGCGACCCCGAGCGCTACGTCGTGCAGATCGAGCAGGGCGGCATCGGCCTGCCTGACGAGAGCTACTACCGCGAGGAGGGCCACGCGGACATCCGCACGGCGTACCGCGCGTTCGTCGAGCGCATGCTCGACCTCGCCGGCCTCGACGACGCGTCCGCCCGCGCCGACCGGATCCTCGACCTCGAGACCCGCATCGCCGCCGCCCACTGGGACAACGTCCGCACGCGCGACAGCCAGGCCACCTACAACCTCGTCTCCTGGGCAGATCTCCGCGACCTCGTGTCGAAGGCGGCCGGCGCCGACCTCGACGTCTGGCGCGCCGCCCTCGACGCCCCCGCTGCCGCGCTCGACGAGGTCGTGCTGCGCGAGCCGAGCTTCGCCGAGGGCCTCGGCGCGCTGCTGACCGATGCCGAGATCCCGGCGCTCCGCGACTGGCTCACCTGGCAGGTCGTCCGCTCGAACGCGGCCCTGCTGCCGAAGGCCTTCTCGGAGGCGTCCTTCGACTTCTACGGCCGCACGCTCACGGGCGCGCCCGAGCAGCGCGTGCGGTGGAAGCGCGGCGTCTCGCTCGTCGAGGGATCCATGGGCGAGGCCATCGGCCGCATCTACGTCGAGCGCCACTTCTCGCCGACCGCCAAGGCCGAGATGGACGTGCTCGTCGGCCACCTCGTCGAGGCGTACCGGCGGTCCATCTCCGGCCTCGAGTGGATGACCGCGGAGACCCGCGGGAGGGCGCTGGAGAAGCTCGAGAGGTTCACGCCGAAGATCGGCTTCCCCGACACGTGGCGCGACTACTCGGCGCTCGAGATCGACCCGACCGACCTCGTCGGCAACGTGCGCGCGACCGCCCGCTTCGAGACCCGCCGCGAGCTCGCGAAGATCGGCGCCCCGCTCGACCGCGACGAGTGGTTCATGACGCCGCAGACCATCAACGCGTACTACAACCCGGGCTTCAACGAGATCGTGTTCCCCGCCGCGATCCTGCAGTTCCCGTTCTTCGACGAGGCGCGGGATCCGGCCGCGAACTACGGCGCGATCGGCGCGGTCATCGGCCACGAGATCGGCCACGGCTTCGACGACCAGGGCTCGCGCTACGACGGCGACGGCCGCCTCACCGACTGGTGGACGCCGGCCGACCGCGCCGCGTTCGAGGAGCGCACGGCGTCGCTCATCCAGCAGTATGACGCGCTCGTGCCGGCGCAGCTCACGGCCGACGGCGCACCGCACGTCAACGGCGCGCTCACCATCGGCGAGAACATCGGCGACCTCGGCGGCCTCTCCATCGCGTGGAAGGCGTACCTCCTGTCCCTCGACGGCGCCGAGCCGCCCGTGATCGACGGGCTCACGGGCGCCGAGCGCTTCTTCCTCTCCTGGGCGCAGGCCTGGCAGCAGAAGGGCCGCGACGCCGAGGTGATGCGGCTGCTCGCCATCGACCCGCACGCGCCGAACGAGTTCCGCTGCAACCAGATCGTGCGCAACATCGACGCGTTCTACGAGACGTTCGACGTGCAGCCCGGCGACGGCCTCTGGCTCGACGAGGAGGCCCGCGTCACCATCTGGTGACGCGCCGCGCGATGGCCGCCGTCGGCGAGGATCCGCGACACCGCTCCCGGCACGCCGGGGGCGGTCCCGCGCGCCACGCGGGGCAGGAGCCGACCGACGGCTTCCGCTCCGCGTTCCGCGCGCTCGGCGGCCTCGCCCTCGACGGCATGCGGGTCGCGGCCCGCGCGACCGACCTCGACTCGGGCGAGGTGGTGCTCGCGGTCGACGATCACGTCGCGCTGCCCGCGGCCGGGCTCGGCCGCGTGCTGCTCCTCGTCGAGCTCTCCGCGCGCCTGACCTCGGGCGACCTCTCGCCGCTGCACCTCGTGGATCGCCGGCCGGACGACGAGGGCGGCACCGCGGGCCTCTGGCGCCACCTCGTGGTGCCGTCGCTGCCCGTCACGGATCTCGCGTCCCTGGTCGGCGCGACCGGCGACGCGGCCGCCACCAACGCCCTCCTCGGGCTTGTCGGCCTCGAGGCCGTGCGCACGCGCGCCGAGTCGCTCGGACTGCGTCGCACGGCGCTCCTCGACGTGGCGCGCGGCACCCGCGGACCGGACGACGCCCCGCAGCTCTCCGTGGGATCCGCCCGCGAGCTCGCGTCGCTCTTCGCCTCGCTCGTGCACGGGGAGGTGGTCGACGAGGAGACGTGCACGCGCGTGGTCGGCTGGCTCGCGCTCAACACCGACCGGTCGATTGTCGCGGCGTCGTTCGGGCTCGACGCGCCGGTGGGCCGCGGCGGCGAGCACGGCATGGCGCTGGTGGACTGCACGGGCGTCGACGCGGGCGTGCGCGCCGAGGCCGGCGTGCTCCGCGGGCCGCGCGGCGCGGTCGCTTACGCCGTGATGGTCCACTTCGACGACGCCGACCTGCGCGCGCGCCTCGCCGTCCGCGACGCCCTGGGCGTGGTCGGGCTCGACCTGCTGGAGCACGTGCACTGAGCCGCGCCGATCCCGCCGCCCTGCGGTCGTGGATCCGCCCGGGCGTAGAGTCGGATGTCGCCCGCCACCCCTCCGGGCGACGGAGGAGACCCCCACGATGACCGGCATGAACCCCGCCACCGCCAAGCGCCTCGCCCGCGACGACGTCGCGCCGATGTACGCGGAGGTGGATGCGGCCATCGCGCGCGCCGAGATCCCCGGCACCCCCGAGTGGCAGGAGAAGGTCCGCGGCCGCATCGTCATGGTGCGCCACGGGCAGACCGAGTGGAGCGTCAACGGGCGCCACACCGGCACGACCGACATCCCCCTCACCGAGACCGGCGAGGAGCAGGCCCGCGCGGTCGGCGCCGTGCTCGCCGGCACGGACTTCGGCCTGGTGCTCGCGAGCCCCCGCTCCCGCGCGCAGCGCACCGCCGCGCTCATCGGCTACGGCGACCAGGCGGAGGTCGACGACCGGCTCGTCGAGTTCGACTACGGCGCGTACGAGGGCCGCACCACCGCCGACATCCAGTCCGAGCGCGGCCACTGGGACCTCTGGACCGACGGCGTGCCCGCGGGCGACACCCCCGGCGAGACGTCCCAGCAGGTCCGCGCCCGCGTCCTCCAGGTGCTCGCGCGCGTGCTGCCCGTGCTCGAGTCCGGCCAGGACGTGCTCCTCGTCGCGCACGCGCACGTGATCCGCGCGCTCGCCGTCGCGTGGGTCGGCCTGCCCGCGGAGGCCGGCGGGATCCTCACGCTCTCCACCTCCACGCTCAGCGAGCTCGGCTTCGAGCACGGCCGCCACGCGATAATGCGCTGGAACTGCCCGGCGGACGGTTGGGCGCCGTCGCCCGTGGGCGGCAGCCGCTAGCGCGTCGGTCGCCGGGAGCTCCGTCGTCGCGCGGTCCGGCGCCCCGGCGCGGTTCCGATCGCCCGGCGCGGTCGTGCACCGGCTCCCCCCGCGTAGGATCGCCCCTCGTGGCACAGAAGAAGAAGCGCACCCGGCAGGCCCCCTCGTCCGCAGCCCGCACCCGCCCGGGATCGCCCGCGAAGGCCCGCTCCGGGAACCCCGCGAAGGTGCGCAAGGCCACGGCGCGCGACTGGATCTCCGGCGCCCGCATCCGCACCCTCCCGCTCGCCGTCGCCCCCGTCGCGATCGGCGCGGGAGCGGCCCGCGCGCTCGGCCCCGACGAGGGCGTCTCCGTGGGCCTCGCGCTCCTCTGCCTCGCCGTCGCGGTGCTGCTGCAGATCGGCGTCAACTACGCCAACGACTACTCCGACGGCGTCCGCGGCACCGACGACGTGCGCGTCGGCCCCGCCCGCCTCACCGGCTCGGGCGCCGCGAAGCCCCGCACGGTCCTCACCGTCGCGCTCGCGTTCTTCGGCCTCGCCGCGGTCGCGGGCCTCGTCATCGTGCTCATCACCGGCCACTGGTGGCTGCTCGCGGTCGGCGCGGTCGCCATCGTCGCGGCCTACTTCTACACCGGCGGCAAGCGCCCCTACGGCTACGCGGGACTCGGAGACGTCGTCGTCTTCGTGTTCTTCGGGCTGGTCGCGACCGCGGGCACGCAGTTCATCCTCATCGGCATGATCACGGGCGAGGGCTGGCTGGGCGGCGTCGCGGCGGGCGGGTTCGCGGCCGCGGTGCTCATGGTCAACAACATCCGCGACATCGAGCAGGACGGCAAGGTCGGCAAGCGCACGCTCGCCGTGCGGCTCGGCCCGCGCGGCTCGCGCATCGTCTACTGCATCGAGATCGCGATCGCCTACGGCGTCGTGGTCTTCTTCTTCCTCTTCTACCCGAAGGCGCTGCTCGTGCTGTTCACGCTCGTGCTGGCGCTGCCGGCCGCGATCATCGCGTGCACCGGCCGCACCCCGAAGGAGCTGATCCTCTCGCTGCAGCTCACGAGCATGGCCGCCCTCACGTTCGGCCTGGGCCTCGGGGCGGCGTTCGCGTTCTGAGCGGGGAGGCGGCGGTCCCGGATCCGGCGTCCCAGCCGGGCTCGCGGAGGCGCTCGAGGCCGCGTTCGACGTGGGCGTTGTCGAGGGCATCGGCCTGATGCTGCGCTCGCGCACGATCGCCGTCCCGCGGGCCGTGCTCGTGCTCGACGACGCGATCACCGCGTGGTGGGACGCGCTCGTGGCGACGGATGCGCGCGCCGCCGCCACATGGATCGCCGCCGCCCTCGCCCGGGCCGCCGCCGACGCGCGGCCGACCGAGCGCTACCGGCTGCTGGAGGGCGACCGGCTCGTGCCCTCCGTCCGCGCCCGGCGCCCCGCGCTCCGCGACGACTCCCCGCCCACGCTCGGTCGAGGCCGCTGGGTCGGATACGCGCCGCGCGACGACGCCTGACCCGCCGAGGCCGTCAGGTCAGGCGCTCGGTGATCCGCACGTCGACCTGATCCCCGAGGTCCTTGCCGAGCCGCTTCCGCAGCTTCGCGCTGATCGAGAGCATGTGGCCCCCGATGCCGGTCGGCAGGAGGCCGGCGGTGAGCGGCTCGCCGTCCACGGTCGCCGCCACCTTCACGGCCTTCCCCGTGCCGAGGATCCCCACCGAGCCGGGGACCTCGACGCACGGCCAGAGGTCGCCCTTCACGGTCACGCCGATGGTCGCGGTGAACGCGAGGTCGAGGGGTCCTGGCTCTGAGCTCACGCGCGCCTCGCCTCCTCGGTGTCCCTGGTGCGGTGGGGACGAGGGTATCGCCGGAGCGGGCGGCGGCACCAGGCCCCGGGCCGCACGTGGAAGACGCCCGCATCGCGTGGTGGGAGTCGCTCGTGGCGGCCGATCCGCTGGGCGCTCCCGCGACGCTGCGGCACGCGCGCGACGCCGTCGCCGCGGAGGCGCGCCCGCCCGTGCCGCGACTTCACGCGCCGTCGGCGGTGTGTTCACGCCTGCCCCGTAGCGTGCGGCCATGTCGACCATGGAGGCGCCGCCCCCGGCCAACCGCCGAGGCGCGCGCATCGTCCTCGTCGTGACCGCCCTGATCACGGGCGTCGCGATGCTCGTGCACTCCGCCGTGCAGGGCCGCGGCGCGTCCCGCTTCTGGGCCCCCTGCTGGCAGGAGGGCTACGAGAGCGGGATCTGCCAGCACCTGCAGTACGAGGTCGTGTCGCCCGCGTGGCTCGCGCCGCTGTGGGTGTGGGCCGTGGAGGTCGCGCTCGCCGTCGTGGTGCTCGTCGCGGCGTCGCGGGCGGCCGGCCGCATCCGGTCCGCTGTCGCCGCGCTGATCTGCGTGCTCGCCTCGAGCCTGATCGTCGACTACGTCATGACGCCCATGGTCAACGGCGGCTACACCTCCGCGGACAACCCGCCGGGGTTCGGGCTGCTCGGGGCGGCGGCGATGGCGGCGAGCGGTGCGCTCCTCCTGGTCGTGGCCATGCCGCGGTGCGCGCGGCCGCCCGCTCCCTCGCCGGCCTGACCTCGGGGCTCGGGGTCCGGTCGGCGGTCTGGCCTCAGCTGCGCTCGGCCTCGCCGTCGGCGCGCGGGGCGGCCGATGCGGTGCCGGCGGATCCCGAACCCGGCGTGCCGCTGACCTCGGTCGCGACATCGGCGGCACCCGCAGCCCGGGCCCGGCGCTCGGCGGCGTCGACCGCGGCGTCCTCGGAGTCGTCGTCCTCGACGGGCGCCTTGCGGCCGGCCGCGATGGCCGCGAGATCCGCCGCCATGGCCTCGCGCTGCGTGCGCAGGAAGATGTACGACCCGCAGAACGACACCACGGCGCCGACGACCGCGGCGAGCGGCCAGAAGTCCGGGCTCACGGCGACCACCAGCCCGAACGGGACGGCGAACAGGAGGATGCGGACGACGGTGTAGACGAGCCAGTAGCGACGGGAACTCACCGGGTCAGCATAGGTCGGCCGCCTGGGCGGGCCCCTCCCCCGCACAGGCCGCCGCCGTCCAGCCGGGGCCCGGCCGCCGCCCCCTTCCCGCTCGCTGGACGCCCGGCGTCCTCCCCGGTTGCGGAGCTACCATCGGGAGATGCCCCGCCTGTTGATCGGTCTCGCCGTCGTGATCGTGTTCTTCACGGTCTTCGTCATCGTGGACACCTCCCTGACGCCGCGGACCCGCATGCGCGGCCTCCCCAAGCCCGCGTGGATCGCGGTGGTCGTCCTGGTGCCCGTCATCGGCGGCGTCCTGTGGCTCACCATCGGCAAGGACCGCACCGACCTGGCACGAGCATCCGGCCGTCGCCTCGGCCCGGACGACGACCCCGACTTCCTCTCCGGCCTCGGCCGCACGCGGTCGGAGGAGGAGCGGATCCGCCGCCTCGAGCAGGAGCTCGCCGACCTCGACAGCGACGGCACGGGTCCCGACGAGCCGCAGCAGCCCGGTGCCACCGGCGGCCCCACCCGGCCGAACCGGGACGACGACGACCGGGCGCCTGGCCGCCGGGACGCCTGACCGCCGGTGACCGCGACCGAGCCCCGCTCTGCCCACCCGTCCTCCACCTCGCCTCGCACGGGCAACCCCTCCACGGACCGCGCGCTCGCGATGCTGCTCGCGCTCGTCGCCGAGGGCGTCACCGACGTGGTGCTCTGCCCCGGATCCCGCTCCCAGGCCCTGGCGCTCGTCGCGGCCGAGCTCGAGCGGGTCGAGGGCGTCCGCCTGCACGTGCGCATCGACGAGCGGGCGGCCGCGTTCCTCGCACTCGGCCTCGGCGTGGAGTCCGGCCGGCCGGCGCCCGTCATCACGACCTCCGGCACGGCCGTCGCGAACCTCCACCCCGCCGTGCTCGAGGGCTGGCACTCGGGCGTCCCGATGCTGCTGCTCACGGGTGATCGCCCGGCGGAGCTCCGCGGCATCGCGAGCAACCAGACCACCCGCCAGCCCGGCATGTTCGGCGACCGGGTCGTCGTCGTCGACGTGCCTGCGCCCGAGGGGACCGACGACGACCTGACGCGCGACGCGGGTCTGGCCCGTGACGCGTACCGCCGCGCCCGCGACGAGCGGACGCCCGTGCACGTGAACGTGGCGTTCCGGGATCCGCTGTCCGTCGCGGTGCCGGACCTCACGGAGGCCGTGGCGGAGGCGCGCGCCGCCGCAGACGTGGCCTCTGCCGCAGACGCCGCATCCGCACCCGCCGACCTCCTCGAGCTCCCGCACGGCCCGCGCACGATCGTCGTCGCCGGCCACGCCGCGGGCGAGGCCGCCGAGGAGCTCGCGCGCGCCGGCGGCTGGCCGCTCGCCGCCGAGATCTCCAGCGGATCCCACTTCGGCCCGAACCTCGTCGTCTCGTTCCGCGAGCTGCTGGCCCGCCCCGGCTTCGGCGACCGCGTCGAGCGCGTCATCGTGTTCGGCCACCCCACGCTCACACGCGAGGTCCCGCTGCTCGTGGGGCGCGAGGGCGTCGAGGCGATCGTCGTCGGATCCACCGGCGGCGAGGACTACGACCCGCGCCACCGCGTCACCGCCCACCCGGCCGCCGTGCGCGTGGTGGGCGAGCCCGCGGATCCCGCCGACGCCCGCCGCTGGCTCGGCACGTGGGTGCAGGTCAGCCGCGCGATCCTCGACGAGGCGAGCGCCGCGGAGTCCGCGCCGCTCCTGCCCTCCGGTACCACGCCCGCCGAGCGCCGCGACTTCGCGCGCGCCGAGCTCGCCGCCGTGCGTGCCGACGTCACCCGCCGCCACCTCGTGCGCGCGCTGTGGCAGGCCACGTGGCCGCACGACCGGCTCGTGCTCGGGGCGTCGCGCCTCATCCGCGAGGCCGACCGGGCGCTCCCCGGCAAGCGCGTGCGCGTGCACGCCAACCGGGGCCTCGCCGGCATCGACGGCACGATCTCCACGGGCCTCGGCATCGCGTTCGCGTCGCAGACCGGATCCGGGAGCGCGGCCGCCGGGATCACGCGCGTGCTCGTCGGCGACCTCACGCTCCTGCACGACGTCGGCTCGCTGCTCATCGGCACGGGCGAGCGGGTGCCGCGGATCCAGGTCATCGTCGGCAACGACGGCGGCGGCACCATCTTCGACGGCCTCGAGGTCGCGAGCACGGCCGCGCCCGCCGCCATCGACCGCGTCATGTTCACGCCGCAGCGGGTGGACCTCGCGAGCCTCGCGAAGGCCTACGGGTGGACGCACCTGCGCGCCGCCACGCACGGCGAGCTGGAGGCGGCGCTCACGACCGCGTCCGAGGCGCCGGTGCTCATCGAGGTGCCGCTGGTCCGGTAGCGGATCCGGGCCGGCGGGGAGCGCCGGGTCAGGCCGGGATCGTCCCCCGCCACGTCCGCAGGATGCCGCGCTCGGAGTCCGTGAGGTCGGCCGCGTCGAAGAGCGCGTCGAGATCGATCCCCGCCATCGCCTCCCGGAACGCCGCCCCGCTCGTGGTGCCGCGCTCGGCGAGGAGGTCCGCGATCGCCGGCTCGAGGTCGGGCTGGCCCTGGTTCGCCGACCGCTCCGGCCCGAGGCGGATGCTCTCCATGTAGTCGTCGACGATGTCGTCGGGCTCCGCACCCGCCGCGAGGAGCAGCAGCAGGGCGACGAGGCCCGTGCGGTCGCGCCCGGCGCCGCAGTGGAAGAGGACGCCGCCCGCGGGGGCGTGGATGATCGCCCGCAGCGCGGATCCGGCGCGCTCCGGCAGCTCGGCGAGGTGCGGGAGGTAGTAGAGCGGCGTGCCGACGAGGCCGGTGTCCCAGTACGGCACCCAGAAGTCCGGGTGGTCGTCGAGGCCGTCGAGGTCGACGTGCGCGACGTGGATCCACTCGGGCCGCGGGCGCGTGTCCCGGGCGCGCTCGGCCGGCTGGCGGAGGTCGAGGACCGTGCGGAAGCCGAGCGCGCGCACATGCTCCCACCCGGCGTCGGTGATGAGGTCGACGTCCTCGGAGCGCGCGAGGACGCCGGTGGGCGTGGTGCCGCCGTCCCGGAGGCGGATGCCGCCGAGGTCGCGGGCGTTGACGAGGCCGTCGATCGGGAGGGCGCGGTCGGATGCGGTCATCGCCCGAGTCGACCACGCCGGTCGGCTCCGCCGCATCATCCTCCCGACCCTCAAGCAGATGTTTGACAGTGTGGACCCGCCGTGGTCCGATGGGCGCATGCCCGCCGACGAGACCGACCTGCGGGACCTCCGCGTCATCGCCCACCCGCTCCGCCTCCGCCTGCTCTCCCTCTGCACCCGCTCGCCGATGAGCGCGTCCGAGGCGGCGCGCGAGCTGGGCGAGACGCAGGCGAACGTCAGCTACCACCTGCGCCGGCTGCGCGAGGCCGGGCTGCTCGAGGACGCGGGCGTCGAGCGGATCCGCGGGGGAGCGGCCAAGCGCTACCGGCACGTGCCCGCGAGCGGCGACCGGCTCGACGCCCTCACCGGCGGCAGCATGCCGACCCTGGCCGCGGCGCTCATGGCGGAGCTGACCCGCCGTGCCGTGCTGCACGCGGAGGGCACGCGGCCGGTGATCACGGACGCCGAGCTCACGGTCTCGACCGGCACGTGGATCCGCGTGCAGGAGCTGGCCCGCGAGCTCGGCACCGTGCTCCACGACGACTCCGCCCGCCGGCTGGGGGATGACGACGTGCAGGTGAGCGCGACGCTCGCGCTGTTCGCGATGACGGCGCCCGCGCCGGCGCCCGAGTCCGCGGATCCGGCGCCCGCGTGAGCGCGCCCCCCGCGCCCCCCGCGCCCCCGCCCGCCCGCACCGGCTACCTCGCCGTCCTGGCACTGCCCGGCGCGCTCCGCGTGCTCCTCCCGGCGATGCTCGGCCGGCTCTCCTTCGCGATGGTCGCCCTCGCGCTGCTGCTCCTCGTCCAGGCGGGCACGGGGTCCTTCGCGGCGGCCGGCCTCGCGACCGGCGCGCTCGGCCTCGCCAACGTCCTCGCGTCGCCCGTCCGCGCGCGGCTCGTGGACGCGCACGGCCAGCGTCCCGTGCTCGTGGCCCTCGCGGTCGCCCACGCGGCCGGGCTCGTCGGGGTGCTCGCGGTGGTGCGCATCGGCGCGCCCGTGGGGGTCGTCGTCGTGACGGCCGCGCTCGCCGGCCTCGCGATGCCGCCGCTCGGCGCTGCCATGCGCGTCGTCTGGGCCGCCCTCGTGCCCGACCCGCGGATGCGGACGCGCGCCTACAGCCTCGACGCCGTGGGGGAGGAGGTCGTCTTCACGGTCGGGCCGCTCGTCGTGGCGGCGCTCGTGGCGGTCGCGGATCCCGAGGTCGCCGTGCTCGCGTCGGCCGCCACGAGCGTCATCGGCACCCTGGGCATGACGTCGTCGCGCCTGTCCCGGGCGCAGGGCGGGCGGCCGGCCCCGCCGGAGGGCCGGCCGACGGGAGACGGGCGCGCGCGTCGCCGGTCCGCGGATCCGCTCCGCCAGCCGCTCGTGATCCCCCTGCTCGTGACGCTGCTCGGCGTCGGCGCGGTGCTCGGATCCGTCGAGGTCGCCGTCGCGGCGCTGGCCGAGCGTGCGGGCAGCACGGCGCTCGCGGGTCCGCTGCTCGCCGCGTTCGCCGCGGGCAGCGCGGTCGGCGGGCTCGCGTACGGGACGCGCGCGTGGCGGGCGCCCGCGCGGATCCGCCTGGTCGTCCTCGTCGCGGCGATGCTCGCGGCGACGGCCGTGCTCGCCGCGGTCGCGGCCCGCGTCCCCGCCGCCCCGGACGCGCTCGCCCTGCTCCTGATCGCCGCCGCGCTCGTCCCCGTCGGCCTGTTCCTCGCGCCCGCGATGGTCACCGGGTACCTCCTCGCCGACGCGCAGACGGAGCCGTCGGTGCGCACCGAGGCATCCGCCTGGGTCAACACGGCCGTCAACACCGGGGTCGCGCTCGCGGCGGCCGCGGTCGGCGCGGTGGTGGACGCGGCGGGCCCGCTGGCCGGCATCGGGGTCGGCGCGGTCGCGGCGCTCGTCGTGGCCGGGATCGCGGCGCCGGCGCTGCTGCGGCGACGCGCGACGGCCGAGCCGGCCCGGCCCAGCGCGTCCTAGCCCAGCGCGTCCTAGCCCAGCGCCTCCACGACGGGACGGAACTTCATGGCCGTCTCGGCGCGCTCGCGCTCGGGGTCCGATCCCGCGACGATGCCGGCGCCAGCGTGCGCGACGATGGCGCCCGACGGAGCCACCTGGGCGCCCCGCAGCGCGATGGCCCACTCGCCGTCGCCGTCCGCCGCGACCCAGCCGACCGGCCCGGCGTAGCGGCCGCGGTCGGCGGGCTCGAGCTCGGCGATGAGCGACAGCGCGGCGTCCGTCGGGTGCCCGGCGACCGCAGCCGTCGGGTGCAGCGCTCCCACGAGGTCGAGCGACGAGGATCCGTCACCGAGCGTGCCCGTGACGTCGCTCGCCAGGTGCCACAGGTTCGGCAGCTTGAGCGTGAAGGGCGCGTCGGTGGTCGACAGGTCGCGGCTGTGCGGGCGGAGCGCGTCGAGCACGCTGTCGCGCGCGAACGCGTGCTCCTCGTTGTCCTTGCGGGATGCGGCGAGGCCGGCGGCCGCGGCGGCGTCGGCGCGCGCGTCCGTGCCGCGCGAGACGGTGCCGGCGAGCACGCGTGCGCCGACCGTGCCGCCGCCGACGCGCACGAGCGTCTCGGGGCTCGCGCCGATGAGGCCGTCGACCGCGTAGGTCCAGCAGTCGGGGTAGCCGAGCGCGAAGCGGCTGAGCGCGAGCCGGAGGTCGCCGCCGAGGGGGAGGCGGCCCACGAGGTCGCGCGCGAGCACGACCTTCTGCACCTCGCCCGTGCCGATGGTCGCGACGGCGCTCGCGACGGCCCGCTCGTAGTCGTCGGGACCCATGGATCCGGGGCGCAGGTGCAGCCGGTACTCGGCGCCGGAGCGCTCGGGCACGGGGATGGAGCCCGCGGCCAGGGCGTCGAGCGGGGACGCGACGTCGCCGTCCTCCTGGTCGGCCAGTCGGATCCGCGTGACCCACGACACCCCGTCCCGACGGCCGACCACGACGCGCGGCACGACGAGCACGCTCGCGGCCTCCGAGTCGTCCGCGAAGGCGAAGGCGCCGAACGCGATGAGGCCCGTGCCGGGGATCCGGAGCGGATCCGTCACGGTCGCGGTCGCGGCCACCTCGCGCCACGCCGCGGCGGCGTCCCGCACGCGATCGGGCCCGCGGAACTCGAGGCGGAGGGCCTCGCCGATGCCGCCCATCCCGGATCCGTGCCGGAGCCACAGGAGCGGGTGCCGGGCGTCGAGGAGGGGGACGAGCCGGGCGATGGAGTCGACGGGGGTGGTGTCGACGAGGAGCGCTCGGACGCGGGATGCGGTCACGGATGCCAGCCTACCGCCGGGGATCCGGGCCTCCCCGGGTGCCGGCCGACCGCGGATGAGGCCCCCGTCGGTGCCCGCCGCCCCCGTCCTCTGATGGGCCCCTGGGCATCCGGCCACCGCCCACCGCGTGCCCAGCGCGCCCGAATAGACTGACCGCGTGATGCGAGCAGACCTCAGCAAGAAGCCCGGCCAGGTGTCGGCCATGTTCGACGAGGTCTCGAGCGCCTACGACCGCACGAACACCCTCCTGTCGGTAGGGAACGACCAGCTGTGGCGCGTCGCCACCACGCGCGCCGTCGCCCCGGTCGCGGGGGAGCGGATCCTCGACCTGGCTGCCGGCACCGGCACCTCGAGCGCCGCGCTCGCCGCGTCCGGCGCCCACGTGGTCGCCGCCGACTTCTCCGAGGGCATGCTCGAGGTCGGTCGCCGTCGCCTCGCCGGCAACGAGCGGGTCGAGTTCGTGCACGCCGACGCCACCGACCTCCCGTTCGACGACGATTCCTTCGACGCCGTCACCATCTCCTTCGGCCTCCGCAACGTGGTCGAGCCGCGCAAGGGCCTCGACGAGCTGCTGCGCGTGCTCAAGCCCGGCGGCCGCATCGTCATCTGCGAGTTCAGCACCCCGCCCGTGCCGCTCGTGCGCCGCGGCTACGACCTCTACATGAAGGCCGTCGCGCCGTCGCTCGTGAAGCTGGTGAGCTCGAACGCCAGCGCGTACGAGTACCTCAACGAGTCGATCCAGGCCTGGCCCGACCAGGAGACGCTGTCGTCGTGGCTCCGTGAGGCTGGATTCGCGTCGGTCGAGCACCGTAACCTCACTGCGGGGATCGTGGCGCTGCACCGCGGCGTCAAGCCCGCCGGCCGTCACGCCGCTCCCCGTCCCGCCGCGTCCTGACCGCGCGTGAACCCCCACAGACAAGGACGCCGAACATGAGTCCGAGCATCCCGCTCGCCCGCCGCGGCACCTCCGTCGCCGCGCACGCGAGCATCACCGACCGCCTCTTCTCGTCCTCAGGCGACCGCCGCATGGCGCGCAGCATCGACGACGGGCTCGCGCTCGTCGAGGAGCAGCTCCTCCGCGAGGTCCGGTTCGCCGACGACGTGGCCGACGTCACCACGCGCTACCTGCTCGACGCGGGCGGCAAGCGCGTGCGCCCGATGCTCGCGCTCCTCATCGCCCAGCTCGGCGAGGGCAACACGCAGCAGGTGGTGGATGCGGCGGTCGCCATCGAGATCACGCACCTCGCCTCGCTGTACCACGACGACGTCATGGACGAGGCGGACATGCGCCGCGGCGTCCCGAGCGCGCAGGCCGTGTGGGGCAACTCCGTCGCGATCCTCGCGGGCGACCTCCTGTTCGCGCGTGCGAGCAAGATCGTCGCCGACCTCGGCCCGCGCGCCATCCGCCTGCAGGCCGCCACCTTCGAGCGCCTCGTCCTCGGCCAGCTGCACGAGACCATCGGCCCGCGCGAGGGCCAAGATCCGATCGAGCACTACCTCGACGTCCTCGCCGACAAGACCGGCTCCCTCATCGCGTGCGCCGCGCAGATGGGCGTCATCTACTCCGGCGCGGATCCCGAGCTGGAGTCGGCCGTGCTGGCCTTCGGCGAGCGCACGGGCGTCGCCTTCCAGCTCGTCGACGACGTGCTCGACCTCGCCGACCAGCCCGAGGAGACCGGCAAGCTCGTCGGCACCGACCTCCGCGCCGGCGTCGCCACCCTCCCCCTCCTGTACCTGCGCCGGCTCGCGGAGACGGACGCCGCCGCGGCGACGCTGCTCGCCCGGATCCAGCGCGACGTGGAGCACGAGGAGACGCCCGAGTCCGAGGCCGATCTCACGGCAGCCATCGCCGAGCTGCGCGACCACGAGGTCACCGCCCGCACCATCGCGGAGGCGCACCGCTGGGCCGCCGAGGCGGTCGAGGCGCTCGCCCCACTCCCCGAGGGTCCGGTCAAGAAGGCGCTCACGCGCTTCGCCGACACCATCGTCGAGCGCACGCGCTAGCTGCCGCTCGTCCCCGCCGGCTCTCGCGGGGATCCGCACCACCACGCCCCCGCACGGCCGGCACGGGGACGACGACGAACCGGAGACACCAGTGACCAAGCTCAGGCTGGCCATCGTGGGCGCAGGGCCCGCGGGCATCTACGCGGCCGACATCATCCTGAAGGCCGAGAAGCAGTTCGACGTCTCCATCGACCTCTTCGAGCGCCTCCCCGCGCCCTACGGCCTGGTCCGCTACGGCGTCGCGCCCGACCACCCGCGCATCAAGGGCATCATCGGCGCGCTGCGCGACGTGCTCGACCGCGGCGACATCCGCATCTTCGGCAACGTCGACTACGGCCGCGACATCACGCTGGATGACCTCCAGAGGCACTACAACGCGGTCATCTTCTCCACGGGCGCGATCCGCGACGCCGAGCTCGACATCCCGGGCATCGACCTGCCGGGCTCCTACGGCGCGGCCGACTTCGTCAACTGGTTCGACGGCCACCCGGACTTCCCGCGCGACTGGCCGCTCGACGCCCGCGAGGTCGCCGTCATCGGCAACGGGAACGTGGCGCTCGACGTGGCGCGCATGCTCGCCAAGCACGCCGACGACCTGCTGCCCACCGAGATCCCGGACAACGTCTACACGGGGCTCAAGCACTCGCCCGTCACCGACGTGCACGTCTTCGGCCGCCGCGGACCCGCGCAGGTCAAGTTCACGCCGCTCGAGCTCCGGGAGCTCGGCGAGGTGCCGGACGTCGACGTGATCGTCTACGACGAGGACTTCGGCGTGGATCCCGCCGCCGAGGAGGCCGCGAAGACCAACAAGCAGGTCATGGTCATCAGCCGCGTGCTCGAGAAGTGGCGCACGCGCGAGACCGGATCCGCGTCCCGCCGCCTCCACCTGCACTTCTACTCGCGCCCCGCGGAGGTGCTCGCGTCCGACGACGCCGAGCCCCGCGTCGCCGGCCTGCGCATAGAGCGCACGCGTCCCGACGGCCTCGGCGGCGTCGAAGGCACGGGCGAGTTCCGCGACGTGCCCGTGCAGGCCGTCTACCGCGCGGTCGGGTACTTCGGCTCTCCGGTCGACGGGATCCCGTTCGACGAGCGCCGCGGCGTCATCCCGAACCACGAGGGCCAGGTCCTCGACGCGGACAACACCCGCATCCCCGGCGTCTACGCCACGGGCTGGATCAAGCGCGGGCCCGTCGGCCTCATCGGGCACACCAAGTCCGACGCCATGGAGACGGTCTCGCACGTGCTCAACGACCAGGGCGACTGGTGGACCCCCGAGGCGCCCGAGGAGCAGGCGATCGTCGACCTCCTCGCGGCCCGCGGCATCGAGTACACGGACCTCGCCGGCTGGCACGCGCTCGACGAGCACGAGATCGCGCTGGGGCAGCCGCACGGCCGCGCCCGCATCAAGGTGGTCGAGCGCGACGAGATGCTCGAGGCGTCGCGGCAGCGGCAGTCCGTCTCAACGGCGCTCTGACCCGCGTGCACCGCACGACCTGATCGACGCCGACGGGCGCCCGCGGTCCTCCCGCGGGCGCCCGTCCGTCGTCCGTCCCCAGCCGCTCGCGCGCACGCACGTCCGGCGGTGCGCAGCCCCTAGGGTCGCCGCGTGATCCCCGCCGCCGCGCCCGCCCTCTCCGCCGCGGCCGGGCTCGCCGGTGCCGCCGTCGGCGCGTGGTCCCCGGCGCTCGCCCGCGTCGCCCTCGCGGGCGGCCGGCGCCTCGACGGCCTCGACGCCCGCCCGCTGGATCCGCTCCCCGGCCTCGGCCGATCGGCCGCGGCCGTCGCGGCGCTGGTGACGGGCGCGCTCGCGGCCCTGGTCGTCGCCGAGACGCCGCCCGCGCGGATCCCCGTGGCGCTCCTCCTCGTGATCGTGGGCCCGGTGCTCGTGCTCGCGGACCTCGCCGCGCACCGACTGCCGGATCGCGTCACCGCTCCCGCGGCCGTCGCCGCCGCGACCCTCGCGCTGGTCGCGGGCGGCTCCGGCCTCCTGCTCCGGTCGGCGGCGTGCGGTGCGGGCGCCGTCCTGGTGCTCGCGCTCCTCCAGGCGGCCACGGGCGGCGGCCTCGGCACGGGCGACGTGAAGCTCGCGGGTGTCATCGGACTGGCGCTCGGGCAGGCGGGACCCGCGCAGGTCGCGCTGGGCCTCGCCGCGGGCACGCTCCTCGGCGGCGTCGCGGCGACCGCCCTGCTCGTCGCCGGCCGCGCTCGGGCGTCGACCGCCGTCCCGTTCGGCCCGTGGCTCGTGCTCGGCGCGCTCCTGGTGGCGGCCGTTCCGCGTACGCTCGCCTGAGCGCGCATGCGACCCCGGCCGATGATCGCCTGTGCGCCGAGACCCTCGCGCGTCAGCAGGCGTACGGTGGAGGAAGTGTCCAAGACCCCGGCATCGACGTACTGACGAGCCAGAGGAAAAGAAGATGGCACAGAGATCGCGCACACTGCTGCATGACGAGACCGGCGTGCTCCTGGCCGCCGCCTCGCGCGCGGTGGTCTCGCTCTACCGGCCGCTGCTGCAGCCGCTCAACCTCACGCATCCGCAGTACCTCGTGCTGCTGGCCCTCGACGAGGAGGAGCCGCAGGCCGTCGTCGACCTGTCGGAGAAGCTGCACATCACCCCGGGCACGCTCTCGCCGCTGCTCAAGCGCCTGGAGGTCTTCGGGTACGTCACCCGGTTCCGCGACATGACGGACGAGCGCCGCCTGTCCGTCGGCCTCACGGATGCCGGACGCGAGATGCTGCCCGTCATCTGGCGCGTGGGCGAGCAGGTCCGCCGCGACATCGCCGGCGAGGACGCGGGCGACTCCGCGCTCCGCGGCCTGCTGCAGGACGTCCTCGATCGCGCCACCGCGCTGGAGCAGGACCAGGGGCACGACGACCCGGACGCGTCCGCCGCCGATCGCGACTGACCCGCACCCGCGCGCGGACCCTGCGGCTACTGCACGCCCGAGGTCAGCCGCGCGAGGTTGTCGAGGACGGTGCTCCAGCGCGTGCGCCGGCTCCACTCGTCGAGGGTCAGCTCGCGGCTGCGCGCGCGGTAGCCGTCCTCGACCCGCCGCATCTCGCGCACGAAGCCGGGGCCGCGCACCATCAGCGAGACCTCCATGTTGAGGCTGAACGAGCGCATGTCCATGTTGCTGGATCCGATGACGGCCACGTCGTCGTCGATCGTGAAGTGCTTGCTGTGCAGGATGTACGGGGCCCGGTACATCCAGATCCGCACGCCCGCCTTCAGCAGCTCCTCGTAGTACGAGCGCTGCGCGTGGTAGACCACGGGCTGGTCGCCGATCTCGCTCACGAAGAGCTCCACCGAGAGCCCGCGCTGCACGGCCGTCGTGATCGCGTACCGCATCGAGTCGTCGGGCACGAAGTACGGCGACGTGATGACGATCCGCTCCTGCGCGTAGTACAGCAGCGCGTTGAACAGGCGCAGGTTGTTCTCGCCGGGGAACCCGGGGCCGGACGGCACGACCTGGCAGTCGAGCTCCTCGTCGTCGTCCGACGCCGCGATCTCGATGGGCTCGGTCTCGCGCACGAGCAGCTGGTCGGTCTCCGCGTACCAGTCGGTGATGAAGATCGCGTTGAGGCCGCTCACGATGGGGCCCTCGAGCCGCGTCATGAGGTCCTGCCACTTGAGGCCGCGCTTGCGGTTGACGACCTTGTCGTAGCTGCGGTGCACCATGTTCTGCGATCCCATGAAGCCCACGCGGCCGTCGACCACGAGCACCTTGCGGTGGTTGCGGAGGTCCGGCCGCTGGTAGCGCCCGCGCAGCGGCTGCACGGGGAGCATGAGGTGCCAGTCCGCGCCGATCGCCGTGAGCTTGCGCGTCGTCCGCCGGTAGCCGGGTGCCCGCAGCGACGCGATGTGGTCGAGCAGCACGCGCACCGTCACGCCGCGCTGCACTGCCCGCTCGAGCGCGTCGAAGAAGGGGGCGCTCGTGACGTCCCACGCGAGGATGTAGAACTCGACGTGCACGTAGCGCGTCGCCCGGTCGACCTCGGCGGTCATCGCCTGGATCGACTCGTCGTAGTGGCTGTAGAGCTTCGCCCGGTTGCCGCCCACGAGCGGCATGGAGCCGAGCGTGCGGTTGAGCTCCACGACCGAGTCGAGCCACGACGGCCACGAGTGCTCGCGCGTGACCCGCTCGATGCCCTCGGTCGACTCGATGATGAACCGGTTGATCTCCTGCTGCTTCTCCCGGCGCCGCTTCGGCAGCCGGGTGGAGCCGATGAGGAGGAACAGGAGGATGCCGATGTACGGCAGGAAGAAGATCGCCATGAGCCATGCCATGGCGGTGGACGGACGGCGGTTGCGGGGGATGACCAGCAGGGCCACCACGCGCACGATGAAGTCGATGACGACCGCGAGCCCCGCGAGGACGAGGGTGGTCATCGAGGGATCCATCAGGCGGAGTCTATCCGGCGGGGTCCCTCCGCGGCCGGGCCCGGCGCCGCGCGGACACGGGCGTGCGGGGCCGGTCGGCGGCCGGCGGGATCAGCGGAAGTTGACGAACTGCAGGTCGAGATCCACGTCGGCGCCCTTGAGCAGCGCGATGGTCTGCTGCAGGTCGTCGCGGCTCTTGCTCGAGACGCGGAGCTCGTCGCCCTCGACGCGGCTCTTGATGCTCTTCGGGCCCTCGTCGCGGATGATCTTGCCGATCTTCTTCGCGTTGGCCTGGTCGATGCCCTGCTTGAGGGTGACCTCGATCCGGTACTCCTTGCCCGAGGCGAAGGGCTCGCCCTCCTCGAGGCTCTTGAGGCCGATGCCGCGCTTGATCATCTTCGTCTGCAGCACGTCGAGGATCGCCTTCACGCGCTCCTCGCTCGAGGCCTTCATGAGGATGGTGTCGCCGCTCCACTCGATGGAGGCGCCCACGTTCTTGAAGTCGTAGCGCTGCTCCACCTCCTTCTGGGTCTGGTGGACGGCGTTGTCCGCCTCCATGCGGTCGACCTTGCTGACGACGTCGAACGAGGAATCTGCCATGCCGACCATGTTAAGGGACGGGCGGCTGCGGGCCCGCGGCGAGGGGATCCGACGATTTCGGTTCGCGGCCCGGCGCCCGCTATCATCGACGAGCGTCTCCGGTCCGTGATCACACAGGTCGGGTGCGCATGGCGAGTTACCCTAGCGGCCAAAGGGATCTGACTGTAAATCAGACGGCTCAGCCTTCGGGGGTTCGAATCCCTCACTCGCCACCGCACTGGACGGCCCCGCTCGCACGGGGCCGTTCGTCTGCCCCGCCGCATCCGTCGGGGCCCGCCCGCGCAGGCAGAGCCGCCCGCGCGCCCGACGACCTGGATCCACCACCGATGTTCCCCGCCGCCCCCGGCCCCTCGACGCGCGCCCTCGGCACGTCCGGCGTCGTCGTCTCCACGCTCGGCCTCGGCACGAGCGGCTTCGGCTGGACCGCCGACCGTGAGGAGGCGTGGGCGATCCTCGACGCCTACCGCGAGGAGGGCGGCACGTTCGTCGACACCGCGTCCTCGTACTCGCAGTGGGTGCCCGGCCACGCGGGCGGCGAGTCCGAGGCGATCATCGGCGGCTGGCTCGCCGCGCGCGGCTGCCGTGACGAGGTGGTCGTCGGCACGAAGGTCGGCAAGAGCCGCGACGCCCCCGGCACGTCGGCTGACTCCATCCGCCGCGGGGTCGACGCCTCGCTCCGCCGCCTCGGCACCGGGCACGTCGACGTCGTGCACGCCCACCTCGACGACACCCGCACCCCGCTCGAGGAGACGGTCGCCGCGCTGTCCGACCTGGTGAAGGAGGGCAAGGCGCGGCTCGTCGGCGTCTCCGGGTTCCGGCCCGAGCGGATCGAGGAGGCGCTCGCGCTCGCGCACGGATCCGGCGCGGTGCCCGTCGGCGTGGTGCAGGAGGAGTACAGCCTCCTGGCGCGCGACCACGCGGAGGGGCGGCTGCAGGCGGTGGTCCGGCGGGAGGGCCTCGGCCTCGTCGTGCACAGCGTGCTCGCCAAGGGCTTCCTCACGGGCAAGTACCTGCCGGGCGCGCCCGCCGTGCCGTCCGCGCGTGCGCTCGACGCCGAGCAGTACATGTCGGCCGGCGGGCACGCCACGGTGCGCACCGCCGAGGAGATCGCGCGGATGCGCGGCGTCACGGTCGCCGAGGTCGCCATCGCCTGGGTGCTCGGGCGGCCCGGGATCGCCAGCGCGCTCGTCGGCGCGCGCACCGCCAGGCAGATCCGGCAGCTGATGCCCGCGGCGCAGCTCGTGCTCGACGACGACGAGGTGTCGCGGCTGGCGTCCGCCGCGGCCCGGGCGACGCGCGCCGAGAGCGGCTGACCCGCCCGTATCCTGAGGCGACCGCCGCCCGAGCTGCCCGAGCCTCCCGAGGAGATCCGACCGTGTCCCGTCCCTGGCCCGAGGGCTCCTACATCGCCGCCCTGCTCGTGATGACCACCGCGACGGGCGCCATCGACGGCGTCAGCTACCTCGCGCTCGACCGCGTCTTCACCGGCAACATGACCGGCAACGTGCTCTTCATCGGCTTCGGCCTGGTCGGCGTCGCCGACATCCCGGTGCTCAACAACCTCGTGGCGCTCGTGGCCTTCATGCTCGGCGCGGTCATCGCGTCGCGCATCACCCGGCGCGCACCCACCGACGTGCACCTGCCGCGGTCCTCCGTCTGGATCCTCGTCACGGGCACCCTGCTCACCCTCGCGCTCGCGGGGGTCTGGCTCGCGGTCGGGACGCTCGAGACCGGGATCATGGTGGCCATCACGGGCTTCCTCGCGCTGCTGCTCGGCGCGCAGGCGGCCGCGGTGAAGAGCATCGGCCTGCGCGACCTCTCCACCGTCGTCGTGACCATGACGATGGTGAACCTCTCCTCCGACAGCCGCGTGGCCGGCGGCACGGGCGCCGCGTGGGCCCGCCGCATCGGCGCGATCGTCTGCATGGGGCTCGGCGCCCTGGTCGCCGCGCTCATCACGACGAACGTCGGCGGCGCGTGGGCGCTGCTGGCCGCGGGCGGGCTGATGGTGGTGGGCGTCGGCCTGCTGTGGAACGCGCGCCGGATCGAACGGCGGCGCCTCCAAGAGGACGCCGCGCCGGGCCGCGACGAGCGCACGGCCGCCTCGCCCGCCTGAGCGCCGCGCGCCGGCCGGCCGCGACCCCTCTGGCAGGCTGGGCGCATGACGACCCCCGGTGACACCGAGCTCCTGACCATCGCCCGCGACATCGCCGTCCGCGCCGGGGAGCTCGCGCTCCGCCGCCGCCGGGAGGGCGTCGAGGTGGCCGCCTCGAAGTCCAGCCCCGAGGACATCGTCACGCACACCGACCGCGAGACCGAGGACCTCATCCGGCAGGCGCTCGCGGACGTGCGCCCCGACGACGGCTTCCTCGGCGAGGAGTCCGAGGGTACGTCGGGCAGCTCGGGCCTCACCTGGGTGGTCGACCCGATCGACGGCACCGTCAACTTCCTCTACGGGATCCCCGCGTGGGCCGTGAGCATCGCCGTGGTCGAGGGCGAGGCGGATCCGCTCACCTGGACCGCGCGCGCCGGCTGCGTCGTGAACCCCACCCTCGGCGAGGTGTACACGGCGACGAAGGGCGGCGGATCCGCGCTGGACGGCCGACCGCTCGCCGTGAACGCCGGCGTGCCGCTCTCCCTCGCGCTCGTCGGCACCGGCTTCTCCTACGGCGCCGAGACGCGCATGCGACAGGGCCGCGTGATCACGGACCTGCTCGGCGAGGTGCGCGACATCCGCCGCATCGGCGCCGCGTCGCTCGACCTCTGCAACGTGGCGGCCGGTCGGACCGACGCCTACTTCGAGCGCGGCCTCAAGCCGTGGGACCACGCGGCGGGCGGCCTCGTCGCGGCCGAGGCCGGCGCGCGCGTGACCGGGATCGCCGGCGGACCGGCGTCGGCCGAGCTCCTGATCGCGGCGGATCCGGAGCTCGCGCGCGCCCTCGAGGAGCGGCTGGAGCGCCCGCGCGCATAGCCCTGAGGGCCCTCCGGCGCATCCCCCGGGTGGCGCGAATCCCTTCCGGCGGTTAGCCTTTACCGATCCGTTACACGACGACCGGGCATGAACCGGTCGCACGCGCACGCCCCGACCCCCGTCGGCCGGCACCGCGCAGCACCTGTCCCTCGCACTAGGAGTCCTCCGATCCTGTCCGTCCTCCACGCCTCGCGTGCCCCCCAGACCTCCGACCGGCGGCCCTCGTGCTGACCCCCGACGAGACCGCAGGGACCGTGTACCCGACGCGACGCGAGCGCCGCGAGGCGGAGCGCCGGGCGGCGGAGGCGCAGCAGGCGCCCGAGGCGCAGGAGGCACCCGAGTCGCCCCTGGGCGACCCCGTCGCGCAGTCCGCGGCCGAGCCCGCGCAGGTCGCCCCCGCGCCCCGCATCCTCCACATCCCGGTCGAGGCCCCCGCGGCGCCCCGAGCGCACCTCCCCGCGGACGCCGAGCCCGCATCCGCGGCCGCCGCCGAGACCGTCCCCCTCGCGACCCGTGCACGCCGCCTCCGCGCCGCGTCCGCCGCCGCACCCGAGTCGCGCCGCTCCTCCTACGTGCCCGCGAAGCGCGCGAGCGTCCCCGCCGCCGCGCCGCACGTCCGCGTCCGAGGTCGTCGCGTCCCCGCCTCCTCGCGTCCCGCCCTCGCCGCGCCGGCGCCCGAGGCCGCCGCCGGCCGTCGTCGCGCGAACGCGTCCCGCGGGCTCACGCTCCTCACCATGGCCTTCGTCGCGACGGTGACCATCGCGACCTCGCTGCCGTCCTCCGCGTTCCTCACCGGCCAGGACATGGCGCAGGCGAACGTCGTCACGGACGCGCCGGCCACCTCGATCCCCAGCCAGAGCGTCGCGCTCTCCGCGGCCCCCGAGGCGCGGGTCGTCGGCGGAACCGACGACGCGTTCACGGCCACGACGCCGCAGCAGATCATGCTCGCGCAGACGTCCACGGGAGCCGGCGCCTTCACGAACGACATCAACGGCACGATCCAGTGGCCCTTCGCCTCGGGCGTCCCGATCAGCGGGGTCTTCGGCAAGCGCATCGCCCCCTGCTCCAACGGCTGCTCGAGCAATCACCAGGGCGTGGACTTCGCCCCCGGCATGGGCGCGCCCATCCAGGCGATCGCCGACGGCGTCGTGCGCGAGGCCGTCAACAGCGACACCGGACTCGGCGTCCACCTCGTCATCGACCACGTGATCGACGGCCAGCTCATCACGAGCGTCTACGGCCACCAGCTGCCGGGATCCCTGCGCGTCAAGGCGGGCGACCCGGTCAAGGTCGGCCAGCAGATCGGCCAGGTCGGCAACACGGGCGCGTCCACCGGCCCGCACCTCCACCTCGAGATCCGCATGGCGGACGGCACCGCGGTGGATCCCTTCGCCTGGCTCCAGGAGCACGCGAACTAGCCGGCCTCCGCGCCGCGGCGCCCGCACGACGACGCCCCCTCGCCCGAAGGCGAGGGGGCGTCGTCGTGTCCGGGACGGGACTACTCCCGGATCAGCCACACGGTCGTGTCCGACGGCACGGCGTCGCCGTCGAGCGGCCGGCTCGCGAGCAGCACGCGGCCCTCGGGCAGCGGCACGGCGGCGTCGCCGAGGTTCGCGATCACGGTGACGCCCGCGCTCTCGAACGCGATCACGTCGTCGCCCTCCGCGGTGATCCACGCGAGCACGCCCAGCGCGAGCCCGTGCTCGCGGCGCAGCAGCAGCGCCTCCGTGTAGAGGGAGAGGGTGGACGCGGGATCCGCCTGCTCGGCGTCGCGCGCGAAGCGGTCCCAGTCGTCGGGCTGCGGCAGCCAGCTGGCGTCACCCTCGCTGAAGCCGTACGACGGCTTCCCGGCCTCCCACGGGATCGGCACGCGGCAGCCGTCGCGGCCGTAGCGCTCGCCCGCGGTGCGGTGGAACGTCGGATCCTGGCGCGCCTCGTCGGGCAGTCGGGTGTCCTCGGGCAGCCCGAGCTCCTCGCCCTGGTAGATGTAGGCGCTGCCGGGGAGAGCCAGCATGAGCGCGCTGGCGGCGCGGGCCCGGCGGAGGCCGAGCTCCTCGTCCACCGTCACGGTCGAGAGCGGCCCGATGCCGACGCCCTGCGGGTTCTCACCCGAGAGCGCGAGGCGGCTGGCGTGCCGCACCACGTCGTGGTTCGACAGCACCCAGGTGCTCGGCGCCCCCACGGAGGAGAACGTCGCGAGCGACGCGTCGATCGTCCGGCGCAGAGCCGCGGCGTCCCACGGCGTCTCGAGGTAGCTGAAGTTGAAGGCCTGGTGCATCTCGTCCGGGCGCACCCAGTCGGCGAGCTTGGCGAGCGGCTCGACCCACGCCTCGGCGACCATCGCGCGGTCGCCGTCGTAGGAGTCGAAGATCTCGCGCCACTCGCGGTAGATCTCGTGCACGCCCTCCTGCGCGAAGTACGGCGGCGGGGGAGCGGGCAGGTCGTCCACGCCGCCGGCGCCGCCCATGCTGCCCTGGCCCTCGGGCGGCGTGTAGTCGGGGAGGCCGGGCGCCTTGACCATGCCGTGCGCGACGTCCACGCGGAACCCGTCGACGCCGCGGTCGAGCCAGAAGCGCAGGATCTCGCGGAAGCGCTCGTGCACCCACGGGTTCGTCCAGTCGAGGTCGGGCTGCGACGAGTCGAACAGGTGCAGGTACCACTGGCCGGGCGTGCCGTCGGGCTCGGTGAGGCGCGTCCACGCCGGGCCGCCGAAGATCGACTCCCAGTTGTTCGGGGGCAGCTCGCCGTCGGCGCCCTTCCCGTCGCGGAACATGTAGCGGGCGCGCTCCTCGCTGCCGGCGGGGGCCGCGAGCGCCTCCTGGAACCAGCGGTGGGCGGAGGAGGTGTGGTTCGGGACGATGTCGACGATGACGCGCAGGCCGAGCTCGTGCGCGCGGCGCTGCATCCGCTCGAAGTCGTCGAGGGTGCCGAACAGCGGATCCACCGCGCAGTAGTCGGCGACGTCGTACCCCGCGTCGTTCTGCGGCGACAGGAAGAAGGGCGACAGCCAGACGGCGTCGACCCCGAGCTCGCGGAGCGCGGGGAGGCGCTCGGTGATGCCGGGGAGGTCGCCGATGCCGTCGCCGTCGGAGTCGGCGAACGAACGCGGGTAGATCTGGTAGATGACGGCGGTGCGCCACCACTCGGATCCGGTGCCGTGCTGCGGGGTGCTGTCGGGGCGGGTCGAGATGTCGTCCCGGGCAGCCGTGGACGGGGCTGTGGGGGCAGGCGGAGTCATGCTGCGAGCCTAGGCGACGGCCCCCGGGCGCTCCCGCCGAGCGCGCGGGCCGCGGCCGCGCGGATCCCCGGATGCGGCCGCGGGCGGAATAGCCGAGCGCCTGCGCGCGCTGGGGAAGGGGGCGGCCACCGCCCTCATCACCGGACGAAGGAGATCAGGAATGACGAATCCCGCACGCGTGCCCCTCGGATCCAGCGGCCTGGAGGTGCTGCCCCTGTCCTTCGGCGGCAACGTCTTCGGGTGGACGGCCGACGAGGCCACCTCCTTCCAGCTCCTCGACGCGTACACCGCGGCGGGCGGCAACTTCATCGACACCGCCGACGTGTACTCCGCGTGGAAGCCCGGCAACTCGGGCGGCGAGTCCGAGGAGATCATCGGCCGCTGGCTCGCCTCGCGCGGCCGCCCAGACGACCTCGTCATCGCCACCAAGGTCGGCGCGCACGAGGCCGCGAAGGGCACGTCGCGCGACAGCGTCCGCCGCGGCGTCGAGGCCAGCCTCCGTCGGCTCGGCGTCGACGCGATCGACCTCTACTACGCGCACGTCGACGACCGGGACACCCCGATCGAGGAGACCGTGACGGCGCTCGCCGAGCTCGTGGCCGAGGGCAAGGTCCGCGCCATCGGCGCCTCCAACTTCACCGCCGAGCGCCTGCAGGCCGCGCTGGACGTGTCCGCGCGCGAGGGCATCGCCCGCTTCGAGGTCCTCCAGAACCGCTACAACCTGGTCGCCCGCGACGACTACGAGGGCGAGCTCGCCGACCTGCTCGTCCGCGAGGGCATCGGATCCGCGCCCTACTCGAGCCTCGCCAGCGGCTTCCTCACGGGCAAGTACCGCGGCGCCGAGGTCGACAGCCCGCGGTCGGGTGCGGCGTCGAAGTACCTCGACGACCACGGCCGCGCCCTCCTCGAGGTGCTCGACCGGGTAGCGGAGGCCCACGGCGTCTCGGTCACGACGGTCTCTCTCGCCTGGCTCCGGGCCCAGCCGTCGGTCACCGCGCCCATCGCGAGCGCGCGCGATCTCACGCAGCTGCCCGATCTCCTCGCGTCCGTCGAGCTCGAGCTGACGGCCGACGAGATCCGGGACCTCTCCGCGGTCTGATCCCCGGAAGCCCAGCCGGACGCGCGCCGGTCCGGGCCGTCATGCGTCTCGTGGGCGGTCCCGGACCTGCTATCGTCGTATGGTTCCAGCGCGTCTCCGACGCGCCCGGGCACGCCCCCATAGCTCATTGGTAGAGCACTTCCTTGGTAAGGAAGAGGTAGTGAGTTCAATCCTCACTGGGGGCTCGATCCTCTTCGGGTCCGGCTGCGGCCGGACGCGGGGGTCATGGCGGGGTAGCTCAGGTGGTTAGAGCACACGGCTCATAATCGTGGTGTCGCGGGTTCAAGTCCCGCTCCCGCTACGGAAGCACGGATCGTCAAGCATCCGTCCTCCTCGATAGGCCCCGGACACCTCTCGCCAGGTTCCGGGGTCTTTCCTCTGCCCGCGGGGCTCCGCCCGCCGTCCGCGTGTCCTCCCGCGGCGCCCGGCCTTCCGGCGTCCCCCGCCGCGGCGTAGCCTCCGGGCATGACCCACCACGACTCCACGGATCCCACCGACCACGACCACGCCTCGGGCGCCGAGCACGACGACGTGCTCTACAAGACCCAGGGCAACCCCGTCCCCCACGCCCACGACGAGGAGCGCCGCGAGGCGCCCGCCGGCGGCGACTACACCGCCAGCGAGTCCGAGGAGGAGAAGGAGGCGCGCGAGGGCGGCGCCTGATCCGCATCCCGCGCACCGAGCGCACGAGGGCCGCCGCGACGTGTTCGCGGCGGCCCTCGCGCGTCCCGGGTCGGTCGTCCCGCGTTCCGTGAGGGGCGACACGCCGGGTCCGCACGAGCTCCCGATCCGGGCGGCGTGCCCGGATCCGCATGACGGCGCGGAAGGCACCGCGACACGCCGAACCACTACATGTAGTGGAATGACAGGTCTGTAGTTCGGGTTATATAGTGGAGAACCTCACCGCCCCACCGGGTGGCCGAGCAAGCCGGATCCTCGCGAAGACGCGGATCCGGAGGCCATCGGGGCGAGAGCCACGAGACCTGAGGAACCGCACCGGCGGTTCCCGACCAGACACAACGGGAGGCACCCATGGACTACGACAACAACGACACCGTCGGCGGCTACGCGATCCCCGTCGACCCCATGGAGCTCCTGCAGTGCGACTCCTGCCAGTAGGCAGCTGACGCCGCAGCAGCGGAATCGGGCCCCGGGCCCCGGTCCCCACGAGAAGTGGGGGCCGGGGTTCTCGTGTACCCGGAAGGGGAGAGGCCGGCCCCGTTCGCGCCGACGCCCGCCGCGTAGGATCGTCCGGTGCCAGTGAATCCAGACCTCCAGGGTCGCGTGCTCCCCGCCGCCGCCCCGTACCTGGTGGGACGCGAGAAGGTGCGCGAGTTCGCCCGCGCCGTCGGCGCCACCCACCCCGTCCACCTCGACCCGGATGCCGCGCGCGCCGCCGGCCACGTCGACGTGGTCGCGCCGAGCACCTTCCCCGTCGTGGTGCAGGAGGCGACGCTCGCGCAGCTGCTCGCCGAGCCCGACGCCGGCATCGACTTCAGCCGAGTGGTCCACGGCGAGCAGGCCTTCACCTACACCCGGCCGGTGGTAGCGGGCGACGAGCTCACCGCGACGCTCACCGTCACCAAGGTGGCGACCCTCGGCGGCAACGCGATGGTCACCGCCGAGTCCGCCATGGTCGACGGATCCGGCGCGCACGTCGTCACGGCCGTGTCCACCCTCGTGGTCCGCGGGGACGACGCGTGAGCGCCGCGGCCGTGCCCGTGCTCGCCGACCTCGCCGTGGGCGACGTCGTGGCGGAGCGCTCCGTGCACCTCACGCGCGACTCCCTCGTCCGCTATGCCGGCGCGTCGGGCGACTTCAACCCCATCCACTACCGGGACGACGTGGCCGCGTCGGTCGGGCTGCCGGGTGTCCTCGCCCACGGCATGCTCACGATGGGCCAGGCCGTGCAGCCCGTGGCCGACTGGGCGGGCGATCCCTCGCGCGTCGTGTCCTACGGCGTGCGGTTCACGCGGCCCGTGGTCGTGGATCCCGCCGACGGCCAGGACCTCTCGATCGTCGCCAAGGTCGGTGCGATCGACGCCGATGCCGGCACCGCGCGGATCGACATCGCCGTCTCCGTCGACGGGAAGACCGTGCTCGGCCGCGCGCAGGCGCAGGTCCGGCTGGCGTAGGGCACCCGTGACGATCGAGACCCACCGCGACGCGCCGCTCGCCGACCTCACCACGCTGCGCGTGGGCGGACCGGCCGAGGAGCTCGTCACCGTGAGCGAGCGCGACGAGCTGGTCGACACGCTCCTCGGCCTGTGGGCCGTGGGCGAGGACTGGATGGTCCTCGGCGGCGGATCCAACTCCCTCATCTCCGACCAGGGTGTCGAGGGCACCGTCATCCGCATCGCGACCCGCGGCGTCGACGTCGGTGAGGAGCGCCCGGATGGCACCGTCCTCGTGCGCGTGCAGGCTGGCGAGCCGTGGGACGCGCTCGTCGCGCGCACGGTGGCCGAGGGCCTGACCGGGCTCGAGGCGCTCTCGGGGATCCCCGGATCCACCGGCGCCTCGCCCGTGCAGAACATCGGCGCGTACGGCCAGGAGGTGGCCGATGTCCTCGAGGGCGTCGACTTCCTCGACTACGAGACCGGGGCGGTCGAGCGGCTGGGCGCCGCCGACCTCGGCCTCGGCTACCGCACCTCCGCCCTCAAGCGCGGCCGCGTGGGCGTCGTCCTCTCGGTCGACTTCGCGCTCACCCGCGGCGACGGGCCCGACGCGCTCGGCCTGCCCGTCGCCTATCCGCAGCTCGCGGGCGCGCTCGGCGTCGAGCTCGGCGACCGCGTACCGGTCGCCCGCGTGCGCGAGACGGTGCTCGCCCTCCGTGCCTCCAAGGGCATGGTGCTCGACGACGCGGATCACGACACCTGGAGCGCGGGCTCGTTCTTCACGAACCCCATCGTGAGCGCCGCGTTCGCGCGCACCCTCCCGGCCGACGCCCCGCGCTGGCCGCAGGAGGATCCGCCCCAGGACCTCGTCGTGCCGCTCGGCGACGCATGGGAGGTCGCCGACGCGATCGAGCGCGAGGCCGCCGCGCGTCGCCGCCGCGAGCCCGCCGGCGTGAAGCTCAGCGCCGCCTGGCTCATCGAGCACTCGGGCGTCAGCCGCGGGTACCGGCTGCCGGGATCGGGCGCCGCCGTCTCCTCGAAGCACACGCTCGCGCTCACCAACCGCGGCACCGCGACCGCCGAGGACGTCGCCGCCCTCGCGCGCTACGTGCAGGGCCGCGTGATGAGCGAGCATGGCGTGATCCTGCAGCCCGAGCCCGTGCTGGTCGGCCTCGCCCTGTAGGCGCGGGCCGACCCGCGCGGGCCGGGCGGCGGATCAGGCCAGCAGGTCGCGGATCCGGCGCACGCCCTCGAGCAGCGCCTCGTCGCCGAGCGCGTAGCTGAAGCGCAGGAAGCCGCTCGGGCCGAACGCCTCGCCGGGCACCGCCGCGACCTCGGCCTTCTCGAGCAGCACGTCGGCGACCTCGAGCGAGGTGGTCGGCGTGACGCCATCGATGTCGCGGCCGAAGAGGCCCGTCACGTCGGGGTAGACGTAGAACGCGCCCTGCGGGGTGGGGGTGACGAAGCCGGGGATGGCGTCGAGCTCGGCGACGATCGTGCGGCGGCGGCGGTCGAAGGCCTCGCGCATCTTGTCGACGGTGTCGCGGGGGCCGCGGAGCGCCGCGATGGCCGCGCGCTGCGACACGTTCGAGACGTTGGACGAGAGGTGCGACTGCAGGTTGCCCGCGGCCTTGATGGCGTCGGCCGGGCCGACCATCCACCCGACGCGCCAGCCGGTCATGGCGTAGGTCTTGGCGACGCCGTTCACGAGGATGGTGCGGTCGGCCAGCGCCGGCACCACGTCGACGATGCTCGCGGCCTCGGCCCCGTCGTAGACCAGGTCCTGGTAGATCTCGTCGCTGATGACCCAGAGGCCCTTGGAGTCCGCCCACTCGCCGATCTCCCGCGTCTGCTCGCGCGAGTAGACGGCGCCGGTCGGGTTCGAGGGCGAGACGAACAGCAGCACCTTGGTGCGCGGCGTCCACGCGGCCTCGAGCTGCTCGACCGTGACGAGGTAGCCCTGGTCGGCGCCCGCGAAGACGTCGACGGGCACGCCTCCCGCGAGCCGGATCGCCTCGGGGTATGTGGTCCAGTAGGGCGTGGGCACGAGGACCTCGTCGCCCGGGTCGAGCAGCGTCTGGAACGCCTGGTAGACGGCCTGCTTGCCGCCGTTGGTGACGATGATGCGGTCGATGCCCACGTCGAGGCCCGAGGAGACTCGGGTCTTCTCCGCGATCGCCTCGCGGAGGTCGGGGAGGCCGGCCGCGGCGGTGTAGCGGTGGTTGCGGGGATCCCGCGCCGCCTCGACCGCGGCCTCGACCACGTAGTCGGGCGTCGGGAAGTCGGGCTCGCCCGCCGCGAAGCTGATGACGGGGCGCCCGGCGGCCTGCAGGGCCTTGGCCTTGCCGTCGACCTTGAGGGTCGCGGACTCGGCGATGGATCCGATGCGGGTGGAGACGCGGCTGAGGGGGACTGTGCTCTGCGGTTCGGCCATGCATGTGAGCATAGGGATCCGCGCCCGCCGCCACGCGGGTGCCGACGCCCCTGGCGCCCGCCCCGACCGCGGCCCCGCGGATGCTGGTACACTCGTCCGGGTCGGTATCTCCGCCATGCTCTTCCGCGCCTTCTTCCGTCCGTGCTCGCACGGTCGTGGCGCATGAGGGCAGGCGGGTGTCGACGCAGAGGGTGGTGGCTCAATTGGTAGAGCAGCGGTCTCCAAAACCGCAGGTTGCAGGTTCGAGTCCTGTCCGCCCTGCTAGATGGAACGGGTCCCCGGGCGCGTGACATCGCGGCTCGCCCGAACTCCGGGCGAAGGCCGAGCAATGCAGGAAGGGACCCACGCGTGGCGCGGAAGATCGTCGACGAGCCGAGCGAGGAGATCGTCGCGCAGGCTCGCGAGCAGCGGGACGCACGGCGCAACCCCTTCGCCCGACTGGTGCTCTTCATCAAGCAGGTCGTGCAGGAGCTCAAGAAGGTGGTCACCCCCACCCGCAAGGAGCTGCTGACGTTCACGGGAGTGGTGCTGGCCTTCGTCATCGTCATGATGGTGATCGTCTCGCTCCTCGACCAGCTGTTCGGCTACCTCGCCATCGTGGTGTTCGGCAGCGGCGCCTAGCACCAGGGCCTCCACGCGGAGGCGGCACGGGCCGGGAGGGCGAGCGGCGCGCGGACCACGGGTCCACGCGCGCGGAGCACGGCCGCGGAGCGGATCCTCACGGGTCTCGCATCCGCGCGGCCCGGCGCCCGGACCAGCACGGCACAGAACGGCAACGCACGACGAAGAACGAGGGAAGTAGATCCATTGGCTGAGAGCAAGCGCGACGACGTCGACCTCGCCCCCGCGGCGGAGCAGTCCTCCGAGGTGGACGAGGTCCAGGAGGGCCACGCCATCGAGTCCTCCGAGGAGAGCTCGGACGCGGCGGAGCACACCGCCCTGCACGTCGAGTCCGACTCGGTCGAGACCGACCTGACGGCGGCGCTCGACGCGATGGAGTCCGTCGAGGACCCCGAGGCCGACGCCATCGTCGAGGACGCGCTCGACGTCGACTCGCCCGACGAGGCCGAAGCCGCCGTCGAGGCGACCGACGACGAGGCGGAGGAGGAGGCGGCCGAGGAGGCCCTCGAGGCCGCCGATGTGTCGCCCGCCACCGCGGAGGACATCGCCGAGGCCGAGGCCGACCTGGTCCCCGACGAGGCCGCGACCGAGGACGACGCCGAGGTCGACCCCTACGAGGACTTCCGCAAGGAGCTCCGCTCCAAGCCGGGCAAGTGGTACGTCATCCACTCCTACGCGGGCTTCGAGCGCCGCGTGAAGAGCAACATCGAGAACCGCATGGTGTCGCTCAACATGGAGGACGACATCTACCAGATCGAGGTCCCGATGGAGGACGTCGTCGAGATCAAGAACGGCCAGCGCAAGATGGTCAACCGCGTGCGCATCCCCGGCTACGTGCTGGTGCGCATGGCCCTCAACGAGGACAGCTGGTCGGTCGTCCGCCACACCCCCGGCGTCACGGGCTTCGTGGGCAACGCCCACAATCCCACGCCCCTCCGCTTCGAGGAGGCCTTCTCCATGCTGAAGAGCCTCGTCGAGATCAAGGAGGTGGCGCAGGTCAAGGGCCAGCCCACCAAGGGCGGCCAGGCGCAGCGCGTCGTCGCCGCCGAGGTCGACTTCGAGATCGGCGAGACCATCACGATCAAGGAGGGCTCGTTCGCGGGCCTCCCCGGCTCCATCAGCGAGATCAAGCCCGAGAGCGGCAAGCTCACGGTGCTCGTCTCCCTGTTCGAGCGCGAGACCCCGGTCGAGCTCAGCTTCGACCAGGTCACCAAGCTCTAGGCGGTCGGGCCGCGCGGCCCGCTCGATCTAGCAATCAAGAAGAAGGAAGAGAAATGGCACCGAAGAAGAAGGTCACGGGTCTGATCAAGCTGCAGATCAAGGCCGGCGCCGCCAACCCCGCACCGCCCATCGGGCCGGCGCTGGGACAGCACGGCGTCAACATCATGGAGTTCTGCAAGGCGTACAACGCCCAGACCGAGGCTCAGCGCGGGAACGTCATCCCCGTCGAGATCACCGTCTACGAGGACCGGACGTTCACGTTCATCCTCAAGACGCCCCCGGCCGCGGAGCTCATCAAGAAGGCCGCCGGAGTCGCCAAGGGCTCGGGCACGCCGCACACGGTCAAGGTCGCGAAGCTCACGATGGACCAGGTCCGCGAGATCGCCGAGCAGAAGCAGGCCGACCTCAACGCCAACGACATCGACGCCGCGGCGAAGATCATCGCCGGCACCGCCCGCTCCATGGGCATCACGGTCGAGGCCTAGCCTCCACCACCCGCGGATCCCGACCGGGATCCGCTCCAGCATCACGCGGGAGAGCCGGCCAGGCTCACATCAACCGCACTCTCGAAACAGGAGACACGAATGGCGAAGTCAAAGGCCTACCGGGCCGCAGCCGAGAAGATCGACCTCACCAAGGCGTACACCGCCTCGGAGGCCGTCGAGCTCGCGCGCGAGACCGGTTCCAGCAAGTTCGACAGCACCGTCGAGGTCGCGCTCAAGCTCGGCGTCGACCCCCGCAAGGCAGACCAGATGGTCCGCGGCACCGTCATCCTTCCTCACGGTACCGGCAAGACCGCCCGCGTCATCGTCTTCGCGACGGGCCCCGCGGCCGAGGCGGCCATCGCCGCCGGCGCCGACGAGGTCGGCGGCGACGAGCTCATCGAGAAGGTGGCGGGCGGCTACACGTCGTTCGACTCCGCCGTCTCGACGCCCGAGCTCATGGGCAAGGTCGGTCGTCTCGGCAAGGTGCTCGGCCCGCGTGGCCTCATGCCCAACCCGAAGACCGGCACGGTCACCCCGGACGTCGCGCGCGCGGTGTCCGACATCAAGGGCGGCAAGATCGAGTTCCGCGTCGACAAGCACGCCAACGTCCACTTCGTGGTCGGCAAGGCGAGCTTCTCGCCCGAGCAGCTCTCGGAGAACGTCGGCGCAGCGCTCGAGGAGATCGTCCGCCTCAAGCCGTCCTCCTCGAAGGGCCGCTACGTGCAGAAGGCCACGGTCTCCACGACCTTCGGCCCCGGCATCCCCGTGGACGTCAACTCCATCTAGCACCGCCGCGCGCGAGCGCACGCACGACCAGCAGCACAGGAAGGGCCCGCTCCGGCGGGCCCTTCCGTCGTTCCCCGGGGCGGGGTGGCGTCGAGGTCCGGCGGGCCCTTCCGTCGTCCCCGGGGTGCGCGCCTGCCTAGGCTCGTGAGGGTGAGCATCCCGGATCCCGCCGTCGAGCCCGTCATCCCGTCCTTCCGCGTCGCGACGTCCGCCGACGCGGACGAGGTGGCCGCCCTCGCCGCCCGCACCTTCGCGCTCGCGTGCCCGCCGACGACGACGGCGGCGGCCATCGCGGAGCACATCCGCGCCGTCCTGTCGCCCGCGCGCTTCCGGGCGCACCTCGCGGATCCCGCGCACCGGGTCGTGGTCGCGGAGGTGGACGGGCGACCGGTCGGCTACACGATGGTGGTGGCCGCACCGCCCGCGGATCCCGACGTGGCGGGCGCGCTCCGGCTGCGGCCGGAGGTCGAGCTGAGCAAGGTGTACGTCGAGCGGGGGTCGCACGGCGCGGGCGTCGCGCGTCCGCTCATGGAGGAGACGCTGCGGGTCGCGCGCGAGCTGGCGGGGGAGCGGGGGCGCGACGCCGACGCCGGGATCTGGCTCGGCGTCAACGAGCACAATGCGCGCGCCATCCGCTTCTACGAGCGCAGCGGCTTCCGTGTCGTCGGGACGCGGTCGTTCCGGCTCTCGGACGCCGTCGAGAGGGACCACGTCATGGAGCAGCCGCTGGCCGCGACCGCGACGGCGTAGGGCGGCACGGTTCCGGATCCCCTCGTCAGGCCGTGTCCGCCAGGCGCGCCGCGGCGCGACCGGCCGCGCCGCCGTCAGCCCGGGCGACCGGGGTGATCGAGCCGCGCTCGACCACCGGCATCCCCACGAGGCGCTCGCCCGGCTCCGCGTCCCGCAGGACGAGACGCACGGCCTCGCGCCCCATCTCCTCGTGCGGGAGGGCGATGGTCGTGAGGCCGGGCCGCAGGTAGGACGCCAGCTCGTCGTTGTCGAAGCTGACGAGAGAGATGTCGGTGCCGACGCGGATCCCGCGCTCCTGGCACGCCTGGTACGCGCCGAACGCCATGCGGTCGTTGAGGCACAGCATCGCGCGGATGTCGGGCGCCGCGTCCAGCATCGCGCCCGCGGCCTCGTAGCCGAGGTCGGGCTCCCAGTCCGCGCACGACCGCTCCGCCGTGAAGCCCAGGCCGAGCTCGGCCATCTCGGCGCGGATCCCGCGCAGGCGACGAGCCACGGTCTCCGAGCGGAACAGGCGGCGCTCGGTGTCGACGTCGCTGCCGAGCAGGGCGATGCCGTCGACGTGGCCGGCGGCGGCGATGAGGTCGACCGCGCGGCGACCGCCCTCCTCCTCGTCGGGCAGGACGGCGCGTCCGTGATGGGGGCTGGTGGCGTTGAGCATCACGACGGGCGTCGAGGCGGGGACGTCGGGGACGACGAGCTCCCGCGCGCGCATGGTGGCGAAGACGATGCCGTCGACCTGGCGGTCGAGCACCGCCGCCACCGCCTCGGACGCGCGCGCCTCCTCGCCGCCGGTCTCGAGCACCAGCACCACGTGACCGGCGCGCTCCGCCTCGACGAGGGCGCCGCGGATGAGGCCGCTCGCGAAGCGGGTGGTGGCGACGACGTCCGAGATGAAGCCGATGGTGAGCGACCGGTCGGTGCGGAGGGCGCGGGCGCCCATGTTGGGGCGGTACCCGAGCTCCGAGGCCGCCGCCAGGACGCGGCGGTGCGACTCCTCGGAGAAGCGCGTCGCGGGCGTGCCGTTGAGGATCTGCGACGCCGCGGTCGGGGAGAGGCCGGCCATCCGGGCAACGTCCGCGAGGGTCGGTCGCTTCTGGCGCATGTGGCGTCCTCCTCCTCGTGAGCGTATCCGGTGATCCGGCGCCTGCCGTGATCGCGGGTTGACACCCGGGGTGGCGGCGCGCATGATCTTCTGCACCCGGTAAATGGATTTACCACTACCGTCACCATGCCACGCCGCGGGCACCGCTGTCCTCGGCCGGGCCCCCACCCGCCCCACCGGCCCCGCCCTGCACCACCTGACGAAGGAGTCACCGCATGTCCACCATGAGAAGGGCGGGACGCGCGGCAGCGCTCACCGCCGCCGCCGCCATCTCGGCGCTCGCCCTCGCGAGCTGCGCGCCCGGCAGCGCACCCGTCGCCTCCGCACCCGCGGGCGACGTGAGCACCGCGATCCCCACCGACGACGTCACCATCCGGATCCAGGACGAGACCGGCTTCCCGGTCACGGACGAGCTGACGGCCGAGTTCACGAAGCAGCACCCGAACGTGAAGTTCGACATCACGCGCGACAGCTTCCAGAACCTCCTCGCGAACACGCCGCGCCTCCTCGCGAGCGACGACGCACCGGACCTCATCCGCCTCTCGACGCTCGGCACCACGGTCAAGGACGGGCTCCTCACGAACCTCGACCCGTACTTCGACGCCTACGGCTGGGACCGCTTCCCGGCCGGCCAGCTCGCGGGGGCCCGCATGGACGACACGGGCGTGCGCGGCGAGGGCTCGCTGTGGCAGTTCGGCATCGGGTACAGCGTCACCGGCATCTACATGAACCAGAAGCTGGCCGACCAGGTGGGCATCACCGAGATGCCGACCACGATGGACGAGCTCGAGGCGGACCTCGCAAAGGCGAAGGACGCGGGCGTGCTCCCCATCCAGACCGGCATGCAGGACGGCGTCGGCACCTTCATCCTCCAGTCGCTCATCAACCAGCAGGGCGACACGCAGGACCTCGTCGACTGGATGTACAACAAGCCGGGCGCGACCATCCAGACCGATGCGGCGCTCGCGGGCGCCACGAGGTTCCAGGACTGGGCGAAGGCCGGGTACCTCCCGCCGGACGTCAACGCCATCAACTACACGACCATGGTGTCGAACTTCTCGGCCGGCCAGGGGCTGTTCATGTGGGACGGCAACTGGGACGCCGCGAACGTGGAGAAGGCCCTCGGCCAGGGCGGCGCGCAGTTCGCGCTCGTGCCGCCGGTCGAGTCGGGCGGGAAGCACGTCGCGATGGGCACGGGCAACACCTTCGCCATCCCGGCCAAGTCGAAGAACGCCGACGTGGTCGCCGCGTTCCTCAACTGGATCGTGACAGACGAGAAGGCGCGTCAGATCGTCGTCGACGTGACGGGCGCGTCGCCCGGCGGCGACCCGGCCCAGGCGCTGCCGACCGCCCAGGAGGGAAGCCTCATCGCGAAGGCCCTCGAGCTGTCCGCGGTGGTCGGGGACGACGACGGCTTCGTCGACTTCATGGCGAACAGCACGGCCGGCATCTACCAGGGCTCGCTCCAGCCGAACGAGCAGCTGCTGCTCACCGACAAGATGACGCCCGCGGACTTCCTGAAGGCCACGCAGGACTTCTACGAGCAGGACCTCGCCGCGCAGTGAGCACCACGGATCGCACCATCCCCGCGGGGGCGACGGCAGCCGCCGCCGTCCCCGCGGGGCCGTCCCCTCGAGGCAGCGGGCCCGGGCACGCGCCCGCGAGGCGCCGCCGGCTCGGCCCGGAGGCCCGCCGGACCGCGACCGTCGGCTGGATCATGCTGCTCCCGGCCGTCGCCGCCTACGGGGCGTTCGTCGTCTGGCCGCTCATCACGGCGGTGCAGTACTCGTTCTACAAGTGGAACGGGATCGGCGCCTCCACCTTCATCGGCCTCGACAACTACGTGCAGATCTTCACGGACACGCGGCTGCTGACGCCCATCGTCAACGCGCTGGTCCTCGTGGTCTTCTTCATGGTGATCCCCATCACCGCCGGCCTCGCGCTCGCGACGCTCCTGCGCGGCATGAAGCCGGGACCGTTCGCGTCGATCTCGCGCACCATCCTGTTCCTGCCGCAGATCGTCCCGCTCGTCGCGGCGGGCATCGCGTGGTCGTGGATGTACGCGCAGTCCGGCACCATCAACTCCATCCTCGATGCGGTGGGGCTCGGCTTCCTGTCCCGTTCCTGGCTCGCCGACTTCGGCACGGCGCTGCCCGCGGTCGGGCTCATCGGATCCTGGGTGCTCACGGGCCTGTGCACCGTGCTGCTGCTCACGGGCATGGGCAAGATCGACGGCTCGCTGTACGAGGCCGTGCGGCTCGACGGCGCAGGCTTCTTCCGCGAGTTCGTCACCATCACCCTGCCGGGCCTCCGGCAGGAGATCGCGGTGCTCGTGACCATCACGGTCATCGCCGCCCTGAGCACGTTCGACATCATCTACACGACCACCAAGGGCGGGCCGGGCACCACGACGCTCGTGCCCGGCATCGAGATCTTCCGGCTCGCGTTCGTGCAGAGCCAGGTGGGCCTCGCGTCCGCGTTCGGCGTGGTGCTGCTCGTGTTCGTGCTGCTGCTCGTGCTCCCCGTCCAGCGACTCTCGAGGGAGCGCGACTGATGATCGTCAACCGCACCGAGCTCGTCGTGGGCCGCATCCTCCTGATCGCGGTCCTCGTGCTCACCCTGCTGCCCTTCGCCAGCATGCTCACCGCCGCGCTGCAGTCGCCCGACTCGCTGCCCAACGGCTTCTCCTGGCCGACGCCCGCCTACTGGGAGAACTTCGTGACGGCGTTCACGGTCGGGAACATCGGCACGCTGATGCTCTCGAGCCTGTTCATCGTGGTGATGGTCGTGCCCGTCAGCCTCGTCTGCGCCACGCTCGCGGGCTACTCGCTCGGGAACCTCCGGGTGCCCGGCGGGAAGTACGTGCTCGTCGCCATGATCATCGGGCTGACCATCCCGTTCGAGGCGATCATCATCCCGCTCTACTACCAGATGACGGGCTTCGGACTCATCAACACCAGGTGGGCGGTCATCCTCCCGCTCATCGGGCTGTACATGCCGTTCAGCGTGTTCTGGATGCGCGCGCACTTCGTCGGCGTGCCGCGCGAGCTGTCGGAGGCCGCGCGCGTGGACGGCGCGAGCATCTGGCAGGAGTTCCGGAGCATCCAGCTGCCGCTCGCGCGGCCGGCGCTCTCGGCCCTCGGGATCCTCCTGTTCCTCTGGACCTGGAACCAGTTCCTGCTGCCGCTCGTGATGATCGACGACCCGAGCGAGCGCACCATGGCCGGGGCGCTCGGCGCGTTCCAGGGCCAGTACATCGACGCGCTGCCGCTGCTCTTCGCGGCGTCGCTGATCGTGATGCTGCCCACGGTGATCGTGTACGTGATCTTCCAGCGGCAGTTCATCGCGGCGCTCCTCCAGGGCGCGGTGAAGGGCTGATGGCGTTCGCGCTGCCCGGACACTGGGTCTGGGACTCGTGGACCGCGGTCGACGGCGACACGACGCACCTCTTCTACCTGCACGCGCCGACCGCGCTCGGGGATCCGGACCTGCGACACCGGAATGCCGCCGTGGGTCACGCGACCTCGACCGACCTCGTCACGTGGACCGACCACGGCGTCGTCCTCGAGCACGGGCCGGCCGGGTCGCCGGACGCGTCGGCGACGTGGACGGGCAGCGTGACGCGCGACCCGTCGGGGCTCTGGCGGATGTCGTACACGGGCTCGGTGTTCCCGCGGGACGACGCGGGCGTGAACGTGGAGACCGTGCTGCAGGCGACCTCGACCGACCTGCACCGGTGGGTGAAGTCGACGGGATCCGCGCTGTCGGCCGACCCGCGCTGGTACGAGACGCTCGCCGACGGCACGTGGCGCGAGGAGGCGTGGCGGGATCCCTGGGTCGAGCGGGACCCCGCGGGCGACGGCTGGCGCATGCTCGTCACCGCGAGGTCCCGGGCGGACGCATCCGAGGCCGGGGCGGATCCGCTCGACCGCGGGGTCGTGGGCCAGGCGGTCTCGCCCGACCTCGTGGCGTGGGCGGCCGCTCCGCCGCTCAGCGCGCCCGGCGCCGGATTCGCGCAGCTCGAGGTGCTGCAGGTCGCCGAGGTCGAGGGCCGGCGGGTGCTCGTGTTCTCGTGCGCGGGATCCGACCTCGCGGGCGCGCGCGCCGGCCAGGAGGGCGGCGTCTTCGCGCTGCCGCTCGACGACGACCAGCCGTTCGGCCGCCCCGTCGACATCGGGCGCGCCCGGCTCCTGCACGGCGAGGGGCTGTACGCCGCGCGCATCGTGCATACGCCGTCGGGCCCGGCGCTCCTGGGCTTCGAGGACGCCGGCGCGGACGGCTCGTTCGTCGGCCGCATCCCGGATCCGGTGCCCGTGCGCTGGGACGCGGCGGGGCTGCTGGTCGCGACGCCCGCAGGGTCCGCGTCATGACCGGTGCGGGCGCCGGCGCCCGCACGCGCGTCGACGGCGTGGTCGGCTGGGTCGCGCCCGGCTTCGAGGGCGTGCGGCGCGCGTTCGCGGACGCCGTCGCGTCCGACGTCGGCACGGGCGGCGCGCTCTCCGTCCGGCGCCGCGGCGACGTGGTGGTGGACCTCGCGGGCGGGGTCGCCGACGACGTGACCGGCCGCGAGTGGGGGCTCGACACCCCGAGCGTGCTGTTCTCCGCGACCAAGGGGGTCATGTCGATCCTGGTCGCGCGCCTCGTCCAGGACGGGCGGCTCCGCTACGACCAGCCGGTCGCCGAGCTGTGGCCCGAGTACGCCAGGGCCGGCAAGGCGGGCACCCGCGTCGCGGACGCGCTCGCGCACCGAGCCGGGCTCGCGGCACCGCACCGGGACTGGACGCTGTCCGACCTCGTCGACTGGGATCGCGCTACCGCGCTCGTCGCGGCGGAGGAGCCGAGATGGGAGCCCGGCACCGCGTGGGCGTACCACGCCATCACGCACGGCTGGCTGACGGGCGAGATCGTGCGGAGGGTCACCGGGCTCATGCCGGGCGCGTGGTTCCAGGCGCTCGCGACCGGTCCGCTGGGGGTGGACGCCTGGATCGGGATCCCGCCCGAGGACGGCGAGCGCGTCGCGCGCATGCGCGTGGGCACGACGCTGCGGGAGCTCACCTCCCGGCAGCGCGCGGATGTCGCGGCGGGCGGATCCGACCTGCCGCTGCGCGCCCTCACGCTCGGCGGCGCGCTGCCGCTGGAGCTCGTGGGCGACGACGCGGGCTTCTCCCGCGCGGACGTGCAGGCGGCGGAGATCCCCGGCGCCGGCGGCATCGGCACGGCCCACGCGCTCGCCGCCGTCTGGTCGGCCGTGGTCGTGGAGACCGCGGGCGTGCGCCTGCTCGACGACGACACGATCCGCCTCGCGACCCGTCCCGTCTCCGGCGGCGACGAGCCGCCCGCGTTCGACGCGCAGAGCCCGTGGCCGCGCTGGGGCATGGGCTTCCAGCTCGACTCGGACGCGCGCCGCTACCTCGGACCCGGCAGCCTCGGCCACGACGGCGCCGGCGGACAGGTCGCCTTCGCCGACGTCGAGCACCGGGTCGGCTTCGCGTTCCTCACCAACCGGATGGAGGCCGACGACGACCGCGGGACCCGGATCGTCGACGCGCTGCGGGAGGCGCTGCCCCGCTGAGCGGGCGGAGCGGGCGAGGGTCAGCCCCGCGCCACGTCGAGGACGACCTTGCCTGTCGGGGCGGGTCAGCCTCGCGCCACGTCGAGGACGACCGTCCCTGTGGGGGCGGGTCAGCCCCGCGCCACGTTGAGGACGACCTTGCCGCGGGCGTGCCCGCTCTCCATGTGGCGGTGCGCCTCGGCGGCGTCCTCCAGGTCGAAGACCTCGTCGACGTAGACCTTGATGTCGCCCGACTCCAGCAGGCGCGAGATCACCGCGAGCTTCTGCCCGTCGGGCGCGACCTCGTAGTGGGTGGCGCGCACGCCGACCGCGGCCGCGTCCTGCACGAGCGTCGGCCAGCCGCGGACGGGCGCGCTGACCAGGAGGCCGCCGCGGCGGAGGACCTGCAGCGAGCGGGTGCCGGTGTCGTCCGTGCAGTTGCCGACCAGGTCGATCACCACGTCCACGTCGGCGAGCACGTCCTCGAAGCGCACCTGCGAGCGGTCGATGACCTCGTCGGCGCCGAGCTCCGCCAGCCAGTCGACGTTGCGGGGCGAGCCCGTCGCGACGACCCGGGCGCCGAAGTGGCGCGCGAACTGCACGGCGAAGTGGCCGACGCCGCCCGCTCCCGCGTGGATCAGGACGACCTGGCCCTCGTGCGCCCTCCCGATGTCGACGACCATGCCCCATGCGGTCAGGGCGCTGACGGGCGTCGCCGCGGCCTCCACGTGCGAGAGGCGCGCGGGCTTCCGCGCGAGGCTCACGCTCGGGACGGCGATGTAGGGGGCATAGCTGCCGGGCATCCGCGGCACCATGGCGAGGCCGAACACCTCGTCGCCCGGATGCAGCGCGTGGTCCTCGTAGGGCGACTCGACGACGACGCCGCTGAAGTCGCGGCCGAGCACCGCGGGCAGGGCGCCGAGGGTCGGGCCGCCCGGCTCGCCCGCGCGGAGACGCAGGTCGATGGGGTTCACGCCCGCGGCGACGACCTTCACGAGGACCTCCGAGTCGAGGCGGTGCGGCACCGGCACGTCCGCGAGGTGCAGGACGTCGGGCCCTCCGGTCTCCGTGACGACGACCGCGCGCATCGTCTCCCCGTGGGGCGCCAGGGCGACGGCGGCAGCCGCCCGATCCCGCTCGGCCGCGGCGGCGACGCCGGCTCTCGACTGGACGACCTGGCTCATCGTGAGACCCCTCCTCGGAACGCGGCGGCATGGTGGATCCCACCGGCCCCCGCTCCTCCAGTGAAGTCGCCGCGTGAGTCGGGCGTGTTTCCGCGGTGTTCCCCGGGCGAGAAGAATGCCGAGGGCACTCGGCGACGGGCGCGGCGCCGGCACGACGCACGCACGACGGACCGGCGCGGATCAGGCCAGGCCGCGGGCTCCGGCCGGCGCGTTCGCCATGCGCACGATGAGCGCGATGAGGTCGTTCGCGCGCGCCACTAGCGCGGCGATCTCGGCCTCGTCGCGGTCGATCCACTTGCACTTCGGGATGTCGTGCACGGGCACGAAGTCGACGTGCTGCTCCCAGACGATGAGCGAGCGCTCGGCACCGAGCACGTACTGCTGCCACCAGATCTGCCGCAGGTAGTTGCGCGGGATGCTGCGCCACGGCTTCGCGGTCGTCTTGATCTCCGCGAGCTCGAGCCGGCCGTCCGACCGGAGGCCCACGCCGTCGGGGGTCGCCAGGTGGCGGCGCTGCCCCTCCGCGTGGAACAGGTGCGCGCTCGGCACGATGCCGTGCTCCGCCTCGACCCAGCGGGCGATCTCGGGCTCGCGCTCCCGGCCGTGGTCGGTGTAGCGGTTGCCGCCGAAGCCGGATCCGTAGAGCTTCTCGAGCGCGACGGCCTGCAGCGAGGCGTCGGTCGCGAGGCGCGCGACGTCGGTCGCGGTGATGCCGAAGCTGCGGGCGCGGAGCCAGGCGACGCGATCCGACGAGTGGGCGACGATGCGCGTCAGGTGCGGCGGGGGAGGAGGCGGCGCGGGTGCTGCCGGGGCGAGGTCGTCCTCCCAGGGGAAGGCCAGCATCTCGTCCGTCACGGGCTCCAGGGTACGCGTCGGATCCGACCCGGGCCGCCTCGACGCGGGCGGATCGTGCCGCCTCGCGGATGGGTTGTCAACAGGTAATGCGCATCTGCCCAGGTCACGGAAGATCGTGCTAGAAAGGCGTCGTCCCACCCACCCAGAGGAAGGAACGGCAATGTCACTGCTCATGGAAACGGCGGCCCCGGCTCAGCTGCTGCCCACCACCGCGCCCGAGGTCGCCCCGGCGGCCGCAGGCGACGCAGCGTCGGACGCGCTGCTGGCGGAGGCCTTCGGCTTCACCATCACGCACCGCGGCGCGGAGGAGGAGATGGTGATGGGCGACGTCACCCTGTGCTGCAGCACGACGTGCTCGTCGAGCGGCAGCGGCCACCAGCAGCCTCGCTGATCGCCCGCGCATGGATTCGTCGACCACGTACTCGGTGAGTCCCCGCTACGCCGTCGGGGAGGTGGAGGACACCCTCCACCTCCTCGGCGGTCGCGAGCTGGTCTCCCTGCAGCTGCCCTCGGGCGACGCCGTCTCCGCGGTGTCGCGCCTCCTCTCCCGTCCCTTCACCCGCGCGGACCTCGATCGGGCCTTCGCCGCGCACGCCCCCGCCGTGGCGCACCTGGTCGACGAGCTCGTGCTGCGCGACGTCGTGGTCGGGTCGCCGTCCGGCTCCGCGGGATCCGTCCCCGACGAGCTCGCGCACGTCCTCGACGAGGCGCGGCGCAACGGCGGCGACCGCACCGGGCTCGGTCCCGTGCGCGACCCCGCGTCGCCCGCCCGGGTCGCGCTCGTGGGCGACATGATCCCGTCGCTGCTCACGGGCCTGGCGGAGGCCCTCCCCTCCGCCGAGCTCGGCGACGAGCACGACGCCGACCTCGTCATCGCGGTCGGCTCCCGGCCGGTCCTCCGCGAGGTCGGCGCGCGCATGCACGCCGCGGGGCGCCCGTGGCTCCCGGTGCACCCGTTCGACGGCCGCTTCCAGCTCGTCGGGCCGGTGGTGGTGCCCGGGGAGGGCCCGTGCCTCGAGTGCGTCGCGCTGCGCTGGGCGTCGACCACGCCGTTCGCCGCGGATCACGCCGCGGCGGCCGACGCGGTCGCCGTCGTGCCGCGCGACCCGAGCCTCGACGCCATCACGGCGGGGTTCGCCGCGCGCTACGCCGCCCGGTGGATCCACGCCCACGACTGGCTCGTCGCCAGCACCGTGCTCGTCATCGAGCCGAAGGTCATGGAGGCCGAGGCGCACGCCGTGTTCCGCGTCGCGCGCTGCGGCACGTGCGGCCCCCGCCCCTACGCCGGCATCGTCTCGCCGTGGCGGGCATGAGCCGCGGCGGGGCGGGCGTCGTGAGTCCGTACACGGGGCTCGTGGAGCACGCGCATCCCATGGCCTTCACGCCCGACGCCATCCCGGACGCGCTGTACTCGGGCCGCTCCGCGGACACCGGGTTCCTCACCGGCACGGAGTCCGAGCGCTTCAGCATGGGGCCGGGCGGGTCCCGGATGGAGGCGCGCAGGTCGTGCATCGGCGAGGCCGTCGAGCGCATGTCGCTCGCGGGCGCCCCCGGCGGGTTCCGCGCGCCCCTCGGCGCCGACGCCCGCCAGGTGGGGCCGGACGCCTTCCAGCGCTTCCACCCGACGCAGCACGAGGATCCGGCCTTCCACTACGAGCGCGCCCGGCCGGGCGACCTCCTCACCTGGATGCCGGCGCGGTCCCTGCACCGGGGCGACGCGGTGCACGTCCCCGCGCAGATGGTGGTGTTCGACGACCCGCACCGGGCGGACGGGCACCGGGAGCCGCACGTCGAGCCGGCCACCTCGTCCGGCGTCGCGGCGGGGCCGCACTTCGGGTTCGCCGCGGGCCGCGCGGTGCTGGAGCTCATCGAGCGCGACGCGTTCCAGCGCTCGTGGCTCCGAGGATCCAGGCCCCCGGCATTCGACTGGCGCGGCAGCTCCCGGCTCACCGACGAGACGCTCCGGGAGCTCGAGCGCCTGGAAGAGCTGTGCGGCCGGTTCGGCGCGTCGTTCTCGGTGCGCGTGCTGGACGCGGCGGCGGACGTGCCCGTGCTCCTCGCGGTCATGCGCAGCGACCGCATCGGCGTCGCGGTGGGATGCGCGGCCGACTTCCGGCTCGACCGGGCGATCCTCAACGCGGTCCGCGAGGCGCTGCACACGCACAACTGGTGCCTGCGGCTGCTGGCGGAGCCGACCATCGACGCGGCGGACGTGGTCGAGTTCGAGGACCACATCCGGCTGCACTGCCGCCCGTCCGCGGGTCCGCTCACGGCCCCGCTCGACGCCTCGGACGAGCGGGTCGCGGCCGTCGGGGGCCCGGACAGCTGGGCGGAGGTCGTCGCCGGGCTCGACCGCGAGGGCATCGAGGTGCTGCTCGCGGACATCACGGCACCCGAGGTGCGTGCGGCCGGCTTCCACGTGGTGCGCGCGCTGAGCCCCGACCTCGTGGCGCTCGACGTGGTGCACGCCGCGCGGTTCCTCGGCCACCCGCGCCTATACCGGCGGTGGCGCGACGGGCCCGCCATCGACCGGCCGGCCGACCTCGTCCCCGTCCCGCATCCGTTCCCGTGACGGCCGCCACCGCCCGTCCCCGCCGCCGTCCCACAGCCCGCCGCACCAGGAGGATCCCATGAGCACCATCGAGACCGACGCCACCCCCGAGCGCGCGGAGGCCCCGACGGGTCCGTCCGTGGCGGCGGATGCCGGCACCCCCGCGTCCGCGCGCTCCCTCGGGAGCGTGGGGCCGATCTTCAGCGTCGGGGGCGCCGTCGACCGGTCGACGGGCGACCCCGCGGAGGACTTCCACGAGGCGTCGAAGATCACGAGGATCACCCACCCCGGCTGGACCGACGTGCGGTACGCGCACCAGATGGCGCAGGAGGCGCAGGGCGTCGCCGACGCCGGTCCCGGTGGAGCGACCTCCGCGCCGCGGCTGCTCCCGGCCCTGCCCCTGCCGCGCGCGCTCCCGCTGCGGCACGAGCTGGGCGCGACGCTGGCGGCGCGCCGGTCGGCGGAGCCGCGCAGGCTCGGGCGGCCGGTCCAGCTGGCCGAGCTGGCGACCGTGCTGCGCCTCGCCTACGGGCCGCGCGGCGATGGCACGCCCGGGCGGTTCGTGCCCTCGGGCGGCGGGCTGTACCCGCTCGACCTGCACGTGGTCGCGCGGTCGGTCGTGGGGCTCGAGCCGGGGATCCACCAGCTCGACCCGCTGGAGGAGACGCTCGTCGACGTGTCCGGGCTCGACCGCGACGGGCGGCTCGCGCGGTTCCACCGCGCGGCGCCGTCGCTCATGGCGCCGATCCCCGAGACGGCGGCGGTCACCGTCGTCATCACGGGCAGCTTCGAGCGCTCGCGCTGCAAGTACGGACTCCGGGGCTACCGGCTCACCCTGCTGGAGGCGGGTCACGTCGGGCAGAACGCGCTCCTGGTCGCGACCGCGCTGGGGCTGCCGGTGCTGGGCTGGGTCGGCTTCGTCGACCACGAGCTGGACGCGGTGCTCGGGCTCGACGGGGTGACGCAGTCGTCCCTGTACGCGATCTCGTTCGGCGGCGCCGAGCCGGGGGCGCGCCGCTTCGCCGCGGAGGAGGCATCCCATGACTGACGCGATCGAGCTCGAGGGGATCACCCGCACCTTCGGCCGGACGCGCGCGCTCGACGCCGCGTCCTTCTCCCTCGCGCCGGGGCTCGTGCACGCGCTGCTCGGGCCGAACGGATCCGGGAAGACCACCGCCATCGACGTGCTCACCGCCACCCGGCGCCCGGATGCGGGCCGGGCGCGCGTGCTCGGCCACGACGTGCGTCGCGGCGGGCCCACCGCGGCGCTCGTCGCGGTCATGCCGCAGGCTCTCGCCTTCCCCGAGTACCTCACGGTGCGCGAGGTGCTGGCGCTCGCCCTCGTGCCGCACGCCGCCGCGCTCACCCCGGCCGCCGCGATCGACCGCTTCGACCTCGACCGCCTCGCGTCGCGCCAGACCGGCGGCCTCAGCGGCGGCGAGCGGCGGCGGGTCGCGCTCGCGTGCGTGGTGGGCGCCGGGACGCCTGTCGTGGTGCTCGACGAGCCCTCCGCGGCGCTCGACATCCCGGGCCGGGCCGCCGTGCGCGACGCCATCGCGGCGGTCCGCGACTCCGGGCGCACCGTGCTCCTCGCCTCGCACGACATGGAGGAGGTCGCCGCGCTCGCCGACACCGTCGTCTGCCTCGACCACGGGCGCGTCGTCGGCCACTGGACCGCCGCCGACTTCCGCGGGCTGGCCGGTGTGCGGCGGGTCGGCTTCGACGCGACCGCCGCCGAGGCGCGGCGCCTGCGGTCGTCCGGCGCGGTGCCCGAGGCGGGGGAGGAGCCCCGGGGCGCCGAGCGGATCCGGTGGGTCATCGACACCGACCGCTCCGACGTCGTCGCCGGGCTGGTGCTCGCCGCCGTGCCGCAGCCCCGCCTCACGGTCGTGGAGCCGGGGCTCGGCGAGATCGTGGAGCGCGTGCTGGCGGGTGGCGCGGACGCGATCCCCGCCGATCCGTCGCGCGCCGAGGATCACGCGGGATGCGCCCGATGACCGCCGCGCCGATGCCGGTCCGCCCGACCGCGGCCCGCCGCCTCGCCATCTACCGCGCCCACGTCGTGAGCGAGCTCGCGCAGAACGCGCGCATGCCGGCCTTCGTGCTGCCGCTCCTCGCCTACCCCGTGCTCATCTACGCGGTCGTCGGCCTGCCGCAGGGCGGGCCGCCGAGCGCGCGGCTCAGCGTCCTGCTCGGCTACGTGCTGTTCTCGGTGCTCGGCACGGTGACGTTCCAGTTCGGCGTGGGCGTGGCATCGGCGAGGGAGTCGCCGTGGGAGCGGTGGCTGTTCACCGCGCCGGTGCCCGCGTGGATCCGGCTGGCCGCCAAGCTCACGGTCGCGTGCGTCTTCGGCGTCGTCTTCGTGATCCCGGTGGTCGCGGTCGGGATCCTCGCGGGCGGCGTCCGGGTGGACGCGGCCACGCTCGGATCCGTCGCGCTCGCCGTGCTCGCCGGCGCCGTGCCGATGGCGCTGCTCGGCCTCGCGATGGGCTACTGGTTCCCCGCCCGCGGTGCGCTCGGGCTCGCCAACCTGGTGTACCTGCCCCTGTCGTTCGCGGGCGGCCTGTTCACGGGCGGCGACACGAGCGGCACGCCATGGGAGTCGCTCACCGTGCTGCTGCCGACCGGCGCGTGGAGCACGCTCACGAGCGCGGCGGCCCGGCAGGACACGGCGGTCATGGGGATCCCGCTGATCCTCCTCGCGGCGTGGGCGGTGCTGCTCGGCGGCATCACCCTCGCGGGCTACCAGCGCACGCAGTCGGCGAACTTTCGCTGACGGCCACCCGGAAGCGGGCGCGGCCCGGTGTGTAGCGTTGATCCCGCGCGCCGTCACCGGGCCGCGCCACCGCACGCACCGCACCGTCACCGTCGACGAGAGGGAACCATGCCCCAGATCACCACCCCCGTAGCGCTCTTCACCGGCCAGTGGGCCGACCTGCCGCTGGAGGAGGTCGCCCGGCTCGCGAGCGGCTGGGGGTTCGACGCCCTCGAGATCGCGTGCTCCGCCGAGCACCTCGACGTGTGGCGCGCGGCCGAGGATCCGGCGTACCTCCGCGGCCGCCGCGAGATCCTCGAGCGCCACGGCCTCGAGGTGCACGCCCTCTCGCAGCACCTCACCGGCCAGGCCGTGTGCGATGACCCCATCGACTTCCGGCACCAGGCGATCCTGCGCTCCAAGGTCTGGGGCGACGGCCAGGCGGAGGGCGTGCGCCAGCGCGCCGCCGAGGAGCTGGAGCTCACCGCGAAGGCGGCCTCCGCACTCGGGGTCACGCGCGTCACGGGCTTCACCGGATCCCGCATCTGGCCGTACGTGGCGATGTTCCCGCCGGTGCCGGAGTCGGTCATCGACGCCGGCTACCAGGACTTCGCCGACCGCTGGAACCCGATCATCGACGTGTTCGACGGGGAGGGCGTGCGGTACGCGCTCGAGGTGCACCCGAGCGAGATCGCCTACGACTACTGGACCACGCGCCGCACGCTCGAGGCCATCGGGCACCGCCCCGGCTTCGGCCTCAACTGGGATCCCAGTCACATGATGTGGCAGGGCATCGACCCGGTCGGCTTCCTCCTCGACTTCGCCGACCGGATCTACCACGTGCACGCCAAGGACACGCGCGTCACGACGGACGGTCGCGGCGGCCGGCTCGGCTCCCACCTGCCCTGGGGGAACCCGCGCCGCGGCTGGGACTTCGTCTCGGTCGGCCACGGCGACGTGCCCTTCGAACGCGCCTTCCGGGCCCTGCGCAGCATCGGCTACGACGGCCCGGTCTCCGTCGAGTGGGAGGATGCGGGGATGGACCGCCTGCACGGAGCCCCCGACGCCCTCGCCCGGGTCCGCTCCCTCCTCTGGCCGACGCCCGACAGCCTCTTCGACTCGGCGTTCGCGAACAACCGGGACGATGCGCCCGCCGCGACGTCCGCCGCGACGTCCGCCGCGACGCCCGCCGACGGCACCGCCGGATCCACCGCGTGACGCTGCGCGACGGCCAGTTGGCCCGCCTCCTCGTCGTCGACGTGGAGACGGGCGCCGAGCGCATGGTCGCCGAGTCGGCCGTGCTGCACATCGAGGCCCCGAACTGGACGCCCGACGGACGCTGGCTCGTCGTCAACGCGGAGGGTGGCCTGTGGCGGCTGCCGGCGCCCGACCCGGAGGAGCCGGATCCCGACCTGCCCGAGCCCGCGGTCGACTTCCAGGCGGTCGATCTCGGCGGCGTCCCGCCCATCAACAACGACCACGTCATGTCCCCCGACGGCGCGCACGTGTACGTCTCCGGCCGCGACGGCCACCTCTACAGCGTGCTCTGGAACGACGGCGCGGGCGGGCCGGGCCGGCGGATCACGGCCGACCGGGATCCGGCGCTCCGCTTCAAGAACTACCTGCATGGCGTCTCGCCCGACGGCACGACGCTCAGCGTCATCGGCGGCCAGGTCGACGCGCGCGGCGAGTGGACCACGAACATCCACCTCGTGCCCGTCGACGGCGGCCCCACCACGCAGCTCACCGACGACGGCTTCCCGGACGACGGCGCCGAGTTCTCGCCCGACGGCGGCTGGCTCTACTTCAACTCCGAGCGCGGATCCGACCTGCCGGGCCACGCCCAGCTGTTCACGATGCGCACCGACGGCTCCGACACGCACCAGTTCACCGCCGACGAGCGCGTCAACTGGTTCCCGCACCCATCGCCCGACGGCGAGCACATCGTCTACCTCAGCTTCCCGCCCGGCACGCTCGGCCACCCGGCCGACCACGACGTGATCCTCCGCGTCATCGACCGGCAGAGCCACCGCACGCGCGACCTCGCCGCCTTCCCCGGCGGCCAGGGCACCATCAACGTCACGAGCTGGGCGCCCGACTCGCGCCGGTTCGCCTACGTCGCGTACCCGTTCGAGGCGCCGAGCCTGACCTGACGCGGCCGGCCGGCGACCGTGCGGTCCCGCGGCACCGCGGGCGTGCGTCCCGGTGGCGCGCACGATCCGCGGAGCGTAGGCGCAGGCAATTCCCCAGTGTGAGGAGATCCCGCATGGGATCATTGACGCGTCCGCGCGCCACCTAGCCGTTCCGATTCCCGTCGGCCTCATCACCGGAGACCCCCGTGAACATCACCACGACCACCTGGCTCATCACGATCGCGGTCACCATCGCGTTCTTCGTCTACGAGTTCTTCACCCACGTGCGCAAGCCGCACGAGCCCACCATCGGCGAGTCCGCCCGCTGGTCGGCCTTCTACATCGGCCTCGCGCTGATCTTCGGCGTCGGCATCGGCTTCACGAGCGGCTGGGGCTACGGCGGCGAGTACTTCGCCGGCTACCTCACCGAGAAGGCCCTGTCGATCGACAACCTGTTCGTGTTCCTGCTGATCATGACCGGGTTCGCCGTGCCGCGGAAGTACCAGCAGAAGGTGCTGATGATCGGCATCGTCATCGCGCTGATCATGCGGGCCGGCTTCATCGCGCTGGGCGCCGCGCTCATCGAGAACTTCTCCTGGGTCTTCTACATCTTCGGCGCGCTGCTGTTCGTGCTCGCGTACCAGCAGCTGAAGGGCGACCACGGCGGCAACGCGGCGGACAACATGTTCGTACGCATCGCCCGCCGGATCCTCCCCGTCCACGACGAGTTCGTCGGCGACCGCTTCACCACGAAGATCGACGGCAAGCGCTTCGTCACCCCGCTGCTGCTCTGCGTCATCGCGATCGGCTTCGTCGACCTGGTGTTCGCGCTCGACTCGATCCCCGCCATCTACGGCCTCACGAACGAGGCGTACATCGTGTTCACCGCGAACGCCTTCGCGCTGATGGGCCTCCGCCAGCTGTACTTCCTCATCGGCGGCCTGCTCGAGCGCCTCGTCTACCTGTCGCAGGGCCTCGCGGTGATCCTCGCGTTCATCGGCGCGAAGCTCGTGCTGCACGCGATGCACGTCAACGAGCTGCCCTTCATCAACGGCGGCGAGCCGATGCTGTGGGCGCCCGAGATCCCGATCTGGTTCTCGCTCCTGTTCATCGGCGCGACCATCACGGTCGCCACCGTCGCGAGCCTCGCGAAGACCCGCGGCGACAAGCAGAAGGAGGACCGCGCGAGCGTCGACGGCGAGAGCGTCACCCGCGCGACGGAGGAGAAGCACTAGCTCCGCGCACCTCCGCACGACCCGGGCCCGGCGCATCGCGCGCCGGGCCCGTCGTCGTGCGGCCCGGCGGATCCGTGCGCTGGCCGCTCGTGGGGCGCGCCGACCTGGCAGCATCACCGGGTGCCCGACGACCCCGATTCCGCGACCCGCGCCCACCAGCTCTGGGAGGAGGGGCTGCGATCGGAGATCCTGACCCTCCTCAAGCAGCGCGTGCGCGAGGTTCCCACGGACCGGGCGTGCCGGCTCGTGCTCGCCGAGCTGTACCGCGAGCTCATCGCACCGGATCAGGCGGGTCGCTGGGGCATCGCATTCCCCGCTTGGACGACGGACGTCGAGCGCGATCGGCTCGCGCGCATGATCGCGCACTCCGGGATCGCGGACGACGAGATCCCGGCGTTCCTGGCGCTCCCTCCCGCGGACCCGTCCGAGCCCGGGTCCGAACCCGAGCTGCCGGACGAGGCCGCCGCGTTGCTGCCCGAGATCGAGCGCTACCGGGCGCACTTCGCCGACCCGGCGCGCATGACCCGATGGGAGCGGAAGGCGGCGCGACAGGCGGCGGAGCAGGCAGAGCGTGCGGCGATGTGGCCCTCCGGCGCCATGGAGGTCGTTGGTATGGCGACGGACTTCTCGTGGTGGATTGTCGGTGCCGTCTTCGCTCTGGGAGCGGGGCTCGTCTGGCTGGCCGCGCTGTTCGATCAGCCGGTGACCGCGCTCGCTCGCTGGACGGGCACCGCCACGCTCGGCACGATGGCGGCCGCATGCGCCGCGCGCGCCTTCGTGATGCGAGCCGACGAGCGGTTCCGGCGCCGCCGCGAGCCCGACAGCGATCCTGTTGACGTCGACGTGAGCCCGTGGATCATCGGGGCCATCATGCTCGGGCTCATCGTCTACGGTCTGGTCTCCGCGAATCTCCGGACCGGCGGCCCGCTCCCGTTCTGACCATCCCGCCGAGGCGGCCCCATGGCGGGCTCATGGGCGCTTCATAGGAAGATCCGGATGATGGATCCCGTGACCACCGCAACGCCCTCCGGCTTCCAGCCCGCCGCCGCCCCGCAGCCCCGCCTCACCCGCGCCGACGGGTCGCCCATCCGGGTGCTCGTCGTCGACGACGAGGCGTCCCTGACCGACCTGCTCCAGATGGCGCTCCGCTACGAGGGCTGGCAGATCCGCACGGCCGAGAACGGGCACCAGGCGCTCGCCGCCGCGCGCGAGTTCAAGCCCGACGCCGTGGTGCTCGACATCATGCTGCCCGACCTCGACGGCCTCCAGGTGCTGTCGCGGCTGCGCGCCGACGCCGAGGACATCCCCGTGCTCTTCCTCACCGCCAAGGACTCGCTCGACGACCGGCTCGCCGGCCTCACCGCGGGCGGCGACGACTACGTGACCAAGCCGTTCAGCCTGGAGGAGGTCGTGGCCCGGCTGCGCGGCCTCATCCGCCGCTCGACGCTCGTGGTGAGCGACAGCGTCGACCCGGTGATCCGCGTCGGCGACCTCACCCTCGACGAGGACAGCCACGAGGTCGCGCGCGCCGGCGACCCCATCGAGCTCACCGCCACCGAGTTCGAGCTGCTGCGCTATCTGATGCGCAACCCGCGCCGCGTGCTGAGCAAGCTGCAGATCCTCGACCGGGTGTGGAGCTACGACTTCGGCGGCAAGTCGAGCGTGGTCGAGATCTACATCTCCTACCTGCGGCGCAAGATCGACGCCGGCCGTAGCCCGATGATCCACACGGTGCGCGGCAGCGGCTACATGCTCAAGGCCGCGGAGTGACTACGCCGCAGGTCGCCCCGTCGCCGGATGCGCCGGCGCAGGGCGCGCCGCCGCTGCGCGAACGACTGGCCGCTGCGGCGCGCGGCATGACCCTGCGCCGCCGGCTCGTCCTCAGCGTCGTGGGGCTGCTGGCGCTCGCGAGCATCCTCATCGGCACCGTGAGCATCCTGGCGCTGCGGACGTCGCTGATGCAGCAGGTCGACCAGCAGCTGCAGGCCACCGCGGCGCGGTCGCAGAGCTTCGTCGACCGGGATCCGGACGACTACGGCAGCTTCCCCGGGGCGCCCGGTGGACTCGGCGCGTTCGGGCAGCAGGTCGGCACGATCAGCGCGACCATCGTCGACGGCGTCGTCGTCTCGGGCGGGTACATCGCCGACCGTGACGCCGCCGAGGGCGAGCCGGGTGGCGCCGGCACGGTGGAGCTCACGCAGGTGCAGAGCCAGAAGCTGCAGAGCGTGCCCACGGACGGGGTCCCGCGCACGGTCGACCTGGGCGGTGCGCTCGGCAGCTACCGGCTCATCGGCGAGACCTCGTCGTCGGGCGCCATCATCGTCACCGGCCTGCCGACGAAGCCCGCCGACGACGTGGTGGAGCAGCTCATCCTCGTGATCACCGTGGTCGCCGCCCTCACGCTGGCGCTCGCCGCGGTGCTCGGCGCCGTCATCGTGCGGCGCGCCCTGCGGCCGCTCGACCGGGTCGTCGACACGGCGACCCACGTGGCCGCCCTCGAGCTGGACCGCGGCGACGTCGCGCTCGAGGCGCGCGTGCCCGCATCCGACACCGACGAGCGCACTGAGGTCGGCCGCGTGGGTGCCGCGCTCAACGGCCTGCTCGGCCACGTCGCCGCGGCGCTGGCGTCGCGGCAGGCGAGCGAGGCCAAGGTGCGGCGGTTCGTGTCGGACGCGAGCCACGAGCTGCGCACGCCGCTCGCCTCCATCCGCGGTTACGCCGAGCTGACTCGCCGCGGGCCGCACCAGCTGCCCGAGGACGTGACGCACTCGCTGTCGCGCATCGAGTCGGAGTCGGTGCGCATGACCACGATCGTCGAGGACCTCCTGCTCCTCGCGCGCCTCGACGAGGGGCGCGAGCTGGAGTCGGATCCGGTCGACCTCACGCGCATCCTCCTCGACACGGTCGGCGACGCGAGCGCGGCGGGCCCGGACCACGACTGGGACCTCGACCTGCCGGACGATTCCGTGAGCGTCCCCGGCGACGATGCGCGGCTCCGCCAGGTGGTCGTCAACCTGCTCGCGAACGCCCGCACGCACACCCCGGCCGGGACGCGCGTGGTCGCGTCGCTCGCGGTGGAGGGCGCGGGTCCGGATGCGCACGCCGTCATCCGCGTGACCGACGACGGACCCGGCATCCCGCCCGCCTTGCAGGAGTCCCTGTTCGAGCGCTTCGTGCGCGGCGACGGATCCCGGGCCCGCTCCACCGGCGGCACGGGCCTCGGTCTCGCGATCGCGCAGGCGATCGTCGCGGCGCACCACGGCGCCATCTGGGTGGAGTCGGAGCCGGGCCGCACGGTCTTCGGGGTGCGGCTGCCGGTGGAGCGGCGCGCGGTGGATGCGCGGGCCGTCGCCGATGGAGCGTCCGACCGCTGGGCGCCGCCGTCGGGCGCGCCTGTCGCCGATCGCCCTGGGCCGCGCCCGGCGTGATGACGCCCCATGCCCCGCGCGACGGACGCCCGCGCAGGTCGACGGCGCATGATCGGGGCATAGATCCCGTCCGCCGCCTCATGTTCTGGCTGCGCGTGCCGTTCGTCGCGGACGCGGCGCTCGTCGTCATCGGGATCGCGCTCATCGTCGGCGGCGACGGGGTCGGGTGGTGGGTGCTCGTGTTCGCCGGGCTGCGTGCGCTGGTGGGCGTGGTGGCGATCGTGTGGATCGCGCCGCGGATGATCGCGCGGCTCGCGACACCGGCCCCGGGTGCTGCCGCCGACGCCGACCCGCCCGCCCCGGACGCGGGATCCGCCCGTCGCTAGGCTGGACCCCTGATCCGGGCGCCCGAGCCGCGGATCGAGAGGGTCGTCATCGTGAGCGCAGAGCCAGTCACCGCCGAGTCCGTGGAGCCCGCAGCCGGCATCCGCGTGCGACGCGCGCGCACCGGCGACGTGCCGCGGATCCAGCAGCTCGTCGAGCCGCTCGTTATGGAGGGCATCCTCCTCGGCAAGGACCTCGTCGTGCTCTACGAGAACGTGCAGGAGTTCCGGGTCGCGGTCGACGCGTCCGGCGAGGTCGTCGGCTGCGGCGCGCTGCACGTGATGTGGGAGGACCTCGGCGAGATCCGCACCCTCGCCGCCGCCCCGCACACCCGCGGCACCGGGGTCGGCCACGCGCTGCTCGAGCGCCTCGAGGACGACGCCCGCGAGCTCGGCCTCAGCCGCCTGTTCTGCCTGACCTTCGAGGTCGGCTTCTTCTCCCGCCACGGCTACCACGAGGTCGCCGAGTCGATCATCGCGCAGGAGATCTACTACGAGATGCTCCGCTCGCACGACGAGGGCATCGCCGAGTTCCTCGACCTCTCCCGCGTGAAGCCGAACACCCTCGGCAACACGCGCATGCTCAAGGCGCTCTGACCCCCCCCGCTCCTGGCCGCTGACGCCCGGATCCCCCGAGGGATGTGGGCGGCGGGCGCGCCGACCCGGCCCCGCGGGCACCCGACCGTAGCCTGTGGTCATGTCCTCGACCTCGCCCGGAGGCCGCCCGTCCGCGGCCGTGTACCGCCGTCGCCGCCTGCTCGCGCTGCTCGTCGTGGTGGCCGTGATCGCCGTCGTCGTGATCATCGTCTCGAACCTCGGCCGCGGCTCGGCCGACACCGCAGCCCCCGGCGCGACGCCCAGCGCGGATGCCGCCGCCGGCGACTCGGGTGACGCCGCCGCCGAGCCGACCCCCGACCCCAGCCCGAGCGCCAGCGCAGGCACCGGCACGGAGACGAACGCCGACGGATCCTGCGCCGCGGGCCAGCTGACCGTCACGCCCGTCACCGACGCCGCCTCCTACAAGGCGGGCGTGCTGCCGAAGCTCTCCTTCACCGTCACGAACACCGGCATGGAGCCCTGCACGGCGAACCTCGGGACGACCACGCAGGTGTTCACGATCTCGAGCGGATCCGACGTCTACTGGAAGTCGACCGACTGCCAGACGGGCGCGGAGGACGCCGAGGTCGAGCTCGCCGCCCGCACGCCGCAGACGTCGTCGCCGTTCGAGTGGTCGCGCCAGCGGTCGTCCACCACCACGTGCCAGGAGAAGGAGCGTCCGGCCGTGCCCGCCGGCGGCGCGACCTACACGCTCTCGGTAGAGGTGGCCGGCGTGAAGAGCGCCGAGCCGAAGTCCTTCCTGCTCTACTGACGCGCGCAGCGGCCGGCGCCCATGTGCGCACATGAGCACGATTCCCAATTGGATGCATTCATTGCAATCCGTGCATGTGTCTGTCATCCTGGTGCTCCACCGACGTTAGGACGCATCATGACCGACACCACCGAGACCCACGCCGAGCACACCGTCGCCGAGCACCAGCACGGCGCCGACTGCGGTCACGAGACCGTCACGCACGAGGACCACGTCGACTACGTCCACGACGGACACAAGCACGCCGAGCACGGCGACCACTACGACGAGCACTGATACATCGCGCGACGACGCGCGACGATCGAGACGGGGACCAGGCCGTGAGGCCAGGTCCCCGTCGCCGTATCCGGGCCGGGTCGCGTCTCCGCCTCGGCCTAGGATCGTCCAGATGACCTACCCACCCCCCGGCTTCGAGCAGGCCGCCGACCTCTTCAAGGCGCTGTCCTCGCCGTCGCGCCTCGGCCTCATCGGGCTGCTCGCATCGCGGCAGATGAGCGTGACGGAGCTGGTCGCCGAGTCGGGCCTCTCGCAACCACTCGTGTCGCAGCACCTGCGCGTGCTGCGGTCGGCGGGTCTGGTTACCGTGGAGCGCGACGGGCGCATCGCCCGCTACGAGGTGGCGGACACGCACGTGACCCACGTGGTGGATGACGCCGTGGCGCACGTGCGCGAGCACGTGGTCGGTTCCGTCGACGCGGGCTGAGCCCGTAGCCCGCGCTGGCGGGCGGCCCGGGTCGTGGCCCGCGGATCAGAACGCCTCGTCGAGCTCCTTCTCCCGCTCGCTCTTCGCGAGGGAGAACGCGCGGCCGAGCGCGGAGAACAGCGGGCCCCACTCGGCGTCGACGATCTGCGTGAAGCCGAGCCGCCGGGCCTCCGCCGCGCGCTGCGGCGCCGACGTGACGCCGCGGATCTCGCCCGCCAGGCTGATCTCGCCGAACGCCGCGAGGTCGTGCGGCATGGCCTTGCCGTTGACGGCGGACACGAGCGCGACGGCGATGGCGAGATCCGCCGCGGGCTCGGTGAGGCGCACGCCGCCGACCGTGGAGACGTAGACGTCGCGATCCGAGAGCCGCACGTTGGCGCGCTTCTCGAGCACCGCGAGCAGCATCGCTACGCGCGACGCGTCCACCCCGTTGACCACCCGGCGCGGCTGCGGCGCCTTGGTGTCGACGACGAGCGCCTGCACCTCCACGGGCAGGGCGCGGCGGCCCTCCATCGCGACGGTGACGCACGTGCCGCTCACCGAGTGGACCCCGCGCGAGAGGAACATGCCGCTGGGATCCGGCACCTCGACGATGCCGTCGCCCGCCATCTCGAAGCAGCCGACCTCGTCCGTGGGGCCGAAGCGGTTCTTGAGCGCGCGAATGAAGCGCAGCGACGTCTGCCGGTCGCCCTCGAACTGGCAGACCACGTCGACGAGGTGCTCGAGGAGCCGCGGGCCGGCGATGGATCCGTCCTTCGTGACGTGGCCGACGAGCAGCAGCGGCAGGTCGCGCTCCTTGCAGACGCGGATGAGGGTGACGGCGACCTCGCGCACCTGGCCGGGGTGGCCGGGCAGGCCGTCGGACGTGCTGCTGGAGACGGTCTGCACGGAGTCGACGATGAGGAGGTCGGGCGCGACCTGCTCGATGTGGCCGAGGATCGTGCCGAGGTCGGTCTCGGCCGCGATCATGAGCGACTCCTGCAGCCCGCCCGTGCGCTCGGCGCGCATGCGCACCTGCGCCACGGACTCCTCGGCCGTGACGTAGAGGACCTTCGCGCCCTTCGCCGCGGCGCGCGCCGCGACCTCGAGCAGCAGCGTGGACTTGCCGACACCGGGCTCGCCGCTCATGAGGATGGCCGCGCCCGGCACGATGCCGCCGCCGAGCACGCGGTCGAGCTCGCCGACGCCGCTCGGCATGTGGCTGGCGGACGCGGTGCCGACGTGCATGATCGACCGTGCCTGGCTGGATCCGGCGGGCGTGAGCGTGGTGACGCGACCGGCGGCCGCGGGCGTCTGCGACACCTCCGCGACGGTGTTCCAGCTCTGGCACTCAGCGCATCGGCCGACCCACTTCGGGGTCGTCCACCCGCACTCCGAGCAGCGGTACGTGGAGTGGATGCGGGCCATGCGGGGGACTCTACCGGCGGGCACCGACATGGGCGGACGCGCGGCGCTAGGCGTCGCGGCGGCGGAAGAAGAGCGCCGCGGCGGTCGCCGGGAGCAGGAGCCAGGCCGCGACGACGGCGACCTCGAGGCCGGTCGCGGGCGGCGGGGCGATGCTCCCCGTGGTGCCCGTGAGGATCCGGCCGGCTGTCGTGAGGAGCAGGTCGTACGCCGGGACGCCGCCGAGATCGGGCAGCAGGCCGACGACGGTGGGCAGCACGAGCTGGATCCCGATGAACGCGGTGATGGCCGCGAGGCCGCTGCGCATCAGGGTCGCGAGCGCCAGGCCGAGGAGGGCGATCATGGCGAGGTAGGCGCCGGATCCGAGCAGCGGCCCGAGCACGCCCCACGACGCGAGGCCGCCGTCGTAGCCGAGGTCGGCGCGCGTGCCGAGGGTCAGCAGGTAGGCGGCGAGGCCGGGGATCACCCCGAGTGCGAACGCGACCAGCGCGACCGCGAGCGCCTTCGCGGCCAGCGCCTGGAGGCGGTCCGGCACCGCGGCGAGGGTGGAGCGGATCGTGCCGGACGAGTACTCGGACCCCATGGCGAGCACTCCGAGCACGCCGACGACGATCTGGCTGAGCAGCAGCGGCGTCGTGAGGACGGCGGCCGTGCCCGCGTCCGCGGTCGACGGCGAGGAGCCGGCGGGCAGCGGGTTCGCCACGAGCGACGCCATCACGCTGATGCCGACGCCCGCGAGCACGACCAGCGCGGCGGTCCAGCGGGTGGAGCGGAGCGTCGCGAGCTTGAGCAGCTCGGAGCGGGTCGCGCGGCGGAACGTGACCCGCGTGCGCCGGGGGTCGCGGGCGGCGTGCGGGTGGCGGGTGGTTCCGGTGGTCGGGATCATGCGGCCGACGCTACGGAGGGGACGCGAGGAGCCGAGTCGGGCGGCGGTGCCGGGCTGACGGGCCGCGGGTGCCGCGCGGCGATGCGAGCGCGGTACCCGGGGACATCGGGCGCCGCGGACCATGCGCACGGCCGGTCAGTCGGCGGGATCCGGGTCCGTCGCAGGTCGGGCCGATAGGCGGACCATCGCGCGGATGTAGAGGAGCACGGCGGCCGCGAGTGCCGCGGCGCCGACCCAGGGAGGCTGGAAGCTGCCGGTCACGAGGAGCGCGCCGACGATCAGCGTGACAACGAACCAGAGCGTGCCGGTCGGCGGGGGCGCGAGCGCCCGGCCCCGGCCGCGGGCGCGTACGTACATGGACACGGAGAGGGCGAAGGCGGCCGCGGAGATCCACGACGACACTCCTGCGCCGGTGACGAGCAGCGCGCCCGAGAAGAGCCCGATCACCAGCCAGACGGTGCCGGTGGAGCGGGCGTCGGGGGTGTCGTCGGCCATGCTCCCACCCTAGGGACGCGGGTCGGTCAGACGCGAGGCGGACCGGGCGCCACCCGCACGACGAGGGCGCCCGCGGCGCGATCGTAGGGCGTGCGGCCGGATCCGAGGAACAGGGTGCACAGGTACGCGACGGGCAAGACGTACGCGGCGAGCGTCGCCGCCTGCGCCCCGGTCGGCGTCACGCCCGTCGTGCCGCTCGCGTCGACGAGCGCGTAGACCGCCGTGTGCGCGATCACCCAGGGGAGCGCGATCTTGAGGGCGCTGCGAAGGAGCGCGCGACGGAAGGGGAGCGCCTCACCCGAGTGGACGTCGCGCACGACCAGGCGACGGGCGCGCTTGCCCGGCGTCGCCTGCCGCGGGCCGGACTCCCACACCGCCAGCGCGAGCGTGATCGGGACCACCAGCACCAACGTCGCGACCACGTTCCCCGCGACGGGAGGGAGCGCGATCGTGGCGCCGACCAGGAAGAGAGGGACCGTCACGGCCGAGACCAGGCCGATCCAGACGGTCATGAAGAGCCAGTCGATCAGGCCGGCGAGGAGGCGGGCGCCGGGCTGTCGGGTCATGGTCGCGACCCTATCCGTGGGCGCGGGCGCGGGCGCATCCGACGACGACGCGACGTCGTCAACGCGTCAGCTTCCGCGGTCGCGTCAGCGCCCCGCCACCTCCAGCGCGCGCACCGTCGCCGGGAGGAACGGCAGGAACGCGCTCGCCCAGACGCGGTAGCCGCGGTCGTTCGGGTGGAAGAGGTCGCCCGCGGCCTGGGTGAGGGCGAGCACGGCCGTCTGTCGGCGGGTGATGCGGTGCAGCGGGGCGATGCGGAGGCCGCGGTCGGTGGCGAGGCGGCGGACGATCTCGTTCGCGACGCGCACCTTGCGCTCGCTCGCCGGGAAGTGGAAGCACGGCAGGTCGGCGACGACGGTGGTCGGCGGGACGGCGTCGAGGATCCGGCCGAGGTCGTGCTCGAACGCGACCGGCTCGAACGCCAGGATGTCGTTCGCGCCGATCGCGAGGGTCACCACGTCGGGCTGCATCTTCGCGAGGCGGGGGAGCTGGTGCTCGACGAGGTCGGAGGCCCGGGCGCCCGAGACGCTGAGGTTGACGGTGCGGACCGAGCGGCCGCTCAAGGCGCGGATCCGGTCGGCGAGGATCCCGACGTAGCCGTTGCCCGGGCGGCTCGCGCCGATGCCCTGCGCGGTCGAGTCGCCGAGCGCCACGTAGAGGAGGTCGCCCTCGAGCTTCGCCTGCTCGCGCCACCAGGCGGAGTTCACGGGGAGCGTCTCGTTGAGGACCACGGCCCGCTCCCGTCGGCCGGCCTCGAACCGGCGCGGCACCACGAGGGCCGCGGCGGCGAGGCCGCCGAGCGCGGCGGTGACGGAGGCGATGAGGGCGGCGGGGCGGGTGGATCTCTGGGGCACCACGGGAGCATACGCGCGCGGATCCGGGCGCCGGCTGACCGCGGGGCGGTCGTGCGCTGATCGGCTGCCCGGCGCACCGGCCGGCCGCGCTACCCGGCGCCCGGCGCCCGGCCCGCTCCCGCGGGCACGAACCGGTACCCCATCCCGGGATCGGTGAGCAGGTGCCGCGGGTGCGACGGATCCGGCTCGAGCTTCTTGCGCAGCTGCGCCACGTAGAGCCGCAGGTAGCCGCTGTCGTTCAGGTGGGTCGGGCCCCAGATCTCGGTGAGGAGCGTCTGGCGCGAGACGAGCCGGTCGGGGTTCCGCACGAGCAGCTCGAGCACCTGCCACTCGGTGGGCGTGAGGCGCACGCGCTGGTCGGCGCGCGTGACGACGCGGGCGGCGAGGTCGACCGTCACGTCGGCGAAGGAGACCGTCGCGGAGCGGTCCTCGTCGGCGGCGGCGCGGCGGCCGAGGGCGCGGATCCGGGCGAGCAGCTCGTCGATGGAGAACGGTTTGGTCACGTAGTCGTCGGCGCCCGCGTCGAGCGCCTCGACCTTGTCGGCGGCGCCCGAGCGGCCCGAGACCACGAGGATCGGAGCGGTCGACCACAGCCGGAGCGCCTGGATCACCTCGACGCCGTCGAGCCGCGGCATGCCGAGGTCGATCATGTAGAGGTCGGGCTTCTCGGCGACGGCGGCGCGCACGGCGGCGGCTCCGTCCTCCGCGGTGACGATGTCGTAGCCGAGGCTCGTGAGGGTGATCCGCAGGGCCCGGAGGATCTGCTGGTCGTCGTCGGCGATGAGGATCTTCACGCGGACACCTCCGAGGCGCTCGCGGGGACGACCGTCGGGGAAGGCGGGTCGGCGATGGGCTCGGCGTCCGCGCGGCACACCGGCAGCGCGACGACCATCGTGAGGCCGCCGCCCGGGGTGTCCTCGGCGGTGAGCGTGCCGCCCATCCCCTCGGTGAAGCCCTTCGAGAGCGCGAGGCCGAGGCCGAGCCCGGACGCGTTGTCGGTGTCGCCCAAGCGCTGGAACGGCACGAACATGTCGTCGCGGCGCTCGGGCGCGACGCCCGGCCCGTGGTCCACGACGCGGATCTCCACGGAGTCGGCGAACGCGCTCGTGCTGAGCCGCACGGGTGAGCCCTCGGGCGCGTGCCGCACGGCGTTGCTCAGCAGGTTGACGACCACCCGCTGGAGGAGGCCCGGATCCGCGACGGCGCCCGGCAGGTCGGGCGCGAGGTCGAGCACGGCGTCGGCCGGCCCGAGGTCGAGCTCGTCGAGGGCGGCGAGCACGACGTCGTCGAGGTCGACGTCCATCAGCCGCACGCCGAGCACGCCGGCCTGCACGCGGCTCACGTCGAGGAGGTCGGTGACCAGGTCGGCGAGCGTGCCGAGGCTCTCCTCGGCGGTCGCGAGCAGCTCCTCGCGGTCGCCGTCGGCCCAGGTCATGCCGGGTGAGCGGAGCGCGCTGACGGCGGCGGTCGCGGCGCTGAGCGGTCGGCGGAGGTCGTGGCTGACGGCGGAGAGCAGGGCCGTGCGCACGCGGTCGGTCTGGGCGAGCGGGCCGACCTCGCGCGCGGTGTCCGAGAGGTCGCGGTGCTCGAGCGCGGCGTCGAGCTGGGCGGCGATGACGCGGAGGAGGCGCCGGCCGGATGCCTCGAGGTCGTCGCCGTAGAGCGTGAGCACGCCGCGGGATCCCACGGGCACGTCGGTCGATGCGCCGCCGGTGACGACGCCGTCCCACGCGATGGTCTCGTCGCGGTCCACGAGCTTCACGCCCTGCAGGCCGAACGCCTCGCGGGTGCGGCTCACGAGCGCGTGCACGGCGCCCTCGCCGCGGAGCACGGATCCCGACACGGTCGCCAGCAGCTCGGCCTCGGCGACCGCGCGGCGGGCGAGGCGGGTGCGCCGGGCCGCCTGGTCGACGATCCAGCTGACGAGCAGCGCGATGACCACGTACAGCACGAGCGCGAGCAGGTGCAGCGGCTCGTCGACGGTGATCGTGTAGAGCGGGTCGATGAAGAAGAAGTCGAGCGTGAAGCCGGAGAGCACGGCCGCGAACAGTGCCGGCCAGATCCCGCCGACGAGCGCGACGAGCACCACGAGCAGCTGGTACGAGAGCACGTCGCTCGTGATGGAGTCGTCCGAGCGCGTCGCCGAGAGCAGCCAGGTGAGCAGCGGGCCGCCGACGAGCGCGAGGAGCCCGCCGAGGATCCGGCGCCGGATGCTGAGCGCGCCGCCCCGGATGCGCGGCAGCCGGAAGCGCCCGCCGGCGGCCGCGTGCGTGACGATGTGCACGTCGATGTCGCCGGACTCGCGGATCACCGTGGCGCCGATGCCGGGACCGGTCGCCGCGGCGGCGAGGCGGCTGCGGCGGCTGACGCCGAGCACGAGCTGCGTGGCGTTGGACGCGCGCGCGAACTCGACGAGCGCGCGCGGGATGTCGTCGCCGACGACCTGGTGGTAGCTGCCGCCGAGCGAGTCGACGAGCGCGCGCTGGCTGGCGAGCGCCTCCGGGCTGCCGGAGCGGAGGCCGTCCTGGCTGGACACGTGCACGGCCATGAGCTCGCCGCCGGCCGAGCGGGCCGCGATCCGGGCGCCGCGGCGGAGGAGGGTCTCGCCCTCGGGTCCGCCGGTGAGCGCCACGACCACCCGCTCGCGGGCCTCCCATCGGGCGTCGATCCCCTTCTCGTCGCGGTAGGCGGCGAGCGCGGTGTCGACCTCGTCCGCGAGCCAGAGGAGCGCGAGCTCGCGGAGGGCGGTGAGGTTGCCGAGGCGGAAGTAGTGGGAGAGGGCCGCGTCGATCCGCTCGGCCGGGTACACGCGCCCGCCGGCGAGCCGGTCGCGCAGGGCCTCGGGCGCCAGGTCGATGACCTCGATCTGGTGCGCCTCGCGGAGCACGCGGTCGGGGATCGTCTCGCGCTGCGGCACCCCGGTGATCTTCTCCACCACGTCGTTGAGCGAGGCGATGTGCTGGATGTTGACGGTGGAGATCACGTCGATGCCGGCGTCGCGGATGAGGTCCACGTCCTGCCAGCGCTTCTCGCTGCGGCCGCCCGGGGCGTTCGTGTGGGCGAGCTCGTCGACCAGCGCGATGGTCGGCCGGCGGGCGATGACCGCGTCCACGTCGAGGTCGGTGATCTCCACCCCGCGGTGCGACACCTCGCGCCGGGGCAGGATCTCCAGCCCCTCGAGCATCGCCGCCGTGGCGGCGCGGCCGTGGGTCTCCACGACCGCGACCACCACGTCGGCGCCCTCGTCGCGCAGCCGCCTGCCCTCCTCGAGCATCGCGTAGGTCTTGCCCACGCCCGGCGCCGCTCCCAGCAGCACCCGCAGTCGACCGCGCTTCATGTCTTCTCTTCCTTGCCCGCGTGGTGCGGGCGTCAGCCGCCGAGGCCGGCGAGCGCGATGTTCAGCTCGAGCACGTTGACGGTCGGCTCCCCGAGGTAGCCGAGGTCGCGGCCCTGCACGTGCTCGTCGACGAGGCGCTCGACCTGCTGCTCGGGGATGCCCCGGGCCGAGGCTATGCGCGCCACCTGCTCCCGAGCGTATTCCGGGCTGATGTGCGGATCGAGCCCCGACGCGGATGCGGTGAGCGCGTCGTCGGGGATGGTGCTCGGATCCACGCCGTCGGACTCCGCGATCGCGGCCTTCCGGTCCGCGATGGACGACACGAGGTCGTCGTTCTCCGGGCCGAGGTTCGAGCCGCTGGAGGCGGACGCGTCGTAGCCGTCGCCCGCGGCCGAGGGCCGGGACTGGAACCACTCGGGGAGGGCCGCGCCGTCGGAGTCCTGGAAGGACTGGCCGATCAGCGAGGATCCGACGACCTGGCCGCCGGAGGAGACGAGCGAGCCGTCCGCCTGCGCGGGGAGCGCGAGCTGGCCGATGCCCGTGACGACGGCCGTGTAGCCGACGCCGAGGACGACGGTGAGGACTGCCATCGCGCGGACGGCGACGCCGGCGGTGCGGAGGGACTGGCGGGGGGAGGACATGCGCTTCCTTCTATCGGTGACGTGAGGTGATCGGTGTGGGGATCAGAAGCCGGGGATCAGGCTGACGACGAGGTCGACGAGCTTGATGCCGATGAACGGCGCGATCACGCCGCCGACCCCGTAGACGAGCAGGTTCCGGCTGAGCACCTTGGAGGCGCTGAGCGGCCGGTAGGCCACGCCCTTCAGGGCCAGCGGGATGAGCGCCACGATGATCAGCGCGTTGAAGATGATCGCCGAGAGGATCGCGGACGCCGGCGAGTGCAGCTGCATCACGTTGAGCACCGCGAGCTGCGGGAAGACGCCCGTGAACATGGCCGGGATGATCGCGAAGTACTTGGCGATGTCGTTGGCGATGGAGAACGTCGTGAGCGCGCCGCGCGTGATGAGAAGCTGCTTGCCGATCCGGACGATGTCGATGAGCTTCGTCGGGTCCGAGTCGAGGTCGACCATGTTGCCGGCCTCCTTCGCGGCCGACGTGCCCGTGTTCATCGCGACGCCGACGTCGGCCTGCGCGAGCGCGGGCGCGTCGTTGGTGCCGTCGCCGGTCATGGCGACCAGGCGGCCGCCCTCCTGCTCCTTGCGGATGAGCGCGAGCTTGTCCTCGGGCGTCGCCTCGGCGAGGTGGTCGTCCACCCCGGCCTCCGCGGCGATGGCGCGGGCGGTGAGCGGGTTGTCGCCCGTGATCATCACCGTGCGGATGCCCATCGCGCGCAGCTCCGCGAAGCGCTCCTTGAGGCCGTCCTTCACGACGTCCTTGAGGTGCACGACGCCGAGGACGCGGCCGGATCCGTCCGCGTCCTTGGTCGCGACGACGAGCGGGGTGCCGCCGCCGTTGGAGACGGCCTCGACGGTGCGCGTGAGCTCGTCGCGGACGAGCTCCGGCAGCGCGCGGCCGCCCTCCTCGATCCAGGCGAACACGGCGGACGAGGCGCCCTTCCGGACGATGCGGCCGTCCGGCAGGTCGACGCCCGACATGCGGGTCTGCGCGGTGAACGGCACGTCGACGCCGCGGGGCAGCGTCGCGGTGTCCACGCCCTGCGCGACCGCGAGGTCGACGACGCTGGATCCCTCCGGCGTCGGGTCCGCGAGCGACGACATGGCCGCGGCGCGGGCGAGCTCGTCGCCCGTCACGCCGCCCACCGGGATCAGCTCGCTGGCGCGGCGGTTGCCGTAGGTGATGGTGCCGGTCTTGTCGAGCAGCAGCGTGGTGACGTCGCCCGCCGCCTCGACCGCGCGGCCCGACATGGCGAGCACGTTGCGTTGCACGAGCCGGTCCATGCCGGCGATGCCGATGGCGGAGAGGAGCGCGCCGATGGTGGTCGGGATCAGGCAGACGAGCAGTGCGATGAGCACCGGGACGCTGACGGTCGCCGCCGAGTATGAGGCGATGGGGTTCAGCGTGAGCGCCACGATCACGAACACGATCGTGAGGCTCGCGAGCAGGATGTTGAGCGCGATCTCGTTCGGCGTGCGCTGGCGCGACGCGCCTTCGACGAGGCCGATCATGCGGTCGACGAAGGTCTCGCCGGGCTTCGAGGTGATGCGCACGACGATCCGGTCGCTCAGCACCCGCGTGCCGCCGGTGACCGCGCTGCGGTCTCCGCCGGACTCGCGGACGACGGGCGCGGACTCGCCCGTGATGGCCGACTCGTCGATGGAGGCGATGCCCCACACGACGTCGCCGTCGCCCGGGATCGACTCCCCGGCGACCACGACGACCGTGTCGCCGAGGGTGAGGTCGGCGCTCGACACCTCGCGGAGCTCGGCGCGCTCGGCGCCGGGATCCCCGGAGGCGTCGTAGGCCGCGACGGCGTGCGCCATCGTGCTGGTGCGGGTCTTGCGGAGGCTGTCGGCCTGCGCCTTGCCGCGGCCCTCGGCCACCGACTCCGCGAGGTTCGCGAAGACGACCGTGAGCCAGAGCCACAGCGCGATCCCGGCCGTGAAGGTCGCGGGCACGGCGCTGCCGCCGGAGGATCCCGCGCCGCCCGTGAAGGGCTCGGCGATGGCGAGGACGGTGGTGAACGCGGCGCCGACCTCGACGATCAGCATCACCGGGTTCCGCCACATGAAGCGCGGATCGAGCTTCCGGAACGCGCCGGGGAGCGCCTCGGCGAGCTGCCGGGCGTCGATTGCCCGGGCGCGCGTGGCTGCGGGAGCCGGTTCGGCCGGCGCCTCGGGGGTGGTCAGGACGGTCATGATGCGAGCCCTTCCGCCAGGGGACCCAGCGCGAGAACGGGGAAGTAGGTGAGAGCGGTCACGATGACCGTCACCCCGATGAGGAGGCCGACGAACTGCGGCCGGTGGGTGGGCAGGGTCCCCGAGGTGGTGGGGATGCGGTCCTGCGCCGCGAGGGATCCGGCGAGCGCCAGCACGAACACCATCGGGAGGAACCGCCCGAGCAGCATCGCGACGCCGAGCGCCGTGTTGAACCACGGCGTCGAGGCGGTGAGGCCGGCGAACGCGGATCCGTTGTTGTTCGACGCCGACGTGAACGCGTAGACCACCTCGGAGAGGCCGTGCAGCCCGCTGTTGAGGATCGAGGTGCCCTCGACGTCCTCCCGGACGGCGGGGATCGCGAAGCTGAGCGCGGTGCCGACGAGCACGAGGATCGGCGTGACGAGGATGTAGAGGCTCGCCAGCTTGATCTCGCGCGGCCCGATCTTCTTGCCGAGGTACTCGGGCGTGCGGCCGACGAGCAGGCCCGCGACGAACACCGAGATCACGGCGAGGATGAGCATGCCGTAGAGGCCCGAGCCGGTGCCGCCGGGGGCGACCTCGCCGAGCATCATGTTGAGCATCGGCATCATGCCGCCGAGCGCCGTGTACGAGTCGTGCATGGAGTTGACCGCGCCCGTGGAGGTGAGCGTGGAGGCGGTGCCGTACAGCGTCGAGGCGATGATGCCGAAGCGCTGCTCCTTGCCCTCCATCGCGCCGCCGGCGGCCATCGGGGCCGTGCCCTGGCCGTTCAGCTCGAAGATCGTGAGCGCGGTGAGGGAGACGACGAAGATCGTGGCCATCACGGCGACGATCGCGACGCCCTGGCGGGTGTCGCCGACCACCTTGCCGAAGGTGCGGGGGAGCGAGAACGGGATCGCGAGCATCAGGATCACCTGGAACGCGCTCGTCCACGCCGTCGGGTTCTCGAACGGGTGCGCGGAGTTCGCGTTGAAGAACCCGCCGCCGTTCGTGCCGAGGATCTTGATCGCCTCCTGCGAGGCCACCGGCCCGCCCGGGATCGTCTGCGAGCCGCCCGCGAGGGTGGCCACGTCCTGGAAGCCGGCGAAGTTCTGGATCACGCCGCCGGCGATGAGGACCACCGCGGTGACGAGCGACAGGGGCAGCAGCAGGCGGAGGGATCCGCGGAGCAGGTCGACCCACATGTTGCCGATCGTGCCGCTGCGCGTGCGGGCGAAGCCACGGACCAGCGCGATGGCCACCGCCATGCCGACCGCCGCCGAGACGAAGTTCTGCACGGCGAGCCCGGCGAGCTGGACCGTGTAGCCCATGGTCGCCTCGGGCGAGTACGACTGCCAGTTCGTGTTGGTGACGAACGAGACGGCCGTGTTGAAGGACAGGCCCTCGGGCACGGCGGGCAGGCCGAGCGCGTAGGGGAGGAACGCCTGGAGGCGCTGCATCCCGTAGACGACGAGGACGCCTACGAGGGAGAACGCGAGCACCGCGCGGAGGTAGGCGGGCCAGGTCTGCTCGGAGCGGGGATCCACGCCGATGACGCGGTAGATGCCGCGCTCGACGCGGGAGTCGTGGCGCGACTCGTACATGCGCGCCATGAGGTCGCCCAGCGGGCGGTGGATGAGGACGAGGACCAGGACGACGGACGCGACCTGGAGGATGCCGGCGAGCGTGTCCATCAGAACCTCTCGGGGCGGATCAGGGCGTACACGAGGTACACGACGGAGGCGATGCCGAGCACGGCGGCGGCGAGGCCGGCGGCATCGGCGAACGAGGTGATCACAGCTTCTCCACTCCTCGGCCGACGACGGCGACGAGGGCGAACAGGACGATGGCGCCTGCGATGTACACGAGGTCGAGCACTGGGGGATCCTCCGTTGAGGGATGCCGCGGCCGGTCGGACGCGGGTGCCCGTCGGGGGCACGAGGGACGAGTAGACACCTCGCGCGCGGGCGTCCTCACGCATCCATACGGTTCCCTCACGGCGGCGCGGGGAACCTCACGACACTCCTACGCGGGGGTCGGCGGGGCGGCGTCACCCCGGGATCGCGCCGCCGACGGCGTCAGGCGAGGTCGTCGAAGACGCCCCAGCAGATGCTCGAGCGGGCGCGCTGGTCGGCGAGGACGGCGTCGCGGAGGTGGGCCGGGATCCGCTCGCGCTGCCACGCCCGCTCGGCGGCACGGGCGGCGTCCCGATCGGCCGGCGGAGCGGCCGCGCTCGCCGCGCGGATCGCGTAGGCCGCAGCTCCGAGGTCGTGCGCGGCGACGTGCGCGACCGCCATCGCCTGACCCACCGCGAGCGCCGTGAACCGCGCCGGATCCGGCAGCCCCTTCCCGGCCGCGTTCGCCCGGAACGACTGCTGGTGCGCCTCCTTCATCGGGACCTCGCCGCGCACCCAGCCGCGCGCGACCTCGAGCGTCGCGCGGAGGATCGGGTCGTCGGGTCGCTCCGCCTCGAACAGCGGCCGCACGTGCTCCGCGCACGCGACCGCCCACAGCGCGAGCAGCCGGTGGTCGTCGTCGGTCAGCGTGCCGCCGCGGCGCAGGGTGATGAGGGCGGGGTCGCGCTCCTTCGGGAGGATGGGCATGCGGGGGATCCCTTCCGAGAGCCTTGCCGGCGACCCGTCAGAGCCCGATCGTGAAGCGTGGGTCGACCGTGACGACGACGTCGAACCCCGCGAGGTCGGCGGCCGGGATGCCAGCTCGGATGCGGTCCTCGAGCTCGTCGACGTCCAGGCGCAGGTCGGAGGGTTCGTCGGAGGACGACGCGCCGATGTCCACCGTGAACGCGCGGTCGCGCACGGACGCGCTGATGGCGAAGGTGCGATCGGGGGCGACCGCCAGGACGCGCTCGCCCAGCGCGCCGATCACCTGGTTGAGCTCGACGCTCGAGATCCCCAGGCCCTCCTGCACGTCGTAGGGGCGCTCCAGCGCGCGCAGCCGCTCGACGACCTCGGCGGGTGCGGCACCGGAGCACGCCACGGTCGGCACGTCCCCCTCCAGCCACGCCTCGGCGACGTCGTCCGGGAAGTCCCCCATGATGCCCGCGAGGACGCTGTTCACCGGGCCCCGCCAGCCCGCCGACAGATCGGCGGAGGTCGCTGCCGGTGCGGGCGTCGGCGGCTCGGAGGGCGACGGCGTCGGATCCGCCGTCCCAGGAGGGGACGCGGCGGCCTGCCGCGGCAGCGCGTCCGGACGCGGGGTGGTGGCGAGCGCGAGCCCACCCGCGGCCGTCGCGCACAGCGCGACCACCAGCAGCGCCGATCCGATGCGGTGCATGCGGGATCCTCCCTCGTCGGGTGGATGCGCGCGCCGACGGTGCGCCTCCTCCGGCGACGCTACGGACGCGGTCGCCGGATCACCAGGCCCGCGATCGGGGCACGGCGGCGCGCGTCCTCGGTCGCTCAGCCCTCGACCCGGAGCTCGACCGGATCGGTGACGTGCGGGCCGTCGCAGGGCGAGTCGGGGTGGACGCGCGTCCACTCGAGCTCCTCCTCCGCGCTGTCGAGGATCGCTCCGTCGGCCGCGAAGCCGGTGATGCGCACGTCCTCGGGATCGTCCATAGACACGCTGATCGTCCAGGTCCTGCCGTCGGAGGACGGGATCGCGACCCATCGGCTGCGCTCGTCCGGCTCGCCGTCGGCGGGCGCCCCCGACGGGTCGCTCTGCAGGCGCGAACAGACGTCGTCCTCGCAGAGGCGGACCTCCGTCACGCGGTCGACGGCGGCCGCCGAGCCTGAGAGCCTGATCTCGACGGAGTCGATCCAGGCGGACGCCGCGCACGCCACGCTCGTGGACGAGCAGCCTGTCAGCAGCATCACGCCGACGGTCACTGCGGCGGACAGCAGTGCTCCGCGCGCGCGGAGCCGATGCGGGGATCGGGTCATGCTCCAGCGTCGCAGACGCGTGTCGCGGCGTCCAGCGATGAGATCACGCGCCCCACTCCGCCACCACATCCGACCCCACCTTCACGATGAGCACCGCGACCACCACGATGAACGCGATGCGGATGAAGCGGCTGCCGCGGGCGACCGCCATGCGGGATCCCGCGTAGCCGCCGACCATGTTCGCGACGCCCATGCCGAGCGCGAGCGCCCAGAGCACGTGGCCCTGGGGGATGAAGAAGACGAGGGCGCCGAGGTTGGTCGCGACGTTGACGATCTTCGCCTTGGCGCTCGCGAGCACGAAGTCGTAGCCGAGGGCTGTGATGAGCGCGATGATCAGGAACGTGCCCGTGCCGGGTCCGATGAGGCCGTCGTAGAAGCCGATCACCACGCCGAGCAGCGCCGCGATCCCGTGGTGCTTCCGGCCCGTGTGGCGGAGCGCGGCGACGTCGCCGAGCCGCGGGCGGGCGATCGTGACGACGGCCACGATGATCAGCGCCACCACCACGAGCGGCTTGAACACCGACGCGGGCAGCAGCGCCGCGAGGCTCGCGCCGCCGTAGCTCCCGGCCAGCGCGACGGCCGCCATGGGCAGCGCGGTGCGGAGGTCCGGGTGCGTGCGCCGGTACCAGGTGACCGCGCTCGTCGACGTGCCGAACAGCGACGCGAGCTTGTTGGTCGCGAGCGCCTCCACCGGCGTGATCCCCGGCACGAGCAGCAGCGCCGGCAGCTGCAGCAGGCCGCCGCCGCCCACGACGGCGTCGATCCACCCGGCTGCGAGCGCCGCCAGGATCATCAGCAGCGCGACCGTGAGCGTGATCTCGCCGAGGGAGCCGCCGATGTCCATTCGCGCCCGCTACTCGGCGGAGGGGGAGGCGGAGCGCGCGTCCGCCGACTCGAGCGCGACCAGGCGGCGGATCTCGTCGGCGTCCACGTTCACGCCGAAGAGCGAGCGGCCCGGTTCGAGCACGTGGCCGGCCGCGAGCGGGCCGATGTCGACGGGGTCGAAGCCGAACGCGTCGACGAGGGCGGCGACCGTCGCGCGCGCCCGCTCGTCGTCGCCCGCGACCGCGATGCCCTTGCGTCCGGGTTCGCCTGCGGGCCGGGGTCCCTCGTCGAGGTCGTGGTACCCCATGTGGTTGAAGGCCTTGACGATCGTCGAGTCCGGGAGGAGGTCCTGCACGAGCTCGCTCGTGGAGGAGGCGGGGTGCGCGAGGTCGTCGCGGTGGCCGTCCACCTCCCACCAGTAGTTCATGGCGTCGACCACGAGCTTCCCGGCGAGCTCGGCGACGGGCACCGAGGGCAGCTTGCCGAGGGGGAGCGCGAGGATCACGACGTCGGCGCGGGCCGCCGCGTCCGCCGAGGTGGTGGCGACGGCGCCGGGTGCGAGCACGTCGACGATGAGGGCGATGCGCGACGGATCCCCCGAGCCCGAGATGAGCACCTCGTGCCCGGCGGAGATCGCGCGGCGGGCGAGGACGGTGCCGACCTTGCCGGCGCCGAGGATCCCGACGGTCGCCGGTCGCGCCGCGGATCCGGCGCCTCCCGCTCCCGCCGCTCCGTCGTCGTGGGCGGGGGCGTCGGCGTGCTGCGTCATGCTCCCATCATCCCGCCGCGGAGAGCGGTGCGGCGCCGCGGGACAGCGGAGCCGGGCGCCGCGGCTCAGGCGAGCGTGCCGTCGAGGATCCGGTCGAGCGTCCCCAGCCCCTCCCACACGTGCGCGTGGATGCCGGCGCGGCGGGCCGCCTCCACGTTCTCGGGCTTGTCGTCGACGAAGACGATGCGCTCGGCCGGCGCGTCGAGGCGCGCGCACGCGAACGCCCACACGTCGGCGTCGGGCTTGGCCATGCCGATCCGCGCGCTCGTGAGCACGTGCTCGAAGCGGGACCCCCAGCCGTCGCGGTCCTCGAGCACGTCGGCCAGCTCGTGCGGCGCGTTGCTCAGCACCGCGAGGCGGTGGCCGGCCGCGAGGGCGCGGTCGAGCGCGGCGGTCGTCTCCGCGTCGGGGGAACCCCAGCGGCGCTGCTCGATGGCGACCAGCTCGGCGAGGCCGTCGTCCGCGGGGACGTCGGCGCCGACGTCCCGGGCCACTGCCTCCCAGAAGGCCCGGGCGCTCCCGCCCCGGTCGTACTCCTGGCGGTGCGCGTCGAAGGCGTCGCGCACGCGGGCCTCGGCGTCCTCGCCCGCGACGCCTGCGGGATCCAGCGCCCGGGTCAGCGCGCCGATGTCGTCGGGCCGCGTGACGAGCACGCCGCCGATGTCGAAGAGGAGCCAGGGGATGGCGGGATCGCGGTTCTCGGGCATGGGTCTCCAGGTGCGGATCGCGGGCGGGCGGGTCCCTCGAGCATGCCCGTTCGGGCGGGGCGGCGCGCGCGTCGTCCCGCCGGCCGTGCGGATCCCGTGAGGGTCGCGGCCTCGCGCGCACGGCTTCCGTGAGGGCGGGCGCCGGGCGTGCCGTGCCGGGGTAGACCGGAGGCCATGACCCTCACCGCGATCCTCCCGTCGCTCCGCCGTAGCATCCCGGATCCGCTCGCCGCCGTCCGCTGGCCCGCCGGCACCACCGCCACCACCACCGACCTGCGGGTAGGCGCCGTCTCCCTCGTCGCGCTCGCCGTGGAGCGGGGGACGCCCTGCACCGTGACCGCCGCGGCCGTCGAGCCGGGCAGCAGCGGGCGCGCCTCCGCGACCGCGCGCACGTCGGCGCTCGTGCTGCGGATCCTCGCGGTCGCGCCCGCCACCGCCGACGCCCCGCGCGCGATGCTCGTCGACGCGGACATCGCCGGCCTCGCCTGCGCGTGGGAGGAGGTGCGGCTGATCGGCCGGGCGTCGACCGCAGCGGCCCGGCCCGCGGAGATCGGCGGCGCGGCCGTGCGCCTGCCCGCCGACGTGGTCGCGGGCGACCTGGTCGTCGTCCCCGTGCCCGGCGCGGTCGAGGTGCGGGGGATCCGCGTGGTCGACGCCTCCGCGCCCGTGGTCGTCCCGCGCGCGGCCCGCCTCGCGGCGGCGCCTGTGCGCGTCGAGGTGCCGGTGTCGGTGCGGGCGCTGTCGGTCGCGTGCTGATCCGGGCCGGGCCGGGCCGCGGCCGCCTCGCCGCTCGCCGCCCGCCGCTCGTCAGCCGTCTTCGCTGCGCCGCCCGCCGCCCGTGCGGCTCCCGCCCGGCCCTGTACTACACTCGATCCCGGTGGCGTGTCCGAGCGGCCTAAGGAGCACGCCTCGAAAGCGTGTGTGGGGGAGACTCCACCGTGGGTTCAAATCCCACCGCCACCGCCAGAGGGATCCGGCACCGCGCCTCGCGCGCAGCCCGATCCGCGCGAAGGGCCCCGGGAGACCGGGGCCCTTCGTCGTTCACGGGCGTAGCTCTTGCCCGCACCGCTATTTTTCGACCCGGTGTCCTGCACAGAGTCGCATGGGGCTGCACGGTGTGTCTCGCTGTCGTCTTTCTCGTGGTTCGAAGCGGTGTGCCCTGCCCCGCATTTTGGGGGCACGTCGTGCTAAGCCATAACTGTAAGTTGATCGTGTCATTCTCATGATCAATTGATGCTCAGTACTGGAGTACCATGCCCCCGAGTGCAACCATCCCAGAACCCACAAAAGAAAGTGGGCTTGCCGAGACAAAAGCGTATCTGGAGCACCTTCGTGACGATGGCAGGCCGGTTCTTATTCGGCAGCTCATTAGTTTCTGGGGTCTTCGCGGCCGCGGAAAGCGTCAAGTTGCGGTGGTTGAGCAAGATTTACAAGAAATGGGCCTGCGAACCGAGCCTCCTTTTGATAGCGGGCCGCTAGACGGTTCTGTTATCATCCGTGACCTCATTGGAGAGGCGGATCTCGCTTTCGCGGCTGAGCAACCTGACGAGCACCTTCTGACCTTGTCGCGAATTGGTTCTGCTAATTTTGCGATCCGATCCTCGGATGACTCTCTGCGCGAAGGCTTCGTCGTGCGGGGGTCTTCCGTGGACGATGCTGTGACGATCATGCTCAGGCGAGACTTTTCCCAACTTCCCGTCGTTCAGAGTTCTGACGATCAAACTCTCGTTGGCGTGTTCTCTTGGGATACATATGCACAATCTTGCCTAAGAGGGGCCGCCCCCGGCACTGTTGAGAAAGCGATGCGATCGACGGCTCCCGTTGACTTGCACTCAGATTTGTTTGCCAGCGTGCAGCCGATTTCGCGAGACGGTTTCGTGGTCGTGACTTATAAGGGCAAGCTAGCTGGAATTGTTACTGCTTCGGACCTCACAAAGGAGTTCGAGAAGCTGACGGTCCCATTTCTCGCAGTTGGGCGGTGTGAGCAGGAGTTGAAGCGCGTGGCTCGAGTGTTGCTGCCTGAGGATCCACGAAAGAAGGTGGATGACATGATGTTCGGTCAACTGCAGAAGCACTACATGACCCACTGGAGCGTGCTCGGTTGGGCTCTTTCTAAGGAGCTTTTTGACCACTGGTTGGATGCCACACGGGCACTACGCAATTCAATTGCTCATTTCGACGACCCGGATGAAGATCGGTCGAGCAACGTTGAAGCCGTCCATCGGCTGACTCAGTGGCTACGAAATGTTGCGCCGGGAGTGGGTGAGGGGGCAGAGTTGGAAGGAAAAAGCTGAGTAATATGCCCTGCCCTGGGTCGAGTGCTTCGGCGCTTCGGTCATTCTCGGCCGCGCGGCTCCCGACCTCACTTGCGCCCTAGCGCTCCTTCGGCGCTCGGGACTCTAGGAAGCAGCCCTCAGCGCAGCACCCCCAGCTCCCGCGCCGCCGCCACCGCGCCCGTCCGCGAGCTCACGCCGAGCTTCGAGAACACGTGCACGAGGTGCGACTTCACGGTCGCGTCGGTGATGTGCAGGCGGGCGGCGACGTCGGTGTTCGACGCGCCGTCGGCGACGAGCCGCAGCACCTCGATCTCGCGCGACGACAGGCTCACGCGCGGGGCGCGCATCCGGGCGAGGAGACGGCTCGCGACCGCGGGCGCCAGCGCGCTCTCGCCGGCGGCGGCCGCGCGCACCGCCGCGAGCAGCTCGGCGGGCGGCGCGTCCTTGAGGAGGTAGCCGCTCGCGCCCGCCTCGACCGCGCTGAGGATGTCGCCGTCGCTGTCGTAGTTGGTGAGGATCAGCACGTAGGGCGCCGCCTCCGCCGCGCGGATCTGCCGGGTCGCGTCCGCGCCCGTGCGCTCCTGGCCGAACTGGAGGTCCATCAGCACGAGGTCGGGATCCTCCGACAGGGCGAGCGCGACGGCCTCCGCGGGCGTCGCCGCCTCCCCGATCACGTGGATGTCGGCCGCGGCGTCGAGGACTGCGTGGAGGCCCGCGCGTACCACGGGGTGGTCGTCGGCGATGACGATGCGGATCACTTAGGGCTCGACCCCCAGGATCGCGGTGATGGTGGTGCCCCGGCCGGGCGCGCTGTCGACGTCGAGGCTGCCGCCGAGCTGGTCGACGCGCTGCGCCATGGCGCGGAGGCCGAACGAGTCGGAGGCGCCGGCATCCGCGCCGACGCGCGCCGGGTCGAAGCCCGCCCCGTCGTCGCGCACCGTGAGCGTCGCGTGGGTCTTCGTGACCGCGAGGCCGATCCCCACGACGCTCGCGTCGGCGTGCTGCGCGACGTTCGCGACGGCGCCCTGCGCGATGCGCAGCAGCGCCGTCTGCACGTCCATCGGCAGGGGCGACTCGAGCGGCGGGACGGCGACGTCGATGCGGAGCCCCTCCCGGCGCCACTGCGCGCTCAGCCGACCGAGCGCCGCGGCGAGCCCCGCGTCGAGCGAGGGCGGTGCGAGCTCCCGGATGAAGCGGCGCGTGTCGGCGAGCCCGTCGGCCGCGGTCGCACGGGCCAGCCGGATGTGGTCGAGGCCCGGCCGGTCGCCATCGGCCGCCTCGGCCGCGTGCAGCAGCATCTGGATGCTGCTGAGGCCCTGCGCGACGGTGTCGTGGATCTCCCGGGCGAGCCGCGCGCGCTCCGTCAGCACCCCCTGCTCCCGCTCGGTCGCGGCGAGCAGGTCGCGCGTGGCGATGAGCTCCGCGAGGAGCGCCTCCCGCTCCGCGGACTCGCGCGCGAGCGCCCGGTAGCCGAGGCCGATGAGCAGGGCGACGCCCGCGCCGACGAGCGGGCCGATCACGCCGCCGATCGTGAACCCGCCGTGCAGCCCGAGCGCCACCACCGCGACGAGCGTCGCGACGATCACGGCGATCGGCCCTGCGGCGCGCGGCAGGGCGTGCAGGTAGAGGAAGAAGAGCGGGAAGACGAGGTAGGCCGCATCCGGCACCAGCACGAGGAGCGCGATCCACGCGGCGGTGAGCGCGGTGATCCACACGGCCCCGACCGCGGCCCGGCGCGACTCGCGCACCAGGCGCACGCGGGCGCCGAGCAGGTAGAGCACCGCGAACGCCGCGGCCAGCGCGAGCGCCGCCGCCGTGCGCGGCGAGTCCGCGACGAGCACGCGCACGACCACGAGCGCGAGCAGCGCGGCGACGAGCACGTGCAGTCCGGTGCGGAGCCCCACGAACACGGGGGAGAGGGTGCTGTGGGCCATGTCCCCTGGAGCGTACGGCGGGCGCGGCCCGTCCGGATCAATCGAAAGTGGGAAGCAGGGAGCGAACCTCTCCCCGATGGATGCGGGGAGCCCGACGGCGAGGCTGACCACGGCGGCGGGGAAGGACCCCGGCGCCGGAAGGATCCATCGTGTTCGTCGCCTGGCGTGATCTCCGATTCGCCCGGGGCAGGTTCGTGCTCATCGGCGCGGTCGTCGCCCTCATCACCCTGCTCGTGGGGTTCCTCGCGGGCCTGACCGGCGGGCTCGCCGCGCAGGACGTGTCGGCCGTGCTCGGCCTCCCCGGTGACCGCCTCGTGCTCGCCCAGCCGGACTCCGCGCAGCCGTCGTTCTCCCAGTCCTCGCTCGACGACGCCACGGTCGCCGCCTGGCGCGGCACCGCGGGGGTCACCGCCGTGACGCCCATCGGCATCGCGCAGGGTCGGGCGACCGGCGCGGGAGCGGACGGCGGCGCGGACGCGGATGCCGTCGCGGTCGCGCTCTTCGGCGTCCCGCACGGCGCGCCGTCCTCCACGGTCACCGCCCTGGCGCCCACCGCTGACGACGAGGTCGGGCTGTCGTCCGAGGCGGCGCACGCCCTGCACGCGGCGGTGGGCGACCGGATCACGATCGCGGGCGCCGCGTACGACGTCGCCTCGATCGGCGGCGACGCCTCCTACAGCCACACGCCCGTCGTCGCGCTGACCCCGGCCGCGTGGGCCGCGGCCGACCATCGGCTCGGCGGCGAGGGCGAGGCGACGGTGCTCGCCGTCTCCGGATCCCCCGACTGGGACGTCGCCCAGACCGCCACGCACACGGTCGCCCAGCCGGCGCTCACCAGCCTCGGCGCCCTCGAGACCTTCAAATCGGAGATCGGATCCCTCGCCCTCATGATCGCGATGCTGTTCGGCGTCTCCGCCCTCGTCGTCGGCGCCTTCTTCACCGTGTGGACCATGCAGCGCGCGGGCGACATCGCCGTGCTGAAGGCCCTCGGAGCGTCCGACGCGTCCCTGATCCGCGACGCGCTCGGCCAGGCGCTCGTCGTCCTCGTGCTCGGGATCGGCGTCGGCATGGCCGTGGTGGTCGGCCTCGGCGCGCTCGCCGGCGGCACCCTCCCCTTCCTGCTGAGCCCGCTCACCACCCTCCTGCCGGCGGCCGCCATGGCCGTCCTCGGGCTCGCCGGCGCCGCCGTCGCGCTCCGCACCGTCACCCACGCCGACCCCCTCACCGCACTCGGGAGCAACCGATGATCCACCTCGACGACGTCACCCTCACCTTCCCCGACGGGGACAACCGCATCACCGCGGTCGACCACGTGACGCTCACGGCGCCCGCGGGGGTCGTCACCGGGATCACCGGGCCCTCGGGCTCCGGCAAGTCCTCTATCCTCGCGGTCGCCGCCACGCTGATCCGGCCCGACTCCGGCCGCGTGCTGATCGGCGACGTCGACGCCGCGACCCTCAGCAGGAAGGAGGCGACGGCGCTGCGGCGCGACGGCATCGGGATCGTGTTCCAGCAGTCGAACCTCGTGCCGTCGCTCACCGCACGGGAGCAGCTGCTCGTGATGGCGGAGCTCGGCGGCGGCGGATCCGCCCGGCGTCGCGCCGTCCGTCGCCGCGCCGACGCCCTGCTGGACGCCGTGGGCCTCGCCGCCCACGCCGGCAAGCGCCCCGCCCAGCTCTCCGGCGGGCAGCGGCAGCGCGTCGCCATCGCCCGCGCGCTCGTGAACGACCCGTCCGTGCTCCTCGTCGACGAGCCCACGAGCGCGCTCGACCAGGAGCGCGGCGCCGAGATCATGGACCTGATCGCCCAGCTCAGCCACCAGCAGGGCACGGCGACCCTGCTCGTGACCCACGACCTCGTGCACCGCGCCGCCCTCGACCGGCTCGTCCGGGTGGTGGACGGGCGGATCGCGGGCGTCGAGGAGGCCGGCGGCGTGCGGGCGGCAGGGGCGGTCGCCGCGACGCGCTGACCCGCGCGGCGGCCCGGGGCGCGGCGGATCCGCGGCGACGCGCGGATCCCCCTCAGCGGCGCGGGGGATCCGCATGCGCACGCATGCGGGACATGTCGGGCCGCCGTCCATCGCGCACCGCCATGATGGGCGCCTGGCCCTCCTCCGCACGAGGTGACCTCCCCCGCACCGAGATCGGAGCACCGCCATGTCCCACGACGTCGAGCCCACGCCGGGCGAGCCCGCTCCCGCCGCCCCGCACGCCGACCGCGCCGCCCAGCGCGGCGTCACCCCGGGCGTCCTGCTCGCGGCCGAGTGGTCGTGGCGCCTGCTCGTCATCGGCATCGCGGTGGCGGCGGCCGTGTGGATCCTCATCGCGGTCAAGGAGGTGGTCATCCCGTTCCTCATCGGCCTCCTGGTCTGCGCCCTGCTGGAGCCGCTCGTGGGTGCGCTGCGGAAGCGCAGGTGGCCGGCCTGGGTCGCCATCACGTCGACGCTGCTCGGCACCGCGGTCGTCATCTCGGGGCTGGTGCTCCTGCTCATCACGCAGATCCGCACGGGGATCCCCACCCTGCAGCGCGAGGCGATGGAGCGGTTCGAGTCCGTGCGCGACCTGCTCGCGCAGCCGCCGTTCAACGTCGTGCCGTCCGACTACGACGCGCTCCTCGCGTCCGCGGGCAATGCCCTCGAGAACAGCCGCGAGGCGCTCCTCACCGGCGCGCTCGACGCGGGGCTCGGCGTCGGTCACCTCGTCACGGGCGCGCTGCTCGCCTTCTTCACCATCGTCATCGTGCTCATCGACGGCCGCGGCATCTGGCGCTTCGTCGTCTCCGTCTTCCCGCGCCGCGCGCGTCCGGCGATCGACGGCGCGGGCCGCGCGGGCTGGGGCACGCTGTCCGCCTTCACGCGCGTGCAGATCTTCGTGGCGGCCGGCAACGCGGTCGGCATCGGCATCGCGGCATGGCTGCTCGGCCTGCCGCTCGCCGTCCCCATCGCGGTCCTCGTGTTCCTCGCGTCCTTCATCCCGGTGGTCGGCGCCATCGTGTCGGGCGCGTTCGCGGTGGTCATCGCGCTCGTGTTCGTGGGGCCGCTGCAGGCCGTGATCATGCTGGCCGCGGTCATCGGCGTGCACCTGCTCGAGTCGCACGTGCTGCAGCCGCTCGTGATGGGCGGGGCCGTGCACGTGCATCCGCTCGCCGTCGTGCTCGCCGTCGCGGCGGGCTCCTACGTCGGCGGCGTCGCCGGCGCCCTCTTCGCGGTGCCATTCGTCGCCACCGTCAACGTGATGGTGCGGTACATCGCGGGCGGCAGCTGGAAGGCCCGCACCCCCGCCGTAGGATCGTAGGGACGCATCTGCGGAGTCGACGGAGCCGCCCGCGCACGTCTCTACGGGAGGACCCACATGACCGAGGAGAACTACTCGAATCCGGATCGCAACCTCGGGATGGAGCTCGTCCGAGCCACCGAGGCCGCCGCCATCCGCTCCGCCCCCTTCATCGGCAAGGGCGACAAGAACGCCGCGGACGGCGCCGCGGTCGACGCGATGCGCAAGTTCCTCGGCACCGTCGCCTTCGACGGCCTCGTCGTCATCGGCGAGGGCGAGAAGGACGAGGCGCCGATGCTCTTCAACGGCGAGCACGTCGGCAACGGCTTCGGCCCCGCGTGCGACATCGCGGTGGATCCCATCGACGGCACGAGCCTCACCGCCGCCGGCCGCATGAACGCCCTCTCGGTCATCGCGGTCAGCGACCGCGGCAGCATGTTCGACCCGTCGGCCGTCTTCTACATGGACAAGCTCGTCACCGGACCCGAGGGCCGCGGCGTCGTCGACCTTGACCGCCCCATCGGCGACAACATCCGCGCGCTGGCCGACGCGAAGGGCCTCGCGGTGGACGACATGCAGGTCGCCGTGCTCGACCGGCCGCGGCACGCGGACCTCATCGCGCAGATCCGCGCGGCCGGCGCATCCACCCGCCTCCTGCTCGACGGCGATGTCGCCGGCGGCATCAACGCGGCCCGCCCTGACTCGCGCATCGACATGTGCGTCGGCGTCGGCGGCACCCCCGAGGGCATCATCACGGCGTGCGCCATCAAGGCGCTCGGCGGCGTGCTCCTCTCGCGCCTCGCGCCCAAGGACGACGCCGAGAGGCAGCGCGCGGTCGACGCGGGCCACGACCTCGACCGCATCCTCGACCAGGACGACCTCGTCACCGGCGACAACGCCTACTTCGTCGCCACCGGCGTCACCGACGGCGCGCTCGTCGCGGGCGTCACCCGGCACCGCGGCATGATCCGCACCTCGAGCATCGTGCTCCGCTCCCACTCGGGCACCATCCGCCGCGTGGAGGCCGACCACCTGGTCTCCAAGTGGTACAGCCCCGCCAGCTGATCCGGCACTGACATGACCGGAACGCGCACCCGCCGCAGCCTGCTGTCCCGCATCGCCCGGCCCGTGATCGCCCTCGTGGGCGGGCAGGCGGAGTTCGCGTCGCCCGCGCGCACGATGGGCGGCGCGCACCGGCGCGTGATCCGGCCGGGTGGCTTCGCGCCGCCGCCGCTCCTCCGCGGGGTGCGCGTGACGGCCCGGATCCAGGGCGGCTGGCACGTGTACGAGGTGTCCCCGACGGGTCCCGCGTCCCGGCGTCGCGCGCTGTACGCGCACGGCGGCGGCTGGACCCACGAGATCAGCCCGTTCCACTGGTGGCTCGTCGCGGGGCTCGCCCGGCGCACGGGCACGACGTTCACCGTGCCCATCTACCCGCTCGTCCCGTCGGCCACGGCCGCAGAGGTCGTCGAGCGCACGGCGGATCTCGCGGAGGCGCTCGTCGCCGAGGTCGGCCCCGGCGCCGTCACGCTCCTGGGCGACTCGGCCGGCGGGCAGATCGCGCTGTCGACCGCGATGGTGCTCCGCGACCGCGGTGTGCCCGCGCCGCGCGACGTGGTGCTGCTCTCGCCCGCGCTCGACCTGTCGTTCACGGATCCGCTCATCGCCCGCATCCAGCCGACCGACCCGTGGCTCGCGGTCGACGGCATGCGCGCCGCCGTGGAGTCGTGGCGCGGCGACCTTCCCGTGGAGGACCCGCGGGTCAGCCCGATGCACGGATCGCTCGCGGGCCTCGGCCGCGTGACCGTGTTCTCGGGCACGCACGACATCCTCTTCGCCGACGCGCGCGCCTTCGAGCGCAAGGCCGCAGCCGTGGGGCACCCGGTGCGGATCCACGTGGAGCCGAACCTCCTGCACGTGTACGCGCTCATGCCCATCCCCGAGGGCGCCCGCGCGCGTGACGCGATGGTGGACCTGCTCCTCGCCTGACGCCGCCGCGCGCGTCCGGCGCCGCCGCCCGGAACGCCGCGGGAGATGCGGCGTACGTTCGAGGAGCGGGTGACGAGGCCCGCCGTGCTCTCGGAGGTACCCATGACCAGGACACACAGGACGCTCGCGGTCGTCGCGGCGGCGGCCACGGCGACGCTGCTCGCGGGATGCGGATCCGGCGGCACCGGCGCGGCCGACGCCTCCTTCACCACGGAGGCCGCCGGCACCCTGAAGGCCTGGGCCTTCGACGGCGCCGACGACGTGGGCGAGGCCCGCCTCGCGCACGCGGCCGACGCGCTCTCGGGTGTGGAGATCGACCTCGACTCCACCGCGTTCGACGCGCAGAAGTTCACCACCCGCGTCGCGAGCGGCCAGACGCCCGACGTCGTGCAGATGGACCGCCAGTTCGTGGCGACCTACGCGGCGCAGGACCTCATCCTCCCGCTGGACCAGTGCTACTCCGCCCACGACGTGGATCCCGCGGAGCGCTTCTACGAGTCCGTCACCAACGACATCCGCTACGACGACGCGATCTGGGCCGTGCCGCAGTTCTTCCAGCCGCCGGCGATCCTCCTCAACGAGCGCGTGCTCTCCGCGGCCGGCGTCTCGGGCGACCAGTTCGACACCTCGAAGCCCGACCAGCTGCTCGACGCCGTCGGCAAGGTCTACCGGGAGTCGGGCGGCGACCCCGCGGTGCTGGGCCTCGACGCCGTGCCCACCGCGCAGGCCGCGCTCTGGATGCTGGGCTTCGGCGGCCAGCTCGTCGACGCCGACGGGAAGCCCACGCTCGACGACGACGCCAACCTGCCCGGCCTCGAGTTCCTCAAGCAGCTCTCGGATGCGCAGGGCGGCTACGCCAAGGGCAAGAGCTTCAGCGACGCCTTCGACACCTTCGGCGACGGCAACCAGTTCGTGAAGGACCAGGTCGGCGCGCAGATCGACGCCCAGTGGTACCTCAACGTGGTCGCGCCCTACCGCGACGACATCGACATCTCGGCCGTGCCCTTCCGCGACAGCGACGGCGAGCCGTTCGCGGTGGCCGGCGGATCCGCGTTCGTGATCCCCGCGGGCGCCGCGAACAAGGACGCCGCCTGCGCGTGGATGCTCGACCTCACCAGCCAGGAGTCGTGGGAGGCCGCGGGCGACGTGCGCGCCGCGACCGTGACGGAGAACGGCGGCATCAACACGGGCCTGTTCACGGGATCCCCGGCCGCCGACCAGGCCATCCGCGACGCCCACGTCGTCCCGAGCGGCGACGACGGGATCGACCAGGCCATCGCGACGTTCTACGACGTGGTGGCCGAGGGCCGGTCGATCGGCGGATCCCCGGCGGGGCAGCAGATCCAGAGCGAGCTCCAGAACGCGGTCGCCTCGACGCTCCTCGGCGACAAGACGCCCGAGCAGGCGCTCGCCGACGCGCAGACCGCGGCCATGCGGGCCTACGAGCAGGCGGCGCGCTGATCCGGCGCGGACCTGCACATGGGGTGACCAGGGCGCCCGGCTACCGTGGTGGTCGGGCGCCTTCCCGCGCTCCCGGACGAGGGACCAGTACCCGGAACGCGACAAGACTGGCCAGGAGAAGTGCCATGTCGTGGATCGTCCTCATCGTGTCCGGGGTGCTCGAGGCCGTCTGGGCCACCGCCCTCGGGAAGTCCGCCGGGTTCACGAAGCTCGGGCCGTCGATCGTCTTCGGCGTCGCCGTCGTGCTGAGCATGATCGGGCTCGCCTACGCGATGCGCGAGATCAGCACGGGCACCGCCTATGCCGTGTAGGTCGGCATCGGCGCGGCGCTCACCGTGACCTACGCGATCGTCACGGGCGAGGAGCCCGCGAGCGTCGTCAAGGTCCTGCTGCTGCTCGGCCTCGTCGGTTGCGTGGTGGGCCTCAAGGTCGTCGACACCGGGCACTGAGCCCGCACGGCGCGGGCCGGACGGATCAGCCCTTCCGCCCCTGCGTCGCGATGCCCTCCACGAAGTAGCGCTGCCCGAACGCGAAGAGCAGCAGCATCGGCAGGGTCACGAGCAGCGCCGCCACCATCACGAGCTGGTAGTCGCCCTGGCCGCCGTTCGTCGGGCTGAATGCGGTCATCGCGTAGGACAGCCCGAGCGGCACGGTGAAGCCCTCGACGCTGCCGGCGTTGAGGTAGATCAGCGACGCCTGCAGGTTGTTCCAGCTGGCCTGGAACTCGAAGATGAAGATGATGACGAAGGACGGGATCGACAGCGGCAGCGCGATCCGCCGGAACATCCCGAAGTAGCTGGCGCCGTCGAGCCGGGCCGCCTCGAACAGCTCCCGCGGCAGGCCGAGGAAGAACTGGCGCTGCAGGAAGATGTAGAAGGCCGAGCCGAACAGGTTCATGCCGAACAGCGGGATCCACGTGCCGATGAGGCCGAGGTTCTTCCAGATCAGGAACTGCGGCACCATCGTCACGGCGCCCGGCAGCATCATCGTGGCGAGCACGAGGCCGAACAGGATCCTGCGGCCCGGGAACCGGAAGTACGCGAAGCCGAACGCCACGAGCGCGCTCGAGATCGACACGAGCGCCGCGGACAGCAGAGCGATCGCCAGGCTGTTGCCCATCCAGCCGAGCAGCGGCAGCTGCTCCCACACCTCGACGTAGTTCTGCGGCGTGAAGGTGCGGGGCCAGAGCGAGTTGTCGAAGACCTCGCCGCGCGGCTTGAGGCTCGCGGCGAGCAGCCATGCGAACGGGTAGAGGAACAGGAGCGCGAACCCCACGAGCAGCGCGGTGATGAGGGCGCGGCCGATGCGGGACCGCACGCGGCGGACGCGGTCGGGATCGCGCCGCTCGGGCGACGGATCCCGCGACGGCAGCGGAGTGAGGGCGGCGGCGAGGCGCGGATCCCCGGTGGCGGCAGCGGGCGTCGCGGCGGCGCCGGGCGTGCTGTCGGTGACGGCCATCAGCGGTCCCCCTCGTAGTAGACGAACCGGTTGCTCAGCTTGACCTGCACGAGCGTGATCAGCAGCACGATCACGAACAGCAGCCACGCCATCGCGGCCGCGAACCCGAAGTCGAACGAGCGGAACGCCTGCTGGAAGAGGTACACGCCGTAGAAGAGCGACGAGTCGGGCGACGCGTTTGTCTGATCCCGCCAGAACAGCAGGTAGGCCTGGTCGAAGACCTGCAGCGCGGCGATCGTGAGCACGACGACGTTGAAGAAGATGGCGCCGGAGATCATCGGCACGGTGATGGAGAAGAACTGCCGGACCGGGCCGGCGCCGTCGAGCGAGGAGACCTCGTAGAGCTCGCGCGGCACGTCCTTGAGGGCCGCGAGGAAGATCACCATGGTGCCGCTCACGCCCCACAGCGTCATGAGCACGATCGACGGCTTGACCCATGCGGGGTCGATGAGCCATTGCGGGCCGTCGATGCCGATCGCCTCGAGCCCCTTGTTCACCGCGCCCGAGTTGCCGTTGAGCAGCAGCAGGAAGACGCTCGCGGTGGCGACCGTCGGGGTCATCTTGGGCAGGTAGTAGAGGGTGCGGAAGATGCCGGCGCCGCGGCCGAGGCGGGCGAGGAGGATCGCGAGCAGGAGCGCCAGGCAGACCTCGAACGGCACGGCGAGGATCGCGTAGAAGAGCGTGTTGCCGAGGCTGAGGGCCACGCGCGGATCCGAGAACAGCCGCGCGTAGTTCTCCGTGCCGACCGGGGTGGCCACGTCGGTGGCGAGGTTGTAGTCGCTGAACGACACCACGAGGCTGTAGACCATCGCGCCGAGCGTGAAGACCAGGAACCCGACGATCCACGGGCTGATGAAGAGGTAGCCGGCCACGGCCTCGCGGCGGGCCATGCGGGAGCGGCGGGGGCGGGGGCGGGGCGGCCGGTCGGCGGTGCTGCTGCGCGGAGGGCGGCTCGTCGTCGTCATGGTGGTCCTCGTCGACTGGTGGATCGGAGCATCGTCGCTCCTCTCTGCCGACCCTAGACCGGCTTCTCCTCGGCGACAGGGCCGTGCGCACGACGGACGCCCGCCCCCGCGCGAGGCGGGGACGGGCGTCGGGTGGCGCGGCGCTGCTGCGGCGGCTAGTGCTTGCGGCGACGGGCCCGCACGGCGATCACCGCGACGACGCCGGCCGCGAGGGCCGCCGTGCCCAGGGCGAGCTCGATGACGAGGCGGACGCCGTCGCCGCCCGTGCGGGGGAGGTGGCCGGAGGGAGGCGGCACGTCGCCGGGCGGGGTGCTGGACGTCGGCACGCCGGAGGTGGGCGACGGCGTCGGCGTGGATGCGCCGGTGGTGCCGCCCGTCGTGCCGCCGGTGGATCCGCCGGTCGGCGACGGCGCCGGCGACGGCGCCGGCGTCGACGAGGGCGTCGGCGTCGGGGTGACGACGGGGGTGGTGCCCGAGCCGACGGGCGACGTGCTGGTGCCGCAGGTGGAGGAGATGAACGCGTCGTCGTCGAGGGTGACCGAGCCGTTGCGGGCGAGCGTGCGACCGTCGACCGTGGCACCCGTGCCGACCGCGACGCTCGTGAGCGCGAGGATCGTGCCCGCGAAGCCCGAGTTGGTGCCGAGCGACGCGGAGCTCGAGACCTGCCAGAACACGTTGCAGGCCTGGGCGCCGTTGACGAGCGACACCCGGCTGCCGGAGCCGGTGGTGAGGGAGGACGGGGCCTGGATGACGAAGACGGCCGACGGGTCGCCCTGCGCGTCGAGCGTGACGGTGCCGGTGAGGCCGATCGGGCCGGCCGCGGTGTAGACGCCGGGCGTGAGGGTGGATCCGACGAGGTCGGCGGGCACGGCGGCGGTGGTGGGCCGGCCGGCTGCGTCGTCGTACGCGGTGGTGAGGTCGGACTGGGCCTGGCCGGCCGCGGCGTCGGCCGCGTGCGTGGCGCCGCCGACGACCCCGGGCGGGAAGCCAGTGACGGCGGCGGACGGGCTGGTGCCGAGATCCGCCGAGAGGGTGGTGGGGCCGGTGTTCGTGACGCCCTGGCCGGCGAGCACCGAGTACGTCGCGGCGGTGCCGAGGCCCACGGTGGCGGTGGCGGCGAAGGCGCTCGCCGGGGCGAGGAGGGCGGCTCCGAGGCCGGAGGCGGCGACGGCCGCGACGGCCAGCGATGCGACGGCGAGGGATCCGGACCGGCTCCGACGGGATGAGGACGTGCAGGCGTGGCGCGACTGGTGCATGGACAGCTCTCGTCGGAAGGGTTGGCGGGCGGAACCGCGACCGTATCGAGCGGCGGTCAGGGCGCGTGCGTCGAGTCCACAGGCGGTTACGGTGTGGGGGTGACCCTCCTCGCCGACGAGATCCCCTCCCGCGACGAGCTGTTCGACCTCTACGGATCCGTCGGCTGGACCGTCTACACGCGGGACCCGGAGCGGCTCGAGCGGGCGCTCGCCGGATCCGCCCTCGTCGCCACCGCACGCGACGCCGACGGCCGGCTCGTCGGCCTCGTGCGCGCCGTGGGGGACGGGGTCTCGATCTGCTACGTGCAGGACCTCCTCGTGCGACCCGACCGGCAGCGCGGCGGCGTCGGACGCGCGCTCGTCGAGCACGTGCGCGCGGGCCAGGCGGCCGGCGTCCTGCTCGTGCTCACCACCGACGCGGGCGGCACCGAGGACGGCGACCGCTCGCACCCCTTCTACCGCGCGCTCGGCTTCGCGCCGCACGCGGAGCAGGGGCTCGCGGCGTTCTCGCTGCGGGTGTGAGCGGGCGCCGCGCGCGTCAGCGGGGCAGGACGCTCGCGCTCTGCGGATCCTCGATGAGCGTCACGGCGTCGTCCCGGTCGAGGCTCCCCGGGAAGTTGAGGTGGGTGAAGCGGCCGTCGGGGTCGTAGGACGCGGTGGGCGTCATGATCCGGGACCCGCGCACAGCCGCGACGAGCGCCGCCGCCCGCTCGGGCGAGAGCGCGTCGGTCGCGCCGATCGCGAGCACGACGCGGAACCGGGCGCCGTCGGCGAGGTCGAGCCGGATCACGAGGGGATCCCGCCGCGGGCGCTTCCGGGGCCTGTCGTACCGCGACTCCCGGGGCACCGGCGCCACCTCGATGCGCGCGCCCACGAGCTCGGCGAAGGGGCGCTCTCTCCCGCGGAGGCGGAGGACGCCGCGGCCGACGTCGATGTCGAGCCCGGGGGACAGCCGCGTGATGGCGAGGAGCAGGATCGCCCCCGCGGCGACGACGCCCGACAGGACCGTGGCGGCGACCGTGACCCACCCGCCGCCGAGGGAGTCCTCGACGTGTCGGCCGAGGAGACCGAGGGGGTTCATGCTCAGCCATGCGACCAGGAGGAACCAGCCGCTCCCGAAGAGCAGCCGCTGTCGGTACGTGGGCGCCGGGATCCGCACCCATCCGTCGTCGGCCACGCGTCAGCTCCCGTCGGCGGGGCGGGCGGGGTCGCGCGGCTCGGCGGACCCGTCGCGGTCGGCCTCCGCGCGGGCCGCATCGGCGGCGGTGCGCTGCTCGGCCGCGCGGCGGGCGTCGCGGCGGGTGATGACGAGCACGACGATGCCGCCCACCAGGAAGAAGAGGGCGAGCCCGACCACCGGGGTCTCCGTGCGTCCGAACAGCGCCGTCGGGTTCCGCACGGCGACGACCGCGAAGAAGACGCCCATCGCCGTCACGATGCCGGCGATGACGTACTGCGCCCGCATCGACACAGGGCTCCGGCTGGGCGTCCCCGCGGGGCGCACGTTCCGTGCACCGGACCCCTGGCCGCGCTGCCCGCGCGCGGCCATCGGCTCCGCGACCCCGCTGCCGTCCACGAGCGCCGCCGTGTCCTCGAGGGTCAGGTGGCCGGGGAACTCGACGTGCGCGAACTTGCCGTGCGGGTCGTCCTTCGAGCGGGGCGGCGCGATGCGGGATCCCGCGACCAGGGCCAGGAGCGCGTCGCGCTGCGCGTCGTCGATCCGCACGCCCTCGCGGGTGGAGACGACCACGGTGCAGCTCTCGCCGCCGGTCGTCGAGAAGCGGAGGATCAGGGTGTCGTCGCCCGGGCCGCCCGCGAGCTCGATGCGCGCGCCGGTGACCTCGGAGAAGCCCCACTCCTTGCGTCCGATGCGGAGGACGCTGCGCGCGACGTCGATCGCGGGCGGCGCGCTGCGCTCGGAGACGACGAGGTACGCGATGCCGACCACGGCGACGACGAGGAGGATCGGCAGGCCCACCGCGATGAGCGGCGACGGGCCGATCGCGCGGTCCACGAGCCGGGTCACGGCGCCGACGGGCGACCAGAGCAGGATCCCGGCGAAGGCGAGAGACGCCGCGGTGAGGAGCCATCTCTGCTGCACGCTCGGGGACGGGATGCGCACCCACGCGCCGCTGGCCATGCTCCGACCCTACGGGCGCGGATCCGCGGCGACGGCCCCGCAGGCGCCCGCCCGCGCCCCCAGAACGAGGCGCGCGCGTCCTCCGCCCGCACCCGCCCGGCCCGCCCCCGCTCGCGGTTGGATGGACCCATGCAGACACCCCCGGCGGCACCCGTGCGCCTGCTCCTCACCCGGCACGCGCCCACGCCCTGGAACCGGGAGTACCGGTACGACTCGCGCACCGACATCGACGTCGACCACGACGCGGCGGAGCAGCTCGCGCCCCTCGCGGCGCGGCTGCGCGGGGAGGGCGTGGAGCGGATCCTCGTGAGCACGCTGTCGCGCGCCCGCAGCACCGCGCGGATCCTGCAGGAGCAGGGCGTCGCGCCGGGCGTCGTGCCCGAGGCGCGGCCCGAGCTGGTGGAGCTCGACTTCGGCGCCTTCGAGGGGATCACGCGCGACGAGCTCCGCGGACCCGTCCACGGGGAGGCGTTCGCGGCCTGGCTCACGGGCGAGGACGGCGAGCCCGCGGCACCCGGCGGCGGCGAGACGTGGGCGGCCGCGGCTTTGCGGGCGCGCGCGATCCTCGACGACGTCGCGGCGGATCCGCGCACCACCCTCGTGGTCGCGCACGGCTACCTGCTGCGCGTGCTCTACCTCACCGCGCTCGGCCGGTCGCCCGCGCTCACGCGCTCGCTGGTGTGGGCGAACGGGCAGCTCATCGAGCTGGAGCGCGACGGATCCGGGTGGCGCGAGCGGGACGCCAGCGCCCCGGCCGCTCCCGTCGGCTAGTCGTCCGGGCCGGCCGGGTCCGCGCACTCCGCCGGGTAGCGCAGCTCGAACACGACCTCGTCGATCGCGCCCGTCCAGACCATGTCCTCGCCGCGGCGCGCGAGCGGGCCGTCGGTGAGGTCGATGGCGTCGGCCAGGCCGAGCCCCGCGATCCACGCCTCGATCACCTCGCGCCGCGCCTCGGGCGCGTACGCGTCGGCGTCGCCCGAGAAGTGCACGCCCTCCCACGGGCCTCCGAGCTGCCACGCGAGCGGCGGCAGGCCGCGGATCGCGCCCTCCGCGTTCCAGGCCAGCGCGACGGAGGTCTCGATCGCCAGCCGCGTGATGCGGCGCTCGGTCGGGACGTGCTCGGGTGCGGTCGACACGGTCTCTCCTCGTGCGGCCGGTGCGGCCGTGCTCGTACGTGGGGTCAGCCGCACCGTAACCGGGAGCGGGCCACCTCACCATGGGGATGCGCCGCGCGGACATGCGACGGGACGCCGTACCCATCGTATTTCCTCGGGCGATGGATGAGAGGATGGGCGCGGTGGAGGCAGGGGATCCGCGCGGGGGACCGCGGGGGACCGGCGCCACCCGCCGGCCGCATCGGGGGATGTCGGCGTCGGCGCACGGACCACCTGAGGGGGACGCATGGCGCTCACGACCGCCACAGCACGACGCGAGGACGACGTCACCGTCGTCACGGCCGCAGGGATGCTCAACATGGCCGCGGCCCCCGAGCTCCGGCAGGCGATCCACGACGCGCTGGATCCCGCGCCCGCGCGCATCGTCGTGGACCTCGCCGGCGTCGACTTCATCGACTCCTCCGGCCTCGGCGTCCTCATCGCCGGCCTCCGCTCCGCGCGCGACGCCGGCGGCGACCTCCGCATCTCGGCGCCCGGCCCGCAGGTCCAGATGGTGCTGCAGCTCTCCAACCTCGACCGTGTGCTGATCTCCACCCCGACGGCCGAGGCGGCCTACCGTGACTGAGACCACCCGCAGCCTCACGCTCCAGTCCCCGCCCGACGACGTCGACGCGGTCCACGAGCTCGTCGCCGGCCTCTGGGACGACCGCCCCGACGTGGGCGCGCTCGACCGGATGGCATTCGAGACCGCGCTCATCGAGCTGGCCTCCAACGTGATCGAGCACGCCGACGACGGCCAGGGCGTCACGTGCGTGGTGAGCGTCACCGTCGACGACGGCGTGATGAGCGCTCGTCTGCGCGACGGATCCGAGCCGGGCGACTTCCGCCTCACCACGCGCGAGATGCCCGGCGCCGACGCCGAGTCGGGCCGCGGACTCGCGATGGTGCAGATGCTCTGCGACGAGCTCACCTACGAGCGGGTCGGCGGCGAGAACGTGTGGAGCGTCCGGCGGACCCGGATCGAGCCCGAGGCGTCCTGATGAGCTTGCCCGCGCACGCGCCGCAGCCGGCCGCGCTCCCGCTGCCCGCGTGGGTCGGGCGCTTGGCCTGGATCCCGGAGTCCGCCGCCCGGTCCGGATCCTCCGGCACGCCCGGCCCCACTCCCGTGGTCAAGCAGCTGCCGATGCTGGTGCTCTTCGTCCTCGCGGTGATCGCCAGCGTCAGCGTGCCGTCGCTCGGGGTCACCGCGCCGCGTTCGCTCCTCATCGCGTGCGGGATCCTCGTGGTCGGCACCCTGCTCGCCGTCCTCGCGACCGTGCGTCGCGACCTCGCCCGCTACGCCGACGCCGTGCCCGCGCTCGACTTCCTGGTCGTCGGCATGCTGCGCATCGCGACGGGCGAGAACGCGTCCATCTTCGGGTCGCTCGTGATCCTCCCTGTCGTCTGGTTCAGCCTGAATCCCAGCAGGTGGAACGTGCTCGTCGCGTTCGTCGGCGTCTACGCGACCCTCGGACTCCCGCTCCTCCTCGGGCTCGGCTCGCAGAACGCGAACGAGCTGTGGCGCGGCTTCTTCAGCGCCCTGGCCTTCGCGGTCGCGGCGCTCGTGGTCAACGAGCTGTCCCGGCGCACCCGCTTCAGCCTCGAGGCCGCCCGCGACCGGGAGCGGGTGAGCGAAGAGGAGCTGACCCGCGCGTCCATCGTGCAGCAGGCGCTCCTGCCGAAGACGACCGTGCTGCTCGCCGGGTACCAGGTCGCGGGCGCGTGCCTGCCGTCCAAGGCCGTGGGCGGCGACTTCTTCGACTGGTACCCGGTGAAGGAGGGCCTGGCGTTCACCCTCGGCGACGTGATGGGGAAGGGCGTGGGGGCGGGGATCATCGCGGCCACCGCCCGCGCGGTCGTGCGCAGCGCCAAGAACGTGCCGGATCCGGTCGCCGCCGTCGAGCGCACGGCCGACTGCTTCACCGCGGAGCTCAGCGGGGCCGCATCCTTCGCCACCGTCTTCCACGCGCGGGTGCGCGCCGAGGACCACACCGTCCTCTACGCCGACGCGGGCCACGGCCTCTCGGCCGTCGTGCGCGCGGACGGCTCCCACGAGCGGCTCGAGTCCACCGACCTGCCCGTCGGCGTGCCGGGCGCGGCCGGCTGGAGCACGCACGAGGTCGCGCTCGGCCCGGGCGACCTCATCGTCACCTTCAGCGACGGCGTGCTCGACCTCTACGACGGCACCCTCCGCGCGGTCGACCGGGTGGCGGAGCTCGCGCGCGAGTCCGCGTCCGCGGACGACCTGGTGCGACGGATCACCGCGCTCGCCGGCGGCCAGGCGAACCCCGACGACGTGACCGTGGTGGTGGTGCGCCGGGAGGCGTGACGGCTCGCCCGGCGGGCCGTGGAGCCTCTCCGATCCGGGGTCGGCTCCGAATACCAGCGCATACACTCGACGAAGGCGCCGCGGTCCGGGGGGATCGTGCGGCGGGCGGATCACCGTCCGGCGCGACCGACGCCCGATCCATCAGGGGAGCACATGGCCATGCCGGAGACCGTAGCGCGCTCGAGTGGCTCGGATCCCGCGGGTCGCGCCAGCCGCGACGCCCCGACCCTGCGCGGTCCGGCCGAGGAGGCGCGACTCCGGGCCGTGCACGACCTGCGGCTCGTCGGATCCACCGCGGAGGAGCGCTTCGACCGCGTCACCCGCGTCGCGCGCGAGGTGTTCGGCGTGCCGGTGGCCGAGATCAACCTGGTCGACGACGCCGAGCAGTTCACGAAGTCGCCGCAGCCCGCGGGCGTCTCCCTGCTGTCGGACCGCACGCAGTCGTTCTGCGACATCGCGATCCGCTCGCCCGAGATCCTCGTGGTGCCCGATGCGACGCAGGACGCGCGCTTCGCCGAGCGCACCACGGTCACCGGCCCCCGCCACATCCGCTTCTACGCGGGACGCCCCCTCATCTCCGGCGGCCAGACCGTCGGCACCCTCTGCCTCGTCGACACCGAGCCGCGCGAGCTCGCGCCCGCGCAGGAGAAGCTGCTCGACGAGATGGGCGCCTGGGTGGAGCGCGAGCTCCGCGACAGCCGCGACGATGAGCTCGCGGGCGAGATCCAGCAGCGGCTCCTGCCCGTCGACCGGCCGCTCTGGCCCGACTTCGACCTCGCCGGCATCAGCCGCCCGGCCCGCGGCGTGGGCGGCGACTTCTACGCCTGGGGCGAGGACGCCGACGGCCTGCACGTGACCGTCGCCGACGTGATGGGCAAGGGCGCGGGCGCGGCGATCCTGGCGTCGGCCGTGCGCTCGGGCTTCCAGGCGCACCGGGGGCCGGACGCCGCGCGCACCGTCACCGCGGTGCAGGCCCAGCTCCAGGCCGACCTCGACGCGACCGAGACGTTCGCGACGTTCCTGCACTGCCGCGTCGACGGATCCACCGGCCGCTTCGCGTACGCCGACGGCGGCCACGGCCTCACGGTGGTGATCCGCGCGGACGGCACGCACGAGATGCTGCCGTCGCTCGGCCTGCCGCTCGGCGTCATCCCGGGCGCCTCCTGGGCGGCGCGAACCGGCGAGCTGCGGCCCGGGGATCGCCTCCTCGCGTTCACCGACGGCGCGCTCGACCTCTTCGACGGATCCCTCGACTCGGTCGCGCCGCTCATCGACCTGGTGCGGGACGCGGGGGGCGCGGCCGAGACCGTGGGCCGCATCGCGGACGCGGCAGCTGCGGCCGCCGCGCGCGGCACCCTCGGCGACGACGTGTCGGCGGTGTGCGTGCGCTACGCGGGCGGCGCCTGAGGGCTCGCCGGCTCGGCCGTCGCACCGGCCCGCGCGTACTCGGATCCCGAGCGCGTCCGCAGCACGAGGCCCGCGTCCACGAGGTGGCGGCGCAGCAGCGCGTGGTCGTCGGTGATGCGCACGAGCCGCTCGGTGAGGGCCTTCTCGTCGAGCACCTCGTCGGGCTCCAGCACCTCGGCGACGACGTGCCGCAGCAGGTCGTCGAGGTCGACCGGGCCCGCGGGCCACTGGGCGATGCGGCCGTCGCGGAGGAAGCGCTCGACGCCCTGGGCGGGCGGCGTCGCGGGCTGCTGGGCGAGGATCGCGCGGAAGACGGTGTCGGGCGCGGTCGCGGTGCCGTCGGCGGCGAGCGCGACGAGGCCGGATCCGGTGAGCGCCGCCCGGGCCTTCCGCGCGCGGGCGGGGGAGAGGTGGGCGAGGGCGTCGTCGAGGCCGGATCCGAGCACGACGCGCGCGTACGCGGCCCGCATCTCGGCGTCGGCGAGCACCGCGGCTAGGCGGCGCGGGTCGATGTGGTCCATGCCCCCATCCTGCCCGGCGCCTTCCGCCTCGACGACCGGCGCCGGTACGGTCGGGAGATGACGGTCCTCCGCTTCCTCGGCCGCGTGCTCACGCGGGTCCTCTACGTGCTCGGCAAGGTCCGCATCGGCGGCAGCGGCCAGAATCCGTCCAACGGCGACCCGATGGGGTTCGACAAGCCGCAGCAGTACCGGCCCTGATCGACGGATCCCGCGAGTCCTCCCCGTCAGTCGCCGCATCCCGGCAACTGACGGTTCATGTCGCGGCCCTCGTGGCCATCGATCGTGGCGCCGCGGCCCGTGCCCGGTCTCTGCGACTGGTTCGCCTCCGTCGAGGATGCGCTCGCGACGATCGCCGCGGAGCTCCCGAGGGATCACGCGCTCACCGCGTAGCGCCGCACGCCGCACGCCGCACGCCGAGCCGGGCTCCGCGTGCTCAGGACAGCTGACGGCCCCGGCCCTCACGAGGAGGACCGGGGCCGTCGGCGTCATGCGCTGGATCCGCGCGCGCTGATCAGCTCGCGTCGGAGACCGCGGAGTTGATCGCGGTGGGGGCGTCGTACTCCGTGTCGGCGATGCCGCGGAGCGCGTCGAGGGTGTCGGAGTCGGCGCCCGACTCCTCCGCCTTCGTCACGATCGCGTCCTTGGACGCCGGGTAGTCGAGGCCGCTGAGGTGCTTCTGGAGCTCGATGGGGTCGATGGCCATGGGGTGTCCTCTCGTCGGTGGATGCGGGCTGCGTCGCCCGCATATCGAGTCGACTCCCGAGGTCGAGCAGTGGGCAGGGGAACGATCGCGATCTACGGGGAGCCGTCAGGATCGGCCGGCGCTGCGGGCTGCGCGGGCGCCGACGTCGCCGTCCCGGCGGGCCGGGTGAAGCCGGGGTCGGGTGCCGACGCGCGGATCCGGTCGACCATCGAGCTCGTCGACTGCGACGGCACGTACCCGAGGATCGACACCTCGCCGCCGTACCCGCGCACCACGTCGGTCTCGTCGAGCATCTCGGGCGTGTAGTCGCCGCCCTTCGCGTAGACGTCGGGCCGCACCGCCTCGAGCAGCGGGATGGGGGTGTCGGTGTCGAACACGGTGATCACGTCGACGCACGACAGCTCGGCGAGCACGCCCGCGCGGTCCTCGGCGGTGTTCACCGGCCGGTCGGATCCCTTGAGCCGCCGCACCGAGTCGTCGCTGTTGAGCGCCACCACGAGCACGTCGCCGAGCCGCTTGGCCTGCCGGAGGTAGGTGGTGTGGCCGCGGTGCAGCACGTCGAAGCAGCCGTTCGTGAAGACGATGCGGCGACCGGCGGCGCGTTCGCCCGCCACGAGGTCCACGAGCTCGGACTGCGACACCGTGCGGGATCGGGTCTCGCCGAGGTGGTCCGCGAGGGTCGCGGCCGAGCAGACCGACGTGCCGGGCAGGCGCACGACCACGTCGGCCGCGGCCTGCGCGAAGTCGGCGCTCACCGCGAGCGGGAGGCCGACCGCGCGCGCGAGGGTGAGGGCGGCGACGAAGGTGTCGCCCGCACCGGACGCCTGCTTCTCGGGCACCGGGTGCGCGCGCGTGCGGTACGGCTCGCCCGCGCCGAGCACGACGGTGCCGTCGCGGTCGAGGGTGACGACGGCGGTGGCGGATCCGGCGGCGGCCAGGATCCGGTCGCCGAGCGAGGCGACCACGGCGGCGCGGTCCTCGTCGCGCGCGAGCGGCCGGTCGATCATGCGGCCGGCCTCGCCCGCGTTCGGCGTGATGAGGTCGGGGCGGAGTGGCGCCCAGATGGCGGGATCATGCGCATCCACCACCGTGAGGCCGGGGCGGCTCGCGCGCGCGGCGAGCGACTCGAGCACCACGCCGTGCAGCGTGCCGGTGCCGTAGTCGGAGACGATCTCGGCGTCGACGCCCGCGGTGGCCTCGAGCGCGGCGCGGGCGAGGGCGCGGGCGTCGTCCCGGTGGACGGATCCGCGGTGCACGTCGTCGACCCGCACGATCACCTGGTCGTCGCCCACGATGCGGGTCTTGGTGGTGGTGCGCAGGCGCGGCGAGTGCACGAGGCCGGACACGTCGACGCCGGCCGCCAGGAGCAGGTCGCGCACGCGGTCGCCCGCGGCGTCCTGGCCGACGAGGCCGACCATCCGCACGGTGCCTCCGAGGCTCGCGAGGTTCACGGCGGTGTTCGCGGCGCCGCCGAGCGACTGGATCCGCTCGGTCACGTCCACGACGGGCGCCGGCGCCTCGCGGGTCATCCGGTCGCTGTGGCCGCGCCACCACTCGTCGAGGATGACGTCGCCGATGACCGTGACGGTGGGCCGGCGCTCGGCGAGCAGGCCGATGATCCCGCGCAGCTCGCTGGTCATCGGGTCTCGCCCGCGTCGAGCACCGGCAGCCCCAGGTGCACGACCGTCGTGGTGCTCATCTCGTCGAGGAGCTCGGGGCCGTAGCCGAAGCCGGATCCGCTGCGGCCGCGGGGCTGCGCAGCGCCGCCGGGAGCGCCGCCGAAGACGCCGTTGACCTTGATCGTGCCGACGGGCAGCTCGGCCGCGGCCCGCTGCGCGTGCTCCATCGACGCGGTCAGCACGCTGGCGGCGAGCCCGTACCGGTCGTCGGATGCGCGGGCGAGCGCCTCGTCGAAGTCCGCGACGACCTGCACGGCCGCGACCGGGCCGAACGTCTCGGCCGTCATCACGGTCATGTCGGCGGTGCAGTCGACGAGCACGGTGGCGGGGTAGCGGGACCCGGGGCCGTCGGGCACGTGGCCGCCGACGAGAGCACGGGCGCCCTCGGTGAGGGCCTCCGCGACCTGCTCGTGCACGGCGTCGCGCATGCGCTCGTCGACGAGCGGGCCGAGGTCGCCGGAGGAGTTCCAGCGCTCGGCCTCCGCGACGAGCGCGGCGGTGAAGCGGTCGGCGATGGCGCGGTGGACGTAGATCCGCTCGACCGAGGTGCAGATCTGGCCGGCGTTGGCGAAGGATCCGAGGGCGGCCTGCGCGGCGGCCCACGCGGGGTCGACGCCGGCGTCGACGAGCAGCGGGTCGTTGCCGCCGTTCTCGCGGATGACGTGGGTGGGGGTGCCGGCGGCGCGGCGCGCGATGGCCTCGCCGGCGGCGGTGGATCCGACGTGCGCGACCACGCGCGTGTCCTCGTGCGCGACGAGCCGGTCGCCGACGTCGCCGCCGCCGACCACGGAGACGAGCACGCCGTCGGGGAGGGCCTCGGCGAGGATCCGGCCGAGCAGCTCGCCCGTGTGCGGGCAGCGCTCGCTCGGCTTGTGGATCACGGGGTTGCCCATCACGAGCGCCGCGCCGATGATGCCCGCGGCCACCGCGACGGGATCGTTCCACGGCGTGAGGGCGACCGTGACGCCGCGCGGCCGCGGCACCGAGAAGTCGACGTTGGGGAGCGTGCCGAGCAGGCTCTTCCCGCGGTGGACCGGCCCGAGCTCGGAGTACTGGAGCAGCGTGTCGACGCCCGCGCCGACGCCGCCGCGCGCGTCGCCGATCGGCTTGCCGGTCTCGCGCGCGTTGAGCTCGGCGAGCTGCTCGGCATGCTCGGCGAGCGCGTGGGCGGCCCGGCGCACGGCCTGACCGCGCTCGGCGGGCGGCGTCGCGGCCCACGCGGCGGACGCCTCCACCGACCGGCGCACCGCTGCCTCGACCTCGTCGGGCGTCGACGCGTCGATGTCGCCCACGAGCGAGCCGTCGCGCGGATCCGTGATCCGCAGCGTCCCGGGTCCCGCCTCGGCCTCCGCGGGGTCGATGAGGCCGTCGATGTCGAGTGCGCTGTCGGGGGTCACGGGTCTCCTCGCGGGGTCGGCGGCCCGCGCGGTGCGGCGCGGGCGGGGCGCTCGCGCGCCACCCGGCCCGTACCCACTTCCCTGCGCTCTCACACGGGCCTCGGGCCGCCGCGGCTACCCTGATCCGGTGCCCGACGCGCTGCCGCTTCCGACCGACTACGCCAGCGTCCTCACGGCGCTCAAGCACTAGGTCCGATCAGCGCAGCTCAGCGCGTAGCGTCGTATGAACTCGCAGCTCATCCAGCTCTACTGGTCGATCGGTGCGACCATCCTGGAGCGCCAGGCGGATGAGGGGTGGGGAACTGCCGTCGTCGCGCGACTCGCCGGGGACCTCCGTGCCGAGATCCCGGCGATGAAGGGCTTCTCGCGGTCGAACCTCTTCTACATGCGCGCCTTCGCGGAGGCATGGCCTGACCGCGACCACGTGGTCCAACAGGCTGTTGGACTTCTTCCGTGGGGGCACATCACCGTCCTCCTCGGGAAGCTCGACGACCGCGCGGCGCGGGACTGGTACGCCGCACGCGCCGCCGAGCACGGGTGGTCGCGCAACGTGCTCACCAACCAGATCATGAACCGCACCCTCGAGCGGATCGGCGCCCCACCGACCGACTTCGCCGGTCAGCTCGCCCCTGCTGATTCCGACCTCGCGCGCGAGCTGGGCAAGGACCCGTACGTCTTCGACTTCCTCGACCTCACCGAGGCGGTCTCAGAGCGCGGGCTCGAGCCGGCGCTCATGGACCGGATCGTCGACACCCTCCGCGAGCTCGGTGCCGGCTTCGCGTTCGTCGGCCGTCAGGTCCATTTCGACGTCGACGGCGACGACTTCTACGTCGACCTCCTCTTCTTCCACACCGAGCAGCTCCGCTACGTCGTCATCGAGCTCACGACCGGCAAGTTCGAGCCCGCCTTCGCCGGCCAGCTCGGCTTCTACGTCGCCGTCGTCGACGACAAGATGCGTCGCGACTTCCACCGGCCCACCGTCGGCATCCTCATCTGCGGCAGCCGCAACGAGCACACCGTCCGGTATGCGCTGGGCCAGGCGTCGGCGCCGATGGCCGTATCCACGTACACGTACGAGACCCTGCCAGCTGCTGAGCAGCAGGCGCTTCCGGCGGCGGAGCAGATCATCGCCGCCCTCGAATGGGCGGAGGGCGACGCCTCGGCCTGACCACGTCGAAGCAGGTGCCGATGCCGGCCCGCGCTCCCGCCCCCTACGACTCCAGGTGCCCCAGCTCCGGCTGCGCCAGGAACGCCACGACCGGATCCGCCGCCGCGCCCGTCTCGAACACGACGAGGTCGTTGCGGCCCGCGCGGAGCTGCGCGCCCGGCACGTAGAGCGTGTGCTGCGGGCCGCGGGTCCAGTAGCGGCCGAGCGCGAAGCCGTTGACGAAGGCGACGCCCTTGCCCCACGAGCGCGTGTCGAGGAAGAGGTCGGCGGGCGCGTCCATGTCGAAGGACGCGTGGGCGAGTACGGGCCCGTCGAGGAAGCGGACCGTCTCCGTGACGGAGGCCCCAGCGGAGGACGCGGCGGACGACACCGCACCCGCCATCGCGTCGAGGTCGAGCGGCACGCTCGCCCACCCGGTGAGCTCCTCGCCGTCGAGCGTCGCCGGCCCGATGAGCCCCTTCGCCTCGCCGATCCGCACGCCGTAGTTGACGCGCCCCTGGTCCTCCACGAGCACCTCGAGGATCCGGCCGGGCGGCACCGCGATCGCGGTCTCGTGCTGGTCGCGCTGGATCACGCCGATCCGCACGCCGTCGACCGAGACCACGGCCCGATCGCGCACCTCGCCGAACGCGAGCACGCGCGTGCGGTCGGAGTCGGGCAGCTCCACCCGGTGCAGCGCGAACCCGCGGAAGACGCCGAGCTGATCCATCGACGGCACGGCGTCGGTCGCGCGCCAGGCGGCCGCATCGTCCGGCACCACGTCGGCGAGCGGCACGGCCGCGTCGAACGCGACCTCGAACGCGGGCGCGTCGCCGCGCATCTCGGGCACCTCGTCGGGCACGTCCCGGTAGCGCGCGATCACGTCGCGGAACGCGAAGAACTTGGGTGTGGGGGATCCGGTCTCGTCGAGCGGGGCGTCGTAGTCGTACGAGGTGACGTGCGACTGGTACGTGCCCTTGTGGTTGGCGCCGTTCGTGAATCCGAAGTTCGTGCCGCCGTGGAACATGTAGATGTTGACGGACGCGCCGGCGGCGAGCAGCGCGTCCAGCTCGGCGGCGGCGTCGGCCGCGGAGGTCGTGTGGTGGTGCTCGCCCCAGTGGTCGAACCAGCCGTCCCAGAACTCGCTGCACATGAGCGGGCCGGTCGGCTGGTGGCGGCGCAGGGTGGCGAGGCGCTCGGTGGCGCGCGAGCCGAAGGATCCGGTGCGGTGCAGCTCGTCGAGGCTGCCGCGGGAGAGCATCTCGTCGGTCGGCTGGTCGACGGTCGTCAGCGGCACGATGATGCCGTTGTCGCGGGTGAGGTCGACCAGGTGGCGGAGGTAGTCGGCGTCGTCGCCGTACGCGCCGTACTCGTTCTCGATCTGCACGAGGATCACGGGCCCGCCCATGTCGATCTGCCGCGGCGCGACGATCTCGTAGACGCGGGTCAGGAACTCGTCGACGGCGGCCAGGTACAGCGGCTCGCTACGTCGCACGCCCACCGCGGGATCCTCGAACAGCCAGCCCGGCAGCCCGCCGCCGTCCCACTCCGCGCAGATGTAGGGCCCGGGCCGCACGATCGCGTGCATGCCCTCCGCGTGCACGAGGTCGAGGAAGCGGCCGAGGTCGAGGCCGGCGCTCGTGTCGAACGCGCCGCGCTCGGGGGAGTGCGCGTTCCAGGCGACGTACGTCTCGATGGTGTCGAGCCCCATGAGCCGGGCCTTGCGGATCCGGTCGGCCCACTGGTCGGGGTGCACGCGGAAGTAGTGGAGCGCGCCCGCGATGACGCGGTGCGGGCGGCCGTCGAGCTCGAAGTCGTCGGCGCCGATGCGGAAGCGGCTGCTGGTGGCGGGGAGGCCGGTCATGTCGTGTCCTTGTGTGAGGGAGGGCATGGGAGAGGGGAGGCGCGACTCGCGTCGCACCTCCCCTCGGGTCGATCGGTGGTGCTACTTCACGTCGACGGTGAAGCCCTGCTGCTGGCCGTACTCGGCGGCCGCCTTGCCCCACGCCTCGAGGACGGGGTCGAGCGACGTGCCGTTGGAGTACGCGGACGAGGCCGAGTCGCTGAAGATGCTGTTCGTGTAGACCTGGAACGGCAGGTACTGCCAGTCCGGGACGACCTCCTTCGAGGCCGCGCTGAGCACCTGGTTGATCTTCTGGCCGCCGAAGTACTCGGGCGTCTCGTTGAGGAACTCGTCGCTGTTCAGGTCCGCGGTGGTGGAGGGGAATCCGCCGGCGTTGAAGGAGATCTTGCGACCCTCCTCGTTCGCGGTCGTGAACTTCGCGAACTCCGCCGCGACGAGCTTGTTCTGGGACTGCTGCATGACGGCGATGGAGGATCCGCCGCTCTCCGCGGTCGCCGTGTCACCCGCGGTGTACTGCGGCATGGGCGCGACGCGCCACTGGCCGGAGCCCTCGGTGGCCTGCGCCTCGAGGTTGCCGGGCATCCAGGCGCCGGTGATCAGCGTGGCGATGGATCCGTCGCCGAGGCCGCGGAACCACTCGTCGGTCCAGCCGGGGGTCTGGGCGAGCGAGCCGCCCTCGACGAGCTGGTTCCACATCGCCGTGTACTTCTTGGCGCCCGCGTCCTGCATGTCGATGGTGACCTTGTCGCCGTCGACCTTGTAGGGGTGGCCGCCGGCCTGCCAGATCATGCTCGTGGTGAAGCCGGCGTCGCCGGAGTCGCTGGTGATGTACTGGTTCGGGTCGGCGGCGTGCATCTTCTCCGCCGCGGCCACGTACTCGTCCCACGTGGTGGGGACGGCGATCTGGTACTTGTCGAAGATGTCCTGGCGGTAGAACATCGCCATGGGGCCCGAGTCCTGCGGCAGCGCGTAGAGGGCGTCGCCCTCGGTGACCGCGTTCCAGGTGGAGGCCGTGAACTGGTCCTTGAGGTCCGTGTAGCCGTAGCCGGAGAGGTCGGCGAGGGACTTGCCGAGCGCGAACTGCGGGATCGCGAAGTACTCGACCTGCGCCACGTCGGGAGCGCCCTTGCCCGCCTTGATGGCGTTCTGGAGCTTCGTGTACTGGTCGGCGCCGGTGCCGACGTTCTGCACGTCGACCGTGATCTTCGGGTGCTCCTTCTCGAACGCCTCGGCGATCGGCTTGATCGCGGGGGCCCAGCCCCAGACGGTGATGGAGGACTGCGTGTCGAGGGCCTTCGTGAGGTCGTCGGCGGAGGCGGTGTCGGCGCTGGCGCCGCCCGATCCGGAGGAGCACGCCGCGAGGGAGCCCGCGAGGACGATGCCGAGGCCGAGCGCGATGGCGCGCTTCGCCCTGCGGGGGAACGAGATGGACATGGTGGTGCCTTTCACTTCTTCGTGGTGGTGAGGGGAGGTGCGGAGGTGCTGTCGGAGGGCGCTACGCCTTGACGCCGCCGGCCGAGAGGCCGGACTGCCAGTAGCGCTGGAGGAAGAGGAACGCGATCACGATCGGGATGATCGCGAGGAACGAGCCCGTGATGACGAGGTTGTAGATCGGCTGGCCGCCCACGGTGGTGGACTGCGCGTTCCACTGGTTGAGACCCACCGTGAGGGGGTACCAGCGGGAGTCGCTCAGCATGATCAGGGGGAGGAAGTAGTTGTTCCAGGTCGCGACGATCGAGAACAGCAGCACCGTGATGAGGCCGGGGCTGAGGAGCCGCAGGCTGATCGTGAAGAAGGTGCGGATCTCGCTCGACCCGTCGATCCGGGCCGCCTCGAGGATCTCCTCGGGCACCGAGTCGACCGCGTAGGTCCAGATGAGGTACAGCCCGAACGGGCTGATGAGCGACGGCAGGATGATCGCCCACGGGGTGTTCGTGAGGCCCATCTGGCTGAAGAGCAGGAAGGTCGGCACCGCGAGGGCCGTGCCGGGGATCGCGACGGCGCCGAGCACCACCGCGAACACGATCTTCTTGCCCGGGAAGTCGAACTTCGCCAGGCCGTAGCCGGCGAGGGTGGCGAGCAGCGTCGCGCCGCCCGCTCCGACGACCACGTAGATCAGCGTGTTGCCGAGCCAGCGCACGAACTCGCCGTTGCCGTAGGTCAGCACGCCCTGGATGTTGTCCCACAGCGCGAAGTCGCCCGAGAACCAGAGGCCGAACGAGCTGAACAGCGCGTCCTGCGTCTTGGTCGAGTTGACCAGGAGCCAGAACAGCGGGAGCACGGAGTAGATGAGCAGCAGCGCCATGACGAGCGTGAGCACGATGCTGCGGCGCTCGCGCGGGGCGCCGGCGCTCTTGCGGCGCTTGGGCGTCTTGTCCGCCGGGGTGGCGCGGACGGGCGTGCCGGCGTCGGGCGCGGCGAGGGGGGTTCCGGTGAGGGTCGACACGGTCAGCTGTCCTTCCGGGTGCCGACGAGCTGCACCACGTAGGCGACCACCATCGTCAGGACGCCCATGATGATCGCGATGGCGGCGGAGTAGTTGAACTGCTGTCCCGCGAAGGACAGGTTGTACGCGTACATGTTCGGGGTGAAGTACGAGCTGATCGCGTTCGGCGCCAGCGTCTGCAGGATGTTCGGCTCGTTGAAGAGCTGGAAGCTGCCGATGATGGAGAAGATCACGCCGATGACGAGCGCACCGCGGATGGCGGGGAGCTTGATGCCCGTGATGATGCGGAACGGACCGGCGCCGTCGAGCTCGGCGGCCTCGTAGAGGTCGGGCGAGATGACGCGGAGGGCCGCGTAGAACAGCAGCATGTTGTAGCCGACGAACTCCCACGTGACGATGTTGCCGATCGACGCGAGGATCCAGCTCTGCGAGAGCAGGTCGGGCAGGTCCCAGCCGGTGGCCTGCTCGATGTTGCCGACGAGGCCGAAGCGGTTGCCGTAGATGAAGCCCCACATGAGCGCCGCGACGACCGCGGGCACCGCGTACGGCAGGAAGATCGAGATGCGGAAGAACGCCGTGAGGTGCAGGCGGGCCGAGTCGAGCGCGAGGGCCGCGAACAGGGCGATGAACAGCATGATCGGCACCTGCACCACGAGGAACAGCGCGACGCGGCCGAGCGCGTCCCAGAAGTTCGGGTCGTTGAGCGCCTGCGTGTAGTTGGCGATGCCGACGAACGAGTTGCCGCCGATCATCCGCTCCTGGAACAGGCTGAGGTAGATAGAGTAGCCGACGGGCGCGATGAGGACGACGAGGAAGACCACGAGGAACGGGGCGACGAAGCCCAGTCCGGTCCAGCGTCGCTTGTCGCGTCGCATCGGGGGACCGCTCGGGCGGGCCGCGTCGGGCGCCTTCGGCCGGGTGGCCGAGGTCGACATCGTCGTCATGTGCTTCCACTTCGTCGGGGGATCTCCGCGCCGTCGCCCCGTTTCGAAAGGGCGGTCACCCACCTCGTGAGGATTGGGTGTTTGCGCAAACATCTGTGATGCTCGCAACCATGACATCTCCACCGTCGGCCGTCAAGTCGGGTGGCCGGCGCATGCCCGGCGGCCGCACCGTGTCGATGGCGGACGTCGCCGCGCACGCCGGGGTCTCCGCCCAGACGGTGTCCCGCGTGTCCAACGGCGCGCAGAACGTGGAGGCCACGACCCGGCAGCGCGTGGTGGACGCGATGGCCGAGCTCGGCTACCGGCCCAACAGCGCCGCGCGGGCTCTGAAGACCGGCCGCTTCCGCAGCATCGGCATCATCATGTTCACGCTCTCCACCCTCGGCAACATGCGCACGCTCGACGCGATCGTCACGGCCGCGTCCGGCGCCGGGTACACGATCACGCTCATGCCCGTGCCGCACCCGACCGAGGGCGAGGTGGCCGGCGCGTTCAGCCGGCTGCAGGAGGAGGCGGTCGACGGGGTCGTCATCATCATCGAGGCGCACATGCTCGACCGGGCCGACGTGATCATCCCCGTGGGGCTGCCCGTCGTGATCATCGACTCCGACGCGGGCGACCCCTTCGTGGTCGTCGACACCGACCAGGAGCAGGGCACGCGGCTCGTCACGCAGCACCTGCTGGATCTCGGGCACACCGCGATCGTGCACGTCGCCGGCCCGTCGACCTCCTACTCGGCGGCCCGCCGCGCGGCCGAGTGGCGCGCGACCATGCTCGACGCGGGGCTCGTGCCGGAGGACCCCGCGCAGGGCGACTGGACCACCGCGTCGGGCTACCGCATCGGGAAGGAGCTCGGGCAGCGCGCCGACATCACGGGCATCGTCGCCGCGAACGACCAGATGGCCCTCGGGATCATCCACGCGCTGCACGAGCTCGGCCGCGACGTGCCGGGCGACATCAGCGTGGTCGGCTTCGACGACACCGAGGAGTCGAGCTCGTTCTGGCCGCCGCTCACGACCGTGCACCAGGACTTCACGGAGATCGGCCGCCGCTCGATGCAGGTGCTGCTCGAGATGCTTGACGGCCGCGAGCCCTCGGGCGACCGCATCGTGCCGACGCGGCTCGTGGTGCGCGAGAGCGCGGGGGCGCCGCGGGGCGACGCGCGCTGATCCGCGGTCCGTCCGCTGCCGTTTCGATGCGGCCGCCGCGGGGAACGGGACGGGGGACCCGCCCGCCCGAACTGGAGGCCGCCCCGTGCCCGTCGTCGCCCCGCTCCACGAGAGATTCCCCGACGTCCGATCCATCGCCGTGCTGCGCGGCGGTGGGCTCGGTGACCTGATCTTCGCGCTGCCCGCGATCGCCGCGCTGAGGGCTGCGTACCCGGATGCGCGGATCACGCTGCTCGGCACGCCGCTGCACCGTGCGCTCCTCGGCGGTCGACCCGGCGGGCCCGACGAGATCGAGGTGCTGCCGGTTGCGCACGGTGTCCGGGACGTGCCGGGCACGGATCCCGACCCGGCGGAGATCGAGGCGTTCGCGGCCCGGGTGCGCGCGCGCCGCTTCGACCTCGCGGTGCAGGTGCACGGCGGCGGCCGCAACTCGAACCCGTTCCTGCTGCGGCTCGGCGCGCGCCACACCGTGGGCACCGCGACCGACGACGCCGAGCGGCTCGAGCGCGTGATCCCGTACGTCTACTACCAGCACGAGGTGCTGCGCGGGCTCGAGGTCGCGGGGCTCGCGGGCGCGCCCGTCGCCGAACTCGAGCCGGTGGTGCGGGTCACGGACGCCGAGCGGGCCGCGGCTGCCGAGCGCGTGACGGGCGCGCCGGGCGGGCTCGTCGTGATCCACCCGGGCGCCACCGACCCGCGCCGCCGCTGGCCCGTGGAGTCGTTCGCGGAGGTCGCGCGCCGGGCCGCCGCGGACGACGCGCAGGTGGTCGTCGTGGGCGACGCCACGGATGCGGCCGATGCCGACCGCATCGTCGCGCTCGGCCGCGACGGGCTGCCCGCGGAGCAGGCCGCGCGGATCACCTCGCTCGCCGACTCCCTCACCCTCGGCGAGCTCGCCGGCCTCTTCACGCACGCCGACGTGGTGCTCGGCAACGACAGCGGCCCGCGCCACCTCGCGCAGGCCGTCGGCGCGCGCACGGTCGGGGTCTTCTGGTTCGGCAACGTGATCAACGCGGCGGCCTTCGGACGGACGCGGCACCGGATCCACATCGGCTGGACCACGCGCTGCCCCGTCTGCGGCGTCGACGTGACCCAGGTCGGCTGGACCGCCGAGCGCTGCGCGCACGACCCGTCGCATGTGGCCGAGGTGCGGGTCGACGAGGTGCATGCGGACGTGGAGCAGCTGCGGCGGGCGTCGCTCGGGGAGCGCGTGACGGCGTAGGCCCGCGCTCCGTCGCGGGCGGAGCGACGCGTCAGCCCGCGGGATCCAGCCGTGCCGTCGCGTGCGGCGTCGTCGCGATGGCCGCGTTCCGCAGCGACTCCGTGCCCGCGTCGAGGTAGCCGTACGTCTTCTCGTGCGCGGCGAACTCGGCGGCGCGCTGGGCGGGGTCCCTGATGGTGGTCCAGGCGCGCGAGTCCGGGTCGTCGTTCCACGGCGAGTGCAGGACGGGGGCGTGCGTGGTGACCGGCAGGAGGCCGCGCGCGGGATCCCCGTCGACGGAGATGACGGTGGCGCCGAAGGCGGGCGCGCGCGGATCCTGCCGGGAGAGCCGGCCCCACACGGCCTCGTCGTCGTCCGCGGCCTCGCCGGCGTAGACGTGGCGGGCGTGCAGGTCGCGCGCGTCGTCGATGCCGTCCTCGACGCCCGCCGAGCCGAGCATCACGAAGGAGTCGACGCCGAGGTCGCGGGCGGCGAGGGCGTCGGCGGCCATGGTGGATCCGTACGAGTGCGCGATGACGCTGACGCTCGCGAGGTCGCCGCCGTGCCGGGCGGCCTGCAGCCCGGCGATCTCGCTCGCGAGCATCGGGGCGCCGCGTTCCGCGTAGTCGCCGAGCGTCGCGTCTATGCCGGGCGGCGGCGTGCGGTAGCCGATCCACGCGACCACGGCGTGCGCGGCCGGGGCGCCGACCGACGCCTGCGCGTCGAACACGTTCTGCGCGGTCTCGGTCCAGAGCTGCATGTCGTCGGTGTAGGTGCCCATGCCCGGCACCGTGAAGGTGACCTGGCGGGCGGTGTCGAGGTCGCCGACCGCGATGGCGGCGAGCGGCGGATCCCGGTGGCTGAGCGACACGAGGGTGCGCTTCGGCTCGGCGTGCCCGCTTGCGCGTGCCTCGGGCTTGAGGGCGTCGCGGATCGCCGTGAGCGCGGTGAGCCGGTCGCGCGCGTCGGCGTCGTCCGGGTGGGCGGCGACCGCCTCCCGCTCCGTGCGCAGCTCTGCGCGCAGCTGGCGCCGGTTGGCGGCGTCGCGCGAGGCGTAGTCGACGCCGTCGAGGTTGCCGACGAGCGCCGGCGAGTTCCGGATCAGCGCGCGCTGGTGCTTGCGGTCCTTGGCCGCCCACCAGGAGACGACGCGCGCCGGCGACGCGTCCATCACCTGCAGCTCGAGCGCCGGATGCGCCTGGATCATGCGTCGGGCCTGCGCCTGGGTGAGGGCGGCGTAGCGGTCGAGCTGGGCGAAGCCGCCCTCGACGCCGGATCCGGGCGGGGCCGGCAGGATCACGAGGCCGACGAGCACGGCGGCGAGGGCGAGCGCTGTCTCGCGCCGTCGGTGGGCTCGGGTCACCACCGCCTCCTCATCGTGTGCGCCGCCGTCGGGTCGGACGGGCACAGGTCAGATCGTAGGCCGCGCGCTCCTCATGACGCCCATGCGCCGGCTGGGCGGCGACTGTGCGGCGCCCGGACGCGCGGGATCAGCCCCGCCGGAGCGCGAGCGCGTCGCGGAGGGCGGTGGCGGAGGCGGCCGAGCTGTCGATGCGCCAGTCCGCCTCCTTCTGGAAGTCGAACCACACGAAGCCGAGCACGTCGGGCTGCGCCTGCAGGTACGCGACCAGGTCCCTGTCCCACGCGGCCTTGGACCCGCCCGTCTCGCTCGAGGCCACCTCGCCGATGACGAGCGGCTTGCCCGGCGCGACGGCGCGCAGCTGCGCGATGCCGGGGCCGAAGAGGTCGGCGGGCGCGGTCCAGCGCTGGCCGGCGACGGCGCCCCAGTTGTAGCCGTCGAGCGCGACGACGTCGACCTGGTCGGCGCCGGGGTAGAGGGAGGCGAGGTCGGTGGATCCCGGGTACGGCACGTTCGGGCTCCACACCCACTTCACGTTCGTGGCGCCCTGCGCGACCACGAGGTCGTGCACGTGCATCCACGCCTGGACGTAGGAGCCGGATGCGTTGCCGTTCACGCCGTCCGACCACGGGTACCAGTTGCCGTTCATCTCGTGTCCGTAGCGGAGGTAGACGGTCTTGCCGTACTCCGCGAGGTCGGCGCCCCAGGAGCGGATGCGGGCGTCCTGGTCGCCCGCGATGATGCGCGCGTTCGTGTAGGCGGCCTGGTCGACGCCCGCGCCGCCCTGCCACGGCTCCCACGTGATGAGGCTGTCGGCACCGCGCGCGGCGACGCTCTGGAGCCCCGCGATGGGCGCCGGGTGCGTGAAGTCGACGTGGCTCATCACGATGGACGGGCTCTCGCCGAGGGTCGCCGACGCGGCGTCGAGCTCGCCGTTCGCCGTGGGACCGCCGGGGGTCGAGAGGCCGAGGCGCAGGCGGGCGGAGCTGACGCCGGGGGCGGTGGTCGCCGGTGCGCTCGTGGACGAGGGCGTCGGGGCGGTGGTGCGCGCGGATCCGCTCGACGTCGCCTTCGTGACGGTGAACGCGGATCCGGCCGCACGGGCGCCCGCGGTCGCGGTGATGCGGACGGTCGACAGCACGGTGCGCGGGATCGCGACCGCGGTCGTGAACCTGCCCGTGGCGGTGGTCGTGATGCGCTTCGTGGTCGACCCGACGGCGACGACCGCGGCCTTGCTGGAGGGGAAGCCCGTGCCGGTGACCGTCACGGGGGTGCCGACCGGGCCGGAGGCGACGGAGAGGACGATGGCGGCGGGGGCCGCGGGCACGACGGGTGTCGCCGTGGTGCGGGCCACGGAGGCGGGGGCGATGAGGACGGTGGCGGTCACCACGACCGCGGGGGCGACGGCGGTGACGACCGCGCGCTCGATGAGACGGCGTCTGGGCATGGCGAGAGGGTCCTTCCCCCGACGGATGTGTGCGAGCGTATGCACTCCTCCGCCCCGCGTCCACCGGATGTCCGTCGAGCGACGGGATCCGGGGGACGGGTGGGGCGGATCAGGCGCGACGGGCGGCGAGCGCGTCCCGGATGGCGGTGGCGGACGACGCGGAGCTGCCGATGCGCCAGTCCGCCTCCTTGTCCATGTCGAACCAGACGAAGGCGACGACGTCGGGCTGGGCCTGCAGGAACGCGACGAGGTCGGTGTCCCACTCGGCCTTGGATCCGCCGATCTCGGAGGACGCGGTCTCGGCGATGACGACGGGCTTCGCCGGGGCGATGCCGCGCAGCTGCGCGAGCCCCGGGCCGAAGAGGTCGGCGGGCGAGGTCCAGGCGTGCCCGGCGACGCCGGTGCCCCAGTTGTAGCCGTCGAGCCCGACGACGTCGACGTACGCGTCGCCGGGGTAGAGGCCGGCGAGGTCGGTGGATCCGGTGTACGGCACGTTGGGTGTCCACACCCACTTCACGTTGGTCGCGCCCTGTGCGACGACGACGTCGTGCACGTGGCGCCAGGCGGCGGCGTAGGAGCCGGTCGCGTTGCCGTTGACGCCCTCGGCCCACGGGTACCAGTCGCCGTTCATCTCGTGCGCGTAGCGGAGGTAGACGGGTCCGCCCCACGTCGCCAGGGCGGCGCCCCAGTCGCGGATGTACGCGTCGTGGTCGCCCGCGGCGATGCTCGCGTTCGTGAACGCGGGCTGATCCGCGCCCGCGCCCGCCTTCCACGGCTCCCAGGTGAGGAGCGTCTCGGCACCGCGCGCGGCGACCGAGTCGAGGGCCGCGATGGGCGGCGCCTGCGTGAAGTCGGCGTAGGAGAGCACGATGCTCGGGCTCTCGCCGACCAGCGCGGCGACGGCGTCGAGCTCGCTGCCGTCGGTCGGGCCGCCCGGGGTGGCGACGCCGAAGCGGAGCCGGGCGTCGGAGACGGGGGGCGCGGCGCTCGCGGCGGTCGGGGCCGGGCCGCTGGCGGCGGTGGCCGGGGATGCTGCGGTGAGGATCCCGGCGGTGAGGGCGAGACCCAGGATGAGGGAGGTCGCGGTGCGGATGGTGCGGGGGTGGTGCGTCATTTCGTCCAGTTTCCTGCGGATGTCCGCTCCCCGGAAGCTATCCGACGCTTCCCTGGACCCGTCGCCCGATGTCCGGTCACGGCCGGACGGTCAGGTGATGGGCGGTCCCGGTCTGATGCCCGCGTCGCAAGCCCCTTCCGCGCGGGACCCCGCACCAGTAACGTCGCGCACACCCGCCGATGCGCGGGTCCGACACCGACGGAGGACACCATGAGCCAGCAGCAGACCGCGCAGCGCCCGAGCCTCGTGGGACCCGACCCGATCCGGCCGCCGTACGACGCGCGGCTGGCGATGATCCTCCTCGTGACCGAGGGGGTGCTCGCCTTCGCGGGCCTCGTCGCGATGGTGGTCGCGAGCTGGACCCCGGTGGTCTGCGCCGTGCCCGGCTGCGACTACCCGCTCGGTGAGCTGGCGTCGCGGCTGTGGGTGGTCGGCACCATCGCCGTGCTCGTGCTCTCGATCATCGCGACGGTCGTCTGCCGCACGCGCCGCGTGAACGCGTGGTGGGCGCCGGCGACGGGGATCGTGCTGATCATCGGCGTCAACGTGGCGGCGCAGATCATGACGCGGTTCGCGACGATGCACTGACGGACTCCGACGGACGACACGAGCCCGGCACCCGCGTGATGCGGGGCCGGGCTCGTGTCATGCGCGCAGGCCGCGGTGTCCGCGGATCAGCCGCGACTCACGGCCAGCTGTCCTCGAGCTCGTGGGTGATGACGAGCTCGCGGATCTCGCAGCCGCGCGGCTGGCCGAGGATGAACATCACCGAGTCGGCGACGGCGGCCGGGTCGTTGAGGTTCGCGTCGGAGCCGGGCTTGTACTTCGGGTCGCGGTCGTCGAAGAAGTGCGTCTTCATGCCGGAGGGGATCAGCGTGGTCACGCCGACCTCACCCTTCGTCTCGGCGGCCAGGGCGCGCGTGAAGCCGAGCACGCCGAACTTCGAGGCGCAGTAGGCGGTCGCATCCGAGACGGCCTTGATCGCGAGCGACGACGCGACGGTGACGACGCGCCCGTGCGACTCGGTGAGGAACGGCAGCGCCGCGCGGACGACGGCGACCGTGCCCATGAGGTTCACGCCGATGACCTTCTCCCACTCGGTGGGGGCGACGTCGACGAGGCGGCCGCAGCGGTCGATGCCCGCGGCGGTGACCACTGCATCCAGGCCGCCGTGCGCCTGGGCGATCTCGGTGACGAGCGCCTCGGTGGCGCGGGTGTCGGAGACGTCGACGCGGTGCGCCTCCATGCCGGTGACGCTCGAGGTGTCGAGGTCGAGCACGATGGGCTCGCCGCCGGCCGCGAGGACCGCCTGCGCGACCGCGGCGCCGAGCCCGGACGCGCCTCCGGTGATGAGGACGCGGCCGGTGCTGGGGCGGGGGGAGTCGGTCATGGGTGTTCCTTCCGTGGAGCGGATCGCGCCCGTTCGGCGCGGTGGTTCGGGGAGTCGTGCGGATCAGGGGCTCAGCCGACGCGGGCGAGCGCGCCGGCGAGCTTCGTGGTGGAGCGGCCCGGGTGGTACTGCACGGTCATGGCCTGGCCGCCCCACTCGGCGATGACCGCCGACTCGGGGAGGTCCTCGGCGCGGTAGTCGCCGCCCTTGACCCAGAGGTCGGGCTTGATGGAGCGGAGCGCCTCCTCCGGGGTGTCCTCGGAGAAGAGCACCACCGCGTCCACGACGCCGAGCGACATGAGGAGGTCGACGCGGTCCTCCTCGGTCATGATCGGCCGCTCGGGTCCCTTGAGGCGGCGCACCGAGTCGTCCGAGTTGAGGAGCACCACGAGGCAGTCGCCGAGCGCGCGCGCCGCGGCGAGCGTGCGGGCGTGGCCGGCGTGCACGAGGTCGAAGCAGCCGCCGGTCGCGACCACGGTGCCGCCCGCGGCGCGGGTCGCGCGCACGACCTGGAGCGCGGTCGCCGCGTGGCCGCCGATGGGGCGCGCGGCGGGCGGGCCGACGAGCGTGGCCACGCCGCCCGCGTCCACGTACTCGGCCGCCGAGGCGACGGCGTCGCGCACGGCGTCCTCGACGGGGGATCCCGCGGCCAGCGCCGCGAGGGCCGTGGCAGCGAGCCGGTCGCCGGCGCCGCACGGGTCGCCGGTCGCGACGAGCGGGGCGGGGACGACGACGGGCATGGATCCGCCGGCCGAGCCCTCCGAGCCCGAGCCCGGGGCGGGCGCCGACACGAGCAGGGCGCCGCGCTCGCTCATGGTGACGGCGACCGTGCGGACGCCCCACCGCTCGAGCAGGATCCGGGCCGCGTCGGCGGCCGCGGCCACGTCGCGCCCGGCGACGCCCGAGAACGCGCGCGCCTCGGCGGTGTTCGGGGTGGCGAGCGCGGTGTTCGGGACGGGCGGCTCGCCCGCGGGGTGCGGATCCCAGACCAGCGGCACCCGGGCGGCGCGCGCGTCGAGGGCGGTGCGGAGACGTGGATCGCGCGTGAGGCCGCGGCCGTAGTCGGCGACCACGATGGCGTCGGCCGTGGCGATCGCGTCGAGCATCGCGTCGGTCGCGGCCGGCGTGGGCGGCGGCGCGCAGCCCTCGTCGATGCGGGCGATGGCGTGGCCGTCGGCGCGGACGCGGGTCTTCACGGGCGTGGGCGCGCCGGATGGGCCGGCGACCACCTCGATCCGCTGCAGGCACTCGCGGAGCGTCGCGGAGTGGCGGTCGTCGGAGAGCACGGTGACGAGGCGCACGTCGTGGCCGTCGCGCGCGAGCATCGTGGCGACGAGGCCGGCTCCGCCCGCGCGGGGCAGCGACTCCTCGACCTCGATCACGGGCACGGGCGCGTCGGGGCTGAGGCGGTGCGCGGCGCCGGTCATGTCGACGTCGAGCAGGACGTCGCCGACCACGACGATCCTCACGCGGGCACCTCGGCGGGCTCGGGCGTGGCGGACGCGGGCGCGACCGTCACGGGGACGGACGCGGATGCGGCCCCCGACACCGGAGCGGGGGCGGCGGACGCGCGCGCCGCCGCCCGGTCGTTCGCCCGCAGGCGGCTCTCGAAGGAGCGGCAGATCGCGTGCACGGCGACGAGCTGCGCCTCCTGAACGTTGGCCGACGGCCCGTCGAGCGCGATGTGCTCGTCGCACGCCTCCACCAGCGGGTTCGGGCCGGGTCCCGTCATCGCCCAGGTGGTGGCTCCGGCGGCGCGCGCGGCGGCCGCGGCGCGGAGGAGGTTCTGGCTGCGGCCGCTCGTGGAGAGCAGCACGACGATGTCGCCGGATCTCGCGTGCGCGTGCACCTGCCGGGCGAACACCTCGTCGAAGCCGTAGTCGTTGCCGATGGCCGTGACCGCGGACGACTCGGAGTGCAGCGCGATCGCGGAGAAGGGGCGGCGGTCGCCGTCGAACCGGCCCACCAGCTCGCTCGTGAGGTGCTGGGCCTCGGCCGCGGATCCGCCGTTGCCGGCCGCGAGCAGGCGCGCACCATGGCTCATGCGGTCGGCCATCTCGCGGCCCCACGCGGTGAGGCGCGGCGCGTGCGTGCGGAGGTCGGCGAGCACGGGGGCGAGCGCGTCGAGGTGCGCGTCGACCACGGTCGGGTCGGCGGGGAGCGCGTCGGGTGCGGCTGCCTGGATCGCGGCGCGGTAGGCGTCGGCGGTGCGGGCGGCGACGGTCGACCACGCGTAGCCGTGCTCCATCCGGTCGCGGCCGGCGCGGCCGAGGCTGCGGCGGCGCGCGGGATCCGCGAGCAGCTCCCCGAGGGCGTCGGCGATGGCGGCGGGGTCGCGCGGCGGCACGAGGATCCCGGTCACGCCGTCGACCACGCTGTCGGTGAGGCCGCCCACGGCCGACGCGACGACGGGCACGCCGGAAGCCATCGCCTCGAGCGGCACGATGCCGAACGGCTCGTACCAGGGCGCGCAGACCACGACGTCGGCGGTGCGCATCACGGCGGGCATGTCGGCCTGCGAGACGCGGCCCTGCAGGCGCACGCGGTCGGCGACCCCGGCGCCGCGGGCGGCGTCCATCAGGCGGCGGGCCTCGGCGTCCTCGCCCGCGTCGGCGGCGTCGCCGGATCCGCCGACGATCACCAGCTCGACGTCGCGGAGGCCGCGGCGGGCGAGGATCCCGAGGGACTCGATCGCGAGGTCGACGCCCTTGCGCGGCACCAGGCGGCCGACGACCATGACGCGCATCGGGCGCGTCGGGTCGGCGTCGGTGGCGTCGTCGGCGCGCGGCGTGAAGTGCCCGATGTCGACGCCGCAGGGGATCACGGTGATGCGGGCCGCGTCGACGCCCGCGCGCACGAGCTCGGCGGCCTCGTCGGAGCAGGTCGCGATGACCGCATCCGCGCGGCGGCCGACGCCCGGCTCGAGCTCGGCGCGTGCGGCGGGGCTGGTGTCCTCGGCGCCGAGGTGGCGGCGCTTCACGGAACCGAGCGCGTGGAAGGTGTGCAGCACGGGCGGTGCGGTGGCGGCGCCGACCGGGGAGGACGCGAGGCGTGCGGCGGCGTCGAGCGCGGCGACCCCGGACATCCAGAAGTGGCTGTGCACCACGTCGGGCCGCGCCGTGCGCCAGTCGGCGAGCAGGCCGTCGGCGAGCTCGCCCATGTGCGGCAGCAGCTCGTCCTTGGGGACCGCGCGGGCGGGTCCGGCGTCGAGGTGCACGACCTCCACGCCGGGCGCGAACGCGACGCGGGCGGGCAGCGCCGCGTCGTCCCGGCGCGTGTAGACGGTGACGGTGTGGCCCGCGTCCGCGAGCGCGGCCGACAGCGCGGCCACGTGCACGTTCTGGCCGCCGGCGTCCACGCCGCCGAGCGTCGCCAGCGGGCTGGCGTGCTCCGAGATCATCGCGATCCTCATCGTGTCGTCCTCTCGTCGAGCGGGTGATGCGGGGGAGTCGGGGAGCCGGATCCGGCGAGTGCCCGGCGGGCGCGGCGCGCGGCGGCGGCGTCCACCGCGTCGTGCAGCACGGCGTCCATGTCGCGGAGGAACCGGCCGAGCGAGTAGCGGGCGAGCGCGGCCTCGCGGCCGACGCGGCCGCGGCGGGCAGCCTCGTCGGGATCCGCGGCGAGCAGACGGGCCACGCGCACGAGGTCGGCCGGGTCGGACGAGAGCGCGCCCGCGTCCGGCGGCACCGCGCGCGACGCCTCGGTCGCGTCGAGCACGAGCACGGGCATCCCCATGTGCATGGCCTCGAGCAGCGACAGCCCGAGCGAGGTCCAGCGGTGCGGGTGCACGTAGGCGCGCAGCCGCGCGAGCTCGGGGTGCATGCGGGCCGTCGACAGGTCGCCGCGCGGCACGATCCGGTCGCCGAGGTCGGGGAAGGCACCCGGGAGCAGATCCGTGCCCATCCCGAACACCTCGACGGGCGCGACCGCCGCGAACGCGGGCAGCAGGTCGGTGCCGGTGATGCGGCCGCGGCGCACGGGCTCGTTGATCACCGCGCCGAACGACGCGACGTCGCCCGTGTAGAGCGCGCCCGGGTCGGGCACGCCGTGCTCGACGACCGTGGTCGGTGCGACGCCGGTGTCCCACATGAGCGCGTTGAAGCGCGTGACGTGGATCACCGGGATGTCGTCGCGGTCGGCGAGCGCGTGCACGGTCTCGGTCGGGGCGCCGCGCGGGGTGTTGTGCTCGAGGAAGACGGCGGGCACGTCGGATCCGAGGCGACGGCCGAGCAGGCGCTCCGCCTCCGCGATCTCGGCGACGCGCTGGAGGAGGACGAGGTCGATGTCGGCGTCGTACAGGGACGACGGATCCACCTCGCGCGCGCTCGTGGGCCACGCGCGGCCGCCGCGGCCGAGGCCCCATGCGTCGCGCGCGGGCGTCGTGGGGAACAGGATCTCGTGGGATCCGAGGACGAACGAGTCGGTCCAGCCGCCGTGGACGTGCCACATCAGGATCCTCATGCGGGGACCTCCGCCCGGCTCGTCGCCATCAGCCGTTCGACCGCGTCGGCGACCTCCTCGGGCGAGACGCCCGCGAGGCACGGGTGCCCCGGGATCGGGCAGTCGCGCGCGCGGCTGAGCCTGCAGGCCGCGTCCTGGTCGCCGAGCAGGGTCACGGGCACGCGGTACGGCGCCCAGCGGATCGGCGGCACGACGGGCGAGAACAGGCTGACGACGGGCAGGCCCACGGCCGCGGCGAGGTGGGCGGGCCCGGTGTTGCCGCTCACGAGCACGGCCGCGCGGCGCATGAGCGCGCCCAGCCCGGCGAGGTCGGTGCGGCCGCCGAGGTCGAGGGCGGTGGATCCGGCGACGTGCGCCGTGAGGCCGCGCTCGTCGGGGCCGCCGGTGACGACCACGGGGATCCCGCGCGCGGCCAGCAGCGCGACCGCGTCGCGGTGCTGGTCGGCCGGGTACGAGCGCGCGCCGACCGCGGCGCCGGGGTGCACGAGCGCGAAGGGGCCCTCGGGGAGGAGCGCGTCCACGTCGGACGGCAGCTCGGCCGGGAGGACGGCGAGGCGCCCGTCGTCGTCGGCCGGCACCGCGTGCCCGGCCGCCGCCGCGATCGCGAGCGCGCGCTCGGGCTCGGGCTGGTCCTCGTCGAGGTCCTCGCCGGGCTTGAGCCGCACGTCGAGCAGGGAGCCGGCGTAGTCGACGCTCGCACCGGTGATCCGCCCGACGCCGGCGAGCCGCAGCAGCAGCGCGAGCGGGAGCGGCGACTGGTGGAAGGACGTGAGTATCACGGCCTCGTCGGCGTCGACCTCGGCGAGGATCGCGTGCAGGGCGTCGACCGAGGCGGCGTCGGCGGCGGGCGCGGGGGAGGAGATCCACGGCGCGTCCCAGACGTGCACCGCGTGCACGCCGGGCAGCAGCCGGCCGGCGGATGCGCCGCGCGGACCGCAGAGCAGGTGCACCTCGACGCGGTGGTCGGCGGCGGCCGCGCGCACCGCGGGCCCCGAGATCAGCACGTCGCCCACGGAGTCGAGCCGCACGACGAGCACGCGGCGGGGCGCGGGCTCGGGGATGAGCAGGTGCACCGCGTCGAGGATCGTCGGGGCCACCAGCTCCGCCTCGGCCACCTCCTCCTCGCGCGTGACGGGCGTCGGCACGAGCACGCCGCGCGCGCCCGCGGCCCGGGCGGCGCCCATGTCGGCCGCGATGTCACCGACGACCGCGACGCGCGACGGATCCACGCCCCACGTCCGGCAGGCCTCGAGCACCATGCCGGGCCGGGGCTTCCGGCAGTCGCAGCCGTCGTCGGATCCGTGCGGGCACAGCAGCACGAGGTCGAACGCGCCGAGGAGCTCCTGCACGCGCGCGTTGACAGCATCGGCCTGCGCGCGCGTGATGAGACCGCGCGCGATGCCGGACTGGTTGGTCACCATCCCGATGCGGAGTCCTGCGGCGCGCACGGCGTCGACCGCCTCGCGGGCACCGGGCATGAGCTCGACGAGGGCCGGATCCCCGTTGTACGGCACGTCGACGACGAGCGTCCCGTCCCGGTCGAACAGGACGGCCTCGAGGTCGTTCCCGGGCGAGCGCATGATCGGCCCGTACCCGACTGCTCCCCCACCCAAACCCAGCCCGGAGCACTTCTCCTCGGGGAGTCGGATCGCCTCCGTGCCCCCTCGCCGTCAGCGCGCCGGCGCCTCCGCGATCCACCGCGACCGCGCCAGCAGCATCGGCATGAGCGGTGCGATGAGCAGCGCGCCCAGCCCGCCGACCGCCATGTCGCCGATGGTGTCGGAGTACCCGGTGAGGATCTCCGGGTCGAGCCACGCCTGCCCCGCCCACTCGCCGAGCTCCCACAGCGCCGAGAGCGCGAGGCCCACGGTCAGCGCGAGGAACCCGAGGGGCAGCGGCCGCCGGTCGACCATCACGCCTGCGCGGTCGGCCAGCAGGATCACGAGCGCGGCGAGGGCCGCCGTCGTGACGAGGTGCGCGGGGATGTCCCACCACGGCAGCAGCTCGTAGAGGTCGAGCCGGTTGCTCGCGGCGGAGACGAGCGTCGTGATCCCGATGGCGAGATCCAGCCCGGGCCTCGCCCCGAGACCCCGCGGCGCCACGAGCCCGAGCAGCGCGAGCGCGAACATCGCCGAGGTGACGCCCGTCCACGCGAACACGGAGAAGAGGAACGTGAGCAGCCCGATCACGCGCACGGCGTCGGCGAGGATCGCCGTGATCCCGCGCGGCGGCTGCAGGAAGGTGAGGCCGGCCAGCCCGGCGAAGGCCGCGACGTCCTCGGGCGGAGCCGGCGCGTCCGGCGGGATCGGCGACGTGGGATCCGTCAGCACCGCACCACCGCCTGCAGCGCCTCGTGGTCGCTCGGCGCGCGCCCGCCGACGCGCGTGGTGTTGATGCCGACCCGCTCCACCTCGATGTCGGGCGTCACGAGCATCCAGTCGATGCGGCGGGTCGTGCGCTTCGGCGCCTTGTAGTTCGACCACGTGCCCCACTCGGGCGTGAGGCGCTCGCGGGCCGCGGGCCACGCGTCCACGAGCGCGCCCGACTCCACGAGCAGCCGGTGCGGCGCGGTGTCGACGCCCGCGTTGGTGTCGCCCGAGACGATCGTGGGCACCTGCACCTCGGCGACGATCTCGAGCATCATCCGCGCGGACTCCTCGCGCGACCGCCACGACAGGTGGTCGAAGTGCGTGTTCACGTGCCGCAGCGGCAGGCCCGTCGCGCGGTCCACGAAGTCGGCGACCACGGCGATCCGCGGCACCATGTTGCCCCAGCTGCGGGATCCGGCGACCGCGGGCGTGTCCGACAGCGCGACCTGGCGCCAGCTCGTGAGCTCGAGGCGGCGGGTGTCGTAGAAGGTGGGGCAGCCCTCGCCGTGGCCGTCGGCGTTGCGGCCGTGCCCGATCCGCCGGTAGTGCCGCCCGAGCGCGTGCGACAGCGCGCGCCCCTGTGTGGGCATCGCCTCCTGCGTGCCGAGGAGCGCCGGTTGCTCGCGTTGGAGGACCTCGGCGATGAGCGGCTCGCGGTCGGCCCAGCGGTCGGGGCTGCCCGGCCGGTACCGGCGGAACAGGCGCCGGATGTTGTACGTCATCACGTGCAGCTCGGGGGCGTCGACCGGGCCGACGAGCGCCCGTCCGTCCGTGAGGGTGCCGTCGGCGCTGAGGGTCATGGGTCCATCGTCCCCCAGAGCGCCGGTGCCGAGCGTCCCTGGCGGGGAACCGTCACGGGCGGGCGCGTGCTCCTCGTGGCCGGAGAAGACGACCGCCCCAGGGGTCCGGCTTGGCCGAATGGTCCTGGGGCGTACCCGGAGAACGTGACAGCGTGCCGTTCGTCCACGGGTGCGACCGGATCCATGGACCTCCTCACCTCGGTCGACTACCGTAGACGCCATGGGTGTGCGGGAGAGCGAGCAGCAGGTGGTCGGCTTCAGCCAGCCTGACTCCGCGATCGACTCTCCTCGCGACGACCGTGTCGCATCGGTCGAGGAGACCATGAGAGTCGCCCGGATCCTCGCGAAGCGACACGCAGAGCTGCTCCGCCGCCTGGCCTGATGGTCGTCGCCCTCTCCTTCGAGGCGGTCGTCCAGATCAATCTGGAGTTCGGCGGGCGTGGTGCCGGGGTGCGGGATGCCAACGGCGTGCACGCGGCAGTCGGCAGGGCGTTCAACGGATTCGGTGGCGTCGATCCCTATCCCAGCTCGTTCGACAAGGCCGCCGCCCTGATGCACGGATTGGCGTAGCTCCGCAGATTGTCGATGCAGGGTCGTATGTGGTCGAAGTGCGACTCGATGGGGCATTCATCGGCGAACTTCCGTTGGAAATTGGCATAAGCGCATTCGCCGTTTAAGAATGCGCCATTCCGTTGTTGCTCAGGCTTCTGTCGGATGACCAAGAAGCGGTGAGAAAGGCAGTCGGACGAGGTGAGAGCATCATCATTTCCTGCCGGAGATGACGACGGCGGCGGTGTCGGAGTGAGCGCTCGAGGTCGCCTCAGAGAGGTGAGGGTCGGAGCCTGAGGCGACGGCGGTGGCACTTCAGGGGTGGCCATCCAGTACCAGGGCTAGGCGCCCGCGATATCCGGGGCGGCGTCGATGCGCGCGAGGAACGCGTGCAGGTCGTCGCGGATCCTGCCGAGCTCCGCAGGGGTCATGCCCGTGCGCTCGGCCACACGTGCGGGCACCCGCTCGGCCTGGCCGCGGAGCGCGCGGCCCGCCTCGGTGAGCGTGACGCGCACGACGCGCTCGTCCTCCACGCTGCGCGCGCGCTCGAGCAGGCCGGCCGACTGCAGGCGCTTCAGGAGCGGCGTGATGGTCGCGGGCTCCAGGGCGAGCGCGCCGCCGAGGTCGGAGATCGAGCGGCCGTCGCGCTCCCAGAGGGCGAGCATCACGAGGTACTGCGGATGCGTGAGGCCCAGCGGCTCGAGGATCGGCCGGTACAGCGCGACGACCGATCTCGCCGCCAGCACCGCCGCGAAGCAGACCTGGCTCTCGAGCGCCAGGGGATCCGTGCGCGTCGCGCCCTCGTGTGCCATGCCAGCTCCTCGCCGCCTGCTGAATTACCGCGTACACTGAATACTATGACACGAGGTAAAGATCGAGACGGTGGCCCGCGGCGCGAGCGCGGGTTCGGGGCGGCCGTCGAGCGGTTCAACGAGCGGCTCCGTCCGTACCTCGGCGCGCCCCCGCTCGGCCCGTACACCGACGACCCGGTGCCGGAGCCGCAGTCGCGCCTCTGCCCCATGTGCGGGAAGCCGATGCCCGACCACGACATCGACCGGTCTGGAGCGCGCACGCAGGTGCGCTGCCCGGTCTGATCCCGCGCGCCGGCGCCTCAGCGAACCGGCAATTCCACCCGCGCCGCCCGCCACATCGCCACCGGCCGTGCGCCGTCCAGGCCCGTCAGCGGCCCCAGCTCGGCGAAGCCGTTGCGGAGGTAGAGCGCGCGGTTCCGCTCGGTCGACGACTCGAGGTAGGCCGCGGATCCGTCGGCGTCGACGCGGGTGAGGCCGTGGGCGAGGAGCGCGGATCCGACGCCGAGACCCCGCGCCGCCGCGCCCACGCCGACCTCGGCCAGGCGCCAGTGCGGGAGTCCCGGTCGCGCGCGGTCGAGGGTGCGGAGGCGCGTGGCCGCGCGGAGGGCGCCCGCGACGCCGAGGGCGCGCAGGAACGTCGGCGCCTGACGGAGGGTCCGGTGCGCGGGGATGCCGCCGGGTGCCTCCCAGACCGCCGCGCCGAGGATCCCGCCGCGCGCGTCGACCGCGACGTCGACCGTCCCGTCGGGGAGCGGGCCGCTGCGCAGGAGCGCGGCGAAGAGCAGTGCCAGGCGCTCGCGCTTCCGGGGGCCGGCGGGGACGAAGCCGGCCAGCACGGGATCCTCGGCGAAGGCCTCCGCGAGGACGCGCGTGACGTCCTCGAGGTCGGCGACGCGGGCCGTGCGGATGGCGGGTGAGATGGGGCGGTCGGTGCTCATGCTCCGACGCTAGATCAGAGATTCGGCCACATGGCCGAATCTGTCCCGCTTGGTAGCTTTCTCCCATGAAGGCCGCCTCCGAGAGCACCCGCGCTTACGGATCTCGGGACGCCCGGCGGGCCGAGCTGCTCGATGCCGCGGTGCGGGTGATGGCCGTGACGGGCGTCGCGGGAGCGAGCACGCGGGCGATCACCGCGGAGGCCGGGCTCGCGCACGGCGCCTTCCACTACTGCTTCGGCGTGCGGGAGGAGCTGCTCGGCGCGCTGCTGCGGCAGGAGGTCGATGCGGTCGTCGCGCAGCTGGAGGCCGCCGAGGATCCCGCGGGCGCGCCGCTCGGCGATGTCGTCGCCCTGACCCTCCGCGCCGAGCTCGACCGCGTGCGCCGCGAGCCCGACCGCCAGCGCGTGCTCATCGATCTCGCCGCGACCGTGCAGCGGATCCCGGCGCTCGCCGACCTGCCCGCCTGGGAGCACGGCCGCTACGTGGAGGAGACGCGCCGCCGGTTCGCGGCGGCCGGCCTCGACGGCGCGCGCGCCGACCGGTGCGCGGCGCTCGCGGTCGCGGGCATGCGGGGGATCATCGGCGCCTGGCTCGCGCGCCGGGACGACGGGGCCGATCGGGCTGCCGAGCGGGCGGTCGGGGATCTGTCCCGGGCGCTGGCGCTGCTCGCGGAGGACGGCGGGCGCTGATCCCGACGCGCGCTCGCCGGGCGGCGTCCCGTCGCGTCAGTCGAGCGCCCCGAGGGCCTGCACCGCGGCCTTCGCGGCGCCGGAGATCAGGGCGTCGTCGGCCGTCGCGTCCTGCTGGTCCTTGGAGGAGTGCACGGCGATGACGATGGGCGCGGCGTCGGGCCGCCAGATCACCGCGACGTCGCCGCGGCTGGCGTAGGCGCCGCTGCCGGACTTGTCGCCGACCGTCCAGTCCGCGGGCAGCTCGGCGCGCACGAGCGTCGCGCCGGTCTGCGTGGCCTTCAGCCAGCCGGTGAAGAGGGCGCGCTCGTCGGCGTCGAGGGGATCCGCGATGGCGCCCGGATCGCCCAGCGCGTACGCCCGGAGGAGCGCGGCGGCGGCGCGCGGTGTCGTGGTGTCGCGGTCGTCGCCCGGGGTGGCCTCGTTGAGGTCCGGCTCGGTGCGGGAGACGACGGTGGTGTCGTCGCCGAGGGCGGTGAGCGCCGCGTCCAGCTCGGCCGGGCCGCCGAGCGCCTCGAGCAGGAGGTTGGCGGCGGTGTTGTCGCTGCGGGTCATGGCGGCATCGGCGAGCTCGCGGAGGGTCATCGTGCCGCCGACGCGCGTCTCGGTGACGGGCGCGTAGGAGAGGATGTCGGCCGCCTCGATCGGCACGGCGCGCTCCATCCCGGCGATGCCGACGCGGTCGAGCAGCGCGGCCGCGAGCGGGGCCTTGATGGTGGACGCGTACGCGAACCGCTCGTCCCCGCGCCAGGAGACCTCCGCGCCCGTGCCGGTGTCGACCGCGTGCACGCCGAGGCGCGCGCCGAAGCGCCCCTCGAGCGCGGTGAACGCGGCGTCGGCGGCCGCCTGGTCGACCGCGGGGGCGGCGGATGCGGAGGGCGCGGGGGATGCGGACGCGGGCGGGGCCGTCGGCGCCTCGGCGGCGGGGGCCGCGCATCCGGCGAGCAGGGTCGTCGCGAGGGTCGCGGCGAGCGCGAGGCGCGTGGAGGGGGCGGGGTGGATCACGGCGGAGCTCCTCGGGAGGCGTCGGGCGGGTGCGATGCGGCGCGTCGGCCGCGGATCCAGCCTCTCCCGCGGCGACGCGCACGTCGTCCCCCGAGGGGTGGAGGCAGGGGCCCCGGCCGGACCACGCGCCCGATTCAGCGGACGTGGAAATGCGTTCCCTAGGATTCCCGGGACGACGACGCCCGACCCCCCGAGAGAACGAGAGGCCGCATGAGCGCCATCCAGGCAGTGACCCCCGGCGAGATCCATCCGAGCGAGGGCTACGACGGCTTCGTCGGCTGGGTCCTCTCGCTCATCGAGACGCTCGGGGAGGTGGGTGTCGGCCTCGCGGTGCTGATCGAGACGTTCGTGCCGCCGATCCCGTCCGAGGCGATCCTCCCCGTCGCCGGCTTCCTCGCCTACGAGGGCCGCATGAGCGCGTGGGGCGCGTGGGCGGCGGCCACCGTCGGCGCGCTCCTCGGCGCGCTCATCTGGTACGCGATCGGCGCCGCGCTCGGCCGGAACCGCACGCGCCGCCTCGTCGGCCGTATCCCGCTGCTCGACCACGCCGACTTCGACAAGGCCGAGGCCTTCTTCGCGCGCTGGGGCGGCACGGCCGTGCTCCTCGGCCGGTGCGTGCCGCTCGTGCGCTCCTTCATCTCCATTCCCGCGGGCATCGAGCGCATGCCGATCTGGCGGTTCTCCCTCTACACCGTGATCGGATCCGGAGCCTGGAACGCCATCTGGGTGGGCCTCGGCTTCGCGTTCGGCCCGGCGATCCGCCCGGTGCTGGAGGAGTGGAGCGGCCTGATCTCCTACGCGGCCATCGGGATCATCGCGCTGCTCGTGGTGTGGTTCGTGGTGTCGCGGCTGATCCGTCGGGTGCGGGCGGCCTGACAGGCGCCCGGGTCCCGGCGGCGGCACGACCCGACCGCCGCACGTCCCCTCTGCCAGGCTGGAATCCATGCAGACCCCCGGCGTCCCCGACGCCTTCCCCGAAGCCCGGCCCGCGACCGCCGGATCCGCGGACGCCGCGACCGGGGAGCCGCACCCGGAAGAGGTCCTCGTCCTCCGCGCCATCAAGCTCGGCGACATCCTCGTGGCCGTCCCCGCGCTCCGCGCCATCCGCCGCGCGCACCCCGACGCCCGCATCTCGCTCGCCACCACCGGCTGGCTGGCGCCGGTCGTCACGCTCCTCGGCATGGTCGACGAGCACCTCCCGCAGCAGGGATTCGACCACCCCATCGCGCGCGAACCCGGCACGGTCGACCTCGCGATCAACCTGCACGGCGCCGGGATCGAGAGCCGCACCCTCCTCCACGAGCTGCGCGCGCACCGCACGCTCGGCCATGCTGCGCCTGAGCTCGACGGGATGCCCGCCGCCGACGGCCCCGCCTGGGAGGACCACGTCCTCGAGCGGTACCGCTGGGCCCGGCTTGTCTCGTGGCACGGCATGCCCGCGGATCCCGAGGACGTCGGCATCCTCGTGCCCGTCGAGCCGCCCGTCGCCGAGCACGCCGTCGTAATCCACGTGGGCGCCGCCTACGGATCCCGCCAGTGGCCCGTCGACCGCTTCGCCGAGGTCGCCCGCGCGCTCGCCGACGAGGGGCGCACGGTCGTCTTCACCGGCTCCGACAAGGAGCGCGAACGCGCCCTCGAGGTCGCCTCCCTCGCCGGCATGCCCACATCGACCGTGCTCGCGGGCGAGCTGGCCCTCGACGCCTTCGCCGGCATCATCGCCGCCGCCGACCTCGTGATCTCCGCCGACACCGGCGCCGCCCACCTCGCGACCGCATACGGCATCCCCTCTGTCGTGATCTTCGGCCCGGCCCCGCCCGAGGAGTGGGGCCCGCCCGCGTCCGGCCCGCACATCGTGCTGACCGACGCGTCGCAGCGCCTCGGCGACACGTTCTCCGCGATCCCGGATCCGGCGCTCCTCGCGATCACGCCCGCCCACGTCCTCGAGGCGGCCCGCTCCCTCGACGGCCACCGCGTGATCCGCCCCCTCACGGGCGAGCCGCGCGACTGATCCGCGCGGCTGCCTCCCGCCCCGAACCGGGGCCCGACGCGGCCGCGTATCCCTGCGAGCATGGGCTGGCGGGTCGATGGCGGCCGCCCGGCGGGTCACCGGCGGGTCGCTGGCGTGGTGCTGGCGGGAGGGGCGGATCGAGCATGGGACGCATGAACACGACACGGATCATCGAACTACGTCAGGCGCAGGGCTGGACCCAGGAGCGCCTCGCCACCGAGAGCGGAGTGGGCGTCCGCACCGTCCAACGGCTGGAGGCGGGGGAGGACGCGAGCCTCGAGACGCTCTCGCTCGTGGCGGAGGCGCTGCGCGTCACCGTCCGCGACCTCTTCTCCGCCATCGACGACGCCGACCTCAACAGCCGCGTCGACTCCCTGGAATCCCGCACGAGCGATCAGCAGGGCGACCGCGACCGCCTGACGCGCGCCTGGGTGCTGCTCTTCGTCGGTGTCGGCATCGTCCTGACCCTCGTGGCCTTCACCATCTCGAACGGCCTCGCCCTCTTCCTCGCCTACTGGCTGGGCGGCACGCTCATCGCGCTCGCCCTCCGGCGGCTCCTCCTGGAGCCGCGGCTGGATGCGCACTACCCGCTCAGCCGCAGCACCCGCACCCGCCGCCAGCGCCGCCGCGAGCATCGTTCGGCGACCGCGGCGACCGCGGCGACCGCGGCTGCCGCGGCTGCCTCGACGGTGACGCCCGCGGTCGCGACGCCCGCGGCAGCTCCGACGCATCCGGTCAGCTGACCCGCACCCCGGCCGGCCACGGCACCGTCGCCGCCGGCCACGCGGACGCGACGAGCGCATCCCGCACCCGCCGCTGCGACATCACCGCGTCGAGGCTGTCGGTGCGGAAGGCGAGCGCGAGCGACACGTCCGCCCAGTAGGCGTCCCAGCCGTCGTAGGTCGCGAACACCCGGGCGCCGATCTGCCGGATCAGCGCCCACGCGTCGTCCGCGGACAGGTACCCGGCCATGTAGGCGTAGCGGATCGCGCCGATGGTGCGCTCGCTGTCGCCCGCGAGCAGCAGCACGGGCGGCCGGCCGTCGTGCGGCCGGGTCAGGTCGATGATCTCGAACTCGCTCCGGCCGGTGAGGGCGGCCATGCGCGACACCATGCGCTCCGCCTCCTCGGACGCGGCCAGCTCCGCGAAGCGCGCCGACTGCGGCCCCTGCGCCAGCGCATCCGCCACGAACAGCTCGATGTCGTCGCGCGACGCGATGCGGAACTGCGTGTCGAGGGCGGCTCGATGCTGGGCGAGCGTCGTCATCGGCAGGCCGACCCACTCGTGCCCGGTCGCGCCGTCGGCGTGCTTCGCGCGCAGCTCCGCAGGCATCTCGGCCCACGTCGGCTGGAACGCGAGCGACGAGTTCCAGCCACCGAACGAGTAGTCGCTCACCGCGTCGAGCGCGAGCAGCTGCTGCTCCTCGAGCGTGACCGGTCGGATCCGCGCCTGGGCCACGTAATCGAGCTGGTCCCGCCGAGGCGCCCGCGCGTCGATCTGCTGGAACACGATCGAGGCGACGAGCATGCCGATGCCCAGCCCGAGCGCGAACAGCACGATGGGCATCGCCGGGCCGCCCTCCGGCTCACCGGACGTCGCCACGAGGATCCCGAGCCCGCTGCCGACGACGCCGAACGGCAGCGCGAAGGCCGTGATGAGCAGCGCGCGCTTCCCACTCCCTCCGCGCGGCTTCATCCGCTGTGCGTTGAGCATCTGGGCGTAGCGCACGCGCGCGCGAACGGGGAACTCGACCTCGCCGGGGTGGTTCTGCAGCGTCACGCGCGAAGCCTATCCACCGGGCGGACCCGCGCCACCGCCCGGCCGATCGCTCAGCTCAGCGCCGCAGCCGCATGACCTCGAACGCGAGGTCCACCGGGATCGCGAGTGGCTGCTCCGTGAGCGGCACCTCGTGCCGGAAGCGCTCGTCGCCGAGCCCCGTCACGATGCGCGCGAGCTCGCCGTCGCGATGCACCTCGACCAGGTGCAGCCCCGGCACGTTGTCGTCGAGGTGACCCTCGAGCGACGAGAGGTCGTAGTGCAGCGTCAGCCAGATCGCCCACGGCGTCATGTCGGAAGGGAAGCTCTGCCAGCAGTTCGTGTCCAGCAGCGCGAGCGGCATCACGGCGGCGAGTGCCTCATGGATCTCCTCGCTCGTCGCCCACCCCGGCACGCGGATCCGGTCCCCGGAGGTCGTGAGCAGCGTCGTCGAGGCGTCGGCGAACTCGATGCCCTCGACGATCGCGACGCCCTCCGGTTGCGACCGCTCCACGAGCGTCAGCCGCGACAGTAGGTTCCCGCGGAACGTCGCGCCGCGCGGCAGGTTCGAATGTTCCATCTTCAGGCCCTCTTTACGCTGTCGAGTGTAGTTCGCAAGCATCGTCCTCGCCGCCCCGTCGATCCGAAACGTACCGCCGTAGGGTGAGATCAGCTACGGCCGCGTTTGCCGAACGGTACACCCACGCTAAACAACGATTCGATGCCGCTTGTTGCGCGATGCGGCAGCGTTGCCGCGGGGCATGATGCCCCGCGGCAACATGGCGTCAGCTCACTGTCTCATTCACCCAGGAAGGGCATGCTCCTTCAATTCCGTCACAGTAGGAAGTAACCACCCCTTGCGGATCTCCGTCTACGTTTCGGAAATCGGCTATAGTTTTGACCACTACTGAGTCTTCAATTTCCCCTGTCTCGGGATCCACCTTCAAAAAGGTGGTCAGGTACTTCCATGCGTCACCGGCGTCCGGTTGTCCGCTATCGGGTTGCTGGGTCGCGACACGAACTGCTGTGTAGCTCAAGTTGTGCTTGAAGTAAATCTTATTCTGCGCCTCGATTCGCAGGACGACGAGCCGGTCCTTATAATCCTGCCAGCGAGTGCTAACTGGGCTCGCTTCGTCCGGTTGCGCTACTGCCTCATGCTTTAATGCTGCGTCAATCATTGATTTAGGCATTGCTGCCGTGACTACGACATAGTGATGGGTGGCATGTCTGCTCGGTGCGGCGGTTGCACCGTACGCGGCAGCTGGTGCAGCTGCGGTGACAGCCATCGCAAGGGCAATGTTTGCAATGACACCGATTGTTTTGTGCATGTTGGCGCCTTCCGTGCGCGTTGCATGAACCAGTCATTCGCTGGATGGAGGGTTTGCGATTACAAGGGCAAGGTACTGGCCTGGTCCGATCAAGATCGGGTCTTGTCCACAGGGCCCGTTGCATGAAACCACGAAGCGTGAGCGAGTCCAATACGCAAGGCGTTGCTGACTGGCGGCGTACTCGTAATCAGATGACTCGTTCGCCGAGGGGTTTTGATAATTGAGTTTTCGACAGTGGGTATCTCGAAACTAACGCGTCGGCCTTGAGGTAATCATTAATCGAGGCGAGGTTTTCGCTCGCGAGACAAGATTGACGGGCCCATTTCCTCAGCACCGGAATCACATATGGATGAGGAAGCCGAATGAAGTGCTCAGCCTGTGCAGGAACCGGGGCGTGCGAAACGTGCAGCGGAACCGGCTGGCGTGCCGAGGGCACGCTGCAGCAGAACGCCTGTAGCGCGTTCAACGGAACTTCCGACTGTCGTCTGTGCCGCGGATCGGGCGTCGAGCCCTGACAGAAAGGTCGGGGCGCTAGGCCAGTGAGGAGCGGGGGTTGTCGCTCCCTCCCCGTCCTCAGCTGAAGTCCGCGAACACCGTCTTCGCCGCCCCGTCGAGCCGCACCGTCCCGCCGTGCGGCAGGATCCACTGCGGCCGCGTGTGGCCGAACGGCACGCCCACGCACACCACAGCGCGCGGGTTGTAGCGGGCGATCTGCTCGATGACGGTGTCGCGTTGCTCGGCACGCAGCCGCGCGCGCTCCTCGGGCGACGGCACCGGCGCGCCCATGACGATGGTCACCGGCCGGGCGACGAGCACGCCCGCGACGACGTCGAGGATCCCGCGCTCGCCGAGACCGCGGACCCAACGCTTCACGCTGTCGGCCGACGGCACCTCCTCGCTCGTCTCCAGCAGCAGGATCCCGCCCTCGAGCTTCGCGGTCTCGGGCATGCGGCCGGCCATGGCGATCTGGTCGATCACCTCGATGCAGCCGCCCCACGTCGGCCCCTCCACCGTGCGCGCCGGCCCGGCCCACTTCCACGGCTCGGTCGCGTGGCGCTCTCCGTGCTCGGTGAGCGCGCGGGGATCCGTCCAGTCGATCCCGAAGTCCTCGGACTCCCCGGGCTCGGTGATCTCCAGCTCCCCGCCCTCGATCAGCGCCGCCCGCAGCGAGCGCAGGTGCACGTCGTCGATGCCGGGGCCCGCGCCGAGGTGCACCTGGGTGGATCCGCCGTAGAAGCTCGGGATGCCGAGCCCGGCAAGCAGGTTGTGCAGGTTCGTGTTGTCGCTGTAGCCGAGGAACGGCTTGGGGTTCCGGGCCAGCTCCTCGATGTCGACGTGCGGGATCACCGTGACCTGGTCGTCCCCTCCGATGGTCGAGACGATCGCGCGGATCGAGTCGTCGGCGAACGCGGCCGTGATGTCGGCCGCGCGGTCCTCGGCGCTGGCACCGAGACGTCTGGTGGTCGGGTACTCGACGGGGATCAGCCCGGTCGCCTCCTGCAGCCGCCGCATCGCCTGCTCGTGCACTTCCGGCGCGATCCCGGGGGCTGCGAACGCAGGGCTCAGCACCGCCACCCTGTCTCCCGCCTTCGCCTTGGGCACGGACTTGCGGAACCGGGACGAGGTGGAGGGGATCATGCGCTCATGCAACCAGATCAAGGCATGGGCTACGTGGTGATCGTTGATCTTCGACTCGCACTCAGATCCAAGGCCCTTAAGCTGCGTTTGCTGCCCTTACTACTCCTTTGGGGGCGGTTGTAACGCAGGGGGCGACATGTCTCTTGGGAACAGTGATCGGGTGATGACGAGCACTAATCCGATTACCTCCACCACAACCGCACTAAGGAAAGCGACCATGACAGAGGGGTCTAGGTCGTAATCGTTAGCGCGGGCATAATGGCCAAAAAACACGTTGGCATTACCGATTTGCCAAAGCATTGCTATAAGTAAAACGAATGCGTATATATTACGCCACCAATTCTCGCTCGTAAGCCTACGGTGTCGCAACTGCGCGTCAGGATCAGCAGTGATCCTTTGGCTGATGGCCTGACCCGTGAGAATTTTCCAAGCGTTCACGACGCGATTGGGAAAGGAGTCGGGTCTGGGATCGGCGTCGTCTTCGCCCGCCTGAGGGGGAGGGAGGGGGCTGCCGGCGCCTTCCCCTTCATCCGCTACCTGATCAGGGATTTCGGTGCTCATTCGCGTTAGATCAGTCCGAGATTGGTTAGACGCCACTCCATTGCTTCGCGGGAGACACGGAACCTGTTGGACAGCTCAGATGCGCTCATGCCGAGCGCTCGCTGCTTTACGAGTGCAGGCTTGGGCATAAGTAAAGCGGCGGCAAACCTGTTTGCATATACTTCGTCGGGATCGGTTCCTGTTGATGCGCGCTCGTCACGATCAAAAGTGCCCGCCTTGGCGCCCCTGTTTGTCGCATCCACATAATGACCAATTTCGTGCGCACACGTAAAACGTTTGCGAGTTAGTGAATGTGACTCATTTAAGAACATGACTGGTTGTCCAGACGGGTCGAGATCGAGATACCCAGAGCGACCGGGGCCCAGTATCGCGTCGTACACCTTGATTCCCATTGACGTGGCGATCACAAAGGGGTCAATTGGGATATCCAAATCGTCACCAGTGTCGGCCCAAAACTTTTTATGCGTGCTATAGGCGTCTTGGGCTGGCGTCCGCTGAATCAAGGCTCGATCCTTCCCTCGTCTATGCACAGGTTGTCCACAAATTTATCCACAAGCTGCTTTGACAGTATACAAGATAAATCCTGTAGATGATATGCGCCTCGAACGTGTCGTCCACCTTGACGGAGAGAATCCCACCTACGACAGGTCGTACGCCATATGAGGCTTCCTCTAGGCGCGGCTGGCGTCCCGCCCTACGGCCCGCCCAGCCAATGGTCGATCCGGTGGTGGTCCGGGCTGAACCCGTGCCCCACGCCCCAGATCACCGCCTGGGTGCGGCTCTGCACCTGGATCTTGCGGTAGATCGAGCGGATGTAGCTCTTCACCGTGTTGGGGGAGAGGTAGGTGAGCGCCGCGACCTCCTGGTTGCTCTTACCCTGCGTGATGAGCGCGAGGATCTCCGACTCGCGGTCCGTGATCCCCTCCCGCTTGCCGGGCCAGTCGAGCGACGGCGCGCTCGCGGCCCGGAGAGGCGCGTCGTTGAACAGCTCCTCGCCGGAGTGGATCCGCTCGAGCGCCTCCACGAGCTCGCGCGCCGGCAGCGCCTTGGAGAGGTAGCCCTGCACGCCCTGCCGGCGGGCGTCGGCGATCAGCTCGGGCTGGAAGTTCCAGGTGTAGACCACCACGCGGCGGGCCCGCGGGTTCCGCACCAGCTCCGCGATCTCGTGGTGGTCCGACTCCGGCTGCGCGAACGAGTCGTAGAGCACGATGTCGATGTCGTCGGAGAGGGCCGCGTTCGCGTCGATCTCGGCGACCAGCACGCGGTCGCGGTAGTCGTCGAACATATGGGCGAGGCCCGTCAGCACCACGTCGTAGTCGTCGACGAGCGCGATCGTGACGGGGCGGGTGCGGGTGGCGGGCATGGATCCACCATCCCACCCCCAGGGGTGTGCCGCCACACCCCGCAGGGTGGGACGTTGGATCCTTCGCCCCGAACGGGCACCACCGCGCGTCTTCCTGACGTGCTCGCACAGAAGAGAGATCACCATGCTCGGACTCATCATCAGCCTCATCGTCATCGGCCTCATCGCCGGTTTCATCGCCCGGGCCGTCATCCCCGGACGCCAGAGCATGTCGATCCTCATGACCATCGTGCTCGGCATCGTCGGCTCGTTCGTCGGCGGGTTCCTCGCGTTCCTGCTGTTCCAGCGCGACGCCATGGACGGCTTCTTCCAGCCCGCCGGCATCATCGGCTCGATCATCGGCTCGATCATCGTGCTGCTCATCTACGTGAAGGTCGGCGGCCGCAAGTCCGTTCGCCGCTGAACACGGCCGGGCGAACCCTGGACGCGCTGGCGCGCTCCTGAGGACCGCCGGTAGTGGAGCACGACGAGGGGCGGGTCGCCGAGGAGGCGGCCCGCCCCTTTCCGTCTGCCCGGGTCAGGCGCGGGCGGGGTCGCCCGCCGCGTCGGTCGGCCCCAGCAGCGGCGCCCGCGGATCCACCAGCACCGAGCGCGCCGCGGCACCGAAGCCGTGCATCGCCCGCCGCCAGTACGCGCGCGGCGCGACCCCGCACGCACGCAGCGCCGCCCGGTGGTCGACCACGATCACCGTCGCCGCGCCTGCCGCGACGACCGTCCAGGCGGCGCCGATGAGCGCGCGCAGGGGAGCGGGGGTGTCGCGGAAGCCGGTGCGGAGGCGGTCGATCTGGAAGCGGACGTGGTCCCGCTCGTCGTCCGCGATCCGCTGCCCGAGGGCGCGAAGCGCGGGATCCGGGGCGTGGTCGGCGAGGGCGTGGAAGTAGCCCGTCGCGACCGTCTCCGCGATGAGGAACAGGCTGATCTCCGTCCGCAGCCCGATGAGGTGCCGCAGCCGGGTGAAGGCGGCGTCCGTCCAGTGCGCGGGGAGGGCGGGCGCGTCCAGGTGGTCGAGCGCGCGGAGGAAGAGCGCCGCGTGCTTCTGCTCCTCCTGCACGAGGAGCGCGAGCGCGTGCGTGTAGGCGGGATCGCCCGCCGCGGTCGCCATCCGCAGGAGGTGGACGCCGTCGCCGCTCTCGCCGAGCGCGAACCGCTGGAACGAGCGGACGAAGGCGCGGCGGGTGCGGGCGTCCATCGGCGAGGGCGCGTCGTCGGGGATCAGCTCCTCGGGCGTCCGGTGCCGGTCGGCGTTCGCGTGGAAGTGTGCGATCCAGTCGGCGGCGGTGCCCATGCGGGCGGTGGCCGCGGCGGGGCGTGCGGGCGTCGGTGTCTGCGTGATCGAGGTCATGCCCTCACGCTAGGAACGACGATGCGCCGGCCTCGCCGGGCGCAGGAGGTACTCCGGGAGTCGCCAGGGCGCATCCTGCGGCGGCGAGGTGGTCCGCGCGGCGGACCCGGATCCGTCCTCCGCCCGACGGCCATCCGGTGACGCTTCGCCCGACGGGCGCGATCGCGTCCGTCCGTGGCTCATGATGGGCATGCGCCCACCGGCACGACGATCCGTCCAGGCTCGTCCGCGGATCCGGTCACGACGACCACGTCCCGGTCGGTGCATGGACGCGGATGCACGGTCCGCCGCAGAGGACCCAGCCCCGGCGAACCCCGCGCGCACCGAGCGGGCGCCCACGAGAGGAACCACCATGAGCATGGAAGGCGTCGCCTGGAGCTCGCTCTACAAGATCTCCAGCGCCCGCGACGGGTCGCGCGGGATCTCCCGCGAGTCCGTGAAGCGGATCATGACGTTCGCGGTGCCGTACCGGGCGAAGCTGCTCGTCTTCATCGGGCTGTCCGTCGTCGGCGCGTTCCTCGCGGTGGCGACCCCGGTGCTCGCCGGCCAGGTGGTCGACGTCATCGTCGCCCGCGGCGAGACCGCCACGATCGTCCGGCTCGCCGTCGTCATCGCGCTCGTGGCCGTGGCCGACGCCGCCGTGTCGCTCGTGACGCGCTGGTTCTCGGCGCGCATCGGCGAGGGCGTGATCCTCGACCTCCGCACCGCCGTCTTCGACCACGTCCAGAAGATGCCCATCGCGTTCTTCACCCGCACGCGCACCGGCGCCCTGGTGAGCCGCCTCAACAACGACGTCATCGGCGCGCAGCAGGCCTTCAGCGGCACGCTGTCGGGTGTGGTCACGAACGTCGTGTCGCTGATCCTCACCCTGATCGTCATGCTCAGCACGTCGTGGCTCGTGACCGTGCTCGCGGTGATCATGCTCCCCGTGTTCCTGATCCCCGCACGCCGCATGGGCGGTCGCCTCGCCGCGCTCCGCCGCGAGGCCGCCGACCACAACTCCGCCATGAGCACTCAGATGACCGAGCGCTTCTCGGCACCCGGCGCGACCCTCGTGAAGCTGTTCGGCCGCCCGGACGAGGAGTCCGCGGAGTTCCGCGTCCGTGCCGCCCGCGTCCGCGACATCGGGGTCCGCACCGCGATGCTGCAGTTCGTCTTCGTCACCGCGCTGATGCTCGTCTCCGCCCTCGCGCTCGCGCTGGTCTACGGGCTCGGCGGCGCCCTCGCGCTCGGCGGGCAGCTCGACACCGGCGAGGTCGTCACCCTCGCGCTGCTCCTGACGCGCCTGTACGCGCCGCTGACCGGCCTGGCGAACGCGCGGGTCGAGATCATGAGCGCGGTCGTCAGCTTCGAGCGCGTCTTCGAGGTGCTGGACCTCGAGCCGCTCATCCAGGAGAAGCCCGACTCCGTCCGCGTCCCCGAGGGCCCGGTAGCGGTCGAGTTCGACGACGTCCGCTTCGCCTACCCGTCGGCGGACAAGGTGTCGCTCGCCTCGCTCGAGGAGGTCTCGACGCTCGACACACGCGGCGGCGAGGAGGTGCTGCACGGCGTGTCCTTCCGCATCGAGCCGGGGCAGACCGTCGCGCTCGTCGGCACGTCAGGCGCCGGCAAGTCCACGATCGCGCAGCTCCTCTCGCGCCTGTACGACGTCGACAGCGGTGCCGTGCGGCTCGCGGAGACCGACGTGCGCGACGTGACCTTCGCGTCCATGCGGCACACGCTCGGCATGGTGACCCAGGACGGCCACCTCTTCCACGAGACGATCCTGTCCAACCTGCGCCTCGCGCGGCCGGAGGCCACCGAGGACGAGGTGTGGGACGCCGTCCGACGCGCGCGGCTCGAGCCGCTCATCCGCTCGCTGCCCGACCAGCTCGACACCATGGTGGGGGAGCGCGGCTACCGGCTCTCCGGCGGCGAGCGCCAGCGCATGACCATCGCGCGGCTCCTGCTCGCCCAGCCGCGCGTCGTGATCCTCGACGAGGCGACGGCGGCGCTCGACTCGACGTCGGAGGCCGCGGTGCAGGCCGCGCTCAGCGAGGCGCTCGAGGGGCGCACGGCCCTGGTGATCGCCCACCGGCTCTCCACCATCCGCCACGCGGACCTGATCCTCGTGGTCGAGGACGGCACGATCGTCCAGCGCGGCACGCACGAGGAGCTGCTGGCCGCGGGCGGCCGGTACGAGGAGCTGCACCGCACCCAGTTCGCGGTGCAGAAGGCCGTCGCGGCGGATGCGGAGTCGGCGCTGGGCTGATCCGGGCTCGCCCCACGCGGGCTCAGCTCACCAGGGGCTCAGCTCACCGGGGCTCCCGTCACCCGAAGACCCGCCGCACCACGTCGTGCTCCTGCTCGAGGCCGTCCCACTCGTCGGATCCGTCGGGCCGGGTCGACTCGTTGACCATCGCGAGCGCGCCCTGGTAGCCCGCGTCCTGCAGCACGCGGAGGGAGCGGGCGTAGTCGACGTCGTCGAGGCGGCCGGCTTCGTCGCGGTGGGCCTTGGCATGGCAGGTGACCGCGTGCGGCGCGATGCGGGCGAGCTGCTCGTGCTTGTGGGGCATGGTCCAGTTGCCGAGGTCGATGAGGAGGCGCACGTCGACGGCGTCGGCCAGGAGCGCGAGCACCGCGTCCGCGTCGGGCAGCAGCTCGCGCCAGTTCTCGGTGACGACCGCGACGGCCGGGTGCGCGGCGGCCAGCCGCGACAGACGCCGCGCGCTCGACGCGAGCAGCTCGGGCGTCGGTGCGCTCCGGCCGGCGACGACGCGGGCGTGGTGCGCGCCGAGCGTCTCGGCGTCGTCGAGCTGGTCCGAGATCCACCGCTCGTGCAGGTCGGCATCGGTCGGGTGCGTGAGGTCGCCGTCGTCGACGAGGAACGCGTCGAGCGTGATCCCCGACGCCGCGAGCGACGCGCGCAGCTCCGCGAGGTAGCCGGCGTCCCGCGTCGGCAGCTGGAAGTGGGTGATCTGCACGGCCCGGTAGCCGCGCCGCGCGAGCTCGGCGGGCAGGTCGAGGAGGTTGAGCGCGTCCGCTGCTCGGCCGCCTGCCGTGCTCGGGCCGGATCCATCGGGCCCGGGGACGCGCGGCCGCCCGAGCGTCCCGTCGAGGGACCACGCGTGCACGGCCTTGTCGGTCGGACGGGTGGACGCGGTGGGACGGTCGGCGCCGGTCGGCCCGGCGGCCCCGGTCGGCCCGCTCACCGGATCGCTCCGCGGTCGTCGTCGCTGGCGGTCATGCGGCCTCCCGGGTCGCCCGCGTCGGCGCGGGGCATGCGTACGATCGTAGGCGCGGGCATCCGCCGCGTCACGGCCGATCACGGGTCGAGCCGGTCGCGCGATCGCCCGACCACCCCGACCACCGCCCGATGAGGAGCGCCATGGACATCGTCGTCTGGAACGAGAACGTGCACGAGAGCCGGGGGGACGCGACCGTCCTGTCGCACTACCCGGACGGGATCCACGCCGTCGTCGCGGACGGCCTCCGCGAGCTGCTGGGCGACGACGCGCGCGTGGGCACCGCGACCCTCCAGGAGGATCAGCACGGCCTCACCGAGGAGCGCCTCGCCGCCACCGACGTCCTCTACTGGTGGGGCCACGTCGCGCACGGCGAGGTGTCCGACGAGGTCGTCGCGCGCGTGATCCGCCACGTGCACGCCGGCATGGGCCTCGTCGTCCTGCACTCCGGCCACTACTCGAAGGTCTTCACGCGCCTGATGGGCACGACGTGCTCGCTCAAGTGGCGGAACGACGGCGAGCGCGAGCTGGTCTGGACCATCGCGCCGCAGCACCCGATCGCCGCCGGGATCCCGCACCCGATCGTCATCGACCGGCAGGAGATGTACGGCGAGCAGTTCGACATCCCGCGCCCCGACGAGGAGGTGTTCCTCTCCACCTTCGCGGGCGGCGAGGTCTTCCGCTCGGGCGTCGCGTACCACCGCGGGCGCGGCCGGGTCTTCTACTTCTCGCCGGGTGATCAGGAGTACCCCGTGTACCACCACCCCGACATCCGCCGCGTGCTCGCGAACGCCGCCCGCTGGGTCGCGCCGCGGGACGGCCGCGCCGACCTCACGGCCGACGAGCACCGGCGCGACTGGTTCCTCGCCCGATGAGCGCCGCGAGCGACACGCCCGCGACTCCGGCCGCCGCACCGAAGCCCGGCCCGGCGCACGCGCCCAGTCCGGCCGGGTCGCCCGCGCCCGCGGCCTCCCACTCCGGCCCCCGCGTCCGCGTGATCCACGTCGGCCTCGGCGGCTGGGGCGGCGACTGGGCGCGCAACGCCGTGCCCCGCGTCGCCGAGATCGAGGTCGCCGCGATCGTGGATCCGAGCGAGCCCACCCGCGAGAAGGTCCGCGCGCTGCTCGGCCTCCCCGCATCCGCTGCCTTCGCCTCGCTCGCCGACGCGCTCGCCGCGGTGGAGGCGGACGCCGTCATCGTCACGGCTCCGGCCGTCACGCACGCCCCGCTCGCGCTGGAGGCGCTCGAGGCGGGCAAGCACGTGATCGTCGAGAAGCCGTTCGCGAACTCGACCGCCGAGGCCGCCGCCGTGGTCCGCAGGGCTGAGGAGCTCGGTCTCATCGTGCAGGTCAGCCAGAACTACCGCTGGTACCCGGCACCGCGCCGCGTGCGCGAGCTGCTCGCGGCCGACGCGCTGGGCGAGGTCGCGACCATCGAGATCGACTTCCGCCAGTGGGACAACGACGAGCCCGACGACTACCCGCACTACCGGTTCCCGCAGCCGATCATCAACGACATGGCGATCCACCACTTCGACCTGATCCGCATGGTCACCGGCCGAGAGGCCGTGCGCGTGTTCGCGCGCACCAGCCGCCCGTCGTTCAGCCACTACCGCGACCCCGCGGTCGCCTCCATGGTCATCGAGCTGGAGGGCGGCCTGATCGTCGACTACCGCGGCAGCTGGCTGCACCGCGGACCGGTCACGCCGTGGGCGGGCGAGTGGCGCATCTCCGGCGAGGACGGCGAGCTGACCTTCACGAGCCGCGGCGAGGGCGTCTCGGCCGACCGGGTCGGGATCCGGGACGCGGACGGCTCCGAGCGCGAGCTCGACCTCGAGACCCTGCCGCTCATCGGCCGGGCCGCGGGCCTGCGCGCATTCGCCCTCTCGATCCTCGGCGGCCCGCCGCCCGAGACGAGCGGCCGCGACAACCTCGGCAGCCTCGCGCTGATGGAGGCGGCGGGCCGTTCCGCGGAGTCGGGCCTCTTCGAGGACGTGCGCGACCCGCTGGCGGGCTAGGCCGCGCGGCGGGGATGCTGCTCGGCGTCACCCAGGAATAGCCGGGCGGCGTCCCGCATTGTGATCCGCGAGGCCCGACGCTGTGCCGCATCCCCGACATCGACCGAAGGATTCGCCATGACCCTCACCGAGGACGCCACCACCTCCGCATCCACCGCCCGCACCGCCGACACCGCCGTGCCGATCGTGCGCGAGCTCGACGCCCGCTGGAGCCCGCGCTCCTTCGACGCGGAGGCCACCGTCTCCGACCAGCAGCTCGACGCGCTGCTCGAGGCCGCGCGCTGGGCGCCGTCCGCCAGCAACCACCAGCCGCGCCGCTTCATCGCCGCCCGCCGCGGCACGCACGCGTTCGACACCATCGTCGACGCGCTCGTCGGCTTCAACGCCGCATGGGCCGTGAACGCCTCCGCGTTCGTCGTCGCGATCGCCGAGACCTCCACGGTCGAGGGTGAGAAGCGCCCCTACGCCGCGTACGACCTCGGCCAGGCCGTCGCCCACCTCTCCGTCCAGGCGCAGGCTGAGGGCCTGCACACGCACCAGATGGCCGGCGTCGAGTTCGACGAGCTGTCCGCCGCGTTCGACCTGCCCGAGAACCTGCAGCCGCTCACCGTCACCGCGGTCGGCACGGTCGCGCCCGCCGACGCGCTCGAGGGCCCGCTCGCCGAGCGCGAGACCGCGCCGCGCTCGCGCCTCCCGCTCTCCGAGCTGGTGCTCGTCCGCGAGTAGCCGCCGCTCACGACAGCGGCCGCCGACCCACGGGTCGGCGGCCGCTCGTGCGTCCGGGGCACGGCACCCGGGGAGCAGGTGTCAGCCCCCGAGCACGCGCCCGATGAGGTCCTGCACGAAGGGGATCGCGTCCTGCACCTGGTCGACGCTCGCGATCACGGTGGCGACGAGCGGCCACGCGGATCCCACGAGCGTCGCCACCACGGCGGAGACGGCGGCGACCCAGGCGACGCGGCCGTCCCGGGTGCGGGCGGCGATCCCGAGCATCACGACCGCGACCACCAGCGACACGCCCACGCCGAGCGCGATGAGCGTCACGGGCACGTCGAGCTGGCCGGCGGTGGCCGCGTCGGCCGCGCCGATGAACCCGAGCACGGGCAGCAGCGCGACGACCACGACCACGATCACCACGACGAGGCCGGTGACGGCGGCGGCGCGCGTGGCCCGCGGGCGGCGGCGGAGGACGGGGCCGGCAGCGCGGGCGCTCATCGCGCGGCTCCGCGGACGTCGGCGCCGACGGCCGCCGCACCGCCGGCTACCGCGCCGGTCGGGCGGGGGGATGCGGATGCGGTCTGCGCGGCACGGGATCCGCGGGTCGGGTCGTTCATGGCTGCTCCTGTCGGGTGGTGCGTCACCCAGCAGACGGGACGGGGCCGCCGATCGTCCCGCCCGTCCAGGAGGCGCCCAGCGGGGAGCGCCAGACGTTCGCTCCGCGGATGCGGCCGGGTCCCCGCGGTTCGCTCGACGGATCAGGCGGGGGCGAGCGCGGGTCGCGTAGAGTCCGGCACGCCCGCCGTCCCCGATCCCCGGAGCACCCCCATGACCGAGATCCTCGACTACGTCCGCACCTGGCTCGACCACCGCGTCTGGCAGACCCGCGTCCCCGGCGCGCAGGTCGCCATCGCCCGGCACGGCGAGGTCGTGCTGTCCGAGGCGTTCGGCGTCGCGGATCCCACCACCGACGCGCCGCTGACCCCCGCGCACCTCTTCCGGGTCGCGTCGCACTCCAAGTCGTTCGCCGCCGCTGCCGTCCTCCAGCTCGCCGAGCAGGGCGCCCTCCGCCTCGACGACACGCTCGGCCAGCACGTGCCCGAGCTGGCGGAGGCGGGATCCGAGCTCGCCGACGTCACGATCGCCGCCCTCCTCGAGCACGGCGCGGGCGTCCTCCGCGACGGGTTCGACGGCGACCACTGGCAGCACTCCGGCCCGTTCCCCGACCGCGCGCACCTGATCGCCATCGCGACCTCGCCCGGCATCGCGAAGGTCGCCCCCGACACCGCGTTCAACTACTCGAACATCGGGTACTCGCTGCTCGGCCTCGTGATCGAGGCGGCGTCCGGCCTGTCGTTCGCGGACTACCTCGCCGAGCGGATCGCCGCACCGCTCGGCCTCCGCGACACCACCGCCGAGTACGTCCCGGAGCGCGCGGACGAGTACGCGGCCGCGTCCACCTCGCTCCGCACGTCGCGCGAGCGCACCGTCCTCCCGCACGTCGACACGCGCGCCATGGCCGCGGCCACCGGGGTCACGAGCACCGCGTCCGAGCTCGTCACCTTCTTCTCCGCGCTCGTGCTGCCCGACGACGAGCGGCTCATCTCGGCCGCGTCGAAGCGCGTCCAGCAGCGGCCGCGGTACTCCTCCAGCACGGATCCGGCCGGCACCCGCCGCTACGGCTACGGCCTGATCATCGAGCGTGTCGGATCCGGCGCCCACGAGGCCACGGTCGTCGGCCACTCGGGCGGGTACCCCGGCCACATCACGCGCACGGCGGTGGATCCCGCGAGCGGCTGGGCCGTCACCGTCCTCACGAACGCGATCGACGGCCCCGCGAGCGCGCTCAGCACGGGCATCCTCGAGCTGCTGCTCGCCGACTCCGCCGCCACCGAGGAGGAGCGCGCCGCGGTCGACGCGCCCTTCGCCGGCCGCTTCGCGAACGTCTGGGGCCTGCAGGACCTCCAGGTGATCGGCGACCGCTTCCTCCGCATCGACCCGACCGCGGAGCACCCGCTCGAGTCCGTGGACGTGCTCGAGCGCACGGGCGACTCCTCGGCGCGCATCGTCGAGGGCGACGGCTTCGGATCCGTCGGCGAGGAGGTCACGGTCGACCGGGCGCCGGACGGCTCCGTCGACCGGATCCGCGCGGGCGGCGGCATGACGCTGGAGCCCTGGACCCGGGTGATGGTGCCGCGGTCGCGCGCCTGAGGCCGTCCCGCGAGCAGGCGGCCGGGCGCGAACCGCCCGGCCACCTCCGCTCCACCTCCCGGAAGGGTCCGCGTCACGCGTGATCCGTACGGTGCCGGAGGCCGCACGGCCGCCCGCTCCCGACGAGAGGCACGATCATCCCCACCCCGTTCCGGCGTCCCCGCGCCCGTATCGCGACGCTGCTGTCGTCCACCGCGATCCTCGGCCTGCTGCTCACCGGCACCGGCGTCACCGCCGCGACCGCCGCCGACGCATCCACCGCGTCCACCAGTGCCCCGGCCATCGCGCCCTTCGACCAGGCCGCGCTCGACGCTCCGTACCCGTCGAACAGCACCTACGACTTCGTGCCGATGCTCGACCAGTTCACCTCGCTGAAGGCGAACCGGCCCGACATCATGAAGCTCAACGACACGAAGACCATCAGGATCAACCAGGCCGCCACGAAGGCGCAGTCGGCCCGGGCGATCATCGACCAGTACGCCGACATGTCCATCACGATGTCGGACGGCCTCGGCAAGAACCTCGGCGAGATCTACCGCACGGCGCGCGAGGCGGGCCAGCTCCCGAAGACGGACGCGCTGCTCGCCAAGAACGGCGGCCTCGTCGGCAAGTACTCCTCCACCAACCCGGTGAAGACGTACTTCGCCAACCCGCGGCCCTACGTCGCGTTCCCGCTGAAGCTCAAGCACCGCGACAAGCCGAACGGCAACGCGTGGGCAGGGAAGGACGGCTCGTACCCGAGCGGCCACACCTCGCAGGCGTTCTGGCAGGGCACGGCGCTCGCGACGATGCTGCCGGAGCTCGCCCCGCAGATCCTCGCCCGCGCCTCCGACGCCGGCAACAACCGCATCATCATGGGCGCGCACTACCCGCTCGACGTGATGGCGGGCCGCATGATGGGCCAGAAGATCGTCGAGCGCCGCTGGTCCGACCCCGAGTTCCGCACGCTGTTCGAGCAGGCGTCCACCGAGCTGCGCACCGTGCTCGAGGCCAAGTGCGGCGCGACGCTCGCGGTCTGCATCGCGAAGGACAAGGCGTACCTGACCACCACGCAGGCGCTCGAGGTCTACGAGCAGCGCATGAGCTACGACTTCCCGCGCGTCGGCGACACGGGCCAGCCGATCACGGTCCCCACGGGCGCCGAGTCGCTCCTGATCACGAGCCACCCCGACCTCACGCCCGAGCAGCGCCGCCAGGTGCTCGCGCTCACCGCGATCGACTCGGGCGAGCCGCTCGACGAGGGCACCGAGGGCAGCTGGCAGCGCATCGACCTCCCGGCCGCCATGGCCGCGAAGGTGGTCGTGACGGCCGACGGCACGGTGTCGCTGGTGAAGACCGGGAAGCGCTGACCGGATCCGATTCCTCGCGAGAGAGGGGCGGGTGGCCGATGGCCGCCCGCCCCTCTCGGCGTCACGCGGGCGCCCGCGAGGCTCAGGCCGGCACGCGACGTCGGCGGCGCAGGAGTCCCGCGGCGACCACGATCACGCCCACGACGGCGAGTCCCGCGGCGATGGCGAGGTTCTCGGCGAGGGTGTTCACCCCGATGCCGGCCGTGCGGACCGCGCCGAGCGCCTGCGGAGCGGGGTCGGCGGGCGCGGCGGCCGGGGCCTCCGCTGCCGCGGGCCTCGGCTCCACATCCGCGGCCAGCTCCGGCGTCGTCCCCGGCGGGACCCGGTGCCCGGTCGCCTGCTCGTACGCGTAGGCCATCGCGAGCAGGTCGCCGTCGTGGCTGCGGGGCGCGGCGAGCTCGAGGCCGACGGGAGCGCCCGCCGAGGTGAAGCCGGCGGGGACGGAGATCGTCGGGATCCCGGTGTTCGCGCCGACGTCGCAGAACGTGGTGCCCGCCCAGGTCGGCGTCGCGCTGGTGGCGCTCGTCGGCATCGCGAGCGCGTCGATGCCCTGCTCGACGAAGAACGCGTCCATCGCCGTCTTCCCCGCGTCCTGCTCCGCGATCGACCGGTCGTAGTCGGGGTTCGGGACGTCCTCGTGGCCGAGGAAGTAGGCGATGTCGCTGTCGGTGAGCGCGCTCGGCCGGTCGGCCATCACGTCGGCGAAGGAGAGCACGTCGGCGGGTGCGGTGCGCGCCGCCACGCGCGTCGACCAGGTGGCGGGCGTCTCGCGGAGGAACCGGTCGATCGCCGGGCGCATGTCGCGCCACCCGCCGCTCCGCAGCGTCTGCTCCACGAACTCCTGCGTCAGCGGCACCTCGACGACCTCGGCGCCCTGGGCTTCGAGATCGCGCACTGCCTGCTCCATGAGCGCGGTCGTCTCGGCGAGGCCCGGCTTCTCGGGATCCTCCGGGATGTCCCAGCGCACCCAGCCGATCCGCTTCCCGGCGAGCGCCGCGGTCGACAGCCCGGAGACGTACGCGTCGGTGTCCTGCTGGTCGGCGATCTCCGTGAGCGGATCCGCCGGGTCGCGCCCCGCGAGCACCTCCGTGATCAGCGCGGCGTCGGCGACCGTCGTGGTCATCGGGCCGGACACGTCCTGCCGTGGCGACAGCGGCACGATGCCGGCCGTGCTCGTGAGGCCCATCGTCGGCCGGAAGCCCACGAGCGACTGGTGCGCGGCCGGCCCCAGGATGGATCCGCACGAGTCCGTGCCGAGGCCCGCCGGCGCGTACGCGGCCGCGACCGCCGCCGCCGTGCCCCCGCTGGATCCGCTCGCGCTCCACGACCGCTCGTACGGGTTCGCCGTGCGGCCGCGCGCGGAGCTCAGCGTGTACGTGCCGTGCCACGCGAACTCGGACATGTTCGTCTTCGCGAGGATGATCGCTCCGGCCGCCCGCAGCCGCGCGACCGCGGTGGAGTCAGCCGCCGTGCGGTAGTCGCGGAGCGCCGCGCTGCCGACGGTGGTGGGCATGTCGGCCGTGGCGTGGTTGTCCTTCACGACGATCGGGACGCCGTGCAGCGGCCCGCGGATCGTGCCGGCAGCGCGCTCCGCGTCGAGCGTGGCGGCGGTCGCGAGCGCGTCCGGGTTCGTGGTGATGACCGCCTGGAGGCCCGGCCCGGCGGCGTCCCGGTCGTCGTACGCGGCGATGCGCGCGAGGTAGGCGCGGGTCAGCACGACGGAGGTGGTGGATCCGGCGTCCAGGAGCGCGACCGCGTCGGCGACGCCCAGGTCGACGACGGCGGGGGTGCTCGCCGCGGGCGACGCGGACGGGGTCCCGGCGTCGGCGGATGCTCGGGCCGGGTCCGCCGCGATCCCGCCGCCCGCCGCCAGGCCGACCGCGAGCGCCGCCGCGGCGAGGGAGCGACCGCCTGCGTGGATCCGGGCACGGGCGCGGCGACGAGCGGGCATGCGGATCCATCCAGGCGGGGGAGATGTGTCTCCCCAGTCTGGGAATCAGGTGTTGCCGGGGCGTTTCGGCCGCGGGACGATCCCGGGTCAGCGCTGCTTGGGGAAGACGATCCAGAGGATCAGGTACAGCAGCACCTGCGGGCCCGGCAGCACGATCGAGAGCACGAACAGCAGGCGGACGAGGAAGCGGCTGATGCCGAAGCGGTCGGCGAGGGCGGCGCAGACGCCGGCGATGATCTTGCCGCGACGGGGACGGGTGAGGGAGGCCATGCATCGAGCATGGCAGGGGCGGCTGCGTCGCCGCCAGACGGGCGCCCCTGCGATCCGCGGCTGGGCAGCCCGTGCGAATGACTGGATTCCCTCGCTTACCGGAATTAGCGTCGAAGCATGAGGATCCGAACCCTGCCCCTGGTCCTGATCGCCTCGTCCGCGGTCGTCCTGACGTCGTGCTCGAGCCCGGAGGAGGTCGCGCCCGTCCCGCTGCCGGTGCCCTCGTCCGTCGCGACCTCGGCCGCCTCGGGGTCCGCCGCCGAGGGCGGCACCGCCGAGACCGCCACCGCCGAGACCGCCCTCGTGGCCGGGTACCTCGACGCCGTCGCGGCGGGCGACGTCGACGCCGCGTGGGCCATGCTCACGCCCGAGGCGCAGGCCTCGGCGGGATCCCGGGAGTCGTACGTCTCCTACTTCGGCCGGGCCGGGACCGTCTCGCCCGAGGAGGCGGAGCGGCTGCGCGCCGTCGATCCCGTCTCGGCGGAGGGGCCCGAGGGCGCGTTCACGCTGGTGTCCGCGGTGGACGGCGACCTCGCCGATGCCTGGATCGTGCGCGAGACCGACCAGGGGCTCCTGCTCGACGACCACGTCGTGCCCCCGACCGGCGCGACGCCCTACGAGTGGCAGAACCCGGCGGCCGGGCCCGAGGAGTCCGTCGACCCAGCGCCCGCGGTCGACACCGCGCGCCCGATGTCGGTCGCGTTCGCCGCCCCGGAGGACGGCACGGAGGACGGCGGGCTCATCGGCTACCCGGACACGGCGTGGGCGTGGATCGACGGCGGCGAGGTGCCCGTCGCGCTCGCCGCCGCGGGATCCGGCCGCCTGCTCGAGCTCGACACCTCGGCCTGGACCGACGACGACGAGACGCCGGATGCGGTCACGCTCGTGTGGCAGGTCGGCGGCGACTCGCTCGCCTGGCGCAGCACGACCGTCGCGGCCTGACGCGGCGGGCCCGCGGCGACCCGCCACGGCCCGCGCCGCCCGCGAACGGCTCCCCGAGAGTTCTCGCCCCCGATGCTTTGGGCCCAAACCCATGGTGCAATACTCGAAAGGTCGAGCCGGGGCTCGGCGTCTCCCCGCGACGCTGCGGGTGAGGGCCGTGCGTGGCCCGAGGAGCCGCCGTCGTCCCATCACGCGGAGGGGTCGGATGGAGCAGCACCGCTCGGCCCTGCCCGTTCGCGTCGTCGCCGCGTTCCACGCCGCCCCGAGCCGCGCCGCCGGCGTCGAGCTGCTGCTCGCCGCGCTCCTCGACGCGTCGTCCGCGACGGGCGCCGCCGTGATGCTGCCGCGCGCGTCCGGCGTCGCGGTCACGGGGGAGAGCGGCGCCGTCCTCGGGGCGCTCCTCGCCGGGCCCGTGCCGCCCCTCGGCTCCCAGCTGCTGCTCGTCGCGCTGGACGCCGCCGCCGACGCTCGCCCGGATGCGGGCGGCGCCGTCGCGCTGCACCGCGCGACCGGCGCGCTCGGCACGGCCGACCGCGCCGTGGCCGAGGAGGTCGCCGTGCACGCGCGCATCGCGCTCGCCGCCTGGGACACGGCGGACGACCTCGCACGGGGTCTCGCATCGCGATCCGTCATCGGGCAGGCGCAGGGGATCCTGATGGAGCGCTTCTCGCTCGACGCCGACCGGGCGTTCCGGGTGCTCCGCCGCCACTCGCAGGACGGCAACGTGAAGCTCGTGGACGTCGCGCGCCAGGTCGTGCAGACGGGCGCGCTGCCGAAGGCCTGAGCGGATCCGCCGGCGTCCGCCCGGTCGTCCGTCCGGTCGCCCGGCGGCGCCCGCCTCAGGCCGTGCGGCGGTCGGCCTCGCTCGGGCGGATCGGCGACACGGCGGCCAGCTGCGCCACCTCGGGCAGGGCCTCCGCCTCGCCGCGGGTCAGCTCCGCGCGCAACTGCCCGAGGATCCGCGCGAGCAGCCGCGACACCTGCATCTGCGTCACCCCGAGCTCGGCCGCGATCTCGCTCTGGCTGCACTCGTCGACGAAGCGCAGGTGCAGGATCCGCCGGTCGCGATCGCTGAGCACGCCGCGCGCCGCGTCCAGCAGCACCGTGCGCTCGGCGCGCGCGTAGCCGGGGTCGTCGGCGCCGATGGTGTCCGCGAGGGAGATGCCCTCGTCCTCGTGCACCGTGAAGTCGAGCGACGCGGGTCGGAGGCTGGAGTGGGCGGCGAGCGCCTCGGCGACCTCCTCGCGCGGGTGCCCGGTGTGCGCCGCGAGCTCGGCGTCGGTGGGTGCGCGGCCGAGGCGCTGCGTGAGCGCGGGCACGACCGCGAGCAGCGCGTGCCGCAGCTCCTGCACCTGCCGGGGTGGGCGGACCACCCACCCGTTGTCGCGGAGGTGGCGCTTGATCTCGCCGGAGATGGTGGGGATCGCGAACGACACGAACGGCGCGCCGAAGCCCGGGTCGTAGCGGCGCGCGGCCTTCACGAGGCCGAGGTAGCCGACCTGGCGGAGGTCGCTCCAGTCGTGCGCGCGGCCGGAGTGCTGGCGGGCGAGCTGATCGGCGAGCTCGAGGTGGTCGAGCACGATCTGGTCGTGCAGGCGGCGGCGCTCGGCGTCGCCCGCCGGATCCTCTGCCGCGGCGGCCGCGCGCACAAAACGGTCGTGCGTCAGCCGGCGCTTCTCGGCGCGCGCCGCCGTGAGGTCGGGCGCGAGCGGCGTCGGGCGTGGGAGCGGGGTCGCCCGCGGGAGCGTCGCGGCGGATCCGCGGGTGGAGGATCCGCACGTGGCGGTCGGGGCGGCGGCGAGGGCGCGCGTGCGCGGCGTTGCGGTCACTGAGGACCTTCCGGACTCGTGTCGGATGCGGCACGCTGCTTGACCGCTCCTCCAGGGAAGCACTGCTCCTCGAGGGTGCCTAGGTCCTCCGATCACTTCTCCTCGGCGCTTCTCCGGCTTCTCCGCGGGCCGGGCGTGTCGATGGCCCGCGCATCCGCACCAGCGCGGAGCAGCGCCCTCGGACGGGGGCGCTGCCCGCCCGCCGGTAGGCTCGATCCCCGTTCCCCGAGCCGCCACCATCGAACGGACGCCCCATGAGCCTGTTCCGCACGAAGAGCATCGAGTCGTCGCTGGCCGACGCCGCGGGAGGCGAACGCAGCCTCACCCGCTCCCTCGGCACCTGGGACCTCATGCTCATGGGCGTCGCCGTCGCGGTCGGCGCCGGCATCTTCTCCGTCGGCGCGAAGGCCGCGGGCAGCTACGCCGGTCCCTCGGTGACGCTCGCGTTCGTGCTCGCCGCCGTCACGTGCGGTCTCGCGATCATGTGCTACGCCGAGTTCGCCTCCGCCGTGCCCGTCGCGGGCAGCGCGTACACCTTCACCTACGCGACCATGGGCGAGCTCCTCGCGTGGATCATCGGCTGGGACCTCATCCTCGAGATGCTCACGGCGGCCGCGGTCATCGCCAAGTACTGGGGCATCTACCTGGAGTCGGCGCTGCAGCTCGCGGGGCTCGACATCCCGTCCACCATCACGGTGTTCGGGCTCGGGATCAGCTGGGGCGCCGTGCTCATCACGGCGATCTTCACCGTGCTGCTCGTGCTCGGCACCAAGCTCTCCAGCCGCGTCTCGAGCGTGTTCACCGTGCTCAAGGTCGCGGTCGTCCTGTTCGTGATCGTCGTGGGCGCGTTCTACGTCAGGCCGGAGAACTACTCGCCGTTCATCCCGCCGCAGCGCCCGGCCGAGGGCGCGTCCGCCGACGTCTGGACCCAGTCCCTCTTCTCCTGGGCGAGCGGCCAGGAGCCCACGCAGTACGGCCTCTACGGCCTGCTCGCTGGCGCCTCGCTCGTGTTCTTCGCGTTCATCGGCTTCGACGTGGTCGCCACGAGCGCCGAGGAGGTGAAGGACCCGCAGCGCACCCTGCCACGCGGGATCTTCGCGGGACTCGCGGTCGTCACCGTGCTCTACGTGCTCGTGACCCTCGTGCTCACCGGCATGGTCCCGTACACGGTGCTCGCGGATGCGGAGAAGCCGTCGCTCACGACCGCCTTCACCGCGGTCGGCGCCGGATGGGCGGCGCAGGTCATCTCCATCGGCACGCTGCTCGGCCTCACCACCGTGCTCATGGTGCTGCTGCTCGGGCTCGCCCGCGTCGTCTTCGCGATGAGCCGCGACGGGCTGCTGCCGCGCGGCCTCAGCCGCACGTCGGCGAAGCGCCGCACGCCGGTGCGGGTGCAGATCATCGCGGGCGTCGTGGTCGCGGCCCTCGCCGGGTTCACCGACGTCGGTGTGCTCGAGGAGATGATCAACATCGGCACGCTGTCCGCGTTCGTGCTCGTGAGCATCGGCGTGATCGTGCTGCGGAAGAAGCGCCCGGACATCCGCGCGTCGTTCCGCGTGCCGCTCATGCCGTGGCTGCCGATCCTCTCGGCCGTGCTCTGCGTGTGGCTGATGCTCAACCTCACGACCCTCACCTGGGTCCGCTTCGTCGCCTGGCTCGCACTCGGCTTCGCGGTCTACTTCCTCTACGGCCGCCGCCACTCGCTGGTCGGCAAGGAGGAGGCGCGGATCGCGGCGGGCGGCGCGCCCGCGCCCGAGCTGCCGACGGCGTCGACGCCGCGGGACTGATCCATCCGCGGGCCGCGCCTCAGGTCTGGCAGCGCGGGCACCAGTAGGTGACCCGGTCCTGCGCGCCCATGCCGGGACGCACGGGGTCGCCGAGCTGCCCCTGCTGGATCCGCGTGCCGCAGCGGAGGCACGGCTTGCCCTTGCGCCCGTACACCCAGTCGGTGCGGCCGCGGCGGAGGTCGCCTGTGGTGGTGCGCTCGATGCGGTCGCGGTTGGCGCGCATGGTGCGGCGCGCGAGCGCGATCATCGCGGGCAGGTCCGGCACCTCGGCGACCGGCCGCGTGGGCAGCACCCCGCGGAGGAAGCAGAGCTCGGCCCGGTAGACGTTGCCGATGCCGGCGGCGTTCCGCTGATCCAGCAGCGCCAGCCCGATCGCCCGATCCGGCTGAGCGCTGATGCGGCGCACGATCTCCTCGGCCGCCTCGTCGCCCCAGTCCGGCCCCAGGATGTCGGGTCCCAGGTGCCCGACGACCGTGTGCTCCTGGTCGCGCGGGATCACCTCGAGCACCCCCAGCGCGAAGCCCACCGTGACGCGCTCCGCCGTCTCGAGCACGACGCGCGCCTCGAACGCCGGCCGCCGCCACGGAGTGCCGTGCTGGTAGATGTGCCAGGAGCCCTCCATCTTGAGATGGCTGTGGATCGTGAGGTCGCCGACGCGATGGAGGATGTGCTTCCCGACGCTCACCACCTCGTCCACCTCCTGGCCCGCGAGATCGAGCGTCGCGAACTTCGGCACGCGGAAGTCGCTGCGGGTGAGCACCTGGCCGCCGATGGCCTCGTGCAGGTGCGACGCGGTGCGCCAGACGGTGTCGCCCTCAGGCACGCGCCGATCCCGTCATCGAGCGGCCGCTCACGACCGCATCCGCAGCCCGCGAGGCGTCGCCGAGAAGCCGTGCTCCTGGAGCGCGGTGCCGAGCGGCGTGCCGAGGATGAACGCGCCGTTGACCTTCTCGATCGCGAGCTTCGCGACCCCGCCGCGCCGGACGATGCCGCCGAGCGACTCGGCCGCCGCGCGGATCACCGCCTCGTCGTCGTCGAAGAGCAGCACGGTCTTCCCGCCGCGCTCCACGTAGAGCACGAGCTCGCCGTCGACCAACACCACGAGCGCGCCCGCCTTGCGGCCGGCGCGGTGGCCGGTGGGCCGCTCGCCGCGCGCGTCGACGCTGCCGGACTCCGCGATCGCGGACGACGCGTCGCCGACTCCTGCGTCGACGCCCGCCTCCGTGCCGGCGCCCGTGACCGCACCGCCGTCCCCGTCGGGCGACGACCCGTCGAGCCGCGGCCAGGGCAGCGCGGCCCCGTACGCGTTCGCCGGATCCGTGGCCGCGAGCGTCAGCGCGACCAGCGGCTGCTCGCCCGCGTCCGGATCCCGCGTGAACCCGCGCAGCCGGTCGACCGTGCCGCCCGTGGAGAACTGCGCCGCTCCCAGCGTCTCGATGAAGTACCCGCGTCGGGCGCGTCCCGTGTCCTCGAAGCCCGCGAGCACCTTGTAGGTGAGCGCGAACCCGCCGGGCACCCGCTCGGTCATCACGGATCCACGCGTGACGACGCCGTACCGCTCGAGCAGCAGCTCGGCCGTGCCCGCCGCGCGCACGGTGGCGTCGGTCTCCGCGAGCGGCACGATGGACCAGCGCCCGGCCGCGGTCGGCGGTCCGGTGCGGGTGGGCATGTCGGGCCGCGGCATGCGTCCGCCCCGGTACATGCGCCCGCGCGGCGCCCGTTGCGGTGTCTTGTGCGCCGTGGATCCGCCGGCGAGCAGCGCCCGGAGCGGCGACAGGGTGTCGTTCGTGACGAGGCCCGCCCACACGAGGTCCCACAGCGCGGTGACGAGCGCCTTATCGTCCGTGGACCCGACGGCGTCGCTCAGCTGCCGGAAGAAGTAGCCGCCGCCCGTGCCGAGCGTGGTGAGGATCTCGCGCTGCAGCTCGTCGGTATCGTGCGCGTCGGGCTCGGGCAGCGTGAGCGCGACCTGGTCGGCGAGGTGCAGGCTCACCCAGCCGTCGGCGCCCGCGAGCGTGCCTGCGCCCGACCAGATGACCTCGCCCGTGGACGTGAGCTCGTCGAGCATGGCGGGCGTGTAGTCGCGCACCCGCGCGGGCAGCACGAGCGTCTCCCACGCGGATGCGGGCACGGGCGCACCCGCGAGCTGCTCGATGACCTGCAGCACGCCGTCCACCCCCCGGAGCCCGCGCTCGCGATCCGCGCCGGCCACGTGCTGCCACGCCGGGAGGAACCTGGCGTACGCGGCCCGCTCGACCGGCTCGACCTCGCTGCGGAGCGCCGCGAGCGAGCGGCTGCGCAGGCGCCGCAGCACCTCGACGTCGCACCACTCGCTGCCGGACGCACCCGGTCGGAACTCGCCCTCGACCACGCGCCGCTGCGCGCCCAGCCGGGCGAGCGTGTCGGCGATGACGGCGGATCCGAGCCCGATGCCGGTGGCCGCGTCCGCGATGGTGAAGGGGCCGTGCGTGCGGGCGTACCGGCCGACGAGGTCGCCGAGCGGATCCGCCACGGGCTCGACGAACGCCATCGGCGTGCCGATGGGCAGCGGAACCCCGAGCGCGTCGCGCAGACGGCTGGCGTCCTCGATGGCGGCGACCCGCGGCTTCCCGCCGAACGAGACCCGGAGAGCGCGCCTGCCGGCGACGAGCGCGTCGAGGTGCTCGGCGGCGGATCCGGTCTCCTCGGGCTCGAGCCGCGCGGCGACCTCCTCGGCGTCGAGCGGCCCGAGGATCCGCAGCAGGTCGGCCACGCCCTCCAGCCCCTTGGCGCGCCGGTCGGGTGCGGTGCGCTGCAGCTCGAGCTCGGTCCGCGCGATGACCGCCGGATCCAGCAGCTCGCGCAGCTCCGCCCGCCCCAGCAGCTCGGACAGCAGGCCCGCGTCGAGCGAGAGCGCGGCCGCCCGGCGCTCGGCGAGCGGGCTGTCGCCCTCGTACATGAACGCGCCGACGTAGCTGAAGAGGAGGCTGCGTGCGAACGGCGACGCGTCCTCCGTGGTGGTCTCGACGATCTTGATGCGTCGCGCCTCGATGTCCTTCGCGAGCGACGTGAGCGCGGGCAGGTCGTAGACGTCCTGCAGCACCTCGCGCACGGTCTCGAGCACGATCGGGAACGCGGGGAACTTCCGCGCGACGTCGAGCAGCTGCGACGCGCGCTGGCGCTGCTGCCAGAGCGGCGAGCGGCGGCCCGGGTTGTAGCGCGGCAGCAGGAGCGCGCGGGCGGCGCACTCCCGGAAGCGCGACGCGAACAGGGCGGATCCGCCGACCTCGCGCGTGACGATCGCGTCGAGCTCGTCCGGCTCGAACACGAACAGGTCCGCCCCCGGCGGCTCGCCGTCGGTCTCGGGGATGCGCACCACGATGCCGTCGTCGTTCGCCATGGTCGCGCCGTCGATGCCGTACAGCTCGGTGACCCGCGCGCCGACCGCGAGCGCCCACGGCGCGTGCACCTGCATCCCGTACGGGGAGTGCAGCACCACGCGCCAGTCGCCCAGCTCGTCGCGGAAGCGCTCGACCACGAGCGTGCGGTCGTTCGGCACGTGGCCGGTGGCCTTCTTCTGGTCGTCGAGGAACGCGAGCAGGTTGTTCACGGCGCGGTCGTCGAGGCCCACGCGGCCTGCGCGGGTCCTGGCGTCGTCCGCCGCGGATCCGGAGAGCTCGCGCACGAACGCCCCGATGGCGCGCCCCAGCTCGAGCGGCCGGCCGAGCCCGTCGCCCTTCCAGAACGGCAGCTTGCCGGGCTCGCCGAACGCGGGCGTCACGAGCACGCGGTCGTGCGTGATCTCCTGGATCCGCCAGCTCGTGGCCCCCAGCGCGAACACGTCGCCGACGCGCGACTCGTAGACCATCTCCTCGTCGAGCTCGCCCACACGCGACGCCTTCTCGCCCACCATGAATACGCCGAACAGGCCGCGATCCGGGATGGTGCCGCCCGAGGTGACCGCGAGCCGCTGCGCGCCCGGCCGCCCCTCGATGGTGCCCTCGTCGCGGTCCCACACGATGCGCGGTCGCAGCTCCGCGAACTCGTCGGACGGGTAGCGGCCGCTCAGGAGGTCGAGCGTGGCCTCGTACGCGGAGCGCGGCAGGGTCGCGAACGGCGCGCTCCGCCGCACGATGTCGAACCACTCCTCGACGCCCAGCGGCTCGAGCGCGACGGCCGCCACCGTCTGCTGCGCCAGCACGTCGAGCGGGTTCGCCGGCACGCGCAGCGACTCGATCTGCCCGCTCGCCATGCGCTCCGCGGCGACGGCCGAGTGGATGAGGTCGGCCCGGTGCTTGGGGAAGATGACGCCGCGCGAGACCTCGCCCACCTGGTGCCCGGCGCGGCCGACGCGCTGGAGGCCGCTCGCGACCGAGGGCGGCGCCTCGACCTGCACCACCAGATCCACGTCGCCCATGTCGATGCCGAGCTCGAGGCTCGAGGTGGCGACCACGCAGCGGAGCCGGCCGGACTTCAGGTCGTCCTCGATGAGGGCGCGCTGCTCCTTCGAGACGGATCCGTGGTGCGCCTTGGCGAGCACCGGATCCGCGCCCTCCGTGCTCCCGGCCTGCGCCATGACCTCGGCGGGCGGCCGGGCGGCGGTGCGGCGCGTGGCGGAGAACGCGGTGGCGTCGGCGGATCGCGACGACCCGGATCCTGCCGCGGCGCCCGCCAGCACGGGCACGGCGTCGGCCGTCGCGGAACCCGCCGCGGTTCCGCCCACGACCGCGTTCCCCGCCGCGTCGATGCGCCCGTCCTCGATGCGCGTCGTGTAGATCTCATTGAGCCGGGCCGTGAGCCGCTCCGCGAGCCGCCTGCTGTTGGTGAAGACGATGGACGACGTGTGCTGGAGCACGAGGTCGACGATGCCCTCCTCCACGTGCGGCCAGATGGATCCCTGCTGCGGCGCGTCCCCCTGCGCCGCCGACCCCTCGAGCGGCGCCGTGGTGCCGAGCTCGGTCATGTCGTCGACCGGGACGATGACGCGGAGGTCGAACTCCTTCGTGTTCTTCGGCGACACGATCGAGACGGGCGAGCGTCCGCCGAGGAACCGCGCCACCTCCTCGGGCGGCCGCACCGTGGCCGACAGCCCGATCCGCTGGGCCGGCGTCTCCAGCAGCGCGTCGAGCCGCTCGAGCGAGAGCGCGAGGTGGCTGCCGCGCTTGGTGGCCGCGACCGCGTGCACCTCGTCGACGATGACCGTCTCGACCCCCGCGAGCGTCTCGCGCGCGGCCGAGGTGAGCATGAGGAACAGCGACTCGGGCGTGGTGATGAGGATGTCCGGCGGCGTCTTCGCGAGCGCGCGCCGGTCTCCGGCCGGGGTGTCGCCGGAGCGCACGCCCACCGTGACCTCGGGCGGCTCGGCTCCCAGCCGCTTCGCCGTCTGCACGATGCCCACGAGCGGCGAGCGGAGGTTGCGCTCCACGTCGACCGCGAGCGCCTTGAGCGGCGAGATGTAGAGGACGCGCGTGCGCCGCATCGGATCCTCCGGCGCGGGCCGCGAGGCCAGCCGGTCGATGGACCACAGGAACGCCGCGAGCGTCTTGCCGGATCCGGTCGGCGCCACGACGAGCGCGTGCGACCCCTTCTGCACGGCGTCCCACGCGCCGGTCTGCGCCGCGGTGGGGCCGGGGAACGCGCCCTGGAACCACTCCCGGGTGGCCGGGGAGAAGCGCGCGAGGACGGGATCCATCTGCCCATCCTCCTCCGGACCACCGACAACGCGTCCGCCCGGGCGCTCGGCGGACGACGGCCGCGCGGGCCGCCCCGCGCCTCAGCCCGCGTGCTCCCGGATGAACGCCGACACGTCCCGCAGCTCGGCCGCGGAGACGGAGTGCGGGAGGTCCTCGTAGATGCGCTCGGTGAGGGCGCTGTGGTCGCCGATCCACGCGGCCGTGCGCGCGACCGCCTCGTCCGGGATCACCTGGTCGGCAGTGCCGCGGCCCCAGAACACCGGCGTCGGCGCGGCGGCGTTGGCCGCGTCCCCCGCGTGATCGCCCCGCACCGAGAAGCCGCTGAGCTGCACCGCGTACGAGAACCGCCCGGGCGCGAGCCGCAGGAGCTGGAGCGCGGTGGCGCCGCCCTGGCTGAAGCCGAGGAGACCCACCGACCGCGGCGGCTCGGGCAGCGCGTCGAGCCAGTCGAGCACGCCCTGCGCGGCGGCGTCGGCGGCATCGGGATCCGGGTTGCCGGTGGATCCGGGCACGATCGGGAACCACGCGAACCCGCCCTGCAGCGGGATCGGCGCGCGCAGCGACGCGACGACCGGCCCCAGCGGCAGGTACGGCGACAGCCCGAAGAGGTCGCCCTCGTGCGAGCCGTAGCCGTGCAGCAGCACGAGCAGCGGCCGGTCCGCGAGCTCGGCGGAGGAGGCCGACCAGAGGACGGCGTCGGGATCCAGCGGGAGAGCGGTCACGGTGTCCTGTTCGGGTGGGATGCGGGTCGTCGGGCCCGCCCATCCTCGCATCCGCCCCCGGCAGCCGGTCCGCGCGCCGGGTGGCCGCCGCGCTCCGGCCGTGGGTCACAATGGACCATGACCGTTCGCACCCCGGACCCGAACATCCCCGACCCGAACTCCGGCTGGCTGTCGGACGTGGAGCTCGCGCAGATCCGGCAGCGGCTGCCCCTCCTCTACGTGGAGGCCGTGCCCGTGCGGGTCGACGGCATGGGCCAGGTGAAGGACATCGGCGTGCTGCTGCGCGCCACGGTCACCGGCCAGATGACCCGCATGCTCGTCTCCGGCCGCGTGATGTACGGCGAGACACTGCGCGACGCGCTCTTCCGCCACCTCGAGAAGGACCTCGGGCCGATGGCGTTCCCGCAGCTCCCCGCGAGCCCGACGCCGTTCTCGGTCGCCGAGTACTTCCCGTTCCCCGGCGCGAGCCCGTACACGGACGACCGGCAGCACGCCGTGTCGCTCGCGTACGTGGTGCCGGTGACCGGCACGTGCGATCCGCGCCAGGACGCGCTCGAGATCACGTGGATGACGCCCGAGGAGGCGGCGTCCGATGCGGTCTCGGCCGACATGGAGGGCGGCCGGGGCGCGCTGCTCCGCGCGGCCCTCGCCTCGGTGGGCGTGCTGCCCTAGGCGGACCGCGGACCCGGGACCTCGGAGGGCCGGACGCCGGGGGCCGGGGTCGGGCGGCCTGCTGGCGCCCGACGGGATCAGACGGCGGCGGCCCGCTCGGCGAACTGCGGCGGCTCGAGGTAGTGCCGGCGGAGGTCCTCGAAGGCCTGGCTCGCGGCTGCGCCGACGCCGTAGCAGCGCTGCACGTGCAGGCCGTCCATGGCGGAGAGCACGACGGCGGCCGCCGCCTCCGGGTCGAGGTGGGGGTCGATGAGGCCGCGCGCCTGGTCCACGACGACGCCCGCCGTGATGCGCTCGAGCTCGCGCGCGCGGCGCTCGCGGAACAGCTCGTGCAGCGGGTGGCCGGCGGCCGAGGCCTCCGACGAGACGACGGCGATGACGCGCGTGAGGCAGGCGCTCTGCTCCCCGTCCGCGATGACCACGGCCGCGTGCTCCGCGACGCTGCGCGGGCGGTGCAGCTCGATGGCCGCGGCGAGACGCTCCTCGCGGCGCTCGAGCACGGCGAGCAGCAGCTCCTCCTTGCCGCTGAAGTGGTGCAGCAGGCCGGCCGGCGTGATCTCGGCCCGGGACGCGATCTCGCGCAGCGAGCTGCTGCGGTACCCCTGCTCGGCGAAGACCTCGATGGCGGTGCGGATGAGGAGCTCCCTGCGCTCCACGCCCTTGCGGTACGGGCCACGGGTGGCGAGGGCGGCGCGAGTCATTGGCTCACCGTAACCGGATGCCGCCGGGCGTCCGCGCGACCGTCAACAGGCGCTGCCTCAGCTGTGGGGACTCGGGGCACGGACGCGTCGTCGTGCGTCCCTCCGGGCACGACGGAGGGCCCCCGTCCCTGGACGGGGGCCCTCGATGTCATGCCCGCGCGCGGTGCGCGCCGCGCGGTCTAGCGTCCGCTGGAGACGCGGCGGTGGGTGCGCTCGCGGCCGCCGGCCGAGGCGCCGCCGGACGCCGCGGGGCGCTCCTGGCGGGGACGGGCGGTGCCGACGGACGAGCCGCCGCCGAAGCCCTCGGACGAGGTGCTGAAGTTGCGGGGCGCACCTCCGCGCTGTCCGCCCGAGGCGCCGTCGCGGCGACCGGACGAGGCGCCGTCACGACGACCGCCGCCGACGGGCGCGCCGTCGCGGGCCGCGCGCTTCCGCTGCGCGTTGGCGCCCTGCGAGCGTCCGCCGCCGTTCGCGCGGCCGCCCTGCGACTGGCGCTGGGTGGACTCGCGGACCGACTTCGTCTCGCGCGGCGCGGGCTTGACGTACGCCGCGACGGCGCCCGTCAGCTCGGCCACCGCGGGGGAGGACTCGGTGACCTGCTGCGGCGTGACGTGGATGTCGGCCTTGCGCATCAGGAGCTGCACGTCCTTGCGCTGCGCCGGCAGCATGATCGTGACGACGTCGCCCGCGGAGCCCGCGCGCGCCGTGCGGCCCGAGCGGTGCAGGTACGCCTTGTGCTCGGCCGGCGGGTCGACGTGGATCACGAGCTCGATGTCGTCGACGTGCACGCCGCGCGCCGCGACGTCGGTGGCCACGAGGACCTTGACGTCGCCCGCGGAGAACGCCGCGAGGTTGCGGTCGCGGGCCACCTGCGACAGGTTGCCGTGCAGGTCCACCGACGGGATGCCCGCGTCGGTGAGCTGCTTCGCGAGCTTCTTCGCGTGGTGCTTGGTGCGCATGAAGAGGATGCGGCGGCCGGTGCCGCCCGCGAGCTTCTGGACGAGGAGGCGCTTGGCCTCGACGTCGGTCGCCTCGAAGACGTGGTGCGTCATGGCGGCGACGGGCGAGTTCGCCTCGTCGACGGAGTGCAGCACCTGGTCGTGCAGGTAGCGGCGGACGAGCTTGTCCACGCCGTTGTCGAGCGTGGCGGAGAACAGCATGCGCTGGCCGGTGTTCGGGGTCTTGTCGAGGATCCGCGTGACGACGGGCAGGAAGCCCAGGTCGGCCATGTGGTCGGCCTCGTCGAGCACGGTGATCTCCACGGCGTCGAGGTTCACGAAGCCCTGCTTCATGAGGTCCTCGAGGCGGCCGGGGCAGGCCACGACCACGTCGACGCCGGCCTTGAGGGCCGCGACCTGGCGCTGCTGCGAGACGCCGCCGAAGATCGTGGTGGTGGACAGGTTGTAGGCCTCGGCGAGCGGCGCCATGGCCGCGGTGATCTGCGTGGCGAGCTCGCGGGTCGGCGCGAGGATCAGGCCGAGCGGGCGGCCCGGACGACGACGGCCGCCGGCGAGCCCGCCGCCGAGGCGCGCGATCATCGGGATGGCGAACGCCAGCGTCTTGCCGGAGCCCGTCTTGCCGCGGCCGAGCACGTCGCGGCCGTTCAGGGTGTCGGGGAGCGTGTCCACCTGGATGGGGAACGGCGTCGTGATGCCGTTCGCCGTCAGGGCGGAGACGAGGGGGGCGGGCACGCCGAGCGCGCCGAAGGTGTCAGTGGTCATGCGGGGGAGTTGCCTTCCAGGCAGGGGTCCGCCCCGGTGTGCGTTCTCGGGATGTGCGTGAGACGCACGGAAGCGGAGGATGGCGAAGGCGCCGATGGGCGCATCCGTTCGCCAAAAGAAAGATGTCACTCGACCCCGTCGGCCTGTTCGGCGATCTGATCGGGGCGAGGAGGGAACGCGTTCTCTCGACGCAGGGAGCACAGATGTGCTCGCAAGTCATCCCACCGTAGCAGGTCAGGCCGGGGAGAAGCCCATCTCGCCGACGGGGACCTCGAAGCCGAGCACGTTGCCGGCCGGTGCGAGGGGGCACGCCCACTCCGGGTCGTAGGCGCACGACGGGTTGTAGGCGAAGTTGAGGTCGACCACGATCGAGCCCGGCGCGCCCGGGCCGAGGTCGGATCCCTTGACCGTGTCGAGCAGGTATCGTCCGCCCCCGTAGGTGCCGCCCTCGCGCCGGTGCGACGCGTCCTTGACGGGCAGGTGCAGGCCGCCGCCGTAGCTCGCCAGGCGCCAGACGTCGAGGTTGCCGGCCTCGCGGCCGTCGGCGGCGGGCAGGTGCACGGAGCCGAGCAGCTCGAACGGCACGACGCCGTCCGTGCCGGTCTCGACGTCGTGGCGCTCGTCGCCGCGGTCGTCCTGGATCTCCAGCTCGAACCGCCAGGCCGGGTCGTAGTCCTTGACGTCCAGGCGGTCGAAGCCGTCGCGGTGCTCGGGGAGGAGCGGCGTCGCGGGGTGGCCGCGGAACATGTCGTCGCGCGTGCGGCGCCAGAGGTCGTGGGCGGCGGCCGGATCCGTCTGCGCGACCCAGCGCACCTCCGCGTACATCTCGTGCGTGCGGCGGCGCCAGTCGGCGACGTGGAGGGCGGTGACGGCGGAGGGCATGCGCCCACCGTACGCGGACGGGCGGCGCGGGTCCGCGGGAGGTCGTGCCGCGGATCGGATGCCGGCCATGCGCGCTCCCCGCCTGCTGCTCGTCGTCGCCCTGCCCGCGCTCGCGGCCGCCCTCGCGGGATGCACGGCCGAGGGGTCAGGCGTCGACGACCAGCCGCTCGTCGCCCGCGATGCACGGCCGATCCCGGCCGGCGTCCCGTTCGCCGATCCCGAGCTCCTCGACGCCTCCGCGCCGATCGACGGCGACGCGATCGTGCCGTGGAACCCGTCGGATGCCGTGCCGGACGGCCCCTGGGTGGACATCTCGTGGATCGCAGGGGATCCGCGCTGCGGCGAGCAGGTGGAGGGCGCGCGGGTGCAGGAGACCGGCGACCGCGTCGTCGTGGACCTGCAGCGGGGGGAGCGGCGCCCCGCCGCCGGTGGAGCCGCGTGCGGCGACGCGGGATTCCCGATGGTCGCGCGCATCCCGCTCACGGAGCCGGTCGGGTCGCGGGAGCTCCTCCAGCAGCGGCCGACGGAGGGCTGACCCGGCGCTATGCGTCGGAGGCCGCGGGGTCCGCGTCGGGATCCGCCTCGGGCTCCCAGTCGTACGCCCACGTCGGCGCGAGCTGGCGGAGCCGGAACGCGCGCCACTGCCAGAAGGCCCAGAAGGTCGGCCACATCGCGGGGCCGAGGAGTCCGGCCTCGAACTCGAGCTGGTCGCGGAAGAGGGTCTTGACGCGGCCATCGGCGTCGGGGCCGGCGGGATCCGCCGAGACGGCCATGCTGTGCCGCATGCTCGTGGGTATCGACATGAGCCCCGAGAGCCCGTGGCCGTCGTCGCGCACGATGCGCACGCCCTCGACGCGCGGCTTCATGTCGCGGAGCCGGATGCTCTGGCGTCCCGCCGTGAAGGGTCCGGTCTGCATCGCGGCGACGTGCTCGCGGCCGTCCCAGCTGGAGGGGAAGCCGCCGTCCTCGAGCGGCACGAAGTCGACGAGCGGGCCCGCGACCTCCCGCATCACGGTGGGCGAGTGGAGCGCGCGCCAGGCGGCGTCGGGATCGCAGTCGAGGATGGTCTTCAGCAGCACGCGCATGGGACCAGTGTGCTCCGCCCGGCTGGGCGTGCCCGGCGTCCCGCCGCCGTGGGACAGGATGGGACGGACATGATCAGGTACTGGGTGGGCGTCGTCTCGCGCGACCGCGTGCTCGACGGCCTGGACCTCGGCATCGCGCAGGTCAACCGCGGCGCCCGCGAGCCGGTCGAGCGGCTCGGCGAGGCCGACGGGTTCGTCTACTACTCGCCGCGCGAGTCGTACCCCGACGGGCAGCTCCTCCGTGCGTTCACCGCGATCGGCCGTGTCGCCGACGCCGCGCCGTACCAGGGTCGCGTGGGCGAGTGGCGGCCGTGGCGCCGGCGGATGGAGTGGGACCTCGGCGCGGTCGACGCCCCTATCCGCCCGCTCGTCCCCGTACTCGACTTCACGCGCGACTCCCTCGAGTGGGGTCGGAAGCTCGCGCCGGGGCTCCTCGAGATCACGCGGGACGACTTCGAGGTGATCCGCCAGGCCATGCGCCGCGGGGCGCCCGAGCCGTCGCGCCGCGTCATCCGCGGCGGGTCAGGTCCGTGGACGCCCGTAGCATCGGATCGTGACCTCCTCCGCTGACGCCGCGCACCCCGACCCGTCGACGCAGGCCCGCTACCAGGTCCGGCTCGACGGCGGCGTGGCCGGCGCCCGCCGCATCGCCGCAGGGGCCGACGTCATCGTCTGGGTCGACGCCCTGCCCTCCGTCCCGCCGCCCACGGCCGCCCGCAGGGACGAGGTCCTCGCGACCATGCCCGCGCGCCCGGCGGTGGTGAGCGCCGGGCTCGCCGACGCCCCGGCCGTCGCCGACTGGATCCTCGCCCTGCAGACCGCGCTCGGCCGCCGCGCGTTCGTGGCCGTCGTCGCCGCCGGCACGGTGGAGGCCGACGGATCCTGGCGCGCGTGCGCCGAGGACCAGCTCGCCGCCGGCGCCGTGGTGGACGCGCTCGCCGCCCTGGGGATCGACGCCACCTCGCCCGAGGCCGCCGTCGCGTGCGCCGCGTTCCAGCAGCTCCGGCCGGCCGTCGGCCACCTGGTGACCGCGAGCGTCTCCGCGCGCCGGCTCGACGCCGCGGGACACGACGGGCTGGTCGCCGAGGCGCTCGCCGCAGGCCCCGTCGACGTGGTCGTGCACCGCCTGCACCGCGACGCCTGAGTCCGCGCGCCGCCGCGCGGCATCCGCTCAGCGCCCGTCCGGAATGGGCACCCAGGAGCGTGTGTTCCCCTGTGCATCAGGCGCCGCACCCGGGACGACGCCACGCAACCGGAAGGTCATCACATGAAGGCACTCATCAACGGCGTCACCGTCGCGGAGGCGCCCAAGGACGAGCTCATCGAGATCGAGGGCAACTGGTACTTCCCGCCCCAGAGCGTCGACATGTCGCTCCTGGCGGAAACCAGCACGCCGTACCACTGCCCGTGGAAGGGCGACACGCAGTACTACTCCGTCAAGGACGGCGACACCGTGCTGCAGGACCGCGCCTGGTCGTACCCGACGCCCATCCCGTCGTCGTTCGACCGCGTCGGCCGTGACTACAGCGGCTACGTCGCGTTCTGGAAGGAGGTCCGCGTCAGCGAGTGACGCGGATCCGCGCGCACGGCCCGGGGGCTCAGGCTCCCGGGCCGTCGTCGTACCCGGGGGAGGCCGCGGGACGCGCGGGCGCGACGCGCGCCGGGATCCCCGTCCGCCGCTCCCGCAGCTGCCTGGCGCGGTGGGCGCGCACCTTCGCGCGGTTGCCGCAGCGCCGCATCGAGCACCAGCGCCGGGTGCCCGAGCGCGTGGTGTCGAGGTAGAGCACGGTGCAGTCGTCGGCCGAGCAGCGGTGGATCCGCTCGGATCCCGCCCCGAACACCATCACCGCGTCGCGCGCCGCCGACGCGAGCGCCTGCGCGGGCCGGGCGAGCGCGCGGCCGGCCTGGCGGGATCCGCCGCCGAGCGCGGGCGGCAGGTCGGGCGTGGCCGCGTAGAGGTTGAGCACGTCGACGTCCCGCGGCGCGGGCTCCCCGCCGTCCGCGATGGCCGCCGCGATGTCGCCGATCGCCTGCCGGAGCGTGCGCATGTCCGCGAGGTCGCGCTCGCCGGGCTCGGAGACGGGCGCGAGGTGCTCGCTCAGCCACGCGCCGAGGGCCGCGGCGTCCGGCAGCGTCTCGCGCGGCTCCGGATCCCCGAGCGCGCCCGTGTAGGCGAGGTCGAGGCTCACGACGCCCGTGTCGAGGAACCAGCGCAGGCCGTCGGGGTCGGTGATCCACTGGCCGGTGGGCCGCTCGGATCCCGGCGCCCGGCTCACGCGGCCCCCTCGCGGCGATCGGTGGCCGATGCCCGCGACACGGCGGCGCCCGACGGCACCTCGCGCTTCGTCCACGCGATGAGGTGCGCCTTGTCGAACCGCTTCGAGCACAGCCCGCAGGCGAGCGGGCGCGTCGGCTTCCGGTAGCGGAAGTGGGCGTGGCCGGCCGGGCAGGCGCCCACCCACGGGGCGAGCTCCTCGGCGACGGCGCCCGAGTGCAGCCGGGATCCCTCGTAGCCGAGCTCGGCGGCCGTCGCCTTCCACCTCGGCCCGTGGCCCGCGCGGGATCCGGCGAGCGCGTGCGCGACCTCGTGCAGCAGGACCTGGTGGATCTCGTCGTCCTCGAACCGCCCCGCCAGGTGCCGGGAGACCGTGATCCGCTTCTCGCCGTAGTGGCAGGCGCCGGCGCGGGTGCGGGCGTGGTCGAACGCGAAGGTCCACGAGGGGTCGAGGTGCAGCGCGATCAGGGCGTCGGCCCAGATCCGCACCCGGGCGAGGTCAGCCACGGCCGGCCGCCGTCGGCCGGGGAGCGAGCGGGCCCATCACGCCGGCTGGGCGGCGATGCGCTCCTTGGCGACGTCGATCGCGAGCGCCGAGCTCTCGAGCTGGTCGCTCGGCAGGCCCTCGCGCGTGCGCAGCGTGTACGCGTCCTCGAAGTCGGAGAGCGCGAGGCGGTAGTCGCCCCGGTCGAAGTGGACCTTGCCGCGGTGCTGCAGCGCGAACGCCTCCAGCGCGTACCACTCGTGCGCGCGGGCCTCGTCGACGCAGCCGCCGAGGTCCTGCAGCGCGATGTCGAGCTTGCCCTGGTACTGCTGCACCTGCGCGCGGCGGATCCGGCACGCGAGCAGCGTCTCCCGGTCGCCCGTGAAGCGCGCCTGGCGGACGGCCGCGTTCGCCATGTCCCACGCCTCGTCGAGGCGGCCCAGCATGCGCAGCAGCGCGACCTTCTCGGTGATGGCGGAGAGGCTCCGGAGCGCCTCCAGCTCGTCCAGGCGCTCGCCGGCCGCCCGCAGGTCCACCTTCTCCCGGAGGGTGTCCCTGTCGTAGCCGATGATGATCGCGGTGCCTGTCACGAGTTAGAGATTATCCCGCCTGGATCGGCATGAGCTCGACCCGGAGCAGCTTGTCGTCGCCCGGGCGCGGCGTCCCGCGGCCGTCGGTGTTGCCGGTGAGCATGCGCAGGGAGCCGTCGGGCGCGGCCTGCACGTCCCGGATCCGGCCGAACTCCCGCGTGTAGAACTCGGTCACGCGGTCGTCGGGGATGGGGTCGGTGACCACCGCGCCCGGCCGGATCACCCAGAGGCGCTGGCCGCCGAGCCCCGCCATGAAGATCGTGTCGCCGGAGATCGCGATGCCGCTCGGGCTCGCGTCGTCGGTGGCCCACTGTCGGACGGGGTCGATGTACGCGTCGTCCGCTGCGTCGTCCGTCGCGCCCTCGACGACCGGCCAGCCGTAGTTCCCGCCGGGCTCGATCAGGTTCAGCTCGTCCCAGGTGTCCTGCCCGAACTCGGCCGCCCAGAGGTTCCCCTCGGCGTCCCACGCGATGCCCTGGGGGTTGCGGTGGCCCATCGAGTAGACGGGCGACCCCGGCGTCGGGTTGTCGGCCGCCCCCTGTCCGTCGGGCGTGAGTCGGAGGATCTTGCCCGCGAGCGAGAACGGGTCCTGCGCGGCGTCGCGGAGGTTCGCGTCGCCCGTGGTGGCGTAGAGCATGCCGTCGGGGCCGAACGCGATGCGGCCGCCGTTGTGGGTCGTGTCGCGCGGGATCCCCGTCACCACGTCCTCGGCCACCCCGAGCCCGAGCGACCCCGGCTCGCCCGTCACGTCCATGCGCACGATGCGGTTGTCGGTGGAGCTCGTGTAGTACGCGTAGAGCTGGGTGCCGCCGTCCGCCTCGCGCACCGCTATCCCGAGCAGGCCGCCCTCGCCCTGCGGCCCCACGCCCGCGATCGTGCCGGCGACCCGCGTGGTGCCGTCGCCGAGCACCTCGACGATGCGCGACGTGTCGCGCTCGCTGACGAGCAGGGATCCGGACGGCAGCTCGGCGACGGACCACGGCGAGACGAGGTCGGACGCGAGCGCAGTGGGCGTGCCCGACGGCGCGACGCCGGCCGGCGCGGCGTCCGTGCTGGTGGGGGAGGGCGCGGGCGGCTCGGTCGCGCGCACGTCCACGGGCGAGCCGTCGTCGTTCGTGCAGCCCGTCAGCGCGACGAGGGCGGCGAAGCCGAGCGCGGCGACGCGCGCCGGGCGGGTGCGGGAGCGGCGGTTCATGGGGACTCCGGTGGTTCGGCGGGCCTCGGTGCCCGGACCGGTCACGGCTTCGTCTGGAAGACGCTGCGGGCGGGGGAGGGGGACGGGACGGCCGTGGCGTCGGTCACGACGGACGCTCCGGCGATGAAGTCGGCGAGCTCGCGGCCCTCGACGACCTTGGCGGGATGCGGGCCCCCGGCGAGCAGGCGCGGCACGAAGTCGAAGGGCAGCGGCGTCGCGGACGCGGCGAACACGACGTTCCCGAACCTGCGGCCCTTGAGCACCTGCGTCTCGGCGAGCGCGGCCACGTGCGGCAGCACGTCCTGGATCGTGGCGGCCTGCCCGCGCGCGAACCGGAGGCCGTGGCCGTCGGCGACGTTGACCGTCATGATCCCGCCCGGTGCGAGGAAGGCCGTGGCGTCCGCGTAGAAGTCGCGGCTCGTGATGTGGGCGGGCGTGCGCGCGCCGCTGAAGACGTCCACCACGACGAGGTCGACGGATCCGCGGAGCCCCTCGGGCAGCCGCCCCATCACCTCGCGCGCGTCGCCGTAGCGGAGCCGGATGGAGGCCTTCCTGGACCAGGGCAGGTGCTCGCGCACGAGGTCGACGAGGTCCTGCTCGAGCTCGATGACCTGCTGGCGGGATCCGGGCCGGGTCGCCTCGACGTACCGCGGGATGGTGAGCGCGCCGGCGCCGAGGTGCAGGGCGGTGATCGGCTGCCCCGGGTCGCCGACGAGGTCGATGACGTGCCCCATGCGCTGCACGTACTCGAAGAACAGCTCGCCCGGGTCGTCCATGTTGACGTGCGACTGGGGGGTGCCGTCGACCACGAGCTGGTAGGCGCCCGGCACGAACCGGTCGGGCTCGATGACGGCCCTGTGCCCGCTCAGGGACAGGACGGTCGACGGGTGCTCGGGCATCTCCTCAGCCTAGGCGTCCGCCCGGCGCCGGGACCCGGGTGCCGGGCGACCCGTCACCAGCCGCGCGACCGCCACGAGGCGAGGGATCCGCGCTCCGCGCCGAGCGTCGTCGAGTCGCCGTGGCCGGGGTGCACGTGGGCGTCGTCGGGGAAGCGCGCGAAGAGCCGCTCCTCCACGTCGTCCATCAGCTGCCGGAAGCGGCCGGCGTCGCCCTGCGTGCTCCCGACGCCGCCGGGGAAGAGCGAGTCGCCCGTGAAGAGGTGCGTGCTGCCGTCGCCCGGCTGCAGCACGAGCGCCACGCTGCCCGGCGTGTGCCCGCGGAGGGCGACGACCTCGAGCGTCACGCCGCCGAACGCCACCCGGTCGCCGTCCGCGAGCCGACGGTCGACGTCGACGGGCAGGTCGCCTGCGTCGGCGTCGCCCGCGGCCGAGGACGCGCCGGTCGCGTCGAGCACGGCTGCGAGCGCGCCGTGGTGGTCGGCGTGGCCGTGGGTCGTGACCACGACGGCGAGGCGGCCCGCGGGATCCGGCTCCTCCACGAGGGCGAGCAGCCGGTCGACGTCGGCCGCCGCGTCGACGAGCAGGCGCTCGCCGGAGTCGAGGTCGGTGAGGAGGTACGCGTCGTTGTCCATGGGCCCGACGGAGGCCTTCCTGACCTCCACGTCGCCCGCCACGTGCACGTGCGAGGGGCCGCCGGGGGACACGTGCCAGGGTGCGCTCATGCCCCGACGCTACGCGGCCCGAGGGGTCGCCCGGCAGGGCAGCCGCAGGTTATACACCGAGACACGCCGAGGATGCAAGATTCCGCTGGACATGGCGCGTCGCGACCCGTATGGTGATCCTTTGCGCTCCCACTCCCTTTTGCCTTCATATTGCGGTCGGTCATCGTGTGCGCTCGGGTCCATCCCGAGCCCATCCCGCGAGGTGTGGCGAGCAACTCCATCAGGATCGGCACGGGTCACGTCCCGGGTCGGTCTCGGCGTATCGACGACATCGGAGCCCGACGGGGCCCACGGAGGTAATTTCCTTGGCTGCTGCGCGCAACGCAACTCCCACTCCCCAGAACGGTCGCGACGCATCGCGGCTCTCGTTCGCGAAGATCACTGACACCCTCACCGTCCCCGACCTCCTCGCCCTGCAGACCGAGAGCTTCGACTGGCTCGTCGGCTCGGACGCGTGGAAGCGGCGCGTCGAGGAGGGCACCGCGCAGGGTCGCACCGACCTGGCGCTCAACTCGGGCCTCGAGGAGATCTTCGAGGAGATCTCCCCCATCGAGGACCTGGGCGAGACCATGCAGCTCGGGTTCACGAACCCGTACCTCGAGGAGCAGAAGTACTCCATCGACGAGTGCAAGGAGCGCGGCAAGACCTACTCCGCTCCCCTCTACGTCGAGGCCGAGTTCATGAACCACCTCACGGGTGAGATCAAGACCCAGACGGTCTTCATGGGCGACTTCCCCCTCATGACGGAGAAGGGCACGTTCATCATCAACGGCACCGAGCGTGTCGTCGTGTCCCAGCTCGTCCGCTCGCCCGGCGTGTACTTCGAGCGCCAGCAGGAGAAGACCTCCGACAAGGACATCTACTCCGCCCGCGTCATCCCCTCCCGTGGCGCCTGGCTCGAGTTCGAGATCGACAAGCGCGACCAGGTCGGCGTGCGCATCGACCGCAAGCGCAAGCAGTCGGTCACCGTGTTCCTCAAGGCCCTCGGCCTCACCAGCGAGCAGATCCTCGAGGAGTTCAAGGGCGTCGCGTCCATCGAGCTCACGCTCGAGAAGGACTCCATCCTCACCAAGGAGGAGGCCCTCAAGGACATCTACCGCAAGCTCCGTCCGGGCGAGCAGGTCGCCGCCGAGGCCGCCCGCGCGCTGCTGGACAACTTCTACTTCAACCCCAAGCGCTACGACCTGGCGAAGGTGGGTCGCTACAAGATCAACCGCAAGCTCGGCATCGACAAGCAGCTCACCGACTCGGTGCTCACGGTCGAGGACATCCTCGCGACCATCAAGTACCTCGTCTCGCTGCACGCGAACGAGACGAAGATGAACGGCACGCGCGACGGCAAGGCCGTCGAGCTGCGCCTCGACGTGGACGACATCGACCACTTCGGCAACCGCCGCATCCGCGCGGTCGGCGAGCTCATCCAGAACCAGGTGCGCACCGGCCTGTCCCGCATGGAGCGCGTCGTCCGCGAGCGCATGACCACGCAGGACATCGAGGCCATCACGCCCCAGACCCTGATCAACGTGCGCCCCGTCGTCGCCGCGATCAAGGAGTTCTTCGGCACGAGCCAGCTGTCGCAGTTCATGGACCAGAACAACCCGCTCGCGGGCCTCACCCACAAGCGCCGCCTCTCGGCGCTCGGCCCGGGTGGTCTGTCCCGTGAGCGCGCCGGCGTCGAGGTCCGCGACGTCCACCCGTCGCACTACGGCCGCATGTGCCCCATCGAGACCCCGGAAGGCCCGAACATCGGCCTGATCGGCTCGCTGGCGTCGTTCGCCCGCATCAACTCGTTCGGCTTCATCGAGACCCCGTACCGTCGCGTCGTCGACGGCGTGGTCACGGACACGATCGACTACCTCACGGCCAGCGAGGAGGACGAGTTCCTCGTCGCCCAGGCCAACGCGCCCCTCACGAAGGACTTCCGCTTCGCGGAGGACCGCGTCCTCGTCCGCCCGAAGGGCGGTGAGGTCGAGCTCGTCGCGAAGGAGAACGTCCACTACATGGACGTCTCCCCGCGCCAGATGGTGTCGGTCGCGACCTCGCTCATCCCCTTCCTCGAGCACGACGACGCGAACCGGGCCCTCATGGGCGCGAACATGCAGCGTCAGGCCGTCCCGCTGCTGCGCAGCGAGAGCCCGCTCGTCGGCACCGGCATGGAGGGCTACGCGGCGGTCGACGCCGGCGACGTCCTCACGGCCGACGCCTCGGGCGTCGTGCAGGAGGTGTCGGCCGAGGTCGTCACCATCCAGCTCGACGAGGGCGGCACGCAGACCTACTACCTGCGCAAGTTCGACCGCTCGAACCAGGGCACGAGCTACAACCACCGCGTCCTGGTCTCGGCCGGCGACCGCATCGAGGCCGGCGAGGTCATCGCCGACGGCCCCGCCACGGAGAACGGCGAGCTCGCGCTCGGCAAGAACCTGCTCGTCGCGTTCATGCCGTGGGAGGGCCACAACTTCGAGGACGCGATCATCCTGAGCCAGAACCTGGTCAAGGACGACACCCTCTCCTCCATCCACATCGAGGAGTACGAGGTCGACGCGCGCGACACCAAGCTCGGCAAGGAGGAGATCACCCGCGACCTCCCCAACGTCAGCCCGGAGCTGCTCGCCGACCTCGACGAGCGCGGCATCATCCGCATCGGCGCCGAGGTCCGCCCCGGCGACATCCTCGTGGGCAAGGTCACGCCGAAGGGCGAGACCGAGCTCAGCGCCGAGGAGCGCCTGCTGCGCGCGATCTTCAACGAGAAGAGCCGCGAGGTCCGCGACACGTCCCTGAAGGTGCCCCACGGCGAGCAGGGCACGATCATCGGCGTCAAGGTCTTCGACTCGCAGGACGGCGACGACGAGCTCGGCTCCGGCGTCAACCAGCGGGTCGTGGTGTTCATCGCCCAGAAGCGCAAGATCACCGAGGGCGACAAGCTCGCCGGCCGTCACGGCAACAAGGGCGTCATCTCCAAGATCCTGCCGGTCGAGGACATGCCGTTCCTCGCCGACGGGACCCCGGTCGACGTCATCCTCAACCCGCTCGGCATCCCCGGCCGCATGAACTTCGGCCAGGTCCTGGAGACCCACCTCGGGTGGATCGCCAAGCAGGGCTGGGAGGTCGAGGGCAAGCCGAAGTGGGCCGAGCGCCTGCCGGACCACGCGCGCCAGGCCCCGGCCGGCACGAAGGTCGCCACCCCGGTGTTCGACGGAGCGCTCGAGGAGGAGATCGCCGGCCTGCTCGACTCGACGACGGTCACCCGCGACGGCGACCGCCTCATCGGGTCCAGCGGCAAGACGCGCCTGTTCGACGGCCGCTCCGGCGAGCCGTTCCCCGAGCCCGTCTCGGTCGGCTACATGTACATCCTGAAGCTGCACCACCTGGTGGACGACAAGATCCACGCGCGCTCGACGGGTCCCTACTCGATGATCACGCAGCAGCCCCTGGGCGGTAAGGCCCAGTTCGGCGGCCAGCGGTTCGGCGAGATGGAGGTCTGGGCGCTCGAGGCCTACGGCGCCGCGTACGCGCTGCAGGAGCTCCTCACCATCAAGTCGGACGACATCCTCGGCCGCGTCAAGGTGTACGAGGCCATCGTCAAGGGCGAGAACATCCAGGAACCGGGTATCCCCGAGTCCTTCAAGGTCCTGATCAAGGAGATGCAGTCCCTCTGCCTGAACGTCGAGGTCCTCTCGGCCGACGGCCAGGCGGTCAGCCTGCGCGACACGGATGACGAGGTCTTCCGCGCGGCGGAGGAGCTCGGCATCAACATCTCCACCCGCTTCGAGTCGTCCAGCATCGACGACATCTAAGCCCGCTCAAGACTTTCGACTCGAAGCTTTCCAAGGAGAGAAGGAAAATTGCTCGACGTAACAACTTTCGATGAGCTGCGGATCGGCCTGGCCACGGCCGACGACATCCGCCGCTGGTCGCACGGTGAGGTCAAGAAGCCCGAGACCATCAACTACCGCACGCTGAAGCCCGAGAAGGACGGCCTCTTCGGAGAGCAGATCTTCGGACCCAGCCGCGACTGGGAGTGCTCCTGCGGCAAGTACAAGCGGGTGCGCTTCAAGGGCATCGTCTGCGAGCGCTGCGGCGTCGAGGTCACCAAGTCCGCGGTCCGCCGCGAGCGCATGGGCCACATCGAGCTCGCCGCGCCCGTCACGCACATCTGGTACTTCAAGGGCGTCCCGTCGCGCCTCGGCTACCTGCTCGACATGGCGCCGAAGGACCTCGAGAAGGTCATCTACTTCGCCGCGTACATGGTGATCAGCGTGGACGAGGATGCTCGCCACGAGGACATGCCCGGCCTCGAGAACGAGCTCCGGCTCGAGATCAAGACCCTGCAGGACCAGCGCGACAGCCAGATCGCCGAGCGCCTCGGGCGCCTGGAGACCGACCTGGCCGCACTGGAGGCCGAGGGCGCCAAGAGCGACCAGAAGCGCCGCGCGAAGGACGGCGCCGAGAAGGAGATGGGTCAGACGCGCAAGGCGTTCGACGAGGACATCTCCCGTCTCGAGCGAGTCTGGGAGGAGTTCCGCAGCCTCAAGGTCGGCGAGCTCAAGCCCGAGGACGCCGTCTTCCACGAGCTGCAGGACCGCTTCGGCATCTACTTCGAGGCCCACATGGGCGCCGAGGCGATCCAGAAGCGCCTGGAGGCCTTCGACCTCGAGGCCGAGGGGGAGCTGCTCCGCGAGCAGATCGCCACCGGCAAGGGCCAGAAGAAGATCCGCGCCATCAAGCGCCTGCGCGTCGTCAGCTCCTTCCTCGCGACCGGCAACTCGCCGGCCGCGATGGTGCTGCAGGTCGTCCCGGTCATCCCGCCCGAGCTGCGCCCGATGGTGCAGCTCGACGGCGGCCGCTTCGCGACCAGCGACCTGAACGACCTGTACCGCCGCGTGATCAACCGCAACAACCGCCTCCGTCGTCTGCTTGACCTCGGCGCCCCCGAGATCATCGTCAACAACGAGAAGCGCATGCTGCAGGAGGCCGTCGACGCGCTGTTCGACAACGGCCGCCGCGGTCGTCCCGTCACGGGTACCGGCAACCGCGCGCTCAAGTCCCTCAGCGACATGCTGAAGGGCAAGCAGGGCCGGTTCCGCCAGAACCTGCTCGGCAAGCGCGTGGACTACTCGGGCCGCTCGGTCATCATCGTCGGGCCGCAGCTCAAGCTGCACCAGTGCGGTCTGCCCAAGCAGATGGCGCTCGAGCTGTTCAAGCCGTTCGTCATCAAGCGCCTGATCGACCTGAGCCACGCCCAGAACATCAAGGCCGCCAAGCGCATGGTCGAGCGCAGCCGCGGACAGGTCTGGGACGTGCTCGAGGAGATCATCCGCGAGCGCCCCGTGCTGCTCAACCGCGCGCCCACGCTCCACCGCCTGGGCATCCAGGCGTTCGAGCCCCAGCTCGTGGAGGGCAAGGCCATCCAGCTGCACCCGCTCGTCTGCGCCGCGTTCAACGCGGACTTCGACGGCGACCAGATGGCCGTCCACCTGCCCCTGTCGGTCGAGGCCCAGGCCGAGGCGCGCATCCTGATGCTCGCCTCGAACAACATCCTCAAGCCGTCGGACGGACGCCCGGTCACCCTGCCCACGCAGGACATGATCATCGGCCTGCACCACCTGACCACCCTCAAGGAGGGCGTCGCCGGTGAGGGTCGCGCGTTCAGCTCGGTGGCCGAGGCCATCCTGGCGAAGGACCAGCTCTCACTGGACCTCAACGCCAAGGTGCGCATCCGCCTGCACGACATCTACTTCGGCGAGGGCGAGGCGCCCGAGGGCGTCGAGCTCGACGAGAAGGGCAAGACGGTCGGACCCGTGCTGCTCGAGACCACCCTCGGTCGCGCGCTGTTCAACGAGACCCTGCCGGTCGACTACCCCTACATCGAGGCCGTCGCCGACAAGGGCAAGCTCTCCGAGATCGTCAACGACCTCGCCGAGCGGTACCCCAAGGTCGAGGTCGCAGCAGCGCTCGACCGGATCAAGGACGCGGGCTTCTACTGGGCCACGCGCTCCGGCGTCACGGTCGCCCTCTCCGACGTGCTGACCCCGCCCACCAAGGCGGCCATCCTGTCGGGCTACGAGAAGCAGGCCGCCAAGGTCCAGGGCCAGTTCGAGAAGGGACTCACGACGAACGCCGAGCGTCGTCAGGAGCTCATCGAGATCTGGAACAAGGCCACCGCCGAGGTCGCGAAGGCGATGGAGGACAACCTCCCCGCCGACAACAACATCAACCGCATGGTGTCCTCCGGGGCACGAGGCAACTGGATGCAGGTCCGCCAGATCGCCGGCATGCGCGGCCTCGTGTCGAACCCGAAGGGCGAGATCATCCCCCGCCCGATCGTCCACTCGTACCGCGAGGGCCTGACGGTGGCGGAGTACTTCATCTCCACCCACGGTGCTCGCAAGGGACTGGCCGACACCGCGCTCCGCACCGCCGACTCCGGGTACCTCACCCGTCGTCTGGTGGACGTGTCGCAGGACGTCATCATCCGCGAGGACGACTGCGGCACGGGCCGTGGGCTCGACCTGCCGATCGCCACGAAGGGCGCCGACGGCTCGTCCGTCCGCGACTCCAACGTGGAGAACTCGGTGTACGCCCGCTCGCTGGCCGCCGACGCGGTCAACGAGGCAGGCGAGGTCGTCGCCCCCGCGGGCAGCGACGTCGGCGACGTCCTGATCGACCACCTGATCGCGGCCGGCGTGCACGAGATCAAGGTGCGCTCGGTCCTCACGTGCGAGTCCGCCGTCGGCGTGTGCGCGGCCTGCTACGGCCGCTCGCTCGCCACCGGCAAGCTCGTGGACATCGGCGAGGCCGTCGGCATCATCGCGGCCCAGTCGATCGGCGAGCCCGGCACGCAGCTCACGATGCGCACCTTCCACACGGGTGGTGTGGCATCGGCGGACGACATCACGCAGGGTCTGCCCCGCGTGCAGGAGCTCTTCGAGGCCCGCACCCCCAAGGGCGCGTCGCCCATCGCGGAGGCCGCGGGTCGCATCACGATCGAGGACACGGATCGCAGCCGCAAGGTGATCCTGACCCCGGACAACGGCGACGAGCCGCACATCTACCCGGTGCTCAAGCGCGCGACCCTCCTCGTCGAGGACGGCCAGCACGTCGAGCTCGGGCAGCAGCTGCACGTCGGCGCCATCGACCCGAAGGAGGTCCTCCGGGTCAAGGGCGTGCGCGAGGTGCAGAAGCACCTCGTGGGCGGTGTCCAGGGCGTCTACCGCTCGCAGGGCGTCCCGATCCACGACAAGCACATCGAGGTCATCGTGCGGCAGATGCTGCGCAAGGTCACGGTCGTCGAGCACGGCGACACGGACCTCCTCCCCGGTGAGCTGGTCGACCGGGCCCGCTACAACGAGGTCAACCGCGCCACGCTGACGGAGGGCAAGAAGACCGCCTCCGCCCGCCAGGAGGTCATGGGCATCACCAAGGCCTCGCTCGCGACCGAGTCGTGGCTGTCGGCCGCGTCCTTCCAGGAGACGACCCGCGTGCTCACGCAGGCCGCCATGGAGGGCAAGTCCGACCCGCTGATGGGCCTCAAGGAGAACGTCATCATCGGCAAGCTGATCCCGGCCGGCACGGGGCTCGCGAAGTACCGCGACGTCACCGTCACCGCGACGGAGGAGGCCAAGGCCGAGCGCTACCCGAACCGCATCTTCACGGATGAGTCGGTGTTCAACGAGTCCGACCTGAGCTTCGTCGACTTCGACAGCTTCAGCTCGGACGACTACACGCCCGGCACCTACAACTAGGACCGCCGGCGCGTGAGCGCACGATGAGAAGGGCCCCGCTCCGGCGGGGCCCTTCCTCGTCTCCCGGGGGCGCGGGTCGCGCGCTCCGCCCCGCACCGCCGGGCTCACGGATCGGGGCCCGTCCCGGCGATACAGTGGGCGGACCCGGCGCCGGCCGACGCACGGGGACCCGAGGAGGCGTCGTGCGGATGCTGGAGGACGTGGTCCTGGCGTGGCGGGCGCACGCTCTCCGCTACGCCACGGACACCTCGACCTCGTCGGGCAGCGGATCCGGCTCCTGCCCGGCCTGCGACGCATCGCCGTTCACGGACCAGGAGGCGATCCCGCGAGACGCGCCCCACACGGCGATCCACCCGCTCGTCGCCGCGCTCGAGGTCGCACGCGCCGAGGCGGCCCGCGATGCCGCGGAGCGCCTCTACCGCGAGACCCGGGGTCCCCTCTACCGCGACCACCCCTTCGGCATGCCCGCGTTCGTCGACTACGGGGAGCGCGAGGACGACATCCAGCGGGTCGTGGACGACGCGATGGCGCGCGAGCTCGCCCCGCTCGCGCCCGTCATCCGCCAGGCGCTCGACCGGTTCGTGGCCCTGCGCCTCCAGGAGCTCGAGGGCGAGATCGGGCAGGTCGCCGACGACGGCGACGGGAGCGAGCCCGAGCCGCTCTTCTAGCCACAGGGCGAGCGGGCCGGCGGACGCCGCCCGTCATCCGGCGACACGGGAATACCGACACGGCGAGGGCGTTGAGACCATGGCGGTCGGCGCACCCGGACGGGTTCCGGGCATCCGACGCCCCATCACCGCGAACACAGCACCCGCACGAGGCGACCCCGCACCAGGGGTCCGCCGTGACCGCAAGGACCCCCATGACGCTCCGCTCCCGCCTCCGCCCCTCCCTCGCCCTCACCGGCCTCCTGGCCGCGGCCGCCCTCGGCCTCGCGGGCTGCGCCTCGGGCGACGCGGGCACCGGATCCGCCGACGGCACCTCCGGCACCCCCGCCGCCGCGACGAGCCTCTCCGACGTCAAGGCCAAGGGCGAGCTCGTCATCGGCACCGAGGGCACGTACTCGCCGTTCTCCTTCCACGAGGGATCCGGGTCGGGCGCGCTCACGGGCTACGACGTCGAGGTCGCGACCGCGGTCGCCGACAAGCTGGGCGTGAAGCTCGTCTTCGAGGAGACCCAGTTCGACGGCATCTTCGCGGGCCTCGAGGCCGGGCGCTGGGACGTCATCGCCAACCAGATCTCCATCACGGACGAGCGCAAGACGGTCTACGACTTCTCCGAGCCGTACACCGTCTCGCCCGGCGTGATCATCGTGAAGGGCTCCGACTCGGGCATCAGCTCGTTCGCCGACCTCGCGGGCAAGACCACGGCCCAGTCGCTCACGAGCAACTGGAACGATCTCGCGACCCAGAGCGGCGCCAAGGTCGAGGCCGTCGAGGGCTTCGCGCAGGCGGTGACGCTCCTCCAGCAGGGCCGCGTCGACGCGACGATCAACGACCGCCTCACGCTCCTCGACTACCAGAAGCAGCAGGGCGACTCCGACCTGGAGGTCGCCGCGGAGACCGACGACCCGTCGCTCAGCGCGCTCGTCTTCCGCAAGGGGAGCGACGACCTCGTGACCGCGGTCGACCAGGCCCTCGCCGACCTGCGCGCCGACGGCACGCTCGCGTCGATCTCGGAGAAGTACTTCGGCGCGGACGTCTCGCAGTAGACCGCCGCGTACGCTGACGGACGAGGACGAGACGAGGGGATCGCATGTCGAGGGAGTGGGACCTGTTCTGGTCGTCCTTCGGGCCGCTCGCGCTCGAGACGATCCGCGGCACCATCCCGCTCGCCCTCGTCACCTTCGCCCTCGGCCTCGCGATCGCGCTGGGGCTCGCGCTCATGCGGCTCTACGGCAACCGGCTCGTGTCCGGCATCGCGCGCTTCTACATCTCGGTCGTGCGCGGCACCCCGCTCCTGGTGCAGCTCTTCGTGATCTTCTACGGTCTGCCGTCCATCGGCGTCGTGCTGCCGCCGTGGCCGAGCGCGGTCATCGCCCTGTCGGTGAACGTCGGCGGCTACGCGGCGGAGATCATCCGCGCGTCGATCCTCTCGGTGCCGCGCGGGCAGTGGGAGGCCGGCCACACCATCGGCATGTCCCGCGCGCTGACGCTGCGCCGCATCATCGTGCCGCAGGCCGCCCGCGTGTCGGTGCCGCCGCTGTCGAACACGTTCATCAGCCTGGTGAAGGACACGTCCCTCGCCTCCGTGATCCTCGTGACCGAGCTCTTCAAGCAGGCCCAGCTCATCGCCTCGTCCACCTTCGAGTACATGCTGCTGTACCTCGAGGCGGCCCTGATCTACTGGCTCGTCTGCCTCGTGCTGTCGTTCGCGCAGACCCGCCTCGAGAGGAGGCTCGACCGGTATGTCGCCCACTGATCCCGTCGACCCCGCAGCCGCGCCCGCCCCGCACCGCACGCCCGGGGAGCCCGTCCTCACCGTCCGCGGCCTCCGCAAGTCGTTCGGCGACAACGAGGTGCTCCGCTCCATCGACCTCGAGGTCCGTCGCGGCGGCGTGACCGCGCTCATCGGCCCGAGCGGATCCGGCAAGACCACGGTCCTGCGCTCCCTCAACGGGCTCGAGGTGCCGGAGGAGGGCGTCGTCGAGGTCGCCGCTGCCGACGCCGACTCCCGGTCCCGCACGACGGGCCCCCTCCGCGTCGACTTCGCCGCCAAGCCGAGGCACCGCGAGCTGCTCGCCCTCCGCGACCGCTCGGCGATGGTGTTCCAGCAGTACAACCTGTTCCCGCACAAGACCGTGCTGGAGAACGTCATCGAGGGCCCGGTGCAGGTCCAGCGGCGCCCCGTGGCCGAGGCGACGCGCGAGGCCGAGGAGCTGCTCGCCCGCGTCGGCCTCGCCGACAAGCGCGACCAGCACCCGTTCCAGCTGTCGGGCGGGCAGCAGCAGCGCGTGGGGATCGTGCGCGCGCTGGCGCTCCGACCGCAGATCCTCCTGTTCGACGAGCCGACGTCCGCCCTCGATCCTGAGCTGGTGGGCGAGGTGCTCAGCGTCATCAAGGAGCTCGCCGACGAGGCGTGGACCATGGTGATCGTCACCCACGAGCTGGCATTCGCCCGCCAGGTGGCCGACGAGGTCGTGTTCATGGACGGCGGCGTCGTGGTCGAGCGCGGGCACCCGTCCGAGGTCCTGCAGCACCCGACCGAGGAGCGCACGCGCCGCTTCCTGCAGCGGCTCCTCGAGCCGTTCTAGCCGCTCGCCGCCAACTGGCCGCTCACCGGCACGCCGCCCGGGCGGCGGAGCGCCGCCGAGGTAGGTTCGTGCCATGACCGACGACAGGCCCGCCCCGCACCGACAGCCCGACGAGGCCGACCAGCCGCTGGATCCCCGCACCCCGGACGAGCGCGCCGCCGCCGCCTTCGACGACGGCCCCGCCGACCGGAGCGCCGAGTCCGCGCACTCCGACACCTCCACCTTCGACCAGACGGCGTTCGCCGCCCCCGTCGACGAGGACCACGACGCGCGCGAGCGCGAGCGACGCGAGGCGGAGGCCCGTGTCGCCGAGGCCCGGGCGCGCGACGACCGCGAGCGCGAGACCCGCGAGGCGGAGACCCGCGAGGCCGAGGCGCGTGAGGCGGAGGCGCGTGAGGCAGGAGCACGCGAGGCGGAGGCCCGCCAGCGCGACGTCGAGGACCGGGAGCGCCGCGAGCGCGAGGCCCGCGAGGCCGACGCCCGCGAGCGCGAGGAGCGCGACCGCCGCGCCCGCGACGAGGAGACCGCGCGCCAGTCGCAGTCGCAGCCCATCTACGTGCAGGCCCCGGTCCCGCCGGAGAAGCGCGGCAACCGCGGCTTCGGCGTGCTCATCGCCGTCGTCGCCGCCATCCTCTTCGCCCTGCTCTACTCGCTGGGCACGGCGCTCCTCGCCTCGGTGCGCAACCCCGACGCGTTCGGCGACGTCTTCGGCCGCTACATCGCGTCGCCCGTCTTCTACGTGCCCACGATCGCGTTCCTCGTGTTCTTCGTCCTGCTCGCGCTCCTGGTCAACCGGGGCAAGTGGTGGGCGTTCGTCCTCGGGGGCCTGCCGGTCGCGATCCTCGTCTACGCCGCGTACGTCGGCACGCGCCTCCTCCAGGGCGGCGTCGTGGACCTGGCCCCGTCGGAGCAGGCGCTCCTGCTCCAGCGCACGGTGACCTTCCCCGACGGGATCCTCGCGGGCTTCCTCGCCCGCGAGCTCGTCACGTGGCTCGGCGCCGGCATCAGCGCGCGCGGCCGCCGCATCAAGGCCAAGAACGCCGAGGCCCGCGCCGAGTACGACCGCAAGCTGGCGGAGCAGCCGGACCACCGCTGACGCGTGTCAGGCTGGGGGAGTGATCCCCCTCCTGGCCGCCGTCATGCACGTCGCGCTCGTCGTGTGCGTCTTCGGCTTCGTCGCCCTGCTCGGCGGTGACGAGGTGATCCCCGAGCGAGATGCCGGCGTCCTGCTCGGACCCGTGATGGTCGTGAGCGCCACGCTGGTCTTCGCCGTCGGCCTCATCCGCACCACGCGCGAGGCCGACCGCGAGCGCCGGATCCCCGTCCTGCCGGTCATCGGCTGGGGCGTGGGCGCCTGGCTCGCGTACGGGATCCTCGGCGCCGTCCTCTACCTCCTGGCCGGCGCGGACGTGTTCGCGAGCCTCGCGTTCGCCCTCAGGCACCTCGTGGATCCGTTCGGCGTCGCCGTGCTGGGGATCTCGGTGCTCCTGGGCCTCGGCGCCGTCGCGTTGGCCGCCCGCGGCCCCTCGTCCACCGTTTGACCGGCGAGTCGCGGAACTGTATCGTAGCGGGGGTGTGCGCTCAGGCGTGCGCTCGTGTCGTGCCGTGAAGTCGGTGCGCCGGGCGGGCCAGGAGCGCACCGATCAGGGTTCGTCCATTCGGCCGGCCCCCACGGCATACCCGCCGGCGCCTCCCACTCCCGTGGGCGACGGACGTGCGGGTCCAGTTGAACTCGATCCCCGCTCGCGGGCGTCGAATGCTGACCATCAACCCGCTGTCACCGTGCAGCATCGAGGAGTCCCGTAGTGCCCACCATCCAGCAGCTGGTCCGCAAGGGCCGCACGCCCAAGGTCGTCAAGACCAAGGCGCCCGCCCTGAAGGCGAACCCCCAGCAGCGCGGCGTCTGCACCCGCGTCTACACGACCACGCCCAAGAAGCCGAACTCTGCCCTGCGCAAGGTCGCCCGCGTCAAGCTCAGCAACGGCCAGGAGGTGACGGCCTACATCCCCGGTGAGGGCCACAACCTGCAGGAGCACTCCATGGTGCTCGTCCGCGGCGGTCGCGTGAAGGACCTCCCCGGCGTGCGCTACAAGATCGTCCGCGGCGCGCTCGACACCCAGGCCGTGAAGAACCGCAAGCAGGCTCGCAGCCGGTACGGCGCGAAGATGGAGAAGAAGTAATGCCTCGCAAGGGTCCCGCCCCCAAGCGCCCTGTCGTCGCAGATCCCGTCTACGGTGCGCCGATCGTCAGCCAGCTCGTCAACAAGATCCTGCTCGACGGCAAGAAGGGCCTCGCCGAGAAGATCGTCTACGACGCCCTCGCCGGCGTAGCTGCCAAGAACGGCCAGGACGCCGTCGTCACGCTGAAGAAGGCGCTCGACAACGTCCGCCCGGCACTCGAGGTCCGCTCGCGCCGCGTGGGTGGCTCCACCTACCAGGTGCCGATCGAGGTCAAGCCGCACCGCGCGAACACCCTCGCGCTCCGCTGGCTCACGACGTACGCCAAGTCGCGTCGCGAGAAGACGATGACCGAGCGTCTCACCAACGAGATCCTCGACGCGTCGAACGGCCTCGGTGCCGCGGTCAAGCGCCGCGAGGACACCCACAAGATGGCCGAGTCGAACAAGGCCTTCGCGCACTACCGCTGGTAGTCGTCCACCTCGTTCGACAGCACCACCAACCCCTTTCGGAGGAACCTGTGGCACAGGACGTGCTCACCGACCTGAACAAGGTCCGCAACATCGGCATCATGGCTCACATCGATGCCGGCAAGACCACCACCACCGAGCGCATCCTGTACTACACGGGCATCACTCACAAGATCGGCGAGGTCCACGACGGCGCCGCCACGATGGACTGGATGGCCCAGGAGCAGGAGCGCGGCATCACCATCACGTCCGCCGCGACGACGTGCTTCTGGAACAAGAACCAGATCAACATCATCGACACCCCCGGGCACGTCGACTTCACCGTCGAGGTGGAGCGTTCGCTCCGCGTCCTCGACGGCGCGGTCGCCGTGTTCGACGGCAAGGAGGGCGTCGAGCCCCAGTCCGAGACGGTGTGGCGCCAGGCCGACAAGTACGACGTGCCGCGCATCTGCTTCGTCAACAAGATGGACAAGCTCGGTGCCGACTTCTACTTCACGGTCGACACGATCATCAACCGCCTCGGCGCGAAGCCGCTGGTCATCCAGCTGCCCATCGGCGCGGAGGGCGGCTTCGAGGGCGTCATCGACCTCGTCGAGATGCGCGCGCTGACCTGGCGCGGCGACTCCAAGGGAGACGTCGAGCTCGGTGCGAAGTACGACATCGAGGAGATCCCCGCGGATCTGAAGGACAAGGCGGACGAGTACCGGGCCAAGCTGCTCGAGACCGTCGCCGAGACCGACGACGCGCTGCTCGAGAAGTACTTCGGCGGCGAGGAGCTGACGGTGGCGGAGATCAAGGCCGCCATCCGCAAGCTCACCGTCAACAGCGAGATCTACCCCGTGCTCTGCGGTTCCGCGTTCAAGAACCGCGGCGTCCAGCCGATGCTCGACGCGGTGATCGACTACCTCCCCAGCCCGCTCGACGTGCCCCCCATGGAGGGCCACGACGTGCGCGACGAGGAGAAGATCATCATCCGCAAGCCCGACTCGACCGAGCCCTTCTCGGCGCTCGCGTTCAAGGTCGCGGTGCACCCGTTCTTCGGTCGCCTCACGTACGTCCGGGTCTACTCGGGCACCATCGCGAGCGGCTCGCAGGTCATCAACTCGACCAAGGGCAAGAAGGAGCGCATCGGCAAGATCTTCCAGATGCACTCCAACAAGGAGAACCCGGTCGACTCGGTCACCGCCGGTCACATCTACGCGGTCATCGGCCTCAAGGACACGACCACGGGCGACACGCTCTGCGACCCGCAGGACCAGATCGTCCTCGAGTCGATGACGTTCCCCGAGCCCGTCATCGAGGTCGCGATCGAGCCGAAGACGAAGGCCGACCAGGAGAAGCTGGGTGTCGCCATCCAGAAGCTCGCCGAGGAGGACCCGACCTTCCGCACCGAGCAGAACCAGGAGACCGGTCAGACGGTCATCAAGGGCATGGGCGAGCTCCACCTCGACATCCTGGTCGACCGCATGAAGCGCGAGTTCAACGTCGAGGCAAACGTCGGCAAGCCGCAGGTCGCGTACCGCGAGACCATCCGCGGCACGGTCGACAAGCACGACTTCACGCACAAGAAGCAGACGGGTGGATCCGGGCAGTTCGCCAAGATCCAGATCAAGATCGAGCCCATGGAGGTGACCGCGGAGAAGACCTACGAGTTCGACAACAAGGTCACCGGCGGTCGCGTCCCCCGGGAGTACATCCCCTCGGTGGACGCGGGCATCCAGGACGCGCTCCAGGTCGGCATCCTCGCCGGCTACCCGATGGTCGGCGTGAAGGCGACGCTGCTGGACGGCGCCGCGCACGACGTCGACTCCTCGGAGATGGCGTTCAAGATCGCCGGCTCGATGGCCTTCAAGGAGGCCGCGCGCAAGGCGAAGCCCGTGCTGCTCGAGCCGCTCATGGCCGTCGAGGTCCGTACGCCCGAGGAGTACATGGGCGACGTCATCGGCGACCTGAACTCCCGGCGCGGCCAGATCCAGGCCATGGAGGACGCGAGCGGCGTGAAGGTCATCACCGCGAACGTCCCCCTGTCGGAGATGTTCGGCTACGTCGGCGACCTGAGGAGCAAGACCTCCGGCCGCGCGGTGTACTCGATGAGCTTCGGCAGCTACGCCGAGGTCCCGAAGGCTGTCGCCGACGAGATCGTCCAGAAGAACAAGGGCGAGTAGCCCTCCAGTTCGAGCGGCATCCGCCGTTTCAGTACCATAAGCAAGATCTCCAACACGCAGGGCGTCCGGGAACACCCGGACGCCCCGCAACCGAGTCCTGAGGAGGACCCACAGTGGGTAAGGCCAAGTTCGAGCGGACCAAGCCGCACGTCAACATCGGAACGATCGGTCACGTCGACCACGGCAAGACGACGCTGACGGCAGCGATCTCCAAGGTCCTGGCGGACAAGTACCCGTCGGCGACCAACGTGCAGCGCGACTTCGCGTCCATCGACTCCGCTCCCGAGGAGCGCCAGCGCGGCATCACGATCAACATCTCGCACGTCGAGTACGAGACGCCCAAGCGTCACTACGCGCACGTCGACGCCCCGGGTCACGCTGACTACATCAAGAACATGATCACGGGCGCCGCCCAGATGGACGGCGCGATCCTCGTGGTCGCCGCCACCGACGGCCCCATGGCGCAGACGCGCGAGCACGTGCTGCTCGCCAAGCAGGTCGGCGTGCCGTACCTGCTCGTCGCGCTCAACAAGTCGGACATGGTCGACGACGAGGAGATCCTCGAGCTCGTCGAGCTCGAGGTCCGCGAGCTGCTCTCCAGCCAGGACTTCGACGGCGACAACGCCCCCGTCGTCCAGGTCTCCGGCCTCAAGGCGCTCGAGGGCGACGAGAAGTGGGTCGAGCAGATCGTCAAGCTCATGGACGCGGTCGACGAGTCCATCCCGGAGCCCGTCCGCGACAAGGACAAGCCGTTCCTCATGCCCGTCGAGGACGTCTTCACGATCACCGGTCGTGGCACCGTCGTCACGGGTCGCGCCGAGCGCGGCACCCTCGCCATCAACTCGGACGTCGAGATCGTGGGCATCCGTCCCACCGTCAAGACCACCGTCACGGGCATCGAGATGTTCCACAAGCAGCTCGACGAGGCCTGGGCCGGCGAGAACTGCGGGCTCCTGCTCCGTGGCACCAAGCGCGAGGACGTCGAGCGCGGCCAGGTCATCGTCAAGCCGGGTTCGGTCACGCCGCACACGGACTTCGAGGGCACCGCGTACATCCTCTCCAAGGAGGAGGGCGGGCGTCACAACCCGTTCTACGCGAACTACCGTCCGCAGTTCTACTTCCGCACCACCGACGTCACCGGCGTCATCACGCTGCCCGAGGGCACCGAGATGGTCATGCCCGGCGACACCACCGACATGAACGTCGCGCTGATCCAGCCGATCGCCATGGAGGAGGGCCTCGGCTTCGCCATCCGTGAGGGTGGCCGCACCGTCGGCGCCGGCACGGTCACGAAGATCGTCAAGTAGCTCCAGCTCCAGCTCCACCAGCACCACCTCCGACAGGGTCGGGCCGTCATGGCCCGGCCCTGTCGGCCGTTAACGCGCCATGAGGTGTCACAGCTGGCCGGGAGCTGTCGCATCGTGCCCTAACCAATGGCGATGGTGCGCGTAGGTTCTACCAATGGTCAGACTCCGGCGCAGCGACGCCACCGGCAAGGGCTACACGCGCAAGAGGGCGGGGAAGGGCTGGACCTACCTCGACGCCGACGGGAACCGCGTCACCGACAAGGCGCTCCGCGCGCGCATGGACCACCTCGGCATCCCGCCGGCCTGGACCGACGTCTGGATCGCGCCCTACGAGAACGGGCACGTGCAGGCGACGGGCATGGACAGCGCCGGCCGCCGGCAGTACATCTACCACCCGACCTGGCGCGAGCAGAAGGACCGGATCAAGTTCGACCGCTCGCTGCAGCTGGCCGAGTCGCTCCCGGCCGCGCGTCGTCAGGTGACGATGCACCTCCGCCAGGACGGCTTCACGCGCGAGCGCGCGCTGGCTGCCGGCTTCCGGATGCTGGACACGGGCAGCCTGCGCGTCGGCAGCGAGCGCTACACGGAGTCGAACGGCAGCCACGGCCTGTCGACGCTGCTGTGCTCGCACGTCACCGTGCACGAGGACACCGTGCACCTCGAGTTCCCGGCGAAGAGCGGGCAGGAGTGGTCGAGCGACATCCGCGACCACGACCTCGTGCAGGTCGTCGGCGGTCTGCAGGAACGCGGTCCGAACGCACGGCTGCTGGCCTACGAGGACGGCGGCGAGTGGCACCCGCTCGGCGCGGCCGACATCAACGACTACGTGCGCGAGCGCACGGGCGGCGACTTCACCGCGAAGGACTTCCGGACGCTGCACGGCACGGTCGCCGCGGCGATCAGCCTGGCGAAGCACGGCCCCGAGGCGACGAAGGGCAAGCGGCAGCGGGCGCTCGCGCAGGCGTACCGCGACGCCGCCGAGGTGCTCAGCAACACCCCGACCGTCGCGAAGAACAGCTACGTGGATCCGCGGCTGGTCGACGAGTACGTGCACGGCCGCACGATCGACCCGCAGCGCCTGGCCTCGGGCGAGACGGAGCTGAGGAACCTGCTGTTCCGGTGACCGCAGCGCCAGCTCCGCGCCCTCCGCGCGAGGCGCCGAGAGCCCCGGAAACACGGGGGAGTGGGCGCGACACGCCCGGGTTGCACGCATGGCCGGACTATGACAAACTCGTCTAGTTCAACATTCCGGTGCACGCCGCCCTGCGCGCGAGACACCGGATCACTGCCAGGCAGTGCATAGCCGCCCGGAGCGCTCGTCGCTCCCGGAGCAGGTTAGGCCGCGGGCAGCAGAGCAGAAGCACACGACACCCACAGGATGAGCACCGCTCGTCCGCGCCCGCATGCGGGCGGGTGCACGAGCTGCCCGAGGCCGCGTCCCACGATGCGCGCCCGGGTGCACGACGGATCGGGCGCGCCAGGAGGCGCGACCGTCCGAGCGAGGGACACACGCGTCCAATACGGTCCGAGGCCGCATGACGCACGAAAGAGAGAGAGTCACACATGGCGGGACAGAAGATCCGCATCCGACTTAAGTCGTACGACCACTCGGTCATCGACTCCTCGGCCCGGAAGATCGTCGACACGGTGACCCGCGCGGGCGCCACGGTCGTCGGCCCGGTGCCGCTGCCCACGGAGAAGAACGTGATCTGCGTGATCCGTTCCCCCCACAAGTACAAGGACAGCCGCGAGCACTTCGAGATGCGCACGCACAAGCGTCTGATCGACATCGTCGACCCGACGCCGAAGGCGGTCGACTCGCTCATGCGACTCGACCTCCCGGCCGACGTCAACATCGAGATCAAGCTCTAAGGGAACCCATGTCTACCGCTAACAGGACTTTCACCGGTCTGCTCGGCACGAAGCTGGGCATGACGCAGGTGTGGGACGAGAACAACAAGCTCATCCCCGTGACCGTCGTGCAGATCACCCCGAACGTCGTCACCCAGGTGCGCACGCCCGAGGTCGACGGCTACGGCGCCATCCAGATCGCCTACGGCCAGATCGACCCCCGCAAGGCCGACAAGCCGAGCACCGGCCACTTCGACAAGGCCGGCGTCACGCCGCGCCGCCACCTCACCGAGGTCCGCACGGCCGACTTCGCCGAGTACACGCTCGGCCAGGAGATCACCGTCGGCGCGTTCGAGCCCGGCACCAAGGTCGACGTCGTCGGCACCAGCAAGGGCAAGGGCTTCGCCGGCGTCATGAAGCGCCACAACTTCAAGGGCGTCTCCGCTTCGCACGGTTCGCACCGCAACCACCGCAAGCCCGGCTCCATCGGCGCCTCCTCGACCCCCAGCCGTGTCTTCAAGGGCATGCGCATGGCCGGTCGCATGGGCGGCGAGCGCGTCACCGTGCTGAACCTCGTCGTCCACAGCGTGGACGCCGAGAAGGGCCTCCTGCTCGTCAAGGGCGCAGTGCCCGGCGCGCGTGGCCGCATCGTCTTCGTCCGCAACGCAGTGAAGGGGAAGTAGTCATGGCTACCGACACCCAGCTCGACGTCCTCGACGCGACCGGTGCAGTCACCGGCTCCGTCGACCTGCCCGCGTCGCTGTTCGACGTGCAGACCAACGTCCCGCTCATCCACCAGGTCGTCGTCGCCCAGCTCGCCGCGGCGCGCCAGGGGACGCACAAGACCAAGGGTCGCGGCGAGGTCTCCGGCGCCGGCCGCAAGCCGTTCAAGCAGAAGGGAACCGGTCGCGCTCGTCAGGGCTCGATCCGCGCCCCCCAGATGACCGGCGGTGGCATCGTCCACGGGCCCACGCCCCGCAGCTACTCGCAGCGCACCCCCAAGAAGATGATCGCCGCGGCTCTGCTCGGCGCCCTCTCCGACCGCGCGCGCGGCGCCCGCCTCCACGTCATCGAGAGCCTCTCCGCCGGAGACGTCCCCTCGACGAAGACCGTGGTCGCGTTGCTCGAGGGCATCGCCACGAGCAAGCACGTCCTCATCGTCCTGGAGCGCACCGACGAGGTCAGCCTCCGCAGCGTGCGCAACATCCCGACGGTCCACGTGCTGTCCTACGACCAGCTCAACGCGTACGACGTGCTCGTGAGCGACGACATCGTCTTCACGAAGGGCGCGTTCGACGCGTTCGTCGAGTCGAAGACGGCCAAGGAAGAGGTTGCCGCATGAGCGCCACCCAGAAGGATCCCCGCGACATCATCATCGCGCCGGTCGTCTCCGAGAAGAGCTACGGCCTGATCGACCAGGGCAAGTACACGTTCATCGTGGACCCCCGTTCGAACAAGACCGAGATCAAGCTCGCGATCGAGAAGATCTTCGGCGTGCAGGTCGCGTCGGTCAACACGCTCAACAAGCAGGGCAAGACCCGCCGGACCAAGTTCGGGATGGGCAAGCGCAAGGACACCAAGCGCGCCATCGTCTCCCTCAAGTCGGGCTCCATCGACATCTTCACGACTGTCGGCTGAGACCGGGACTAGGAAAACACCAATGGCTATTCGCAAGTACAAGCCCACGACCCCGGGTCGTCGCGGTTCGTCCGTCGCCGACTTCGTGGAGATCACGCGCTCGACGCCCGAGAAGTCGCTGCTCCGCCCGCTCTCCAAGACCGGTGGCCGCAACAACCAGGGTCGGATCACGACCCGTCACATCGGTGGTGGCCACAAGCGCCAGTACCGCGTGATCGACTTCAAGCGCAACGACAAGGACGGCGTCATCGCGACCGTCGCCCACATCGAGTACGACCCCAACCGCACGGCGCGCATCGCGCTCCTGCACTTCATCGACGGCACGAAGCGCTACATCCTCGCGCCGAACAAGCTGAAGCAGGGCGACAAGATCGAGTCGGGCGCCCAGGCCGACATCAAGCCCGGCAACAACCTGCCGCTGCGCAACATCCCGACGGGTACCGTCATCCACGCCATCGAGCTCCGACCCGGCGGCGGCGCGAAGATGGCCCGCTCCGCCGGCGCCTCCGTGCGCCTGGTGGCGAAGGACGGCCCCTACGCACAGCTGCGCCTGCCCTCCGGCGAGATCCGCAACGTCGATGCGCGCTGCCGCGCGACCATCGGCGAGGTCGGCAACGCCGAGCAGTCGAACATCAACTGGGGCAAGGCCGGCCGCATGCGCTGGAAGGGCGTCCGCCCGACCGTCCGTGGTGTCGCCATGAACCCGGTCGACCACCCGCACGGTGGTGGTGAGGGCAAGACCTCCGGTGGTCGCCACCCGGTCAGCCCGTGGGGCCAGAAGGAAGGCCGCACGCGCCACATCAACAAGCCCAGCGACAAGCTCATCGTTCGCCGCCGCAACGCCGGCAAGAAGCGCAAGTAGGAGTTGTAGAAGATGCCACGCAGTCTGAAGAAGGGCCCCTTCGTCGACGACCACCTGCTCCGCAAGGTGATCTCGGCGAACGAGGCCAGCAGCAAGAACGTGATCAAGACCTGGTCGCGCCGCTCGATGATCATCCCGGCGATGCTGGGTCACACCATCGCGGTGCACGACGGTCGCAAGCACGTCCCCGTGTTCGTCACGGAGTCCATGGTCGGACACAAGCTCGGCGAGTTCGCGCTCACGCGCACCTTCCGCGGCCACGTGAAGGACGACAAGAAGGGTCGTCGCCGCTAACGCGGCGACGAGAAGGAGGAGAGAAATGGTGGAGTCGATCGCACGCGTGCGTCACATCCGCGTCACCCCCCAGAAGGCCCGTCGCGTCGTGGACATGATCCGTGGCAAGCAGGCCGAGGAGGCCCTGGCCATCCTGAAGTTCGCGCCGCAGGGCGCGAGCGAGCCGATCTACAAGCTGGTGGCCTCGGCCATGGCGAACGCGCGGGTCAAGGCCGACGCGTCCAACAGCTTCCTCGCGGAGCAGGACCTCTACATCGCCAAGGCGTTCGTGGACGAGGGCACCACCCTCAAGCGGTTCCAGCCGCGCGCACAGGGTCGCGCATTCCGTATCAACAAGCGCACCAGCCACATCACGGTCGTCCTCGCGACGCCGGATGAGGCGGACGTGGCGACGACCACGAAGAAGGCGAGCAAGTAATGGGACAGAAGGTCAACCCGTACGGGTTCCGTCTCGGGATCACGACCGACCACGTGTCGCGTTGGTTCTCGGACAGCACGAAGAAGGGGCAGCGTTACAGCGACTACGTCGCCGAGGACGTGCGCATCCGCACCATGCTCAAGACGAGCCTCGACCGCGCCGGTGTGGCGCGCATCGAGATCGAGCGCACCCGTGACCGTGTCCGCGTGGACATCTACACGGCGCGTCCCGGCATCGTCATCGGCCGCCGCGGCGTCGAGGCCGAGCGCATCCGCGCCGACCTCGAGAAGCTCACGGGCAAGCAGATCCAGCTGAACATCCTCGAGGTGAAGAACCCCGAGGCCGAGGCCCAGCTGGTCGCCCAGGGCATCGCCGAGCAGCTCGCGGGTCGTGTGGCGTTCCGCCGCGCGATGCGCAAGGGCCTGCAGGGCGCGCAGCGCGCCGGCGCCAAGGGCGTCCGCATCCAGGTGTCGGGCCGCCTCGGCGGCGCCGAGATGAGCCGCTCGGAGTTCTACCGCGAGGGCCGCGTGCCCCTGCACACCCTCCGCGCGAACATCGACTACGGCTTCTACGAGGCCCGCACGTCCTTCGGCCGCATCGGCGTGAAGGTCTGGGTCTACAAGGGCGACATCACCAACAAGGATCTCGCTCGGGAGCAGGCGAACCAGAAGTCGTCGCGCCCGGAGCGTCGTAACGACCGTTCCGACGGTCGAACCGGAGATCGCCGCACCAACGCGCCGCGCACCGCGCCGGCCGCCGAGGCAGCGCCGGTCGCCGCAGCAGGAGTTGAGGCGTAACCATGTTGATCCCCCGCAAGGTCAAGCACCGCAAGCAGCACCACCCGGGTCGTACCGGCCACGCGACCGGCGGCACCGTCGTCTCGTTCGGCGAGTACGGCATCCAGGCCCTCACGCCCGCCTATGTGACGAACCGCCAGATCGAGTCCGCTCGAATCGCCATGACGCGATACGTCAAGCGCGGCGGCAACGTCTACATCAACATCTTCCCGGACCGTCCGCTCACCAAGAAGCCCGCCGAGACCCGCATGGGTTCCGGCAAGGGCTCGGTCGAGTGGTGGGTCGCGAACGTCAAGCCGGGTCGTGTGCTCTTCGAGCTCTCCGGCGTCGACGAGGAGACCGCGCGTGCGGCGCTCACCCGGGCCATCCACAAGCTGCCCCTCAAGGCACGCATCATCAAGCGCGAGGAAGGCGACGCATAATGGCGATCGGTTCCAAGGAGCTCGCCCCCGTCGAGCTGGACACTTTCGAGGACGAGCGACTCGTCGAAGAGCTGAAGAAGGCCAAGGAGGAGCTGTTCAACCTGCGCTTCCAGTCGGCCACCGGTCAGCTCGACAGCCACGGCCGCCTCCGCGCGGTCAAGCGCGACATCGCTCGGATCTACACGGTCATCCGCGAGCGCGAGCTGGGCATCCGTGCCACGCCCGCCCCCGTCGAGGTCCCCGAGAAGCCCGAGAAGAAGAAGGCGACGAAGAAGGCCGCGAAGGCCGACGACGCCGCCGTCACCGAGAAGGCTGAGGAGGCTTGATCATGGCGAACGCCGAAGAGAAGAACACGGCTGACACCGCGACGGCCGACCGCGGCTACCGCAAGTCCCGCCGTGGCTACGTCACCAGCGACAAGATGGACAAGACCATCGTCGTCGAGGTCGAGGACCGCGTGAAGCACCCGCTGTACGGCAAGGTCATCCGCCGCACCTCCAAGGTCAAGGCGCACGACGAGGCGAACACCGCCGGCATCGGCGACCTGGTCCTGATCAACGAGACCCGTCCCCTCAGCGCCTCCAAGCGCTGGCGCCTGGTCGAGATCCTCGAGAAGGCCAAGTAGCCCCGGCTGCTTGGATAAGGAGCAACAGTGATTCAGCAGGAATCCCGCCTCAAGATCGCGGACAACACGGGTGCCAAGGAGATCTTGACCATCCGCGTGCTCGGTGGCTCGGGTCGCCGCTACGCCGGTCTCGGTGACGTCATCGTCGCGACCGTCAAGGACGCGATCCCCGGCGGAAACGTCAAGAAGGGCGAGGTCGTCAAGGCCGTCATCGTCCGGACCAAGAAGGAGACGCGCCGTCCCGACGGCTCGTACATCAAGTTCGACGAGAACGCCGCCGTCATCCTGAACAGCAACGGGGAGCCCCGCGGCACCCGCATCTTCGGACCGGTGGGCCGCGAGCTCCGGGACAAGAAGTTCATGAAGATCATCTCGCTGGCACCGGAGGTCATTTAGTCATGGCGAACATCAAGAAGGGTGACCTCGTGCAGGTCATCACGGGTCGCACGCAGGCCAAGGGCGGCGACCGGGGCAAGCAGGGCCGCGTCCTGTCCGTCCTGGTCGAGCGCAACCGCGTCGTCGTCGAGGGCGTGAACTTCGTCACGAAGCACGTCCGCGTCGGCCAGACGCAGCGCGGCTCCAAGACCGGCGGCATCGAGACCGTCGAGGCGCCCATCCACATCTCCAACGTCGCGCTCGTCGACCCCGAGTCCAAGAAGCCCACGCGAGTCGGCTTCCGGACCGAGCAGGTCGAGAAGGACGGGGTCTCCAAGACCGTCCGCGTCCGCTACGCCAAGAAGTCAGGTAAGGACCTCTAGCAATGACCGACACCGCAACCGCTGGCACGGCCGAGGGCACCACGCTCCCGCGCCTGAAGCAGAAGTACCGCACCGAGATCGTCAGCCAGCTGACCGCTGATCTCGGCTTCACGAACGTGCACCAGGTGCCCGGGCTCACGAAGATCGTCGTGAACATGGGCGTCGGCGACGCCGCTCGTGACGGCAAGATCATCGACGGCGCGGTCGCCGACCTCACCAAGATCACGGGCCAGAAGCCGCAGGTCACGAAGGCCCGCAAGTCGATCGCCCAGTTCAAGCTGCGTGAGGGCCAGGCCATCGGCACCCACGTGACGCTGCGCGGCGACCGCATGTGGGAGTTCCTCGACCGCCTGCTGTCCCTCGCCCTGCCCCGCATCCGCGACTTCCGCGGGCTGAGCCCGAAGCAGTTCGACGGCAACGGCAACTACACGTTCGGTCTCAACGAGCAGTCCATGTTCCACGAGATCGACCAGGACCGCATCGACCGGGTCCGCGGCATGGACATCACGGTCGTCACGACCGCTCGGACGGACGACGAGGGACGCGCGCTGCTCAAGGCGCTCGGCTTCCCGTTCCAGACGCCCGAGAACACGCCGTAACACGCTCCACCCGCACGACCAGCACGACCAGCACGACCGCACGATCGGCGCCGGGCACCTCCGCCCGGCGCCGCCACCACCACAGGTCGTCATCCGTGTCCGGATGAACGAAACCAGGCGAGAGAGGCACCACCAGATATGACAATGACCGACCCGGTCGCTGACATGCTGACCCGACTCCGGAACGCGAACTCCGCGCACCACGACACGGTCTCCATGCCGCACTCCAAGCTCAAGTCGCACATCGCCGACATCCTCAAGTCCGAGGGCTTCATCGCCGGCTGGGACGTCGCGGACGCCCGCGTCGGACAGACGCTGACGCTCAGCCTCAAGTTCGGACCCGACCGCGAGCGCTCCATCCGGGGCATCAAGCGCGTGTCGAAGCCCGGACTGCGCGTGTACGCGAAGTCCGCGGAGATCCCCCAGGTCCTCGGCGGCCTCGGGGTCGCCATCCTGTCCACCTCCTCGGGGCTCCTCACGGACCGCCAGGCTGCGAAGAAGGGCGTGGGTGGGGAAGTCCTCGCCTACGTGTGGTAACGCCATGTCACGCATCGGAAGACTCCCCATCGACGTCCCCGCAGGGGTCGACGTCGCCGTGGACGGCCAGCACGTCACGGTCAAGGGCCCGAAGGGCGAGCTGAGCCTCACCATCGCGCAGCCCATCCGCGCCGAGGTCCAGGACGGACAGGTGCTCGTCACCCGTCCCGACGACGAGCGCGAGTCGCGTTCGCTCCACGGCCTCACGCGCAGCCTCATCGCGAACAACATCGTCGGCGTCACCACCGGCTACACCAAGGGCCTCGAGATCGTCGGCACGGGTTACCGCGTCGCGCTCAAGGACAAGGGCGTCGAGTTCGCGCTCGGCTTCTCCCACCCCGTGTACGTCGAGGCGCCCGCGGGCATCAGCTTCACCGTCGAGGGCGTCAACAAGATGACCGTCGTCGGCATCGACAAGCAGCTCGTCGGCGAGACGGCCGCCAACATCCGCAAGATTCGCAAGCCCGAGCCCTACAAGGGCAAGGGCGTCCGCTACGCCGGCGAGAACGTTCGCCGCAAGGCCGGAAAGAGTGGTAAGTGATCATGGCTCTCGGAGTTAGAGGAAAAAGCAAGTCCGCCGCCCGCGGCCGCAGGCACGCACGCCTGCGCAAGAAGGTCGAGGGCACCGAGCTGCGTCCGCGCCTGGTCGTCACCCGTTCGGCCCGTCACGTCTTCGTGCAGGTCGTCGATGACAGCCGTGGTCACACCGTCGCGTCCGCGTCGACCCTCGAGGCCGACATGCGCACGTTCGACGGCGACAAGACCGCCAAGTCGCGCAAGGTCGGCGAGCTCGTCGCCGAGCGCGCCAAGGCGGCCGGCGTGGAGAGCGTCGTATTCGATCGTGGTGGCAACCGCTACGCAGGACGCGTCGCGGCCATCGCCGAAGGAGCTCGAGAGGGTGGTCTGAGCCTGTGAGCGCAGCCGAGAACAACAACAAGGAGCCCGAGGTCGTGGCAGTGGCGGAGACGCCCGTCGAGACCGCGGCGTCCACCGCACCCGCGCAGAACGAGGGCCGTGAGGGCCGTCGTGGCGGACGCGATCGCAACCAGGGCGGCCGCGACAGCCGCGGTGGCCGTGATGCCGACAAGAGCCAGTTCCTGGAGCGCGTCGTCACCATCAACCGCGTGTCCAAGGTCGTCAAGGGCGGTCGTCGCTTCAGCTTCACCGCGCTCGTGATCGTCGGAGACGGCAACGGACTGGTCGGCGTCGGCTACGGCAAGGCCCGCGAGGTCCCGACCGCCATCTCCAAGGGCGTCGAGGAGGCGAAGAAGAACTTCTTCCGCGTCCCCCGCATCGGCCTGACCATCCCGCACGCCGTGCAGGGTGAGGCATCCGCGGGAGTCGTCCTCCTGCGCCCCGCGTCCGCGGGTACCGGCGTCATCGCCGGTGGCCCCGTCCGCGCGGTGCTCGAGTGCGCCGGCATCCACGACGTGCTGAGCAAGTCGCTCGGATCGTCGAACACGATCAACATCGTGCACGCCACGGTCGAGGCGCTCAAGCAGCTCGAGGAGCCGCGCGCCGTCGCAGCCCGTCGTGGGCTCGAGCTGGAGCAGGTCGTCCCGGCCCGCATCCTCCGCGCCCAGCGTGCCGAGGCCGACGCGAAGGCAGGTGTCTGATGGCTCAGCTCCGAGTGACGCAGATCAAGTCCAAGATCAGCGAGAAGCAGAACCAGCGCGACACCCTGCGGAGCCTCGGGCTCCGTCGCATCGGTGCCGTGGTGGTCCGTGAGGACAACGCCCAGAACCGCGGGTACGTGAACACCGTGGCGCACCTGGTGAAGGTGGAGGAGATCGACTGATGGCTGAGAAGAACGAGTCGGCCGAGGCGCCCGTGAAGGCGACCAAGGCCGCACCCAAGAAGACCGCGAAGGCGCCCGCCGCCGCTGCGGCTGCTTCGGCCGAGACGACCACGGTCGGCTCGACGGAGACGGTCAAGCGCGAGCAGGTCCTCAAGGTCCACCACCTCCGTCCCGCCGCCGGGGCCAAGAAGGCACGCCAGCGTGTCGGCCGCGGTGAGGGCTCGAAGGGCAAGACCGCGGGTCGTGGCACCAAGGGCACGAAGGCCCGCTACACGGTCCGCGTCGGCTTCGAGGGTGGGCAGATGCCGCTGCACATGCGCACCCCGAAGCTCCGCGGGTTCAAGAACCCGTTCCGCGTCGAGTACCAGGTCGTGAACCTGGAGAAGCTCGCCGTGCTCTACCCCGACGGCGGCGACGTCACCACGAGCGACCTGGTCGCCAAGGGTGCCGTGCGCAAGAACGAGAAGGTCAAGGTCCTCGGTGACGGCGACATCTCGGTTAAGCTGACCGTTGCGGTCGACAAGGTCTCCGGCTCCGCAGCGGAGAAGATCGTCGCAGCAGGCGGCTCCGTCAAGTAGCACCACAGGACGCAACGGAAGGGGCGGTCGGGCAACCGACCGCCCCTACCGGCACCTGGGGCCGCATCGGGTCGGCCCGACCCCCGCCTCCCGGCGGACCTCCCACAGAAAGCAGGACACCCTCCGTGTTGAGCGCCGTCGTCAGGATCTTCCGCACCCCCGATCTACGTCGCAAGATCGGGTTCACGCTGGGCATCATCGCCCTCTTCCGCCTCGGATCCTTCATCCCGGCGCCGTTCGTCGACTTCGCCAACGTGCAGTCGTGCCTCGCGGCCAACCAGGGCACCTCGGGCCTCTACGAGCTCGTCAACCTCTTCAGCGGCGGGGCGCTGCTGAAGCTCTCCATCTTCGCGCTGGGCATCATGCCGTACATCACGGCGTCGATCATCGTCCAGCTGCTCCGCGTGGTCATCCCGCACTTCGACACCCTCTACAAGGAGGGCCAGTCCGGCCAGGCCAAGCTCACGCAGTACACGCGCTACCTCACGATCGCCCTCGCGGTCCTCCAGTCCACGACCCTCATCACGGTCGCGCGCAGCGGTGCGCTGTTCGGCCAGACCAACGTCAGCGCCTGCACGCAGCTCGTCACGAACGACGCCTGGTACGCGATCATGCTCATGGTCATCACGATGACCGCCGGCACCGGCCTCATCATGTGGATGGGCGAGCTCATCACCGAGCGCGGCATCGGCAACGGCATGTCGCTCCTCATCTTCACGTCGGTCGCCGCGGCGTTCCCGACGTCGCTCATCGCCATCCAGCAGAGCCGCGGCTGGGAGGTCTTCGCCCTCGTCATCCTGGTCGGGCTCCTCGTCGTCGCCGCCGTCGTCTACGTCGAGCAGTCGCAGCGCCGGATCCCGGTGCAGTACGCCAAGCGCATGGTCGGCCGCCGCACCTACGGCGGCAACAACACCTACATCCCGATCAAGGTGAACATGGCCGGCGTCGTGCCCGTCATCTTCGCGTCGTCGCTGCTGTACCTGCCCGCGCTCGTCGCGCAGTTCAACCAGCCCGCCGTCGGCCAGGCGCCGGCGGCGTGGGTGCAGTGGATCACCGACAACCTCACCACGGGCGACCACCCGCTCTACATGGCGATGTACTTCCTGCTCATCGTCGGTTTCACGTACTTCTACGTCGCCATCACCTTCAACCCGGAGGAGGTCGCCGACAACATGAAGAAGTACGGCGGCTTCATCCCCGGCATCCGCGCGGGCCGCCCGACGGCCGAGTACCTCGACTACGTGCTCACGCGCATCACGCTGCCGGGCTCGCTGTACCTCGGGCTCATCGCGCTCCTGCCGCTCATCGCCCTGTCGCTCGTCGGCGCCAACCAGAACTTCCCGTTCGGCGGCGCGAGCATCCTGATCGTCGTCGGCGTCGGCCTCGAGACGGTGAAGCAGATCGACTCGCAGCTGCAGCAGCGGCACTACGAGGGGCTGCTCAAGTGACCCGGCTCCTGATCGTCGGCCCTCCCGGCGCGGGCAAGGGCACGCAGGCGACGCGCATCTCGGACGAGTTCGGCATCCCGGACGTGTCCACCGGCGACATCTTCCGCCAGAACATCAAGGACCGCACGGAGCTCGGCCAGCAGGTGCAGGCGCTCGTCGACGCGGGCAACTACGTCCCCGACGAGCTCACCAACCGGCTCGTCACCGCGCGCCTCCAGGAGGAGGACGCGCAGGCGGGCTTCCTGCTCGACGGCTACCCGCGCACGCTCGCCCAGGTCGCGTACCTGGAGGAGCTGCTGCAGGGGTGGGGCCAGGAGCTCGACGCCGTGATCCAGCTCGTCGCCGACCAGGACGAGGTCGTGGCCCGGCTGACCCGCCGCGCGGCCGAGCAGGGTCGCGCCGACGACGGCGAGGAGGAGATCCGCCACCGCCAGGAGGTCTACGTCCGCGAGACGAGCCCCCTCATCGACGTCTACCGCGAGCGCGGCCTGCTCCTCGAGGTCGATGGGCTGGGCGAGGTCGACGAGGTCGCCGAGCGCATCCGCGCGGCCCTCGCCGGTCGCGGCGTGCGCCCCTCCTCCGACGCCGGCCGCGCGTAGCGGCGTGGGCGCGCTCCGCCGCACTCCGGGGATCTACAAGACCCCGGACGAGATCCGCCGCATGGTCGCGCCCGGCCTCGCGACCGCCGCGTCGCTCGACGCCGTCCGCGGGCTCATCGCCCCGGGCGTCACGACGGGCGAGCTCGACGCCGCCGCGGACGCCGCCATCCGCGCGCTCGGCGGCCACTCCAACTTCCAGCTCGTGCCGGGGTACCGCCACACGGTGTGCGTCTCCGTCAACGACGAGGTCGTCCACGGCATCCCGGGCGACCGCGTGCTGCAGCCGGGCGACATCGTCTCGGTGGACAGCGGCGCGGAGATCGACGGCTGGAACGGCGACTCGGCCATGACCGTCGTGGTGCCGGATCCCGCGCGCCCCGACGTCGTCGAGGCCCGCGAGCGGCTGTCCCGCGTCACCGAGGACTCGCTCTGGGCCGGCATCGCCCGGCTCGCGACCGCGTCGCACCTCAACGAGGTGGGCGAGGCCGTCGAGGAGAGCGTCGAGGCGGCAGGCGCCTTCGGCATCGTCATGGACTACACGGGCCACGGGATCGGCCGGAGCATGCACGAGGATCCGCCGGTGTTCAACTACCGCGTGCGCGGCAGGGGTCCCGCGGTGAAGCCCGGGCTCGTCGTCGCGATCGAGCCCATGATCACCGACGGCGAGGCGGAGACGCGCGTCCTCGACGACGACTGGACCGTCGCCACGGTCGACGGCAGCATGGCCTCGCACTGGGAGCACTCCGTCGCGGTGCACGCGCGCGGCATCTGGGTGCTCACGCTCGCCGACGGCGGGGCGTCGCGCCTCGTGCCGCTCGGCGTCACGCCCGTCGCGCCCTGATCCTCGCGGCCGCCTGACACGCGGGGCGGCTGGGGGTCGGCCGGTCAGGTGTCCATGACGTGCACGAGCTCCTCGATGAAGGAGCCGTGGGATCCCGACGCCCGCATGATCGACTGCACGTCGCGGTGGTCGGAGAAGACCTCGACGAACTGGTCGAACACGTGCTGGAAGCTCGTGCGGCCGCTCGCGCTGAAGGCCACGAGCGCGACCACGTGCACGCGGTTGCCGCCCCACTGCATCGCCTCGTCGTTGACCACGATGGCGATGGCCGTGCGGTGCGCCGTCATCGCGAGCGAGTGGGGCACCGCGAGGGTGTCGGTGAACGCCGTCGACGACAGGCGCTCGCGTTCGATGGCGCCGTCGATGTACTCGGGCTCGATGATGCCCTGCTCCACCATCCGCTGACCGAGCAGGCGGATCATCGCCTCCTCGTCGGGCGCGTGCAGGTCGCGGAAGAACAGCGACTCGTCGAGGAAGCGCAGGAGGTCGTGCTTCATGGAGCTGCGGCGCGCGTGCCGACGGACGCGCGCGACGGCCCGGCGGATCGACTCGATGTCGTCGGGCGTCGGCAGCGGCTGGACCACCACGACGTTGTCCGCGGGCGGACGGGATCCGGTCGCGTCGATCACGAGCTGCACCCCGAGGGCATCCGCGTCGACGTCGGTTCGCGTCACGACGGCGTCCACGCTGATGTCGGCGCCGAGCGTCTGCTCGATGCGCTGCCGCATGATCTGGTGCAGGTCGTAGTAGTTCGGGCAGACGAGCGCGCACGCGACCCGGTCGTCGCGGCGGGCCACGCGCTCCCGGTGCGACCCCACGTGCAGCGCGATGTACGCGATCTCGTCGTCGTTGATCGCGATCCCGCGCCGTCGCTGCACCTCGCTCGCGATGAACACGGCGATCTCGTAGGTCATCGGGTACGAGGTCTTGATGGACCGGGCGAGCGGGTTGCGGGAGAAGGAGCGGTCGGCCGCGCGGGCGACGAGGTTGCCGAGGTGCAGCGAGAAGCGGACCGTGAAGTCCTCGTCCTCGAGGTCCACCAGGTACTCCTGCTTCACGCGGCGGACGATCGCGCGCACCACGTCGAGGTCGCTCTCGACGACGTGCTCGCGCATCACGGTGGCGAGCGACTGCTCGTTGCCGGGGGTGACGACGCGGGTGCGCACGAGGAGCGCGAGGTAGGCGACGTCGCCGGCCGGCACCGGCACGTCGAAGTGGGCGGCGAGCAGGCGGGCGAGCACGGCGCGGATCGCGAGGGCGGTGGGGTCGGCGGAGGGGGCCGCCGTCGACGCGTCGTCGGCCGTCGGGTGCCCGGCGCCCGGCGTGCCGTCGTCGGCGGGATCCGTGTCCGCGCCCGAGCCCGTCCGCCGCGGCGACCGGGCCAGCCGGTCGACGGCGATCGCCACGTGCAGCAGCACGTTGTCGACGCCGTACTCGTTCACGAAGAAGCCGCCCTCCGTGAGCTCGCGGACGAGATCCGTCTTGAACGCGCGCAGCGAGTCGGACGCGAACTCCCGCTGCACCGTCTCGAGCGGCAGGAAGCCCTGCGCGCTCTCGTCGCGGAACATGCGCGACAGCAGCCGGCGGAAGTCGCGCTCGGAGCCCTCGAGCACGACGGTGGAACCGGTGCGGCGGAGGGCGAGACCGGCGTCCTCGACGAGCGCGCGCACCTTGCGGAGGTCCGCCTCGACGGTGGACTCGCTCACGTGCAGCTCGCCTGCGAGCGCGAATGCGTCGAGGCCGTCGGGCGCGTCGCCGAGGCGGCGGACGAGCGCGTGCAGGCGGTCGCGGGGCGTGCCCTGCGGGTCGCCGCCCGTGCGGGTGCCGAGGTGGCGGGCGTAGCTGCCGGCGTCGATCCGGTAGCCGTCGGGGGAGGAGGCGATCGAGACGCCAGAGCGCTCGCGCACCGCCTGGACGTAGGTGCGGACGCTCCGCGTGGTGACCCCGAGGCGGTCCGCGAGCTCGCCGGCCTCGACCCACCGGTCGGCGGTGGACAGGTAGTCCAGCAGCCTCTCGTGGTTCTCGCTCAGCATGTCCGTCTCCCTGCGCGGCGGCTCGCGTCCCCTCGGGCGGCGGACGGAGAGCGCCGCTCTCGGAGACGAGTCAACCATCCGCTCCTGCCCGGGATGCCCGCCGGAGCTTCCGCCGGCCTCGTCTTCCTACCCCGCGGAAGCGGATCTGCTGGCACGCGGCGCGTCCCGGGAGCACGATGGGACGACCAGCGACGACGCGAGGAGGCACAGCATGACCGGGAGGATCCTCGTCGTCTGCAGCTCCGGCGCATCCAGCACCTTCCTCGCCCAGCGCCTCCGGGCCCTCGCCGAGGCCGACGGGCTCGAGATCGAGGCCGTCGCCGGATCCATCGCCCAGGTGCGCCTCGACGCCGCCGGCATGGACGTCGTCCTCCTCGGCGCCCATCTCGCCGACCGCCTCGACGCCGTGCGCGCGGCCGCCGCCGACGAGGGCGCGACCGCCGTCCTCCTCGACGCCGACGCCGCGCGTCCCGAGGGCGCGCGCGCCGCGCTCGACCGAGCGCTCGCGGCCATGCGCCAGGGCGCCCGCTCTCTCCGCCTCGCCCCGGGGCTGCACGGCCGCCCCGTCGGGGGATCCCCGCCCGTCGCCTGACCACCGGCCCCGCGCCGACACCGCACGACCCGCAGCACCGCACGACGCCCGCCCACCAGGGCCCCACCGCCGGGGCCGACCGAAGGAGCCACCATGGCAGAACGCACCGTCACCATCGCCTCGTCGCACGGGCTGCACGCCCGCCCCGCCTCGCTGTTCACGCAGGCCGCCGCGAAGGCCGGCATCCCCGTGCAGCTCGCCAAGGGCGACCGCAGCGTCAACGCCGCCAGCATCCTCGGCGTGATCTCGCTGGGCGTCGACACGGGCGACGAGGTCGTCGTCTCCGCAGAGGGCGAGAACGCCGAGCAGGTCGTCACCGACCTCGCGACGCTCCTCGAGTCCGACCTGGACGCCGCATGAGCTCCCGCATCCTGAACGGCATCGGCATCGGCCGGGGATCCGCCGTCGGGCCCGTCATCCGCATGCCCGACCCGCTGCCCGAGCCCGCCGACACCGCGAGCACCCTGACCGCCGACGAGGAGCGGATCCGCGTGAGCGCGTCGCTCGCCGCGACGGCCGCCGACATCCGCATCCGCGGGGAGAAGGCCGGCGGCGCCGCCAAGGACGTGCTCGAGGCGCAGGCATTCATGGCCGAGGACCCCACGCTCGTCGACGACATCACCGCGCGCCTCGCCACGGGGCGCACCGCCGAGCGCGCCGTGCACGAGGCCTTCGCCGGGTTCCGCGACCTGCTGCTCAGCATGGGCGGCTACATGGGCGAGCGCGCCACCGACCTCGACGACGTCTCGCAGCGCGTCGTCGCGCACCTGCAGGGAGTGGCCGCCCCCGGCGTGCCGGATCCCGACCACGCCTTCGTGCTCGTCGCCCGCGACCTCGCGCCGGCCGACACCGCGCTCCTCGACCTCGACAAGGTCCTCGCCCTCATCACGACCGACGGCGGCCCGACCTCGCACACCGCGATCCTCGCCCGCGAGAAGGCGATCGTCGCGGTCGTCGGCGTCGCGGCCGCGAACGACCTCGCCGACGGCGAGACCGTCGTGGTCGACGCGCTCACGGGCGCCGTCACGGTCGCCCCGACGCCGGAGGAGGAGGCCGCCGCGCGCGACGCCATCGCCGCACGGAAGGCGCGGGTCGACGTGCCCACAGGCCCCGGCGCGCTCTCCGACGGCACCGCGATCCCGCTGCTCGCCAACCTCGGCTCGGCCGACGGCGCGGCCGACGCGGTCGAGAAGGGCGCAGAGGGCGTCGGCCTCTTCCGCACCGAGTTCCTCTTCCTCGACGCCACGAGCGCGCCGACCGTCGACGAGCAGCGCGCGCACTACACGCGCCTGCTCGAGGCGTTCCCGGGGCAGAAGGTCGTCGTCCGCGCGCTCGACGCCGGCGCCGACAAGCCGCTGAGCTTCCTCAACGACGCCGACGAGGAGAACCCGGCCCTCGGGCTGCGCGGCCTCCGCGCGCTGCGGGCCAACGAGCAGATCCTCCGCGACCAGCTCACCGCGCTGGCGCAGGCCGACGCCGCCACCGAGGCCGACCTGTGGGTCATGGCGCCCATGGTCTCGACCGTCGAGGAGGCGCGCTACTTCACGGCGCTCGGCCGCGAGCTCGGCCTGAAGACGGTCGGCGTGATGGTGGAGGTGCCGTCCTCGGCGCTGCTGGCCGACCGGATCCTCGCCAACGCCGACTTCGCGAGCATCGGCACCAACGACCTGACGCAGTACACGCTCGCGGCCGACCGGCTGCTGGGATCCGTGGCCGCGTTCCAGGACCCGTGGCACCCCGCCGTCCTCCGCCTCGTGCAGGAGGTCGGCACCGCGGGCCGCGCGCTCGGCAAGCCCGTGGGCATCTGCGGCGAGGCCGCGGCGGACCCGCTGCTCGCCGTCGTGCTCGTCGGCCTCGGCGCCACCAGCCTCTCGATGTCGCCCGCGGCCCTCGCCGACGTGCGCGCCGAGCTCGCCCTCCACACGCGCGAGGAGGCGGAGGCCCTGGCCGCCGTCGCCCTCGCCGCCGACAGCGCCGTCGAGGCGCGCGCCGCGGTCACCGCGGCATCGGCGCCCGCCACCGTCTGACCCGCACCACCGACCCACCCGCACGGCCCTCTCCACCGCATCGCACATCCCTCACCCGCAGCACGGCGGGCCGCAGCAGGCCCGCCACCACCACGACAGGAGCACCACCCCCATGACGACGACGTCACCCACCCGCAGCACGGGACAGTCCGTGCGGCTCGGCGTGCAGAAGTTCGGCACGTTCCTCAGCGGCATGATCATGCCGAACATCGCGGCGTTCATCGCCTGGGGCCTGCTCACGGCCCTCTTCATCCCGGACGGCTACCTGCCCAACGAGCAGCTCGCCGGCCTCGTCGCGCCCGTGCTGTACTTCCTCCTCCCGCTGCTGATCGCGAACACCGGAGGCCGCATGGTCTACGACGCGCGCGGCGGCGTCGTCGCGAGCATCGCCACCATGGGCGTCATCGTCGGCACCATCGGCGAGCCCTACTTCGAGGGCGGCAGCCCGATGTTCCTCGGCGCCATGATCACGGGCCCGCTCGCGGCCTACCTGCTCAAGGTCATCGAGCGGCTCTGGATCGACCGGATCCGCCCCGGCTTCGAGATGCTGGTCAACAACTTCTCCGCCGGAATCCTCGGCGCGATCTTCGCGATCGGCGCCTTCTTCGGCCTCACCCCGGTGATCCGCGGCATCACGTCGGTCCTCGGCGGCGGCGTCGGCTTCCTCGTCGACAACGGCCTGCTGCCCCTGACGAGCATCGTGATCGAGCCCGCGAAGGTGCTGTTCCTCAACAACGCCATCAACCAGGGCATCCTCACGCCGCTCGGGACCGAGGAGGCGACCCGCACGGGCAAGAGCATCCTGTTCCTGCTCGAGGCGAACCCCGGCCCCGGCCTCGGCGTGCTCCTCGCGTTCACGATCTTCGGCGCGGGCGTGGCCCGCAGCACGGCCCCCGGTGCGATCCTCATCCAGTTCGTCGGCGGCATCCACGAGATCTACTTCCCGTACGTGCTGTCCAAGCCGCTCCTGTTCCTCGCGGTCATCGCGGGTGGCGCCTCGGGCGTCGCGACCAACGTCGCGTTCGGCTCCGGCCTCCGCGGCCCGGCATCGCCCGGCAGCATCATCGCGGTGCTCGGCCAGACCGAGCGCAACAGCTTCCCCGGCGTGATCCTCTCGGTCATCATCTCCGCGGCCGTCACCTTCGTCATCGCGGCGGTCATCCTCCGCACCGGCAAGAAGACCGACGGCGACTTCGGCGCCGCGGTCCAGGCGACGCAGGCCAACAAGGGCAAGGAGTCCTCGATCCTCTCCGGCCTCGGCGCCGAGACCGGCACCGCGGGCACGGTCGGCGGCCTCGCCGACGGCGCGAGCGCGACCGGCACCGGCACCGCCACGACGACGCGCATCACCGACATCGTGTTCGCCTGCGACGCCGGCATGGGCTCGTCCGCCATGGGCGCCTCGGTGCTCCGCAACAAGATGAAGAAGGCCGGCGTCACCGACGTCACGGTCGTCAACAAGGCGATCGCGGCACTCGACGGCACGGCCGACCTCGTGATCACGCAGCGCGAGCTCACCGACCGGGCCCGCGAGAAGAGCCCGTCCTCCGAGCACGTCTCCGTCGACAACTTCATGAACTCGCCGCGCTACGACGAGATCGTGGAGCTGGTCCAGAAGCAGCGCTCGGACAGCTGATCACCCGGGGTCCGCCCTCGCGGCGGACCCCGCACCACCGCACCGCGGGGGCCGGGCCATGCTGGAAGGCACCCGGCCCCCGGCCCCCGCACCACGCACTCACGTCAGGAGCACCATGTCGAACGTCCTCGAACCCGCCCAGATCCGCGTCGGCGGCACCGCGTCGAGCGTGGAGGAGGCCATCGCCGAGGCGGCGGGCATCCTCGTCGCCGCGGGCGCCGTCACCCCCGAGTACCAGGGGTTCATGCTCGAGCGCGAGAAGAGCGTCTCGACCTACATGGGCAACCTGCTCGCGATCCCGCACGGCACCAACGAGGGCAAGGACACGATCCTCGACTCCGCGCTGTCCTTCGTGCGCTACGACGCCCCCATCGACTGGGCGGGCAACGAGGTGCGCTTCGTCGTCGGGATCGCCGGCAAGGACAACGGCCACCTCGACATCCTCAGCAAGATCGCGATCATCTTCAGCGACGACGACGAGGTGCAGAAGCTCGTCGACGCCCCCGACGCCGAGGCGCTCTACGCCCTCCTGGCCGAGGTGAACGAGGCGTGAAGGCCGTCCACTTCGGCGCCGGCAACATCGGGCGCGGCTTCGTCGGGCTGATCCTGCACGAGGCCGGATACGAGGTCGTCTTCGCCGACGTCAACGCCGAGCTCATCGGGCACCTCGCGTCCGCCGACTCCTACCGCGTCACCGAGGTCGGCCCGCACGCGCGCGACTGGACGGTCACCGGGTTCCGGGCGATCGACAGCGCGGCTGACGGCGAGGCGCTCATCGCCGAGATCGCGACGGCCGACGTCGTGACGACGGCCGTGGGCCCCAACATCCTCCGCTTCGTCGCCCCCGCGATCGCCGCAGGCCTCCGCGCGCGCTCGGCCGAACTCGGCCCCGTCGCCGTCATGGCGTGCGAGAACGCGATCAACGCGACGGACACCCTCCGCGACGAGATCGCGAAGGCGCTCGGCGACGAGACCGACGCCCTCGGACGCGCGGTCTTCGCGAACACGGCCGTCGACCGCATCGTGCCGAACCAGGATCCGGCCGCGGGCCTCGACGTCACCGTCGAGGACTTCTCCGAGTGGGTCGTGGAGCGCACGCCGTTCGGCGATGCCGTGCCCGAGATCGCGGGCGCCACGTTCGTCGACGACCTCGCGCCCTACATCGAGCGGAAGCTCTTCACGGTGAACACCGGTCACGCCACCGTCGCGTACCACGGCTACGCGCGCGGCGCCGTGAGCCAGTCGGACGCGATGGCGATCCCCGAGGTCGCCGACGAGGTGCGCCAGGTGCTCGAGGAGACGAGCGCGCTGCTCGTCGCGAAGCACGGGCTCGACGAGGGGGAGCAGGCGGCGTACCGCGCGAAGAACCTCGCGCGCTTCGCCAACGCGGCCCTCGCGGACACCGTCGAGCGCGTCGGCCGCCAGCCGCTGCGCAAGCTCTCCCGCGAGGAGCGCTTCGTGGGTCCCGCGTCGCAGCTCGCCGAGCGCGGGCTCCCGCATGACGCCCTCGTGCGCGCGATGGGGCAGGCGCTCCGCTTCGATCCCGCGGGCGACCCGCAGGCGCTCGAGCTGCAGGGGCTGCTCGCGACCGACACGCCCGCCGACCTCGTGCGCCGCGTGACGGGCCTCGAGGACCAGCACCCGCTGACGCCCGACCTCGTCGCCGTCGTCGACGCCGCGCAGGCCGACCGCCGCAGCGCCCCGCGCCACCGCGCGTAGCGGGCACGGCGCCAGCAGCACGGGCACGGGCCGGACGGGAGACCGTCCGGCCCGTCGTGCGTCCGCTAGCGCAGGATCCACGGATCCGGCCGCGACACGCGGGGAGAATTGCGACACGCCCGGGGATGCCGTACTCTCGACCCTTGGTGCTCGGCCGCCTCCCGGCGTGCCCGGCATCTGCGTCTCACCATGATGCGCATCCGCACGAACAGCAGACACCACCTCTAGCGACAGTGAGTATATGGCCAAGAAAGACGGCGTCATCGAGATCGAAGGCGGAGTTGTCGAAGCTCTGCCGAACGCGATGTTCCGCGTTGAGCTGAGCAACGGGCACAAGGTCCTCGCCCACATCTCGGGCAAGATGCGTCAGCACTACATCCGCATCCTCCCCGAGGACCGCGTGATCGTGGAGCTGAGCCCGTACGACCTCACCCGCGGCCGGATCGTCTACCGCTACAAGTAGGCCTGCTGCACAAGGAACGGCCCCGCATCCGCGGCGGCACGAGGCCAGCGAGAACGAAAGCAAGGAAGCATCATGAAGGTCAACCCCAGCGTCAAGAGGATCTGCGAGAAGTGCAAGGTCATCCGACGCAACGGCCGCGTGCGCATCATCTGCGAGAACCCGCGACACAAGCAGGTCCAGGGCTAACGAGCACGATCGCACGGCACCACCGCACCACCTGAAGAAGAACGACAGCAGCGCCGGAAGCCGGGGTCCTGAGGGATCCGGGGGACACCATCGGTCGGAGGCCGATGCACAGGCTCTGCTGCAGACCTCCACCCATCACCAGGAGAAGCCTCAATGGCACGTCTAGCAGGCGTCGACCTCCCGCGCGACAAGCGCGTCGAGATCGCACTCACGTACATCTACGGCGTCGGCCGCACCTCGAGCGTCAAGACCCTCGAGGACACCGGCATCGACAAGAACATCCGCGTCAAGGACCTGAGCGACGACCAGCTCATCGCCCTCCGCGACTACATCGACGGGAACTTCAAGGTGGAGGGCGACCTCCGCCGCGAGGTGGCCGCCGACATCCGACGCAAGGTCGAGATCGGCAGCTACGAGGGCATCCGCCACCGCCGCGGCCTCCCTGTCCACGGGCAGCGCACGAAGACCAACGCTCGCACCCGCAAGGGCCCGAAGCGCACCGTAGCCGGCAAGAAGAAGGCGCGCTAGGCCTTCGGCCCGCGCCTCGCCACCCGTAGACACAGGAGAATTCCATGGCAGCACCCAAGTCGGCTGTTCGCAAGCCGCGCCGCAAGGACAAGAAGAACATCGCCGTGGGCCAGGCCCACATCAAGAGCACCTTCAACAACACCATCGTCTCGATCACGGACCCGACCGGTGCCGTCATCAGCTGGGCGTCCTCGGGCGTCGTCGGCTACAACGGCTCGCGCAAGTCGACGCCGTTCGCCGCGCAGCTCGCCGCCGAGTCGGCCGCCCGCCAGGCGCAGGAGCACGGCATGAAGAAGGTCGACGTGTTCGTCAAGGGACCCGGCTCCGGCCGCGAGACCGCGATCCGCTCGCTCCAGGCCGCAGGCCTCGAGGTGGGCTCGATCAACGACGTCACCCCGCAGGCGCACAACGGCTGCCGCCCGCCCAAGCGCCGCCGCGTCTAGCTCGCGCTGATCGGCCGCTGCCGTCCCGCTCCACCAGGAGGGGACGGCGTCGGCCGATCCGCCGTGTGTCCGATCGACCAATTCACTACCCGCCCGGGCCGCCACCCGGGGGGCATCGCAGGCGTCATATAGCGGACGCCTCGCCGAAAGGAAACAACACAGTGCTCATTGCGCAGCGCCCCACCCTCACCGAGGAGTCCATCTCGGAGTTCCGCTCGCGGTTCGTCATCGAGCCGCTCGAACCCGGCTTCGGCTACACGCTCGGCAACTCGCTCCGCCGCACGCTCCTCTCGTCCATCCCCGGCGCGGCCGTCACCAGCATCCGGATCGACGGCGTGCTGCACGAGTTCAGCACCGTCCCCGGCGTGAAGGAGGACGTGACCGAGATCATCCTCAACATCAAGGGCCTCGTCGTCTCCAGCGAGCACGACGAGCCGATCACCGCGTACCTGCGCAAGCAGGGTGCGGGCCAGGTCACGGCCGCCGACATCTCGGCTCCGGCCGGCGTCGAGATCCACAACCCCGAGCTCGTCATCGCCACGCTCAACGAGAAGGCGAAGTTCGAGCTGGAGCTGACGATCGAGCGCGGCCGCGGCTACGTCTCGGCGACCCAGAACCGCAGCGAGTTCAGCGAGGCGGGCCAGATCCCGGTCGACTCGATCTACTCGCCCGTGCTCAAGGTCACCTACCGCGTCGAGGCCACCCGTGCCGGCGAGCGCACCGACTTCGACCGCCTCGTGGTCGACGTCGAGACCAAGTCGGCCATCACGCCGCGCGACGCGATCGCGTCCGCCGGCCGCACGCTCACCGAGCTGTTCGGCCTGGCACGCGAGCTCAACTCGGCCGCAGAGGGCATCGAGATCGGCCCCGCGCCGGTCGACGCCGTCCTCAGCTCCGAGCTGTCGATGCCCATCGAGGACCTCGACCTCTCGGTGCGGTCGTACAACTGCCTCAAGCGCGAGGGCATCAACAACGTCAGCGAGCTCGTCGCCCTCTCGGAGACGCAGCTCATGAACATCCGCAACTTCGGACAGAAGTCGGTGGATGAGGTCAAGGACAAGCTGGTCGAGCTCGGTCTGTCGCTGAAGGACGCCGTCCCCGGCTTCGACGGCGCGCACTACTACAGCTACGACGAGGACGAGACCACCACCAACTGATCCGTCCGGCCTCGGCCGTACGCCTTCTTTCGACACTTACGGAGACAAGACCATGCCCAAGCCCACCAAGGGTCCCCGCCTCGGAGGCGGCCCGGCGCACGAGCGCCTCATGCTCGCGAACCTGGCCCAGAGCCTCTTCGAGCACAAGTCCATCAAGACGACCGAGACGAAGGCCAAGCGCCTGCGTCCCGTCGCCGAGCGCCTCGTGACGTTCGCCAAGCGCGGCGACCTGCACGCCCGCCGCCGCGTCATGGGGATCATCCCCTCGAAGAGCGTCGTCCACGAGCTCTTCACGGAGATCGCGCCCCTCGTCGCCGAGCGCGACGGCGGCTACACCCGCATCACGAAGCTGGGCTTCCGCAAGGGCGACAACGCCCCCATGGTGCAGATCGAGCTCGTGCTCGAGCCCGTGACCCCGAAGGTGCGCTCCTCGCGCACCTCCACCGCGACGGCCCCGGCCGCCGCGGCCCCGGTCGCCGAGGCGCCCGCGGAGGAGTCCGACGTGCCGGTCGAGGAGACCGACGCCGTCGAGCACACCGATGAGACCCCCGCGGAGACGACCGACGAGGCCGCCGCCGAGGTCGAGGCCGACGCCGCGGAGAAGTCCGACAAGTAGCACCGCACCACCCGAGAGCCCCCGACGCCCTGCGCGTCGGGGGCTCTCGTGCGTCCGGGCGGCCCGGCGACGGCCGACGCGGTCCCGGTACCCTGGACGGATGACCGACAGCAGCACGACCATGCCGGACGATCCCTCCTCCACCGCGTCGATCCCGTTCCCCGAGGGGCCGGAGGGGATCACGTGGCGCCCCGTCTCCGCTGGCGACGTCGACGCGCTCGTCGAGCTCTCGGGACTCGTGGCCGACGCCGACCACCCGGAGCACCGCGCGACCCGCGACGAGATCGTGATGGCGCAGGGCTTCTCCTACGTCGACCTCGCGCGGGACACGATCGTGGCCGTCGACGCCGACGGACGCCTGGCCGCCGAGGGCGTCGCCGTCGTCAAGCCGGACGACGAGACCGCCGTCCGCGCGAACGTGTCCGGCTCGGTCCGCCCCGACCTGCGGCGACGCGGCATCGGCGGGCGCCTGCTCGACTGGCAGATCGCGCGTGCGACGCGGACCCTGGCCGTCGCGCAGCCCGCCCCGCACATCACGGAACCCGTGCCGACGCTCATGGGGGTGGACGTGCAGGTCGACTCCGCTGGCCATGTCGCCCTCCTCGAGTCGCGCGGGTTCACCCCGAGCCGCTACTTCATCGAGATGCACCGCGACCTGGCGACCGAGCTGCCCGACGTGCCTGCGCCCGAGGGCCTCCGACTCATCCCCGTCACGCGCGAGTGGTGGGAGCGCACGCGCCTCGCGAAGAACGAGGTGTTCCGCGACCACTGGGGATCCGAGCCCGTCAGCGTCGAGCGCTGGGACGCGTACCTGTCGCTGCCCACCGCGCGCCACGACCTCTCGGCCATCGCGGTGACGGGCGACGGCGAGGACGCCGTGGTCGCCGGGTTCGCGATGGCCGAGGTCTACCCGGACAACTGGGAGGCCGCGGGCTACACGTCCACCTACATCGCCCTCGTCGGAGTGCGGCGCGAGTTCCGCGGCCGCCGCCTCGCGCAGGCGCTCCTGTCCACCGCCCTCGCGGGGTCCCGCGCGGAGGGGGTCCAGCGCGCCGTGCTCGATGTCGACTCCGACAGCCCCACCGGCGCGCTCGACCTCTACGAGCACCTCGGCTTCACGCAGGCGAGCCGCTCGGCCGTGTACGAGCGCGAGGTCGGCATGACGCCGCCGCGGGGATCCGCCGCCCGATGAGCGCGGATGCCGAGGCGGGGGAGGCCGGCACGCGCCTCCGCCTCGACATCGCGTACGACGGCACGGGGTTCGCCGGCTGGGCGAAGCAGCCCGGGCTGCGCACCGTGCAGGGCGCCCTCGAGGACGCGCTCGCGCAGCTGCTCGCCCGGACGCCGCCCGCGCCGACGCTCGTCGTCGCCGGGCGCACCGACGCGGGCGTCCACGCGACCGGTCAGGTCGCGCACCTCGACCTCACGGAGGCGCAGATCGCGTCCCTCGACCGCCCGCCGCGGGGTCGCGCGGCCGCGGCGGACGCGGGGGAGGGGCCGCACATCCCCTCGGCCGAGCGCGCGGCGGCGGCCCTCGCGCGCCGGATGAACGGCGTGCTCGGCGGCAGGTCCGACGTCGTGGTGCTCGCCTGCGCCCCCGCCCCCGACGGGTTCGACGCGCGCTTCTCCGCGACCTGGCGGGCGTACCGCTACCGGATCTCCGACGTCGGCGGCCCCCGCGACCCCCTCCAGCGGCATCGCACCGTCGAGCTGCCGGTCGCGCTCGACGCGGCCGTGCTGCAGCAGGCGGCCGACGCGCTCCTCGGCCTCCACGACTTCGCCGCGTACTGCAAGCCGCGCGAGGGGGCCTCAACCATCCGCACGCTGCAGGAGCTGAGCTGGACCCGCGCGGCCGACGGCGCGCTCGAGGCGGCGGTCCGCGCCGACGCGTTCTGCCACAGCATGGTGCGCGCGCTCGTGGGCGCGTGCGTCGCGGCGGCGTCCGGTCGCGTCGGGGTCGCGCGGCTCCGCGAGCTGCTGGAGCTGCGCGAGCGCACGAGCGAGTTCACCGTGATGCCCGCGCGCGGCCTGGTGCTCGAGCGGGTGGGCTACCCGCCGGACGCGGAGCTCCGAGCGCGGAACGAGATCACGCGCGCCAGGCGCGGCGCGCACGAGGTGGACACGATCGCCGAGGGTGCCGCGACGGCCGCGCGCGACCTCGCCCGGCTGGCCGACACGCCCGGGATTGCCTGATCGTCCCGGATCGCGTACTCTGAACCGGTTGTCTGCACGCATGCGCGCGGCGACGTACAAGGTTGAGCCCTCCACCGGATGCGTTCTCGTCAGAACGCCCACGGAGCGGGATCCACGACCATCTCACCTCGAAAAGAAGGCAGTCAGATCAATGACGCGCACCTATTCCCCCAAGGCCAGTGAGGTCCAGCACGACTGGGTCGTCATCGACGCCACGGACATCGTCCTCGGCCGTCTCGCCAGCCACGCCGCCGCGCTCCTGCGCGGCAAGCACAAGGCCACGTTCGCCCCCCACATGGACATGGGCGACTTCGTGATCATCGTCAACGCCGAGAAGGTGGCGCTCACGGGCCAGAAGCTCGAGAAGAAGCTGGCCTACCGCCACTCCGGCTACCCGGGCGGCCTCACGGCCACCACCTACGTCGAGATGCTCGAGAAGCACCCCACGCGCGCGGTCGAGAAGGCCATCCGCGGCATGCTGCCGAAGAACTCGCTGGGTGCGGCGCAGCTGAAGAAGCTCAAGGTCTACGCAGGCCCCGAGCACCCCCACGCTGCTCAGCAGCCCACCCCGTACACCCTCGGCCAGGTCGCTCAGTAGCTCCGGCTGCCGACAGCGACGACCAAAGACCTCAGAAGGAATCGAACCCAGTGGCTCAGATCTCAGACTCCCTCGACGTGGCTCCCGAGAGCTTCTCGACCGAGACCCCGAACGAGGAGGCCCCCAAGGCCCCCCGCGCGGTCCTCAACGTGTCCGGCGGCGCCGTCGGACGACGCAAGCAGGCCATCGCCCGCGTGCGCCTCGTCCCCGGCTCCGGCTCGATCACGGTCAACGGCCGTGAGTTCGCGGACTACTTCCCCAACAAGCTGCACCAGCAGCTCGTCAACGACCCGTTCAAGGTGCTCGACCTCCTCGGCAGCTACGACGTCGTCGCGCGCATCTCCGGCGGCGGCCCCTCCGGCCAGGCCGGCGCCCTGCGCCTCGGCATCGCCCGCGCCCTCAACGAGATCGACGAGGAGAACAACCGCGCCGTGCTGAAGAAGAACGGCTTCCTCAGCCGCGACGCGCGCGTCAAGGAGCGCAAGAAGGCCGGACTCAAGAAGGCCCGCAAGGCGCCCCAGTTCTCGAAGCGCTAAGGCGCTCGGTACTCCGGCACCCATGCCCCGGCTCTTCGGCACGGACGGCGTCCGCGGACTCGCCAACGGCGAGACCATCACCGCGGACCTCGCCCTGCGCCTGGCCCAGGCCGCCGCGCACGTGCTCGGCCAGGACGCCCGGGATGCCGGGCGACGACCCATCGCGGTCGTCGCCCGGGATCCCCGGGTGTCCGGCGACTTCATCGCGGCGGCCGTGGCCGCCGGCCTCGCGAGCTCCGGCGTCGACGTGTTCGACGCCGGGGTCATCCCGACGCCGGCCACGGCGTACCTCATCGCGGACTTCGACGCCGACTTCGGCGTGATGATCTCCGCGTCGCACAACCCCGCTCCCGACAACGGGATCAAGTTCTTCGCCGCAGGCGGACGGAAGCTCGCCGACGAGCTCGAGGACCGCATCGAGGCGCAGCTGAGCCAGCCCGTCCTCCTCCCCACGGGAGCCGACGTCGGCCGCATCCGCCGCTTCGCGGACGCCGAGGACCGCTACGTCCTCCACCTGCTCGGCACGCTGCAGCATCGGCTCGACGGGATCCACGTCGTCCTCGACTGCGCGCACGGCGCCGCCGCCGGCATCAGCCCCGAGGTCTTCACGGACGCGGGCGCGCGCGTCACCGTCATGGGCAACGACCCGGACGGCATGAACATCAACGACCGGGTCGGGTCCACGCACCTCGACCTGCTCGCCGAGGCCGTACTCGCGCACGGCGCCGACGTCGGCATCGCGCACGACGGCGACGCCGACCGCTGCCTCGCGGTCGACCACACGGGCGCGATCATCGACGGCGACCAGATCATGGCCGTCCTCGCGCTCTCCATGGCCCGTCGCGGTCTGCTGGCGGAGCGCACGCTCGTCGCGACCGTCATGAGCAACCTCGGCCTCCGCATCGCCATGGCCGAGAACGACATCACGGTGATGCAGACCCGCGTCGGCGACCGCTACGTGCTCGAGGCCATGAACGAGGGCGGCTACTCCCTCGGCGGCGAGCAGTCGGGCCACCTCGTCATCGCGGAGCACGCGACGACCGGCGACGGGATCCTCACGGGGATCCAGCTGCTGGGCGAGATGGCGGCCACCGGCAGGAGCCTGCACGAGCTCGCCTCGGTGATGACCGCCTACCCGCAGGTGATGATCAACGTGCGCGGCGTCGACCGCGATCGCGTGGGCGACGACGCCGAGCTGAACGCGGCCGTCGCGCGCGCGGAGGCCGAGCTCGGCGACACCGGCCGGATCCTCATGCGCGCGTCGGGCACCGAGCCGATGATCCGCGTGATGGTGGAGGCCGCCGACCAGACCACCGCCGAGCGGCACGCGCAGGAGCTCGCCGCCCTCGTCACGGAGCGCCTCGCCATCTAGCCCGCCCGCCCCTCGTCGCGGCCGGCGTCAGAGCTTGCGGAGCAGGACGTTCGCGACCGAGTGGTCGGCGTCCTTCCGCAGCACGAGCGTCGCGCGCGAGCGGGTGGGGCGGATGTTCTGCTCGAGGTTCGGCTCGTTGATGGCCGACCAGATCCCGCGCGCGCGCGCCACGGCCTCTGCCGGGCTGAGCTCCGCGTACCGGTGGAAGTAGGAGCGCGGGTTGCTGAAGGCCCCGCGCTGGAGGCTCAGGAACCGCTCCTCGTACCACTGCGCGATGTCGTGGGTGCGGGCGTCCACGTAGATCGAGAAGTCGAAGAGGTCGCTGACGGCGAGCTTCGCGCCGGAGGCCGCCGGCTGGAGCACGTTGAGGCCCTCGATGATCAGCACGTCCGGTTGCCGGACGACCACCTCGGCGCCCGGGACGATGTCGTAGGCGAGGTGCGAGTAGAACGGCGCGCGCACCTCGGGCACGCCGCTCTTGACCTGCGTGACGAACCGCAGCAGGGCCCGCCGGTCGTAGGACTCGGGGAAGCCCTTCCGCTCCATGAGGCCGCGGCGCTCGAGCTCGGCGTTGGGATGCAGGAAGCCGTCGGTGGTCACGAGCTCGACGCGGGGGGTGTCGTCCCAGCGCGCCAGCATCTCGCGGAGCAGGCGGGCGACGGTCGACTTGCCGACGGCCACGGATCCCGCGACGCCGATGACGAACGGCGTGCTCTTGGCGCGCTCGCCGAGGAACGCGCTCGTGTCCCGGTGCAGCTTCTTCGTGCCCGTGACGTAGAGGTTGAGTAGGCGGCTGAGCGGGAGGTAGACGTCCTCGACCTCGTGCATGTCGAGCCGGTCGCCGATGCCGCGCAGCTGCACCAGCTCGGTCTCCCGCAGCGGGAGGTGCGTGGCGGGCGCGAGGGCCGCCCAGTCGGCACGGGCGATCTCCACGAACGGGGAGACGTTGCCGTGGCTCGTCGGGTGTCCCGTCGCGGTGTCTGGCATGGCCCCTCATCCTACGACCGGGCCGCCGCCGCCCACCGGCTCGGCGGGGGCGCGCCCGGGCCACGGGCCGCGCAGTGGTTCCTCGATCCGCGACGGTAAACTCCTGCCCCATGTGCGGAATCGTGGGTTACGTCGGTGAGGCCAGGAGCCTCGAGGTCCTCCTCGGAGGGCTGCGGAGGCTGGAGTACCGCGGATACGACTCCGCGGGCGTGGCCGTCCTCGACGCGGACGGGACGCTCGGCGTCCGCAAGCGCGCCGGCAAGCTCGACCGCCTGCTGGAGGACCTCGAGGCGTCGCCGCTGCCGAACGGATCCACCGGCATCGGCCACACGCGCTGGGCCACGCACGGCGGTCCCACCGACCGCAACGCGCACCCGCACCTGGGCGACGACGGCAAGCTCGCCCTCATCCACAACGGGATCATCGAGAACTTCGCGGAGCTCAAGGACGACCTCCTCGCGGACGGCTACACCTTCGAGAGCGATACCGACACCGAGGTCGCCGCGCAGCTGCTCGGCCGCGAGTACGGGGTCACGCACGACCTCGAGCAGGCCTTCCGGAACACCGTGAGCCGCCTCGAGGGCGCGTTCACGCTGCTCGCCGTGCACCGCGACCAGCCGGGGCTCGTGGTCGGCGCCCGCCGCAACTCGCCGCTCGTCATCGGGCTGGGCGACGGCGAGAACTTCCTCGGATCCGACGTCGCCGCGTTCGTGGAGTTCACGCGCCGCGCGGTCGCCATCGGCCAGGACCAGATGGTCGCCATCCGCCCCGACTCCGTCACCGTCACAGACTTCCACGGCGCGCCCGTCGAGACGCACGAGTTCGAGATCGCCTGGGACGCCTCCGCATCCGAGAAGGGCGGCTGGTCGAGCTTCATGGCGAAGGAGATCAGCGAGGGCCCGGACGCGGTGGCCAACACGCTCCGCGGCCGCATCGTCGACGGCGTCGTCGTGCTGCCCGACCTCGACGCGATCGGCGAGGTCGACCTCGCCGAGGTCTCGCGCATCGTCATCGTCGCGTGCGGCACCGCCGCCTACTCGGGGATCCTCGGCAAGTACGCCATCGAGAAGTGGGCCCGCGTCCCCGTGGAGGTCGAGCTCGCGCACGAGTTCCGCTACCGCGACCCCGTGCTCGACGCGACGACTCTCGTGATCTCCATCAGCCAGTCCGGCGAGACCATGGACACGCTCCTGGCCGTGCGCTACGCCCGCGAGGCCGGGGCGCGCGTGCTCTCCATCTGCAACACGCAGGGCGCCACCATCCCGCGCGAGTCCGAGGCGGTCGTCTACACGCACGCGGGCCCCGAGGTCGCGGTCGCGTCCACGAAGGCGTTCGTCGCGCAGGTCGCCGCCCTGTACCTCTTCGGCCTGCACCTCGCGCGCATCCGCGGCACGCTGTCGGCCGACGAGATCGTCGCCAACACGGAGGAGCTGCTGGCCGTGCCGGAGAAGCTCGCCACCGTCGTGGAGCAGGGCGAGAAGATCAGCCAGCTCGCGAAGTGGATGGCCGACACGCGCGCCGTGCTCTTCCTCGGCCGCAACGTGGGCTTCCCGGTCGCGCTCGAGGGCGCGCTGAAGCTCAAGGAGCTCGCCTACATCCACGCCGAGGGCTTCGCCGCGGGCGAGCTCAAGCACGGGCCCATCGCGCTCATCGAGCCGGGGCAGCCCGTGTTCGTCATCGTGCCGAGCCCCGTGCACCAGCTCGCGCTGCACAAGAAGGTCATCTCCAACATCGAGGAGATCCGCGCGCGCGGCGCCCGCGTGATCGCCATCGCCGAGCAGGGCGACGCGTTCGTCCTGCCGCACGCCGACGAGGTCATCCCGATCCCGCTCGCCGCGCCGCTGTTCGAGCCGCTGCTGGCCGTCACGCCGCTGCAGATCTTCGCGATGGAGCTCGCCGCGGCCAAGGGCCTCGACGTCGACCAGCCGCGCAACCTCGCGAAGTCCGTCACGGTCGAGTGACCGGCCGCGCGTGATCAGGGGCATCGGCGTCGACGTGGTCGACGTCGCGCGGTTCGCCCGGAGCGCCGAGCGCGCTCCGGGCCTCGTGCCGCGCCTGTTCGCGCCCGGTGAGCGATCCCTGCCCGCGCGCTCGCTCGCCGCCCGGTTCGCGGCGAAGGAGGCGCTCATCAAGGCGCTCGGCGGTCCCGGCGGGATCAGCTGGCAGGACATGGAGGTCGTCCGGGACGACCACGGCGACCCGTCGTTCCGCGTGGGCGGCGTCGTCGCCGAGGTGGCGGCCGCGCGGGGCGTGACGCGGATCCACCTGAGCATGAGCCACGACGCCGGCCTCGCCACCGCGTTCGTGGTGACCGAGGGGGACGACCTGTGACCGACGAGGCGACCCTCCAGGCGCCGGCCGCCCTCCGGCGGGAGGCGCGCATCGACACGGGCGCGATCTCAGCCAACGTGCGCGCGCTGCGGGCGACCACGGGCGCGCCGCTCGTGATGGCCGTCGTCAAGGCCGACGGCTACGGGCACGGCGCGGTCGCCTCGGCGCGCGCGGCGCTCGCGGGCGGGGCGGACCGGCTCGGTGTGGTCGACATCCGCGAGGCGCTCGCGCTGCGGGCGGCCGGGATCGACGCGCCGATCCTCACCTGGATGCACGCGCCCGGTGCCGACTTCGCCACCGGCATCGAGGCGGGCATCGACCTCGGGCTCAACAGCCTGCGACAGGTGCGCGAGGTCGCGGACGCGGCGCGTCGCGTCGGCCGCACGGCCGAGGTGCACCTCAAGGTCGACACCGGCCTCGGCCGCAACGGCGTGACGCCGGCGGAGTGGCCGGGTGTCGTCGCCGAGGTCGCCGCGCTCGTCGCGGAGGGCCGGATACACCTCGGCGGAGTCTTCAGCCACCTCGCCAACGCGGGGCAGGAGGAGGACCGGGCGCAGGTCCGCGCGTTCCACCGGGCGGTCGACGTGGTGCGGGCCGCGGGGCTCGAGCCCGGGATCCGCCACCTCGCCGCGACCGCGGGCGCCCTGCGCGTGCCCGAGGCCCGCCTCGACATGGTGCGCCTCGGCATCGGGATCTACGGCATCTCGCCGCTCGACGGCGTCACGTCCGCCGACCTGGGCCTCGTGCCCGCCATGACCCTCGTCGGCAGCGTCGTCGCGGTCAAGCGCGTGCCCGCCGACACGGGCGTCTCCTACGGCTACACCTACCGCACCACGAGCGCCACGACCCTCGCGCTCGTCTCGCTCGGGTTCGCCGACGGGGTGCCGCGGCTCGCGAGCAACCGCGCGCCCGTCGCGATCCACGGGGCGCGCTTCCGCGTGAGCGGCCGGATCGCCATGGACCAGTTCGTCGTGGACGTGGGCGACGGCGTCGTCGACGGGATCCCGGTGGCGGTGGGCGACGACGCCGTGCTGTTCGGGGATCCCGCGACGGGCGCGCCCTCGGTGGAGGAGTGGGCAGAGGCGACCGGCACCATCGGCTACGAGATCGTGGCGCGCGTCGCCGGCCGAGTGGCCCGGAGGTCCGACGCGTGAGCGACATCGTGCCCGACATCGTGCCCGTGCCCGTGCCCGTGCCCGTGCCCGCGGGATCCGTCTCGCCCGGCCGCCGCGCCGTCGTCGACCTCGACGCGATCCGCCACAACGTCCGCACGCTCGCGGCGCTCGCCGCCCCCGCGCGCACGATGGTCGCCGTGAAGGCCGACGCCTACGGGCACGGCGCGCTCCAGGTCGCGCGCGCCGCCCTCGAGGCCGGCGCCGAGAGCCTCGCCGTGCTCGACGTCGCGTCGGCGGTCGAGCTCCGTCGGGCCGGCATCACCGCCCGCCTCCTCGCCTGGCTGCACGGCGTCGACACCGATTTCCGGATCGCCGTGGAGGAGGGGCTCGACCTCGGCGTCTCGGCGATGTGGGAGCTGGAGCGCATCGCGGCCGCCGGGCGCGCCACGGGGATCCGCGCCCGCGTGCACCTCAAGGCCGACACCGGACTCAGCCGCAACGGCGCCACCCCGGAGCTCTGGCCGGATCTCGTGCGCGCGGCCGTCGCCGCCGACGCAGCGGGCGAGCTGACGCTGCACGCGCTGTGGTCGCACCTGGCCGATGCCTCGCCCGAGGATGACGACGCCGCGCTCGCCCGGTTCCACGAGGCCGTGCGCGTGGCCGAGGAGCTGGGCGCGCGCCCGGTCGAGAAGCACCTGGCGGCGAGCTCCGCGGGGATCCGCCTGCCCGCCGCCCGCTTCGACATGGTGCGCTTCGGCATCGCGGTCTACGGCATCTCGCCGTTCGACGACCGCTCCGGCCGCGACCTCGGCCTGATCCCGGCCATGACGCTCGAGGCCGACGTCGTCTCCGTCAAGCGCGTCGAGGCCGGGCACGGCGTCTCCTACGGGCTGGATCACCGCACCGCCGGGCCGTCGACGCTCGTGCTCGTGCCGCTCGGCTACGCCGACGGCATCCCGCGCATCGCCGCCCCGCGCGCCTCCGTGCTGCTGAACGGCCGCCGCTTCCCGATCGCCGGCCGCATCGCCATGGACCAGCTCGTGCTCGACGTCGGCGACATGCCCGTCGAGGTCGGCGACACCGCCGTGGTCCTCGGCCCCGGCGACCGCGGCGAGCCCACCGCCGAGGAGTGGGCCGGCTGGGCCGAGACCATCGGCGACGAGATCGTGACCCGCGTCGGACCGCGCGTCGACCGGGTGCACCTGCACGAGCACGCGGGCGCCGAGGGTGCGGACGCCGAGGACGCCGCCGCCGAGGTCCTCTCCGACGAGCTCGTCCCCGTCGCGACCACGGACGACATGGAGGAGCTCGGCCGCGCCCTCGCGGGCGAGCTGGGCGCGGGCGACCTCGTCGTCCTCTCCGGGCCGCTCGGCGCGGGCAAGACCACGTTCACGCGCGGGCTCGGCGCGGGCCTCGGCGTCCGCGGTCCCGTCGCGAGCCCCACCTTCGTGCTCGCGCGCACGCATCCGAGCCTCGTCGACGGCCCGCCGCTCGTGCACGTGGACGCCTACCGCCTGGCCGACGCCCGCGAGCTCGACGACCTCGACATCGACTTCGCGCGCTCCGTCGTGGTGGTCGAGTGGGGCGAGGGCAAGCTCGACGGCGTCGCGGAGGAGTGGTGGGATCTGCGCATCGCGCGGCCGACGGGCGCGGGCGACGCGGATCCTGCCGCGGCCGACCACGCCGCCGCGGACGGCGGCGCCGACGCGGACCCGGACGCCGACGCCGACGCCGCCCCCGAGGAGCCCCGCACCGTCCGCATCCGGCGGCTCCGCGCGCGGCCCCGCGCCTAGACTCGTCCAGTGCTCCTCGCGATCGACACCTCCGCCGGCACGGGCGTCGCCGTCATCGACCCCGACGGCCGCGTGCTCGCCGAGCGCCAGGAGGCCGACACCATGCGGCACGCCGAGGTCATCGGCACGCTGCTCGACGAGTGCCTCACCGCGTCCGGCATCGAGCGCTGCGACGTCCGCGCCGTGGTCGCGGGCATGGGCCCCGGTCCCTTCACCGGCCTCCGCGTCGGCATCGCGGCGGCCCGCGTGTTCGCGACCGGCCTCGACGTGCGCGTGATCCCCGTGGTCAGCCACGACGCCGTCGCCCACGACCACTACGCGGCGGGCGGCACCGGATCCCTCGTGGTCGTCACCGACGCGCGTCGCCGCGAGCTGTACTGGTCCGTCTACCGCGAGCCCGTCGCCGGAGGCGTCGCCGAGCGCACGGCTGGCCCCGGCCTCAGCAAGCCCGACGACGTGCCGACCGCCGACCACCGCATCGACGCGGCGGGCGTCCGCGCGGCGTCCCTCGCGCAGGTCGCCCGCCGGATGGACGAGCTCGGCCTGCCCCTCGCGGCCGACGAGGCGCTCTACCTCCGCTCGCCCGACGTCACCGTCTCCGCCGGCCCGAAGCGGGTCACGTCGTGAGCGTCGTGTTCCGTCCGGCCGAGGTCGCCGACCTGCCCGCGCTGATGCACCTCGAGACCACCACGTTCGTCTCCGACGCCTGGTCGGCCGACGCGATGCGCGGTGAGCTGACGGCTCGCCACGGCTGGTACGTCGTGGCCGTCGACGACTCCGACGGCGGGATCCTCGGCTACGCGGGCCTCTCCTGCCCGCGCGGCGCGCACGCCGCCGACGTCCAGACCATCGCCGTCGCCGACGGCAGCCGGGGCCGGGGGATCGGACGCGCCCTCCTCACTCGTCTCGTCGCCGAAGCGCACGCCCGCGGCGCCCGCGAGGTCCTGCTCGAGGTGCGCGCCGACAACCCGGTCGCGCAGGCCCTGTACTCCTCGCTCGGCTTCGACGCCATCGCAGTGCGACCGCACTACTACCAGCCGGACGACGTGGACGCCGTCGTGATGCGCGTCGCCCTCGCCGCGACGCCGCCGGAGGTCGCCGAGCCGCGGGACGCGCCCGCCGAGCGCCCGGCATCCGCCGCACCGGACGCCGAGGCGCACGTCGACGAGACCGCGGGCGGCGACGCCGGCCCCCTCGTCCTCGGCATCGAGACCTCATGCGACGAGACGGGCATCGGCATCGTCCGCGGCCAGACGCTCCTCGCCAACGTCATCTCCAGCTCCATGGACGAGCACGCGCGCTACGGCGGCGTCGTGCCCGAGGTCGCCGCCCGCGCCCACCTCGAGGCGCTCACCCCCGCCATCGATGCGGCCCTCGCCGAGGCGGGCGTCACCCTCCGCGAGCTCGACGCGATCGCCGTCACCGCGGGTCCCGGCCTCTCCGGCGCGCTCATGGTCGGCGTCGGCGCGGCGAAGGCGCTCGCGGTGGCCCTCGACATCCCGCTGCACGGCGTCAACCACCTCGTCGGACACGTGGGCGCGGATCTCCTCAGCACCGACGGCGGGCCGGGCATCCCGCTCGAGACCCCGAGCATCGCGCTGCTGGTCTCCGGCGGCCACACCTCGCTCCTCCTCGTGCGCGACCTCGTGGACGACGTCGAGCTCCTCGGCGAGACCATCGACGACGCCGCGGGCGAGGCCTTCGACAAGGTCGCGCGCGTGCTCGGCCTGCCCTACCCCGGCGGCCCGCACATCGACCGGGTCGCGGCCGACGGCGACCCGAAGGCGATCCGCTTCCCCCGCGGCCTCTCCCTCCCCAAGGACATGGAGCGCCACCGCTACGACTTCTCGTTCTCGGGTCTCAAGACCGCGGTCGCCCGCTGGGTCGAGAAGCGGCAGGACGCCGGCGAGCCCGTGCCCGTCGCGGACGTCGCCGCGAGCTTCCGCGAGGCCGTCGTCGACGTGCTGCTCACCAAGGCCGTCGCCGCGTGCGTCGACCACGGGATCCCGCGCCTGCTGCTGGGCGGCGGCGTGGTCGCGAACGCGCGCGTGCGGGAGCTGGCGGCGGAGCGGTGCCGGGCGGCGGGCATCGAGCTGCGGATCCCGCCCCTGTCGCTCTGCACCGACAACGGCGCCATGATCGCGGCCCTCGGCGCGCGCCTCATCGAGTCGGGCCGCGCCCCGTCCGGGCTCGCGTTCGGCGCCGACTCGACGCTGCCGGTCACCGTCGTCCAGGTCGGCTGACCCTCCCGACGCCCCCATTGCGGGGACCTTTCGCGGCTATTTCCCGAACGGGAGAATCCCGGGGCACGCATCACGGTATGTTCCCAGGGACGAAAGGAACGACAATGACCGATCCGCAGAACCCGGACCGCTCCCACGACGGCTTCCCGCCCGCGCCGAGCCAGCCCGCCTACCCGGCCGCTCCCGCCGCCGGCTCGCCCTACGCGGCGCCCTACCAGCCCGGCCAGGGCGGTGCGCCCAAGAAGGGCCTCGCCATCACCTCGATGGTGCTCGGCATCGTGTCCGTGGTCCTGTCGCTCCCACTGTGGTTCCTCACGTTCTTCGTGGGCATCGCGGCGATCATCACGGGCGTGCTCGCGCGCAAGCGCAACCCCGGGACCAAGGGCTTCTGGCTCACCGGCATCATCCTCGGCATCGTCGGCGTGCTCGTCAGCATCGTCGTGGTCCTCGTCGTCGTCGTGTTCGTGAACACCGCGATCCAGACCGGCGAGATCAACGGCACGCCGATCCCGACCGCGCCGTAACGCGCCACCCGCAGCACGATGACGCGGCCGTCCCCTCGGGGGCGGCCGCGTCATCGCGTCCGGGGAGGGGGCCCAGGGCCCCACCTCAGCCCGCGGCGACCCCGTGCCGGTCCGCGAGGATCGCCACCCGCCGCCCGCCGACCCGGGTCGCGATCAGCGTCGCCGATCCGTCGCCCTTCAGCTGCAGCCGCGTGCGCAGCCGCGCCGGATCCACGTCGACCCCGCGCTTCTTGATCTCCAGCGTCCCGATCCCGCGCGCCCGCAGCTCGCGCTTCAGCCGCTGCTCGTCGAGCGGCAGCACCTCGCGCACCCGGAAGCCGCGCGCGAACGGCGTCGCCTGCTCTCGCTCGGACGTGATCCACGCGATGCCGTCGCCGACCATCCGCCCGTCGAGCGAGCGCGCCAGGTCGCCGATGAGGCGGGCGCGGATCACGGCGCCGTCCGGCTCGTACAGGTGCGCGCCCAGCTCGCCGAGCTCGGCATCCTCGCTGTCGGCCGCCGACGTGAGCTCCGCCTGGGCTCCGCCGCTGATCACGAGGGCCGCCCGCCGGATCCCGTCTCGCCGCGTCGGCCCGAACCAGAGGCCCATCTCCACGGCCTGCCCATCGACCGAGACCCACTGCGCCTCCGCCTCCGCGGGGATGAGGTCGCGGTCGAGGCCCGGTCCGAGCTTGATGCCCGCGGCCCGGCCCGCGGCCAGCCCGAACGCGGCGGAGAGCGTGGGGGAGTACGCATCCGGATCCGAGATGCGGCGCGTCGACGAGTGGCCGTCCGTGCGCCGCGCGGGGTCGAGGTAGACGCCGTCGACGCGGCCGGCGTCGAACGCCTCGGCCGTGCCCTGCTCGACCTCGGCCTCGGGGAACGGCGCGAGGTTCCAGCCGGCGACCGCCGCGGTCACCTCGTCGCGCTCGACGGCCGTGACGCGGATCCCGATGGCCGCCATCGCCATCGCGTCCCCGCCGATCCCGCAGCCGAGGTCGGCCACGTGCGCGACGCCCGCCTGCTGGAAGCGCCCCGCGTGCTGCGCGGCGACGGGCAACCGCGTCGCCTGCTCGAGCCCGGCCTCCGTGAAGAGCATGCGCGCGGCGAACTCGCCGAACTTGACCCCGGCCTTCGCTCGCAGCCGCGACTGCGTGAGGACGGCGGACACGAGCGCCGGGGAGTGCCCCTCGCCGCGCAGCGCGCTCACCATCCGCACCATGTCGTCCCCCGGCGCGGGCGCGGGAAGGGAGTCGAGCAGGCGGAGCCCCTCGAGCGAGAGCACCTCGCGGAGGTCGGTCTGATCCATCCGCCCACCGTACCGGGGCCCCTCTGCACCGATTGGCACTCGCGTTGCGCGAGTGCAAGCGCGGCCCGTAGAATCTCACCTGGCACTCTCCCCGGGAGATTGCCAATCAGTCTTGTCCCTTAGTCACGAAGGAAGAGGTCAACCGTGTCGGTCTCCATCAAGCCGCTCGAGGATCGCATCGTCATCCAGCAGGTCGAAGCCGAGCAGACCACCGCGTCTGGTCTGGTCATCCCCGACACCGCCAAGGAGAAGCCCCAGGAGGGCGAGGTCGTGGCCGTGGGCCCCGGCCGCATCGACGACAACGGCAACCGCGTCCCGCTCGACGTCGCCGTGGGCGACAAGGTCATCTACTCCAAGTACGGCGGAACCGAGGTCAAGTACGACGGCCAGGACCTCCTCGTCCTCTCCGCGCGCGACGTGCTCGCCGTCATCGAGCGCTGACGCTCCGCCTCAGCGACACCGCACCACGCATCACCGCTTCACCCGGGAGCCCGGCCGACACGTTCGGCCGGGCTCTCGTGCGTCCGGGCGTACCCTCGCGCGTGCCGGCGGTCCCGTCGCCGCGGGCGTCATCGTGCGTCCGCGGCGCTAGCCTCGGGAGGTGACGCGCCCCGCCCCCGAGACCTCGACCCGCACCGGTCTCCTCGCCGCCGTCGGCGCGTACGGCCTGTGGGGCGTCCTCCCCGTCTTCTTCCTGCTGCTCGTGCCGGCGGGGGCGTTCGAGATCGTCGGCTGGCGGATCCTCTTCTCGCTCGTCGTCTGCGCCATCGTCATCACGGCCGCCCGGCGCTGGTCGCGCGTGGTCGCCATCGTGCGCCGCCCGCGGATCCTCCTCGGGCTCGGCCTGGCGGGCCACCTGATCCTGGTCAACTGGACCGTGTACGTCTACGGCACGCTCTCCGGCCACGTCGTCGAGACCGCGCTCGGCTACTTCATCAACCCGATCGTCACGGTGCTGCTCGGCGTGATCCTCCTGCGCGAGCGCCTGCGCCCGTTGCAGTGGACCGCCGTGGGCCTGTCCGCCGTCGCGGTGGCCGTCATCGCCGTCGGCTACGGGCAGCTGCCGTGGGTGTCGCTCGCGCTCGCCGGGTCGTTCGGGCTCTACGGGCTGGTGAAGAAGCGCGTGAGCGGGGGAGCCGACGCCCTCTCCGGCCTCGCGCTGGAGACGGCCTGGCTGGTGCCCGCCGCCACGACGATGCTCGTGATCACGGGCGCGGGCGCTGGCCTCACCATCGGCACGGTGTCGCTCGGGCACACGCTGCTGATGGTCAGCACGGGCGTCGTGACCGCGGGCCCGCTCCTCCTCTTCGGATTCGCCGCCGGGCGCCTGCCGCTCTCGGTGATCGGGCTCACGCAGTACCTGGCGCCTCTGCTGCAATTCGCGTTCGGCGTCTTCGTGATGCAGGAGGCCATGCCGCCCGAGCGGTGGGCCGGATTCGCGATCGTGTGGGCGGCGCTCGCGCTGCTCACGATCGACATGATCCGTGCGTCCCGCCGCACGCTTTCCGTCGCGGCACCCGCGCAGAAGGTTCCGGCGGTCGTCGACGGCATCTGATTCGGATCCCGTCGCGCATTCCCCGAATGGTAACGATCCGGTCGCGTTACACGACGGAAATGCCGATGCATTGTGTCCGTCTCATCCGCGCCATAGGGTCGCACCAGGCGAGGCGCGCATTCGCGTGCCTCATGCGACACATTCCCGAGCATCACCACACACATCCATAAGGAGCACCATGAGCGCATTCGGCAGGGCTTCGGCCTCCCGCTCACGATCCGCCCGCACCGCCCTCAGCGCCGTCACCATCGCGGTGGCCGGCGCCCTCGTCCTCGCCGGCTGCTCCGGCGGCGGAGGCGAGGGGGGCACCACGGCCGACGGCGGCCTGAACCTCAAGATCGGCACGATCCTGCCGCAGACGGGCTCCCTCGCGGTCCTCGGCCCGCCCGAGTTCGCCGGCGTCGACCTCGCGGTGAAGGACATCAACGACGCCAAGGCCGGCATCACGGTGACCAACACGGCCAAGGACTCCGGCGACACCACGACCGACATCGCCAGCCAGTCCGCCACCTCGCTCATCGCGGACGGCAACAGCGCCATCATCGGCGCCGCGTCCTCGGGCGTCTCGAAGACCTTCATCGACCAGGTCACCCAGGCCGGCGTCGTGCAGCTCTCGCCGGCGAACACCTCGCCCGACTTCTCGACCTACGCGGACGACGGCTACTACTGGCGCACCGCCCCCTCGGACGTGCTCCAGGGCCGCATCCTCGGCAACAAGATCCTCCAGGACGGCAAGACCAACGTCTCGATCCTCTACATGAACGACGCCTACGGCACGGGCCTCGAGGAGAACATCAAGAAGACGCTCGAGGCGGGCGGCGCCACCATCGCCGCCGAGCAGGTCTTCGAGCCGTCCGCGACGGACTTCAACAGCGCGATCACCTCGGTGCTCGCCCCGAACCCGGACGCGCTCGTCGTCATCTCGTTCGACGAGATCAAGACCATCGCCGACCAGCTGGCGTCGAAGGGCTTCGACTTCTCGAAGTTCTACGGCACGGACGGCAACTACGGCGTGATCAAGGAGACCGACACGAACGTCGACATCGCGGGGGCGCAGTTCACGAACCCCGGCGTCGAGGCCAAGGAGGACTTCCAGGGCCGCCTGCAGGACATGGTGAAGGCCAAGGGAGACCCCGCCCTCACGGTGTTCAGCTACTCCGCCGAGTCGTACGACGGCACCGTGCTCCTCGCGCTCGCCGCGCTCCAGGGCAAGGCGACCGACGGCGCGACGCTGAAGGAGAACCTGCAGTCCGTCTCCGAGGACGGCGAGAAGTGCACGACCTTCGCGGACTGCGCGAAGCTCATCGCGGCGGGCACCGACATCGACTACGACGGCCTCTCCGGCCCGATCACGTTCGATGAGAACGGCGACCCGACCGAGGCGTACGTCTCCGTCTACAAGTACGGCACGGGCAACACCACGACCTTCGAGGAGCAGGTCTACGGCAAGCTCGACTAGCTAGCTAGCTAGCTAGCTAGCTAGCACACGCACCACGCACGGCTGAGGGCCCGGTCCGCATGGACCGGGCCCTTCGGCGTGCACGGGTGCAGGTTCGCGTCTCGCGGCCGCCGCCTCGCGCTCCCGCCTCACGGCTGCTGCGGCTCCAGGATCCGGGGGCCTGCCACGCGGATGCCGCGACCGGGCGTCACCGTCCGAGAGGCGGCGGCGCGACCGATACGGCGACCGCCACGACGCGACGCCTTCACGCCGTACGCCGTCAGCGGATGCCTCCCCGTGAGCGCGCCGCGACGCGCGCCCGCTCCGCAGACGACGACGCGGCACCCCCGGAGGGATGCCGCGTCGTGTCGTGCGAGGAGGGATCAGGGCTGGGGCGCCGCCTTCGCCTTCTCCTGGTCGGCGGCCAGCGTGCCGAGGTACAGCTCGATGACCTTCGGGTCGTTCATGAGCTCGCGCCCGCGACCCTCGTACGCGTCCTTGCCCTGGTCGAGCACGTAGCCGCGGTCGCAGATCTGCAGCGCGCGCCGGGCGTTCTGCTCCACGATCATCACGGAGACGCCCGCGCGGTTGATCTGCGCGACGTTGATGAACGTCTCGTCCTGGCGGACGGGGGAGAGCCCGGCCGACGGCTCGTCGAGGAGCAGCACCGTCGGGTCCATCATGAGCGCGCGCGACATGGCGACCATCTGCCGCTCGCCGCCCGAGAGGGATCCGGCGCGCTGCTTCAGCCGCTTGCCGAGCTCCGGGAACAGGTCGGTGACGAACGCCAGCCGCTCCTTGTACATCTTGGGCTTCTGGTACGCGCCCATCTGCAGGTTCTCGTCGATCGTGAGCGTGGGGAAGACGTTGTTGTTCTGCGGCACCATCCCCACGCCGCGGGAGACGAGCTTGTCGGCCTTGAGCCCGGTGATGTCCTGGCCGTTCAGCTCGATGCTGCCGCCGCGCACGTTCACCTGGCCGAAGATCGCCTTCAGCAGCGTGGACTTGCCGGCGCCGTTCGGGCCGATGATGCCCACGAGCTCGCCCTTGTCGACGTGCACGTTGCACCCGTTGAGGATGTTGACCCCGGGCAGGTAGCCCGCGTGGAGGTCGGTGGTCTGGAGGACCCGCTCTACCGTCACTTGTCTGCCGCTTCCTTCTCGATCTCGCTCTTCACGAGGTCGGAGTCCATGTCCTTCGCCACCTCGCGCTGGCCCGTGAGGGTGCCGAGGTCGGTGTCGTGGTGGGCGCCGAGGTAGGCGTCGATGACGGCGGGGTCGCTCATCACGGTCGAGGGCGGACCCTCGGCGACGATGCGGCCCTCGGCCATCACGACCACCCAGTCGGCGATCTCGTTGACCATGTGCATGTCGTGCTCGACGAACAGCACGGTCATGCCCTCGGTCTTGAGGTCGAGGATGTGGTGGAGCAGCGACTGCGTCAGCGCCGGGTTGACGCCGGCCATGGGCTCGTCGAGCATCACGAGCTCCGGCTTCGTCATGAGCGCGCGCGCCATCTCGAGGAGCTTGCGCTGACCGCCGGAGAGGCTGTCCGCGTAGTCCTCCTCCTTGGTGTCGAGCTTGAACTTCTTCAGGAGCCCGCGGGCGCGGTCCGTGATCTCGTCCTCCTTCTTGCGCCAGAGGGGGCGGATCAGCGCGGAGAAGAAGTTCTCGCCGCCCTGGCCGGTGGCGCCGAGGCGCATGTTCTCCAGGACGGTCATGCCGCCGAGCGCCTTCGTGAGCTGGAAGGTGCGCACCATGCCGAGGCGGGCGACGCGGAACGCGCTCATCCCGGCGAGGTCCTTGCCCGAGAACTCCCACCTGCCGGTGTTCGGCTTGTCGAAGCCGGTCAGCAGGTTGAAGAACGTGGTCTTGCCGGCGCCGTTCGGGCCGATGAGGGCCGTGATGGAGCCGCGGGGGATCTCGAGGTGGTCGACGTCGACCGCCTTCAGGCCGCCGAACTGCCGGCTGACACCGTGGGCGACGATGATGGGGTCCTTCTTGGCGCAGCCCGGAGCGGCGTCGCCGTCGAGGATGGCCGAGACCGGGGTCTTGTCAGGCAAAGTGCGTCTCCTTCTTCTTCCCGAAGATGCCCTGTGGTCGGAAGATCACGAGCAGCATGAGCGCGACGCCCACGATGATGAAGCGGATCGGGCCCTGCTGGGTGCTCGAGATGGGCAGCCAGTCGTTCGACACCGCGAGGCTGAGCAGGCCGTCCGAGAGCGACAGCGTGACCCAGAAGATGATCGAGCCGATGACCGGCCCGAAGATCGTGGCCGCACCGCCCAGCAGCATGATCGTGTAGAGGAAGAACGTGAGCTGCGTGCCGTAGTTGTCGGGCTGCAGCGACCTCGGGAGGATGAAGACCACGCCCGCGAGCCCGCCGAACACGCCGCCGAGCACGAGCGCCTGCATCTTGTAGGAGTACACGTTCTTGCCTAGAGCACGGACCGCGTCCTCGTCCTCGCGCACGCCCTTCAGCACGCGGCCCCAGGGGCTGCGCATGAGGAGGAAGACCAGCAGGCAGGCGATGCCGACGAGGCCCCAGCCGACGATGCGGATCCACCACTGGTCGGCGGAGTAGGTGAGCACGCCGAAGCCGAAGCGGCCCTCGGGCAGCGGGTTCAGCGCGTTGAAGCCGTTCGCCGCGCCGTTGATGCCCTCGGAGCCGCCCGTGACGTCGGAGAACTCCGGTGTCTTGACGCTCAGCCGGATGATCTCGGCGGCCGCGATGGTCACGATGCTCAGGTAGTCCGCCCTCAGCCGCAGCGTCGGGATGCCGAGGATGAGCGCGAACACCGTGGAGGCGACGATCGCCGCGAGCAGCGACGCCCACACCGGCCACTCGTACATGACCGCCGTGATGGCGAACGCGTAGCCGCCGATGGCCATGAAGCCGGCCTGTCCGAAGTTGAGCAGGCCCGTGAACCCGAAGTGGATCACGAGGCCGACGGTCGCGAGCGCGTACGCCGCGGTGGTGGGCGAGAAGATCTCGCCGATCGCCAGGAAGATGAAGTTGGAGTTCATGCGCGGCTAACCGATCCGATCTTTCCGACCCAGGATGCCCTGGGGCCTGACGAGCAGGATGACGATCATGACCACGAGAGCGGCCACGTACTTCATGTTCTCGGGCAGGACCATGGTGCTGACGTTGATGAAGACGCCGATCACGATCGAGCCGATGAGCGCTCCGAACGCCGTTCCCAGTCCGCCCAGGACGACGGCCGAGAAGACGAGCAGCAGGATGGACGCGCCCGTGTCCCAGCGCAGCGACTGGTAGTAGGCGATGAAGACGCCGGACAGGGCGGCCAGCGCGGCGCCGCCGATCCAGACCACGCGGATCACGCCCTCCACGTCGATGCCCGACGCCGCGGCGAGCGAGCGGTTGTCGGAGACGGCGCGGGTGGCCTTGCCGATCTTCGTGTAGAGCAGCACGTACGCGACCGCCAGGAGCAGCACGATCGAGACGATCGCGCCGGCGACGTCGGTGAACTTGAGGCTCACCGGGCCGACGACCAGGAACGGCGCCGGGCTGTTCGGGAGCGTGAGGCGGTCGGCGCCGAAGATGAACTGGAAGATGTAGCGCAGCGCGAGCGACAGGCCGATGGTGACGATCATGAGCGGCACCAGCCCGAGGCGCCGCTTCCGCAGGGGCTTCCAGAGGGCCGCGTCCTGCACGAACCCGAAGGCCCCGCCGAGGATCACCGTGATGATGATCGCGAGCACCGGGTTGAGGCCGAGCACGTTGCTGAAGAGGTACGCCATGAGCGCCCCGAAGGTCACCAGCTCGCCGTGCGCGAAGTTGTTGAGGCCCGTGGTCCCGTAGATGAGGGAGAGGCCGATGGCCGCGAGGGCGAGAAGCAGGCCGAAGATGAGGCCCGTCACCACCTTGGGCCAGAAGATCTTCCAGAAGTTGTTCTGGGTCACGGGCTCCGCGGTGCCGGAGACCGTGCCGGTCTCGGTGTCCGGCGCTGCGGTCTCGCCGCCGGAGGAGGTGCCCGTGCCGGCGCTCGCGCTCGGTGCCGGCGTCGATCCCGCGGCTCCGGCCGCGGCTCCGTCGGGCGAGATGAAGAAGAAGGCGGGGACGTTCTTGTTGCCCGCGGCCACGTCGACCTCGCGGGGGCTCGAGCCCGCGCGGGGGACGCCGGCGCCCTGGGGGATGGTGGACTCGTCGACCTCGACCGTGAAGGAACCCGGTGCGCTGAGGCCGACCTCGGCCTTGCCGTCCGTGCCGGTCGTACCGGTGGCCTCGACGCCGCCGCCCGACACCTTCACGGTGACCCCGGCGATGCCGGTCTTGTCGGCGTCCGCCCGGACCCAGACGAGCAGCGACTGCTCGGCGGACGCCGGGTCGACCGCCTGGGGCGCCGCGCGTGGATCCGCGTGGGCAGCCGATGGGGCCGTGAGGAGAAGTGCGGTGCAGGCGAACGCCACCGCGAGAATCAGGGCCCACATGCGCTGCGCGCGTGCTCCGGCCGAACCAGTGGCTATCACTAGACCTCCATAGGGGGAGCCGTGGGACGGGTACATCCGCACAGGCACCGCGACTACCGTCAGGACGACGTTGGTTGACAGTACGTGCTGATTATGTCCTGGATGTTTCGGGCGCGTACGGCGTGGAGGCGTGATATGCCGGGAATGCCGCTCGGCCCGTCCCGTTAACATTGAGACACCGGTTGCCGACGCGGTCCCCCGGGTATCTCATCCGCCTCTCATCCCCCTGGAGGGAACTTGGACCAGTCCGACCCGTTCGGCGTCATCGGCCTCACCTACGACGACGTCATGCTCCTGCCGGGGCACACCGACGTCATCCCCAGCGAGGCGGACACCACCTCCCGCCTGACCCGCAACATCAGCGTCGCCGCACCCCTCCTCTCCTCGGCGATGGACACCGTCACCGAGGCGCGCATGGCCATCGCGATGGCGCGCCAGGGCGGTCTCGGCGTGATCCACCGCAACCTCTCCATCGAGGACCAGGCCGCCTTCGTCGACAAGGTCAAGCGCAGCGAGTCGGGCATGATCACCAACCCCGTCACCACGCGCCCCGACGCGACGGTCGCCGAGGTGGACGCCCTGTGCGGCCAGTTCCGCGTCTCCGGCCTCCCGGTCGTCGAGTCCGACGGCACGCTCGTGGGCATCATCACGAACCGCGACATGCGCTTCGTCTCGCCCGTGCAGGCCGCCACCACGCTCGTGCGCGACGTCATGACGCGCACCCCGCTCATCACGGGGCAGGTCGGCATCGACCCGGACCACGCGATCGCGATCTTCGCGGAGCACAAGATCGAGAAGCTCCCGCTGGTGGACGACCAGGGGAAGCTGCGCGGGCTCATCACCGTCAAGGACTTCGACAAGTCGGAGCAGTACCCGGACGCGACGAAGGACGCCGAGGGCCGCCTCCGCGTCGGCGCGGCCATCGGCTTCTTCGGCGACGCCTGGCAGCGCGCGCTCGCGCTCGTCGAGGCCGGCGTGGACGTGCTCGTCGTCGACACCGCCAACGGCGACAGCAAGGGCGTGCTCGACATCATCCGTCGCCTGAAGTCCGACCCCGCCACCTCGCACGTCGACGTGATCGGCGGCAACGTCGCCACGCGCTCCGGCGCGCAGGCGCTCATCGATGCGGGCGCGGACGCGATCAAGGTGGGTGTCGGCCCCGGATCCATCTGCACCACGCGCGTCGTCGCGGGCGTGGGCGTGCCGCAGGTCACCGCGGTCTACGAGGCGTCGCTCGCCGCGCGCGCGGCGGGCATCCCCGTCATCGCGGACGGCGGCCTGCAGTACTCGGGCGACATCGCGAAGGCGCTCGTCGCCGGCGCCGACACCGTCATGCTCGGCAGCCTCCTCGCCGGCTGCGACGAGAGCCCGGGCGACCTCATGTTCGTGGGCGGCAAGCAGTTCAAGAGCTACCGCGGGATGGGATCGCTCGGCGCCCTGCAGACGCGCGGCTCGAAGACCTCCTACTCGAAGGACCGCTACTTCCAGTCGGACGTGCCGAACGACGACAAGCTCATCCCCGAGGGCATCGAGGGCCAGGTGCCCTACCGCGGATCCCTCGCGAACGTCGTGTACCAGCTCACGGGCGGCCTCCGGCAGTCCATGTTCTACGTCGGCGCGCGCACGGTCGGCGAGCTCAAGGACCGCGGGCGCTTCGTGCGCATCACGGCGGCCGGGCTCAAGGAGTCGCACCCGCACGACGTGCAGATGGTCGTCGAGGCGCCCAACTACCGGCGCTGATGCGGTGAGCCGCGCGGATCCCGCGCGGTGACGACGAGGGGCCGGTGCCGTGCGCACCGGCCCCTCGTGCGTCCGGGCGCTCCCTCACAGGGCGCGGCTCCGATCCCGCGTCCGGCGAGTCGCGGCCGGAGGCATCCCCGGCCCTCGTCGGCCGCGACACTGCCCGCATGCCCTCGACCCCGCCCGCGCCCGACGCCCGTCCGCTCGACGCCGCGACGCTCGGGCCACCCCGGGTCGTCCTGCTCCTCTCGGGGGGCACGGCCCTGCCGGGGGCGGATCCGGTGGGCGAGGAGGAGCGCGCGGATCCCGCCGTCGTCGCCCGAGCGGAGGCGCGCGGGGAGCTGGTGCGGCTGCGGGCCGGCGTGCACGTGGAGCGCGCGGCGTGGGAGGCGGTGTCGGCGCGGGATCGGCACCTGCTGCGGATCCGCGCGCTCGCCCGGGTCTCCCCGGCACCGGTGGCGCTCGGCGGCGCATCCGCCGCCGCCGTGCACGGGCTGCCGCGCCTCGCGCCGTGGCCGCTGCACGTGACGCTGCTCGACGTGGCGGGCCTGCCGCCGGGGCGCCGGGCGGGCACGCGCATCGTGCGGGATCCCTCCTGCGGGCGCTCGCCGGTCACGCGAGGCCCGGGTGGCGTGCGGCTGCCCACGCTCGCGGCGACGGCGCTCGCCGCCTCGCACGACGCGGCCGTGGCCGCCGTGCGCGGAGCCGCGGCGCCCGGGCCGGGCTGGTGCGCCCACGGGCTGGTCGCGCTCGACGACGCGCTCGCGCACGCGCGCCTCGTCCCCGTGACGCGCTCCGAGCTCCACGCGGAGAGGGAGCTGCGGGGGCCGGGGCCGTGGAGCAGGCGCGCCGAGCTCCTGGTCGAGGCCGCGGACGGGGCGGCGCGCGGCCCCGTGGAGTCGATCGCCCGCGGTGTCGCGGCGGAGACGGGGCTGGCGCGGCCGGCCGTCGGCTCGCTCGTGTCGGGTCACGGGCGGCTCGCGCTGGCCTGGCCGCGGCAGCGGGTCGGGCTCCGGATCCGCGGGGCGGGCCCGGAGGATCCCCTCGTCGTCGGGTCCTGCGCGGCGGAGGGGGAAGAGGGCGCGGAGTGGCGCGTCGTCGAGGCGACCGAGAGGGACGTGCTGGCCGCCGGGCGGCTCCGTGCGCTCCTGCTGCACGCGGGGCTCGAGCCCGAGCGGCGTGCCGCGCCGCCCGTCACGGGGATGCGGGGGGATCCGGGCCTCGGCCGGTCGCGCAGGAGCCCGCCGCTAGGCTGTGTGGGTGAGTGATGTAGAGATCGGCCGCGCCAAGCGGGCCCGCCGTGTGTACGCGTTCGACGACATCGCCATCGTCCCGTCGAGGCGCACGCGCGACCCGCAGGACGTGTCGGTCGCGTGGTCGATCGACGCGTACCAGTTCGAGATCCCGTTCCTCGCTGCCCCCATGGACTCCGTGGTCTCCCCGGCGACGGCCATCGCGATGGGGCGCTTCGGCGGCCTCGGCGTCCTCGACCTCGAGGGCCTATGGACCCGGTACGAGCACCCGGAGCGCCTGCTCGAGGAGATCCGCTCGCTGCCGCCCGAGTCGGCCACCGCGCGCATGCAGCAGATCTACGCCGAGCCGATCAAGCCGGAGCTCATCACGGCGCGCATCGCGGAGATCCGCGCGGCCGGCGTCGTCGTCGCCGCTGCCCTGTCGCCCCAGCGCACCGCCGACCACTACGAGACCGTGGTCGCGGCAGGCGTCGACCTCTTCGTCATCCGCGGCACCACCGTGTCGGCGGAGCACGTCTCCAAGGGCGCGGCTCCCCTCAACCTCAAGAAGTTCATCTACGAGCTCGACGTCCCGGTCATCGTCGGCGGCGCGGCCACCTACACGGCGGCCCTGCACCTCATGCGCACGGGCGCGGCCGGCGTGCTCGTCGGGTTCGGCGGGGGAGCGGCGTCGACAACCCGCTCGACCCTCGGGATCCACGCGCCCATGGCCACCGCGCTCTCCGACGTCGCGGGCGCCCGCCGCGACTACATGGACGAGTCCGGCGGCCGCTACGTGCACGTCATCGCCGACGGCGGCCTCGGCAGCTCGGGCGACATCGTCAAGGCCATCGCCGTCGGCGCCGACGCGGTCATGCTCGGATCCACGCTCGCGCGCGCCACCGACGCGCCCGGCCAGGGCTTCCACTGGGGCGCCGAGGCGCACCACTCCGAGCTGCCCCGCGGCCACCGCGTGCGGGTCGACCAGGTCGCGCCGCTCGAGCAGATCCTCTACGGCCCGTCCACCACGGCCGACGGCAGCGCCAACCTCGTCGGCGCGCTGCGTCGGGCGATGGCGACCACCGGCTACTCCGACCTCAAGGAGTTCCAGCGCGTCGAGGTCGTCGTCGCGCCGTACGGCAAGTAGTCCGCGCCGGCCTCCAGGCCGGGCCCGTCCCGCGTCGAGCGGTCCGGGAACATGCGGGGCGCGGCCCGCGTTGTGAACCATAGGAAGAGGGAGGTGCGCGCATGGCGGAGGTCCGTCGCGTCAAGCTGCCGGGTGTCGGCGTGCTGCACACCTTCATCACCGACGACGGGGGCAAGGTCGGCGTCATCGCCCACCGCTCCGGCCACAGCGACCTGATCACCTTCTCCGAGGAGCAGGACGGTCCCGACACGCAGAAGGTCTCGCTCCGCCTGAGCGAGGACGAGGCGCACACGCTCGCCGAGCTGCTCGGCGGCACGCGCATCACGGAGTCCCTCGACAAGCTCGACCAGATCCCCGGCCTCAGCATCGACTGGTTCACGGTCGACTACGACGACCACATCGCCGGCCAGGCGCTCGGCAACCTCGCGTCGCGCGGCGTCGTCGGGCTCACGGTCGTGGCGGTCGTCCGCGGGGAGTCCGCCAACCCGGCGCCATCCGACGACTTCACCGTCTACCCGGGCGACACGCTCGTCGTCGCCGGTTCCCCCGAGAAGGTCGCCAAGGCCTTCGCGTTCTACCGGACGGGCGAGTTCCCGCACCGCCCCGCGCCCGGCTCCGCGCCGGACGGAGGGTAGCGGGTGCACCACGGCCTCGACCTCATCGTCCTCGGCCTGCTGTTCGTCCTCGCCTACGCGTTCGGTCAGCTCGGCAAGCGCATCGGCCTGCCCGCGATCCCCATCTACATGCTCGTCGGGCTCCTCGCGAGCCCGAGCGTCGACTGGTTCCCGCTCGACTTCGCCTCGGGCGACATCGAGCTGATCGCCGTGTTCGGCCTGATCCTCCTGCTGTTCAACCTCGGGCTGGAATTCGACCAGGACGAGTTCTTCGGCAACGCCGGCAAGCTCATCATCTCGGGCGGCTCGTACGTGCTCATCAACATGGGCGTCGGGTTCGCGTTCGGGTTCGCGCTCGGCTGGGGCACCCGCGAGGCGCTCATCATCGCGGGCATGACGGCGACGTCCTCGAGCGCCATCGTCACCAAGCTGCTCATCGAGCTGAACCGCCTGGCCAACGACGAGACGCCCATGATCCTGGGCGTCACCGTGGTCGAGGACATCTTCATCGCCGTCTACCTCGCCATCGTGTCGGTCGTGCTGAGCGGGCAGACCGAGCCGTGGGCGGTGGTCGGCCAGCTGGCGGTGTCGTTCGCCTTCCTCGTCGTCATGTTCACGGTCGCGCGCAAGGGCGGCGCGTTCCTGTCGCGGTTCATGCGCACGCGCGACGTCGAGCTGTTCACCGTCCTGTTCTTCGGGCTCGCGATCCTGTTCGGCGGCATCGGCGAGGTGCTCGGCGTCACGGACGCGATCGGCGCCTTCCTCATCGGGCTGGTCCTCGGCGCGACCCGGGTGCGCAACCGCATCGAGCAGATCGCCATCCCGCTGCGCGACGTGTTCGGCGCGTTCTTCTTCCTCAACTTCGGCCTCGCGCTGGATCCGGGCGAGTTCCCCACCGTGGTCGTCCCTGTGCTCATCGCGGTGCTCATGACGGTGGTGCTCAACATCATCGCCGGGCAGTTCGTCGCCTGGCTCAACGGGCACGGCGCGCAGGCCGGCATCAACACGGCGTTCATCCTCCAGAACCGCGGCGAGTTCGCGCTCATCCTCGCGACGCTGTCGCTGTCGGCGGGGCTCGACGAGCGGATCCAGCCGTTCGCGGGCCTCTACGTGCTGGTGATGGCGATCATGGGGCCGCTCCTCGCCGCGAACTCGGTGCACATCGGCACGGCCGTGCTGCCCACGAGGTACCGCTCCGCCACGAAGCGCGCGGCCGAGAAGGCCGGGCGCGACGCGGAGCGCGCCGGCGCGCTCGCCCTGTTCGAGGCCGCCGAGCGCGGCGAGCGGGCGCCCGGCGACGCCTTCGACGACGGACTCGCGGCGGCGGGGCCCCGCCCGGGCACCGTCGCGCGCGGCGTGACGCCGGGCACCGGCCCCGAGGCCGATGGCGCGCGCCCCGTGCGGCCCGGGGCGGACGACGACGGAGACGCCGGCGGCGCCGAGGGCCCGCGTCCCGCCCCCGACCGCCGCGCCGAGCAAGCCGGCCAGCAGTCCGACCACGACACCTGGACACCACCCACCCGCGAACGGGAACCCGACTACTGATGACGCACGCATCCGACCCCCGCTCCGACGCCGCCGCGCGTCCCGATTCCGAGCCCGCGGTCTCCGGCCAGGGCGGCTCCGGTGCGCCGGGCGCCCCCGGCCCCACGATCGGCCAGGTCGCCCGCCGCCCCCGCTCGCTCGCGCTGCTGGCGCTCGCGCTCGTCATCGCCGCGGGCTTCGCCGCGCTGGGGCAGTGGCAGCTGGCGCGCGCGGTCGAGTCGGGCGTCGTCATCGAGCGCGACACCGAGACGGCGCTGCCGCTCGGCACGCTGGTCGAGCCGCAGGGCTACGTCACCGACACGTCCGCCGGGCACATGGTCACCGTCGCGGGCTCGCTCGTCCCCGGCGACTTCGTCGTCGTCTCCGACCGCCTCAACGCCGGCCGCACCGGCGCCTGGGTCGTCGGCCACCTGTCCATCACGGACGACGGCGCCCCCGCGGATCCCGCACCCGACGCGCTGCCCGCCAGCGTCCCGGTCGCGCTCGGGTGGGCCGCGACCGACCAGGAGGCGGCGGCCGTCGCGGCGCAGCTGAACGCGGGCGACGGATCCCCGACTGGGGTCCAGGAGATCGTCGGCCGCTTCCTCCCGAGCGAGCAGCCCGAGCCCGCGGGTGAAGGCCAGGATCCCCAGCGCATGACGCGGCTGAGCACGGCCGCGCTCGTCAACCTCTGGCCGGGCGATGTGGGCGACGTCTACAACGGCTTCATCGTCGCGTCGACCCCGGTCGTAGGCCTCGCGACGATCGACTCGCCGCCGCCGAGCGAGGCCGTGCAGCTCAACTGGCTGAACATCTTCTACGCGGCGGAGTGGGCGGTGTTCGCGATCTTCGCGATCGTCATCTGGTACCGCACCGTCCGCGACACCTGGACCCGTGAGCAGCCGGGCTACCGCGAGGACGAGGACGAGGACGACGACGAGGATCCGCTCCCCGAGGGCGACCGCGACGACCCCGTCGGAGCTCCCGGGCGCGGGAGCCGCGCAGACGCCGACCGGTAGGATCCACGCATGGCCTACGGACTCAAGCGCTCCGACGTCCCGCAGATCCGTAGGGTGCTCGGCTTTTACCGCGTCATGGCGTTCATCACCGGCGCGTTCCTCCTCCTCCTCGTCGTGGAGATGGGCATCAAGTACCTGCCCGGCTTCCAGTTCGTCGACGGATCCCTGCAGTACCTGGCCGGCGCCGGCTACGAGCTCGAGCTGAACGGCCCCTCCGGCTTCCTCGCGCTGTCCCCGGCGGACACGCTCACGGGCACCAACCTCAGCCTCCTGATCCAGATCGTCCACGGCAACATCTACGTGGTCTACCTCATCAGCGACTTCCTGCTCTGGCAGAAGATGCGCTGGTCGTTCACGCGCTTCATCCTCATCGCCGCGGGCGGCGTCGTGCCGTTCCTCTCCTTCATCGTCGAGGCGCGCATCGCCCGCCGGGTGCGGGAGGTCATCGCGAAGCTCGAGGCTCCCCGCCGTGCGAGCACGTCCGCCGACGACCGCGACGACCGCGACGACCGCGACGACCGCGACGACCGCGACGACCGCGACGACCGCGACGACGCGGACCCCCGACCCATCGACCCGACCACCACCACGGAGGCCACCCCTTGAGCGTCGACAACCCCACGAACCAGCGCCCCGTCCTCGTCGTCGACTTCGGCGCCCAGTACGCGCAGCTGATCGCCCGCCGCGTCCGCGAGGCCAACGTCTACTCGGAGATCGTGCCGTCCACGATCACGGCCGAGGAGATCCGCGCGAAGGACCCGTCCGGCATCGTCCTCAGCGGCGGCCCGTCCAGCGTCTACGAGGAGGGCTCGCCCGGCCTCGACGAGGGGATCCTCGAGCTCGGCGTCCCCGTCCTCGGCATCTGCTACGGCTTCCAGGTCATGGCCCGCGCGCTCGGCGGCGAGGTCGCGCACACGGGAGCGCGCGAGTACGGATCCACCGCGGTCACGCTCACGCCCGGCAGCACCCTGCTCGACGGCCAGCCCGACGACCAGACCGTGTGGATGAGCCACGGCGACTCCGTGTCGAAGGCGCCCGAGGGCTTCGAGGTCCTCGCCTCGAGCGCGTCCACGCCCGTCGCCGCCTTCGCGAGCGACGAGCGCCGCCTCTACGGCGTGCAGTGGCACCCCGAGGTCAAGCACTCCGCGCACGGCCAGGCCGTGCTCGAGAACTTCCTGCACCGCGCCGCCGGCATCCCCGGCGACTGGAACAGCGGCAACGTCATCGCCGAGCAGGTCGAGCGGATCCGCGCCCAGGTCGGCGACGCCCGCGTCATCTGCGGCCTCTCCGGCGGCGTCGACTCCGCGGTCGCCGCGGCGATCGTGCACCGCGCGGTCGGCGACCAGCTCACCTGCGTCTTCGTCGACCACGGCCTCCTCCGCCAGGACGAGCGCCGCCAGGTCGAGGAGGACTACGTGGCCGCCACGGGCGTCCGCCTCGTCACGGTCGACGCGGCCGACCAGTTCCTCGACGGACTCGCGGGCGTCACGGACCCTGAGGCCAAGCGCAAGATCATCGGCCGCGAGTTCATCCGGTCGTTCGAGGGCGCCGCGGAGGCGCTCGTGCTCGAGGCGAAGGCCGACGGCGAGCCCATCCGGTTCCTCGTGCAGGGCACGCTCTACCCGGACGTGGTGGAGTCGGGCGGCGGCACGGGCACCGCGAACATCAAGAGCCACCACAACGTCGGCGGCCTCCCCGAGGACCTCAAGTTCGAGCTCGTCGAGCCGCTCCGCACCCTGTTCAAGGACGAGGTGCGCGCCATCGGCCGCGAGCTCGGCCTCCCCGAGGTCATCGTGGGTCGCCAGCCGTTCCCCGGGCCCGGCCTCGGCATCCGCATCGTCGGCGAGGTCACGGCCGAGCGCCTCGAGCTGCTCCGCAAGGCGGACGCCATCGCGCGCGCCGAGCTCACCGCCGCGGGCCTCGACAGTGAGATCTGGCAGTGCCCCGTCGTGCTGCTCGCGGATGTGCGCTCGGTCGGCGTGCAGGGCGACGGCCGCACCTACGGCCACCCCATCGTGCTGCGCCCCGTCTCCAGCGAGGACGCGATGACCGCTGACTGGACCCGCCTGCCGTACGACGTGCTGGCGCGCATCTCGAACCGCATCACGAACGAGGTCGACGGCGTGAACCGCGTCGTGCTCGACGTCACGTCCAAGCCGCCGGGCACCATCGAGTGGGAGTGATCCTCCCGCTCGCGCTCCGGCGCTGACACGACGAAGGCCGCTCCCCGAGGGGAGCGGCCTTCGTCGTGCTGCCGGTCCGCGGTGCTGTGCCAGGGACCTGCTGTGGTGCTAGTTGTTGCCGCGCAGGATCGCGAAGATGCGGAGCAGCTCGACGTACAGCCACA